>JBBQZX010000022.1:0-95108 GCA_038207335.1 Chthoniobacterales bacterium | reverse complement strand
GCACGTCGCGCAGACGCTCGCGAACGCGATCGCCCAGGACCGCGTCGCCCACGCGTTTCTCTTCACGGGCGTCCGCGGCGTCGGCAAGACGACGAGCGCCCGCATCCTCGCCAAGTGCCTCAACTGCCTCGGCGCCGATGGCAAGGCGAAGGGCCCGACCTCGAAGCCGTGCCAGGTCTGCGCCGCGTGCACCGAGATCGCCGCCGGCGTCGACATGGACGTCCAGGAGATCGACGCCGCGAGCTACAACGGCGTCGACGAAGTAAGGCGCCTCCAGGAAGGTCTCGCCTTCCGGCCTGCGCGCGATCGCTTCAAAATCTACATCGTGGACGAGGTCCACATGCTCTCGCCGTCGTCGTTCAATGCGCTGCTGAAGACGCTCGAAGAGCCGCCGCCGCACGTCCTTTTCCTCTTCGCCACGACAAACGTCGAGAAGGTGCCGACGACCATTTTGAGCCGCTGCCAGCGGTTCGATTTGAAGCGCATTTCCATCCCCCTCATCGCCGGTCATTTGCTCGAAATCGCACGCAAAGAAAATATCACGCTCGCTCCCGCCGCCGCCGATACGCTCGGGCGCGGAGCCGAGGGCGGGATGCGCGATGCCGAGTCGATGCTCGATCAGCTCGTCGCTTTCTGCGGCGACAAAATCGAAGAGGCGGACGTGCTGAAGATCTTCGGCTTCACAGCGCGGGAGACTGTAGCAACTCTTTGCGAGCACCTCATCGGCGGCGAAGTCCCGCAGGCACTCGCGCTCATTCACGAACAGGCGGAGGCGGGCAAAGACCTCAGCCGACTGCTTGGCGACCTCATCACGCATCTGCGAAATCTGCTGGTCTCGAAAGCCGACCCGGGCGGCGTGAAAGACGAACTCGGCGACGACGCGCTCGCGGCATTGGTCGCACAAGGCGAGCGGCTGCCGATGAGCAAATTGCTGGAACTCATCGAACAATTTGCCGGCGCGGAGTCGCAGATGAAGTGGGCGACGAACAAGCGGATGCACTTTGAGATCGCGATCATCCGCGCTATCCAAACGCTCAGCCAAGCGAGCCTCACCGAAGTCATTGAGGCGCTCGCCGCGATGCGCGACGGAAAAGAAATCGCCGCGTCCGCCCAGCGGCCGCCGTCCGCAAAGCCCGTTACAAAGCCGCTTCCCAGCCCGCCCGCGCCAAAGCCCGCGCAGCCACCCGCTGTGGAAAAGCTGCCGCCATCCCCTGCCCCGGTCGCCGTCGCGGCGCCCACTCCCGAGCCGCCCACACTGACGCCGATCGTTCAGGAAGCCGCGCCCGAGGCTCCGGCAAAGCCGCCGATCACGTCGGAGCTTTTGTGGTCCGGCCTGCTCGCGCAAATTCGCACGCAGCGCCCGCTCATCGCGATGTGGGTCGAGGCCGGGACCTTGATCGAACTCACCGCACAGACCGCGACCGTGGGTTTCCCGATGGACTCGCTCGCGCCGGAATACTGCGAGCAGCCGAACAACCGCGTCCTGCTTGAAGAAATCGCCAGCCACCTCGCGGGACACCCATTGAAGCTGCGCTACGTCAAACGCGCTGATCTCAGCCCGCCCCCGGAAACGAAGCCGGAGAAACCTGCCGAGCCGGAAGCCGACCCGATGATCGAATTCAAAAACGACCCGCTCATCCGCCGAGCCCTCGAACTTTTTAAAGCCGAAATCCAACCCGTCTGAACCCGCACCTTTCCCACACACTATGAATATCCAAAAAATGATGAAGCAGGCCGCCAAGATGCAGGAGCAAATGGCTCAGACGCAGGCGGAGCTGGCCGACAAAGAAGTCACTGCGACCGCCGGCGGCGGAAAAGTCACCGTCGTCGCGAACGGCGCGGGCGACGTGATTTCCATCAAGATCGACAAAGCCGTCGTCGATCCCGAAGACGTTGAAATGCTCGAGGACCTCATCCTCACCGGCGTGAGAAAAGCGATCGAAGAAGGCAAAGCCCTCGCCCAAAACGAAATGGGCAAACTGACCGCCGGCATGGGCCTCCCGCCGGGGCTGGGTTTCTGAGTCGAGTGTTTCGACAGTAGCTCAAGCCTCCGGGTTGAGTCTTTGCCGCAAGCTGAAGGCTTGGACTACCGCGCGTTTCCGATGAGTTTCTCGAGCTTTCGGTGCTTCGCGCGCGCTGTGGAATATGCGAGCGCCCACTTTTTCCGGGGGCGCACTGCGGGGTCGAGCGCGGTCGAGGGAATGCGGAGGCCGAGCTTTTCCATGGCGTAGATCGCGGCGCCTCGGATGGAAGCTTCGGGCTCGTCGTTTGGGTGGACGGATTGGCCGAGCACATCGGCGAGACGCTGGAGCGACGAGGGGGATTTTTGGATGCCGCCGGAGACGATGATTTTCGGACGGCGCGGCTCGGCGGCGAGCAGCGGCTCGGCGATGAGCGCGAGCCGGTGGTAGGTCGCCTCAGTGATCGCCTGGAGCAGGTCGAGCGCGGTCGTGTGCTGCGTGATGCCGTGGATCGAGCCGAGGTCGTCTTCGTTCCAGAATGGCGCGCGCTCGGCCGTCCAAAATGGCAGCACGGTGAGGCCGTGCGAGGGGCCGGGTTCAACGGCGAGACGCTCCTCGATGGTCGCGGCATCCGGCAGATGCAGTTCGCGGATGCACCAGGCGCGGAGGTTTCCGGCATTGCTCACGGCACCGCCAACGAGGAAGCGCTTCGCATCGACGCGGTAGCAAAACAACCCAAACGGCGCGCGCGCTTTTCTGCCCTCGCGCATGACGCGCAGCGCGGCGCTGGTGCCGACGTTGATCGCCGCGAAGCCGGGGCGCGTCGCGCCGGAGCCGAGATTACTGGCTGCGCCGTCGCCGATGGCGGGGAACCACGGCACGCCGCGAAGCTCGGGAAAACTCTGCGCGAGGGCATCGCCGCAGACGCTCGGCTCGTCGTTGAGCGGGCGGAATTTGTCGGGATCGATATGGCACGCTTTCAGGAGTTTCGCGTTCCATTTCAGCTTGCTCGGATTGAGGAAACCGGTGCCCGTCGCCATGCCGATCGCGCAGTTCGCATCGCCGCAGAGCTTGAGCTGGAGCCATTCCGCTGGCGACATCCACTGCGCAACGCGGTCGAACAGTTTGCGCCGGGTGCGCCGCAGCCACGTCATTTTCGCGGGCCAAAACGAGGCGCGCAACATGCAGCCGGTGTCCGCGTGGACCTTCTTTTCGGACAGCTTTTTTCGCAGCGTGGCAGCGTCCTCGCGGCAGCGCGCGTCGGCCCAGGTGATGACGTTTGTGAGCGGCTCGCCGGATTCGTCGCAGCCGATGAGGCTGTGCCAAAAGCACGAGACACCGATGCCCGCGATCTTCCTCCCGCGAAGCAGCTTGTCGTCGCGGAATGTCTGCATCGTTTCGTCGAGGCAGTGCCTGACGGCCTTGAGCAGCACCGCGGGATCGAGTTCCGCTTCGCCGCTGCTTGATGTGATGAGCGCGTAGCTTTGCTGCGCGGTAGTTTCGACGAGACGGTTTGCGTGCTCGTCGAATAGCGCGGTACGAGTGGAAGAAGTGCCGATGTCGAGGGCGAGAATGAGCGCGGACATGTCAGGGGAGGCGCACGTATGGCAGCAGCCCGTGGACGCCGCCTTCGCGCCCGAAGCCGCTTTCTTTGTATCCGCCGAACGGGCTCGCGGGATCGAATTTGTTGAACGTATTCGCCCACACGACTCCTGCGCGCAGCCGCGAGACGATCTTGAAAATCTTGCTCCCCTTGTCCGTCCAGACGCCTGCGCTGAGGCCGAACGGCGTGTTGTTCGCGCGCTCGACCGCCTCCTCCGGCGTGCGAAAAGTCATCACGCTCAAGACGGGCCCGAAGATTTCTTCGCGCACCACACGATGGCTCGCGGTGACGCCATTCAGCAGCGTCGGTGGGAACCAAAAACCGCGCTCTGGCAGCCGGCATCTTGGCTGGATCAGTTCCGCGCCTTCGCTGACTCCGTGATCGACGAGTTCGCGGATTCGCACGAGTTGCGCGTGCGAATTGATCGCGCCGATGTCGGTGTTTTTGTCGAGCGGATCGCCGACTCGAAGCGTGGCGATGCGGTCGCGCAGCTTGTCCATGACACGGGTGAAAATGCTCTCCTGCACGAGCAGCCTCGACCCTGCACAGCAGACGTGTCCTTGATTGAAGAAGATGCCGGCGATGACTCCCTCGACCGCCTGATCGATCGGCGCGTCCTCGAAAACGAGGTGCGCGGCCTTTCCGCCAAGTTCGAGCGTGAGCTTCTTTTTCGTGCCGGCGAGCGACTGCGCGATTTGCTTTCCGACTTCGGTGGAGCCGGTGAAAGCGATCTTGTCCACGCCCGGATGCTCGACGAGCGCGCGCCCCGTTTCGCCCGCGCCGGTGACGATGTTCACGACGCCATCGGGGAGTTCGGCTTCCTGGAGAATTCGCGCGAGATGCAGCGCGGTGATGCTCGTGGTTTCGGCGGGCTTTAGGACGCAGGTGTTGCCGCAGGCGAGCGCGGGCGCGAGTTTCCATGCGGCCATGAGGAGGGGGAAATTCCACGGGATGATCTGCCCGCAAACGCCCACTGGCACAGGTTTCCGACCCGGGAAGGCGTATTCGAGTTTGTCCGCCCAGCCGGCGTGATAGAAGAAATGCGCTGCGACTTGAGGCAGGTCGAAGTCACGCGATTCCTTGATCGGCTTTCCGCCGTCGATGGTTTCGAGCACCGCGAGTTCGCGCGCTTTTTCCTGAATGAGCCGCGCGATGCGGAAGAGGTATTTGCCGCGCTCACGGCCGGGCATTTTGCCCCAGGTTTTCTCGTACGCGCGGCGCGCGGCAGCGACTGCTGCGTCCACATCGGCGGCTTCGGCTTGCGCGATCTCGGTGAGCTGCTTCTCGGTAGCAGGATTGATCGAGGCGAAGTGTTTTCCGCCCTTTGGCGCCACGAATTTTCCGCCGATGAAGAGGTCGTATTTCGAAGCGATCGGCGCGGAGACGCTCTCGGGCGCGGGCGCATAACTCCACTTTTTGCCGAAGCTCAGTCTCCGCTCGGATGGCGGGACGAGCGCGGTTTCTGGATGGCGATCTTTTTTGCGCAGCGCGATGGGTGCGGCGGTGCTGGCGGGCTTGCGGGGCATGGACGCGATCCTTTCAGCCGCCGGTGCGCGCGACAATCCGAAGCTGCGGGATCAGTTCGCCCCCGCACGCCGCCGGGATCGGCAATCCGGGCTACAACTGCTCTTTTTTCCCGAAGAAGAGCTTTTTAATGAAGCTGCCGGCGGCGACGAGGCCGATGATGACGAACTTTTTCAGCGCGAGGATTCCAACGAGCAGCACCTTGAAGAATCCGGCTTTTGCGAGGACTCCGCCGGCGACGAGCGCGGCGAGGCCGTAGGTCGCAACTTTATCGGTGGAGGGATTGAAATCGGCGTAACGATGGCCTTGCTTGAAATCGACCATCGCGAGGATCGACGGCGCGGCGGCCTCGATTTCGGGCAGCGCGCTGACGGATGCGACGGCATTCAGGACGAGCACGCCGCGGCGGCCGAGCATGCGAATGTTGTAATTCAGCGTGTGGCCGGAGTCGCCGTCGAAGCTCAGTTCTTTTGCCCAGTAGAGCTTCTTCGTCGCGGCATCGTAGCGCGGAGGCGCGGCCCATCCGATGAGCTGCACGGGCGGGTAGCCTTCCTTTTCTCGCTCCTTGTTTTCATCACGCACGGAGGCCTGCATTTTCTTTAAAAGGTCGTCGTAGTTGATAGAGCTCGCGTCGTCGTCTTTCACGTAACCGCCCTCTTCATACTCGATGATGACCGCCCACGCGTCCGGCTGCGTCGGCGAGGAATTTGCGGGCAAAATCATGCCTAGCGGACTCGTCTCTTGCGGCGGATTTCCCCAGATTTGCGTGAGCACTTTCGCGGCGTCTTCCGGGCCGAGGAAACGGAACTCGGACGGCACGGAAATCTTCGCGAGGCCCCCTCGCAGATTGATTTCGCCCTGCTGATACTTCAGCCCATCGGCCACTTTTTGCGCCCGCTCGCGGAAAGTATTTACGGCATCGGGCGCAGCTTCTTCGGCGGATAAAATTGGGCTCCAAGCGAGAAGGAGCAACGGCATAAGCGAGAGGAGTTTCATGATGTGAACGGCGTGGTTTTCAAACGGCTAGGAGTAGTGGATGCCAGGGTAAAGCAGGTTCAATGCATAGGTCTGGATCGTCGGATAAATGTAACCGAAGCCGCGGAAGGCGAGGATGAGACCGATGAAGCGCGTCGTGGGATTCCACATGAGCTGCCGGTACTTATCTGCAGCGGAATGGCTGAGAAAAAAGAACGGAATGTTGCTGCCGTCGAATGGCGGGAGTGGGAGGAGATTGAATGTGAAGAGCAGCAGATTCAGCGAAAAGAGGATGCTCACGAACTGCGCGGCGAACTCGAACCCGCGCCCGCCGACGCCATCGGCGATGTGCGCGCTGCTGAGAAAATCGGGCGGCTGGAAGAAGCCCCACTCCATGCCGACGCGGATCAAAAGCGCGGCAAGGAGCATGAGTGCGAGGTTTGCGGCGGGACCGGCCATCGCCATCCACGCGGCACGACGCGGATGGCGCTCGGCCCACTGCGGATCGTAGGGCGCACTTGCCCAGCCCATCATCCAGCCGCCGAGGAGGAAGGAGGCGATCGGCACGAGGACCATGCCGAACGGCTCGCGGCGGATGTGCGGGATGGGGTCGAGCGAAACCTGACCTCCATCGTAGGCGGTGCGGTCGCCAAGCTTCATGGCGCTCCACGCATGGCCAGCCTCGTGACAGACGGTGGAATAGACGAAGACGACATACCACATGAGGCCGTCGGTGAGATCGAAGTGGGACATCCGGTCAGCGTTCTAGCGAATCTACTCGGTGCGGCGCGAGCATTCGCGCGGTGGGATTATCGGCAAAAGTGAGACACCAGTTTTCCCCGGATTCCCGTCAGCGAGAGGACGCGACATGCGCGTCGAACACTCCGGTGAGCACACGCTCTGTCGTGCGAATTTGCACCCAAAGCCGGTAGTCGCCCGCGAGCGGAAAAGCGTAGGGGAAACTGACTTCGTTCCCGCGGATTGCGGGGTCCTCGAGCGGGGCTGCGTTTGGGAGCGCTTCGCGGAGCGCGACGACCTCCATACCGGCCATCGAGATGGTGCCGCCCGGATGGAGGTGCGTGAAGACCGCGCCGTCGGTCCGGCGGACGACCACGTGGCCGCGCATCCCCATGTAGGGCTGGATCGCGGCAGGCGTGCCAGTGGACGCGAAGGCGCGGAAACGCAGAGTCGTCTCGCGATTTTGCACGAAGGCGTCATCTTTCAAAAACAACATACTGCCGCCGTCTTCGAGCGGGCTGCCGCGCAGGGACACCATGTCGGGCACGCCGGTGCGCCAAGAGTCGTCGGGATCGAGAGCGAAGGGCTGCGGGGCATCGCCGAGCAGCCGCGTGCCGGGGCCGCAGAGCAGTTCGCGGAGCGTGGGCACGCGGAGTGAAACCGGCGCGGGGCGGAGGTCGAGCGACGAGGGCACAATGACGCGGGTCATGAGGGTCTGGCTGAGTCCGTCGTCGTGCGTGATCTCGCCGTAGAGTCGGTAGGCGCCGGCGGGCAGCGGCGGCAGGATCGCCTCGAATGTGACGGGATCACGCCGGACGGGATGGAGATGCGCGAAGGTATCGAAGTCGGGTTCGCGGATGAGGAAAAGGTGCATGAGCTTGCCGTGATCCGCGACGAGCGTATCCCAATCGGCGGCGGCGGACTGGCCCTCAGGTGGAGTGAGATGAAGCAGCCATCGGGTGGCGAACGCGCGGATGTTGGCAACGACAGGGATTGGCTTCGAGAGAGCTTTCTCGCGAAAGTCGCGGTCCATTTTCTGCCACCGCATCGCGCCAGCAGCGACGGCGCTCGCGATCACGAGCGTGGTGATGCACGCGACCTTTCCGGCACGCACGCCGGCGGCGCGGGCAGCCGACTGCGCCAGCCAGACGGCGCTGAAAAACAGCAGCCCGCCGAGAGCCGCGAGAGTGGCTCCGAGCGCGGGTGGCATGACGGGGCGCTGGGTCGCCGCGGAATTCAGCGGCACGGCAACGGTGCCGCGTCCGCGCGGGCTCTCGACGGTGACTTGAATGCTGTAGGAGCCGCTGCGGAGGAGCCAGAGTGCGGTGTGAAAAAGCGCGCCATTAGCAACAGGCAGCGCGCGGAGCGGCTCCGGAGCGGCGTCCTTCCCCGCATCCCAAAACGCGGCTTGGACAAATACTGCAGACACCCCGATGGCATGTACATCGACCTGCGCGAGACCGGGCAACGTGGCCGGCGGACGGATCACGACACGGACTGGCATGGTGCCTGCGCGGCCCTCGAAGAATACATCGGGGCTGCCGACGTGTGCCCGCGAGGCTAGCGCGCCGAGCAAAAAAACGAGCGCCGTGAGGAGGCCTGTTTTCATCGCTAGATACGCTTCATTGCGGCACCGAGCCAAAGCCCGACGCGAGCCGCGAGCACCGCCAGTGCCGCCGCGCCGAGGCTCCGTGCGAGCGTCAATTCCTCGCCCGGAATTTTCCAGAATACCGTGCGCGCCGAGGGATGGATTTTGAGGAAAAATGGCCACTGCTTTCCGCCCCCGGCGAAGAACCAATGGTCGGACGCTGGCATGAGGAGGAACTGCGCGAAGAGCCATTGCGTGACGAGGATGAGGAAGAAGAACGTGAGGCCGGATTCGGCGGCGCGGCTCCAGTTTTCAAAGCGGCGCGTGCGCCCCGGAAAGAACCTCAGCAAAGCATCCAGCGCGAATGCGGGCACGATCAGGAGCAGCGGAAACGGAGGTGGCAGGAGGTGGTCGCGAGGGTTGTAAATCGGCGCAACCTGCGGCTCCGCGGGGACGAGCGGCAGCAGCCAGACCATCGCGCCGATCAGCATAAAATAAATGGCTGCGCCGAGAGTCGCGGAAAGCCGGGAACTGCCCGCTGTGGCGAGCGCGACGAGCACGATCGGATACGTCGCGCACGCGACTTGGAAGAACAGCGCGCCGTGCTGGCGGTTCGGGAAAATCGACGCAAGCGTGACCACGGAGATCATCGTGAGCACGCCGCCGCCCGCCGCGGCGAACGCTAAGCGGCCACGGCAGCAAAACCATGCGCCGAGCGTTACGGCAAAAAAAGCAGCGGCTTTCAGAAGTTGCGGCGGATGCCAGATGCCTGCCGCCATTCCGTAGCTCGACTGCCACCAGCGATCGAAAAGCAGCGACGTGCCGAAAGCGCACGCGCCCCAGATGGCCAGCCACGCGCCGAGCGGGCCGACCCATCGCCCGATGCGAACCCCGCTGGTGCCCTCGCGTGTGGCCCTCATCAAGAGCGCGGTAGCGGCACAGCCTGCGAGCGCGACGCCGAGGTCATTCGTGACGTGCGGCGGCGACCATACGAGGTCGATGCCGATGGTGGATTCCCACGAATAATCCCAAAGCAAACTCAGCGGAATCGCGGCCGACGCGAGCAGCAGCGCGGCGCGCAGCCAGGCAGTCGCGCGCTCGCACTTTGCATCGGCGAGGTGGTTCATCGGCGCGAGGCATACACGATTTTCACCGCCACGCGACAGCGATGCCTGCGAACGCTCCCATCGAAAAAACGCGTTGTTATCCAAAACCTCGCGGAGCAAACTGCCGCCCATACCCCTTATGAGTATCAACATCGGCTCCCTCGTGGTCCTGACCCTCACGGTGCTTTCGATCCAGGCGCGAGGCGCTTTTCACGTCATGCAAGTCGAGCAGATCATCGGCGGCGTCGATGGCGATTCGAGCCGACAGGCGATCCAGTTGCGGCTGAGAACGGGCGGACAAACCGTGGTTTCGAGTGCCTCGCTGTGGGCCTCCGACGCCGCTGGCGGAAACCGCACGCTGCTCCTCAACATCGCGGGCAATGTGACCAGCGGAAATACGGGCGACCGCATTCTTTTCACGACCGCTGCATTCAATAGCGCCATGATCGCTGGCGGATTTGCGGGATTCACCGGCGACTTCCTCCTCACGACCGCCATTCCAGCCGCCTACCTAGCCGCAGGTAAAATCACTTTTGAAGCGGACGGCGGCACGGTGAGCACTCCGGGGACTATTTACTGGGCAGTAGCGTGGGGAGGCGCGAGCTACACCGGGACGAATACAGGTGCCAGCGGAGTGAACGACTCGGACGGTTTTTTTGGCGATAACCTGACACACCCCGCACCTTTCGGAAGCGCGCTCCCCACCGCAGCCCGGAAGGGGCTGTTGTTCTCCGGTGCCGCGAATGCCCTGAGCACGAACAACGCATCGGATTACGCCCTTTCCGCGGGAGCCGCAACAGTCACGAAAAATAATGGCACGTCATTCACTGTCGTGCCGGAACCCGGCACGCTCGGTACATTGGCGCTTGGCCTCGGCGGACTCGGCGCGCTGCTCTACGGTCGGCGGAAGGGGTAGCTTTTCGCGAAAATCGCACGCTCCCGCTGCGGTCACTTCAGCGGGCGCGCGACGATGATTCCGGCGATAGTGCCGAAGCGCGCGAGGTAATCACTGAGGCGCGAATCGACGACGACTTTGCCGTAGTTTCGCGGGGCGGACGCATGCATAAAATGAAGCACGCCGTCGCCGCTGCGATAGGCGAGGCCGACGTGCGAGGTACCGTAGCCGCCAGGGTCGCGCGTCGTAATGCCGATGATGTCGCCCGCGAGCAGCCTGCCCTCGATCGCGGCGACGCTTTTTTTGGGAATGTGATACATCGCCGTGCCGCCGACGCGGCTCTCCATCGCGCGGATTCCGCCGCGCAAATCGGGATTCGCGCGGAGATATCGGTATCCGCGCCAGTTGATCGTCATCTCGCCCGTCGCGTGCCCAACACGGACGCCACCGAGCGAGCGCGTGAGGTCTTCGACGAGGCCGCGGCGTGAGTTGTCGCCGAGCCAATCCTCGAGGTAGTGCAGGCGTGAGAGGTAGCTACCATCGCACTCTCCGCCACGGTAGCGGTCGCGCTCGATGTATTTGAGCATCGCCTCCGGCGTCCAGTTCTCGCGCGGCTCGTCGAGCATTCGGGCGAATGCGAGCGCGCTCTCAAAAAAGGTCCAGCAGTCGAGACCGAGGAGGTTCACGGACGGCGCCTCGACGCGGTCGTCAATCTCGAGCGTGGAGCCTTTGTAGGGCGTACCGACGAGCGCGCGGCCGACCGCCGCAGTGCGCTCGCCGATGGGCAAAGATCTCCACGCATCGGCCTGCCCGACGAGTTGGTCGAATTTCGAGCGGCCCTTGAAAACCGTGTCGAACGGCAGCTCGGCGCCTACGTCCGCAGTGAAAAGCGCGAGCGCGAGAAAAAGGACAATGTTTCGCATGAGTCGAAGGAAACTTGTCCGACAGGCGGGCGCGAGAAAGCGTTCAGAGCCGCGCGAGAAAAAATGCGCACGCGTTCAGCGGCATTTGCACGCGCTTTCGTTTGCGAAAAAAGGCGCGCCTGCTTTGCTCTCGCGCCCGATGTCCGGCTTCCGACTTTTCGATCTCAACCCAGCGCAAGCCGAAGCCGTTCGCGCGACGGAGGGACCGCTTCTGATCCTTGCAGGGGCGGGCACTGGCAAGACGCGCGTCATTACGGCGCGGGTCGCATTTCTCATCGCGGAAGGGGTCGATCCAGCGCACATTTTGGCGGTCACTTTCACGAATAAAGCGGCGAAGGAGATGCGCGAGCGGTTGGAGAAAATCGTGGAAAAAGAGCAGGCGAAGAAGGTGACGATGTCCACATTCCACGCTCTCTGCGTGCGCATCCTGCGCCAGGACATCGGGCGACTCGGATACAAAAAAAACTTCTCGATTTACGATGAGGGAGACACGACGGGGCTGATTAAAAAGATCATTACGCGCACCGCAGCGAAGGATGAAAAGCTGGAAGCGGGGCTCGCGAAGAGCCTGATTTCAAAGGCGAAAAACAACGGATGGAGCGCGCCGGAAACGGAGGAAACCCTGATTGGCGCAGTGTTTGCGAGGTATCAGGCGGAATTGAAAACGCTAAACGCGGTCGATTTCGACGACTTGCTTTTACTGGCGGTAAAGCTGTTGAACGAATATCCAGAAGTGCGCGAGCGGTGGCACTCGCGGTTCCGGTATTTGATGGTGGATGAGTTTCAGGACACAAACCGGCTGCAACTCGATTTGGTGTCGCTGCTGGCGAAATCGCCGGCGGATTTGAAGACAGGAGAAGACGCGCGGCCGAATGTTTGCGTTGTCGGCGATGACGACCAATCGATCTACGGCTGGCGCGGAGCGGAGGTGTCGAACATCCTCGAATTCGAGACGCACTTTCCAGGACCGACGGTCGTGAAACTGGAGCAGAATTACCGCTCCACGAATGCGATCCTCGGCGTCTCGAATGCGGTGATCAAAAACAACCCGCGCCGCCGCCCGAAGCAGCTCTGGAGCGCAACGGAGGGCGGCGAGAAAGTGCGCGTGATCCAGATGCCTGACGACCGGCAGGAGGCGGAATTCATCGCGAACGAGATTGTCAGCCGCACGGTGATGGAGGGTGTGAAGCACGACGATTTCGCCGTGCTTTTTCGCATGAACGCGCAGTCGCGGCTGCTCGAGCAAAACCTGCGAACGCTGCATGTGCCTTACCGTGTGGTCGGCGGGAGCAGTCTTTTCGACGCGCGAGAGATCAAGGATTTCCTGGCATACGCGAGCTGTTTGTTGAACACGGACGACGATGTTTCGCTGCTGCGAATCATCAATACGCCGGCGCGCGGGATCGGCGACACGGTGGTCGAGCGGGCGACGGAGCACAGCGTGCTCAAGCGGTGTAGCGTCTTCGCGGCGCTGCGGGATGCGGAGTTCCGCGAGGGCATTTCCAAGCGCGCGTGCGGCGCGATCGACGCGTTCGTTTCACTCCTCGACGAATGGGAGACGAAGCTGCACGAACCGCTCGCGAATCAAGCAGTCGTCTTACGTGCGTTCATTTTGGCAACGGGCTATCTGGAGGATTTGAAGCGGACGTGCAAGACGCCCGACGAGGGATTGAAGCGCGAGCACAAGGTGAATGAAATGATTCGCTGGTTCGAGGAAGACGAGGGCCGGCACGCAAAGGGGCTGCGCGGGTTTTTGGACGACATGATGCTGCGGGAGGAGAAGGACAAGGACGACGAAAAGGAGGGCGGACAGGGGGTGACGCTCATCACGCTGCACGCGGCGAAAGGGCTCGAGTTTCCGCATGTCTATTTGATCGGGCTTGAGGAGGGGCTGCTGCCGCACGACCGCTCGAAGATGGAGGGGACTGTCGATGAAGAGCGACGCCTACTCTACGTCGGGATCACGCGCGCGATGCGGACACTGGCGCTGACGTGGTGCCGGAATCGGGTCAAATACGGAAGCGCTATGCCGTGCACGCCGAGCTCCTTCATCAAGGAATTTCCGCCGGAGCTGGTCGAGCATCGCGACGTGACTCAGATTTTGAATGCGCCGGTTGAGGAAGTGTCGGTGAAGGACCGGTTTGCGGCGATGTTCGCGGCGTTTGAGAAGACGCCGGGATGAGAATGGCGTGATGTTCTGAACACCGAGCTTCACCGATCGGATTCGATGCGATAAAAGCGAAAACGGCCTCCATGGATATTCCGCTCGATTCGATCTTCACTCCGCTTCGGACGGGCTCATCGGCGGTTCCGAAATGCATCCGAACATTCGTCGCCACGGACATCGAAGGCTCCACATCGAAGTGGAGTCACTTTCCCGATGCGATGCGCGTCGTGATGGATCAGCACAACGCGATGTTGATCCGCGAGAATGAGAGTTTCGGCGGCCAGCGATTGAGCGAGGCTGGCGACGGATTTCTATTCGCCTTCATGGAGTCCATCCCCGCGCTTCGCTTCGCGAAGGCTCTCCAACACAAGATCGCCGAGGCGGAATGGCCTTCGAGCGTCGGGCCGATCCGAGTGCGAATCTCGCTGCATCGAGGCGAGGTCGAGCTGCTCGCCAGCGGGGAATATCGCGGCATCACGCTGAATCGGAACGCGCGAATCCTCGCAGCGGCGCACGGCGGACAGGTGGTCTGCTCGACATCGGTGGCGACGACTCAGCGCGCGGATGTCGAGTTCACCGAGATCGGAGTTTTTCGGCTCAGAAATATCCCGGCACCCGAGCGGCTTTTTCAAGTCTGCTGGCCCGGCATGCCATGCCGGGAATTCCCACCACTAAGTGCCGCCCCGGCTTTCGTGCACAATCTTCCGCCGTCGCGGACCCGATTTTTTGGCCGGGTCAAAGAGATCGCCACCGTGCGCGAGATGCTAATTTCGCATCCGTCGGATCCCTCGTCGGGAGCCCTACGCTCCGGCTCGCTCACCACGCTGACGGGGCCCGGCGGCACCGGCAAGACGCGGCTTTCCATCGCGGTCGGTGAGAGCGTTCTGACGCAATTCTCGCACGCCGTCTGGTTCGTCGCACTGGATGATGTGCACGATCCCACCATGATCGGCACCACGATGCGCGATGCGATGCGGATCAAACCGGAGGCGACGGCGGACGCATTTGAGCAGGTCTGCACATTTCTCAAGCCCGAGCCCGCCGTCATCATTTTCGACAACTTTGAGCAACTCGGGCAGGAGGGTGCTGAGTTCATCCAAACGCTGACTGCCCGTTTACCACTGCTGAGATGCGTGATCACCTCGCGCGAAAGGCTTCGACTGCCAGGGGAGCGGGAGATTTCCGTCCCGACGCTCAGCGCTCCTCGAGGCGGCGAGCCTGTGGAGCAGCTATTGGAATTCGAAAGCGTGCAGCTTTACCTCGATCGCGCACAGGCGGTGCGCTCGGATTTCTGCATCACGGTGAAAAATGCGCCCGCGGTCGCGGAGCTGTGCGCGCGGCTCGAAGGGATCCCGCTGGCGATCGAACTTGCCGCCGCAAAGGCATCGGTCGTCACTCCACAGGAAGCGGTGAAGGCGCTGAACCAGCGGCTCGATTTTTTCTCGAACGATGTGAAGTCGGCACCATCGCGGCATCGGACGCTGCGCGCCGCGATCGACTGGAGCTACGATTTTCTACCGCCCGCGCTCCGGGCATTTTTCGCGAATCTCTCCATTTTTCGCGGCGGCTGCGATGCGGAGGCTGCGGAGGCCATCGCCGCGCCGCCCGGCTTGGTGGGCGTCTCGAGCAATGCGCTCCGGGCCTTGGGCGAACTGCGTGGTGCGTCCCTCCTCATCGCCGACGAGGTCAATGGGGTCATGCGTTTCCGAATGCTGGAGACCCTGCGCCAATACGCGGAGGAGCGACTGGAGGCGAGCGCCGACGCTGCAAGCGTTGCAGCCCGGCACCGGGAGCATTTTCTCTGCGTGGCACAAGCTTCCGAAGTCGAATTGCAGAAGGACGGACAGGAAGACTGCCTCGCGCGGCTCGAGGCCGAGCATGACAATTTCCGCGCGGCGCTCACCCGCTTTTCCAGCGCTCCCGCCACGCTCGAACTCGCGGCGCTCCTTGTGAGATTTTGGATGATTCGGGGCTACCGGTCCGAAGGCCGACTCTGGCTCAACAAGCTAAGGGCGGACGTGATCGGTGCGACCGAGCGCTCGCTGGCGGCGGCAGCAAATTCAGCGGGGATTCTCCGCTGGACGAGCGGCGATCTTGTCGCCGCACGCGGCGATTTCGAAGAGGCGCTGCACTACTTCCGTCAACATGGCATTTTCGAGAATGTCGCCGGGATTCTCAGCAATATCGCGATCGTCGCGAATGCGACCGGAGACGCGGATGCGGCGCGGCATCTCGGCGCGGAAAGTGTCGCGATGTATCGGGCGCTGCCGCACGCCGAGCAGGCGAAACACAGCGCGCAATTTTCTCAGGCACTCTGCAATCTGGGTGCCATCGCGCTCCACCAAAATGACCTCGCTTCAGCCCACGAGACTCTCGCGGAATCCGTGAAAGTCGCGCGCCAAGCCGGGGACCATTTTGCGGTCGCGACTGCACTCTATAACGTCGGCCACGCATGGCTCAGGCAAGACGACGTAGCGAAGGCTCGGCCAGCGCTACAGGAGAGCTTCGCCATTCGATGCCGGCTAAAGGATCGCGGGAACGCGGCGTCGGCATTGAGCACACAGGCGGCACTCGCGACGAAGGAGGGGCGAATGAAGGATGCCGCCCGCTTTCTGGCAGCAAGTCGGATCGCTCGTGAGCGCTACGACACCTTCCTTAATGAAACGGATGCCGCGACCAATGAAACGGCGTGGGCGACGCTCCACGCCTCGCTTTCCGATGCTGAGGTCGACCAAACCCTCCGGCAAGCTTCCGAGCTTTTGGACGCGACATTCGGGTCGGAGGAAAGCTTAAGCAAAATAAACTATTGACCCCGGCGAAAAGCCTCAATACACCCCGCACACCCAAAAAATCTATGAACAAAAATTGGCTCCCCCTGATCGGCATGTCAGCGGCAATTTCTGCGATCGCCCTTGTAACACAAGGTTGCGCAACTCAGAAGCAAGGATCGGCCTCCGCTCTGGGGAAACCAGCCCGCGTCGGCGGAAGCGCTAACGCGCAGGCCCTTGAAGGCTACGTCCCCATCATTGTAAAAGCTGCGGCGTCTCCCACTTCATCTGCGCTCGCGAAATCGAAAAAAGCGCGAATTCAGTCCGTGATTCCAACAGGAGAAGATCGAGATTTTGAGTTCCCGGCTCCGACTTTTCCGGACGGGGTCACCTCTATCACCGCGAAAGTCCGCGTCTTTAGGGCGCCGATCAGCGATATTGGCGGGTACGCAAATATCGGTTGGGATCCGACCAACCCTCTTCCCGTTTTCCCCGGAACCACCGCGAAATTCAAACTTGTGACGCTCTCCACCGGAAATGTGGGCACCGTGAAGATCAACGTGCCAACCACCTATGCGGGCGAAAATCTCATGCTTTTGATCACCAAAGACATCCCTGTCGGCTCAGGCACCTGGCACTACGGAGGCGGCGAGTTCATCGTGACCGAGCCTTAGGCTATGACCGATTGCCCGACGCCGCGGAAGAGGCGGAGTCTCGCACGCCTCGTCCGATTCACAGCGGCTTGCATCGCTTCGTGCGCCAGTTTCGCTCATTCCGACGCGGCGATCCTCGTCTATGAGCCGTTCGATTACGTTCCTGGCAACCAACTCAACGGCCAATCTGGCGGGTATGGGTTTGGCAGCGTACCCTCCGATTGGGTCGATGTGGACCAAGCCGGCGATCCCGAACCGATCGCGTCAGGGTCGCTGAATTATGCGCAAAATGGTGTCTCCCTCGCCATCAAAGGTCAGCGCGTCCGCTCCTACGCGGAGGGAATCGACGCGGAATCGTCCAGCTTCGGACGGGACATTTTTGGCATTCTCCCGGCCGATCAATCCGTCTATTGGTCGAGCTTCGTCGTGCGACGGGAGATGGATACGAATCCCTCTTCCGGGTATGTCTCCTATTGCGGCCTCCGTCTCATCTCGGGAAGTCGCACCATCAGTTTCGGAACAGACGGGATGGGCAGCGCCAATCCGAACTTTGGGGTCTTCGGCTCGACCGGCACGACGCAGTTTGGAATGCTTGCGCCTAGTGCCTCGCAAGTCGCGGTAAGTATCGGGACACCTCATTTGCTCGTTCTGAAAATGACGTTCAACGCCGCCGGCGCCGACAATTTTCGATTTTTCATCGACCCAACGCCGGGGCTGACTCCGATGGACTCCGAGGCAAACATGCTCCTGAGTTTCGAACTCCCGAGCATCACCGCCATCAGCTATGGCACGGGCGAAGGAAGCGGCCCGGGTGTGCACGAGTGGAGCCTCGATGAGTTCCGGCTCGGGGAAACCTACCTGGATGTCGCTCCAGTCGCCACGCCAGAGCCGGGCGCGATCGGTCTGCTGACACTCGGAGCCGCCGCGCTCGGGGTGCCCAGGATGCGGCGCGGCTGAGACGCGGGAAAGTCATCGCCCGGCGTTCCAGAGTTTCGCGAGGAGGGTCACCGCGCCGATCACGATCAGCGCCACGCACGCGAGCAGGAGCGCGAGCAATCCGACGACGAAGAGCCAGTCCCGGCGCGTCGATTTTTCCCGCGCGCCCGCGTGCTGGCGGAGCAGCGCGTAGTTCATCGCGTTCGATTTGAACCACAACGAAAACGCATCGCCGATCACCGGGATCGCGCCGACTCCCGTGTTCAGGAGGACATTCAGCGCCATGCGCGCGAGCACGATTTTCGGCACGCCGTGACGCGCGCTCTGCAAAATCAGCAGCACAGAGACAATCGCGGTCGCGGTGTCGCCGAAACCGGGAATCAGCCCGATGAGCGGATCGAGCCCGAATCTGATGCTCGTGCCGGGGATCACGAACGCGGTGTCCATCAGCCGCGCGATCAAAGCCACAAGCGGATCCGCTGCGGCCGGCTCCCCTTTTCCAAGCACCTCGAACTTCACCTCACGCGATTCCTTCATCGGGCGTGACTTTCACCGCAATCCCGCCGGGCGCGATCAGTATTCCTTCCGCATGTTGCTCGGCAGGATGTTCAGTTCGTTGCGATATTTCGCCACCGTTCGCCGCGCGATCGGGATACCGCGCTGGCTGAGAATCTCCACGATCTCCTTGTCGCTCAGCGGATTCTTCGAATCCTCACCTTTCACCAGCTCCGCGATAGCGCCTTTCACGCTCGTGTTGCTCATCGCCTCGCCCCCGGCGGTTTGGTAGCCGGGCGTAAAAAAATACTTCATGTCGAAAACGCCGTGCGGCGTCGCCATGTATTTCCCCGAGATCGCGCGGCTCACAGTCGTCTCATGGACGCCGACCGCATCGGCGATCTGCACCATCGTGAGCGGCTTTAGCGCGCTCGCTCCGAAATCGAGAAACTCCCGCTGTCTCGCCACGATCTCGTGCGAGATGTTCGAGATCGTTTGCTGCCGCTGGTGGATGCTCTTGATGAGAAATTTCCCGCTGCGGATTTTGTCGCGGATGTAGTCCTTCACCTCGTTGCCGTTGCTGTCCTTCGACATCAGGTCCTTGTAGGTGTTGCTGATTCTCAGATGCGGGATTTGGTCACCGTTGAGCGAGATCATCCAGTCGTCACCCACCTTCTCCACGGTCACATCCGGCAGCACGTAGTTGTTCGGATCGGCCGCGAAAATCTGTCCCGGCTTCGGGTCGAGCGTTGCGATGAAATTCGCCGCCTTTTGCACAAGCTCGGAAGTAGTTCCGAGCCTCCGCGCGATCTCAGGAAAGCGCCGTTTACCGAGATCCTCCATGTGCCGCTCGACCATGCGAAACTCGAGGCTTTGCTCTTTCCCCAAACGCCGGAGTTGGATCAGCAGACACTCGCGCAGGTCACGCGACGCCACGCCGACCGGGTGAAAAGTCTGAACGAATTCCAGCACGCGGGCGAGGTCGCCTGCATCCATGCCTGTGTTGTTTGCAATCTCCTCCGGCGAGCTTTGGAGAAAGCCGCGCTCGTCGATATTGCCAATGATCAACTCCGCGACCGTGCTGTCACTGGCGCTTAGATCGCTGCTCTGCACCTGCTCGAGGAGGTGCTGCTGGAGCGTCTCCTCCTTCACAAGCGAATCGAAAAAGAACTGCCGCCGCTCCTCGTCCTCAGCGGAACGCGCGGAGTAGCTCGAGTTCTGCGCCATGTAATCGCGCCACTCATCGTCGAGCTTTGAGAGCCGCTCGAATTCCTCCTGAAACTCATCCCGCTCCGCCTGCTTGTCCTCAACGGTCGGCTCGGTGAGTTCGAGTTCGATGGTCGGATTCGTCTCGATCTCCTGCTGGATCAGATTTCGCAACTCGAGCATCGGCGCCTGCAGGATTTGCAGGCTCTGCTGGAGTTGAGGGGCGAGAACCTGCTGCTGGGAGAGTGTCTGGGTTTGGGAAAATCCGGCCATGATTTGAGGAGCTTACTTCGTTCCCAAAACTGCACAAGCAGCCATCGCGCCACATCCAAAATATTTTACGTTGACCGCGTTTGGGTACCATTCTCGCTCATTAGTCAACGCATGAACCTCAAACGACTCCTCCCGCCGGCAACTGCCGCCGCCCTTTTAATCGGCGCGTCCATCCTCCCGCCACAGAGTAGCGCGCAGGCCGACGCCGATGCGACCGCCGTCAACGCCCTCATCTCGGAACTCACAGTCCAGCAAGCCACGATCGTCGAGAATCAATCCAAGATCGAAGAGAAGCTCGCGACGCTTGCCGAATCCGTCCGGCAAGCACGCATCTTCGCTGCCCGCAGCGGCGGAAAAGCTGGAGGTGCCCGATGAAAACGCTCCCCCTCATCCTCGCTGCAACTCTCCTGCTCGGCGCGTTTCTGCTGCGCGTGGAAAGTCAGGGCTTCGGCGAAGCGAAGACGCCACTCCAGCAGCTTCAAGCGCTTAAGGCCGAAAACGCGAAGCTTCTCGACCGCCAGGCGGCGACTCTCTTGAAGTTCGACGAAGTTCAAAAGGACGCCTCGCAGATGCGGATTTTCGCGAGCAAAGGCTGACGCCAGCGCACCTAGCCGCCGCGCCGCAGCTCAGCGCGCTTTTTCCAGGATCCACTTCTCCGCGCGCAGCACGATCTTGCACCCCTGCTCGCGGGCGAAGCGCTCGACGGCGATTCGGACCCCGTCCCACGTGTAGTCGTCCCCAAAGAGCGTGCCGCCGGGCGTCAGCAGCGGCCAGTAGGCATTCAGGTCGTCGTAAACGTCCTCCTCCTCGTGGCTGCCATCGAGGTAGATGAGGTCGGCGCGGATGTCGTAGTAGCGCAGCCACAGCGCGGCGATCGCGGCAGTCTGGGGAAAAGGCACGATCCGCTCCTGCGCCCCGCGGTGACAGACATTCGCCAGAAATTGGTAATAGACGCTCGGGTAACCATGCTTCCGCGCGAGGCTCCCGTAGCGCTCCGGGTCCGCGAGGTCCGTCCAAAACTCCAGCGCCCCCAGCCATGTATCCACACACAGGATCGCCGCCGCCGATTTCTGCTCGTCGAGGATGCGCGCCATCTCCAGCGCCGACCCGCCTTTCCAAGTCCCCACTTCGATCACCAGCCGCGGCGCGCGCTCGACGATCAACTCCCGAAACGCCGCCGACCGGCTCCCCCACCCGTGCAGATCGAGCGGATACTTCGCAAAGTCGAACCCTTCGAAAACATCCTCCCGATGCAACAGCGCGCGCAACTCCCCCGCCGACGGCGACGCCTCCCGATCCTGTCCCCGCGCCGCTCCCGCGCCCACCGTTTTCGGACGCGGACGGATGCGCTTGATGCTAAACCCCAGCCGATACAGCACCGTCTTCAGCAGAGATTGCAGCTTCATCTCGCGCGCCGGGAGCTACTCGAGGCCCAGCTTTTTGAAAGTCGCATCCACATGCGCAAAGTGGATATCCAGCGAGCACAGCGCATCGATTTCCTCCCGTAACAACACCGCCGCCACCGCCGGTTCCGCCGCCAGATTCTCCTGCAAAGTCACCTCCCCCTGCCACGTCTTCATCGCCGCGCGCTGCACCGCTTCATACGCGTCCTTCCGCTCCAGTCCGCGCTCCGTCAGCTTCAGCAGGATCGTCTGGCTAAAGTACAGCCCCTTCGTGATCCGCAGGTTGCGCTCCATGTTCTCGGGATACACGAGCAGCCGATCCACGAGCTTTTTCACGCTCACCAGCATGTAATCCAGCAGGATCGTCGAGTCCGGCATGATGACCCGCTCCACCGAGCTGTGACTGATGTCCCGCTCATGCCACAGCGCCACATTTTCCAGCGCCGCCGTCGCATTCCCCCGCAACAGCCGCGCCAGCCCGCTCAGCTTCTCCCCCGTGATCGGATTCCGCTTGTGAGGCATCGCGCTGCTCCCCTTCTGCCCCGCCGAAAAATACTCCTCCACCTCAAGCACCTCCGTCCGCTGCAGATGCCGAAACTCCGTCGCCCACCGGTCGATCGAGGACCCGATGACCGCCAGCACTGTCTGAAACTCCGCATGTCGATCCCGCTGCAGCACCTGCGTGCTCAGCGCCGCCGCAGTCAGCCCAAGCCGCTCACACACCCGCTCCTCCACCCGCGGGTCCAGATGCGCGTGCGTCCCCACCGCCCCGCTCAGCTTCCCCACTCGGATGCGCGGCTGCACCTGCTCCAGTCGCTCCAGCGCCCGCCCAAATTCATCGTACATCAGCGCCAACTTCAGCCCAAAAGTCACCGGCTCCGCATGAATCCCGTGACTCCGCCCGATCATCGGCGTCGTCTTGAACTCCCGCGCCCGCCGCGCGACCACCTCCCTGAGCTCCCGCAGGTCTTTCAGCAAAATATCCGATGCCTCCGCCATCTGCACCGCCAGCGTCGTATCCAGCACATCAGACGAAGTCATCCCTTGATGCATCCACCGGCACGCCGGTCCGACATAGCTCGCCACATTCTCCAGAAAAGCGATCACGTCGTGATTCGTCCGCTTTTCGATCTCTAAAATCTCATCCACCTGAAACCGCGCCTTCTCCCGGATCGTCCGCGCATCCTCCACCGGCACCACCCCGATCTCTGCCTGCGCCTCACAAGCCAGAGTCTCGATCTCCAGCCAGATTTCATATTTACGCTGATCCGTCCAAACGGCAGCCATCGCGGGAAGAGAATAACGATCAATCACCCCCCCACCCTACCCACCCCGTCCCGCCGGGAGGAAACAAAAAGTGGGAGAGTGCAGAGTCGGAAAAGACCACGAGCAGGTCGCCAGAGGCGTTCGCGACAAACGCACCCTCCCACGATCCACGCACCTTCGCTCTCGATGCGCCCGCACCTCCCCGTCGATCTCCGAAATCCGCACGGGGATCGTCGCAGTCCGCACGGGGATTTTGTAAATCCCCGTGCGGTTTACAAGAATCCCCGCGCCATGTTCCACAAATCCCCAACCCTCCCGCAGATAAAATATCCCCTTTTCTGTTCCACGCATCCCACCCGAAACCTTGGTCGTGGCACAGCGGAGTTGTAGGGCGGCGATCTACGCCGCCCGGACCCAGGCAGCCAAAATGGCCGCCCTACAAACGCAAATTGAGCCGCACATTCCGACCCGCAAAAACCCTTGCCCTCCCTCCTCCACCCGCCGACTCTCGCCAGATTTTCCACCCAAACCCCTTTTTCGCCTAAATCGTGTCAGGCGACTTCGCCACGTCTCCCGCATAAATGAGCCCAGAATCTCCCAGCGATGCAATCCGCCATCAACGCTCGCAGGCTGAGATGCAGTTTCGCCGGGGCACCGTTCGCGTCTGCCAGTCTATTCTCGTGCTTGTGGCGGCCTATTTCGGCATTGGGCTTCTTGTCCCTGGCTCTTCGGTTCTCGCCGAGAGCGACGCGCCGAACACCTACATACCGCACCGCATCGTTGTGCGGCAGCTTTGGAGCGCTCCGCTGTGGGCTTGGCCAGTGGCTCGCATTATCGAGACCGCTCCACAGCATCGGTTCGAGTATTATAGCGGGTCCTCGTTGTGGAGTTGCCAGAGTCAGATGGGCGGTTCCAAGCCATGAGTTTTTTGTCCAAATCCGCAGCGATGTCGGGAAAATCCGCGAGGCGATTCTTTGTCTCTCCCTCGGGACTATCGAGGTCGAAGAGATAGCGCTCACCTTTGCCGAGCAGGATCAGTTTCCAATGATCCGCGCGCACGGCGGCCTGCGAACGCCAGCGCCAGAACAGAGCGTCGTGCGGATTGCCTTTCTTCTCGCCGAGCAGGAAAGGCATGAGGTTCACGCCATCGAGCTTTTCATCGGGCGGCAATCCGGCGAGCGCATTCGCGGTGGCCGCCACATCGAGATTCAACACGGGCGGCTCATAGACCTGCCCGGCCGGAATCGTGCCCGGCCACGCTGCGACGAAAGGCGTACGGACACCCCCATCGGTGAGCATCCCCTTTTCCCCAATCAGCGGCAGATTGAGAGAACCATCCCACGCACCCTTTTTGAGCGGCGCGCCATTGTCGCTGATGAAGAAGATGAGCGTGTTCTTTTCGAGACCCGTGGTGCGGAGTTTTTCGCGGAGCCGACCGATGCCGTCATCCATCGCCGCGATCATCGCGAGGGCCTGACGGCGCTCCATCGGCGCGTCTTTCGGAGTCTCGGAAAACCACGGTTCCGGCGACTGCAGCGGCACATGCGGCGTGAAGAAAGCGAGGTAGAGAAAAAACGGATCGCGCTGGTGGCGGTCGATGAAAGAGATCGCCGCGTCCGCCTGCCAGACGCAGCGAAAACGCGGGTCGGTGAGCTGATGCGGAGCATTCGGCAAGGCATGACCTTGCAAGTCATGCGAAGCGGAGAACCTGTTCATCTGCCCGGTGAAGTACTCGTCAAAGCCCTGCGCCCAAGGCTGAAAGGATTGCCGGTCGCCCTTCTTTTCATCCGCTGGCTTCCAGTCCTGCGGTGGCTCCAGATGCCACTTGCCGACTTGGCACGAAGTGTAGCCCGCCGGTTTCAGCCGCTCCGCGATCGTCACTTCCTCCAGCGGCAGCGGTCCCTTGTTATTATCCTCCACGCCGAAGCGCTCCTGGTACCGTCCCGTGATCACCCCCGCGCGCGACGGCACACATTGCGGCGCGCAGACATAGCCGCGTTAAAGCGGACGCCGTCGCGCGCCAGCGCATCGATATTCGGCGTGCGGATGTCCGTCACCGAACCCTGCACGCCGAGGTCAGCGTAGCCATGATCGTCGGAGTAGATGAGGATGATGTTGGGCTTCGCGCTCGGCTCCGCCCCGAGGAGACGGATGGCGAAGGAGAACAACAGGACAATGGAGAGACGATGATTCATCATGAGGTCGTCGAGAGTTAGAATTCCCAGCGCTTCACTGTGCCGCCGCTACGGAGTTCGATTTGGTCGATGTCCACGGGCATTTTCTGGGCGGGCAGATAGAGCCGCAGGATTCCGAGTGGACCTTCCGCTGGAAGATCAACGCTCACGTCCTGCCATTCACCGCCGGCGAATTGGAAGGCCGCGGACTTGGCTTTGTCCGCGGCTGCGGGTGTGGGGAGCCACTCTACTTTTCCTGCGCCGCCTATCGCGGATCGCACGCGGACTTTCAACGCGGCCGGGCCGACCAACTTCCCCGCCGCGAACCCAAGAAAGGGCGCCGCCCCCTGACCTTTCAAAGTCAAAATCCCATCCTGCACAGTCGCCGCGCAGACCCGCGGCTTCCAGCCTTCCAGCTTCGGATCGTTATCGGCCAAGCCCTCCCCGGGCGTCGCAGGCTTCGCTGCGGCACTTTCTTTTTTTGAATACTTCGGCTTCGCTTGACCTTCGTCGTCCGGATGATGCTGCGACGGATCGAAGGCTGGGTTGCGAGTCGGGACGACCGCCTTTGTTTCAGTTAGAAAATTTTCGATCAAGGCATCCATCGCCTTAACGCGCTCCGGTTCCTTTGCGGCGAGATCGTGATCTTCACCGAGGTCGTCGCGAAGGTTGTAGAGTTTCCAGCGGTGTGCGCCGTTCTCGCCGCCGTAAAAAATTCGAATCAACTTCCAGGCACCCCGATGCACCGTGACCGACGGCGGCAGCCAATCCGGCACCGGAGGATCGTGCGGAAAGTAGGTGAAGATGGCGTCGCGGGTCAGTGGTTCGCCCTTCAACGCAGGCGCGATACTGATGCCGTCGAAGTGCTGATCCGGCTGTGGGTTTAGTCCGAGCAAGTCGAGGATCGTCGGGTAAAAATCGCAGCTCTGAATCACCGCATCGCTGCGGGTGCCGCCCGCGACGTGGCCCGGCCAATCCACGATGCACGGCACACGCACGCCGCCTTCATAGACCGTCGCCTTGCCACCGCGCAGCGGCATGTTGCTGGTGGGCGTCGTGCCATCCACTTCGTTGTACATATTACCGCCATTGTCGGAGAAAAAGATCACCAGCGTGCGATCGGCGATCTTCAATCGGTCGAGAGTGTCGAGCAGCGTGCCGAGGGCGTCGTCCATACTCTCGACCATCGCCGCATAGGTCGGGCTGTGCTGCGGATCATTGGCGTCGGCGGTCTTGCGATACTTCTGGATGAGCGCCTTTTTCGCATCGAACGGCGCATGCACGCTGAACATCCAGTAGTTCAGGAAAAACGGTTCGTCCCTGTGCTTCTCCATGAAGGCCACGGCCTCCTTGGCCATGCGATCTTCGATGTGCTGCTTCGGCTCGCCGGGATCGGCATCGAAGTCCTTGAACTTCCATGGCGCGACATAGCTCCCCGCTGGACCCGGTCCCGCCCAATGCGGCACATCGACATCGAAGCCTTGCTGCAAGGGCGAATACGGTTCCGCACCTAGATGCCATTTTCCAAAGTGTCCCGTCGCATAGCCCGCGCCTTTCAAGGCTTCGGCCAGCGTGAAGTAAGACGTATTCAGCCGGGTCACCGAATTCGTCGGGACCGACTTGCTCCCGGGGGCCGCCTTCACTCCCGGCGTCGCCTTCAAGATGACTTGCGGCAGGTGGCAATTCGGCGCCGTGATGCCGATGCGCGCAGGGTTCAGGCCGGTGAGAAGACTCGACCGAGTCGGCGAGCAGAGCGGACTTGCGGCGTAGGCGTGCGTGAATAGCATCCCGCGGTTTGCCAAGCGTTCGAGGTTCGGCGTTTTGTAATACTTCGTGTGACCGAAGAGTGTCGTATCCGCCCAGCCGAGATCGTCGGCGAGAATGAAGACGACATTCGTTTTTTGCTCCGCCGCCGGTGCCGGGGAGCAAACGCAGAAGGTTGCGAGGGAAAACAAGGCGGTAAGTAACTTCATAATGGGAGATGGATCATGGCGGGAAAATCTGAACGCAGTAGAACACGCTTCCGGAGGGTGCAGGCTCTTCGAAGATAATTTGCTGATCGCTCAGAAGCATTTCGTTTTCGCTGACATCCGTCCAATTTTTCAGATCGGTGGTGCGCAGGGACTGGTACCTGCGATCAGCCCCACGCAGCCAGGATGAGGAATTGATTCTTGATTACAGCGCGGTTGAAAGTCACCGAATTGCCGAAGCTGGTCGTCCCGGGGGAGATCGTCAGCACCTTGTTGATGCCCGCCCCGGTGCGTTGATTGACGTCGATGGCGATCGTCGGGACGTTGAGCCCTCCGATCCCGTCGGAGCCGTTGAACGTAAGCGAGGAGTCGGAGCGTAGGCGGAGCGTGGAGCCGGTGAAGAGTTGGAGCTGGGAATTAACCACTCCGGCGATCCCCAGCGCATTTGCCAATTCGAGTTGCAGGGTCGCGCCATTGCCCACATTCACGTTGCGGGTGGTTCCCGCTTTAGTGCCGGACAGGATCAGCACGCCGCCGGCGGCGGCCGTGACGCTGCCGCCGCCGACGGTGGTGATGCCGAAGTAGTTGTTCGTTCCGGACAGGATCAAGGTGCCGTTGCCTGTCTTGGTCAGGGCACCCGGGTCGTTAAGCCCACCGGCAATTTGTGAGTTGCCCGTGCCTGTAACCGTCAGCAGAAAGTTGCTCGAATTGTTGATCGTACCCGCATTCAAGCCGACGGTGGCGGCGCTGTTGTTGGTCCACGTTTGCGCGGCCGCCAGGGTCGTGTTCGTCACGTTCAAGGTGCCCGCGGAAACCGTGAGCCCGCCAGTGCCGGCGGTGTAGTTGGAAAGCGGGAATGCCGCGCACATTGATCGTGACCGCCCCGTTCGCGACCGCCGCGACGGAGTTGGTGACGGCCGACTGGCTGAGCGTTCCGCCGATCGCAGTGCCGACGGTGTTGCCGTTCAAAGTCAGTACGCCGGTGCCGAGCGTCAGGGCGCCCGCCACTTTCGGCTGAAAGGAAAAGGTCGTCGTCGCCGCGAGGGAGAGGTTGCCGTTGAGGCCGAGCCCCCCCGTGATCAAGCCGCCGCCGCTCACCGTGGTGCCGCCGCTGAAGGTGTTCGCGCCGGAGATGGTCTGCGTGCCGCTACCGATTTTCACGAGAGCGAGCGCGCCCGCTGTGTTTTTGATGATGCCCGAAAAGACGCCGCTCGCATTGTTGTCACCGAGCGTCAGCGTCGGTGCGCCGCTGCCGCCCTCCACGGTCCCCGTGCCGCTCAACCCATTGATCGTCTCGCTGAAGCCTCCGAGGTTCAGCGTACCGTCGCTGACCACGTTCCCCTTGCACACACCGTTCGGGATCTGAATCGCCCGACCGAGGGTGATGCTGGAAGTCGCGCCAGCGATCGTGTTGCCGGCGTAGTTGTTATTGTCGGCGGCGTTGTTGAGCGTCACCGCGATCAGCGAGTTATTGGTCTGAAGACCGAAAGCTCCCGTCACCTGTCCGGTGAGGTTCACCGTCCCGGCGCTGGAAAAGACCGCATTGGCGAGATTCGCTGTGATCTTTCCGGCAAACGTGGTGTTCGGCGAATTGGCATCCACGCGGATGCCGGGTTGGTCGTTGCCAAGGGCGGTGTTGACAACGATGTCGTTGAGCAGCGTCCGGTTCACCGTGACGTCGAACAACAATCCCGCGCGATCGGTAGGCGCAATGCCGATGGTAATCGGGCCGGTGCCCACCGGGCTGCTCACGATGGCTCGAGGCGACCCGGCACTGATGATGTCACCCCCGCAAACCTCAGACGAGTTCCCACCCCCACCGCACTGCCATCCAGCAAAGTGACGCCGCCGGAAAAGGTATTGGGGCTGCCCAATTTGAAAAACGTCGTGCCCGAGTTCCCATTGGCAAAGCTAATGCCGAGCTTGTTGGTCGGACCGTCCGTGATCAGCGCGGAAATTGCCCCAGGGGAGTTCGATCCGCTCAGCGTGACGTCTGAGTTGCCGCTGTTGGTGATGGTCGTTCCAGCGACGGCCGTGATGCCGGTGAAGGCCGCGTTGAAGCCCTTGAGATCAAAGCCCGCGGTGCCGTTGAGCGCGAGTGCGCCCTTATTTGTAAAAGTGGAGGCGCTGCCGCTGAGGAGCGTGCCTGAGGGTCCAAGTGCGACGGGCGGCGAGTGATGGAAAACGGCGCGTGGTGGTGGTCATGGAGATTGGCGGGTGGGGTGAAATTACGGGCGGGGAGGGCCGGAAATCGTATCATTCTATTGTCACATCCATAGCGAACCTTACGGTAATGTTTCGAAAGCTTTTGACCAATTACCTCGAGACCGCGGCTGCCTGATTCGAAGACTGCGCGCCGGCCTTTCTGGAGCGATCGTCATGTAGCTTGGTGCCGGCAGCGCAACGCCTCTGGCGTGCTTTCCCGCATGCGTTTGTGGAAAGGGGGGAAGCTGTCCATGATTCGTCGTATATTCCCGCATTGTTCCGTGACTTCGCCCGCCTCCCTGCGGGCGAGGGAATGCGCTGGCTTGCCGCCGACAAGCTCCGCGCCCAACGAAAACTCACCGTTGCCTGAGCCGTCGCAACATTTGGCCCCAAAGAACACGACAAGCTCGCGAACCCATCGGCGACGGGAAAGTCGGAGGATCAACTTCGCGCGCCATTTGAGCAGTTCCCAACCGATTTCGCGGAGCTATCCAATTTACAAAAGTCCGATGTAGTAGCGTCGGCGAGTCTCGCTTGGCGAAACCTGTAAAATCCTTGACACAGAGCCACTCGTGAAGGATAGAGCGCCTCTCCAAATGCGCCCTGCCTCTGCTCACTCCAACTTGATTATGGCAATCATTATTGGCTCCCCCCCGGGGCAGGGATAGACGCGCGCTGACCCACAGCCGCTCTCCATCCGACGCCCTGAGTTTTCCGCTCAGGGCTTTTTTTATGCCCGCACCCTACTTATGAAATCCCCATCCACTCCCGTCGTTTCGCTTGCTGAAATCGTCGCCGCTCGCTCGCGGCTGAATGGCGCCATTGCGCGCACCGCATGTGTGGAATCGGCGGCCCTGAGCGAGCTGACCGGCGCGCAGATTTTCTGTAAACAAGAGCACCTTCAGCGCACGGGAAGTTTCAAGGAGCGCGGCGCACGCAATGCCCTCTCGCTCCTGACTTCGGAGCAAACGCGCGCCGGCGTCATCGCCGCGTCCGCTGGCAACCACGCGCTCGGTCTCGCCTGGCATGGACACGCGCTCGGCATCCCCGTGACCGTCGTTATGCCGCGTTTCGCGCCCCTGGTAAAAGTCGCGCGCTGTCGCAAATTCGGAGCGTCCGTCGTCTTGCACGGCGATACCTTCGACGAGGCGCGGAACGAAGCGGACCGGCTCGCGACCGAACGCCAACTGACCTATATCCACCCCTTCGACGATCCGCACGTCATCGCCGGTCAAGGCACACTGGCCTTTGAAATCCTTGAGCAAGTTCCCGATGCGGACGCGATCCTCATCCCGGTCGGAGGCGGCGGTTTGCTGGCCGGTATGGCGACGGTGCTGCGCGCTCTGAAACCCGGCTTGGAGATCATCGGCATCGAGCCGGCGAACGCCGCGTGCTTTGCCGCCGGCTTGTCCGCCGAGGCACCGATCCGGGTCGCGACGCGATTCACACTCGCCGATGGCTTGGCCGTCGCCGAGGCGGGCCGGCATCCGCTGGCCATCGTCCGCGCGATGGCTCCGCGCATGGTGCAGGTGGGAGAGGAATATCTCGCGCTGGCCATGCTCCGTCTCGCGGAGATGGAAAAGTGCATCATCGAAGGTGCTGGCGCCGCGGGCCTGGCTGCGCTGCTCGGAGGCAGTCTGCCGGATCTCAAAGATCGCCGCGTGGTCATGCTTCTCACCGGCGGAAACATCGACCCGCTCGCGCACAGCCGGGTCATCGAGCGCGGCCTCGCGGCGGATGGCCGCATCTATCGTTTCGACGCCCTGATCAGCGACCGCCCCGGCGGCCTCGCGCACCTATCCGCCGTCCTCGCCGCCGCCGGAACAAACGTCACCGAGATCGTCCACAACCGCACCTTTGCCGGCCCGGATTTATCCCGCGTCCACGTCCTTTGCACGGTGGAAACGCGCGACCGCGAACACATCGCCGAAATCCAGCAACGCCTCGCCGAAGCCGGCGTGAAGCTCTCGCGCGGGGATCGCGCGTTTGCGATGCCTTGAGTTCGCGTCCGCGCAACCGCGACGTGCCCGAATAACGCGAAGTCGCTCGCATCGTACGCCGTTGGGATGCCCAAGAATTAAGACCTCGTGACATTGGTAGTTACGCCGCGCGGAGCGGGAGTGCGACGAGGCATGAGACGGCGATGAGGATAAGTGATGTCATGGAGCGGCGGGAACCGTGGGCTGATCCGTTTTCTTCAATGCGACGATAGCCTCGGCCAGCTTGTGGCGGTGGGCGAGGTATTGGTCGCTTTGGGGCGAGTAGCTACCGGCTGCCTTGATGAGACCATCGAGCGAGAGAAGCTCTCGCGCGGCATCCACGGCGGGGCCGGCAATTTTCCGCTGCACGGCTTGCTGGAGGAGATCGTTAAGCATCCAAAGGTACTCGTAGTCCTCCAAGCCGTCTCGCAACGCCTCCAGACGAATGGAGCTATAAGGTTTTCCCTCCGCTCCCGGATACAAGAGGTAGCCGTCGCCGTTATACTTCCCGAAGGCATTGGCCACCCAGGGCGAGTTCGGCCACTTGTCTCCTTTTCTCTGCGCGTTGGCTCCCCACGAGTTTGGGGACCAGTATTCAAACCCGGTGGCTCGATACTTCCAGCAGATCCATGGGTTCACGCGAATATCCAGCAGCGAGTATTCGATGAAGAAGTTAGGGTGCTCCATGGGATAGCAGCAGATGGCCAGCCAGACCTCCGCTCCTTTGGCCTGCGATTGGGCGACCCCCGCCCGGTGATAGTGAGGCACATAGACATCGAAGACATCGGCAAAGCCTGTCAACTCACGCACGCCTTCCGGTTCGTTGAGGCATTGCAGGATGCGGGCCTGCGGGGCGGCAGCGTGAATGGCCTGCGCGATCTTGCGAACCTCCGGCCATGCCGACTTTGGAGCTTCGTCATAGACATAAACATACGCCATGTTCAGCCAGTCTTTTTCGCGCAAGTGGTCACCGTAGGCTTTGAGCATCGCGGTGAACTTGCGCGTGAATTCGGGAGTGTATTCAGTCTTCTTTTCGCGCGCGAGATTTGGGGCGGTGCCCATGATGAATGCGTTCATGCCCTTGCCGATCAACCGCTGCAAGGTGTCGTCCACCTCCCGAAAATCGAACTTCCCATCTTGGCCGGGTTCCACGCGGTCGGCCACTTCGCCGCCGGGACCTAGACGATGTTCCAGCAAGCAGTCTTGATAGTTCCGAAGCGCGTCCTTCTGCATTCGCTCATCCTCCGGCGAGCCATCGAACCCATACCATTCGCGAAGTTTGCCGCTTCCCAGCCACGTTAGCGTTCGCAGGTGAGTTTGATCACTCAGTGCAAAGTCCCACACTTTCAACAAGACGGGAATAGTCGTTGGCTTTTGATCTTCGGGGGTGATGGTGATCGAGCCCGTGTAATTGCCAGCCGGACATTCCTTCGGAGTCTTGAAGGTAATCCAGATGGGGGCGCGAGAGAGCTTCTCGATGGCGAACGGACCTGCCGGCATCAGGGGATCGGGATAGCTTCCCAAGCCGCGCTCGGCGAAGTAAGGCGGAGTTACGGTCGTTTCGATATAACCCACCCGATCCCATCTCGCCGCACTGGCGGGAATCGTAACGCCGTCCGGCCCCTTCATCTCAGAAACCTGGACCTGTTCGATCTTCACCGATCGCCAGGGCGCCTCGATCACCAACTGCACCGATTCATATTCATTTCGGGCCGCAGCCACAGTCACGATGGATTGTGTTTGGGCGAGAAAATCATCTTCGCGAAAGATCTTCTCCAGCGGCGACACGACATTCACCCGATACCCCGGTGAATTGGCTGGCTCGTCGATTTGCGCGGGTAACTTTTTAACAGCAGGTGCTGCCGCCAAGTCTTTCGCATCGAGAGTCTGGATGGAAAAGTCATCCACCCAGATCGAGCCTTCGCAGGAGGTATAGAGGTGGACGCTGATCGTTTGCGGAGCGCCATCCTTGCTGGCCGGGACGACGGCGCGTTGGGTGAAGCGCGTCCAATCGTAAGTGCCGGTCTTCAGGTCTTTGCTGGCCCAGCCATCGCCTGGGCTGCCCTCCAAATTCAAAAATATCCGCCCGCTGCTGGCGTCGCTGGCTTTGATCCAGCAGGACACATCGATCACGGTGCCGGCGGCGAGTGACATCTGCGTGCCGGCGATGCCGGCGCGTCCTTTCTTGCGACACGTAATTTGACAGGAGTGCCGGCCCGTGTGGGCGTCGTCGGAGATCTCAATGGAGTAGTCGCCATGCTCAAAACCGCCGTAGAACGCCCAATCGGCAAAGGGCGCGTTGCCGGAGCCCTTTGCCTCCTCAAAGCTGCTATTGCGCGACAAATCGGTCGCCTGACTAATGGACGCCAATCCGCACGCGGCGATCAGAAATGCCGTGGTTCGTTTCATTGGATACTCTTGCTGGTGGGCGAGGGTGGGTCGATCCAGCAGCTTTTAGATTCGCAGGAAAATCCTGCGGCGAGCCATCCACCAGACGATGAGCCAAAGGATGAGGAGCACCGAGCCGCGTTCCAGCATCGGCGCCCATGTCTCGCCGAATGCAGCGAATATTTCCTGGCCGAAATGCGTGCGGATTTGCTGGCGGATGAAGCTGCTGCTGAGCTGCCAGAGGCAGTAGAGCGTGATTGGATTCAGGCCCACGACGACCAGCGGAAAGGCCCAGCGTTTCCAGCCGCGCCAGTCGATCACGGCGACGAATGCGGCGAGCATGAGCGTGACCCACCCAGCGCTGAAGATCACCCAGCTCGGCGTCCAGATGCGCTTCACGATGGGGCAGAGTCCGGCCCACGCGATGAGCGCGCCGAGCGCGAGCCCCACGAGGCCGGCGACGACGAGGCGCGTGAGCTTTTCGCGCATGGGGACATCGCTGCGTAGTAGCCGGCCAGCGATGAGGTCGAAGATCATCGTGGCGAGTGAGGGGATGAAATTCAGCGTCTGGTAACCGCCGGAGTTGAAGACGAATGGCTTGCTGCGGGGGAAGAGGTTCAGGAACCAGCCATCGAACGCGGAGGCAAAGTTGGCGTTCTTTTCCCAATGTGCAGCGAAGCCGGTGAGGTGCGGCCAGTCCGCGGGGACGCCGACGGATTTCCAGTCGAAGTCTGCCGGCGGCAGCGGATGCAGCGCGAACGCGAGCCAGTAGGCTGCGAGCAATCCGAACGCCGCGAGCCACGGCGTGCGCGGGCCGGTGAAGGCGAGCAGGAAGAGGAACGGATAGCCGAGGCCGATTTGCGCGAGGACATTTGGGAAGATCCAATCGGTCTGCCTGCTCCACGCGGAGGTGAGGAAGACGGCGAGAAGAACGAGGAGCACCGCGCGCCACACCGCGTGGGCCAGCATTCGCGCGAACGTCTCGCCGCGCGCCTGGCGATTTGCGACGGACCACGGCAGCGCGATGCCGACCATGAACATGAACGCCGGCTGGATGAGGTCCCACAGCGCGCAGCCGCTCCACTCGACGTGGTCGCAGTGGAAACCAACGGCGCGCCACACCGCGCTGTCGGGGAAGTGCCTCGCGATTTCCGTCAACCCGAGCCCGCCCGACGCCATGAGCAGCATGATCGCGCCCCGAAACGCATCGAGCGAAGTGAGGCGCGCGGGCGGCGCGGGTGCTTCAGTGTTCACGGATTTCGCGACTGTTTGGGCAGGGGCGGCAGGACGACGAGAGGCGGGACGTGGGTGTCCACGGTCACTTTGTCGAAAGCCTGAATTTCCGAGAGGAGCAGGCCCCAGCCGGGTTGCGCGGCGCAGGTGATGCGGAGGTAGCGGGCGTTCGCGGGCTTGTCGAAAATGACGCGGTAAGCGTAGGCGAGGCGTCCGCCGGCGGGCAGCGCGGCATACTGCGGGGAGTCGTCATTTTCCCACGGCTGGAAGTCGGCGGGCGGGTCGAAGACTTGGTTGTGCGTGGCGCTGCCGACCTGTGTGAAGGTGGTGCCGTCGAGCGAGGCTTCGACCGTAATCGTGGCGGGAAAGGCGAGGTGAAATCCCGGCTCCTGCCCGGCGTGGACGCGGACGGCGGCGATGCTCTGCGCGCTGCCGAGATCCAGCGTGGCTGCGGCGGTGGCGTCTTTTTCGAACATGACGTTGGTCGGCATGAATTTCTCGGAAACATCTTCGTCCGGCGGCGCGATGATGCCGTCGGTGAGGTCGTTTCCGGCGTCGCGGTTCTTGTCGCTCTGCGGTCCGGTGAGAGTGTAGCTGCGGCCTTTGGCGACGTTCGCACCCCAGTGGTAAAGCGCGCGCTGCGGCAGCGTGGCGTCGGCTTTGGCGATGCCGTCGGAGTAACCGTAAATGGTCTTCGTGTCGGCAGGCAGAGAGCCTTGGAGATTCAGCCGCACCCATTTCATCGTGGGATCGCGGAAGCCGCCGACGTTGATGGTGAATTCGTGCGCGGGCGATTTCACCAGCTCGGTGAACTGCCGCTCCACGTTGCCATCGGCGCGATGCTCGATCCAGCAATAGGTGACCTCGATCGGCGTGAATCCCGAGACGCGCGGGGCGTGCTCGACGGTCATGCGCGCCATCTGAATGCCAGGGCCGCTGTAGCTTTTCTGATGATCCTTGGTGGCGAATTCGTAGCGGAGAAATGCCGTGCGCGTGTCGGGTGGGACGCTCGCGACCTGACGATTGATCATGAGGTCGAAAGGCTCGTCGCCGGTCGTCTTTTCGTAGTCGGCGGTGAAGGATTTTCCGTCCCACGAGTGAAGCAGTGTCACGCGGTCGTTCGGCGATTTCACGCAAATGGTGCCGCCGTAAATGACACCCGTGATCGGCGCAGGCGTCGTGATTTTCCAAGTCGCAAAACCGGGCGTGCCGTTCTCAGCCGGGCGCAGCGTGGGCTTGTAGTAGCCGGTCTCCTTTTCGACATCGAGCGCGCGCTCCTCGGCGACGGTCTTGCTGTGATTGCCCTCCACGATGGATGGCGAAAACTGCACCGTCTCGACCTGCGGCCCGAGCGTGAGTTGCACGCGGTTCGGCCCGCGCGACAGGCGCGGCAGCGAGGCGCGATTGATCTGCGTGAGCGTGTCGATCGCGACCGATTCCAGCCCCGCGCCCTTGCCGGAAAGCTGCACCTTCACGAGATACTCCGAAGCGCCCGCGACAAGTGGTGTGAGATCGATCTCGGCTGGCATGGCGACGCCGGTTGCTTCGCTTTTCCAAGCCGGCGCATACGTGATCCCCGCCGTCGTGGAGACCTCGATTGACACCGCATCCTCCTCCGTCTCGCGACTCGCCGTGAGCGCGAGCTTTGCCGACGCCACGACATTTGCCGCCGCCACGCGGAAGACCACCGTGCCCGGCTCTTCGCCCGCTGCACGCACCGCGAAGCCTTTGCGCGGATCGCCCCATTTCACGCCGTTCGCGTCATACACCAGCACCGCCGCGCCAGGCCCGCGCAGGTCTGGCGCATAGTGCCAGATCCCGTTCGCGCGGATGCCCTGCTGGTCGTGCTGATTCTCCACGTCCTTGCCGTCTTTGAGCGGGCGAAAGGTGGGCGCCTTCCCCGCCTCGATGTGCCCGAAGTTGCGCGTGTAATACTCGCCGGGCCGCAGGTTCAGCACGAAGCGCTGTCCCCATTGCGCGTAGAGATTTCCGCCCGTGATGCTGTTCGGCGCTTTGAAAGAATCCCAGCCATTCGCCAGCGTGCGCTGATAACGCACGGGCCGGTCCGATGCCTGCCGCCAGCCTTGCTGATCGTCGATGCCCTTCACCGGATTCGTCCCGCACTCCGGCGCGAAGTTTTCCAAATAGAAGCGCGGATTCTTTTCGATCTCCGTCACCGAGGCCACCTGCCCTGCATCGTTGAAGCAATAGAAGCTCATCGACGCATCGAACATGTGCCACGTCTTCCCCTCGTCCCACGAAGTCTCGCAAACCGTGTGATCGCCGAGCTGCACGTAATGCGCCTTCCACCCCATGTTCAGCCACATGGTGTTGTTCAGGCCGGAAACGATGCCGCAGTTGCAGTAGCCGAAGCTGTTGAAAAGCGTGATCAGGTCCATCACTTCGTGGCCATTCTCCACCGGGTTCGACGCCTGCTTCCGCATCCTCTGCGACCAGCGCCAGACCGCGATGGCCTGCTCCTGCGGCGTCTGGTATTGCGAAGTAATCGAACGCAAATAGCTCGGCACATCCGTGAGGTCCGGCGTGCTGTCCGTGAGCAGCCGCACGTTATAGACCGGCGCCGCCACGGTGTCCGCGCCGGTCGCACTCCAGACCGGCATCAGCGCCGCCATGGCGGCGAAAGCAACACTCAGTTTATTCTGCAAAGATGGGGGAAGCGCGGGAGCCATGGTCGGGAGGGACGGGGAATTTCACACCCGTCCGGTCGGAGTTGCAATCTCCCGCGCGGCGGGTGGCAATCGGTGTTCGATGGGACTCGGCTTTGAGGTGCGAGGGTGGGGAGGTCGGCGGGACGGGTGATGGGTGCGGCGTTGAAGCGGATGGCGGCCGGGCTCCCGGGAGGCAATCGCCTGGGAATTTATTCCTCCGACCGGACGGTAGAGAGGTGGGAACGCGCATTCCGGGCGTTCCACCGGACGGCAGAGAGGTGGCGACGTGTGCGTTTGGCTGGCGCCTAGTGTTCGAGCATCCGCTCGAGGACGTCGGGTTTGTCATGGATGGCGAGGCGATCGACGATGGTGGTGCTGGCTTCGTTGAGGTCGACGATTTCGACCTCGGCGCCTTCGCGGCGGAATTTGAGGACGATTTTATCGAGAGCGCCGACGGAGGTGAGGTCCCAGAAGTGCGCGTGGCTGACGTCGATGCGCACTTTTGCCACAGTCTCCCTGAGGTCGAAGGCGGCGAGGAACTCGGAGGAGGAGGCGAAGAAGACCTGGCCTTGGACGGTGTAGGTGCGCGTGTCGGTGACGGGGTCGACTTCGCTCCGCACGCGGATGACTTGGGCGACTTTGCGCGCGAAGGAGAGGGCGCTGAGGAGCACGCCGACGCCGACGCCGAGGGCGAGATTGTGCGTCCAAACGACGGTGACGACCGTGGCGATCATGACGATGCTGGTGCTCTTGGGATGGATGCGGAGGTTTTTGAAGGATGCCCAGGAGAATGTGCCGATGGAGACCATGATCATGACGGCGACGAGCGCGGGCATGGGGACTTGTTTGACCCAGGGGTTCAGGAGCACGAGGAGGATGAGGAGGAAGACGCCCGCGGTGAAGGTGGAGAGTCGGCCGCGTCCGCCGGATCGCACGTTGATGACGGACTGGCCGATCATCGCGCAGCCGGCCATGCCGCCGAAGAGCCCGGAGAAGAAGTTCGCGATGCCTTGGCCGGTACACTCGCGGTTTTTGTCGCTGGAGGTGTCGGTCATTTCATCGACGATCTGGGCGGTGAGGAGCGACTCGAGGAGACCGACGGCGGCGATGCCCAGGGAGTAGGGCAGGACGATCCAGAGTGTGGCCAGGGAGAGGGGGACTCGCGGCCAGAGGAAGATGGGGAGGGTGGAGGGGAGTTCGCCGAGGTCGCCGACGGTGCGCACGTCGAGCCTCCAGATCATGGAGATGATGGTGAGGACGATGATGGCGACGAGCGGAGAGGGCACTGCTTTGGTGAGGCGCGGCAACAGGTAGATGATGGCGAGCCCCGCGGCGACCATGACATAGACGGTGACGCCCGCGCCTTTGAACTCGGGCAACTGCGCCATGAAGATGAGGATCGCGAGGGCGTTCACGAAGCCGGTCATGACTGAGCGCGAGACGAAGCGCATGATGCTGCCGATGCGGAGGGCGCCCGCGATGACTTGCAGGACGCCCGTCAGCACCGTGGCCGCGAGCAGGTATTGCAAGCCGTGCTCTTTCACGAGCGTGACCATGAGGAGGGCCGTGGCTGCCGTGGCCGCGGAGATCATGGCGGGCCGTCCGCCGAAGATCGCGGTGAGCACCGCGATGCAGAACGAGGCATACAGCCCGACCTTCGGATCGACGCCCGCGATGATGGAGAACGCGATGGCCTCGGGGATGAGCGCCAGCGCGACGACGATGCCCGCGAGCAGATCGCCGCGGATATTTGAGAGCCACTCTTTGGATAGATTTTTGGTGAACATGAAATTCGGAAAAGCACGGGGCAAAGTCGGGAGCCCTTCGCGGCCCGTGTGCCCAAGGAAAGCAACGTGCATCGCCAGAACGGCGAAGTGCCGGAGGAAAGGTGGGAGCGTCGGACCGGGGCACGCCAGCCCGCGGTCCTCAGCGGCTCAAAAGCGGAGCACGACGGCGGGGTGATCTACGGAGAGGAGGGAGGTCGCGCGCTGCAAAACGAACGCGGAGAGTCCGGGCGATGCGCGATTTATGCAAGCGCACTTCCCCTTGCCCCGCGAAAATGTCTGCGCGGCGTTGGGGGATTTGGCGCTGGCCGACGTGCCTCCCGAAATGGGACGAAGCTCCTTGATTGCTTCGGCTGCCAATACTCTCCTCAATCCAATCCATGAAACGACCCCTCACGTTCCTTCTCCCATTACTCGCCTGCGCCACCCTCCACGCCGCCGAGAGCGACCTTCGCCAGGCTCCGACACTGACCGTCGCTCAGGCGGAGGTGCCAAAGAAGCCTAACGCCAAAGCGAAGCCTCGTCAGACAGCGGTGGGTGAAGCCATTGGCGAAAACACCGCCACGCCCGTTTCGCGGATCAAGACGGCGAAGGACTTCAAAGTGGAGCTGCTCTATTCTGTGCCCGGCGCTGAGCAAGGGTCGTGGGTGAATCTTTGCAGCGATGACAAGGGCCGCATCTATGCAAGCGACCAATACGGCGGGCTCTATCGCTTTACCCCGCCGCCCGCCGGGCAGGCGCTCGATCCGACGAAGATCGAGAAGGTGCCGGCGGAGATCCGCGCGGTGAATGGGATGCTGTTCGCATTCGGTGCGCTCTACGTCGGGGTGAACGACTACGAGTCGAAGATACCGGGCGGACTTTATCGAATCACCGATAGCAACGGCGACGATCAACTCGACAAAGTGGAGCTGCTACGCGCCATCGAAACGAAGGGCGATCATGGCGTCCACGCCGTGCTGCCCACGCCGGATGGGAAGGCTCTGTATCTCGTCTGCGGCGATAGCGCAAAACCGACGCAGTTTGCGGGCAGCTCTCCGGTTCCGGCAATCTGGGGCGAGGATCATCTGCTTCCGCGGATGCCGGATGGGCGCGGCTTCATGCGCGATACGATGGCTCCCGGCGGCATCATCTACCGGGTGTCGCCGGATGGGAAACAGTTCGAGGTCTTTGCCTCGGGCTTTCGCAATATCTTCGACGCAGCAGTCAATCACGACGGTGAGCTATTCACTTACGACGCTGACATGGAGTATGACTTCAACACTCCGTGGTATCGGCCTACGCGCATCAATCACGTCGTGAGCGGCGCGGAATTTGGCTGGCGCAATGGCGCGGGCAAACGGCCGGAGTTTTATCCCGACAACCTGCCAGCCGCGAACAACATTGGCCCAGGCTCGCCCACAGGCACGACCTTTGGGTATGGCGCAAAATTTCCCGCGAAGTATCAGCGCGCGCTCTTCGTGCTCGATTGGAGCTGGGGCAAACTCTACGCGATCCATCTCGAGCCTGAAGGTGCGAGTTACAAGGCAACCAAGGAGGAATTCCTCAGCGGCACGCCGTTGCCGATGGCCGATGCCATCATTCTTCCGCAAGACGGCGCGATGTATTTCGCCATCGGAGGGAGGAAGGTGCAGTCCGGCCTTTATCGAGTGACTTACGCCGGGAGTGAAAGCACCGCGCCCGTGGAAGTCACAGCCACCGCGAGTCCCGCGCGTGATCTGCGGCATCAACTCGAGGCTTTCCACGGCAGGCAAGACCCGCAAGCCGTCGCGAAGGCGTGGCCGCATCTCGGCGACAAAGACCGCTTCATCCGCTGGGCCGCGCGCACCGCCATCGAACACCAACCCATCGGCGAGTGGAGCGACAAAGCGCTCGCGGAGACCGATCCCGCAAAGCAAGTCGAAGCCCTCATGGCGCTCGCTCGCGCCGCCGGTGTGTGCCCGCAACATCGCGAGGCCGACACGAAGCCTGTGGACAGCGCGTTGCGGGGCAAGCTTCTAGCCGCCTTACTCAAGCTCGATCTCGCGAAGCTGCCCCAAGTCCAGCAACTAACCGCGCTGCGCACCATCGAGATCACGCTCAACCGCTTCGATCGCCCGGATGACGCGACTGTCCAGCAACTCATCGCCAAGCTCGACCCACTCTTTCCCGCCGCCTCCTTCGAGCAAAACTGGCTGCTCTGCGAGACCCTCGTCTATCTGCAAAGTCCGACCGCCGCGGCCAAAGGCATGGCTCTGATCGCCGCGGCAGCGAGCCAGGAACCGCAGGTCGAATACGCCCGCAGCCTCCGCATGTTGAAGACTGGCTGGACGAAAGAACTCCGCACCGCGCAACTCGAATGGTTTGCCAAGGCGGCTAACTACCGCGGCGGCGCGAGCTTTGACAAATTCATCGAGTTCATCCGCAACGACTCGCTCGCGACCTTCACCGACGCCGAGAAAACCGAGCACGCCGCGCTCATTGCCAAGAAGCCTGAGCGCAAGTCCGCCATCGAAAACGTCGGCGCGATCTTCTTCGGACGCACGCCGACGATGTGGACCCTCGACGAACTCAGCGCCGCCGCGAAGACCGGCCTCAAAGTCCGCAGCTTCGACAATGGGCGGAAGATGTTCGGTGCCGCCGCCTGTTACACCTGCCATCGTTTTGGTAACGAAGGCGGGATGACCGGCCCCGACCTGACCGGCGCTGGCGGACGTTACAGCCCGCACGACCTGCTCGATCAGATCATCAATCCCAGCAAGGAGATCAATGAACAGTTCACTCCCCTCGTCATCACCAAAAACAACGGCGACACTCTCTCTGGCGTCGTGGTGAACTTGAGCGGCGACACCGTAACGGTGAACACCGACCTCGCCGATCCCTGGCAGCGCGTAACCGTGGATCGCAAGGAAGTCAAAAGCATCGAACCGAGCAAAGTGTCCGCGATGCCGCCGATGCTGCTGTCCATGCTGACGAAGGAGGAAATCCTCGATTTACTCGCCTACGTGCTGAGTGGTGGCGATAAGTCGAACGCGATGTTCAATCCGTGAACGGAGTAGTCCTATTCGCGATACTGTCATTGCTGACCCGCCCCGCCATAGCCATCGCCGCGGCTCCCGGGAAGACAACCGTCAGCATTGTCGGTGAAGACTTTCACATCAACGGCCAGCCCTCCTATGCCGGACGCTCGTGGGATGGACATCGCATCGCAGGGCTGCTGCTCAACTCGCGGATGGTACAGGCGACTTACGATGACTTGAACCCCGAGACGGCGAAGCGCTGGGCATATGCCGATACCGGGAAGTGGGATGCGGAGCGGAATGTGCGCGAGTTCATCGCGGTGCTGCCGGTGTGGAAGGCGCATGGGTTGCTCGCGGTGACGGTGAATTTCCAAGGGGGCTCGCCGGAGGGCTACTCCAAGGGGCAAGCGTGGGAAAGCGGGGCGTTCACCGCGGAAGGGAAGTTGCGACCGGAGTTCGCGGTACGGATGGGGCGTGTGCTGGATGCGGCGGACGAGCAAGGGATGGTCGTTATCCTGGGTTACTTTTACTTCGGACAATCACCGCGGCTCGGGGGAGACGACGCGGCGATCCGTGCGACCGATGCAGCCACGCGCTGGCTGTTGGATGGCGGCTGGCGCAATGTGTTGGTCGAGATCAACAACGAGTCGAACCCAACCTATCAGCCGCCGATCCTGCGGCCCGATCGCGTGTCCGAACTGATCGAGCGTGTGCGCACGACGAAAGGCCGCGACGGCCACATGTTGCTCGTGGGCACATCGTTTGGCGGGCGAGTCGTGCCATCGGCCAGTGCGATCGCCTCATCGAATTTCGCGCTCATCCACGGCAACGGCGCGAAGGAGCCGGGACAAATTACCGACCTGATTCGCAAGACTCGCTCACTGCCGACCTACAAGCCCATGCCGGTGCTCATCAACGAGGACGATCACGAGGCATTCGACCAACCCGTGAACAACTTCACGACCGCCATCGCTAACCACGTCTCGTGGGGATGGTTCGACTACCGGCGGAAAGGTGAGTCACTGGATGAGGGCTACCAATCCCCGCCCGTCAACTGGGGAATTAGTTCTGAGCGCAAGAGCGCCTTTTTCAGACTTCTCTCGGATATCACCGGCAACGCCAAACCGTGAAGCTTCGCGTGCATTCTAACGCTGCCTAGACGATGTCACCTTCCCGAGCTGCCCGGCGCGGACAAGGGAGCGATCCGATGAGCGTTTTCATTTGGAGAAAGTAACGACAGCGCGGCGATAGCGCGTGAGCGGCGGCGTGCCGCTATCCGTAAGCGAAAGGATAACGTGGACCGTGCCCGGCGCGCTGTCCGTCGGCAGCGTGAGGCGCACGCTTTCGCCCCTTTCTGCAGAAAGGCGTACACCGTCCGCGCCCGTGCTTGCTTCGCGATAAATGAACCACCGTGCATCGAGCGCATTGCCATCGGGGTCGCTCGAGTCGGCGGAGGAAAGCGCGACGCCTTCACCGCGCCTCGCGGCGATCGTCACGGCGTCGGTGGTCCTATCGCCATTTAGGAACGCTGTGGGCGGGTGATTGGCTTTCGCAAAGTCGTCCGCGACGCACCACTCCATGCGCGCGGCGAATTCATTTTGAAACGCGGGTCGCCAGCGCCAGACCGTTGCGCGCGCTTCGGTCACACCACCAACGGCGTCCTTCGCATCGCGAAAAAGGCCGTGCGATTCTTTCACGTAGCGCCCGCCCCAGCCGCCCCACTCGGGATGCCCAGGATCGCAGAGGCCATTCGACAAAAAGAATAACCACGACGGCGTATCGCCTTCCTTCAGTGCCTTTTGCGGGTTCGGGGCGGTCGATGTCTTCGGCGGATACAGCGCGCCGAGCGGGCCATGATTGGTGCGGACGTGCTCGTCCAGCCATGAGAGTGAAGTCAGCGATTCATCCCCGCCGAGATACATCCCGCGATACGCACCGAGTCTTTTGTCCAAGCCTTTCGGCGCTTTCGAGAGCACGTAGAAAACGTCGGGAAATTCCGCGAAGAGCCAATCGTGAATCCTATCCTGATCATCGATGTCGAACACCCGCAGATGTACCTGAAACTTTGCGGAGCCCGTCGCGCCGCGCTCCTCCCGCACACGCCAGAGCGCCTGCGCGAGATCGGTCTGCCCGCCCCATATTGCGATGTTCAGTGGACGCGCATCCGCCTTGTCCGCGCACGCGATGATCCACCGTGAGCCCTCGGTATCACGCCCTTCTCCGATCGCATCGCGTCCGCGCTCCGGATTTCCCGACTTCACGACCGCGAGCAGCGCCTCGGCGCTCGGGAACCCCACTGCGTGCTTGAGCAGATTGGGCAGCACCTTCGCGTACGCCCCGACCAGCTCGCGGATGATCTGCGGCTTCGTGACGCGATCCTTCAGCTCGCCCGGCGTTCCTGAAGCGCTCGCGATCAGCCCCTCGATCTCGAATTCATTCGAGTGAACAAGTAGCCGCACCATCGCCTGCTGATCGTCCGGGTCGCCGCCGATATCCGTGAGCACGAGCAGCCGCGGCTTTACCGAAAGCGTGCCCGGATCGGCTGCGAATGCCCATCCGCAGAGGATTCCCAGCGCCGCGATGACCGCGAGAAACGCGGAAGGCACGATTGATTTTCCCACCGCGCCCCTCAACAACGGACTCCATACTCGCGCGAAACCGGGGTTGCGAAAGCGTTTCACATTCACGGTCGCGGCTTGCTATTTCCCCACCCCGCGGTCGAGCGGTGGCTGGTAGATGCGCAGCGCGGCGATCGGCGTCTGCGCGCTGCCGATGATTTCGAGTGTGTGCTTCGTGTTCGCGAGCCCTTGCGCGAGCGTGACTGTCGTTTCGATCGCGGGGTCTTTCACTCCGGGCGAGACGAACTCATCGACGAACCGCCGCTCGACGCTCCAGCGCACCGTGAATTTCTCCGGCAGGGGCTTTTGCCCGCCGAGCGTGCCGAGGGCGAATTCGACATTCCACGCATCCGGCGCGATGGCGATGTGGCCGGATTTTGAGACGAATTTCATGTCGCTGCGGCCCTCGCCATCGGGGCCGGTTTTCGAGCCGTCGAGGGTGAAAGTGTAGAGCTTTTCCTGCGCGGGATCCTTGCTCACCTCCAGTGTCCAGTCCTCGACCAGTAGCGGCTTTTCCGAGGTGATCGGCGCGATCGGCGGCCATTTGCCGCCCGGCTTTGCCAGCGCGCGTGTGAAACCGTAGAGCCCGGGAATTTCCGACGGTTTCCTGCCATCGATGCGCACCTCGGCGGGCGCGGCGCTGCCGGGTTTGCAAATCGCTTCCACGCGATTCCCCTCGAACTCGACGCGCAGTTTCCCATCCACCCATTGCACGTCCTTGCCGACTTCGAGCGTCTTCACCCACTCCTCCGCGGGCGATGGGCCGAGCTTCGGATCGTAGCGCAGATGCGTCTTCACAAACTCCGCCATCACGAATTCGCCGTGCGCGTTGAGATGCACGCTGTCCTTGAGCAGCGCCTTCGGCTCGAGGTCGTAGTCGCGCAAATACTGCTTCCACAGCGCGCGCTGATCGCAGAGCTCGGTGCTGTATTTCCGCGCGAGCGAAGGCAGCCAGTTGTGGTTCATGAAGGCGTCCCATTTGCCGCTCTGGATCGGCACCTTGGCCGGATCGGTCTCCTCGCTGAGATGCTCAGGTTTGGTGACGTGATCGTTTTGCTGCAAAATCTCCGCGCACGTCTGCTCGCGCACGCGGCGGATGATGTCCTCGTATTTATCGTGCGCGCCATAGACGTGAAAGATGAGCAGGTCGGGCTGGAACGGATACAGGTCCGTCTCCGCCGTCTTCACGAGCATCTGCGAGGCGAAGCCGCCGAGAGCGCGGTTTTCGATGATGAGATTCGCGTTGGGAAAGCGCGTGCGCAGGTCATCCGCGACGATCTTCCACCAACCCTGCTCCGTGATGCTCTGGCCGTAGAAGAGCACACGCACGGTGTTGCGATGCTCCGGCGTGCTCGTAGCCATGAGCCGCATGGAGCGCTGGATGTTGCGGCCATGGCTGCTCACATCGCCGAGCGATTTCGGCGCGGGAAAATCGTCGGCGCGGCTCGTCGTGAGACTGAGCGAAAGCACGATGGCGGAGAAACAGGAGAGGAGAAGGTGCGCTTTCATGCGGATGCGTCGGGTGGAGTTGGATGAAAAATAGCGAGATGCGGCAGCCCGCAGGTCACTTCTTCTCCCCGAGCGTTTTCGCCATCCACTGCGCGAGCGCGGCACGCAGGCTCGCGAGGGGATCGGCGTGCGCCTGGTCGGCTGCGAGGTTGTTGATTTCGTAAGGATCGCTTTCGAGGTCGTAGAGTTCTTCGGCGGGGCGTTGGGGCTGGCAGAGAAAATCCTGCACGGGCGTGAGCTTGCCCTCAGCGTGGAGTTGTTTGAGGAGGTTCCAGACGGGGTATTCGTCTTCCTTGTATTTGTTCGGGGCAAGGAAGGGCACCTCGGGCATGAAGTTGCGAATGTAGCGGTAGCGCGCGTCACGCACCGAGCGGATGCGCATCACCGTCTCGTCGCAGCGGTCGCGAGCGCCGAAAACCATCGCGCGCGGGGCCTCCGCCTGCTCGCCGAGGAAGATGCGGCCCTGCATCTTGTCGGGCTTTTTCGCCCCGGCGAAAGCGAGCATCGTCGGCGCGAAGTCGATCGCCTCAATGAAACGCTCATCAACCTTGCCCGGCGCGATCTGCGACGGCGCGGGCGCCCCTTTCGGCCACCGGATAATGAGCGGAATGCTCAGCCCTTCCTCGTAGCAGAACTGCTTCCCGCGGACATGCGCCTCACCGTGATCGCCGAAGAACATCACGATGGTATTCTCGGCGAGCCCGTCCTTTTCGAGCTGCGCGAGGATCAGTCCGATCTTGCGATCCAGCTCGCTCGCGGCATCCAGATAGCGCGCCCAGTCGGCGCGGGCGACGGGATGATCGGGGTAGTAGGGCGGCAGCGCGACCTTTGCCGGGTCGGCCTTCTCCGGGCCGTTAAATTTGCGATGCGTCTCGTGAAAATTGATCTGCGCGAAAAACGGCTGATGCCCGGCGAGGTCGTTCCATTTCGCGGAGTCGAAGGGCTTCGCGGGCGGGGTGAAATTCCAGTCGGTCTTGCCCGTGCCCTTGAAGTGAAAGCTCCCCGGCATCTGCACCAGATTCGCGGTGAAGTAGCCCGCATCGCGCATCCACTCGGTCAGCACGCGGACGCCAGCGGGCAGCGGATTCTCCCCCTTGCGGTTCGAGCGGTGATCCTGCGCGCCGATGGCATTCTGGTACATGCCGGTCATAAAAGCCGAGCGGCTCGGCGAGCAGACCGGCGCGGTGGTGAAAGCGCGTGTATAGCGGACGCCATCGCGCGCGAGCCCGTCGATATTCGGCGTCCAGACCTGCGTGCCGCCGTAACACGCGACGGCATCCGGCGACATGTCCTCGGCGATCAGCCAGAGAATGTTCGGCTTTTGTTCTGCAGCCGCTGCGGGCAGGCCGAGTGCGAGGAGGAGCAGTGGGAAGAGGAATCTCATCGGGGGAATGTGAGTTGTAGCGGGCGTCTGAGCCCGCGGCAACTGCCCCGCTCAGGCTTCACCAGCTTCCGTCGCGGCACCTTACCCTCACCTTTTCGCCCCAACCGTGTTTCCTATCTTCGCCTGACCTGCGGCGTCACTCCTCAGACCGTCACCCACTGCCGTCGCACGAGCCCCGCTTGACATTGAGCCTCCGATCCGGGACGCGCGGGCCGACCGGGACCGGTGCAGGTCTGGACGGCGCCGCAGGAAGGTGCGGCAGTTGGCTTCGCATCCGCATCCAGAGACTGACCGCAAAGGAACGCGCGGGAAAGTGAACGGTGCCAGGCTGCGCGACCGGCCAAAGGTGGCGGGACGCAATCCTGCTCTAGTTCCCGGCAGCCCTGCGCTTCCGCAGCGCGCCCTTGGCCGCAGGGCCACCGCCGGGTGGCACCGCGCCCTTCAGAAACACATCCAGTCGCGCGCGCAGTTCCTTTACCTTTTCCGGGTTTGAAGCGGCGAGGTTCGTCTTCTCGCTGATGTCGTCCGCAAGATTGTAGAGCTCCACATTGCCCCTGGCTTTCAGGTCGCCGTCCTCCGATTCCTCCGCGTCCTTCTCGCTCGCGTTCGTGAGCAGTTTCCAGTCGCCCATCCGGATGGCCGCACGTCCCGGAGTCGTGCCCATGAGGAGGATCGCGTCGTGCGGCGACTTCGCGCCCTGCGCAAGCACCGGCCACACATCGAGCCCGTCGGACGGGAGCTTTTGCTCCGCGGTGACACCCGCGAGTTTCAGGAAAGTGGGCTGCCAGTCCACCGCGTGCATCGGTTCCTTGATCGTGATGCCGGCGGGGATTTTCCCCGGCCAAGTCGCGAAGGCACACACACGCATCCCGCCCTCATAGATCGTGCCCTTTCCCGCGCGCAGCGGCGTGTTCATGGTCACCTTGCCGGGGTTGGGACCGCCGTTGTCGCTGGAGAAAATGATGAGCGTGTTTTTGCTCAGACCTTTCTCATCGAGCGCGGCCGAAATCTGGCCGATGGCTTCATCCACGGCGGAGACCATTCCCGCCATCGTCTGCCGCACGCCGCTGAGATCGGGATAGGCCTTCTTGTAACTCTCGGGGACCTGATGCGGACCGTGGACGCCGTTGAACGGGACGTAGAGAAAGAGCGGCTTGTCCGCGGGCTGCTCGCGGATGATGCGGCACGCCTCCTTCGCGATGAGATTCGTCGAGTAGCCCTCCTCTTTCAGCGGCTTGTCGTCGCGATACCAGTCGGGTTTCCCGTCGCGCATGTGGGTGAAGTAGTCGATCGCGCCGAACATGTGGCCGTATTGGTGCTCGAAGCCGCGATGCGTCGGCGTGTAGTCCGGCTTGAACTCACCAAGGTGCCACTTTCCACAGATCGCCGTCGTGTAGCCGGCCTCGCGCAAAGATTGCGGAAGCGTGCGCTCCGCGAGCGGCAGCCCCCACGGCGCACCCGGCCGCACGATCGAATAGACGCCCGTGTGGGTGGCGTAATGTCCGGTCAGCAGCGCCGCGCGGGTCGGCGAGCACACGGGCTGCACGTAGAAGTCGGCGAGGATCGCGCCCTCCTTCGCGAGCTTGTCGATCTGCGGCGTGCGGATGTCCTTGCTGCCATTGAAGCCGACATCCGCGAAGCCCAGATCATCGACGAGGAGATAGACGATGTTCGGCCGTGGCGCATCCGCGGCAGATGCGGCGCCGGTCAGGGCGCAGATCGCGAGGAGGAAGTGAGGGAGCTGTTTCATGGGATGCGTTTTGGTGTGTGTGAAAGTGACGATCAAAGCGCGAGGCGATTCTCATGGCTTCACCGCGGGCGCATTGGCGGTGGCTTTCTGCCGGGCCTGCCGCTTCGCATTTCTACCTCCGCCTTTGTCGGGATGATGCAGCACCTGCGCGCGCTTCGCCCACGCCTCCCATTTTGCGGCAAGTTCTGCAGCGCGATCGGGCTGCGCGGTGGCGAGGTCGTGTTGCTCGGTGCGGTCGGCTTTCAGGTCGTAGAGTTCCCACGCGCTGTTTCTTCCGGCACGCACGAGTTTCATATCGCCGACGCGCACCGCGGCGTTGCCCTCGTGTTCCCAATAGAGGGCGTCGCGCTCGATCGGCTGGTTGGCAAAGGCGGGAGCCAGGCTGCGACCTTCCATCGGCGTGATCGGCTTGCCGTTGAGTTCCTTCGGGTAAGTCGCGCCGCCGAGATCGACGCACGTCGCCATGATGTCGATGAGATGCGCGGGCTGCTGACGGAATTCATTTTTCGCCGCGATCCCCGCCGGCCAGTGCACGATCAGCGGAGTGGCGATGCCGCCCTCGTGGTTGAAGTGTTTGTAGCGGCGGAAGGGCGTGTTTTCCAGCAGAGCCCAGCTTTCGCCGCAGAACCAACTCGAGCCGGCCGTCGTCGGATCACCGATGGTTTTCCCCTTCGGCCCGGACTCTGCGTTGCCGCCATTGTCGCTCATGAAAAGGATGAGCGTGTTGTCGAGCACACCTCGCTCTTTCAGCCCGGCGACGAGATCGCCGATGGCTTTGTCCATGTGCCAGACCACTGCGGAATAGACGGCCATGAGGTGATCGAAGCGGTCCTTCTCCTCATCCGTCAGGCTGTCCCACGCCGCGACGCCATTGGGCCGCGGCGCGATCGGCCAGGCTTTGTCCACGAGCCCGAGTTCGATCTGCTTCGCATTGCGCTGCACGCGCATCTTGTCCCAGCCCTCCTTGTATTTGCCGCGGAATTTCGCGATTTCCTCCGCCGGAGCCTGGAGCGGGAAGTGCGGCGCGTTGTGCGCAAGGTAGAGGAAAAACGGCTTCTTCGCCTCCCGCGCCTCGTCGATGAATTTCAGCCCATACGTCGTCCACAGGTCGGTGGTGTACCAGTCCTTCGGCAGCCGCGCGTCGTCGTTCGCGAGAGCTTCACCATTGAGGAACAGCTTCGACCTCGGCGTGCCCGCTTGGTAGAAGCCGCCCGCCGGCGCATTCAGGCTGCGCTCGAATCCCCTGCCCCACGGCGTCACCCCCGCCTCCTGTCCGACGTGCCACTTGCCCGACATCGCGGTGAAATAGCCCGCCGGTTTCAGCACCTCGGCGATGGTCGCGCAATTGTCATTGAGGTGGCCGAGATAGCCGGGCTCGCCCTGGTCCTCAGTCATGTGGCCGATGCCGGTCTGGTGCGAATAGAGCCCGGTGAGCAGCGAAGCGCGCGTGGGGCAGCAGCGACCCGTGTTGTAGAATTGCGTAAAGCGCAACCCGTCCCCTGCCAGCGCGTCGATATTGGGCGTGGGGATTTCCGAGCCGTAGCAGCCGATGTCGGAAAAGCCCATGTCATCGACGAGGATGACGATGATGTTCGGCTTGTCGGCCGCGGACGACGCGACGCTCAGGAGGGCGGCAAGGGCAAGAATGGCAGAGACAAGTTTCATGGACATAGGGGTAGGTGGAACGCGCGGACTCAAAAGGAGCAAGACCAGACGTTGACTTCTAACAGCACGGGGCGACCGTGATTCGGACATTTTTCACGCTGCCTTCCACAGCGCGCTGGGAAAAGGGAGCGCTCCTGGCATTGGCAGCTCGATCGAGGCGTTCCTGACAATTCGATCCGGTGGCTCCCTGACGGCCTCGCGGGCAGCGAGATCCAATTGCTGTATGCAATGCAACGCAAAACCCTCAAAGACCTCTACACCCAACTCAAAGAACTCTTCCGTGCGCAAAAGCGGATCATCAAGGCGCCGCGCAAAATGGGGAAGGCCGCCAGCGATAAAAAGCGGGCTGCCGGAGGCAGGGAGCACCTCGGACCGATCAAAGAGCCGGCCGTCCACGCGGAGGAATCCGAGACGGTCAAAAAGCCGAGTGCAGTCGCGAAGGACACGAGCAATGTCGCGGCCAAGAAATAATTTCCCCAGTGGCTCGGGGGCTCTGCGGCGTTCGGGGGGAATGCTGAGCATCGTATCGGAGAATGGATGCGGGAGGGCGAAGAATGGGGCTCTTTCAGAGAAGAGTGAGTGCGGGAGAAAGGGGGGACGAGGCGGGAAAAGCGCATTTTTACTTGGAAAATCAGCCAGCCGTAGTGGTAGGTGCACAAAATAATGATGAACAAACTCCCCAAAGTCCACATGATGACCTGCCCCAGCCGAGAGCCGATGATGGTGGATACCGTGGAGCGCTGGCGGGCGCTGGGGTGGCCGGACTATATTTCCGTGAAAGTGGATAGATTTCCGGAGATGCCGGGCGAGCAGTGGGGCACTCCGGGTCGGATGGATCGGTTGACGACCGTTTTTGGCAAAAACGTCATTGCGGCGTTGAATGAGCCGGGCAGCGATGAGGATTGGATGCTCTTTCTGGAGGATGACCTGGAGTTTCACCCCCTGCTGCGCGAGCTGGTGGCGAGCTGGCCGGCACTGGAGGATGAGCGCTGCATGATGGCCTCGCTTTTCAATCCCTCGCTGCGGTGGGTGCCGGATTGGGGGTTGATACCACGGGCTTTTGCGGCGTTGCCGGGGGCTTTTCTGGGGGCGCAGGCGCTCTTGCTGCGGCGGGGCGGGGCACGGTGGGCGATGGAGCGGTGGGGTTCGGTGCGCGGCGCGGTATCGCAGCGGCTGGCGTTGATTTTCGGGGGTCCGCTGGCGCTTTCGGTGCCGGGGGCGTCGCCGGAGTTGCGGGGGTCGCGATATTCGCTCGCGCCGACTCCGATCTGGGTGCATGAGCCCTCGCTGGTGCAGCATGTGGGGGTGGATTCTTCCTGGGGCGCGCGGGTGCAGAAGGCGCTGGATTTCAACCCCGAGTGGCGACCGGCAGCGGACAGCCCGGAAGTGACATCTGCGGTGTGAGAGTCCGTGTAAAAGCTCGCGCCAAAGTGTCAGCGGTCAGTCTGTGAAGAACGCCAACGGCGTTTCATCTTGCAGCCCGGGGTTGCGACGCAGGAGCTACCCCGGGGGGGACGCCACCATGTGAGACAACCCTGAAGGGGTTGCATCTCCGTGGGGGATGCAACCCTTTCAGGGTAGGGGCTTCCCGCTGTACAGGTCCCAGTGCAGGCGCGTCTGCGGCGCGCCAACCGTGGGCTGGTGGATGGAACGCCGTTGGAGCTCTCGTGCGACTTCTTCCGCAGCCCAGCATTTTCACCGGGCAAAAACGAATTCTTTGAGAGCAGCGGTGGAGTCTTTGAAAGCAGCGGTGGAGTCTTCGAGAGCAGCGGTGGAGTCTTTGAAAGCGGAGATTGGCTCTTTGGAGGCGAAGAATGAGTCTTTGGTGGCAAAGAACGGATCTTTGCCGTTTGCCAATGCGCCGCAGGGGAGGGCGGCGATGCGTGTGGAAATGTAGAATTAGGGTTTGCAAAAGGCGAAATTGCTGTTGGGCTCCGACCTTCAACCAACCCCAAACATACCCCTATCATGTCTCAAGACTTCATCCCCCCCAACGACGACCTTTTTGCCGACTTTGCCGTTGCCTTCGTAGCGTGGGTCAATAGCACCGGCCCCACTCGCGGGCTTTCCCCGGCACAGATAGCGGCGCTCAACGCCACCTCGACCGCGTGGGTCTATTCGTTTATCGGCTTCAATAACGCAAAGGCGGCATTCCGCTCGGCGACGCAGGATAAGGATACGAAGCGCACAGACTTCGAGAAGCTGATCCGCGAGGCTGCCGGCGTGATCCAGAAGAATCCGCTAATGACGGACGCCGACCGGGCGGCGGCGCATGTGACGATCCCAAAGGGAACGCATACGCCGAGCACGACGCCGGATACGACGCCGACTCTGGCAAAGGTGGATACCTCGACGCGCACGATCCTGCGCCTCTTCGTGGCCAATAGCCCGACGCCGGATACCCTGGCAAAGCCCGCGAACGCGCGCTGTGTGGAAATCCGCGAGCAAATCGGCGGCACGGAGCCGGTGGACCCGGAGACGATGGCCTTTCTGGCTATGGAGAGCCGGATGCCGTATCGCGCGGATTATCAGGTGACGGATATCGGAAAGACGGTGTTTCTAGCCTTTCGCTGGATCGGGAAGAATAACCAGCCTGGGCCGTGGAGCGGGATTTTCCACGCGACGATCCCGGGCTGAGGGCGGGAGCTGCGCGGTCGGCAGCGGCGTATGAATGCCCGCCATCACGAAAAGATGGTCGCCGTCCTCTGCATCTGCGGACTATTTCGCCTTCCGTTTCGGCTTCGGCGCGGGCGCTTCCTCCTTGCCCCCATCGGATGCGGGAGCTGCGGAGGCACCGGCAAATTCCTTCAGCACCTCCGCGCCCTGCCCGGCATCGAGCGCGCGCATTTTCAGATCCTTGAACTCCACGCGCATCGGCCCGCCCTTGTGCAGTTGCAGCCCGAGCACACCCGCCGCCATCGCTGTCGGGTCGTGATCCGTCACGTCGATCGTCGTGATGCCATTCACCTGATGAATCAGCCGGCCGCCGACCGCGACGATGCGCACCGTGTTCCACTCCCAGTCGGTGAACTTCGTCTTGTCTCCGACCTCGCCGAGCTTCGTCACCTTCCCATCCGCACCCACTTCGACACGCTGTCCGCGCGTCGCGATCTTCCCCCGCGTCCCATATTTCTCGCCATAGAGCATCCCGTAAAAATTCGGGCTCGGGTGCATGTCGAGTTGATAGCCGGAGAGCACGAACTTCTCCGCGTCGATCACCGCGCTGCGATACTGCACGCCGGAATTCGCTCCCTTGAACCGCGCCTGCGCGACGAACTCGAAGTCCGCCACATCGCCGCCCTGCCACACGAGAAACGTGTTTTCGGTGATCGGCTTTTCCTTTGTCGTCTCACCGACGATCGCGCCTTCCTCGACCCGCCAAAGCCCGTCAAGCCCGCGCCAACCGGTGAGGTCGCGTCCATTGAAAATCGGGGCAAAGTCCGCCCCCCGGATGGAAGAAATCGGTGCTGAGACAGCGAGGACCAATGCGTAGAGGAAGAAGCGTATTTTCATGTGGGTGGTTCGGGAAATTGTTGGGATGGAAAACAGCGCGGCTCACTCTGCGGTCTTCTTCCTTCTTTTCGGCTTCGCAGAAGCACCTTCAGGGGGACTACCTTTGGCATCTGCCTGCTGCTTGAGCTTCGCCATTTCCTCGTCCGTGAGCTGCCGTCCCTCCGACCGAGCCTTCACCAGCAGGAGCGAATACGCTGGGTCCGACACATCCTCCCGCGCGCCTGGGCCCTTTGTGCCGTCGGGGCGGAATGGTGATGCATACTCCGGCACACGTTCGCCGGGACCGAGCCGAAGCCGGACATCGGAGCGCGCCTCAAAGGTCTTCTGCAACGCCAACAGCTCAGCGAGTTTCTCCGGGCGTTCGGTGGCGAGATCGTGCGTCTCCGTGCGGTCATTGGTCAGGTCGTAGAGCTGCCACGGCTCGCTGTAGGCGGTCACGATTTTCCAGCCGCCGTCGATGAGCGCCATGTTGTTGAAAAGCGAGAAGTTCAGCGTGCGTGCGGGCAGTTGCTCCCCGCTTTTCATGATCGCCGCAAAGGACCGCCCCGGCAGCGGTGGATGCTGTTTGCCGCCAAAGTCCGCGGGGTAAGTGCCGCCCGCCACGTCGATGAGCGTGGGCAGGATGTCAGTGATGTGGCACGGCTGATCCTCGAATTTCTCGCGAGGCTGGAACGCCGCCGGCCACTGCGCGATGAACGGTGTGGTCACGCCGCCGCTGTGCTGCGTGCGCTTGTAATACTTGAAAGGTGTATTGGAAACATTCGCCCACGCCACACCGACGTTCCATGTGGTGCCTGCGGTTCCGAATTCCCCGCGCCTCACTCGGTCGTTAGGGCTCGCGCCATTGTCGTTCATGAAAATGACCAGCGTGTTGTCGCGAATCTTTAGCTCATCGAGCGTCTGCATCACGCGACCGACTCCCTGATCCACGCAATCCACCATCGCCGCATAGGTCGCCATGCGCAGGTCCTCGAAGTCTTTCGTCTTCGCATCCAAGGTATCCCACGCGGGAACATTCTCCGGGCGCTCCGGCAGGTGCCAGCCCGGCCCGGCGAGACCTAGCTGCTGCTGTTTCTCAAAGCGCGCCCTGCGAATAACATCCCAGCCTTGGAGATACTTGCCGCGATACTTTGCGACCTCCGCCGCCGGCGCTTCGATCGGCGCGTGCGGCGCATTATAGGCGAGATACATGAAGAACGGCTGCTCAGGGTACGCCTGCTTCTCCTCGCGGAGGAATTTCACCGCGTAATCGCTCAGCGCAGTGGTGGCGTAAAAGTCCTGCTTCGGCACCGGCCAGGGCTTGCCATCGAGCGTGAATGAATCGTCGCCGAGAAAGGAATCCGTGCCCCCACCCATGAAGCCAAAGTGCCGATCGAACCCGCGCTGGAAGGGCACCCCATCGCAATGCCACTTGCCGACCATCATCGTGCGATAGCCTGCCGTGTGCATGACTTCGCCGACGTTTGGACTGTCCTTGCGGATGGCGACATTCGGATCGTGCGTCCACCATTGGTGCCCGGAGATGAGCGACGCGCGGCTCGGCTCGCATTTGCCACAGTTATAGAACTGCGAAAACTTCACGCCTCCTGCTGCGAGCTTGTCGATATTCGGCGTCTTGATCTCGCCGCCGTAGCAGCCGATATCCGAAAAGCCCATGTCATCGGTCATGATGACGACAACGTTGGGCCGTGCAGCCGTCGGCGCGGCGGTCAGGAGGATGGGGCAGACAGCGCAAGCCGCAGCCAAGAGGGAGAGGAGGCTCTTTTTCATGAAATACGATTAGTCATCTACCGGAGCTACCGGAGCTTGCTTGGGCTTCCTCTTCCGCACCGCAGATGACGGATCGGCCGGAGCGTCGGCGTCGGACCGCGTGTATTGCTTTTTGTAATCGAGACTGCGTTGCCGGAGCCTGTCGAAGACCACCGCATAGGCTGAGTCTCCCGCGACATTGGTGAGCTCGGTGGGATCCTTCTCGCGGTCGTAGAGGAGTTCTGCGTCGTTCTTGTAGTAGTTGGCGTAAGTGTAGCGATCGTCGCGCACCCCAAACCATGTGGCGATCTGTGCGGGGTTGGCGTGGTGTTCGACGTAGAAATCCGTGCGCCAGTCCTTCGGATGCATGCCGACCAGCAACGGTGTCAGCGTCGCTCCTTGGTATTTCGACGGAATCGGCAACGTCGCAAAATCCAAAATGGTTGCCGGGACATCGAGGCTGGTGGCCGTCTCTTTCAGCACGCGACCGCGCAGGTCGGTCTTCATCCGCGGGTCATAGACGATCAAGGGCACATGGATCGCCTGATCGTAGTGCGACCACTTGCCCTGAAAGCCGCGGTCGCCCATGTAAACGCCGTTGTCCGCGCAGTAGATGACGATGGTGTTGTCATCCAAGCCTTTCTCTTTCAGCGCCGTCATGACCCGGCCGACGATGCGATCCATGCCGGCCAGCATGCGATACATGCCGCGCAGGTTGACTTGGTATTTTTCCGCCGTGTCAAAGCCCCAGAAATAGCGCGAGCGGTTGATCGTCTTCTTTAGAAAATCAGGCGTGGCTAGGTAGTATTTCGGGTCGTCGAGATTTGGGCGGATAGGGTCGATGTCTTCAAACATGCCATCCTCGGCGAGCGGCCACTGGTAGTGAAAACCTGGGCGCCTGTCGCCGTCCTCGGCGTGCGAGATGTTGAAACTCACGTAGAGGAAGAATGGCTTTTCCGTAGATTGTGCCTGAACGAACGCGACCGACTTGTCGCCGACGATCTCATCGACGTGACGCAGGCTGCCGTCCGGCATGGTCTTCAGGTAGGGATTGCGATGCAGCACCTCGTAGTCGTCGAACATGGTGGCCATCCCATCGACGCCCTTCTCCCAGGTGACGTGCTGCTTTCCGTAAAATCCGGTCTTGTAGCCCGCCGGGCGGAGGAGCGTGGGAAAGCTCGTCTCCAAATCCTCCCTGCGCACGGGGTGGCCGGGGTCGCCGTGGTAGCCGTGCGTGGTCGTCGTCAAGCCGGTGAAGAAGTTGGCGCGGCTCGCCATGCAGATGGGCGTTTGCACGAAGGCGTTCTCAAAGCGCACGCCGCGGGCCGCCAGGCTATCGATCACGGGAGTCTTGATTTGCGGATGCCCGGCGCAACCCAGCGAGGTATTGCGCTGATCGTCCACGAGGACAAAGACGATATTGGGCTTCCGATCCGTGGCGCGAAGCTGTGTGCAGAGCGCGGATAAAAGGAGCAAGCCGGCGAAGATGACGGGGGATTTCAGCACGAAGAATGAGGGTCGGAGTTTGAACAGGAGGACTGGTTGAAGCAGTAATAGCGGACGGATGGATTATTGGGACTTCTCCTCGGATTCCTCACTCTCAGCCGTGCCCTTTTTGTTGCGCTTTTGCCGGTCCTGCGGGCCAACAATTTTTTGGAACTCCGCCATCATGGCGGCAAGCCGTTCGGGCTGCTTCTCCGCGAGGTCGTTCCTCTCGCCGGGATCGTCGGCGAGATCGTGGAGCGTGGCTTTTCCGCCGCCCTTTTTGCCGCCCGTGGGCAGAAGTTTCCAGCTACCCTGGCGGAAGCCGAAGAGGTCACCGGTTTTCTGCTCGACGAGCATCTCCCGCCCTTTCGGATCGAAGCCGAGTATTGCCGCAAGGTGATCCTCGCTGTCCGGTGCCTGGCCCTTTGGAATCTTCGTTCCCGTCATTGCAGCGAGGCTCGCGAGGAAATCGACCTGACTCACGAGTGCGTCTGAGACGCCCGGTTTCACCCTGCCCGGCCAGCGCACGATCATCGGCACGCGCGTGCCGCCTTCCCACACGTCATACTTAAAACCGCGCAGGACGCCGTTGGGCCTGTGACCATTGGTGGCATCGGGATCGCCGAGACCGTGGACTTTATCCGGGCCGTTATTATCGAGGATGCCGCCGTTGTCGCTGGTGAGGATCACGAGCGTTTTCCCAGCGAGACCGAGCGCGTCGAGTTTCCCGAGCACTGCGCCCACGATCCAGTCCAGCTCCACGATGGAGTCACCGCGCGGCCCGCACTCGCTTTTGCCGACGAACTTCGGATTCGGCACGCGGGGCACATGGATGTTGTGCGTCGAGACTTCGAGGAAGAATGACTCCGCTCGGTGCTGCTCCATGAACGCGCAGCTTTTCGCCGCGATGACGGTCGAGAGGTTCGCATCTTCCCACAGCGCCGCCTTGCCGCCGAGCTGCTGGCCGATGCGCGGGACACCCATGAGGAATGAATCCGGAGTGCCGCGCTTTACCCGGGTGTTGATCTTGATGGGATCAGCAGGGTCGAGATTCACGACATGGTCGTTTTCCACCCAGACGCACGGCACGCGGTCGCCCGTCGCAGGCATGATCCAGGCATAGTCAAAGCCGACTTCGTTCGGGCCGGGCTTGATCGGCTTGTTGTAGTCGGTCGGTTCGGTTCCCAAGCCTAGATGCCATTTGCCGACGATGCCGGTGGTGTAACCCGCACTCTTCAACACAGACGGCAGTGTGGTGCGACCGACATCGATCAGCAGCCCCCGAATGCCCGAGGCAATGCCGGTGCCCGGCTTGCGGAACGCATACTCGCCGGTGAGCAGCGAATAGCGGGAAGGCGTGCAGACCGACGCGACCGCATGGGCATCCGTGAAGCGCAAGCCCTCGGCGGCAAGTCCATCCGCATGTGGTGTTTTGACCTTCGTCGCTCCATAGCAGCCAAAATCGCCGTAGCCGATGTCGTCGGCGTAAATCATAAGGATGTTGGGCTTGGATTCCTCAGCACAAAGCGAAGTGCAAAGCGCAGCCAGGAACATCAAGGGAGCGAGGACGAGTTTCATGAAATTGCGCAGTGAGTTGGCAAATGCAGCGCTGTGCAGGGGCTACTTCGCGGTGCGGCGGGGGATAGTTTTCGGATGCACGTCGTGGTCATCGCTAGCCTTGCGCCAGTCGGCGAATTCCGTGCGCATCCGGGCGAGCGTCTCGGCGTGGCCGGGGTCGGCGATGAAGTTCTTCACGGCCCATGGGTCGGCATCGAGGTCGTAGAGTTCCTCGGGCGGCGCATCGCCCATGCAGAGCTGGCGCAGCAGTTCGTAGGGCAAGGGCTGGTCGGCTTTGTGTCGCACCGTTTCATCGTGGAGATCGATCGCGTATTGCGGTCCGGGGTTGCCGTATTCGCCGTCGCCGGTGCCGACGTTGATCGCCTTCTCTTCGGGCAGCGCAGTCTTGGTCTGGATGAGATTGCCGATGTAGTAAAAGCGTCCGTCGCAAACGGCTCGCGCCATCGTGCCATCGCCCCGGATGCCGACCTGCGACATGAGGCTGTTGTTCGTCTCGGTCATGATGGTGTGGCGATCTGGCAGCGCGTCGGATTTTCCCGAGAGGATGGGCCACAGCGACTCGGCGTGCGTGTGCGCGATCGGCGCGATGCCGAAGGCTTCGAGAAAGGTGGGATTGAAATCCATTTGCGAGACGGGCGCACCGATGATGCGGCCCGTCTTGATGCCTGGGCCTTTGATGTAAAGCGGCACCTGCGTCCCGGCCGGATACACGCTCGTCTTGCCGCGCGCGTAGCCGATGCCGTGGTCGCCGGTGAAGACGACGATGGTATTCTCCGCCTCTCCGCTGGCTTCGAGCTTCTTCAGCATCGTGCCGACGAACTCATCAATGTTGCGGATGCACGAGTAATACTGCGCGAGGTCCACCCGCGCGGCGGGCGTGTCCGGCATCCACGGCAGCATCTCGATCTCGGCCGGGTCCACATCCTTCGGCGCGGAGTTGCAGTCCTTCGGATCCACCAGCTTGCTCTGCACGTGCTTCCACCACGGCGCGTGCGTGTCGCCGGGATTACACCAAAAGAACCACGGCTTGTCCCCTGCGCCCTTGATGACGGTGTCGAGGTCATCCTCGTTCACAAACACGTCATACGGAAAATTCCGCGCCGGCTGGACGTGCAGCTTACCTGAGAGCGCGCAGTAGATGCCGCCGGCCTTGAGTCGCTGGATGAGATTAGGGATGTCCTCGTGCATCCCGCCTGCGGCGAGAAAAGTGGGATCATTCTCCTTCGTCAGCGGAATCGGCAGTGGGATCCATTTCTCCGGCCCGCCGAGCTTCGGGTGATTGTTGTGGACGTTTCGCCAGATGCCATTCGCGTGCGGCAGTAATCCACTGAGAATCGCACCTTTGCTCGGCGAGCACACGCTTTGCCCGCAAAACGCGTGCGTGAAATTCACGCTCTGCGCCGCGAGCGCATCAAGGTTCGGAGTCTTCAGCCCCGCGATATGCGCATTCGGATCGCGAGCCGCGCGCTCGCCCGTGCAATACCCGATGTCCTCGGCGTATATGAAGAGGATGTTTGGGCGCGACTCCGCGGCGGCGAGCGCGCAGGAAGCTATCCAGAGAAACGCGAAAAGAAGGCGGAGCATCGATAGGTAACAGCACGGCAAACTAAAATTGGGACATGCGAGACTCCGTCCCTCTCTTGATTTCGAACCCGTCTCACTGCACGGGTTCCCTCTCCGCGGGCACGTAGAGCCACAGAATGCTGAGCGTGCCTTCGGCGGTAAACTCCACGCTCATTTTCTGCCAGTCGCAGCCATTGCCGGTCACGGCCCCTCACAGTCACGGTGCAAGCACGCGTTATCCAGCCTTGGCGAGCAGGGGCATCGTCGTTCGTTGCCTCTGCTTTTTGGCTTAAAGTTTGATTTCGACGGCCTTCTCGCGGCTCCCTTGCACTCGTTCTCCGGGTGATATTTCACCAGATCGAAATCGGGATTCGGCACCTGCACCAGCGTTCGTGTCGGCGAGGAATTTCTCGATCAGCGCATCAATCGGCTTCACATGCTCCGGCTCCTAGGCCGCACGGTGGTTTCGCTCAACGCTGTCCTCGCGCACGTTGTAAAGCGTTCAGCGATGCGCGCCGATTCCACCGCCGAATAAAATGCGGATCCGTGTCAAGTCGTAGCGATGCACGGTGACGGCGGGCGGTACCCATTACAGGACCGGCGGATCGTGCGGGAAATACGTGAAGATCGCTGCGCGCGCCCCCGACTCTCGGCGCTGGCACGCGCCTCGCCAGCCCGTGGATGTTCGGCGTCTCTTAAAAACGTCTTCGGATTGTATCAGCCGAGGTCATCGGCGAAGATGAAGACGATGTTCGGCTTGGTTTCCGCGGCCGGAAGCAAAGGCTGCGGCAGGGAAAATGAGGAGCGTAAGGACGCGCTTCATGGAAAAGGTCAGCGTTTGTTTCGCAAGGTCGCGGCTGACCCTTGACGAATTCCAGTACAAAACTCACCCCGCCCTCGGCATCGAAGCCGGAGACGGGGTTTGAAATTTACTGCCGCCTATTTGGCAGCGGCGGGCTCGGGAGCCGCGGCAAAGCGCGGTTCACAAGGTCCTCAAAGCGCCTTAGCAGACGCGTGCTCGGATTTTTTGACCGTGGCTGTTCAGGCGGACTTTTCCACTATCGAGAAGGTCTGCCACAGCAGCGACAGTTTCGCGGTTGTTCTTGCTGTAGGCGCTGACAGCCAGGATGAGATCACCGAGGCTGTAGTTGGAACGAGCGGCTTTTTTGAGGGTCTTTTTCATGGTGATTTGTCGGTTTGTGTTGGACTTGAAGATGATACTAGCAGGGCGGATGCCAACTCGCCGGGCCACCTTCACTTCACATCAAATTGAGACGGGCGCGGGGCCGATTTGTTCAATGTTTTGTCGCCGTGCTGACACGCGTGTCGGCTCCCCGACGCGCCTCCGCATTCCCGGCGTTGCCAACTCCGCGCCCCGAGTATTTCCTCCCCACGAAATGTCCATCTATCGTCGCGTGCTCGCCTACTTCCGCCCGTTCCTCGGCGCGAGCATCGGCGCGACAGCGATCATGCTCACATCGATCGGCTTCAATCTCCTGAAGCCGTGGCCTTTCGCCTACATCGTGGACAAAATACTGCCCGCCGCGATGCACGGCGACGCGACGATTCTCTTCCGCGGCGCGCCCGTTTCCATCCCGCAGGCGATCCTCTTTCTCTGCCTCGCGCTCGTCGTTTTCCACTTCCTCGGCGGCTGGCTGAATCTCGTCACGAACATCATTTACGTGAAAGTCGGCCTTCGCGCGCTACTGCGGCTCCGCACTGAACTCTACGCCTACCTCCATTCGCTCCCGCTGAAATTCCACGACACACGGCGCAGCGGCGATTCCACATTTCGCGTGGCCTACGACTCGCAGGCGATCCAGGGATTTTACAGCAAGGCCACGTTCGTCTTCAGCGCCACGATCACCATCGCGAGCACATTCATCATCATCTGGCAGCTCGACCGCGTGCTGGCGTTGCTATCACTCACGATCGTGCCGTTCATGGTCGCCGCGATCTACCTCTACGCGAAACGCATCCGCACCGAATCGACCGTGATCCAGGAACGGGAAAGCGCGCTTTTGACGCAAGCGCAGGAGGGCCTCAGCTCGGTGAAAATGGTGCAGGCATTCGGCCGCGAAGAGCACGAAATCGCGCAATTCCACGGCCACGCGCGCGACAGCCTCGAAGCGAATTTGCGCCTCACGAGCACCTCCATGCGCAGCTCGCTCATCGTGAGCACGCTCATGGCCGCGAGCACGGCGGCGATGTATTACGTCGGGGCGCGGCACGTCCTCGACGGCTCGCTCACGCTCGGCTCGCTCATCGCGATTTCGACCTACCTCGTCATGCTCTACTCGCCGCTCGAGGCACTCACGCATCTCGCATGGGCGCTCGAGGGGGCAGCCGCGGCGGCGCAGCGCTGCTTCGAGGTGCTCGACCGCGCGGACGATGTGCCGGACGCGCCGGATGCCGTCGCCATCGAGCGCTTCACCGGCGACATTGTTTTTGAAAATGTGAGCTTCGGCTACACGCCCGAGCGCACGATTCTCGGGGGTGTAAATCTACGCATCGAGCCGGGGCAGACGGTTGCATTCGTCGGAGGCACCGGCGCGGGAAAGAGCACGCTACTCAGCCTCGTCCCGCGCTTCTACGACCCGACCGCCGGGCGTGTCCTGCTCGACGGTCGCGACCTCCGCGACATCACAAAAAAATCGCTGCGAAACCAAATCAGCATCGTCCTCCAAGACACGCTGCTCTTCTCCACGACCGTCCGCGAAAACATCGCATACGGCCGCCCCGCCGCGACCGAAGCCGACATCGTCGAAGCCGCGAAACGCGCGCAGGCGCACGACTTCATCCTCGCCATGACGGACGGCTATTCATCGCAAGTCGGCGAGCGCGGAAATCATCTCAGCGTCGGCCAGCGGCAGCGCATCGGCATCGCGCGTGCCTTTCTAAAAAACGCGCCCATCCTGCTGCTCGATGAGCCGACGAGCGCGCTCGATCCGACCACCGAAGCCGCGATCATGCAGACAATGGAGGAACTCATGCGCGGCCGCACCACGCTCATCATCACGCACCGCATTGCCACGATCCACACGATGGAAAAGATCGTCGTCCTCGGCACCGGCGGAGTCGTGGAGGAAGGTGCCGGCCCCGAACTCGTGCAGCGGGGCGGCGTGTACGCCGGGCTGTATCGTTCCGCAAATCTAGGAGTCTAAAATCATGAGCAACATCACCCCCGACCGCCGCGTCGAACAAGACTGGTGGCAACACCCGATCCCCGAAAACGTCTTCTGGGGCGAGGGCCTCTACGCCGAGACCGCGCAGATTTTCCGCTTCATGCGGAGCAAGCGCGAGCGCGCTATCGAGCTCGGCCAGCACGTCTCGCTCTACGCCGGTGTCTCCTTTGCCCTCGGCGAAAACGGCTCGTGCAAAATCGGCGACTTCACGCTCCTGAACGGCGCGCTCATCATGGCCGACGAGCACATCGAAATCGGCGCTCACTGCCTCGTCTCATGGAACGTCGGCATCGCCGACTCCGACTTCCACCCCATCGACGCCGCGCAGCGCCGCATCGACACCTTCGCCCTCGCCCCATTCTACAAAGACCGCCCGCCCCGCCCGCCACTCCGCACCGCGCCCGTCATCATCCGGGACAACGTCTGGATCGGCATGAACGCCGTCATCCTCAAAGGCGTTACCATCGGTGAAAACTCCGTCGTCGCCGCGGGGTCGGTGGTCAGCAAAAGCGTGCCGGAAAATGTAGTCGTCGCTGGGAATCCCGCGGTGGTGGTGAAGCAATTGTGACGACACGCGTCGAACGGCGATGAATCGCAAACGCATCGTCGTCATGGGCTTCATGGCCGGCTGCCCCATCGCCGGCGTCGTCTGGCAGCACATCCACTACATCGTCGGCCTCCAGCGGCTCGGCCACGAGGTCTTCTACATCGAGGATTCCGCGCGCCTGCCATACGATCCGATCGCCGGAGAGATCACCAACGAACACACCTACGCGACGCAAAAACTCGCCGCTCTTGCCGCGCAATTTGGCTTTGAAAATCGCTGGGCATTTTGTGCCCGATACCTCCCGGATCAAGCGTGCATCGGCCTTCCAAAGTCACGCGTCGTCGAACTCTACCGCACCGCAGACGCCATCCTGAACATCTGCGGCACGCAGGAATTCAACGAAGACCTGCTCCAGAGCGAGCGCGTCATCTACGTCGAAAGCGACCCCGGACTGGAGCAAATCCGCGTCGATAAAAACGAGCCCGCGCCCATCGAATACCTCTCCCGCCACCGCTCGCTTTTCACATTCGGCGAAAACATCGGTCTCCCCGAGTTTCCCGTACCGCTCCACAATTTTGAGTGGCTCCCAACCCGCCAGCCCGTCGTCACAGACTTTTGGAAAAGTGCATCGCCTCCGCCTCCAGACGCCCGTTTCACGACCATCGCAAATTGGAACACTGGCGACCTCAAAGACATCGAGTGGCGCGGGGAAAAATATCTCTGGAGCAAATCGCTCGAGTTCCTCCGCTTCATCGACGCCCCGCGCCGCTCCGGCGAATCCTTCGAACTCGCCACCAGCATCCGCGAACAGCCCACGATCGACCGACTTCTCGCAAACCAATGGACGCTCTCGAACCCTGATCAGAGCAGCATCCACCACGATCGCTACGTCTCGTTCATCCAGAATTCCAAAGGCGAATTCACCGTTGCGAAAGACCAATACGTCCGCCTCGCCACCGGCTGGTTCAGCGACCGCTCCGCCTGTTACATGGCCGCCGGGCGACCCGTAATCACACAGCAAACCGGCTTCACCGCACACTTCGGCGGCGACAACCGCGGTCTCTTCGCGTTCCAAAATCTCGACGAAATCGCCGAAGCCGTCCGCGCGATCAATGCCGACTACGCCCTCCATTCCCGAGCCGCCTTCGACATCGCCGCCGAGCATTTCGAAGCCACGAAAGTGCTCGCCTCCCTGATCGACCGCGCCGGCGTCTGAGCCGTTCCCAGAGTTGCGCCGAAGCAAAAATTTGCATTAGTCCTCCGCTCTTCATGCCCGCAAAAACGTCCGCCAAATCCACGCGCCCCGGTTTCACCCTGCTCGGACGCGGCCATGCCGAATTCCCCGCGAAGCCCGATGTCGGCGTGCTCGAAACATTCGAAAACCTCTTTCCACAGCGCGACTACTCCGTGCGTTTCGACTGCTCCGATTTCACCTCGCTTTGCCCGATCACCGGCCAGCCCGACTTCGCGAAAATCCGCATCGATTACATCCCGGACGTGCGCTGCATCGAGACGAAGTCGCTCAAGTTTTACCTCGCCGCATTCCGCAACACGCGCAGCTTCAATGAAGAAGTCGTGAACCGAATCCTCGACGATCTCGTCGCCGCGTGCGCGCCACGACGGCTCACCGTCCACGGCGAATTTGCGGCCCGCGGCGGCATCACCGTCACGGTCGATGCTTCCTTCCCCGCATGAGCGAGGCGCGCCGCTCCATCGTTCTGCTGAGCGGCGGAATGGACTCCACCGTCGCGCTTTACGACGCGCGCGAGCGCAGCGAAGTCGTCGCATGCGTGAGCTGCAACTACGGCTCGAAACACAACCTGCGCGAAATCTCCTGCGCCGCTTTGCACGCGGAAAAATGCGGCATTCCGCACTTCATCGTCCCGCTCACATTCGTCGCCGAGCACTTCACCTCCGACCTCCTCGCGAGCGGCGGCGCAATCCCGAAAGGCCACTATCAGGAAGCTACGATGAAGCAGACGGTCGTCCCGTTTCGCAATGGCATTATGCTCGCCATCGCCGCCGGATTTGCGGAGTGCTGCGGGGCCAACTCGCTCGTCATCGCCGCCCACGCCGGCGACCACGCGATCTACCCCGATTGCCGCGAAGATTTCATGCAAGCGATGAGCAGCGCCGTTCGTTTTGGCACCTACGCCGAGATCGAAATCGAGCGCCCATTCATCGCGATGACCAAAGCGCAAATCGTCGCGCGCGGCCGCGAACTCGCCGTCGATTTTTCGCAGACATGGTCGTGCTACGTCGGCGGCACGCTCCACTGCGGCGAATGCGGCACCTGCGTCGAGCGCCGCGAAGCCTTTGTGCTGGCGGGCCTCCCCGACCCAACCCGCTACGCCGCAACACCACCACTGCCGCAAAGGCCGCCACAGATTTGACCGCGACGCAGCGAAAATATTCTCCGTGCTGATCTCCGAGATATTCTACTCGATTCAGGGCGAAGGCGAACTCACCGGCGTTCCGTCTGTCTTCGTCCGCACCTCCGGCTGCAACCTGCGCTGCACATGGTGCGACACGAAATATGCCTCGTGGAATCCCGAAGGCGATGACCTCTCGATCGACGAAGTCGCCGCTCAAGTGGCGGACTTTCCCGCGCGTCATGTCGTCCTCACTGGAGGCGAACCGATGATCGCAAAAGGCACCCGCGACCTCGCGCAGAAGCTTCGCGAAAGCGGTCTCCACATCACGATCGAAACCGCCGGCACCGTAGCGCCTGACGGCATCGCGTGCGACCTCGCATCTCTTAGCCCAAAGCTCGCGAACTCAACGCCCGACTCGCTCGGCAAAGGCTGGCGCGAACGCCACGAAAGCCTGCGTCTCCAGCCCGACGTGGTCCGTGACTGGATCACGCACTACCCGTTCCAGTTAAAATTCGTCGTCGAAAACGCGCGCGACATCGTCGAAATCGAGCACCTCATCGGCGACATCGGCGTCGGCTTTCCTCCGAGCAAAATCCTGCTCATGCCGCAGGGCACCGACGTCGGCACGATCCACGGTCGCGAAGAGTCGCTGGTCGAACTTTGCAAGCAACGCGGCTACCGTTATTGCCCCCGCCTACACATCGCGCTTTTCGGAAACACCAAAGGCACCTGAAATTTCATGCCCTACCGCATCTGCAAAACTTTTGAAATCGAGAGCGGTCACATGCTCTCGAAGCATCCCGACAAGTGTCGATTCCCGCACGGTCACACGCGCAGAGTCGAGTTCACGATCGAGGCCGACGCACTCGATGGAAACGACATGGTCTGCGACTTCAAAGTCATCAAGCAAGCGATGGATGAGTTCTTGGAGACGCTCGATCACGCGATGTGCGTGAACACCGCGGACCCTGCATTTACCAGCCTCCGCGCCGCGCACGGCGAGCGCGTGATCCCGTTTGAAAACATAGACCCCACCACCGAAGTCATGGCCAAAACAATCCACGATTTCTTCAAAAAGCAGCTCTCCGAAATCGCAGCGCGCGCGGACTCGCGCTATCCCGTCCGCCCTTCTCTCCGCATCGTGAAAGTCCGGCTGTGGGAAACCAGCAGCTCATGGGCGGAATTCACGGATGACGCGCGTTAAGGTGTTGGCAGGAAGGCAGAACAACGCGGCGATGCCGGGGTAACTCTTTCCTGTTTTTCTGTTTTCCTGCTTCGTCGTTGAAAGCTTTTGAAACATGCAAGTCGCCCATCCTTCTCTCCCCGACATTCAAAAAACGCCCGACATGCGCGGCATCGAGATCGACCAGGTCGGCGTCTGCGACCTCGCGTATCCGATCGTCGTCCTCGACCGCGAAAACCAGCGCCAGCCTGCCGCGGCGACCATTTCGATGTCTGTAAATCTGCCGCATCATTTCAAAGGAACGCACATGAGCCGCTTCCTCCAAGTGCTCGCAAAACATCAGGGTGAGATGACCATGCGCACACTTCCCGCGCTGCTCCACGAGCTGAAGCAGCGCCTCGACGCCGAGGCCGCGCACATCGAGATCGAGTTCACGTATTTTCTCCAGCGCACCGCGCCGGTGAGTGGATTGAAGGCGCCCATGGATTACCGCTGCGCCTTCATCGGTGAGTCCAACAGTGCCACCGACGACTTCATCCTGCGCGTCGCCGTGCCGGTCAGCACGCTCTGCCCGTGCTCGAAAATGATCAGCGATTACGGCGCGCACAATCAGCGCGGATACGTCACCATTTCAGTCCGTTTGAACCGCGACGATTCCGGCGCGTGGCAGATGCTCTGGATCGAGGAACTCATCGACGCGGCGGAAAAATCCGCCTCCGCGCCCATCTACCCGCTGCTCAAGCGCACGGACGAACGCTTCGTCACGATGCAAGCGTATGACAATCCCGTCTTCGTTGAAGATGTCGTCCGCAACGTCGCCGCGCGACTCCGCGACGACCCGCGAATCGCATGGTTCGAGGTGCGTGCGGTGAATCACGAGAGCATCCACAACCACTCCGCATTTGCCGTGGTGAAGATGGACCGCCGCAGCTGACAGACACAGCATTCGCGGCCTCCCCGATGAACTCAATCGCCCTTTTCGGCTGCGGACTTGCGATTGTCGTTGGAGGGATTTTGTGGCTGCGGCTGCACGCTTTTCTCGCCCTCATCCTCGGCGGATTCTGCGTCGCGCTTCTCACACCCGATGCTGCGCTGCGGGAGTTTACGGACGCGCGGGTGGAGAAGGGTGAACTGACCGTGAAAGCCGCGGCCAAGTTCCTCACCAAGCCTGCCGCCGCGCGCGTTGCCGACGAGTTCGGCAAGACCTGCGCGAACCTTGGGATCCTCATCGCCATGGCCACGATCATCGGCGAAGCCATGCTTCTTTCCGGCGCGGCGGAGGCAATCGCCGCAGCGATGCTGCGCTGGTTCGGCGCGGCGCGGGCGCATTGGGCGTTCTTCGCGACTGCCTACATCCTGTGTATCCCGGTGCTCCTCGACACCGTCATGTACCTGCTCGCGCCACTCTTCAAGGCCGTCGCACGGCGCACCGGCCGCGACTACCTGCTGCTCGTGATGTGCACCGTCGCCGGCGGCACGATCACGCATTCGCTCGTCCCGCCAACGCCAGGGCCGCTCTTTGTCGCGGGTGAACTCCACGTTCCTCTCGGCCTCATGATCGGCATGGGCAGCGTCATCGGCCTCGGCGCTGCGCTCGTCGGCGTCGCCTTTGCGCGCTGGTCAAATCGCCACCACACCATTGCCGTCCCCATCGAGCAAACCCCCGCCGCCAGCGCGGCAATCGTCCGCCGCCTACCACCGCTTTGGCTCGCCTTGATCCCCGTCTTTCTGCCCATCGCACTCATCGCTCTCGACGCCTCACTCCCGGAGTCGGCGAAAGCAACGCCCGGCCTGCTCGCGCGTCTCATCCACGCAATTGGCAACAAAGACATGGCGCTCACCCTCGGCGCACTCGCCGCGCTGGCACCACTCGCCGCACGCCGAGGCGAAGGCGCGCGCGCCGTGAAAACCGCGGTGCAGGAGGGCGCCGTCATCCTCCTCATTATTGCCGCAGGCGGCGCCTTCGGAGGCGTGCTCCAGCAGACCGGCATCGCGGGTGAACTGGCGGGGAACTTTCGCGGCATTCATCAACTCGCCCTTCCCGCCGTCTTCCTCGTCACCATGCTCGTCCGGAGCGCGCAAGGCTCCGCCACTGTCGCCATGATCACCGCCGCCCCCATCGCCAAGGCCCTCCTCGCCGGCGGCGCGCTCATCCATCCCGTCTATTTCGCCCTCGCCATCGGCTGCGGCTCGAAGCCCTTTTCGTGGATGAACGACGCCGGCTTCTGGATCATCACCCGCGTCGGCGGCCTGCGTGAAGACCAGACCCTCCGCACCGTCTCGCCGATGATGGCGCTGCAAGGCGTCTCCGGTCTGCTCCTCACCATGCTCACCGCATGGCTCTGGCCGATGATCTGAGTGGCGTAAAACAATCACGCCGACTCGCCCAGCCACCGCGTCAAATCCGCTGGCAACGGCGACTCCCACGCGAGCCCGAGTTCCGGGATGTGCATCGCGGTGGAATGCAGCGCGTGCCGCGGAAGCAGCAGCCTGGCGGCGAGCGCGGGCGTCCATCCCGTGTCGATGAACTCCAGATAACATCCCTCATCCGGCCCGTAGATTTTATCCCCGACGACCGGGTACCCAAGATGCGAGAGATGCACGCGAATCTGGTGCATTCGTCCCGTCTCTGGAAAACAGCGCACCACGGAAAATTTCCCACCGTCCGCAGTCGCGCGAGTGACACGCCGTTCGACCCGAAACCGCGTCCGCGCCACCGTCCCGTCGGGATGCGCCATCTGCTTCAGATAAATCCGCGCCACCTCCCGCGAGCCCTGCCGGAGGATCGGCGAGTCGCACACGAATTCGTCCTCCGACGGCCACCCCCACACGATCGCGAGGTATTCTTTCCCGATCGCGCGCCGCGCCATGAGCATGTGAAACGTGCGCGCCGACGCTTGCGATTTCGCGATTAGCGTTAGTCCACTCGTCTCGCGATCGAGCCGGTTGATGATCGAGACCTGCCCGCCATTCGCGATTTCAAAAACCAGCAACTCGCGCAATTCGTCCCACAGCGTCACCCGCCCATTCGGCCTGCTCGGATGCACCTCGATCCCCGCCGGCTTGCACACGACGATGAAGTCGTCGCTCTCCGCGATGATCTGGATCGGCGCTGCGCTCGCAAGCATGGCAGGCAGCGAGGACGCCGACGGGCGCTAGGCCCGGTGCACGCGCGCGGCGACTTTCAGCCGCAGCGCATTCAGCGCGATGAAGCCCGTCGCGTCGCTCTGGTTGTAGGCCTTCGTCGGGTCGGCCTCCATCGTCGCGATGTCGGGATTGTAGAGGCTCAGCGGCGATTTCCGCCCGGCGGCGATCACGTTTCCTTTGTAAAGTTTCAGCCGCACCGTCCCGCTCACATTCTTTTGCGACTCGCTCACGAATGCCTGCAACGCCTCGCGCTCGGGCGCAAACCAGAAGCCGTTATAAACGAGCGTCGCGTATTTCGGGACGAGCGAATCGCGCAGATGCATGACCTCGCGATCCATCGTGATCGACTCCATCTGCCGATGCGCGAACTGCAAAATCGCGCCACCCGGCGTCTCATAGACCCCGCGCGATTTCATCCCGACAAAGCTATTTTCCACCATGTCCACGCGCCCCACTCCGTGCTTGCCGCCGAGCTTGTTCAGCACGCGCATCACGCCGAGTGGCGAGAGTTGGGCGTGGCCTTCTGGCGTGAAAGTCACACCGTTTCCGAGGCCGAGATCGAGCAGCAGCGCGTCGATGCCGTGGTATCCGACGCCGGTGCAGATTCCCTTTTCAAACGTGAGTTCCACGTATTCCGCCAGATCCGGCGCCTCCTCCGGCGAGACGCTGAGCACGTACATGTCGCGCGCTTTTTCCGCACTCGCGTCGAACCACGGATCCTCGAGGATTCCGCTCTCGAAGCTGATGTGCAGAAGATTCCGGTCCATCGAATACGATTTTTTCGCGGAGGCCTGGACGGGAATCCTATTCGCCTCGGCGTACGCGATCATCTCCGCGCGACCGGGGAAAGTTTCGCGGAAACGCTCCTGCCGCCATGGGGCGATCACCTCTAGTTCCGGAGCGAGCGCTGCCGCCGTCAGTTCGAAACGCACCTGGTCGTTCCCCTTCCCCGTCGCCCCGTGCGCCACCGCGTCCGCGCCCTCCGCGCGCGCGATTTCCACCATTCGCTTTGCGATCAGCGGACGCGCGATCGACGTGCCGAGAAAATATTGGCCCTCGTAAATCGCGCCCGCTTGGATCATCGGGAAAATGAAGTCGCTTGCGAATTCCTCGCGCAGATCGTCGATGAAGCATTTGCTCGCGCCAGTCCGCAGCGCTTTGTCTTCCAGCCCGTCGAGCTCTTCCTCCTGCCCGACATCCGCGCAGAATGCGATGATCTCAGCGGCGTAGGTTTCCTTTAGCCAGGTGAGCAGGACGGAGGTGTCGAGACCTCCCGAATATGCGACAACGATTTTCATAAAATGGGCGCGAGTTCTAGCCGCGCCCGCGCGTCGATGGAACTGCGTTTTTCACTGCGATCCGCGGCGCATCCGTGTTTCGTCGGGCTACGTGTATTTCATCCTCGGCCCGACTGCCTCCGGAAAATCTGACATCGCTGTTGCCGTCGCCGAGAGGTGCGGCGCGGAGATTGTCGGCGCGGATGCGTTTCAGATTTACGCCGGGCTGGATATGCTCACGGCCAAGCCTGCGCCGGAATTGCTCGCGCGGGTGCAGCATCATTTAATCGGTGAAATTCCACTGACCGAGACGTTCGACGTCGCGCGCTATGTCACTCTGGCGCGGCAGCGGATCGAGGAAATTCAAAGCCGCGGGAAGCCCGCGCTCATCGTCGGCGGCACCGGGCTTTACATCCGCGCGCTCACTCACGGACTCGCCGCGCTGCCGCCCGCGAATGCTGCTTTGCGGACGGAATTCGAGGCGCTTCCGCTTGCTGATTTGCAGGAGCGTTTGCGCCTGCTCGACCCAGTTGCTGCCGTGCAGATCGATTTGAAAAACCCACGTCGTGTCATCCGCGCGCTCGAGGTCTGCGTGCTCACCGGGCGTCCGTTTTCGAGCTTTCGCGATGAGTGGAAAAACGCGACGCCCGGCGTGCGCGGCATCGTGCTCGCACGCTCGCAAGAAGAACTGCACGCGCGGATCGAGCGGCGCACAGCGGCGATGTTCGAGCAGGGCGTCGTGGAGGAGGTGCGCGATGCAGGTGAGGTCGGTGCGACCGCGGCACAGACGATTGGGCTTCGAGAAATTCGCGCACTACTCGCGGGTGAAACTTCACGCGATGAGTGCATCGCGAGCATTGCACTCGCGACCCGGCAATATGCGAAACGGCAACTCACTTGGTTTCGCCGGGAGACTGCGTTTGAGCGGATCGAAATTTCCGAGGGAAATGATGTCGATGCTCTCGCAGAACGCATCGCGGACGCGATAGCGCATTCTGGCTAGCGCACGCGAGATGTGTGCTCACGCCGCCCGTTTCAGGCGCCGCATCAATTTGAAAAACCGAAGCGTATCCTGCACGGGATGAATTTTGCTTTTCTCATCGCCGTACACCGTGCTGACCGGCACTGACGCGATACGGAAGCCCCGGCGCGAGGCGATCACGAGCATCTCGGTCTCGAAGTCATAGCGGCTGCTTTGACTCTCGATGAGCGCCGGCGCGAGGTCGCGGTGGATCATGCGGAAGCCGCATTGCGTATCGGGAATCGCTTGTCCGCACGCGCGGCTGATTTGCGACGACATGAAGAGATTCGTCATCTTTCGCACGAATGGCATCGTGGCCAAGTCGCTCATTCGGCTGCCGAGGATCATCGGCGCGTGGGAGCGATTTGCCTCGTCGAGAAATGCGGGAATTTCCTCCGGTAAATGCTGGCCGTCGCCATCGAGGATCAGGATGTATTCGACCTCCCGATCACTGAGTTCGCGCAGGCCCGTCTTGATTGCCGCGCCTTTGCCCTGGTTGATCGGATGCCGAATTACCTCGGCGCCCGAGCCGCGCGCGGCGGCCTCCGTTCCGTCGGTGGAGCCATCATCCACGACGAGCACGCGATCGAGTTGCGCGAGGGTGCGTCGCGCGACATCGGCGATTTTCTTCGCCTCGAAGTATGCCGGAATCAGCGCGGCGACATTCGTCCTGTCGATCACGCTCATCGCGCGACTGGATGATAATCTGCGGCGTGATACGAGCTTCGCACGAGCGGCCCGGATGCGACGTGATCGAACCCTTTCTGATACCCGATCCCGCCGTAAAATTTGAATGTGTCGGGATGCACATATTCCACGACGGGCAGGTGCTGCGGCGACGGGCGCAGATATTGGCCGATCGTGAAAACCTGCACGCCAGCTTCGCGCAAATCGTCCATCGTCTGGAAAATTTCCGGCTCAGTCTCGCCGAGCCCGAGCATAATTCCGCTCTTGGTCACGATCCCCGGAGCGATCGCCTTCATGCGGCGAAGGACCTGCAGCGAGACGTGATATTTCGCGCGCGAGCGCACCATCGGCGTGAGCCGCTCGACGGTCTCGACGTTGTGATTGAACACGTCCGGCGCGGCTTCCGCGACCATTTGGAGGCACTCTTCCTTCGCGTGAAAATCGGGTGTCAGCACCTCGATCACCACGCTCGAATCGGCCGCGCGAATCGCCTCAATCGTGCGCACGAAATGCCGCGCGCCACCGTCCTTGAGGTCGTCGCGGGCGACGCCGGTAACGACGACATGCTTCAATTTCATGCGAATCACCGCCTGCGCGACCCGTTCCGGTTCGTCCTCCTCGAGCGCGAAAGGCTTTGCAGTCGTGACCGCGCAAAAACCGCACGCGCGTGTGCAGCGCTCGCCAGCGATCATGAAAGTCGCGGTGCCCTGGCTCCAGCATTCCCAGCGATTCGGGCACTGAGCCTCCTCGCAGACGGTGTGCAGTTTGAGGTCGGAAATGAGCGCTTTGGTCGAAAAGAAAACGGGGTTCGATGGAAGCCGGACCTTGATCCAATCAGGCTTGCGGGCTTGGTGGAGAGATGGGTCGATTTTCGCGCAGGACATGAGGCGTCAGAAGTTAGGAGATCGCGCGGTGTTTGCAACGACGCGCCGACTCAGCTCTCCGAGCTCTCGCCTTTCGGCTCCCGAGCCGCAGCCGCCTCAGCCAAAATTGGAGCGAGATCCTCCGGCATGAAGGGCTTGATGAGATGGTGCCGGTATCCGGCCGCACGGCTTTTTTCACGGTCGGCTCTCATTCCGAAGCCGCTCATCGCAACCGCAAAAATCGGACGCGCGGCGCTAATTCGCTCGAGAAGCTGCCAGCCGTCGCCATCGGGTAGACCGATGTCGCTGAGCAGCAGATCGATTTCGAGCGGCTCGATTTGCGCGAGCGCGCTTTCCACATCCCGCGCGAAGTCCACACGGTGCCCGAGCAGTTCGAGATACATCTTCATGTATCGGAGCGTATCCTCGTGATTCTCCACGAGAAAAATGCGGAGCGGGCTGGGCGGTGCTTTCATTGGAACGGCGTGAGTTCGAGGGTGAAAATGGCGCCTCGATTTTCGCCCGGACTCGTGGCGGATATGCGGCCACCGTGCGCGTCGATCGTCGCGCGTGAAATCGCGAGCCCAAGCCCGAGTCCTCCGAATTGGCGAACCACTTGCTCGCTGCCTTGCTCGAAGGGATTGAAGATGCGCGTCAGCGCTTCGGGCGCGATGCCGATTCCGCTGTCGGCGATCTGGATGCGGATGAGCCCGCCTGCATTTTCTGAGCGGATGGATATCTCGCCGGAGGCCGGCGTGAATTTGACGGCATTTTTGATCAGATTCCAAAACACCTGCTGCAGGCGTGCGAAATCGCCCTGAACGAGCGGTGACTTCGCTGCGAGATCGATTGTCAGGCGATGTGATTTTTCCCCGATCTCGCCGGCGCAAATCTCGAGTGCCCGCCTCACCGCCTCGTGCACATCCATTGCCTCCAAAGCGAGCTGCAGAGTGCCTCGCGCGATGCGGGTCAGGTCCAGCAGATCGTCGATCAGGTTCGCCTCTAGAGCGATGTTGCGCCGGATCATTTGAAGCGCGTCGCGCATCGGCTCCGGCAACCCCGGCTGGAGTTGCAGCGCAGACACCGCCATGAGAACGGGGGTAAGCGGCGTGCGCAATTCGTGGCTGAGCACCGCCAGAAATTGGTCTTTTGCGCGGTCGGACGATTCCGCGACTTCGAGCGCTGATTTGGCCCCGACCAAGGCGGCGCGCAGCTCGCGCTCGTGCTGGCGGAGGGCGTCTTCGGACCGCCGCCGTTCGTCGATGTCGAAAGCGATGCCAATCCACCGCTCGAGCTTTCCATGCGAATCGCGGATCGAGACGGTACGCGCGAGGTGCCAGCGAAAAACGCCGTCGTGCCGACGCAGTGGCAACTCCATCTCCGTCGTGCGCCCATCGAGCATTGAGCGCTCCCACCCCCGGACGGCGGGCTCTCGGAAGTCGGGATGCACCGCCGCGAGCCAGCCACGGTTGATCGATTCGCCAAAAGTGAGGCCGGAAAACTCGAGCCAGTTTTGGTTGCAAAAGTCGAGCACGCCAAACGCGTCGGCCGTCCAGACAATCTGCGGAGAAAGCTCCGTGAGCACGCGATAGAGAGCCTCGCTGGATCGGAGGGAGTTTTCGGCCATCCTCTGCTCGGTCACATCCAGAAAGGTGCCGATGACCCCACGCACATTCCCATCCGGCGCGCGCAGCGGAGCGGCTGTGCCGTAGAGATAACGCACGAGACCGTCGGGGAAATGGATTTCCAAGTCGCGGGAGACGACTTTTCCCAAACGCCCGGCAGACGGCATTGGATGATCTTCTGACGCGATCTCGAGTCCGCCACTGCGCACAGTATAAGGGAAAGCGGGCTCACCGTCCGCGGGCGTCACGGTGAGTGGATCTCCGGGCCGCGTACGCGTGAGAACCATGCCCGCCCGGTTCGTCGTAACGTGCCGGCATGCGCGGTCGTGCGCTACGAAGATGCCCGCGGGTGCTGTATCCATCAGCGTTTCCAGCTCTTCGGCCCGTGCTCGCGCCACGGCCTCACTCGCACGGAGAGCGGCCTCGATCTTCTTTCGTGAGGTAATTTCGATCGCCACGCCGACAACGCGGAGGGGCCTCTGATCGTCATCGTAAAGCGTCCGACCGATCGAGGCGATCCAGCGAATCGCACCACCGCTCGCGACACAGCGATATTCCAGCTCGAGCAGGCCGCCGTCGTAGATGGCGTTGAGTTCGGCTGCTTCCGTACGGACGCGATCTTCGCGGTGAATGATCTGAAGAAATCGATCGTGATCCAGCGCCTCGCCCGCGGCGATTTCGTGCATTTCACGGCAGCGCTCCGACCAGCGCAGCGAGCCATCGCGGAGATCCCAATCCCACGTCCCGAGATTCGCGGCGGCGAGCACCTGCCGCAGCGATTCATCGGACCTCGGATTTGCCGCGGCGCTTTCCGAGCACCGAAGTAGCGCATTTTCCTCCCGCAACTGTGCGATCTCCGCGCGCAACTCAGCCTCGCTTTCGCCCGGCGCACCATCGGATTTGGAATTCTTGGAATTCATCTTGCCCCTCGATCTGAAACTCATCTTCTCGCGCTCGGCTTTCGACGTCAATCCACGGCTCCGTCGGTCCGCTCGTGCTCACTGAAGTTAATTTGCAAAACTCGCGCCAGCAGTGCCGCGGGATTTGCATCTCGTTTTTGCTCGCGACGGACGACGACGCGGGACTATGAATCACGCATGAAGGTCACGGCGAAATGCCACAATTATTCCGGGTGTCTGCTGGCCTACCGGGGCGAGCCGATCGAGATCGAAGAAGGCGCCGCACTGATCTGCCCCGAATGCGGGAAGCCGGTGAAGCTGGCGCCGAAGTCCGCGATCCCACCAAAGTCGCTCATGATCGGGGGCGCCGCGCTCATCGGCGTGGTGGTGATCGCCCTGATCGCCGCATCGTCCATTTTTTCCGGCAAAAAGGAGGCCACTCCCCATGCGGATAACGCGACTCCCGCACCCGAGCCAGCGCAGGTCGATGAAGCGAAGCCGCAGCCCGAACCGCCGAAAGCCACCCCGCCTGTGGTGGAAAACAATATAGCGAAACCCGCCGCTACGCCTGCGAAGAGCCCGCCTCCCGCGACCCCCGCACCACCGGCACCTGAGCCCGTGGCCGCAATTTCGGCACCGGCGAAAATCGACTTGAGCCCGGAGAATTCCGAGAACAAGCAAGTGCGGGCGGAAGTCCTCGCGCGAGTGGACGTAATGCCCAACATCTCGCCGCGAAACAAAGACAGGCTCTACGCCAGCGTGCAGCGCGCACGAAGCCTGGGAAAGGTGCTGACGATTCCCTTTGCTTCCGGGAAGACGACGCTTTCGGCGGCGGAAATCGTGGCGCTGAAGGAGCAGGTGGATTCTCCCGCGATCCTGAAAATTCGTGACGATCCGACCTCTGTTTTTGTCGTGCTGGGGTATGCCGATCCGAAAGGCGACACGCAGAAAAATCTCGATTACTCGCAAGCGCGAGCCGACGCCGTCGTCGCCGCGATGCGCGACAAGTGCGGCGTGGTGAACGTGACCCACGCGGTCGCGATGGGCGCATCCACGCTGCTCGATTCAAAGAACCTCGACAAGAACCGTACAGTCGAAGTCTGGGCGGTACTCCCGTGAGGTGAGTTGAGAGTTTTTTGATCAAGCGCGGAGAGCCAGAAAACTGGCGCGCTCGATTTTCAACTCTCAACTCCGAATCAAACATACTCTCGAATCCTCCACCAATGGCCTACCTCGCTGTCGTCGCCGGATTGCCAGCGCGCGTGCTTTTCCTGACCACGGAGCCAGTAGTCGCGGGGCGTTCGCCGGAGTCGGGTCTGGAGCTGGCGCATGTTGAGGTTTCGCGGCAGCACTGCCGCTTCCAGTGGGATGGTGAAAGCTGCATCGTGGAGGATCTCGGCAGCGTCTCCGGCACAGCCGTGAATGGCGCGCGGATCGCGGTGACTACACGGCTCAGCACCGGGGACCGTGTGCAACTCGGGCCGGTGACGATCGAATTTGGCGTCGGTGATCCGCCGGAGGCATCCACCGCAACGCCTGGCCGCATGACGATAATGCTCGTCCGGGGCGTCGAGACGGAACGCGTGGAAATCGCCGGCGACATCGTGATCGGCCGCGACCCGCAGGTGGATGTCGTGCTCGCCGACCCGGCGGTGTCCCGGCGTCATGCGAAGGCGCGACTGCTGCCCGGAGGGGGCTGCGAAGTCGTCGATCTGCACAGCACCTCCGGCTCATTTGTGAATGGGCACCGCTTCGACCAACACGAACTCACAGTCGGCGACCGGCTTCAGATCGGGCCGTTCTTTTTTCAATTCGACGGGCAGGCTCTCACGCGTATCGCGAATGCCGCAGGCGGATCGCTGCGCGCGGTCGGCATCCGGCAAACCGTGGGTGAGCAAACGATCCTGCAAGACATGACGATAGCGTTTCCGCCGTCGCGCTTCATCGGCATCATTGGGCCGAGCGGCGCGGGAAAGTCGTCGCTCCTGCACGCGATTTCCGGCCTATGGGAGCCGGCGTGCGGCGCGGTTTATGTCGATGGGGAGAACGTTTATTCCGAGAGCCGCGTCCGTTCGCTTGGCTTCGTTCCGCAAGAGGACATCGTGCATCCCGAACTCACCATCGCGGAGGCGCTGCGTTTCTCCGCGCGGCTGCGCCTGCCGCGAGCCACGCCCGCGCTCGAGCTGCAAAAGCTCCTCATCCAGACGATGGATCAACTCGGCCTCAGCGCACGCGCCGACCTCCCGATCGCGCGACTCTCCGGTGGTCAGCGCAAACGCGTGAGCGTCGGCGTAGAATTACTGTCGAAGCCGGCGATCCTATTTCTCGATGAGCCAACCTCCGGCCTCGATCCGGCGACCGAGTTTCACCTCATGGAGCTGCTGCGCGATCTCGCCGATACGGGCTGCACGATCATTTGCACGACGCATGTAATGGAGAACGCGTTCCTCATGGATCAACTCGTCATCCTCGTGGGCGGCTGCCTCGCATTCCAAGGCTCGCCGCAGGCTGCACGGGATTATTTTGGAGTGACGAAACTGAACGCTCTTTACGAACAGCTCATGGAGCGCCCGGCGCAGGATTGGCAGCGTGCTTTCCTGGAAAAAGGCGCCAGCGCAAAATCGGCGCCAGAATTCGAGGCGAGCCGGAAAGCCCCTCCAGCAGAGGAACGGAGAGCCTTCGCGCTCCCGATCCTGCTCGCGCGGCAGTGGGCGATCCTGCGTTCGGACTGGCGGAATTTCGTGATCCTCCTCGGCCAGCCGCTCGTGATCGGCGCGCTCGTTTTGTGGGTGGCGGACGACCGGGCGCTGGTCATGTTTTTCGCCTATCTCGCGACGCTCTGGTTCGGCTGTAGCAACGCCGCGCAGGAGATTGTGAAAGAGAGCGCGATCTACCGGCGGGAGCAGCTCATCGGCGTCGGCGCGCACGCGTATCTCGCAAGCAAATTCATTTTCCTCGGCTCGATCACCATCGCGCAGGCGCTGCTGCTTTACGGCACGCTCCTGCTCGGCGAGTTTGGTCGCAGCGGCTCCGTCGGCTGGCAACTCGCCGCACTCCTCGGCACCGCCCTCGCAGCCGTCGGAATCGGCTCCGCGATTTCCGCGCTCTCCCGCACCGTGACTCAAGCGGTGATGGTCGTGCCGCTCATTCTCATCCCGCAGATCATCTTCTCCGGCTTTACCGTCCCGGCCCATCGCATGACGAATTCGGTACGCCTCGCGAGCCATTTCGCACCGACGTATTCCGCGCAGGTGATGATGGATACGAGCTTTCTCTGGCAACAGAAAATGGTCGGCCAAACGATGGTCGATTTCCGCGACGCGTACGAAAATCTCGTTCCCGACAACTCTCTCGACTCCCGTGATATTTACGCTCGCAAGCGACCGGCGCTGTGGGCGCTTCTGGCGGATGGAATCTGGATCGCAGCCATGTATCTCCTCGCGTGGATTGGCCTCCGGAAACGCGAGCGCGCCTAAAACACCGGCAACTACTCGACGCCGAAAACCCGCACTGCCTGCTGTTTCCCTTTCAACGCACGCTCTCCAAAATCCTGGAACTCGCTCCGGTCTGTCATATGCGCCGCAAATTCGCCGGAAATCACAAAACGTTGCCCCAGCTCCTTGGCGACTGACTCCAGCCGAAAAACCGTATTCACCGCGTCACCGATAATGGTCGCATCCCGCCCCGCAGCGACGCCGACATTGCTGCGAGTGACGGGACCGTAGTGCACCGCAGTCGCCGTACGAAAAGCCTCGCCGGTCGGCCATTTGCGGGCACTCGCGAGTTCGAGCAACTCGCGCGCGGCGGAGAGCGCCGCAGCGCAATCGGTCCTCGCGACTCCCGAGCCTCCCCAGTACGCGAGCACCGCATCGCCGATGAATTTGTCGATCGTTCCACCACTCTTCACCACGATATTCCCAGTCTCGCGAAACCACGCGCCGAGGACCTGCGCTAGTTCGCTGCTCTTGGTTTTCTCCGACATCGTGCTGAATGCGCGGATGTCGCATACGAGCAGCGCGACCGGGCGGGCCACCACAGACTCAGGAGTGCCCTCGACGATCGTGAGTTGCAAGTCGTCGCCGCTTTCCTCCTCCGCATCTTCGGAAAAAGAGAGCGTGAAATCGGCGATGCGAATGCTCGCCCCGTCAGGCAGCGTGACCGGGAGCACGACTCGCCGATCATTCACAAAGGTCCCATTCCTGCTGCCGAGATCGATGATCTGATACTGGAAAACGTCGTGACAACGGATGATCGCATGCTGCCGCGAGACCAGCGGACTGCCGCTGAGGCAGATCGTGTTCTCGCGTGTCCGTCCGACCGTGGCGGTATTGCCGATCGAAACCTCGAATGGCTCAGTGCGCGGCGAGCTAACGTGAAGAGTGGCCCCCATCGTTGTGCAATTGAACACAAGCGACGGGGCAAGCGAAAGCGCATTGTTGAAGGCTCGAATCAGACCCCGGCACTTCCATTCATCGAAAAATCCGTTAGTTGACTCCGCTCCTTTTTGCCCGCCGCAATGCCCGACGCTCTGACTTTCGACCACTATGAAGTGCTGACCCGCGATGACGGTTCGGCATTCGAGCTCGGTCGCGGCGCAATGGGCATCACCTACAAGGCGTTTGATACGAACCTGCGAATCCCGGTCGCGTTGAAGGTCATCAACGGCGCATATTTGAACAGCGAGGTTGCGCGCTCGCGCTTCATCCGCGAGGCGCGGTCGGCGGCTAAGCTGCGGCATCGACACGTCGCCTCCGTGTTCCATCTCGGCATCGATGGCGACGCGTATTTTTACGCGATGGAATTCATCGACGGCGAAACCGTCGATGCGCTGATCAAGCGCCAGGGGCCGCTCGCGCCGGCGCTCGCGCTGCACATTGCCGCACAGGTCGCCCGCGCGCTGAATGCGGCGCAGGCACACGGGCTCGTTCATCGCGACATTAAGCCCGCGAACCTCATGCTCGTGCGCGAGGATGATGAGCTCGTGGTGAAAGTCATCGACTTTGGCCTGGCGAAAGCGTCCGGCGTCGGAGAGAGCGACGATGTCGCCACCACGCTCTCGACCGGCGGTTTCGTCGGCACGCCCCACTACGCCAGCCCCGAGCAGCTCGAGGAGCGCGAAATCGACGTGCGCTCGGACATCTATTCGCTCGGCGTGACGCTCTGGTACATGCTTTCCGGACAAACGCCCTTCGCAGGCTCGATGGCGCAGGTGATGAGCGCGCACCTCTCAAAGCCCCCGCCGATCGAGCGGCTCAAGGAACTCCCAGCCCCAATCGCAGCCGTGCTCCGTCGCATGCTCGAGAAGGACGCCGCGAACCGCCCGCAAACTCCAGCGGAGCTTCGGAAAGAACTCGAGGATTGCGCCGCGCAGATTGCCGGCCGCACCGATGCAGGAGCGGAGGCGGAGCCAAATCTCACCCCGATCCTGGACGAAGCCGCGCGCCGCGATGCCGCGGGAGAGTTCGAGCCCGGAATTACCGTGGGCGGGCGCTACGAGATCATCGCAGACCTCGGCGAGACGAATATCGGCCGCGGATTTTACGCGCGCGAAATCGTGAGCTGGAATGAAACGCGGCTCCTGCTGCTCGCGCCCGACCTGCTGGAAAACCCCGAATTTTACACCCAGCTCGAGCGGGATGCAGAGCGCGCCGCAGCGGTGCGTCATCCGAATCTCCTGCGAATCCACGGCCTCGAGACGATCGAGCACGCGAGTCTCGTCGCGATGGAATGGACGGCGGGATTTTCGCTCATGGAACTCCTGCGGGTGCGACGGGAACTGCGCGCCGAAGAGGCGCTGCCGCTTCTCGCACAGGCAGCCGAGGGCGTCGATCACGCGCTCACCGCGGGCTTGAAGAGAGTCGATCTCGCGCTGCACCAGATCTTCGTCGAGATCCCCGGCACTCAGCCGCACGACGAGGAAATTTTGCGCCGTCCAGTCGGCGAGTGGCCGTCATTCGTGGTAAAATTAAACCCGCTCGGAATCACACGCGAATTCGCCGCTTCGCAGACGTGGTCTGGCGAGCAAACCATCGCAGCCGGGATGTCGGCGCCGGCCGCGGATTCTGGAGATGGGCGGGCACGCACGATCCACGCGCTCGCTGCGATCTTCTACGAACTGCTCGGCGGCGCCGCTTCGCAGCACGCCCTCGGGGTGGACGACGCCGCGCGATACACGCCACTCTCGACGCTCTCCGAAAAAGGAAACGAGGTGCTCCGGCGTGCGCTCGATCCGTCGCTTTCCTTCCCCGCCGCGCTCGCTTTTTACGAGGCGCTGCACGCCCTCCCGCTCGACGCGAAGCGCCACGAGAACGCCGCACCGATTGCCAGACCCGCGCGAACCGCGCCTTCCACACATCCCATCCCGCCCACTCCCAAGCCCCCGAGCGCACCGCGCCCGCGCCCGAGCCGGAGTCCCTTTGCTATTGTCGCAGTCGGCCTGACAGTCGCCGCGGCCTGTACAGGTATCTATTTTTTCACAAATCCCGAGGAAAAATCGCAGACGCCTAGGCCCGCGCCGGAGCTTGAAAATCCGCCCGAGCAAATCGACGAAATGCCGCCCGCGCTTGTGCCCAAGCCAGTTCCCGTGCCGGAGCCGCCTCCGATGCCCGTCGAAGCACCACCGCCATCGCGGCAGGATTTGCTGAAAGCATCGATGGTGAAAGCCGACGCGCTGGAGCAAAAAGAAGCGTGGCCTGCGTGCCTCGGCGCATGGCTGAAGATCGCGAGCGACTTTCCCGAAAGCGACACAGCGAAAGTCCATCTCAACGCAATCATCGAGACCCTCCGCACACGTCCCGACGACGTGAACGCGCGCGAATTTTCCACACTCCGCGAACCCGTGACCGAGGCCGCGAAGCTCGACATCCTCGCGGCGATGACCTTCCTCGGCGACATGCTGCTGAAAGCCGAGCCGCAGACGGCGTTCGACTGGTATTCGGCCGCCTCCGCTCGCGGGCAGGTCTCGGCCACGCGGCAACTCGGGTTGCTGCTTTCAAATGGTGTCGGAGGTGGAAGCGACGACTTGAAAAAAGCCTTCCTCTGCTTCCAAGCCGCTAGCGAAAAAGGCGACGTCGTCGCGAAATATCTCCTCGGCGAATGCTACCTCCGAGGCAAAGGAGTCGGCCGCGACGAAACGCGCGCCGTCGAGTATCTGCGCGAGGCGGCGGACGCAGGAAACCTTTACGCAATGGATCTCCTCGGCACCTGCTACCATCAGGGTCTCGGAGTGGAGCAGGATTTTAAAAAGGCGCTCGAGTTGCTCACGCGAGCGAGCGAGCGAGGCTACGCCGTCGCGAGCGGCGACCTCGGCGTACTGTATATGAAAGGGGACGGCCTGCCCAAAGCCGATCCGCAGCAAGCGGTGAAGCTGTTTTTGAAAGGCGTCGCTGCGGGCGACGGGAACTGCATGTACTACTACGCGCTATGCTTCGAGAGCGGGATGGGCGTGCGCGCGAATCAGTTGCAGGCGAAGAAATGGTATATCAACGCGGCGCAAGCAGGGAACCGGCCCGCCGCGGAATGGTGTCGCAAAAACGGCGTCGATATTCCGCCGAAGTAAATGCCCTCCGCGCGGGGCTTGCCTCTCGCCGCACGCGCCCATAAAACGCGCTCACTATGAATTCCGGCACGTTCAAAACTACTGTTCTGCTCGCGACGATCAGCATCGGCGTTGCAGGTTGCGAAAATCTCAGCCCCGGAGAAAATGCGGCCGTCTTTGGAAGCGCGAGTGCCATCGCCGCCAGCACCATTGCGCGCGCCAGCGGCATGAGCACTGCGGGCTCGCTCGCCACCGGAGCGGCAGTCGGTGCCGTGGTCGCGGCGACGACCTACGTCATCACGAAACACCAGGCGACCGTGCGCCAGCGCCAGCTCGCGGAGCAACGCGCGCAAGTCTATTACGCGCGTCTCGCGCCGGAAAAAAAGGCAACGCTGAAGAGCAAACGCGTCCGCTACATCGCAGTCGATACCGCCAAAGACGAGCGCACTTCGCCCAAAGCGCAAAAGTCCGTGATGATCTGGGACACGCAATCGCAGGCAGTCGTCGGCAACAACGTGTACGACGTGGAAAAAGCACCCGCCGTCGGCTCCACGGCGAAATTCGAAACCTACTCCGCCGAGTACGTCGGCTCCGGCAGCTAAACCATCCCTCCATCCCTCCCGTCACCAAATGAATATCCACGAATACCAAGCCCGCGAACTCTTCGAGAAATTCGGCGTCGCCAGCTCGAAAGGCCGCGTCGTCTCCGCGCCCGATGAAGCCGCGGAAGTGGCTCGCAGCCTTGAAGGGAAGAAGATCGTCGTGAAAGCGCAGATCCACGCTGGGGGCCGCGGCAAAGGCACTTTCACGAATGGTTTTCAGGGCGGAGTGCATCTCTGCGACACGCCGGAAGAGGCTCGCGAGATCGCTGGGAAAATGCTCGGCCAGACGCTCGTCACGCACCAGACAGGGCCCGAGGGAAAACTCGTCAGCAAGGTCTTCGTGGTCGAGGCGGTGGACATCGAGCGGGAGCTTTACTTTGCTATCCTGCTCGACCGCTCGAGCAGCGCGCCGGTCGTCATCGCGAGCACTGCGGGCGGCATGGATATCGAGCACGTCGCCGAGCATTCTCCCGAGAAAATCATGCGCGAACCCGTGCATCCCCTGCTCGGCTTGCAAGCGCATCAGGCGCGCAAAATTGCGGTCGCACTCGGCCTTGACGGCAAGCTGCTCGCGCAAGCCGCAAAGCTCTTCCTCGCGACCTTCAAACTCTTCCTCGCGCGCGATTGCTCGCAGATCGAAATCAACCCGCTCGTCGTCACGCCCGATGGTCGGATCCTCGCGCTCGATGCGAAATTCAACTTCGACGACAACGCGCTTTACCGGCAGCCAGACATCGTGGCGATGCGCGACAAATCGGAAGAAGACCCGAGAGAAGTCGCCGCCAGCGAGCACGCGCTGAACTACATCGGCCTCGACGGAAACATCGCCTGTCTCGTCAACGGCGCGGGCCTCGCGATGGCCACGATGGATATCATTCAGCACTGCGGTGGTAGCCCCGCGAACTTCCTCGACGTCGGCGGCGGCGCCTCGAAAGAGCAGGTCACGAGCGCCTTCAAAATCATCCTCAGCGACCCGAATGTGAAAGGCATTCTGGTGAACATTTTCGGTGGCATCATGGATTGCAACGTCATCGCCAACGGCATCGTCGCAGCGGCAAAAGAAACCGACATCGCGATCCCGCTCGTCGTGCGGCTCGAGGGCAACAACGTCGCCGCCGGCAAACAAACGCTGGCCGAAAGCGGACTCCGCCTCATCGCCGGTGACGACCTCGCCGATGCCGCGGAGAAAGTGGTCGCCGCCGTGAAAGCGGCGTAAATTTCAACGTGAAAACCGAATCGATTCAACGTGAGCTCGCCATTTCTTCCGCACTTTTGCAGGCATGCGAAGTCGATGAGAAAACCCCTTCATGGCGAGCTGCTGAATCGGACGGCTGGGACATGAATCTCGTCGCGCTTCGCCTGCGCCGCCCCGTGCAGGAGCGCGTGCGGCGGCATCATCTCGCGCTTCAACAAGCGGAGGCGATGCGAGCCGCATTCACAAAACAGTATGGGCGATCTGTCGCTAATCATTGAACGGCTGACAGTGAACGAAGTCGAGTTCGTCGTGGTCGGCGGCCTTGCGGTGATGATGTACGGAACCGGCTTGGTGACCGATGATGTGGATGTCTGTGTCCCTTTCACCGCTGAAAATGTCGGGCGCATTCATCGCTCGATCGCCGACCTTCACCCCTATCACCGTATGACACCCAAAGAGGTGCCGTTCGAGTTGCGCGAAGGCTTCGAGAGAGGGCTGCGGAATCTCTACATCGCCACCGATATCGGAGAGGTCGATTTTCTCGGCGAGATTCTCGGGGTCGGAAATTATGCCGACGTACTCCCGCATAGCGTGCCGGTGGAGATGCCATACGGGATATATCGCCTCATCACGATCGACAAACTGATCGTCGCCAAAGAAGCACTCGACCGCGACAAAGATCGCGCCGCAGTCCGACTCCTCCGCGGCATTCGCGACAGCGCCAAAACACCGTCCGATTCCCTCAACCTCAAGCCATGAAAATCCTCGAAGTCGCCTTCTCTTGCTACGCTGTCACCGACCTGCCGCGCGCCCGCGCATTTTACGAAGGCTTGCTAGGCTTGAAACCGGCGATGGAACACCTCAGCGATAATGGCGGCTGGGTCGAGTATGAGATCGGGCCGCACACGGTCGCCATCGGTTCGCATGAGACATTCAAGCCCAATCCGGACGGATGCAGCGTGGCGCTCGAGGTTGAGGACTTCGACGCCGCGATCGCTGAGTTGAAAGCCGCGAATGTGAAGTTCCGAATCGAGCCGATGCCTACGCCTGTCTGCCACATGGCGATGATCTACGACCCCGACGGCAATAGCCTCTGCATCCACAAGCGCCGCCCGCACTGACCGTCGGCCTTCAAAAACTCAGCATTCAAAGTTCAATATCCCCGCACACCGATGGCCATCCTCGTCACACCCCAAACCCGCATCCTCGTTCAAGGCATTACCGGCGACTTCGGCTCGCGACATGCAAAACTTTCGCTCGACTACGGCACGCAACTCGTAGCCGGAGTTACACCCGGAAAAGGCGGGCAGAGCTTCGATCACGGCGACAAAAAAGTGCCGATCTTCGACACCGTCGGCGACGCTGCTGTGCAGACTGGCGCGACGGTTTCCGTCATTTTCGTCCCTCCCCCATTCGCGGCAGATGCGATCCTCGAGAGTGTGTCCGCAGGGCTCGATCTCGTAGTCGCGATCACGGAAGGCATTCCGGTCAATGACATGGTGCGGGTCAAAGCCGCGATGCGCGAATCCAGGACGCGGCTCATCGGGCCGAACTGCCCTGGCATAGTCACACCTGGCACCGGGCCGCAATCGCACGGCGGTTGCCGCATCGGCATCGCGCCCGGCTATATTCACAAAAAGGGCAACGTCGGCGTCGTCTCCCGCAGCGGCACGCTGACTTACGAAGCCGTCTGGCAGCTCACTTCACGCGGCTTCGGGCAATCGACATGCGTCGGCATCGGCGGAGATCCGGTCAATGGAACATCGCACCTCGACGTACTGAAAATGTTCAACGATGACCCGGAGACAGAGGCGATCATCATGATCGGAGAGATCGGCGGAGACGCCGAAGAACAAGCAGCCGAGTGGGCCGCGGAGCATTGCAAAAAGCCGATCGCCGGTTTCATCGCTGGCGCCACTGCGCCTCCCGGACGACGTATGGGCCACGCCGGCGCGATCGTCTCCGGCGGAAAAGGCACGGCTTCCGACAAAATCGCCGCCTTCAAAAAAGCCGGAATCGCTGTCGCGGAAACGCCGTCGGTGATGGCCGACACGCTGCTCCGGCATTGGGGCAAAAAGTAGCCCGGCTCGGATTACCGGCGCTGTAAATTCAGTTCGCGAGTCGAATTCCCGCGCCTTCGCGCTTGATGCGATCGTCGCGCGTCGCACATCCTGCTAGAGACTATTCTCACGGCGTCCCGGTCCGTTGATCGTGAGCTCCCGCAATTCCAAAAACTCACACACACCCCACAAAATCATGCCAGTCATCTCCAGAGGACTCGAAGGAATCATCGCAGCAGAAACCAGCGTCGGGGACGTGCGCGGAGACGTCGGCCAGCTCGTCTATCGCGGCTACGACATCAACGAACTCGCGGGCAAAGTGAGCTACGAGGAAGTCGTGCATCTCCTCTGGCACGGACGGCTGCCGAATCAATCCGAACTCGACCGCCTCACCACCGCGCTGCGTGCCGAGCGCGAACTCCCGCAGGCGGTCATCGACTTCATCCAAAACGCGCCGCGCGATGCCGCGCCGATCGACGTGATGCGCACAGCCGTCTCGATGCTGGGATGTTTCAAAACGACGCGGTCCGATGTCGGGATGCCGGAGAACAACCAGATCGCGATCAAGCTCGTCGCACAGATTGGCATCGTCGCCGCGTGGTTTCATCGCTCGCGGCAGGGAAAAGAGCTCACGCCGATTCGGAAAGATTTGAGCGAGGCCGCGCACTTTCTCTGGCTGATGACCGGCGAGGAGCCGAGCGCGGATGCGACCAAGACTCTCGATGTCGCCTACGTGCTGCACGCCGAGCACGGCTTCAACGCATCGACCTTCACTGCGCGCGTCGTGGCAAGCACGCTGAGCGACATGTATTCGGCGGTTAGCGCGGCGATCGGCGCGCTGAAGGGACCGCTGCACGGCGGCGCGAATGAGGGTGTCATCCACATGCTCGAGGAGATCGGCGCGCCGGAGAAAGTCGATGCGTGGGTCGAGGACGCGCTCGCGCAGAAGAAGAAAATCATGGGCATCGGGCATCGCGTTTACAAAGTGCTCGACCCGCGCGCGCCGCACCTGAAAGCGATGGGCATCAAGCTCTCGAATGAACTCGGTGAGCCGAAATGGATTCAGATGTCCGAGCGCATCGCGACGATCATGAAGGAGCGCAAAGGGCTGAATGCGAACGTCGATTTCTACTCGGCGACGGTCTATTACTCGCTCGGGATTCCGACCGATTTGTTCACGCCGATCTTCGCGATCTCGCGCATGAGCGGCTGGACGGCACATGTGCTGGAGCAACTCGCGGATAACCGGCTTTTCCGTCCGCTCAGCGAATACGTAGGCCCGGAGGTCGGGCGAAAAGTCGTGCCGATCGCAGAGCGCTGATTGTAGCCGGGATCGGTGATCCCGCTGCCGCACCTGCAAAGATCACCGATCCCGGCTACAATAAGATGCCTGCCGCGCTTTTTGATCTGCAAATCAACGGGTTTGCCGGGGTTGATTTTCAACGCGCGGATTTGTCGCGGGAGGATCTCCGACAGGCGGTCGACGCGCTTCGTGAGCACGAGACGCATCGCATTTTTCTCACGCTGATCTCAGATGAAATCGACGGGCTTTGCAGAAAGTTAGAGCGCATCGAAGCTCACCGGCGGGCGGATTTGCTCATCGCGGAGACTGTGTGCGGCTATCATATCGAGGGACCGTTTTTGTCCCCACTTGAAGGTTACGTCGGCGCGCATCCCGCGCATTTGCAGTTTGCGCCGGATATCGCTGCCTTCCGGGCGATGCAGTCCGCGGCGTGTGGAAATATCCGGCTCGTGACGCTCGCACCCGAATGGCCGGGAAGTAGCGAATTCATCCGCGAAATCACGCGGGGCGGTGTCGCGGTTTCGCTCGGCCACACGAATGCGAGCGAGGCCGAAATCGACGCGGCTATTTCCGCTGGCGCCACGCTCTGCACGCATCTCGGCAACGGCGTGCCGCAGATCCTGCCGCGTCACGACAACGTCATTCAGCGACTCCTCGCGCGGGATGAATTGACCGCGTGTTTCATCCCCGATGGCGTGCATCTTCCGCCGTTTGCGCTGCGGAATTTCTTCCGCGCAAAGCCCCCTGGCAAAACGTTGCTCACAACCGACGCAATGGCCGCCGCAGCGGCGCCGGAGGGCCGCTACACGCTCGGCGCGATCGAAGTCGAATCGCGCAGCGGAGCAGTTCGCGAATCTGGCAAAGCGAACCTCGCGGGCTCGTCGCTCACACCGGATCGCGGGGTGAGAAACGCCGCAAAGTGGCTTGAGATCAGCGTTTCGGATGCACGCGCACTTTTCTCGATAAGCGTGGCAGCGCTGTTCGGGATTGAATTTCCAGAGATTGAAATTCCGTGAACGCGCTCGAAATCTGCCGCCATCTCGACCGCTCCTCGATGGGCCAAGCAGCCGCAGAGCGGGTTGCGGAAATTGTGCGAGCGGCGATTCGCGAGCGCGGCGAGGCGCGTGTGATTTTCGCGTGCGCACCGTCGCAGGATGACTTTCTCGTCGCGCTCGTCCGCGCGGATTTGGACTGGAGCCGCGTCGCGATTTTTCACATGGACGAATACGTCGGGCTTGGCGCTGAGCATCCGCAGAGCTTTCGCAGCTACCTACTCGCGCATCTTCTCACGCACATCGCTCCGCCGCACGCCGTGCATCTGATCGCCGGAGAGGCCGATGCGCAGAAGGAATGCGAGCGATACGCTACTCTGCTTTCATCCGCTCGGATCGACTTGGCGTGCATGGGGATTGGAGAAAATGGGCATCTTGCTTTCAACGATCCTCCTGTCGCCGACTTCGCCGATCCCCTGCTCATCAAACGCGTCGCGCTCGACCTCGCGTGCCGCGAACAGCAAGTCCATGACGGTTGCTTTTCCACGCTCGCCGATGTGCCCATGCACGCGCTCACGCTCACGATCCCCGCGCTGCTCGGCGCACGCGCGATCTCGTGCGTCGTCCCCGGCGAGCGAAAAGCCCACGCCGTCCGCGCCGCGGTGATGGGCGAGATTTCCACGGCGTGCCCCGCCTCGATTCTCCGCACCCATCCCTGCGCGACTTTACAAATCGACCCCGCCGCGGGACATCTCTTGGATTGAACCAAGAAGGCACAAAGACGGTAGGACGAAATCAAGAAAACAGGCTCCCGCACGCTCGCGCTAACCTCTCATTTCCTGTATTCGTGTTTTCCTGCTTGAGTCTTAAACGGCGCGATTCCTGAGAGTCGGAAAGCGAGGAAAGGGACACAAATGATAATCCTCTTCTTCGTGCCTCCGCGCCTTCGTGATTAGAGTAACCTGATGAACGACCCCATCGGTTTTGCCATTGTCGGCACAGGAATGATCGCGGACGCGCACGCAGCGGCGATTTACGATTCGCCCGCGGCCCGGCTTGTCGCGGTGTATTCGCGGGGGGCGGAAAAGTGTGAAGAGTTTGCGCAGCGGCAGGGTTGCAGGGCGGCGGCGAGCATTGAGGAACTGATGGACGATCCGAGTATTCGCGCGGTCTGCGTCACGACTCCGAGCGGTGCGCACGCTGAGGCGGCGGTGCCGCTGCTCGAGGCAGGAAAAGCGGTACTTTGTGAGAAGCCGCTCGAGGTCAGCCTCGCAGCGGCGGATCGCATCCTTACGGCGGCGGAGCGCGGCGGCGGCGTGCTCGCTGGCGTGTTTCAGATGCGGCTCGGGCGCGGCGCGAGGCTGCTGAAAAGCGCGATTGAGGCGGGACGATTTGGGCGGCTGACATTTTGCAGCGCGCACATCAAATGGTGGCGCGCGCAGGAGTATTACGATTCATCGAATTGGAAGGGGACGTGGAAGCTCGATGGCGGCGGAGCGCTGATGAATCAAGGGATTCACGCGGTCGATCTGCTGCAGTGGCTCGTCGGCTTGCCGCGCGAGGTCTGCGCATTTTACGGCACGCTCGCGCACTCCGGGATCGAGGCGGAGGACACGGTCGCGGCGGCGCTGAAGTTTCCGAATGGCGCACTCGGCGTGATCGAGGCTGCGACCTCGTGCTACCCCGGAACTGATTTGCGGATCGAGATTATCGGGGACAAAGGCACGGCCGTTTTGGTGAACGATCGGATCGTGCGCTGGGAGTTCGCAGAGCCGAGCGAGGGCGATGAGGGGGCGATGCGCGCGGGCGATGCGCCGGCGATCCAAGGCGGCACTTCGGATGCGAAAACGATGAGCAACGAGGGGCACCGCCAGCTCGTCCACGATCTCGCGCTGGCGCTCCGGGAAGGCCGCCCACCGATGATTCCCGGTGCGGAGGCGCGGCACTCGGTGGCGTTGGTGCTCGCGATTTACGAGGCGGCGCGGAGCGGTCGCAGCACGCGCGTCGATGGCGCGGAATGAAGACGCGATTCGGATTCGCCGGCTTTCGGCACAGCCACATCCTCGACCTGCTCGCGGCGGTCGAGGCTCGGGTGGATTGCGAAGTCGTCGCTTGCTGCGAAGAACACGCCGAGACCCGCGCTGAACTCGCCGCCGCCGGCCGCGTAAAGATCACACACGCCGATTTTTCCCTTCTACTCCACGATGTGCCGTGCGAGGTGGTCGCGATCGGCGATTATTACTCGCGGCGCGGTGCACTGGTGATCGCAGCGCTTACGGCGGGGAAGCATGTGCTCGGCGACAAGCCGCTCTGCACCACGCTCGACGAGCAGACGGAGATCGAGAGACTATGCGTGGAGAAAAATCTCGTCGTCGGGCTGCAGTTCGACAGCCGTGGCTCGGGAGCGTTTCGTGCGCTGCGGGAAATCATTCGCTCCGGCGAAATAGGCGAGGTCTGCACAATTCGCATCGACGCGCAGCATCCGCTCCTGCCGGGATCGCGGCCGGGTTGGTATTTCGAGCCCGGCAAGCACGGCGGCACCATCAACGACATCGGCATCCACGCCTTCGACTTCATCCCGTGGCTCACCGGCCTCGAGTGGCGCGGCATCGTCGCGGCGCGGACTTGGAATGCCAAAGCGGCGCCGCCGCATTTCCACGACTGCGCGCAATTCATGGCGACGCTCGCGAACAGCGCGGGCGTGCTCGCCGACCTTTCCTACCTCGCGCCAGACCGGCTCGGCTACAAGCTCCCGCACTATTGGCACCTCCTCATCCACGGCACGCGCGGCCTCGCCGAGACGCACCTCCTCTCGGATAAAGTCACCGTCATCACCGACCTCGACGCCGCTTCCCGGTCTCTCGCGGCAGCGGAAAGTCGCCCGCACCTCTACCTCGCCGACTTCCTGAAAATGCTTACCGGCACCCCCGCCGACACCGAGTTCCAACAGCACGACTTCCTCCGCGCCTCTCGCCTGGCCCTCGCAGCGCAGCTTGCCGCCGCCGACTCCTGAGAGGAGGTAAACATTGCGCTAAGAGGTCGCGACTAAGCCCTGCTCGTAAGCTTGCTGCCTTACTCCAGAGACTTCGGCTCCCACTGGATATGCTCGCTGAGGGGATCGCCCCTATCCGCGCCGATGTAAGCCGCCTCGTAGGTCGGAGTTCGAGCCGCGAATAAAAAGTGTCGTGTGGCTTTGGCGGATGCCGACGATCCCGTATATGAGCAGGACTGCGGGGAGAACGACGCCCGCAAACCACTGCTGCGCGCGCCTCACTCTGCGGACAACGTACCGAGGCGCAACAGTTAGGCGACGTTCGATTGCGAGGAAACAAAGTCAGATTGGATTGATTGTAGGAGCGCCTCCAACGGCTGAACAGGTCGCTGATACTTGTGGCCGGCGTGGACAAGCGCGATAAGCACCGCGCGGCGCAACACTCGCGTCATAGACTCTAGGGACGCGCCAAGCAACTCGTGAGTGTCAACCTCTATGGCCAAGGGTAAATCTCCATACTTGCGGTTGATGCGCTGATAATGAGGCTCTTGTTCGTTCTTGACGCCGAATCTGATTGCGATTGTGACCCAAACAAAAGGAGCGTCATCCAGATAACCTGACTTGATGACGAGCGGCTCAAGCTCGTCCCGAACGCAGCGAAACGCCTTCATGTCATCGCGAGGGAGTCGCGCCATCGTTAAGGAAACGCCGCACAGCCCAAGTTTGCGGTCGTGCGGGGGTCTCCCAATTGGCTTTTGTGGCGTCATTGAAAGTGAGAGCGTCTCAGTCGCCTTGTATCTCGTCTTCATGCCGAAAACGAGCTGCCAGCGTGAAGGGTTTTGGGAGAAGATGCATGCGCTTTCGGGAGGCCGCAGACGCCTGAGGGCACGGCGGAGTGATCGCTCCGCCGCGACCCTGTTCGT
>JBBQZX010000021.1:0-104908 GCA_038207335.1 Chthoniobacterales bacterium | reverse complement strand
ATCCGAAGACCTTCATCCTCCACGCGGCGTCGCTCCTTCAGGCTTTCGCCCATTGAGAAAAATTCTCGACTGCTGCCACCCGTAGGTGTCTGGACCGTGTCTCAGTTCCAGTGTGGCTGGTCGTCCTCTCAGACCAGCTACCCGTCATAGCCTTGGTGGGCCGTTACCCCGCCAACAAGCTGATAGGCCGCGGGCTCATCAAGATGCGCCAGGTTGCCCCGGCTTTGGTGTCATGAGGAATCCCTCACTAACCACATGCGGTATTAATTCGCCTTTCGACGAGCTATCCCCCACATCTCGGCAGATTGCCCACGTGTTACGCACCCTTACGCCACTAGATATTCAATGTATTACTACACTGAATATCCCGTTCGACTTGCATGTCTTATCCACGCCGCCAGCGTTCGTTCTGAGCCAGAATCAAACTCTCCGTAAAAAACGGATCGGATACGGTAAACCGCAGAGCCGAAAGTTTGCGCAGCGACTGCTAAGGTCGCTGCTAAATCTGACCGTTCATGCCCACCGCCGCTCGAAAGCGTGGTGGGGTTTGTCCAGTCAATTAATGTTTTGAATTCAAAGACCTGACGTATAACGCACAATTCAATTTTTGCTTACTTTATAGACCGTTCTGAATTTGCCCATTTCGCGGGGCATCGACTTTTGATGCGGCCTGCGATTTGTTGCGACAGATTCAAAACCAAACTTTCAAAGAGCGATGCCCTAGTCTGAGCCCTTCACTTTCGAATCAGGAACTTTCGTGCGCCGCGGCGTTTGCCGGGCGATTCGATTGTTGCCGATCCTCACTTTTCGGACGGTCAGACTGAAGAACAAGTCCTGCTTTTTCGGCAGGCCCGCTTTTCAGCGGGGTGCGGACTTTAGCGGCGACTCCGAGTCGGTCAACGTTTTTCTCAAAAAAATTTGAGGCTCGTTTTCCATCTCAGCGTCTCTCGCTGGCTGCCCTCCCGCTTTTAGCGGGCGAGCAAATTAGCGAGTCGCGATTTTCCGTCAATCACAAAGTTCGATTTCTTTCTCGAAGGTTTCGCGACTGGCGGCTTTCGCCGACACCCACTTTTCAGCGGGGGGCGGAGAATAGGGATGACCCGAAAACGGTCAACACAAAAAATTCACTTTTCGCAAAGTTTCGAATCTGACGCGCCCACTACAGCAGAGCTCACCTGCGATTTGTGTGACCGAATGCCCAACCGGAGCTCCCGATCAATGCAGGTCGGTCCGCAGTGAACGCGCTGTCAGATTCCGTGAATGGACAGTTTCCTTAACGCTCCCTCGAAGCGGAGTTGTCTGCGTCCTTCTGGGCTGGGAGGCGCGCTCGGCGTAGGATGCACGACCGCTCCGCCGCGGATCGGTAGCGGCGCGTCCGCCTCCCTTTTGAAGCGGTTCGGAACGGTATTTTTGAAGCGTCGCTTTTGGCGCACGCAGCGGGCCTTGCGGTCGCGCCGCGCCGGATTTTGCGCGCTCAGGAAGGACGAGCGCGTGGGTACGGTCTCTGGCGAGCGTCTCACGCGACGGACGATAGCTCGGATTCCAGCGGTCCACGGCGAGCAGCGGGGTGCCGGATGAGACGAGAATGAGTGCGACTAAAAGTTTTGCGTTCATGGGCTGCGGGGCGTTTCAGCGATAGCACCAGCGCACCAGCGCACAAGCGCTGTTATTTTCGCGGGGGCCGCGGCGTGCGCGGCGGAGGGGTGCCGGGTTTGGCAGCTGCAAGCGCGGCGGTGATCCGGACACGAGCAGCGTGGCGGTAGTGTTTTGCGATCGTGCCGGCGAGCAGTGCGATCATCACGATGACGATCAGGACGATCTCGCTTCGTGTCATTCTCATGGCACGGCGACACGTTCGCAGGGATATTTTTCCCGGATGTTTTTAGAAAAATAGCGCCCCTTGGATTCCGCTCGCATGAGTTCGACCCAAACCGCTTCGGGCACTCCGCGATAGCGATATCGGGCTCGGCTGCGAAGTTGGATTTCGAGCACGCGCGCGGCTTTCGAGTATCCGATTTTTTCGATGAATGAAGATGCGACGGCGGCGTCCTCGATAGTCACCTCGGCCGCTCCGCAAATCGCTCCGCCGAGCAGCAGGAAGCAGCTCTGCAGGAAGCGCCGACGCTCCAAATCCCTTCGCATATGGACAGAGCGAGTAGCGCGGCGGCGGCACTCCGGCGAGCCATTTCCTCGCGGCCCGTGCCGCGGGATGTCGAGCGCGCCTTGCCATTGGGAAAGGCGCGGGGTAAGCACGCGCCCTCATGTTTTTCCTCACTCCGCGGCATGTGAAGCACGGCCGCGCATTCCTCAAAGACGCCCGCAAATTGCTTGCCTACAAACGCGATCTCTGGAGCGAAAATGCGGTTCGCGAATTCGAGCAACAGATCATCACGCTCGACGAGGCTGTGCGGGCCCGCGATGCCCGTAGAATCGAGGATGCGGCGCAAAAGCTCGATGCACTCGCGGGCAAAAACACGAAGCCGATGGCGGACGCGGGCTGGCGGGAGAATTGCGAGGTTTTCCTCGTCGCGATCGTCATCGCGCTCGGCGTGCGCACGTATTTTTTGCAGCCATTCACGATCCCGACCGGCTCGATGCAGCCGACGCTCAACGGCATCATCGGATACAAGACGGACGCGCCACCGCCTGCGATCGCGATGCGGCTTCTGGAGTTTGCGATTCACGGCCGCACGTTCGTCGATGTGGTGGCGAAAAGTGACGATGTCATCGTGGACATCCGCGAGGTGAAGCGTTTCGGCGTCCTAACGCGCACGCTTCTGGTCGGCCAGCGCGATCAGTATCTCGTCGATTGTCCGCGCGACACGCTCGAGCGCTACCTGCTCGCGCCGCTGCATGATTTCAAGGCAGGCGAGGTGATCGCGCGTGGTTACTACGACACGGGCGACCATGTTTTTGTGGACAAATTCACGTACCACTTTCGCCATCCGCAGCGAGGGAACGTTTTCGTTTTCAATACCGAGTCGATCCCGACGCGCGAGAACCAGCAGACCATGATGCAGGGCCCGTCGCAGTATTACATCAAGCGCCTCGGGGGGCTCCCGGGCGACGTGCTGCAGATTCGTCCGCCGGAGCTTTTCATCAATGGGGCGCGAGCGAAAGGCACGGGATTTGACCGCGTGATGTCGACGCAAAATGGATATCGAGGATATTCAAACGAGTCCGAGCAGGCCACGCCCGACGGGCAAGTCATGCGTTTTCGCATGAATCTCCTCGGCACACCGGAAGAGACTTTTCAGGTGCCGGAGAAAAATTATTTCGCGCTCGGCGACAACAGTTTCCACAGCTCCGACAGCCGCGATTGGGGCCGCCGCGCGGGGCTCGGAGTTTCGGCAGCAGCGGTGCCGCAGGAAAATATCATGGGCCGCGGAGTGCTGGTTTATTGGCCGTTCACGGCGCATTGGGGCCCGATCCGGTAGGCGTCGCTCCCCGCGTCCTTTCATGCGCCGGCTGCGCGGGGCTAGACTTTCGAAGTCCTCCGCACAACGGCGAATGCGCATCGCCGACATTGAATGTTGGACGCTGAAAGTTGATCGTTGAACGTTTCCTCCAATCCCCCACTACTTTCCCCATGGCCCGCCGCGCAAGCTCCCCAGTGCATCCCGCGTGGATCCTCATCGCCGCCGTGATGCTGCTCGCCGCAGTCGCAGGAGGCGCGTTCCTCTTCAGTCGCGTGAGTGATCCATATCGCACGGTCACCGAGCTACCGGTGCGGGATTATCTGGAAAACTCGAATTCGATGCGCGGCAACACGTATAAAATGGAGGCGACGATCGAGGCGTCGCTCGAGGTTTCGCGCACGGGCGGACGGCTTTTTTCGGTGAATGTCGTGAGCGAAAACAGCCTCGTGCCCGTTCTCGTGCCGCCGGAGTTCAACCATGTGAATATCGAACGCGGGCAGCGCTATCTTTTCAAAATCGAGGTCGGCGAAAAAGGCGTGCTGCGCGCGGCCGACGTCCGAAAATCATGAAGGCTTTTTCAGACTCCAAACCTCGACGATTCGCATCCGCTGCGCCGCTCGTGCTGGGCGCGCTTTTCACCGCCGCGGGCACCCTCTACGCACAAGTGCCCGATGCGCCCGCCACCCCGCCACCCCCTCCAGCACAGGCTTCGCAGCCCGCGCCCGCTGCCGGTAGCAAGCCGGCATCCAGCTTTCTCGGCACCGATGCGCCGATGTTCGACCCCGGCACCGAAGTGCTCACATGGGACGGCAAAAACTGGAATGTGAACAACAACCGCCTCTTCCAGATGCGGTTTGAAAAATATCTGAATGCACCCGAAGCCACCTCCGCCGAGGACAAGCAATATCAGGCGATAATCAACGAAATCCTCAACCGCCTCGCGCCCGGCGCGGCCACGCAGGTGAATATCGACTACGCGTTTCGCCTCCTGCGTCGCGGCTCCGATTACGACATCGATGCGCGGCTCTGCGACGCGCTCGCCGACGCCGTTTACACCGTCTGGACCGCGCAACGGCAGCAGCAGCGCCTCGGCTCCGCAAACGTCGCGATGGATTACGACATCCAAAAACTCGAGCTCGAAACCCGTGGTCGCAACGCCGCTGCGCAGCACGCGCAGCAGGCCGCTGCAAATCTCAAATCCCCTCGCGCCGGCAAGAACGGAGCCGCACCCGCGCCTCCGCCGCCAGCCGCCGAGACAGCCACCGACGCAAAGCAAGCCGCCCTCGACACCAGCGATTGGAAAACGCGCCGCCTCGGTGAAATGATCGCGCGCCAGAAATCCAACGAACTCAAGCGCGAGCTCTCCGAAATCGCCGCAAAAGTCGAATACCAGGCGCTCATCGTTCAGTTCTTTTTGCAGAGGCGCTTCCAGCACGTCCTCATGGCCACGCGCTTCTATCGCGCGATTTTCGACGACGGCGACTCAAAGCTGAATCTCGGCAAAGAATCCAAAGACCTCTTCACGAAAACCGCCGGAATGGCGCCCACCGTCACCACTCTCGACGGCCTCGCAAATGAAGCCGTCCGCGACGTGCGCGAAGGCGTCCGCGCGTTTTCATTTCTCCTCCAGAGCAACGAACTCGAGAGCGGCAGCAAGCGCCTCGCCGAGGCATTTTCCGTCGGCGAATACATGCCCGAAATCCGCACACTCCCGCGCTCCGAAAAGCGGAAAGTTCTCGAGTTCGCGCAAAAGTCCAACCAGCTCATCTCCGCCATCGACGTGAAAGATTTCGCGCTCGCCGAAAAGCTCGTCAATGAACTCGCGCCGATCGCAAAAGACTTCGACAGTTCCAAGCCGCTCGCCGCAATCGAGACCTCGAAAACCGTCGCGCGAATGCACCTTGCGAAAGCCCGCAACGCCGCGATCAGCGGAGATAAAACCACGCTCGAGCAGGAGCTCACCGCCGCCACTGAAATCTGGCCGCGCAATCCCGAACTCGGCGAAATTTCGCAAAAAATCTTCGACCAGGGCGACGTGCAGCAGCGCTCCATCAGCGAATTCGACCAGCTCCTCGCGCAGAAAAACTACCGCCAGATTTACGACAACGGCGCGCGTTTCATCGCCGCCACCGCCACCTATCCCGATCGCGCCACGCAGCTCGGGAAAGTCATGGACGAAATGAAAACCATCGAGACCGCCATCATGCGCGCCGACGAAATGGCGCGGCAGAGCAACTTCCCCGGCGCATGGGAGAGCGTCGAAAAAATCGCTCCTCAATTTCCCGCCGACAGCAAGCTCAGCCAAATCCGCGCCGACCTCACCACGCAGGCATCCGACTTCGTCCACACCGTCCGCGGCGCGCAGGACCTCGAGAAGAAAGACCAAATCGGCTCCAGCCTCGCCTGGTTTTTGAAAGCGCAGAAAATGTATCCCGCGAGCGACTTCGCCCGCGAAGGCATCGACCGGCTTAAAAAGGTGATCCTGCCGGAGTAGCGATTGCCGGACTCTGAGCGGCAGCGTTTGAAAATGTGGGAGCGAAGCAGGAAAGCAGAAAACAGGAATGGCCGATGCCTCCGAAATCCCGGTTTTCCTGTGTTCTTGTTTTCCTGCTTAACCAAGACTCTGCGTTTCAACGACGAGCGGTGCATTTCTCAAACGGCCGCTCGCGCTCGAATCCCGCGCCGCACGTTCCTTCACTCCCCAATCAAAAATCAGCAATGACTTGCTGATTTCTGTGCTCCCGCTACTTCTCGGCCAATGAATTTGCCCAACGAGGGATCGTCGTCCGCCAGCGACCTCCCGGCGGGCGGTGATGATAAATCCCCCCGACGCAGCGGCGAGATGCAGAAGACCATCACCATGGCCCAAATCGCCAAGGCTGCGAATGTCTCCCAGGGAGCCATCTCCTCCCTCCTCAACGACCGCGACTATGGCATCCGCGTCAGCGAAAAAACCCGCGAGCGCGTCTTCCGCGTCTGCCGCGAGATGGGATACGTCCCGAACGACCTCCGCGCCGTCGTCCGCATGTATCCCGAACTCGGCGAATTCTGCCTCCTCGTCACCAGCAAGCGCGAAGCCGGCCTCGCCGACCCCCTCGTCGCCCGCATCGCCGGCGCCACCATGGACACCTCCGGCGACCACCGCCGCAGCCTCACCGTCGGCTGCTACGACGAGACCGCCGACTACTCCGGCGACCCCGAGCTCCTCCCCCACGCCGTCCGCACCGGAGTCGCGTCGAAATTCATCCTCTTCGGCGCCCCCAATGCCTCCCTCATCCAAGTCCTCATCCGCCGCGGATGGCCCCTCGTCTCCCTCGGCTACGACGTCCCACTCCCCGGCGTCCTCAGCCTCATCCCCGACTACCGCCTCGCCTCCCACCTCGGCGTCGAACACCTCCTCCACCTCGGTCACCGGCGCATCGGAATCCTCTCCGGCCCCTTCGGCGCCACCGAGCCTCAGACCATCGAGATGAACCACGGCGTCCGCCTCGCCTTCGAGCAATTCGACCTCTCCATGGAGGCCCAGCACGTCATCTACGGCGACCTCACATTCCAGTCCGGCGTCGCAGCATTCGCCGCCCTCCGCGAGCGCCAACCCGCCCCCACCGCCGTCTTCTGCATGTCCGACGCGGCAGCAGTCGGCCTCATCGCCGCCGCCCACGCCGCCGGCTGCAAAATCCCTGGCGAACTCAGCATCGTCGGCTGCGGCGACGATTCCCCTGCCCACTTCACAGCCCCCGCCCTAACCACAGTCCACATCCCAGCCGAAGAACTTGCCGAAAACGCCGTCCGCGAAGTCGATCGCCTCGTCCGAGAAGGCATCTCCTACATCCCTAAAAAAGAAATCTTCCCCGTCCGCCTCGTCGAGCGCGAGTCCTGCGCTCCTTTTGTAGAAAAATAACGCTCGCTGCCTTCTCCGAGCACCCAGCTGCGGCAGCCACACTCCGCCATCCGATTTCAATGTGCATCCACGTTTCCGCCAATCGCCTCAAGGCTAAAATCACCGCCAAAATTTAACCGCGGCACTTGACCCTCCGCCCTCTCTGCACGAAAAACCCCGACCCCATGAAACTTCCCAGCATCATCTCCATCGCAGCGGCCAGCCTCTGCCTCACCCTGAGCATCTGGCTCTTCTTCGCCGGCACCGCCAGCCAGAATCTCCAGGCTGAAATGCAGAAAAAACAGGACGAATACCAGACCCAGCAACAGACCGCTCAAATCGCCCAACAACAGCTCCAACTCCAGACCGAGCGCATCAACCAAGGCACCAAACTCGCCCAGGAAATCGGGCCAGCCGTCCTCCGCGACCTCGGCGGCCTCGCCGTCCAGAGCAAGAACGAAGACATCAAAAAACTCCTCGCGAAATACGGCGTCACCGTGAACGAAAAAGCAGCCGAGGAAGCCGCCAAAACCCCCGCCCCCGCAAACCCCTAATTCCTTAAAACTCATGGAACCCGAACTCGAACCCGAAGCTCCCTCCTCCCTCGGCATTCACCTTCCAATCACCCTCCTCGCCCTCGCCGCCTCCATCTTCCTCGGCGCGCAAATCGGCGCAATCAAGCGCGGCACCAAGACCCTCAACTGGCAGCTCGGCAACATCGACAAACAGCTCGTCAACCTCGCTGACGTCAAAAAACAAACGGACGAACTCGTCGCAAAACGCGGCGACCTCGAAAAACAAACGGGTGCCGTCCAGGCGCAATACACCTCCCTCCTCACCGACGTCGTCGAACTCGCAAAAACCGACGCCGACGCCAAAAAAATCGTCGAGAAGTGGGGCATCCAGCGCCAAACCCCGCCAGCGGAATCGAAGCCGACCGAAGACAAGAAGGCCGAAAAAAAAGAGTAAGTCGCGAGCTTCGAAATCGTCCTCGTCCTCGATCCTAACAAACACCGAGACAACCATTCACGAACCGGCCTCCAGCCTCAATCTGGAGGCCGTTTCCATTTTCACATCCCATGCAAAAAAAACTCATCCTCTTCGACATCGACGGCACCCTCATCACAAGCGGCGGCGCCGGTGAAAAGGCGCTGCGCCTCGGCTTCCGCGACCGCTTCGGCATCGACGACGACCTCAAGCAAATCGAAATCGCCGGGCGCACCGACTCCGGCATCGCCCGCGCGATGTTCAATGCCCACCACATCGACGCCACGCCCGAAAATCTCACCGCATTCTTCGACGGATACCTCCACCACCTCGCCCTCCTCCTACCACAACTCCAAGGCCGTCTCCTTCCCGGAATTATCCCCCTCCTCGACGCCCTCGCCCCGCGTCCCGACATCCTCCTCGGCCTCCTCACCGGCAACCTCGCGCGCGGCGCCGAACTCAAGCTGACCCACTACGGCGTCTGGCACTACTTCGACTTCGGCGCATTCGCCGACGATCATCACGACCGCAACCAACTCGGCGCCGTCGCCCGCCGCCGCGCCCACGAGCGCCACGGCATCGACTTCCCCCCCGACCGCATCTACGTCCTCGGCGACACCCCGCACGACATCACCTGCGCCCGAGAAATCGGCGCAAAGGCCGTCGCCATCGCCACAGGCAACTTCACTCGCGCCCAACTCGCCGAGCACACCCCTGACCTCATCTTCGAAGACCTCTCCGACCTGAACGCCGTCCTCGCCACGCTCATGTGACTCGCCGGCTCCTCACGCTCCTTGCCACCGCCGCGCTCGCCTCCTCGTGCAGCCAGGCGCCACAAGCCTCCGGCCCGCTCCCGCACGAAATCTACGTCTGGCAGCGCATCTGGACGCCCGCCGTCACCGATGCTCTCACGCGCGCCCGGCCCCTAGCCGCCGGATTCGTCCCACTCGCCGCCGAGGTCTTGTGGAAAGCCAGCGCCCCCGAAATCGTCCGCCCAAAAATCGATTTCGCCGCTCTCAAATCCACCGGCCGCCCGCTCGGCCTCGCCCTCCGCATCGGCGCGTTTTCCGGCCCATTTCAAAGCTCCGGCCCAGCCATCGACACGCTCTGCAAACTCGCCCGCGACATCCTGGCCGAAGCCGCCGCCGCTGGCATCCCAGCGAGCGAACTGCAAATCGACTTCGACTGTGCCGACTCGCGCCTCGCCGGATACGGCACCTGGGTCGCCGCCATCAAACTTGCCGCCGCGCCTGTCCCCATCAGCATCACCGCGCTGCCGATTTGGCTCGCCCAGCGCGATTTTTCCACCGTCGCGCGCGAAGCCGGCAGCTTCGTCTTGCAAGTCCACTCCGTCGAAAAGCCCCGCGTCGCAGACCCCACGCCCACCCTCTGCGACCCCGCAAAAGCCGACGCATGGATGCGGTGCGCCGCAAAAATCGGCGTCCCATTTCGCGTCGCCCTGCCGACCTACAGCGTCCGCGCCGCATTCGACCGCGCCGGAAATCTCGCCGGCCTCTCCGCCGAGGGACCCGGCCTCGCGTGGCCGCGCGACACCCCTGCGCGCATCATCCGCGCCGACGCGCGCCAACTCTCGGTGCTCGTGCAGGCATGGACGCGCGAGCGACCCGCAAACCTCACCGGCATCCTCTGGTATCGCCTCCCGCTCCGCTCCGACACGATGAATTGGCGCTGGCCCACCCTCGCCGCGATCATCGCCGGACGCACCCCGCACAGCGCCCTCCGCGTCGAGGCCACCGACGCAAATCCCACCGACATCGCGCTCATCAACGACGGCGAACTCGACGAGCCCATCCCGCCCACAGTCGTCGCCGAGTGGAAAAGCGCGCGCCTCGTTTCGAGCGACGCGCTCCCCGGCTTCACGCTCGATCCGGGTGAAAATAGCGCCACTTTCCGTCTCTCAGCCGAACTCGATTCCGCGCGTTTGTCGCCGGGTGAAAATCGCGCTATCGGTTGGCTGCGGCTCGATCCTCCGCAGCGGATTCATGTCACGACTCACCCTCACTAGCGGCGCGCTTTTCGCGCTCCTCGCCACCGCGCACGCATGTGGCCCGTGGCTGCCAAATCGTTACTTGGAAAATGGCGGCTCGGCCGTACTCGCAGCACCGGAGTTCTACTTTGAAATCGAGATGAAAGACCTCGCGAAATCGTTCGCCGGGCCATTCAAAGCGAAGCCTGCCCAGAGCAAAGACGACGCACCATCGCAAGAAAGCGCGGACGCCGATACCGCCGATTTTGCCGACGCGCTCGCGGCCCGCGCAATCGCCCCACCCGACGCGGAAGCAGCCACAGCACAGCATCTCGCGGCGAGGCAAGCCATCGGGGGACCCGCCGCTGGGGAGGAATTCCCGAGTGAATTCGCGATCTACCACCGCGGCGCACGCGCCTTCCACAGCGGCGACAAGCCCGCCGCCCGCACCGCGTGGACCGAACTCCTCGCCCTCCCCGCAGCGCAGCGCCACTACCGCTCGACCTGGGCGGCATTCATGCTCGGAAAGCTGGACCTGGCGGAAAAAAGTCCCGACGCCAAAAAGTGGTTTACCACCGTCCGTGAGCAGGCAAAGGCGGGCTTTGCCGACACCCTCGGCCTCGCCGCCGCGAGCCTCGGCTGGGAGGCCCGCGCCGAACTCAACGACAACGCCCTCGAGCCCGCCGCCCGCCTCTACCTCGAGCAACTCGCCACCGGCGACCGCACCGCCGTGGACTCGCTCTTGAGCGTCGCAAAACAACTGGTCACCACAGACACCGATCTTCAAAAAATCGCTGCAAACGCTGTTTTGGAGCCAGTCGCCACACGATTCATCCTCTCGCGAATGGTCACATCTTCACTCGGTGAGGCAGGCGAGAACGGTCCCGGAGATTTGTCAACCGCCTGGCTGGCAGCGATGGAAAATTCGGACCAAGCCAACATCGGCGACGCGGCGCGACTCGGCTGGACCGCTTACACGGCGGGCCATTTTGACGAAGCCGAACGCTGGCTGAAACGCGCCGACCCAAATTCCGGCCTCGCTCTTTGGCTCAAGTCGAAGCTCGATTTTCGCGCCGGAAAACTCGCTGATGCGACGGCGGCGATGGCAAAAGCGCTTCCGCAAATTCCGCAGATTCACGGACTCGATCAGCGCGACGCCGAACCGTGGGAAACCATGCCAATCGAGAGCGCGACGGCGGATCTCGGGCTGATGCAACTCGCGCGAAACGAATTTTCCGCGGCCTTTCTCACGCTCGCGAAAGGCGGGGTCTGGCAGGACGCTGCCTTTCTCGCGGAGCGCGTCCTGACGACTGGCGAACTGCTCGCGATCGTCCGCAAAACCTATCCCTGGAGCGCGGAGCAGGACGCTAAAGTCGCGCGCGACGAAGTCCGCGAGGGCTCTAATCAACCGAAAGAGACGCATGCGGAATGGTTGGAGCGCTGCGTCGCGGGCTCCGGGCAATTCTTCATGCCGGGAGAAATCCGAGGCACCTTGAAAGTTCGGTGGTTGCTTGCCCGGCGGCTTGCAAGGCTCGGGCGCTTTGCAGAGGCGCGGCCCTTTTTCCCCGCGCCGCTCCGCTTGAAACTCGACGAATACACCGCCGGTCTGAAGCGCGGGCAGGACGCGAAATTGCCACGCTCCAAGCGGGCTGCTGCGCTGTGGGCGGCAGCGCAAATTGCGCGTTCCGATGGAATGGAATTGCTCGGCACCGAAGTGGAGCCGGACGGCTTCATCTGGGACGGGAATTATGAAGTCGCTAATATCAGAACCGAGCGACTTGCGGGCAAATGGACCGAGCATAAATGGGTGAATGTCCCAGACGGATACACCAAGCGGATCACCGTGCGTCCGCTCGTCGTCCCGCTCACGACTTCGGAGCGCGCGCGATTGAAAGCCACTCCTGTCGAGCCGAACGAACGCTTCCATTACCGCTTCATCGCCGCCGACATCGCATGGCGTGCCGCGAAGCTGATGCCCGACAACAGCGAAGAAACGGCGATCGTTTTGAACACGGCTGGCCGCTGGCTGAAAGATCGCTACCACGACTCCGCGGAGCGCTTTTACAACGCGATCGAAAGCCGCTGCGCAAACACCGAACTCGGAAGAGCCGCCATCGCGATCCGCTGGTTCCCGCCCAATCCCGAGCAACCGCCCACTCAATAGGCGCTCGGCATTTCGTAAAATCCGCATTCCCTCGCGGCGCGCGCGCCCGTAAATTCCGCCCTCTTTTTATGGACCTCACACGCACTGCATACGGCACTTGGAGCGGCGGACGCTTCATGCACTTTGGCGAACCGCTCGACGACGAGCGCTTCCTCGCCGTCATCCGCCACGCCTACGACTCCGGCATTCGCACCTTCATGACCGCCGATGTCTATGGCAACGGCGCCGCCGACGAAATGCTCGCCCGCGCCCTCGCCGGCCTCCCGCGCGACACCTACGCCATCGTCGGCATGATCGGCCACGACTTTTACAACGGCGAACGCGAAGGCTCCAAAGGCTACCCGCGCTTCACCGACTCCCGCCTCCGCCAGCCGCGCGACTTTCTCGACTACATCCGCATGGCCACCGAGAAGTCGCTCGAGCGCTGCAAGACCGACCACTTCGACTGCCTCATGCTGCACAATCCCGACAGCACCGGCTTCACCAGCGACGCCGTCTGGACCGCGATGGACCGGATGCGCGAGGAGGGGCTCTGCGAGCAAATCGGCATCGCGCCGGGGCCGGCCAATGGCTTCACTCTCGATGTCATCCTCAGCTTCGAGCGCTTCGGCGCGCTGCTCGACTGGTCCATGATCATCCTCAATCCACTCGAGCCCTGGCCCGGCTCCCTCTGCCTGCCCGCGGCGGAAAAGCACGACATCAAGATCATCACGCGCGTCGTCGATTACGGCGGCCTCTTCCACGGCGACGTGAAGCCCGGGCACGAATTCCCCAAATACGATCACCGCACCTTTCGCCCCGCCGGCTGGGTCGATGTCGGCAGCGCCAAGCTCGACCGGATGCTCCCCATCGCCGAGCGCCACGGCCTCTCGCCGCTCCAGCTCTCCTGCATCTGGAATCTCTCGCACCCCGCCGTCCGCAGCGTCATCCCCACCATGATCCAAGAGTCCAGCCCCGGCGCAAAAGCGATCGAGGACAAGATCAGCGACCTCGCGAATCTCCCCGAGATCACCTTCACCGCCGACGAGATGGAAGAGCTCCGCCGCATCGGAGACAACACCGGCTGCATGGACCTCAAAGGCGCCAACCCCATCAACACCGGCGACCCCCTCGCCGACCGCTGGCCCGTCACCTCCGACCTCGCCCAAGCCGCCACCCGCTGGCACATCGACCCCGCCCGCGACCTCGCCAACACCCACGCGAAAGTGGCCTAGACCGTCTCGGCGGAAGCCGTGAAGATGAAGAAGCATTTCCGCAAACAGAGGGCCGTCGCCGCCGCGGTTTGCGCAATGCTCGCGGCGTTCGCTGGTTGCCAAAAAGCTCCTCGTCCGGGAGCCGAAGAAGCCAAGCGTGAGCTCGCGACTCCAAAAAGCGCCGATCTTCCCAAAACATCGACGCCTGCCTCAACAGCGTCCGACCAGCGCCGCGACCGACAGACTACGCCTTTTCGCAGCAGCGAGGATTTCGCCAGCAACGCAGCGAAGTTGCGCGAAGAGGCTTTGCTGCATCTGGAGCCTACGGTCCTCCGTCCAATCGATGCACGTCCGCCGTCGGCCGGTCGGTATCCGTGGAGGAAGGCCATCGTGACGAACGTCTTCGCCATCGGCGAAAAGCTGCCCGGAAAAGGAAAGGCCGCGCGTCAGGCGAGCGCGTGGAATCCGAATTGGGAGATGGATTTCGGAGGCTACGATGATCCAGACCCGACCGCGCGGCGGAACTCCATCTCGGTCAAATTTCAACCCCAGCAAAATCCGTTTTACATCGCGCTGCCATACAACGACGTGACGGGCGGCACGACGAAACCGGAGGCGCGGGTGGTGATCCCGTGGTTCAGCCAGACCTTCGAGCGCGAGGGGGAGAGCGTCTGTCAAGATCGCTGGGTCGAGGTCCGCAATGGACACGGTAAAAGCTGCTACGCGCAGTGGAGCGACTGCGGACCGGCTCGCACCGATCACTTTCAATATGTCTTCGGCTCCGAGCGCCCGAAGGCAAACGCGATCAAAGGTGCGGGGTTGAGCGTCTCGCCAGCGGTTCGCGATTTCCTCGGACTCGCAGACGTCGATGTGACGGAGTGGCGATTTGTCGAGTTCCGCGACATACCGACAGGTCCGTGGTCGAAGTGGGGCAACAACAATCCTTTCGTGCAGATGAAATACGCCCGGCCCGACAGGGAGGTAGGCCCCGCTCCTGTCCCAGCCCGGGTGACGCGCTGATCGGCCGGTTTCCGCTTTCGCTGCCGCGATGTCTCGCACAGGTTCCTGCGTATGAAAACTGGCTTCCTCGCCGCGGTCACCTTGTTCGGCTTTCTGAGCTTCGTGCGGGCGGACTTCGTCATCACGCAGCAGGTCGAGGGGGCCATGCAGACGGGGACGATGGTGGTGAAGATCAAGGGCGACAAGTCTCGCGCGGACATCGCGCCGCCGCTGAGCACGATCACGGATGGCGCGACCGGCGACGTGGTCACGCTCATGCACTCGCAGAAGACCTTCATGAAAATCCCGGCCGACCGGACGCGCGCCCTCATGGAGCAGATGCAAAAGAAACAGGCCCCGGGCGCTGCCGCCGCCCCCGCGCCGATGCTCGTGCCGACCGGAAAGAAGGAGAAGGTCGGAGCCTACGACTGCGAGATTTTCAAGTGGGACGCGGAGGGCGTGAGCGCGACCTACTGGATCGCGAAGGGCTACCCCAAGTATCCCGACATTCTCGCGGCGATGGAGAAAATCCAGAACGCCGGACTCGCCCAGCTCGCGCGTTCGATGACTCCGAAGCCGTCCGACTTCCCCGGTATGCCAGTGAAAACCGAGCTCACGATCGCCGGGCAAAAGGTGACGACGACGCTCGTCACGGTGACTGAGGAAAACGTCGATCCCGCGCTCTTCACGATCCCCGGCGACTACAAGGAAGCACCGACCCCGGCGTTCAATTTCCCGACGACGAAGTAGGCCGCGCGCGCTCGGGATTTAGAACCCCTGCGCCTTCACCGGGTTTCGCCCGACGAGGGGGAATTGCTCGATGTCGATGATCGAGCCGCTCATGAGCTCGGCAGTGTCGCTGAGGAAAAGCGCCGCGAAATCCGCGATCTCGGCGGGAGTGAAAATGCGACCGCCGGGGGCGTGCTCGCGGGGGATATTTTGCGGCCAGTCGGCTGCCAGGCCTTCAGCCACCTTGGTCGCGTATTCGTTGTCGGTGAGCACCCAGCCGGGGTTGATTTGATTCACGCGGATGCCGTCGCGGCCGAGCGCGTCGGCGAGGTTGCGCGTCATGGTCGTGAGGCCGCCTTTGCTCATCGAATAAGCCAGCAGACAGGCTTCGCCGCAGTAGGCGTTGATCGAGCCGATGTTCAAAATGCGTCCGCCGCCCTCCTTTTTGAAATGCGGAACCGCAGCGCGGATGAGCAGCAGCGGCGCGCGGAGATTGATTGCGATGACGCGGTCGAAAAACGCGGAGTCGGTGCCTTCGAGATCGGTGCGCGGCGAGATGCCCGCGTTGTTCACGAGCAGGTCGATCTTTCCAAAACACGCGACCGTCGCCTCGACGAGCGCCGCGCATGATGCCGGCTCATCGAGCTGCGCGAGCCGCACCTCGGCCTCGACGCCGTGCGCGTCACGAATCTCACCGGCGACCTTTTCCGCCGCAGCCTGCTGCGCGAGCTGCCCATGGACGACGACATTCGCGCCATCGGCGGCGAGCCGCCGCGCGATCGCCTCGCCGATGCCGGAGGCCGAGCCAGTCACTAGAGCGACTTTTCCGGTCAGTGGGCGCGTCACGGTTTCAGCACGGCTTTCACAAGGTCGCCGGAGTGCATTTCGTCGAAACAGCTCTTCCATTCTTCGAGCGGCGCGACGCGGTTCAGGATGCGATCGAGGTCAATCTGCCCGCTCGCGAGCATCCCGAGCACTTTTTCCCACATCGGCCAGTTGTGCGAAAAACTGCCGCGCAGCGTGATCCCTTTTCCCACGAGCGGATCGAGCGAAAAATCGAGCGGCTCGCGACCCCAGCCGACTTTGCTCACCTGCCCGCCAGGGCGCACGAGATCGAGCGCGAGCTTCAATGTCGCGCTGACTCCAGCGGCGTCGATCACCACATCCGCGCCGTGTCCATCGCCGAGCGCGCGCACGGCTTCGCTCACATTTTCACCCTTCTCGCCGAACGTGTGTGTGGCCCCGATTTCGCGCGCGACCGCCAGCCGTTTGGCGTCCGCCTTCACTCCGACCACGATGAGCGGCGACGCGCCGGAGAGCCGCGCCATGAGCGCGCAGAGCAGGCCGATCGGGCCGGGACCGATGATCACGACGCTGTCGCCGGGGCGGATGTGGGCGTTCATGCAGACCGCGTTGTAGGCCACGCAGCAGGGCTCGGTGAGCGCGGCTTTTTCAAAAGCGAGGCCATCCGGCACGCGATGAAGGCAGCGCTCGGGGACGCGCACGAATTTCGTCATCGCGCCATTCACGCCGTATCCGAAGCCGAGGCGATTTGGGTCGAGATTGTATTGCCCGGCGCGCGTGAACGGTGAATCGAGGTCGAGCACCGCTGCCGTCTCGCTCACGACGCGGTCGCCCTCGCGGAAATTCCGCACGCGCTTGCCCGTCTGCGCGATCACGCCGCCGAATTCATGCCCGAGCACGACTGGGTAATTCACCTTCCAGCTCTGCTTGCCGGAATACTGGTGCAGGTCGCTGCCGCACACGCCCACCGCCTCGACGGAGAGCAGCACGTCGTCCTCGCCGATCTCGGGCTTGGGAAGGTCGCGGAGTTCGACGGAGTGCGGTTCGGAGGAGTAATTGACGAGGCCGATCATGGTGGGTCTGGGTGAAGGTTTCGCGGGCTTTCAGGGCAATCCGTGCTGCGCCATTTTCTTGCGCAAAAACTCGGCGGAGAGCCGGAGATGCTCCATCCCGACGGCGGGATCGTCGCCGTCCTCGATGCTGATCCAGCCTTGGAATCCGGCCGATTTGAGCGTGGAGAAAATAGCGTCGTAGTCGTTCAGGCCACGCCCGATCACGCCGTGGCGCAGGATCGACGCGTAGCCTTTGTGCGCGCCGAGGCGGTGCAGGTCGTGGGCGTCGCCGCCCTCGAAAAAACGGTCACTCGCGTGCATCGTCACGACGCGATCTTTCACCGCGTCCAGCAGCACGAGCGGGTCTTCGCCGGCGATCACGGCGTTCGACGGATCGTAATTCACACCGAACCACGGGCTCCGCGGGATCGCGTCGAGGAGTTGGCGGAAAACTTCACGCTTCTGCGCAAACTCGGGGAACTCCCAGTAACCGTCTTTGTAGTGATTCTCCAGGATGAGCGTGACTCCGCACTCCTCCGCCTTTGGCAGGCACGCCGAGATGCAATCCGCGGCCATTTTCACGCCATCGGCGATCGAGATTTCCGGCCGCCGCTGCCCGCTCAACACGCGGCAGAATTTTCCTCCAAGTCGCGCCGTCGCTTCGATCGCGCGCTGCTCCTGCGCAACCTCGCGCGCACGAGTCGCCGCATCCGGCTGCGTGAAATCCGGCGAATAACACATCATCGGAATCGCCAGCCCGCGCGCCTCAGCCAGCGCGCGCAGCCGGTCCATCTCCGCGCCATCCTCCGCCGGCGTGAAGCCCCAATAAAACTCCAGCCCGTCCACATCCAGCTCCGCCGCCGCCCGCTCGATCCACTGCTCGACAGACATCGTCTTGTGCACGACGAGATCGTCGAGATAGCACTTTGGAAAAGCGGCGAGCGGCATTGTAGAAATTCAATGAGTGTTCGCGGCGCCAGGCAGCAAACTCACGCAACGCAACTCGCGCTGATCGCGCAAATACAGCTTCCCAGCAGCGTAAGCCGGATTGCACCAAGTCAATCCGCACACCTGCGCCTGCCCGCTTTCCTTGTATCCATGAGGATCGGCGTCGAAGAGCACGAAGACTCCGGTGTCCGTCAGCATCCCGATGTTTTTCCCCATCACGAGAAAACCCGCCTCCGCTTTGTCTCCGCTGGTCTGAATCAGCCCGGTCTTCTCCCATGCGATCTCGCCAGTGTTGCAGTTCACACAGACGAGATTTTTCGCGGGACCGATGCCGTAGAGAAAACCGTCCACGATCACCGGACTCGTGAAATTCATCGCCGCGTTTTTGTTCACCCACGCTTCGCTCGCGACGAGCCCCTCACCTCCCCGTGCGATGCGCGTCGCCACGAGCCCGATCTGGTGCGACGCCACGATCACGAGATCACCGACGACCACCGGAGTCGTCACATGCCGCCCGAGCGCGGTCTGGAGCGGACGCCGCCACAGCAGCCTTCCGTCGCGCGGATCGAGCCCGAGGAGCGCCTCCGCGGTGAATGAAATAAACTGCCGCACGCCGGCAACTTCCGAGATGAGGGGTGCCGCATATGCCGTCTGGTCGCTCTGCGATTTCCAGACCACCGCGCCTGTCTTTTTATCGAAAGCCACGATGCTCGCGCCACTTGCGCTGCCCACCTGTGCGATCAGGTTTTCCCCATCGATAATCGGCGAGCCTGCCGCTCCGTGCCGACTCGCGCCCGCCGCTTTTCCTTTTTCTCCGATGTAGATCGCCCCGAGATCCGTGACGTAATTCACCCGCCATATCTGCTTTCCATCGCTCGCGGCAAGACACTGCAACTCGCCCTTGGCCGATTGAAAATAGACGCGCCCCTCCGCTGAGTCCGCCACAGGAGTGCAGCGTGGACCGATGCCAAATCCATCGCGATGCGCTGAGAAAAGCATCGCGTGCCACAGTTCTTTTCCCGTCGCGGCGTCCGCGGCATGCGCGATTTCATTTCCATCCTTTTGATCGAGATAAAACACGCGCCCGCCCGCGACCACCGGCGAAGCGAATCCATCCCCAACCGGCACATGCCAGACCACCGGCAACTCCGCTCCGAGTGCGGTCGGGACGGCTTCGCCAGCCGACACATAACCCGTTCGATCAGGGCCGCGCCATTGCGGCCAGTCGGCAGCCAGTGCCATCGAGGCTATTGCGAACGTGAGAAGAAAAAGGCGGGCGTTCATGTTTGGAGAGTCGCAGCGGGGAGAGTGCGTGAGACACATGCACTCAGAAACTTTGGCGCGAGGCAATCCACGCGCCCTCTTCTCACCAGCTAGATCGCTTTATTTCCCGAAAATCTCCCCGAAGAAATCCTTCATCGCCTGCCAGGAGCGGCGTGCGGCTTTCTCGTTGTAGGCGGCTCCGCTTGCCTTGTCGGTGCCCACGTATTTCTCGGTGAAGGCGTGGACCGCGTCGCTGTAGTAGATCATCTGCCAATCGACTCCGGCCTTGTCCAATTCGTCACGGAAAGCCGCGATGTCCTCCGGCTTCACGAAAGGATCGTCCGCGCCGTGCAGGATCAGCATCTTCGCCTTGATATTCTTCCCATCCGCTGGCGTCGGCAAGTCGAGCCCGCCGTGAAAAGTCACCACCCCGGCGATGTCCGCGCCGCTGCGTCCCAGCTCGATCGCCGTCGTCCCGCCGAAGCAGAACCCGATCGCCGCGACCTTGCCGGGCTCCACGAGCTTGTTGCCGGTGAGTTGCGCGAGCCCCGCCTTCACGCGTTCGCGCAGCAGCGCGCGGTCCGCCTTGTATTTGCCCGCCAGCTTCCCTGCCTCGCCACGGTCCGCCGGGCGCACGCCTTTCCCATAAATATCCGCCGCGAACGCCACGTATCCCAGCTTCGCCAAATCCTCGCACACGCCCTTCGTGTGATCTTTCAGCCCCATCCAGTCATGCACCACGAGCACCCCCGGGCGCGCGCCTTTTACCGCATCGTCATACGCCACGAAGCCCTCCAGTGCCGTCTCCCCCTCCTTGTATTCGACGGTCTCCGTCTTGATTTCCGCCAGCGCGGCAGCCGGCAGCAGCAGCATCGCCGAGAGCATCGGCAGCACGAGTTTCAGTATCGTTTTCATCGGTAAAATCGAGCGCATGGTGACTCAATAAACGTCCCGCTTGTAGCGTTTGGCCTTCTTCATCGCCTCCACGTATTCCTTCGCCTGCTCCGGCGTCTTGCCGCCTTTCTTTTCGATCACGCGATGCAGCGCGTTGTCCACGTCCGTGGCCATCCGCGTCTTGTCGCCGCAGACGAAAAAATCCGCACCTTCCTCCAGCCATTTCCAGAGGTCCGTGCCGTTCTGCTCGACGCGATGCTGCACATAAATCTTCTCCGTCTGATCCCGCGAAAATGCCGTATCCATCCGCAGAAACCCGTCCTGCATCCACTTTGTGAACTGGTCCTCGTAAAAGAAATCCTCCCCGCGCCGCTGCTCGCCGAAGAACAGCCAATTGCGCCCTTTGTGCCCCATCGCCTCACGCTCTTCGAGAAAAGCGCGAAACGGCGCAACACCTGTCCCTGGACCGACCATGATGATCGGCGTCTGCCCATCCGGCGGCAGGAAAAAGTGCTTCTGCTGCGACTGCAAAAACACTCCTGCCGTCGTCTCTCCCTCCCATCGTTCCGCGAGAAAAGTGGACGCCACGCCTTTGCGCCCGCGCCCATTCGAGTCGTAACGCACGGTCGCCACCGTCAGATGCACGCTCTCCGGATGCGCCATCAGGCTCGACGCGATCGAGTAAAGCCGCGGCGGCAGCTTCCGCAGCACTTTCACGAACTCCTCCGGCGTCACTTTCAGCCCCGGAAACTCCTTCAAAATATCCACGTAATCGTGGCACGTCCCTTTCCCCGTCAGGTATTTTTTTAAATCCTCCGCCTTCTCCACCGCCAATAGAGCCTTGAGTTCAGGCGCGCCTTTCTCCGACGCCAGCTCAAGGAATTTCTTCTCCGTGAACGTGATCGCGTAATCCGAAAACAGCGCAGCCCGCAGGGGCTTCGGCGCCCCATCGCGTCCCGGGACCAGCTCATCGCCCGAGGCTCCGAGCGCCGCGATCACCTCCTCCACGAGCGCCGGGCAATTCGTCACCTGCAGGCCCAGCGCGTCGCCCGCCAGATACTTAAGTCCCGACCCTTCCAGCGAGATTTCATGATGCCGCGTGTCTTTCTCCGACCCGCCGCCCGTGAGCTTCACATTGACCGGGTGCCGCGCCGGAAAGGGATTTTTGTTTGAGTAAACGGGCGCCGTCGGAGCAGGAGCAGTTTCTGTGGACATGCCCGGAAGCCTACCCATTTCCGCAGGCGCATTTCAAGCCCCGCGCGCACGGGATTTTCAGATTTGCCGACCGCTCATCGCCGTGTCACGCCCGCCGACGCCGGAGGCCTAGGAGCAGTCCCATTCCGCCGAGCAGCGAGACGATCACTCCCGGCTCAGGCACTGCCAGCAGCGCCACGTCGTTGCCCAACGCGCCGCCAAAGTTCCCGGCATTCGTCGCCACGGAATCGGCCGCGTAAGTGATCTTGAAGTTCTGCGCGCCGATCGTCACCGTACCGCCTTCTGCCACGCCGTTCAGCGTGCCCGCGGTCGTGCCGATGCCATTGTTCAGGATGATGAAAAATACGTCCGTGAACGCCGGGACAAACGTGAGCGTCGAGCCCGCGAGGTCGCCCGCGAGGCTGATATTTCCTGCGTTCACAGCGAGTTGATCGTAGCCCGTCCCCGCCGCCGCGCCGTTCAGATCGAGGGAAAGGTGCGCCGTCGAGGCGAGGGAGAAGCCGTTTGAGACCGACAGCCTTCCAGTCGCGCCCGCGCCGAGTCCGGGAGCCACGGTCGCGCCCGCGGCTGCGTTCACCGTACCCGCCACCGTTCCGGTGCTCGCACCCGTGCCGCCCGAGAGCGTGCGCCCACTGGCGAGCGTGAAGCCCCCGCCGAGTCCATTCACATCGAAGTTCGCGCCCCCGGAAATCGCCACGCCCGAAGACGCCGCGATGGAGCCCGTCAGCACGAGCGAACCGCCCGTGACTCGCGTCGGTCCCGTGTATGTCTCGGTCCCGGTGAGCGTCAGTGCGCCCACGCCGGACTTCGTCAACCCTCCTCCGCTCGATGTTGTGCTTGTCAGGAGGTTCTGCGTGATCGTGATGTCCCTCCCCGTCGGCACGTCGAAAGTCGCGCCGCCCGCCGCGATGAACGCATTCGTCAGTCCGCCGATGTAGCTGGTGCTCGCCGCGAGCGGGCGGAGGGTGCCTCCATCGAAATTAAGCGTGACGGTGGAACCGGTGCCGCGCGCTGTCGGGAAGAAGGGGAGCGTGACGTCAGCCGTGCCGCCGATGTTGATGACAGCGGTGTTGGTGTTGCCGGCAGCCAGCTTCGTAAATTGATTCGCCGCAAAAATGCCACCATTCAGCGTCAACGCGGAAACTACCGTAGAGCTGCCGCCCGCGCTGCCGCCGAGGGTGAGGATTCCCACGTTCGCCGTGCCGCCGGTCTGGGTGAAAGTATTCGTCGTGGCGTTCGTCGTTGAGTCCGACCGGCCAATCTGAAGAAGAGCATCCCCGCCGCCTCCCGATGCAGCAGTCATATTCAGAAAGCCGGTGCCGCCGAGGTTGAAGTTCGCGATGGCATTGACGTTCACGCCGAGCATTACGCCCCGTGTGCCGCTGGCGAACGTGGTAACGCTTCCGCCCGTGAGGTTGTATGTGCCTGTGTTCGCAATGCCGCCATTTCCGATGAGCAGCCCGTTTCCACTCGTAAACGAAACGGAACCACCGCTTTGGGTCACCGTGCCCATCGCCGGAGTCGTCGCGGCGCTAGCTACGAAAAAATTCGCCGCGCCCAGCGCATACGCCCCGTTCGAAATATTCAGCGTGGCATCCGTTCCGGCAACATTGGCGACCGTAATCGCGCCCGAAGCGCCGGTTTTTGCGCCCGAGAGGGTCAGCGTGCCGCCTGAGACAGTGATCGCTCCGGTGCTCGTATTGGCACCGGCGAGTTCCCACGTGCTGCTGCCGGTCTTTGTGATGGTGGTCGCATTGGTGACCGCGCCCGTGATCATATTGCCCGCAGCCGTGCCGGTGAGGGCGAGAGTCGTGGCAACGGTCGGCGTGTAGCCCGCGACGATCAATCCCGCGGTGGTCGGGTTGAGCGTGAGCGTGGCGTTGGCTAAGCCATTGCCGATTGCGCCGATGCTGAGTTTGTATCCGTTCCCGCCTGTGATGTTGAGGGTCGTCGTGTTCACTGCGAGTCCGCCCGGCGCGAACGTGAGCGTATTGCCCGTGCTAGGACCAGTGAGTTGATTCACGTCGATGGTCACCGTCGCACTGCCGAGACCGCCGAAGTTATTGCCGCCGGCGAAGGTCACCGCGCTGTCGCTCCGGAGCTGGAGCGTGCCGCCGGAGCTCAATACGAACGGCTGGTTGGCCGTCTGCTCGCTACCGAGCACCGTCGAGATTCCCGCCGCCGTGTTCCCCGCGTTCGCCTGCAATTGCAGCGTTCCGCCAGAGGTCACGGTCGTCGCCCCGCTCAGTCCCGTCGGCCGCGCGGCGTTGTTTCCTGTCAGAATGAGCGTGCCACCGGATGCCGACAGGATTCCGCCGAACGTGTTGTTCGCAGTCAGCACTGCCGTCCCTGCGTCGGTTTTCGTCACACCGATTATTTCAGACCCGTTGTTCGCGATCACGGAGTTGATCGTCACCGCCTTGGTCACGCTGTCGTTGGAGATGCTCAAGACAGGGGTCCCGCCATTATCTGTGGCACCCGTGGTCAGCACCCCGTCATTCGGAGTCGCCCCGATCGTCAATCCCCCCGCTGTCGCCTGATGCCATATGACACCGCTAGTTTCTCCTCCGATCGACAAGATGTCTCCGGGGCTCGTCGGCGCGATCGTCGTCGCTCCGGTTGCGTCCACTTGCAGCGCATCGATCAAAGTCGACGGTGCTCCGAGCGTCACATTTCCACCCGCACCACCTTCCACGATTCGCGCGACCGTCCCTGCGCCGTTCGGGATCGTGCCGCCCATTCGGTTCACGTTCGTGTATCCGGTAAAAGCCACGATCGCTCCACCCGGCGAGTTCGTCCCGTTCACCGCGAATGAATTCCCCACGCGGAATCCGAGCAGCAGGCCATCGGAGTTCAGGTTGTTCGTCGTCGCGATGTTATCCGCGCTGACATTCAGCCTCGCTCCGGCTCCCACAGTCACCGTGCCGAGTTGCAGCACCGCGGTCCCACTCGACCTGCTCAGCGAACTTGCCGTTCCAGCGTTCAGCGTCGTCGAGCCGACTACCTCCGCGTGCGATCCGCCGGTCAGCACGACCGGCACCCCGCCTAGCACCAGCGCCGCGGTGTCCGACAGCTTGGAATTATCCTGCGTCGTGTAATCCAGCCGCAGTGTCCCAGCCGTCACCATTGTCGCTCCGCTGTAGGTATTCGCGCCGCTCAGTGTCAGCGCACCGGTCCCACCACCGACGAGGTTATCCTTTGAAATAAATCCGATCCCCAGCGTGATCGGCCCGCCGAGCACGACGTCCCCCGCTCCGCTCAAGATCAAATTCTGCGCCCCAGTCACTCCGCCCAGCGTCAGCGACCCCGCATCCGACACAAACCGCGTCTGACCCGTCAGCGTGATCGTCCCCGCCCACGAATTGTTCCCCGAAAGATTGCGGATCGCACCGGTATTCACAATGCCGCCGCCCACAATCGACAGCGTCTCCGCCCCCACCGCGATTCCGCCGCTGAGCTGCAGCGCCACATTCGTCGCCACCGTCGTCCCGGCAACCGTCGAGCCCAGCGCGTTCCCGCTTTGCAAATCCAACACGCCCGCCGACACCGTCGTCAGGCCCGAATAGGTGTTGTTGCCCGACAGCGTCTGCGTCCCCACGCCGGTTTTTGCCAAAGCCAGCACACCGTCCGAGCCCACGCCGTCGCCGTCGCGCAGCACCCCGCTGAATGCCTGCGTCGCCGCCACATTGAGCGTCAGCGTCCCCGTCGCCGTCCCTTCATTTTCTACGATTCCCGCCCCGCCCACACTGCTCAGCCCGCCCAGCGTCTCTGCTGTATCCTTCACCCTCAGGGCTCCCGCATTCACTCCGCTCCCCGCGAGTGTCACCAGCGATCCATCAGCGACCTGATTGCCCCCCGTCCCTCCCAGCTCCACCGCCGCCGGTGCCGTCCCGTCGCCGATGCTCAGCGGCCCGCTCACCGCCGACACCGCCGTCTTCGCCAGCTTCAAGAGCCCGCCTGTCACCAGCGTTGTCCCCGTCGCGCTGTTCACATCCGGCCCGTTCAGCACCCACGTCCCCGCCCCGGACTTCGTCAGGCTCGTCGCAAAAGCCGCCTGATTGATCAGCGGGATCGAAAACCCATTATCCCCCTTGTTGCTTCCCGTCAGCGTTAAAGTCCGTGTCCCGCCAGTGTCGAAGAGGTTAATATTCGCCCCCGTCTTCGTGAAGCTCAGCGTCGCCGCCGGATTCGTCCCCGACGCATCGATCGTCCCACCGTTCGGCCCGTTCAGCACCCGGATATTCCGGTTCGTGCTCTGCGGCGTCGTCCCCACAAACCGCAGCGTCCCCCCCATGAAATGCAGCCCCACGCCAGTCAGCGTCGTATTCTCGTCCGCCAGCGCCCGGCTCCCGATCCCACTCGCAACTCCGTAGTCCGACACCGTCGTCACCTCCAGCGTCCCGCTCCCGATGATCGTCTCCCCGCGGTAATCATTCACCCCCGTCAGCGCCAGCGTTCCCCCGCCCACCGTCACCCCGTTCGTCCCGCCCGCGATATTCCCGCTCAGCGTCAGCTTTCCGTCGCCCACCTTCAGCAGCGTCGGAGATAAAAGCGTGATATTCGGCGCGATCGTATGCGAGCCCGACAGCGCGCTCAGCGTCGAGGCACCGCCCACATCCGCCTGCAGTGTCAGCGTCTTCCCCCCCACACTGCTCACCGTCCACGCATTCGTCCCCTCGAACTGCAAATGCCCCACCGTCCGGTCCGCATCCAGATCGATCGTCGTCGGCGTTCCCTGCGGTCCGAAATACCCATTCGACCCCGCCGAATTCGGCGCCGTCGCCGCCCCGCCGCCCCACACCGACGTCGTCCACGTATTCCCGCTCACCCAGATATTGTTGAAAGTCTGCTCCAGCGTGAACCCGTACTGGTGATTCGTCGTATTCGACACCTGCGCCGCAAACGACACCGTCTGCGTCGGAGCCGACGCCAGGAATGTGTAACGCAGGATATTCAGATTCCCCACCACCCCCGATGTATTCTCATCGTAAGCCGCCCCCGACGCCGTCGAGGCCCCGCCCGCCGACAAGTTTTGCGTCCGTGCCGCAGCGTCCCACACCTTGTTGTAAAAGCTCACGACATACGACTGCCCCACCGTCAGATTGCTCAGCGTGAAAACCTCCGGTACCGTCGTCGCCCCATACACGAAGCCCGTCGTCACCAGTCCGAGCTGCCCCCCCGGCACCGCTCCCACCCCGGCGTTCTGATTCCCCAGCCCCGTCGTCGAGAAAATCCCGCCCACCGCGGGATTCGTCCCAGCCACCCCCGTGAAAGTCACCCCATTCACCGTCACATTCCCCGCCCCGATCCCGAAGTTATACGCATCCAGATACGTCTTACTCGTATCCAGCCCCACCAGCGCATCAGAGTCCCCCGCCCCTAGATTTCCCGAGAAGGTAAAAGTCCCACTCGTCTGCCCCCGCGAGTCCCGCACGCCTCCCAGCATCGCGGCCACCGCCGCCGCCAGTGAAAGTGAGCGCTTCCCGACCATCGCCGGGGTGAAGTTGCCGAGAGATTTTTTCATAGGACGAATCGGGAACACGAGCGAGCGGGACAGAGTATCGCTGGAACGCTGGATCGTTCTCTGGGGAGAGAAAAAAGACACCTTTCTTGCTAAGCGCGCCCCTGCACCACGTCAACCGCGAATTCCCACGAAACGCCTCTAGCCGGGATCGATGATCCCCGCGGAATCGTAACCGGACCGCGCGGGGTGCGCTGGATGGGACGGCTTTCCGTCCGCCCAGCGTCCCTCGTCCCCAATCTCCCGCTCGGGGACGGTAGGCGCGACAAAAGGGCGCTCCTTTGGAACAAACTACCGTCCTTTGCAGGAAAACTGGCGTCCGGCATAACCAGACTGGCGTCCGCTCTCCATTCCGTGTCTTCTGCTCAGGCCAGACTGGATCCAGTCGAGGCAAACTGGTGTCCGGTCGTCACTTCGGGCTCTCCGTTTTTTGACGCCGTCAGCAAGCCGATTTCCAGAGTAATTACACTTCCTCACGCCTCATTTCGGAGCTCTGACAGGCCACGCTTGCCTGGCGGGAGGTGGAGCTCCGGCAAAAGTCGGCCCGCTGCCTTTTTTCCGCGAGGACTAAGCTCGGGGCTCGCCATGGGATTGTGCGGGGCTCAAACTCCGACTTTCACACCGATATGAACCGCCGTCCGAAACTCCCCATGCTCTCCCTCCAAGCGCTCCTGCTGCCCGCTGTGCTGCCTGCGCTCCTGCTCTCGACTGCCGCGCTGGGGGCGGACCTGCCGAAGAGTGTGAAGATCCCCGAGGGCTTCAAGGGGACGCTTTTTGCGAAACCGCCGGAGGTGGGGTATCCGACTTCCGTGAGCGCGGCGGCGGATGGAACGCTTTTTGTCGCGATCGATGAGAATGGTTCGCTGGATGCAAAGCCGGATCGCGGTAAGGTGCTGCGCTGTATCGATAAGGATGGGGATGGGGTGGCGGATGAATTCAAGGTATTCGCCAAGATGGATAGTCCGCGCGGGGTGATTTGGGACGGGGCTACGGGGACCGGGCCGGGGCGTATGTACGTGATGCATCCGCCAAACCTGACGGTTTATACGGACTCGGATGGAGACGGGGTGGCGGATAAGGAGGAGGACTTGGTCAAGGGGCTGGGCTTCGATCTGAAATTCCGCGGGGCGGATCATACGACGAATGGCTGCCGGCTGGCGATCGATGGGTGGATCTACATCGCGGTGGGCGACTACGGGGCGCTGGAGGCCAAGGGCAAGGACGGCAATACGCTACACATGAAGGGCGGCGGCGTGGTGCGGGTGCGGACGGACGGCACAGGGCTGGAATACGTGTCGCGCGGGCAGCGGAATATCTACGACGTGGCGGTGAGCCCGACGCTGGAGGTCTTTACCCGCGATAATACGAACGACGGAGGCGGCTGGAACGACCGGCTGAGCTTTATCCCGATGGGAGCGCACATGGGGTATCCGAATTTGTTTGTGAATTTCCCGGAGGATATCGTGCCGGCATTGACGGATTTCGGCGGCGGTTCTCCGTGCGGGTCGCTCTGGCTGGATGAGCCGGGGCTGCGGAAGGGGCTGTACACGGTGGAATGGGGATCCGGCGGCATCTTCTACCACGACCTGAAACGGCTGGGCGCAGGCTATGAAAAGGCACCGCAAGAGAAGTGGCTGCCCATGACGCGCCCGACGGACATGGATGTGGACGGCTCGCAGCGGCTCTACGTTTCGAGCTGGGAGGGGGCGACGTTTAAATACGAAGGGCCGAATGCGGGATATTTGATCGAACTGGTGAAAGAGGGCGCGAAGCCGGCGCCGGTGCCGGATTTCGGGAAGCTGGATGATCTCGCGCTGGTGCGGCTGGTGGGGTCGGAGAGCGCGACTTTACGCCAGACGGCGCAACGGGAATTGCTCCGACGCGGGCCGCGCCCGGGAGTGTCGGAAGGCTTGGCAGAGATCGCAAAGATGCACGCGCCGGTCAATGTGCGCGTCGCCGCGCTCTTCACGCTGACGCAGATGTTCGGAGAGAAGACTCTGGGGCTGGAGACGGCGCTGCTGAAGGACGACGAGATGCGGGAATTCGCGCTGAAGGCGATGGGCGACGATGTGCGGCTGGCCGGGAAGGTGCCGACAGCACCGCTGGTGGCAGCGCTTTCGGATAAGAATGAGCACGTCCGCCTGCAGGCGGTGACGGCACTCGGACGGCTGGGGAAGATTGAGGCCGCGGGGTCGATGATTCCGCTGACGGGGGATACGGACCCGGTGATCGCGCATGTGGCGGTGCGGTATCTGTCGGCGATGAATGCGGCGGATGCGTGCCTGGCGGCGCTGAGTTCGTCCGACGAAAAGGCCGCGCCCGGCGTGCTGCGCGCGCTCTACGGGATTTACGACGTGAAGGTGGTCGATGGCCTGCTGGCGCGACTTTCCTCAGCGAAGGAGCCGGCGCTGCGGCGCGGCATCCTGAACGCGCTGTGCCGGCTGGATCAGAAGGAGACAGCTTACGAATACGGGAAGTGGTGGACGACGCGGCCGGATACGACGGGGCCGGTTTACAAGGGCGAGAAGTGGGCGGGTTCTGAGAAGATCGAGGCGGCGATGAAGGCGGAACTTTCCAAAACCGACGCGGAGGAAGCGAAGTGGCTGGTGGCGACGCTCGTGAAGACAAAGGTGGATTTTCCAGGGCTGACGGACCTCATGCTCGCGAAGGCGGGCACCGACACGGCGGCGAAGCTGGGCGCGATCGAGGCGCTGGTACGCGGGGACAAGTCGCTACCGGCGGACGCGCTGAAGGCGTTGTCGGGGATCGCGTCGAACGCCAAGGAGACGCCGGAACTGCGTTCGCGTGCGCTGCGGGATTTCCAGAAGTCGATGGAGAACAAGGAGATGTTCGAGGCGGGCGCGGATGCGTTCGCGACGCTGGCGTCGACGTCGCCGCCCGCGGGGCCGCTGGCGCAGGTGTGGGAGGAATTCACACACGACGGGCGGAATGCAAAGCACGTCTGGGATTTCGCGAAACTGGCGACGGAGAAGGACGCCGGAAAGCAGCACCTCGGCCTGACGGTACTGGTGAATCTCGCGGGTAGCAAGGTGACGGATAAGAAGGATCTCGCCGCCGCGCAGAAGGCGCTCGACGGCCTGTGGGCAAAGCCGGAAACCGCCGCCGCACTGCTCGGAGTGATCGCGCACACAAGGGCCGCAGCTTTCGCCCCGCAGGTGACGGCGCACCTGAAAGACCCGAACAACGCGGTGGCTGAAGCCGCGCTCTTCGCCTACCAGAGCCTCGGACTGAAGGACACGGGCTCGCAGTCGATGACGATCGGGACGATGAAATATGAGGAGGTTTTTGCGGCGGTGCAGAAGGGCGGCGACCCGGTGAAGGGCAAGGAGATGTTCCTGCGCGCCGGATGCATCGCGTGCCACACGATCACGCCCGATGAACCGCCGAAGGGGCCGATCCTGTCCGCGGTGGCGAAAATCTACGGGCGACCGGAGCTCACAGAGTCGATCCTGAAACCGAGTGCGAAGATTGCGCAGGGGTTCGAGAGCGTGTGGTTCGACACAAAGAAGGGTGAGCACATCGAGGGCTTCGTGACGCGCGACGGCGGCGACTCGCTGGACGTGCGGAACATCACGGGCCAATCCGTGACGCTGGAGAAAGGCGACATCAAGGCGCAGGGAAAGCGCGAGGTGTCGATCATGCCCGAAGGCCTGCTCGCGCCCTTCACGCCCGAAGAACTGGCCTCCCTCCTCGCCTACCTCGAGTCGGTGAGAGGGAAATAGCTGTAGCCGGGAGCGCGCCTACCGGACAGCGCCTACACCGCCTGCTCGCCGCGCTCTTCGGTGCGGATGCGGATGGCTTCCTCGATGTTCGTCACGAAGATTTTGCCGTCGCCGATCTTGCCGGTCTTTGCGGCTTTCACGATGGCTCCGGTCGCGGCGGAAACTTGCGCGTCGGCGAGGACGAGTTCGAGTTTGATCTTTGGCAGGAAATCGACGGTGTATTCGCTGCCGCGGTAGATTTCGGTGTGGCCTTTTTGACGGCCGAATCCTTTGACTTCGGTGACGGTCATGCCCTCGATTCCGATTTCGGAAAGGGCGTCCTTAACTTCCTCCAATTTGAAGGGCTTGATGATGGCTTCGATTTTTTTCATGGGATGATTTTGGGTGCGTTTTCTGCGATTCTCGGCTCTCCGCTCACAGCACGTAGCCTTCTTCGCCGTGCTCGCTGATGTCGAGGCCGGCGTTTTCGACTTCACGCGTGGGACGCAGACCGAGGGTGATTTTCACCGCGAAGGCAATGATGACGGTGCCGACGATGGAGAGCGCGAGGGTGAGGCCGATGGCTTTGAATTGCTCAAAGATGAGCGAGTGATTGGCGACGATGGTGGCGAGGCCGTCGGCTTTCGCGACGGCGTTGGCCTCGGTGAGGTTGGGATTGGAGACGCCGTTGGCGAGGATGCCTGTGAGGATGGCGCCAAGCGTGCCGCCGATGGCGTGGACTCCGAAGGTGTCGAGCGCGTCGTCGTAGCCGAATGCGTTCTTCACATAGACGACGAAGATGAACGGGATGACCGCGGCAAAGAGGCCGATGATCATGGCGCCGGTGGGATTCACGAAGCCGCACGCGGGTGTGATGACGACGAGCCCGGCGACGATGCCGGAGCAGAAGCCGAGGATGGACGGATGGCCTTTGAAGATGCCCTCGAGCATGGCCCAGACGAATCCGGCGGTGGCGGCGGCGAGCGTGGTGGTGGTGAATGCATTCGCCGCGATACCGTCGGCGGCGACGGCGGAACCTGCGTTGAAGCCGTACCAGCCGACCCAGAGCATCCCGGTACCAACCATGCAAAGCACCATGCTATGCGGGGCCATCTTGTCTTTTCCAAAGCCAAGCCTTTTCCCCAGAATGATGCACAGAATGAGCGCGGACCAGCCTGAGGTCATGTGGACGACGGTGCCGCCGGCGAAGTCGATCGCGCGGATTTTGGCCATCGCGTAGGTTAGCACGGTGCCATCGACTGCGGTCGCCCCCTGCGCCGCACCGCCATTCCATGTGCCGTTCATGAGTCCACTGGCGCCCCAGACCATGTGGGCCATCGGGAAGTAGATGAGGAACATCCAGACGCCGATGAATGTCATGATCGCGCTGAATTTCATGCGCTCGGCGATGGCGCCGACGATGAGCGCGGGGGTGATAATCGCGAACATGAGCTGATACATCGAGAAGACGTTTTCGCTGACCCAGAACGAGTAGTTCGTGTTGGGCGCGGAGGTGATGTTCTTCATGAAGAAGTACTCGCTGCCGCCGAGGAAAGGGCTGTTGAAATTCGTGCCGAAGACGAGGCTGTATCCGAAGGCCCACCAGAGGATGGTGACGAGGCCGCTGCAAGCCAGGCATTGAGCGCAGACGCTGAGGATATTTTTGCGCCGGACGAGGCCGCCGTAAAAGAGCGCGAGGCCGGGGAGCGTCATGAAGAGGACGAGCGCGGTGGAGGTCATCATCCATGCGTTATGACCGGGGCCAGGGACGCCGACGGCGGCGGTGGTGAGACCTTTGGGGATATTGCCGTCTTTGTCTTTCAGCGCGGCGGTCGGGTCGCCGTTTTGAAGGTAAGCCTCAAAGCCGGAGATGCGCTGTGCTTCGGTGGGTGTTGGGGCTGCGTCTTGGGCGAAAATCGGCGCGCAAGTGAGCAGGATGGCGAGTGCGAGAAGGATGGATTTCAAGAGGATGTGGGGATGTCGAGCGGGAGGGTTAGCGGGGAGATCGCCGTAGCGCAAGCCTCCGGCTTGAGCCTGTCCTGTCGCGAGACGGCGGCTTGCGTTACCGCAACATCAGCCACGCGACTGCCGCGAAGATGGGGAGCAGCACGGGCACGGAGTAGCGGATAATGTAGTTGAAGAAGCTGGGCGTGTGGACGCCGGCGTGGTCGCAGATGGATTTCACCATGAAGTTTGGGCCGTTGCCGATGTAGGTCATCGCGCCGAAGAACACGGAGCCGAGCGAGATGGCGACCACGTAAATGCCGTGCTCGGCGAGGAACTTCGTCATGTGCGCGGCGTCGTTGAGATTCAGACCTTTGATGCCGAATGCGGCGGCGAGGAATGTCAGGTAGGTCGGCGCGTTATCGAGCACGCCGGAGAGGGCGCCGCTGAGCCAGTAGAATTGGCCCGGATGCGCGATGCCGAGCGTGGTGGCGTGGAGCTCGAGATAGTCGAGCGCGGGCACCATCGTGGCGAAGATTCCGAGGAAGAGCCACGCGACTTCCTTGATCGGAGCAAAGTTGAAATGGTTCGACTCGTGGACGGCTTTCGACGTGGTGAAGTAGGAGCCGATCGCTGTGCCGGCCATGATGACTTCACGCAATCCCTGCGGGCTCTTGATGAAGACCGCACCGAGCGCGAGTGCGAGCCAGCCGACATTTTTGATTCCGGTGATTTTGAATTTCTCGTGCGGCTCGGCGTCACGAATCGGCTTGGGGACTTTGTGAAAATTCCGCCGATCGACGATGTAGAAAATCGCGAGCAGCGCGCCGACGGCGAAGAGCCACGCGGGCCAGGTTTTCTCCGTGATCCACCAGAAAGGCACGCCCCTCAAATAGCCAAGAAAGAGCGGCGGATCGCCGACGGGAGTGAGGCAGCCGCCGACGTTGCTGACTGCGAAGATGAAAAATACTGTGTGGAAATGCGTGAAGCGGTAGCGGTTCATGCGAATCCACGGACGGATGAGGAGCATCGATGCGCCGGTGGTGCCGACAAGATTCGCGAGCACCGCGCCGATCAGCAGGAACGACGTGTTGTGGCCCGGCTGCGCTTCGCCTTTCACCCCGATGTGGATGCCGCCGGCGATGACGAAAAGCGCGCCGATAAAAAGGATGAAGCTTGCGTAGTCGTGCGCGACTTCGGCCATGCGCCAGCCATCGTGCAGGACGGCGAGGTAATAGATGACGCTGATCGCGCCGAGGCCGATGGAGACTTTCTGGAGGTTGTGCTCCCAGAATTTCGGCGCGAAAAGCGGCATGATCGCGATGCACAGGAGCATCGCGCCGAATGGGAGGATCATCAGCGGATTTGGGTCCGCGACGATGGAAGCAATCACGCCTGGAAGATTCAGCGGACGAGCAACGTGCTCAGTGCTCCGAGAAGCGAAAGGGTCCCGGCGAGAAAGAAGAGCTGCGCGGGGGGCTGGAAGCTGACGCGGCCGCGCGCCCAGTCACCGAGCGCGCGTCCGGCGAAGATCATCGCGAATACGAACGGGACGATGAATGCCCACGAGAGCTTGTGCTGCGTGAGGGCGAAAGCGATGGAGGCGGTCATGCCCAGGGCACCGCCGACGATGTGAAAGATTTTCGCCGTGCGAGCTTTTTGAAGATGCGCGCCCATGCCGGCAAAGACGGCGACGGAGGCGAAGACAAGAAGGATAAGGAGTGGGTTCATTTTAGGGAAGTAAGGGAGTTATGGATTCGGGGAAAAGTGCGGAACGCCACGCACGGGCAGCGAACGCCGAAGCGCTGCTGCCCGCGCGGACAGTTCTGCGTTTTAGACGGCTTTCTCGCCGGTTTCTTCGGTGCGGATGCGCACGGCTTCCTCCACCTGCGAGACGAAGACCTTTCCGTCACCGATCTTGCCGGTTTTCGCGGCTTTCACGATGGCACTGATCGCGCTCTCGACGACAGCGTCGCCGAGCACGACCTCGATCTTGATCTTCGGCAGGAAATCGACCGTGTATTCACTGCCGCGGTAGATTTCCGTGTGACCCTTTTGCCGTCCGAATCCTTTGACTTCGGACACCGTCATTCCCTCGATGCCTAGATCGGCGAGGGCGTCTTTCACTTCCTCCAGTTTGAAGGGCTTGATGATTGCTTCGATTTTTTTCATGTCGTGTTTTTAGGAAATACCCGGCCCGGCTGCGCGATGGCAGCCGGGACCGGGCGATGCCGTTTCTTAGCCGCGGCTCGCGGGTTGGAAGTTCGGGTACGCTTCGTTGCCGTGCTCGCCGATGTCGAGACCTTCGATCTCTTCCTCAGCGCTCACACGCAGACCGAAGACGGCCTTGATGATGAACCAAACGATGAGCGACGCGATGAAGGTGAATCCACCGCAGTAGAGGATCCCCTTGAGCTGCACCATCGTCTGGCTCATTGCCGTCCAGCCCGCTGCGTCGGCCGCATTTGGCGGGAGCGCGGCGATGTTGGCGGTGACGTCCTTGTCGTAGAAAAGCCCGAGCGCGAGGGTGCCCCACACGCCACAGACGAGATGGACCGAGAGGGCGCCCACCGGGTCGTCGAGCTTGATCTTATCGAAGAAGATGACCGCCACGACGACGACGACGCCGGCAATGGCGCCGATGATCGCACCCGAGGTGATCGTGGTGAAAGCGCACGGCGCCGTGATGGCGACGAGGCCCGCGAGACAGCCATTGAGAACCATCGAGAAATCCGGCTTTTTCAGCAAAGTCCAGGCGGTGATGAGCGCGAAGAGCGCGCCGGTGGCGGCTGCAATGTTCGTGTTCACGAGGACGTGGGCGATCGCCTTACCGTCGCCTGCGGACATCGTGGAGCCGGGGTTGAAGCCGAACCAGCCGAGCCACAGGATGAGCACGCCGAGAGCGGCGGAGGTCATGTTGTGACCGGGGATCGGATGCACTTTCCCATCGCGGAATTTCCCGCGCCGTGGCCCGAGGACGATGACGCCTGCGAGCGCTGCCCAGCCGCCGACGGAATGCACGACAGTCGAACCTGCGAAGTCGCGGAAGTTATTCGCGCCGAGGAGACCGCCGCCCCAGATCCAGTGACCGGTGATCGGGTAGAACACCGCGACCAGGATGAAGCTGAAGACCATGAAGCTGTGGAACTTGATACGCTCGGCGACTGCACCGGAGACGATCGTTGCGGCGGTGCCGGCGAAGACGAGCTGGAAGAAAAACTTCGCCCACAGCGGAACCGGGGTCCAGTTGATCGCGCCATAGACGCCTTTGTATTCCTCGCCGGAGAACGGATTCATCGACATGTAGTCGTGGCCGAGCGCGGGCGAATTATCGGCACCCCCGACGAACCAGAGCCCCGATGTGCCCATGAATGGCGTCCCATCGCCAAACATGATGCCCCATCCGATGACCCAGAACGACACCGTCGAACAGGCGAAGACGATGAAGTTCTTGAACAGGATGTTGACGCAGTTTTTGGATTGGCACAAGCCGCTCTCGACGAGGGCGAAGCCGGCGTTCATCCAGAAGACAAGCATCGCGGTGACGAGCACCCAGACGGTGTCGAGGCCGGTGCGCATCGCACTGGAGGCGTTCTTGATGTCGGTGATCGGGTCCGTCGGCGCAGCAGGCGCGGCTTCCGCCGGAGCGACTGCGGCAGGTGCGGCATCCGGTGCGGCGACTGTCGGCTCCGCGGCGACGGGCGCTGCCGGAGCGGCGGCATCCTGCGCGTGGAGCGGGGCATCCCCGAGGGTGAGCCAACACATCGCCGCCGCGAGGGCCGGGAGCAAAGTGCGTTTCAATGATTTCTGCATAGTTTCGTGTGGTGTGGTTTTCGGTTTTGGTTGTGTTGCATCCGTCACCGCACGGCAGCGCGCGCCATAGGCGACACGACATGGTGCAGGGACGAAAGTGAGCGCCGCGCGGCGATAGGCGCGAAATGCGCACATGGCTGGGGCAAAAGGATGGTCGCAGCGCGGAAAGGGCTGTGCGATAGACTTGAAATCACGGCGGCGCCCCTAGCAGCGGTCGTGCCAGCGCCCGTTTTGCGTGATTTTACAGAGAAAAGCGGCTGTGCTGCGCTGTTCGAGGCAGGTCAAATATCCACAGTCGTTCATTCTCTGCACAAAATGAAACACCCCCGCCAAAACCCTAGAGAGAGCACGCCATTTCGCTCTCGACGCGTGCATCCGACATCACTCGCGATTAGTCCGAGAAGCATGGCAAAACTCGCGAATCTTCTCCGCAGGCCCTTTCCGGTCGTCGCTTGGTTCGATCAGGTAGTGGCGGTCTCATTCGCGTTTCCAGAAGAGATTCTCCGACCGCTGGTGCCGAAGGGTTTGGAGATCGATACGTTTGCCGGTCTCGGTTTCGTGACAGTCGCCATTGTCTGGACGAAAGGCCTGCGTCCCGCGGGTTTCCCCTCCTTCTTCGGGCAGGATTTCCTCCTCGCGGGATACCGCATCTTCACCCGGCTTCAAGACGGCACTCGGCGCCTGCGCGGCCTCCAGATTTTGCGCAGCGAAACCGACCGGCACCGAATGGTTTGGTTGGGAAACCTGATGACGCACTACCGCTACCGCTACGTGAATGCGCGGATCGAGGAAGCCCACGAGCAGGTGCGCGTCGAGACTTCGCTCCCCGATGGAACGCCAACGCTCGATCTCACGTTCGCCTCTGCGGACGAAACGGCTCCGCTGCCGGCAGGCTCGCCGTTCGCCGACTGGCACGCGGCGCGTCGCTTTGCCGGGCCGATGCCATTCACTTTCAGCGTGCAGGAAGATGGGACATTTGTGGTGATCGAAGGGAGCCGTCAGGACTGGACGCCGCGTCCCGCCGCGGTGCGGGAGTGGCGGGTCGGCCTTTTCGACGAAGCGCCTTTTCGCGGGACGACGCCGATCCTCGCGAACGCATTCGCGGTGCGCCGCGTCGCCTATCGGTGGGAACGCGGGCGGATCGTGCGCGCGGGAGGTGCGGCTTGAAGCAGCGTTCGCATTGGCAGGGAATGCTGGCCATCGCGCGTTTCAACTGGCCGTTTTACGCCGCCGCAATGGCTGCTCTGCTGGCTTCGCTTGCCGGGCTTTGTTTCTTCAATGCGCTCCCACTGAAGCTGCTCTGCGCCGCCGGGCTGACAGGCGCGGCTTACTTTTTGGTCGGATCGCTCGGCGTCTCCCATGTCATCTACGACCGCTCGGATTTGTATCGCTGGCGCTGGCTGGATCGTGCCCTGCGCGGGGCATTCCTCCGTCGCGCGATCTTCTGCCATTCCGGTTTCGACGAAGCCTCCGACGCCCTTCGCCTCCGCTTCGACCGGTGCGAATGGCTCCTCCTCGATCACTTCGACGCGACCCGCATGACCGAAGCGTCGATCCGGCGGGCGCGAAGGATATTCCCGCCCACGCCCGGCACGCTCGCAGCGCCTTATGACCGGTGGCCCGTGCCGGAGGAAACGTCCGACGCCATCTTCGGCCTGCTCGCGATCCATGAACTGAGGAGCGAGCGGGAGCGTAGCGCGTGGTTTTCCGAGGCGCGCCGATGCCTCTCGCCCGGTGGCCGGGTCGTGCTCGTGGAGCATCTCCGCGACCTCGCAAACTTCTTCGCCTTCGGCCCTCCCGACGATCAAGCGATGCCGCGGGATGCCATCCATGATCTTGCTGTAAACGCCGTGAAAGACCCAGACCCCGCCGAGCAAGACTTGGGAGAAAATGTGGAACGTGTCCGAGTGGAGGAATGCCATGATGGAAGCTGCGCGGGTAGTCGTGGAGGTTGAGCACTTCCAGCCGCGCGGCAACGCCCGAGTCTCGCTGAAACCCACCATCCGCGAGGATTGCCTCGCGAATCCCGAGCCTCCGACGTTCACCTCCCCTCCGGCATTGCACCCGGACCCCGCGCGCCCTAGCTTGTCCGCCTTTTTCCCTATGTCCGACGAACGCAAAACCCTCGAACAACGCGCGCAGATGACCGACCTCGAGCGGCTCCGCCACAGCGCCGCCCACGTCCTCGCCACCGCCATCCTCCGCATCTGGCCGGATGCCCAATTCGCCGCCGGCCCCCCCGTCGAGGCCGGCTTCTACTACGACCTCGACCTCCCCTCCCACCGCATCACCCCCGAGGACTTCCCCGCCATCGAGGCCGAGATGAAAAAGGAGATCAAGGCCAACCACACCTTTGAAAAGCAGACCCTCAGCCGCGCCGATGCCCTCGCCATGGCCTATCGCGGCGAGCTCGCCGCCCTCGCCACGCGCGGCACCCCCTCCACTTTCAAGCTCGACATCATCCAGGGCATCCCCGAGGGCGAGGAAATCTCCATCTTCCGCAACGGCGACTTCACCGACCTCTGCGCCGGGCCCCACGTCATGCGCACGGGAAATATCGGCGCCTTCCGGCTCACGCACGTCGCCAGCGCCTACTACAAGGGCGACGAAAAGAACCCCCAGCTCCAGCGCATCTACGGTACCGCCTTCAAGAACAAGACCCTGCTCGACGAGTATTTCACCATGCTCGAGGAGGCGAAAAAGCGCGACCACCGCAAGCTCGGCCGCGAGATGGAGCTCTTCTGCTTCGACGATGATGTCGGCCCCGGCCTCCCGCTCTGGCTCCCGCGCGGCACCGTCCTCATCGAGGAGTTGGAAAAGCTCGCCAAAGAGACGGAGTTCGCCGCCGGCTACGACCGCGTCCGCACCCCGCACCTCGCGCGGGAGAACATGTATCTCACCAGCGGGCACCTGCCTTACTACGCGGACAGCATGTTTCCGCCGATGATGTTAAATGAGAACGCGGCGCAGTCCGATGAACTCAGTCACAAAGCACGGGCCGCGTTTGTGAAAGTAAGGGATTGGATTCCCGCTGGGGAAGAAGGCCCCGTCGATGAAGTCGTATCAAGAGCCGAGCAAGCCGGGACTTTTCCTCCTGAGATAGCGGCAACGTGGGCGGAATACCAAACCCACAACGCGGCGTTCCAACGCTTGGTGCGAGGCGACCGCTACTACCTCAAAGCCATGAACTGCCCGCACCACCACAAGCTCTTCGGGGCGGTGCCGCGCAGCTATCGCGACCTGCCTTTGCGGCTGGCGGAATATGGGACGTGCTACCGCTACGAGCAGTCGGGCGAACTCTTCGGGCTCATGCGCGTGCGCGCCATGCAGATGAACGACGCCCACATCTACTGCACCGAGGAGCAGTTCGCCGCCGAGTTCGAGGCCGTCAACCAGATGTACCTCAAATACTTCGCCATCTTCGGCGTCGATCGCTACCAGTTCCGCTTCAGCACCCACAGCCCCGAGGAGCTCGGCAAGAAATACGTCGATCAGTCCGACCTCTGGCTCAAGACCGAGAAGATGGTCCGCGACGTCCTCATCGCCAGCGGCGCGCCCTTCATCGAAGTGCCCAACGAAGCCGCCTTCTACGGGCCGAAGATCGACATCCAGATTTGGAACGTCATCGGCAAAGAGTTCACTCTCGCCACCAACCAGGTCGATTTCGCCGTCCCCGCCCGCTTCGGCCTCCACTACAAGACCCGCGAGAATACCGACGCCACCCCCCTCTGCATCCACCGCGCCCCCCTCGGCACCCACGAGCGCTTCATCGGCTTCCTCATCGAGCACTACGCGGGGAATTTCCCCCTCTGGCTCGCCCCCCTGCAGGTCCGCGTCCTCACCTTAGGCGACGACGAGGCCTCGGTCTTTTTCGCAAAGGACTACGTCAAGGAACTCCGCAGCCACGGCGTCCGCGCCGAGATCGACGAGACCCGTGACCCGATTAAAGCCAAGATCGCCAACGCCGAGATGCAGAAAGTCCACCACATGCTTATCCTCGGCCCGCGCGACCTCGAAACCGGCGTCGTCAGCGTCCGCATCCACGGCAAAGGCCCTCAGGGCGCCCGCCCCCGCGCCGAAGTCATCGCCGACATCCTGGCCTCCATCCGCGACCGCCGCGCCTAGCCCGGCCCCCCGCGCCATGAAGCGCCTGCTGTGGCTGACCTGGCCCTTCATCGGCCTCGCCGCCCTCTCGCTACTCGTGTGCGCGTGGGTGGCCTTTGACCGCAGCCACGGCCGGCGGCAGTGGGAGAAATATCGCACCGCCGCCGTCGCCCGCGGTGTCCTGCTGCACTTCGACGACTTCCTCTCGCCGGAGATCCCCGCCGAGGACAACTACATCACCGGCACCGTCTTCGAGCACCTGCCCACGGGCGAGTCGTCGGGGAAGTTCCCACTGCCAAGGCCAAAGCTGAACGTCCCGCAGACCACTCTCGCCGAGCGGCTCGAAGCCCAGCGCACAGCCATGCTGGATGAGAAGTGGCTCACAAAGGAAACCGCCCCTGCCGACCCCGGTGCCGCCGTTCTCCTCGGACTGGAGCGTTACCAAAAAGACCTCGCCGACCTCCGCGCCGCCCGTTCCCGCCCCGGCAGTCGCTTCCCGCAGAGCACGAAGCCTCTGCCGGACTTCGATTCAGGTGCCATCGTCCTAGCCTGGCACATCGGCTCCATCCTCTGCATGAAAATGCAGGCGCATCTTGCCACCGGGCAGCCTGCAGAGGCGCTCGAGGACTTCCTCGACCTCACCCGGCTGTATCGCGCTACCCTCCCCGAGCGCTCGATGGTCAGCGGGATGATGCGCGTCACGAACTTCACGGCGATGATCCGTGCCGTGGATTCCGGCATCGCCGCCCACCTCTGGCGCGACGAAGACCTCACCCGCATCGCTTCCGAGCTCGACACAATCGACCTCGCCGCCGATGGCCGGTTCACGTTTTCCTCCGAGCGCGGATTCATCAATGACGCCGAGGAAGCCTGCCGCGGCATGTCATTCACAGAATGGAGGACGATCGGCGGAACCTTTGGTGCCTTCACGCCCGAGTGGAGACTCTGGGTCGAGTTCGTCTCCGGGCACCATTGGCGAAAGCAGGTGCGCGAGAACCAAGACACCGACAGCTCCCTGAAAAAGTTGGAAACCGGGTTCGACCGCAGTGCCGATCTCTTTGCTACGCCACCGATATCCACGCCGTTTGCCTTCGGATCGAACACGGACGCCATCCTCCTCCGCTACATCACTCTCGAAAATACCCGCCGCCAGACCCGCATCGCCTGCGCCCTCGAGCGCTTCCGCATCCAGCATGGCAGCTACCCCGAGAGCCTCTCCGAATTGGTCCCCGCGCTCCTCCCCGCCATCCCCGCCGACATCATCAATGGAGCCCCCATGCGCTACCGCCGCACCACCCCCGCCACCTTCCTCCTCTACTCCATCGGCGCGAATGCCCGCGACGACGAAGGCTCCACCCTCACCGACGCCACCACCCCCTCCCGCTACAAAGCCCGCGACTGGCTCTGGCCCGAGCCCACCCGCTAGACCCCTCCCCCCGCCGCAGCCCTACCCCATCCGGTGGAAAGTAAAAGATATCTCTTGCCTCCTCCTTTTCCTCTCCTGTAAAGGTCGCGGCATGGCTCCCCGGCGCATCCTTTGCGGAAGCTTGGTTTTGGCTCATTTGGCCTGATGGTGTCGGAGTAACCCTCATACCCATGCCCCTCAGCGCCATCGTCACCATCGTCCTCCGAGTCTTCGCGGTACTGTGGGGGGTGGAGGCCATTTCGATTTTTGTGGGGGAGGCAGTGCAGCATTCCATGACTTTCCGGGCTTCGAAGACGTTTGTGGAATATCTCAGCCCCCTCTTCTTCGGCCTCGCAGCGGTGTGCATGTGGCGCTATGCCGGACGTCTCGCGGTGAAGGTGACGCCAGAGCCAGATCGGGAAGTCGCGCTAGGGGGGATTACACTGAAAGACTTGTATTGCCTCGCCTTTGTGTTCCTCGGGCTCCGCTTTATGCTGACTTCGGCTGGCACTGTGGCGGCCTGGGGTTTTTATGAAGTCTCCCTCGCGGCCGCTTCGGATTCGACCGTTCCACAGATTCAGACGGCATTTGGTGAGATCGGGCGGGCTTTTGTGAATGTCGTCTTGGGCGGGCTTTGCTTGGTTTTTGCGCGGCGGTTATCGGAGAAGCTGTTGGCGTTTCATGATACTCAAGTCCCGGTTCCCCCGCCCCCGGTGGACTATTGAAGGAGCCGGACCCGCCGGCGTATTTCGACGAGCTCCACCCCCTGGCTCGGGATTACAATCTGAGCGGCCGCCTCTGGCTGGATGAGGTGTGGTTTCGCCCACGCGAACGCGGACTCGCTCTCCACCTCATGCGGATGAGGCCGGATCTGGACCTGCCGGCCGATTCCAAGGAAGGCGAGTAGCGGGGCGCTTGAAAAGGGTCGAAGCTGTTGCCTCCTCGCTGCTTCCCGCCACGTGATGTTTACCAGAATGAACTGCCTTTTCCTCGCGATCGTGTGCGCGCTCGTGCCGGCGGGGTGGCCCGCGCGGATACCGGGTCGATCATCCCGGGCGCGCGGTATGTGATGTCGAACTTGAACAACGAAGTGCAGGCGCTGCGGATCGGGTTGAGCGACGACGGGATTACTTGGCGGATGTTGCAGAATGAGAGCGGCTCCTTTGATTTGTTCCGGCCGCCCAATGGGGATGATCTCCGCGATCCCTCCATCGCGCGGATCGGCGAGACGTGGTTCGTGTGCTATACGTCGGGCGATTTCGGGGTGATCGGGTCGCCGCCTCGCAGTCCTTACTTTGGACATGACGAATGGTATTTCGGGCTGGCGAGGTCCACGGACCTTATTCACTGGAGCTTTGTCGCGAATATCCCCGTCGTGACGCAGGGGCATCATGTGCAGTGCTGGGGACCGGAGTTTTACATCGCTGCCAATGGCGACGCTTACATTACCTGCCCCGGCATCGACTACGACACGGGGGTGGCGCACGAATACGTGTTCCGGCGCACGGATTCCACAGGGACGAACTGGACCGCGCAGGGCTTTATCACTGGCGCATCGGGGTCGGGGCTGCCGCCGGTGTTCCTCGAGCAGTTCATCTTGGAGCACGATGGCGCGTGGTACATGACGATCCACAACTCCGGGACCGCGCGGCAGGAACTGTGGAAAAGCGTCGTCGGGCCTTTATCCGAATACACCAGGATCGATAGCGGCGATCCCGGCCCCGGATACTGGCAGCACGACGGCAGTGAAGGCGTGAACTTTCTCCCGCTCGGCAACGGCCACTGGCGCATCTACGTGTCGAATTCTCAGCCCGGCAATGCCGGGCGTCTCGCCTACACTGACTCCTACGATGACCTCGCCACCGCGGCGCCGCTCGTCAATGTGATTCAGGACAGCACGCCCGGCTTCCTCTCGCACGGCACCATCGTGCGAGTCGCGGGGGAACTCCAATTCAGCAGCATCCAGCGCGGCACCGATGGGAAGCTGTCCCTCCGCGGCCGCGCCGTCCCTAACGGCACGCACACAGTGCTCGCGACGGAGACACTCGACGCGCCTTTTCAGCCGATCGGCACCGTGCGGGCCGCGGGCGACGGTGGTTTTCTTTTTGAAGATGCTGCCGCCTCGGCTTTCACGTCGCGGTTCTACCGACTCGCGTTTCCGGTGGAAGCCGCTCCAGCCGCTGCTCCGGAATCCCTCGCTGCGCAAGGCGTGATCTTGCCCTCTCTTTCCAAAAGCAAGGCCCGCCGCAAACATCGCGTTCTAAGTCGCTGACCGTCTTTGGAGATTCCACTTCCTGCTGGGGCTTCCGACGCCCCTGCCGTAGCTGTGGTCGTTCCTCCGTGAGATGGCGCCACCCGTTCGCTTCTTCTGCCCTCCGGGCCGCCGCAGTCGGCAGCTACTGTTCGGCCTTTCTATGGGCGGGAAGGGGGACGGGGTGGCCGGCGCGGAAGGCTTCTTCTTTTAAGAGGGTGCCGGTGTCGCCGAAGGTGCGCTGGATGGTGATGTCGCCGGTAGGGGTGTGGAGGATTTCAAGGGGGGAAAGGCCGCGGGCGTCTTTGTGCTGGGTGCTGGCGAGATGGCCGGCGGAGTCGAGGGTGCAATAGGAGACGCCTGGTTCTCCGGGTGGGTGCAGGCGGGCGGGGTCGAGGGGAGTCGGGGGGGAGGGTCGGGAAAGGAAGCTGATGGCTCCGATGATGAGGACGACGGGGACGACGATGGGGAGGATTTCCACACAGCGGGTGAGGGTGGCGCGGTGCATGGGCAGGGCTGGCGGGCTTAGGGATGGGTCCACTTTAACCTGAGGTATCCACATTCCTCGGAAGGAGAGGGCACGGCGGCGTCGATGGTGTCGATTTTCACTCCGCCGATGATCTGGGTGGAGATGATGGTCTCGGTGAGGCTGGCGACGGGCTGCCATGTGGCGAGGTCGGTGCCGACGAGGAAGCCGTAGGAGCCAGGGGCGAGGTCGGCGCGCCGGGGGAAGGTGAGGTGAAGGATGGTGCGGCCGGCGGCTTTCGTGGTGCTGAAGGCGATGGGGCTGCGGTTGCCGGTGAGGGGGGAGGTTCCGAAGAGGTATTCGAGGGAGTCGGCGATGCCGTCGCGGTCGGTGTCGGCCGCGGGGTCGAGGGTGAAGGTGCTGAAGTAGGCGGCGGCCCAGGCGTCGGAGGTGCCGTCGTTGTTCGAGTCGAGGGCGGCGGGGATGGCGGCGGACCAGCGGGCGAGGTAGATTTTGTCGGGGCCGAGGATGGCGAAGCCGTCGAGGCCCCAGCGGAGGGAGTTGAGGGCCCAGTCGCCGGTGAGTGTGGTAGGAAGGGTGAGGGAGCCGGTGGCGCTGCCGGTGGTGGTGTCGAAGGCGCGGAGGCTGGCGCCATTGACGATGTAGGCGCGCTGGTAGGGGGTGTCAAGGCAGGGGCGCCCGGTGGTGCCGAGGTTGGACTTAAGGGTGAGGCTGGCGGCATCGACGATGAGGCCGCTGGAGGAGGCGAGGAGGGAGCCGGAGCTACGGATTTCGACGTAGTAGCCGCTGATGACGCTGGAATTTGTTTGGGTGATGGTGACGCCGTCGGAGGCGATGAGGAGGCGGGTGAGGCCGAAGCCGCTGGTGTAGTTGTTGTAGCCGATGAAGGTGCCAGCGGTGGGGCTGCGCTCGATGCGATCGACGGTGCCGTTGGCCTTGAGCGCGACGTAGAGGTATTCGCCGCCGCTAGTCATGACGATCTGTCCGGGGTCCTGGCCGGTGGTGACGCTGCCAGTGATCTGGAGGGTGGCGGGATCGATGGCGACGACCTGATTTGCATAAGCGCCGCCCGCCGTGGCAGGCACGCTCGCGAAGATGCGCTTGCGGACTCCATCCCACAAAAGGTCGGCTGTCGTGAGGCTCAGGACGTTCAGCGGGTCGAAGAAGCTCGAGTCGCCGGTGATGCCGCCCGTGCCGGTGGCGCGCAACTTCAGCGGCCCCACCGTGACGGCGGGAAGTGTGACGCTCCCGGTCCAACCCGCCGAGCCGGAGAGCACCGCGGTGGGCGGCGTCAAAGGCTGGGTGGTGCCGTCCGGACGGACGAGACTGAGATTCACCGTGCCGAGCACGCCGGGGATGATGTTCCCCTCCACATCGGCCCCGCCGACGGTGATGGTCTGCGGCTTGGAGACGTTCACGATATTCGCCAGGCCGCTGAAGCTGTAGCGGACGAGTTCGTTGTCGCGGACGACGACGGCGGCCGATGCGCCGGTGAAGGTCGCGGCGGCAACGGTGCCATTGACGGGGCGGCTGCCGTCGGTGGCGGCGTTGTCGGGAGCGGTGGCGATGAAGCTGACCTGGGTGCCGCCGGCGGGGATCGTGACGGTGGCTGGAAGCGTGAGCGCGCTGACTTTCGAGCTGGTGAGACTGACCACGAGCGGGGTCGTCAAAGTGCCGGACATCGTGACGGTGCCGGAGCCGGTGCCGCCCTCTAGGATCGTGGCGGGGAGGGCGAGGGTGAGCACGCGGGTTTCGTTGTCGATGGTGGTGATGCTCGCGGTGGCGGGCGCGACACCGGATGCGCTGGACGGGGTCGCGGAGACTGAGACGAGGACGTCGCCGTCGATGCGCGTGTCATTCGCCGCCTGGACGGTGAACGCCACCTGCGTCTGGCCGGCGGGGATGATCAGGGAAAATGGGAGGCTCAGCTCGGTGCCGGGGTTGGTAGTGAAGACGACGGTCAGCGGAGCGGCAGCGGCGGTGCTGAGCGAGACGGTGGCATTCCACGCGGGGTAAAGGCCCTCGGTGACGGTGGCGGGCAGCGTGAGCGTGAGCACCGGCGGCGTTTCGTCGTCGAGCACGGAGAGGCTGGCCGAAGTGCTCGACACGCCGGTTCCGCTGGCGCTGATCGTCGCGGAGCGGGCGAAATTGATCAGGCCGTCGTCCACGGTGGTCAGGGGAAATGTCGCGGTCGTCTGGCCCGCGGGGATCATGATCGTCGTGGGCACCGTGAGCGCGGCAGTGAGCGAGCTGGTGAGATTGACGGTCAGGGCCGCTGGCAGCGCGCCGGACATGTTGATCGTGGCTGTGCCGGCGGCACCTTCGGTCAAAGTCGCGGGCAGCACCAGGGAGAGCGCGGGAATTTCGTCGTCCACGGCGGTCGTCTGCGCCACAGCCGGGGCGAGTAGGGGCGCGGTCGCCGTCACGGTCACGAGAATGTCCCCATCGAGCCGCGTATCATTGAGCGCTTGAGCTGTGAAGCCCGCCAGCGTCGCGCCAGCGGGGACGGTGACCGTCGATGGAACGGAAATCTCCCCCGCAGGACTCGTCGTGATATCGAAAACGATCGGTGCGGTGGCGGGAAACTTCAGCGAGATGAAGGCATTACCCCCTGGGAGCTCCCCCTCCTTCAATTGCGCGGGCAGGGTCAAGGTCGCGGTGGGCAGAGCCTCGTCGTCCAGCACCACGATGCTGCTCGGGACGCCCGTGAAGCCGGCCGGCCCCAAGGGCGTCACCGTGATGATCCGGGTAAGATTCACGAGCGCATCGTCCGCCACGGTGAACTCAAAGCTCGCGTACGACTGCCCCGCAGGCACCACCACGGAGGCCGGCAGCAGCACCTGCCCCGTGGGCGAAGTCGCCAGCGCCACCGTCACCGCCTGTGGCTGCGAGAAAGAAAGCAGGACGTAGCCGATATACGGCCCGCTTCCCTCGCGCACCGACGAGGGCAGCTCCAGCACCGCGCTCAGGTCGTCGTCGCCGGTCACCGCGACATCGTCGATCGCGATCCCATCGATCGGCACCCTCGCGTTGTCATATTCCGAAAAGCGGATGCGAAAGCCCGCGCTAAACGACCCCAGCCACGCCACCGAGCTATCGAGCGTGATATTAAAGCTCTCCCAATCCGTCCCCACACCCGCAAGCGACTGCACCGCCCTCCAAGTGGTCCCCCCATCGACACTCACTGCCACGCCGTCGTAGTTGCGCGTATTGGAGAAGTTGTTCGCCGGGGGCGGATTCGGCTCATTGCCGAGACTCTTCGCCTTGAAAGAGAGCACCACATTCTTCTTGTGCGCCAGGTCCAGCGTCAGCGTCGCCTCCGCCACGGAATTCGCCGCATCGCTCACCGCATCATCCAGCACCAAATGCCGCGCACCCGTCGCAGGCCAAAGTCATCGTGGATCGCCACCCGCCCGTCGCCACTGCTTGTCACTGTCCATGCGCTCCCGAGCGGACCTGTCTCGAAGCCATCTTGAAACAACGAAGCGGCGTCCGCGAACGGAGCGCAGACGAGCAAAAGGAATGCGGCAAATGCTTTCATGCAAGGGAACTTGAGACCGACCGGCGGGCACCGAGCACTGCCTTGACAAGCCGCCTTTCTTGCAAGCGCGCGGAATGAAGCGCACCACACCCGTGAAAGCAAAAAAATTCACGCACGAAACGATTTCGCGGTCTTCCCTCTGGGCGCTATCGAAATGCCGTGGCACTGAATTCGCCGCAAGGCCGGGGCCGGGGCGCGGGACGTTTCACTCGCATGGAACTCGATCTCGAAGGTGAACATGCGGGTCGCGCGTATGCGATCCTAGCGTCTCTGGTGACGCCGCGGCCCATCGCATGGGTGACGACGCTGGGGCCGGATGGAGCGGTGAATGCCGCGCCGTTCAGCTTTTTCAACGTGCTCGGGGCGAACCCGCCGATTGTGGGATTTTGCCCCGGGGATCGTGACGACGGGACGCCGAAGGATACGGCGAGGAATATCCGCGCGGGGCATGAGTTCGTGGTGAATCTAGTGGATGAAGCGCTCGCCGAGGCGATGAATGCGACGGCGGCGACGCTGCCTTTTGGCAAGAGCGAGGTGGTCGCGGCGGGGTTGGCGACTGTGCCGGGCTCCGCGGTAAAGGTGCCGCGAATCGCCGCCGCGCCCGCGAGCCTCGAATGCGTGGAGTGGGGCACTCTGCAGATCGGCGGGAACCGCCTCGTGATCGGGTTGGTGAAGCGCGCGCACATTCGGGAGGAACTGATCGACCCCGCGACGCTCCGAATCCGCGGCGAGCGCTACCAAGTCATCGGCCGCATGGCAAGCCCGCACTGGTACTGCCGGACCAGCGACCGCTTTGAGATGATCCGCCCGGAATAATGGTCGCGGCGCGAGCATTTCCCTCTCGGATGGGCTCTGGGTTGAACTCCCGATCGCGACTTTCAGAGCTTCAGGGCGGCGCGTATGAGGAGCGGACGGTGATCCGAGCCGATGTCGGGCCCGACCTCGCGGTGGAGTAGCGTCCACTGAGGGGAGAGAAAGACGTGGTCGATCAAGAGGCGGTGCGGTTGCCAGAGATTCCATGTGGCTCCGAAGATCGTGCCTTGGTTGGCGTTGCGAAGATCCGTGTCACGGACGAACGATCGGAGTGACGCCGACCACGGGGTGGCGTTGAAGTCGCCGATGGCAAGCAGCGGCCTGCCGGCCTTCGTTTGATCGTTGCACCACTGCGCGACGTTACCGAGATACACGCGCCGGTTGCGGACCTTCCACGCGTCGTCGGGCTTGTCCGGGTGGACGCCGACGAGGCCAAAGCGCTTCCCGTCGCTCTCCCAAGTCCCGAAGACTGCCACGTCGCCTTCGCGTTCTCCCACTTGCCGAATGGCGACCTTCAGCGGCTCCTGACGGGAAAAAATCGCGATGCCAAAGCTGTCCTTGGCGACTTTCGTGGAGCGGTAGGGGTAAAGATCGCTGAGTTCCTCGAGCTCTGCCTGCCAGTAGGCCGAAACCTCCTCGAAGACGACCACGTCCGCCTTTTCGCGCCGCAGATACTCCGAGACGAGCGAATGCTGCCGGTTGCCGTAGAGGAGGTTGATCGTGACGAATGTCCACGGGCGCCCGCACGGCTGCGCAGCCTGCGAGTCATGCCACGGGACGGAGTATGGGGCGAGAGCGACGCAGTTTGCGATCAAAGCGGCGAGCGCCACGCCCAAGGCAATCCACCGTCTGGCAAGCGTCGCGGCAATGATCGCAAGGCCAAGCCAGACGCAATACTGCGGTCGCAGATGCGAGAAGAGATCGGCATACCAATGAACATCGCCGAAGAATCCAATCGCGACTGCGAGAAAGCCGCTAATCGCCATGCCCGCAGCAACGATTCGCGTGATGGGGAGCAGTCGGGATCGGGTGAGAGTCATCCGGCACGGAGGAGTTCGCGTTGTTTGGCGATGAGGAGTCTGGCTCATTCCACGCTGCACTCTTCCGAGAGCGGATAGAAACGTGGATGTTTCGCTGCGTCGAGGAGATGTCCATAGCTGCCAGGAGAGATCGCGCAGCCAATCAAGTCCGCTTTCGTGATTGATGGCGGCATCCTCATTTTGCTCCTCCTCTACCAAATGAAGCTCCGCGCGGCGTGATCGCCCACGTTTTCATTGCCCGCCGGGGTTCTTGCTCGACCCGCCTCACGGGGCGGGTTGGATAGGCGCATCCCCGGAGGGAGCATCACCGGCTCCGTCTCGCTCGACCGCGTGGGGTCGATCATCAGCTTCGGCGGGGACATCGCGAGTGTGACGGTGGGGGATTCGATCATCGCCGGGCTCGACGCCAGCAGCGGCACGCTGACGAATTGCGAGGCGATCCGCGCTTGCTACGCCCTCGGGCCGGTCACGGTGAAAGGCAGCCTTATCGGGAATGATATCGCCGGGCAGTCGAGCTTCGTCCTGATCACGGGGAGCGGCCACCTTCACCTGCCCACCGACGCCACGACCGACCTCGCGATCGGCAATGTAAAGGTGGGAGGCCGTGTGGAATTCGCGAAAATTCTGGGCGGCTTCCGGCCCTCCGACACGGATACCAGCGGCTTCAATGGAAACGCACAAATCGGCGCGATCTCCGTCGGGGGCGATTGGATCGCGAGCTCGGTGACCGCGGGGATCAATGACGGCGGCGCGGCGGGCTTCGGCACGACGGGCAACACGATGATCAATAACTTCCTGACGGCAATCATCCCGCGGATCGCGAGCATGATCAAAGGGACGATCAGCGGAAGCGCCGGGAGCGGCGTCACTTTGGCTTCACCGCCGGGCAAATCGGCAAGGTGAAAGCGCTCGGCTACACCGCGCACCTCACCACCGCCGCGACGCCCGACGCGCCGATCGAGCTTTCTCCGACGACGGGGGATTTCACGATCCGCGAGGTGTAGCGCGACCGGCGGCCCGATGCGGTGCGAAGTAATCTCGAACGTTTAACCGAACTCCCAACTATGAATCCTGAACGCAATCCCGTCGGCTGGTTCGAGATCTATGTCCAGGACATGGATCGCGCCAAGACCTTCTACCAAAAGACCCTCCAGACCACCTTCGAGCGCCTCGAAGCTTCCGGCGTGGAGCTGTTCGCCTTCCCCATGAGTCACGAAGGCGGCGGCTGTGCAGGCGCGCTCGTGAAGATGGACGGCAAGGACTCCGGCGTCGGAGGGTCGCTCGTCTATTTCTCGTGCGAAGATTGCGCCATTGAGGCGGCGCGCGCGGTCGAGAATGGCGGGCGCATCCAGAAGGAGAAGTCTCCCATCGGGCAATGGGGCTTCATCGCGCTCGTTCTCGACACGGAGGGCAATCTCATCGGCCTGCACTCGATGAAGTAGCCGCCTCTAGCGCCCCCTATCGCCGTGAGATGCGCGACGGTTGACCGTATCGCCGAACGTCTGGCCGTGATGGAAGGTCCAGGCGAGCCGCAGGGTGCCGCCGGTTCTGACAACTGAATGTATTGCCGTCGTTATCGGTGCCTCTGAGGCCGCTAAATTTACTGAGACCGACATTGATGGTGCCACTGAAAAGTCGCCTATCGACGCGATTGGTGGCGACCCCGAGGGGGACGCCAAGAAAGATGCAGGTGAAATTATCGCGGATGCGGCCGGTGACGGCGAACGTCTTTTTCACGACGATACCGCTCTCGGCAAGGGTCTGAGTAAAGACGCAGGTTCCACTGTAACGACCGCGTTTCAACGTGCCAGCCCACGCAGGCACGGCGGCGGGAAAAGGCAGAGGAAGGGGAGGCAGCGGGCGTGTGTGCTTTTCATGGCGAAAAAGAGGGTCGCATTGAAGCAAACTCGGGGTTTTTGCAAACGTGATGCAGAGAATTTTGTGCGCAACGGACCCACTGCGGACTGGCCGGTGATTACTGCGCAGCGCTGCGGCGACGGCGGGCGAGAAGGCCGGTGGCGGCGCAGGCGAGGAGGCCGAGGGTGCCGGGCTCGGGGACGACTTCGTTGCTGAAACCGTAGAAGTGGTAGGTATTGCCGGCTACAGTCGGTGTGAAGGTGAAGGTAACGGTGCTGGCGGTGGCGGTGAAGGCGTCGCGCAAAAGGGTGCCGTTGTTCTGGCCGGCGGCGTCTTCATCGAAGTAGATGACGTTGCCCAGACTGTCGGAGGCGGTCTGGAGACGGCCCCCGGCGGCGCCAAAGCCGGCGGCGTAGAAGGTGGTGAGGTATTGTTTGCCGACGGTGAGGCCGGAGAGGGTGAGGGTGGCCGGATTGCCGCCGTAGAAGAAGTCGGTGGCGATGGAGTGCATCGTGCCGGTGAGAGTGTTGGTGGTGAGGCTGGCGTTGGGCGTTCCGGCTCCAGAGAGGGTGTAGGTGGCTTGGGCGCCGGTGCCTCCGGGGGAAAAGGTGACGCCATTGACGTTGCCACCGGAGCCATCGAGATCGATGGCGTGGGTGTAGGTCTTCGAGGTGGAGACGCCGGAGTCGGCGTCGCCGGTGAAGGTGCCGATGCTGAAGCCGCCATTGGCGACGGAGAGGGCGAGCTGGTCCACAAATGTGGTGGAGTCGGTGGGCCCGGTGGAGATGAGGGAGAAGGTGTGAGAACCGGCAGGGGCGGCGAAGTTGATCTGATTCGCGGTGAAGGCGCTATTGAAGGCGCCCACGGAGGAGGTGACGGTGACGCCGTCGATCTGGACGGCGTAGCGGGCGGCGGATTGAGTTCCCCGGTAAGCGTTTATTAGGGAGAGCCGGTAGTTGCCCGCGCTCGGGAAATTGACAGTCTGTGAGATGAGGCCGCCGGCACCGTTGGAGCTAGGACTGCCGGTGTTGGTCTGGAGAAAGGCGTATTGGGTGCCATTAAAGCCGGTGGTGGGACCCGCAAAAGCGCTGGGGGGCTGGATGACGCCGGAGGTGGAGGTGAAACTCCATGGGAAGCCGGTGGGCTGGTAGTAGAAATTTGCACCCCCCTGCTGAACCGACTCGAAGCTCGGGTCGGCGAGGGTCTGCGCTCGGAGGTCGGCGACGCCCGTCGCGCTGAGGAAGGCCGCGAATGCAAGGTAAAGACGATGTTTCATAGATAGGAGGGGAACGGGGACGAAGCCCAACGCTGCAATGCGAATCTGACGCACGGCGCAAATGGATTTTTCCGAGAGGTGCTACTTTCCTCGAGTGAGCCGGAAGGTGGGTCGGGTCATGGCGGAGGCGTAGAAGAGGTCGGCGCGGGGATCCCAGGCGAAGTTCGGGCCGACGCGCTGGATTTTGAAGCCGGACGGCAGTGGAGCAGCGGGGGTCCAAGTGGTGCCGGCGTCGCTGGTTTCGAGGAAGCCTTTGGGTCCAACGACGGTGAAGTGTTGGGCGTCGGCGAAGTAGGGACCGTAACTGGCCTCGACCACGCCTGGGAGCGCAGACCAAGTGGCACCGAGGTCGCGGCTGACGAGGAGGGTTTTGCCGGCAAGCCAGTAGGCGACTTTATCAAAGAGGACGGGGACGGGGGCAGCTGGGGTTTGCTCGAAGACACGGGTCCACGTGACCCCGGCATCGGTGCTGCGGAAGATGCCGGGTTCGGCGGTTTTGGTGGCGAGGAAGGTGTGGGAATCGAGGACGCCGCAACCGGTGTAGTCTTTGCCGAGGTCGGTCCAAGTGGTGCCGGCGTCAGGGCTGGTGGTGAGCATGCCGCCGCTCTCGTGTCGGATGGCGAGGAGGCGATGCGCGGTGTCGGCCCAATCGACGGCGCCGAAGTCGAGGTGGGTGGTTTTGAATTTCGTCCAAGTCGCGCCGCGGTCGGTGCTCATGCCGCTGCTGCCGTAGATCATGAAGCAGGCGAGGCGGCTGCCGGCGGTGTCGGCTTGGAGCGCCCAACCGGTCTCGCATCGGCCACCAATCGCGCCGCCGTCGCAGCGGGTGAAAGTGGCGCCGTGGTCGGTGCTGCGCCAGAGGCCCTGGTCGCTGATGACCATGAAGAGGTCGCCATTGGTGCGGTCGGCGACGACTCCGGAGGTGGGGCCACCGTAGCCGGGTTTGACTTGGGCGGTGGTGGCGTCGGAGATGTTTTCCCAGTCGGCGGCGGAAGCGGCGACGGCGAGGAGGAGGAGTGCTGCGAGAGGGAGGAGTTTCATTTATTTGGGGCCGATGCAGAAGAGGGTTTTGTCACCACGGATGAAGAGGTGGCCGTCGCTGACCGCGGCGCTGGCGCGGTCTTCTTCGCCGAGGTCGTTGGTGGCGACGATTTCAAGAGGGGCAGCCACTTTCACCACGACGGTCTTCCCGGCGCAGGCAAAGTAGAGGAGACCATTGGCGGTGGCGATGGGGCTGGGCCACGGGGAGAGGCCGGAGATGCGCTCGGCGAAGACGATTTTGCCGGTGGCGAGGTCGAAGCACTTCAGGATGGAGGGACTGTGCGTGCGCCACACGCGACCGCCGACGATGATGGCGGAGGAGAGGCCCTCGGGGATTTGCGGGATGGTCCAGCGGAGGTGCGTGGCGGTGATGTCGCCGTTACCGGTGGGATCGACACAGACGGCTTTGCCACCGCGCCCGCTGTCGCTGAAGACGAGGCCTTCTGCGAAGGCCGGAGAGGCGGCGTCGCCCTGCGCGGCGCAGCTCCAGAGGATGTGGCCGTCGGCGGGGTCGAGGCCTTGGAGGGCGTTGGAGGCGCTGACGAGCATCTGGGGTTTGCCGGCGATTTGGACGATGACGGGGGTGCTGTGGGCGAAGCTCTGCGCTGGGCGTTCGGCTTTCCAGCGGACGGCGCCGTCGCGGGTCTGGAGCGCGAGAAAGTGGGAGGTTTTGCCGGTCTGGTCGCAGTCGAGGATGACGGTGTCTCTGAAAAGAATCGGACTGCTACCGAGGGCGACGTCGAAGGCGTGCGGCTCGATGGGTTGGCGCCAGACGAGATGGCCATCGAGGTTGAGCGCGGCGATGACGGCGGAGCCAAAGACGGCGTAGATTTGCTTGCCGTCGCTGCACGGAGTCGGCGCACCGTAGCCGCCGCGGTGGTCAGTGAGAATCCACGGCCCGGGCTCGATGGCCGTGTCCCACAGCGCGCGGCCGTCCGCTTTCGCAAAGCAAAGGACGCGATGCGTCACGGGCTGATTCGAGGCGCAGGTGACGATGACGCGGTCGCCGACGATAATGGGCGACGAGTAAGCGCCGTCGCTTTTCGGCAACGCCGCGCGCCACGCGATGTGCTCGCCGGTGGCTGCGTTCCAAGTCGTAGGGAGCGCCTTTTCCGTCGTGTAGCCGAGACCGGTGGGGCCGCGAAATTGCGGCCAGTCCTCCGCGCGACCGAGCACAACGACGCAAAGCAGCGTGAGGAGGACGAGCGAGGGGAAACGCACGAGGCGACGTTTGCGAAAGGAACCGCGGCGGTCGAGCGCAAATACGGGAGGATGCGGATGCCTTGACTCCATTTGCCGACAGGAGTCAGGTGCAATTTTTGAACCAATCCGAAATGTGATCACACTCCAGATTCTCCCACGCATGAATGCTCTTACTGTCTCCTTTGTCTTGGGCTTGGTCGCGGCGCTTCCACTTTCCGCGGAGCCGCCAGCACCGGCATCGAGCGTGCCCGTCGTCACGATCGTCAGCGTGCGGGAGTTCACTTTCGATAACTGGATCGCGGCGGACGGCGTCTTTCGGATTAAATGGCCGTGCCTCAAGGTGAGCCTGCGAACCAGCCGTGACGTAAAGGGGAGTGAGATCGTCGGCCGCGCTTACTTTTTCGACAACGACAAGAAGGAACTCTCGCACTGCTCGACCATCCCGAATGCAAACCATGCCGACGGGTCGTATGGATTGCCGCCGTTGTTAAAAGCGCACGCGAATATCGATGTGTTTGTGCCGATCGACACGGCGAGCAAGGAAGGGAAGTGGCGAATGGCGATTCTGGTCTTCGGGGATTCGCACAAGCTCTCCACGGAGACGTATCCGCAGCGCGGCGCGACGGATTGGAAAGGTTACGACTTTCGCGAGAAGGACGCGCTTTTGGCCCAGATCAAGGAAGCAGAGGAAGCGAAGAAGAACCGCTCAAGTCTCCCGCCGAGGCCTGCCGGGGTGCGTCCTTGACGCGCGGCTAGAATCCGAGACTGACCTGACTCTCGCTCACGCCCAGAGGCGCTTCCACCATTTCGCGACGGGGTCGAGATCGATGTCGCGGAGGTCGTCGGCGGCATTGTGGATGGCTTTCGACGAGGTGTCATAAGCGCGGTGGACTTTCTTTTTCCACGGCTTGATCGCAGAACGGAAATAGCCGCGACTTTCATCCACGTAGTCGCGGAGATGGTGAGGCTCGGGTTGGAGAAACCGGACGAGCAGCCCGATTCCGAAGCCGAGGGCGACGGCGGTGATGATGGCCGGAATGGGGTTTTCGCGAAGTGCGAGATCAGCCTGCTCCGCGAAGCCGCGCGCGGGCGGGTCGGAATGCACCGGGTAGTTGTGAGTTTTCATGGCTGGGAGGGGAGTGGATTATTCGCCGTTTTTGCAGCAGCGTTTGTCGATCTCCTCGTAGAGCTTCATGCCGCCGAGGATGAGAAGCGCTGGACGGGCGAGCGTGAGGATGAGGCGAAGGATGCCGGTGATGATGCTGAAAACCGGGAAGATGGTGAGGACGATTCCGGCGAGCACGGCGAGGCCAACGGCTTTGGTCGGTTCATCGCGCACGTAGTCCTCCGTGCGGTGACGGAATTCATCGAAGTTTTGCGGGTAGTTCTGTGTGTCCATGTCGGCTTGTGTGGGTTGCTGTGTTTGGTTCGCGCGCGGAGGGCGCGGTGAGCGTTTCTGCTGGCGGGAATTTTTTTGCATTTGTTGTTTCGTTTCACAAAAAACCCGCGAAGTAAAAACTTCGCGGGTTTTTAGGGTTGGGGGTTGAAACGGGCCTAGATTTACTTGGTCTCCGAGGTGGTCGTCGTGGTGGACTTTTTCTCGATGACTGCAGGCGCGTCGTCGGTAATGGTAGTGCGCTTTTTCTCGACTACTGCGGTGCCGCCATCCGTCGTGGTCGTGGTCGTCTTCTTGTGGACGATGACGCGGTTGGCCACCATGTGGTCGCCTTCCTTGATGTAGCTGACCGTGACGGGCAGACCGCTTTTCACGAGTTCGAGCGACACGGGAGTTCCGGAGTCATCGACGTACGTCGTGGTCTTCGAGTAGCTGTAGCGGATGGGCTCCGGGCTGGACTCGGTGCGGACGACGATGGTGTCCGGGCTGAAGTCGCTAATGGTGCCTGCCGTGGTGGTGGTGCTGGTGGTTGTGACCGCCGACTGCGCAAACGAGGAAACGCAAGCGAGGGCGGTGGCTGCGAGGATCGCGCCGGTGATTTTGTGGAGTTGTGATTTCATATTTTGGTTTGTTTGAATTTCCCTGCACATCGCTCAAAGCGGGCTCGTCAGGGCAATGCAGATTCGCGGATCGCCGGGCGCGCGGTTGCTTCGCGCGAGGGGCAGGAGATTAAGGAGATCAGTATGAGCGCGCGCGCAGTTCGCGAAATGCCGCGCCGAGGTGCGGAAGGAGGTTTGTGGCGCTGAGCGATTCCTCAGACTCGGAGTCGGAGAAAATGGCGAGTTCGGCGGCGCGCCCGCAGAGCCATGCTCCGAGGCGCGCGGCATCGAAGAGCGCGAGATGCTGCGCGGCGAGGGCGGCGCAGACGCCGGTGAGGAGGTCGCCCATGCCGCCGGTGGCCATGCCGGGCGAGCCGGTGGAGTTGTAGCTGAGCGGGCGTCCGCGCTCGCCGATGAGCGTGCGCGCGCCTTTCAGCAGCAGGGTGTGCGCGTACTTCTGAGTGAATGTCTCGACCGTCTTGCAGCGCAGCATTTTGCGCGAAGCAGGAGCAAGCCGCGCCATCTCGCCGGGGTGCGGCGTGAGCAGTCGCGGGCCGGCGCAGGCATCGAGAGTCTGGATGCTTGCGGCGAGAGCGTTGAGGCCGTCCGCGTCGATGACCATGGGCGCTTCGACACGCCGGATGAGCTCGAGAAGTTCGTCGCTCCGCGCGTGCCCGAGGCCGGGACCGAACGCGACGACGTCGCATTTCAGGTCGAGCAATTCCAGATAAGAGGCCACGGGCTTCACCATGACTTCGGGCGAAGCGAGCGCCGCGGCGATGGGGTAAATGTCTTCCGTCACGAGGAGTGTGACGAGCCCCGCGCCCGCATGGACACAGGCTTCCGCGCACATCGACGCCGCGCCGACGAGGCCACGCGAACCCGCAACGATAGCCACGCGTCCGCAGTCGCCCTTGTGCATGTCGAAGCTGCGCCGCGGTAGCAGCGAGGCGAGCGTGTGAGGCGTCGCGACGGTTGCGGTTTCCTCGGAAAAGTTGGCGCGCGCGGTGAGTTCTCGCAGCGGCAGTACGGCGATGCGGCCGGTGAAATGCGCCGCGCCATCGGCGACGAGCCCGCGTTTCGCAAAGCCGATCGCGAGCGTGAAATCCGCCTGCACCACGCCGTCCGCAGCATCGCCGGAATCGCCGTCGAGGCCGCTCGGCAGATCGATCGCAAAAACGTGCGCGCCCTCTTCCGCCCGCAGCCGCGCGATCTCTCGCGCCGCACCCGCGATCGGCTCTCGCAGCGCGCCACTCGCTCCGATTCCGAGCAGCCCATCGAGCACCACGAGAGCGCCTCCGCCAGCCGCCGAGCCGCGATCTTCGAGCGTCGCGAATCTCTTCCGAGTCAGCGCGCTCCAGTCGCCGATGGGAAACGCCGGTGCTAATTCGACTCGCCAGCCCGCCGCAGCTAGATGCCCCGCGGCAACGAGCGCATCGCCGCCGTTGTGGCCTTTGCCAAAGTGCGCGACGCACCGCCCCGGCTCTGGGAAAAACTGCCGCACCGCCTCCGCGATACGCACTCCCGCTTGATCCATCAGTAACTCCGCGCTCACGCCATCGGCAAAAGCTCGCTCCTCCAGCTCTCGCATTTCGTGTGTGCTCAGGATCATCGGTGTAGCGGTGATTTTACGGAATCGCGAGAGCTGTAGATTATATCAAATCGACGAGCGAGCCAGTGGTCAGGACTTCCGCGCTCCCAGGACGCGGATTCCGCGAGCCGCAAAGTCCGCATCGACCGAGCGCGGACGCCAAGGCAGTTACTCTCCTTCGCACATTCTCACATTCGTTCCCTCGATCCCTCGCGGTAAATTTCATCTCCCCACGGTATCCCAATGAACCGCTTTTCTCGCCGCATTTTCACTCGCAAAGCGGCTCTGCGCCTTGCGCTCGCGCTCATCCTCTTCATCGCGCTGATCGTCGCATTTTACGCCGAGAAAAACTGGCGCGGCCAGCGCGCATGGGCCGCCTACCGCACCGACGCCGAGCGCCGAGGCGTGAAACTCGACCTCAAAGATTTCCTCCCTCCGCCCGTCCCGGACGCGGAGAATTTCGCAGCGATTCCGATCTTCGAGGAAATCTTCCGCGCGAGCGAAGCAAACGAGCCGCCACCCAAGCGGCTCGAATTTCCCGAAAGCAAAGCCACGCAGCCGACGATGGGCGAACCGTCGAAAGCGGAACGGATCGATCTTGCGGCTTGGCGCGATTTTTTCGTGAAGAACAAGCTGCTCGACGCTCCGGGACCGGTTGCTGCGACCGACGTGCTGGGCGCAGTCGGACATTATGAACCTCTCCTGCAACAGCTCCGAGATGGGACGACCCGGCCACACGCAAACTTTCCTGTGAAGTGGGAGAAAGATTTTGCTGCGCCCCTCTCCGCGTGGCTGGCTGTTTCAGAACCAAGTTTTGATGAACCAACTCTACGACGATGAACTCGCGAGGATCGATCCGGCTGCAGACGTACCAAAGCGTCATCCTTCTCCTCAAGAATCTGGGGCACAAATTGGGACGAGGGAACATGTTCGAGTCGATCTACCAAATTTTCGCCGCCATGCTCATGGGCGGCTTCGATGCCAGCGATGGAAGGTTTTACAAATCCGAAGCGCACACAAAGCAGGCGCAGCTTGCCTGTGCGCTGGAGCTGTTTCGCCGGGCTCGCGGTGCGTTTCCCGAAAAGCTCGACGAACTCGTGCCGGACTTCATCGCCGCGATCCCGGCTGACCTTATGGACGACGCACCTATGCGCTACCGGCGCACGCCGGAGGGCGGCTTCGATCTGTGGTCTGTAGCGATGAATCGCGAGGACGGCCACGCCGCCAACGACCCGAAGATTCACTCGACTACAAGGCAGCTCGATTGGGTCTGGCGCCGGCCGGCAAAATAAACTCAGCCGTGCGGTGCGAGATGCCAGGCCGCACCGCGCACCTTGACACCGCAGCGCGCGGTCGCGGAAGTTGCCCGCCCTTTTCACAAAAACATGCCCACGCCACGCATCCTTTCCGGCATCAAACCGACCGGGAAGCCGCACATCGGAAATTACTTTGGCATGATGCGCCCGGCCATCGAATGGCAGGAGCGCGGCGAGGCGTTTTATTTCATCGCGGATTATCACGCGCTGACGACGGTGCGCGATCCTGCGGCACTGCGGGAGTTTTCGCGCGGCGTGGCGCTGGACTTTCTCGCGTGCGGCCTGGATCCGGAGAAAGCCGTGCTTTTCCACCAGAGCGACGTGCCGCGGGTGACCGAGCTCACGTGGCTGCTAAGCTGCGTGACGCCGATGCCGATGCTGGAAAACTGCCACGCGTATAAAGATCACATCGCGAAGGAAAAGGTGCCGTCGCACGGGCTCTTCGCGTATCCGGTGCTCATGGCGGCGGATATTTTGCTCTACGACAGCAACGTAGTGCCAGTCGGACGCGACCAGCAGCAGCACGTGGAGGTGACGCGCGACATCGCAAAAAAGATGAACGCGCTCTACGGCCCAATTTTGACGATCCCTGAGGCCAGCATTCTGCCTGCGATGGAGACGATCCCGGGGCTCGACGGCCGGAAGATGAGCAAGAGCTACGACAACACGATCGAGCTTTTCCCGGAGGAAAAAGCGCTCAGGAAAAAGATCATGGGCATCGTAACCGACTCGACGCCGGTGGAGGCGTCGAAGGACCCGGCGGGCTCGGTGATCGTGGCACTCTATCGGCTATTTGCAACGGCACCGGATGTCGCGCGGATGGAGGCGGACTACCGCGCGGGCGGGGTCGGATACGGCGATTTCAAGAAGCGGCTCTTCAGTGCGATCTGGGAGTTTTTCGGGCCGATGCGGGAGCGCCGGGCGCAGCTCGCCAGCGACGCGACGTATGTGGATCGCGTGCTCGCGCAGGGAGCGGAGCGGGCGGGCGCAATTGCGGAAAAGACCATGGCGCGGGTGTCTGCGGCGGTCGGGTTGAAGTAGGAACGTTTATTACAGTTCTGAAAAAATGAAAATATCTGCGCGTTCGGTATTGCACGTCCCCTTTTTCTGCCTAGTTTAAATGCCCTCAAGCGCACGGGCCTAGTCGGCTCAAATCGCCGAGAGTCAGTATTATCTTGTATATGATGAACCAAAATCCAGGGGAGCGAATGGGCTCCGATCCGATCGCGTCGGAGAAAGTCTCTATTGAGCGGAAGATTTTCTTTCTCGATCTCAAAGAGAATCAGAGAGGTCGTTTTTTGAAGATCACCGAAGATGTCGGTGGTCGCCGCGACACGATCATGCTTCCGGCGGAGGCATTTCGCGATTTCCTAGAGGCGCTACAGCGTCTGGTGGAGTTCGAGGGGAAACTCTAAAAAATCCAGCCGGCGATTCGCTGACAAAGTCAATTCAAGCTCCGGTGAGCCGCTTCTCCGAAGCCGCTCATTGAGCATACAGAGGCGCGTCATTTTAGCTCCGCGAAAAAGAGCCGCCCGGCGCTGGTCTGATGCGCTCCAGAGATGATGACCGTCGCCGTGCCGCCGAGGCGGGCGCGCGCGTGATTCACCACGATCATCGTCCCATCCGGCATGTAGCCGACCGCCTGGTGTGGCTCGCGCCCGTCTTTTACGAGCGCGATCTCCAGCTCCTGCCCCGGTGCCAGAATGGGCCGCAGCGCCTTCGTAACGTCGTTAAGGTTCAGCGCGACGACGCCCTGCAGCCGGGCGATCGAGCACAGATTTCCGTCGTTCGTGAGTAGCCGCGCATCGAGCAGTTTCGCGAGCAGCGCGAGCCGCGTATCGACCGCCGTGTCGGGGTCCGCACCAGTTTCGTGGATCGTGACCGCGAGCGCCGAGTTGCGCTGCAACTGCTGCAAATGTTCGAGCGCGCGGCGTCCGCGCTCGCGCTTCAGCGGGTCGGCGGAATCGGCGACATGCTGCAACTCCTCGAGCACAAACCGAGGCACGATGAGCGACGTGCTGATGAATCCGGTCGCGCACAGCTCCGGCAGCCGCCCGTCGATGATCACATTGGAATCCACGATTAGCGGCTCCTCCTGCACCTTCGCGCGGCGAAAGCGGACATACGGAATGATGAGCGCAAATTCGTCGCGATTACTCCGCACGGCCAGCATCATGCCGAGATAGGAAAACGTGGCATAGACGAGCAAACTCACAATCCACTGCGTGCCGCCCGAGGTGTATCGCAGGACGTTCGCGGCGATGAGGAGCCGGGCGAAAACGAAGCCGATCAACAGACCGAAAGTCGCTGAGGAAAACAGACGCAGCGACACCCCCTGCATCAGCCGGTCTGCAAGCACCACGGCGAGCCCGAATACCGCCCCCGCAGCGCCACCGAGCCACGCCGAGCCAGACGTGGCGTCACCGACCATGAACCCACCGCACGCGCTGCACGTCACGAAGAGGACGCGCAAAAGGTTGATGGTCAGCAAGTCGTGCATGGCACCTGCAAGCACAAGCACGGAGCCTGCCGCGCGCGTCGCGATCCGCTACCGGCGCGAAGATCTCTCGCTCGGCACCGGCGTCGGCACGGCCCGATCTTTGTAAAAAATCGGCCCCGAGCGGCGCAGGTTGAACAAAAACGCTCGCAGGTTTTCGGCCGTCTCGCGGTCGGACATCAGCGTTCCAAGCGCTCCCTGGCCCTCGCCCGCTTTTTTAAGCAGCCCCTTGCCCGACTCCACGAGCCCCTTTGCCGAGTCGATCGTTTTCGTCGCCGTCTCCGCTGTTTTCTTGAATTCCGCAATCGCCCCGCGCAAATCGCCCGCCGCCCCATCGACCGTTTTCATCGTCCCTTTTGCCCCCTCCACCACGCCTTGCGCGTCCGCGAGCAGCGGCGTCAGCTTTTGCGAGCCCTCGCTGAAATTCGCGCTCGTCGTCTTCAAGTTCGCGAACGTCTCCTCAAGATTCTTGAGGTTCTTCTCGCCGAGCAAATTCTCGTTCAGCCGCTCGGTGATTTTTTGAATCGAAAGCAGCTCCGCGTTGAGCTGATCCATCACCACCGCACCTTTGGCCGTTACGTCATCCAGCCCGGAAGCGCGCGTGCCGAGAATCACATCGCCCGGCTGCGCGAGGTCCGCCGGATCGAAGTTCGACTGGGGAATCACATCGACATACCGGTCGCCCATGAGCCCCGAACTACCGACGAGAAAGGTCGATTTCTTCGGGATCTTCACGTCGTCGCGGATGTTGATCGTCGCCAGCGCCGCATACGAATGCCCGGTCAGCCGCGGCACCTGCGCGACATATCCGATCCGCGTGCCGGAGAGCAGCACATCGGAGTCTTTCACCAACCCGCCCGCGTTCGGGAATTCCACCGTGAGCGTGTAATATTTCGAGAACTTCTGCCCCATCTTCCCAAACGTCACGACCATCGCCGCGATGAAGCAGAACCCGATCAGGACAAAGAGGCCGACATAGACCTCCACATGCTTGCGCCCGGTCGCCATCGGCTACGCAGTGTCTCCCGAGCGGCCTTCGACAAAGTCGCGGATGACCGGGTCCACCGACGCGCGCAGCTCCTCGCTCGTCCCGAGAAAATAGATGCGCCCCTCGTGCAAATAAGCGATCCGATCGGCAGTGTGGTAGGCGGTCTTCATGTCGTGCGTGACGACCACGGAAGTCACGCTGAGCCGCTTTTGCAAGCGACGAATCAGGTGATTGATCGAGTCGCTCGCGATCGGGTCGAGGCCAGTCGTCGGTTCATCGAAAAGGATGCACTCGGGCCGGCTCACAATCGTCCGTGCGAGGCCTACTCGTTTGCGCATTCCGCCGCTGAGATTCTCCGGCATTTTCTTTTGCTCCCCCGCGAGATCCACCATTTCGAGCGCCTCTGAGACTCGCTCGTCGATTTCCTTTTTGTTCTTCAGACCCGCCTCGCGCAGCGGAAAAGCGATGTTTTCCTCCACATTCATCGAGTCGAAAAGCGCGCCGCTTTGAAACAAAATGCCGACCTTCCTGCGGATCGCACCGAGCTTCCGCTCGGGCAGACCTGCGATGTCCGACCCATCCACGAGCACCTCGCCGCTCGTCGGCTGCAGCAGCCCGACGAAGTGTTTCAAGAGCACGCTTTTCCCGCCGCCGGAGCGCCCGATCACGACGCACGTTTCTCCTTTTCGAACCTCCAGATCGATCCCGCGCAGCACCTCCTGTTTGCCGAGCGTTTTGTGTAAATTGCGAATCGTGATCACGGCGGAAAAAAGCGCGGGCTACACGCCACCGGGGTAGAAAATGTTCAGAGCAAACGAGAGCACGAAGTTCACGACGAGAATCGCAAGCGAGCCGATCACAACCGCCTCCGTTGGCGCGCGACCGACTCCGACTGCGCCCTCTTTCGCGTTCAAACCCTGATGGCAACTGATGAAGACGACGAGCACGCCGAAAAAGAACCCCTTCGTCAGGGCCATTTTGATATCGCGCATCCCAGTGAACCGGATCATCGCGTCGAGATAATACGCCTCGGAAATTCCGAGCACTTTCGTCCCCACGAGATACCCCGCGACCGTTCCGAGACCGCAACATTCCGCCACGAGGATCGGCATCGAGACGACAAGCGCCAGCACACGCGGCACAACGAGATAATCAATCGGATGCACAGCGAGCGCGCGCAATGCATCAATCTGCTCGGTCACCTTCATCGTCCCGATTTCCGCCGCGATCGCTGCGCCGACTCGACCCGCGACCATGAGCCCCGTGAGCACCGGCCCGAGTTCGCGAAACATCGACACCGCAACCACCGCACCGACCGCCGACTCCATCCCGATGCGATGAAATTGGAAATAAGTCTGGGCCGCGAAAACCGCGCCCGTGAACCCGCCTGTGACGATCACGACGAGCTGCGAACGGAAGCCAACCTCCACGATTTGCTGCAAAAAAAGCCGCCACCGAATCGGCGCGACGACGATCGAAATGCACGTCTCGACGCAAAGCATCGTCACCTCGCCGAGGTATTGAAAAAGGGAAAGCGCGGAGCGCCCGAGCAGTGCAATCATCGCGAGGCGCGGGACGCTAGGTGCGCCCGCCGCGCTTGTCCACGCCATGCGAATTTTTCCTCCTCGACCTCGGAAATTCCCGCCTTCATTTCGCGGTTGCCTTCGAGATCACCGATCTCGGCTCCGCCCCCGCGTCTCCCCTCTCCCTCCTTCAGATCCGCAGCGGCTGCGTCTTGCTCTTCGGATTGAGCTCCGACGGTGTCGGCCCCACGATCCGCGGCTCCAGCGACAAGCGCCGGAAAATATTTCGAATCTCCTGGACTGTCAGCGTGGGCTCCTCGAACTCCAAATAGACGATGTCGTGATTGCTATCGACTTTGTAGCGCAGACCCGGAACGGCCTCAAATTCGTGATCCAACTCCAGGATTTTCTCCAGAGTGCGGACACCAGCGGCGTAAACCTCGAGTTCGATCATGACACGTTGCTTCTTAAAATTTCGTGGAGGGTGAAGGACTGACGGTACGACCGGCACTCACCTTTTTGCAATTGATAATTTGAACACCGCTCCGCTCTGCTCAAAAGTCACCGGTTCTCCGCCACCGGCACCGGACGCCGCACCGGCACGAGATGCGCGAATCGCGTCGCCCAATCCGCCGGCAGCCGCATCAGCCGAGGCCCCGGCATTTGCACCAGAGCCAGCATCTGCCGCGACGTCGCGATCAGTGTCGCATCCGCCGGTCTCCGCACCTCGAAGGCGCACCAAAACCGCGACCGATCCACGCTTTCGAGCCGCCCATGCACCACCAGCCGGTCTCCGAGCATCGCCGGCTTTTTGTAGTCGATTTCCGTTCGCGCCACGACCGGATAAAGCCCCGTTCGCGCCATGTCCGCGAGGCCCATCCCGAGCTTCTCCGCGAGCAGCGTGCGCGCGATTTCCACGAAGCGCAGATACGAAATATTGTGCACGACCCCGGCGCAATCCGTGTCGAAAAACATCACCTGCATTTCAGTTTCAATTGTCGGCGTTTCGGGAGCGGTGGTCGTTTCCATTTGCAGGTAAAATCTCACTCATCCGGGCCCCCGTGCCCATCACGAAGGGTCGCACCGTGCGCAATTTCAGATTTGTCGCTGCCCACATCTTCCGCCATTCGTGGACACTCATCGCTACAAATCCTTCGATGCTACTGCGGCTCGCCTACCTTTTTTCACGATACCCGGTCGTGTCGCAGACTTTTTGCGACACCGAGATTCTCGCGCTCGAAAAGCTCGGCGTGGAGCTCGAGCTCTACTCGATTTATCCGCCGCCCACTTCCTTCCGCCACGGCCACGCCGCGCTGATCAAAGCGCCGCTCCACTACGCCCCGCCCGCGCAGGTGCTGAAGCTCGGTGAACAAGCTGCCAAGCGGAACGGACGCTGGCCCGCCGACCTCATCGCTGAGCACGACCGGCGTTTCGGGGGAGAATATAAATCCGCTCTCCGCGCCCGAAACGCCCTCTACTTTGCTGACCTTTTCACCGCGCGCGGCATCACACATTTCCACGTTCATTTCGCCAATCGCGCCGCGCACACCGCCATGTTCATCAAGGCGCTCAGCGGCATCCCGTTCAGCATCTCGACTCACGGACAGGACTTCATGGTCGATCTCGGCAGCGACGATTTGCTCCGCGCGATTTGCCGCGACGCCGAGTTCATCGCTAACGAAACCGAGTTCAGCAAAAAGCTCGTCAGTGAGCGCTGCCCGGATTCCGTGCCGAAAATGCTGCGCGTCTTCAACGGCATGGACCTCGCCAATTTTCGCGGCCCCATCCCCGAGTCGAATAACCCCGTGCCGCGCATCGTCAGCACCGGTCGGCTGATCGAGTTTAAGGGCTTCCACCACCTCATCGCCGCGTGCGCGGATTTGAAAAAGCGCTGCCTCGCTTTCGAGTGTGAAATCGTCGGCGAAGGCCCGTGGAGACAGGATCTCCAGTCGTTGATCGAAAAATCCGGCGTTGCCGATCGCGTGCGCCTTCTCGGCTCGCTGCCGCAGGAGGAGGTCTTCGCGAAGCTCCGCGGCTGCGACATTTTCACCCTCGCCTGCATCGCCGATCGCAACGGCGCCAGCGACGTCTTTCCAACCGTCATCCTCGAGGCAATGGCCTCCGCGAAGCCCGTCGTCTCCACGCGCATCGCCGGCGTCCCGGAGCAAATTGACGACGGCCGCACCGGTCTCCTCGTCGCGCCCGGCGACGAGCGCGCGCTCGCCGATGCCCTCGCAAAACTCGTCCAGTCCGCCGAGTTGCGCCGCCAATTCGGAGACGCCGCGCGGCTCCGCATCGAGACGGAATTCGCCGTCGATCGCACCGTCCTGCCGCTCAAGGCGCTCTTCGAGAAATTCGTGAAACCGAGCGCCGCGCCGCGAAGCGCTGCCGCCGGTTTCGCCTGTGTCCTGCACGAATGGCCCGCTGGCGAACGGATCGAATCCGAGCTGCGCCAGATCATCCAAGCGCAGCCCGCGCTCCAAATTTACGCCGCGCACGCCACCTCACTTACGCCGCCCGAATCCGTCGCGCAGACTCGCCCGCACCTCGATTTTCTTCCCGACGCGATGGTGCTCGAAGGCGAGTGGCTGCAAGAGCGCGAACTCGCCCGCCAGATCGAAACCTGGCGCGTCGAACTCGGCCAGAAACTCTCCACCGAGACATTTCTGCAAGCCGCGCGATACGCCCTCTTCCTCCGCCGCTGGATCGCGCGCGACGCCATCCGCCACCTCCACGCAATGTCGTCGCGCGAGCTCCTCTGCGGCTGGATGCTGCGCAAACTCACCGGCGTCACTCTCAGCGTCACGCTCGAGGAAAAGAGCCCGCACCTTCCCGAGTCCGTCGCAATAAAACTCGCCGCCGACTGCACCGGCATCCGCATCCTCGGCGATGCCTTCCCCGAACTCGACACGCGCTCCCAAGCCATCATCCGACACAAACACGGCCGCACCATCGAGCCAGAGTGGCTCGCCCATCTGGAAAAATGGGGCGCATCTTCAAAATGAAACGGCCGGAGCGCCGAACACCCTTTCACCCATGACCACCAAGGCCATCATCCTCGCCGGCGGCGCCGGCTCCCGCCTCTACCCGCTCACCCGCATCGCGTGCAAGCAGCTCCTCCCGGTTTACGACAAGCCGATGATCTACTACCCGCTTGCCACGCTCATGCTCGGCGGCATCCGCGAGGTCCTCATCATCTCGACGCCGAAAGACATCCCACAATTCCGTGATCTCCTCGGCGACGGCGCGCGCCTCGGCATGCGTTTCGAGTATGCCGAGCAAGAGAAGCCCGCCGGCATCGCGCAAGCATTTTTGATCGGCGAAAAATTCATCTCCGGCGATCCCGTTGCGCTCATCCTCGGCGACAACATTTTCTATGGGAAACTCGACTTCCTCCGCGAGGCGCTTGCGCTGGGAAAGGGCGCGTGCATTTTCGGATATCGGGTCAGCGACCCCGAGCGCTACGGCGTCGTCGAATTCGATGCGTCGGGCAAAGCCGTCAGCTTGGAGGAAAAGCCCGCGAAACCGAAAAGCCAGTTCGCAGTCCCGGGGCTCTACGTCTATGACCGCGAGGTCGTGGAAATCTGCCGCAACCTCGCCCCGAGCCCGCGCGGCGAACTCGAAATCACCGACGTGAATCTCGAATATCTGCGGCGCGGCGAACTCAACGTCCGCCTTCTCGGGCGCGGCATGGCGTGGCTCGACACCGGCACGCAAATGAGCCTGCTCGAGGCGAGCAACTACATCGCCGCGATCGAAAACCGGCAGGGGTTGAAAATTGCGTGCATCGAGGAAATCGCGTTCAATCAGGGCTTCATCGACCGCGCCGGATTGCAATGCGCCATCGCCGATTTGCCGAAGACCGAATACCGCGAATACGTCCAAATGGTCTGCGACGAAACGCCCGCGGGACCCGGCTCGCAGTGACTCGCGATCAAGCAACAGCGGCCCTTCGCAGATGCCAGGCCGTCGCACGCACGCGGCTGCCGTGGCTGCTTTTGCTCCTCGCCATCGCGCTCTGCTACTACGGCAGCTACTACCGCCACGGCATCAATTTCCGCGACGAAGGCGGCACCGTCGCGCTCGATGCGAAGCGCCTCCTCGAAGGCCAGCGCCCCTTCCTCGACGTCTCGCTGGGCTACAACGTCCTCTGGTTTTACCCCGTCGTCGCGCTCTTCAAAATCTTCGGCGTCAGCTTCGTCCTGCTCCGCGCCTACTGCTTCGTCCTCTCCACCCTCACCGCCACGCTCGCGTTCTTGGCGGTGGAAAAAGTAAGCCGCAAACCGTGGCTCGCGTTCCTCGTCGCGCTACTCCCGCTGCTCGTGCCGGGCATGACTTTCAAGAACTACATGCCGCTGCTCGCCGTCGCGAACAGTTTCTGCCTGCTCCACGGCGCGCTCGCGCCGCCCGGCTCGCGCGAGTCGTTTTGGAAATCATTCGCCGGCGGAATCGTGCTCGGCCTCACGTTCCTCATCCGCATCGATCTCGGCATTTTCTTCACCGCTCTGTGGCTCGGATTCCATCTCCTGCGGCTGCTCGACCGCGCACTGCCGATCGCCCGGCGATCGGCCACAGCGCTTGCCGGAGTCGCGATCGTCGCCGGCTCAGTCTTGCTGATTCACGCGCCGGTTTATGCGGACGCGAAGCGCCGCGGATTCGATCATGAATTCCTCGCGCAGTACGCTTCGTGGGTTCATTCGCTCACCTCATCGCTCCATCGCGGTGCTAAACAAACCGTCGCGCGCCTCCCTGACAAACCCGCGCCGAAAACCGACAAGCCAGCCGCCGCCGCGCCCGCCAACGGCGGCCTCCTCGACCGCTCAGCTTGGCGCGATTTCGTCGATGCAAAAGATGCGGAGCATCGCGAATTCGTCGCGCTCACTTTCATCCCATCCCTCATTCTCGCACCGCTTGTCCTGTGGGCGCTGGTCGCGCTCGCGCGCTCCACATTTTCACGCGAACCCGACGCCACGCGCCGTCCGCTCGCCGCGCTGCTCATGCTCGGCGGCGCGCTCACCGCGTTCCCGCAGTTCTTCTTTTTCCGTCCCGACCCGCCGCATCTTTCCGAGTTTTCACCCGGCTACTGGACCGGCGCATTCACCGCCGTCCTGCTGCTCGGCGCGCTCGATTTTCGCCGCGTCTGGACCTATCTCGCGCTCATCGTCCTCACCCTCCACGCGACGCTCTACCTCGACCGAATGCTGCCCGACCGCTGGACCGGCACGATCGCCGCGCGCAAGAATCGCAACAAACGTTTCCACGGCGAAAACGGCGTTGATGTGTTCCTGAACACGAAGGAGTTCAACGGGCTGAATCAAGTGCAGAGGCTGGTTCGCGAGCATTCACAACCCGGCGACTACCTCGTCGCTTATCCCTATCATCCGGCGTTCAATTTGCTCACCGATCGCCCGACCTACGAGAAGGACGTGTACATCGACAACGCCACGCGTACCGCAAACTGGGACGCCGAAGCGATCGCGCGGATGAAGCAGTTCCAGCCGACGGTGATCATCCTCAGCGACTGGGACATCAACGGCACCGAAGCCTCCCGCTTCAGCGTCTGGGCCACCCGCACAAAGACTTGGATTCAGAATCACTACGACTACCAAGGCACCTACATGGATTGGTACGAAGTGTACACGCGCCGCTGAGTTCTCTCCGTCTCAGGGCAGTCGAAGTCGTATGACGATTTCACCGCTCAGTCGTTTCCCACGAAGCCGAGGCGATAGAAATTCCTGTTCCCTGCTTCGCGTCTCCGCGCCTTCGCGGTGAAGCTCTTATTTCTCCGCCGCAGCCTCGATCCGCGGGAAAAGGGGGACGGGTTTTCCGAGCAAGTGCCCATCCGGCAGCCCGCACCAGACGGCATCCGCGAGGAGAAAGCGCCGATTGTTCACATCTTTCCAAGCCTCCGGCCCACCCTCCACGATCTTCCACCGCAACTGATCGAAAATCCCATGCGCCGCCTGCGGCAACACCGGAGAAATTAAGATGGCGATGATGCGCAGGGACTCGGCGAGAGTGTAAAGGACGGCGTCGAGATCTGTAGCGCGGGTGGGGTCTTTGGCCAGCTTCCACGGACTTGTGGTTTGGATGAGCTGATTGAGTTGTGCCGCCAGGTCGAAAGCTCGCTCCAACGCGGACGATACCTCGAAACGCTCGAATGATTCACCGTACAACTCGCTCCATTTCCTTGGAACGTCTCGAACCATCCAAAGCCGAATGGCGGACTGCATTGTTTCATCGTCAACATTGCGGATGTCGAATTTTTCAAGAAAGAGGTGAGGCCCTTCAAGCGAGCCGAAAAGAGTAGAGTGGTCGATCGAGGCGGTTCGCCCCTCTCGATACTTTGCCGCCATGCTCAGCGTGCGGTTGAGGAGGTTGCCGAGGCTGTTGGCGAGGTCGCTGTTGTAGCGGATGACGAGGCGCTCTTCGTCGAAGTCGGCGTCTTTGCCCGTCGCGATGTCGCTCATCAGGTAGTAGCGGAGCGCTTCGGGGCCGTATTTGTCGGCGAGGGCGTCGGGGTCGATGACGTTGCCGAGGCTCTTGCTCATCTTTGCGCCGGAGATGTTCCACCAGCCGTGGACGAGCAGCGTGGGCATTTCGGCATCCGCAAAGCCGAGCGCTTTCAACATGATCGGCCAATAGACGCCGTGCGCGGGGATCATGATGTCCTTTCCGATGACGTGGAGCGCGGGCCACCAGTCGGCAAAGCCGAGGGTGCCGGGCGGGCGCTCCACGGCGGTGCGCTCGCCGTAGCTCGGGTCGTGGCCGGGGACGAAGCTGATGTAATTCACCAGCGCGTCGAACCAGACATATGTAACGAACCCCGCGCCGAAGCTCTCGGGGAAGGGGATGCCCCACTGAAGTCGCGCGGCGGGCCGCGAGATGCACAGGTCGCCCTCGAGCTTCTCGACGGCATTCTCCAGCTCCGAGACGCGGAAATCGGGGATGACGAACGGTCGCCCGTCGTCGCTGCGCTTTTTGATGAAGCTGAGGAGCCACTGCCGAGGGTCGAGAGGTTGGCCGGTGGCGGGGTCGAGCGGAAGCGATGGATGCGCGGTGAGGCGGAAGTAGAAATTTTCCTCATCGCGCTCCTCGACGACGCCCCACTCCGGGCCAAACTGCCCGTCGGCACCACGCTCCTTGTCGGTGAGAAACTGCTCCTGCCGCACGCTATAAAAGCCGCGCTGCGTCTTCTTGTAAATCCAGCGGCTCTCGCCGGTCGCGGGGTCCTTGTCGTCCCAGAGTTTCTGCAAATTAGCGCGCACGCACTCTTTGTGAAGCGTGTCGGTGGTTGCGGCCCAGCCGTCGTAGCGGACGTTCAGCTTGTCCCAGAGCGCGCGAAATTTCGCGGTCACGTCATCGACGAATTGCTGCGGCGCGACGCCCATTTTCTCCGCCGACTGCTGCACCTTTTGGCCGTGCTGATCGACGCCCGTGAGAAAGAAAACGTCGTCGCCTTTCAGCCGATGATACCGAGCCAGCACGTCGGCGAGCACCTTCTCGTAAGCGTGCCCGATGTGCGGCGCGCCGTTGGTGTAGTCGATCGCGGTGGTTATGAAAAAAGGCTCGGCCATAAAACGGGCGCGAACTGTGGAGATCACGCACCGCAAAGGCAACCCGCGCGCAGGATCACCAGCCGGCGCGCGACGAAATGACGGGCTATTTTCCGAGGCCGCCGAGGAGCCCGGCGATCATGCCCTGGAGGTCGTTGGCATGAGGCACGTCGCCGTTCGGCGTCACTTGATCGACCATGTGCGGCAGGATTTCGGCGAGCATCGAGCTGACTTGCGGGCCGCCGAGACCGAGCTGCTGCGCGAAGTGCTGAATGGTGTCGGGGCCGAGCGCCTGGTGAATCTGGTCGGGGCTCGCGGATTGATTCGCGCCGGTGCCGACCCAAGAACCGATGAGATCGCCGAGGCCGTTTTTTTGGAATTGCTCGACGAGTCCGCCGAGACCTTGCGGCGCGCCAGGCGCGGAGCTGTGGCCGGTGAGAAGTTGCCCGACGAGACCGGCGAGCATTTGCTTTTTGTCGCTGCCGCCTGTGACGGCGCCGAGGAGGGAATCGAGGAGACTCATAGTGCGATGATGGAAGGACGGGGTTGGTTTTTTTCTAGCTGCGCGAGGAAAAGTGGGGCGAGCGTCCGCGTCTCCGCGCCCGCGGTCAATGCGTGAAAGAAGTCAGGGCTTTTCCTTCCGCGTGAGGACGGAAATGTGGCCGTTGGTTTCCAGGATTGCGGCGTGGACGTCCGAGATATTCGCGCAATCCGCTTCGCGCAGCGCAGCGATCAAGTCGTGCTGAGTGAGGCCGGCTTTTTCCAGCGCGCCGCGCCGGACGCGTCCGTTGTGCACGAGGATTTCAGGCTCGCCTTCGATGAGCGTCTCGAGCTTGCGATTGCGGCGCGTGAGCCAGCCCATGAAGAGGTCGCAAGCGATGAGCGTGATGGCGAGAATCAGCCCGGAAGAAATGGAGTTGTCGCCGCCATTCATCGAGTTTTGCACGGCGTTGCTGATGAGCAGCAGCAGCACGAGATCGAACGGAGTCATCTGCCCGATCTGGCGCTTGCCAGTGAGTCGGAGGAAAATCAGCACGGCTGCGAAAACCACGACTCCGCGGAAAATGAAATGCCACCACGGCGAGTCGAGTTTCCAGAGCACGGAATCCATCGCCGTTATTCCTTTTTGATCTTCCCGCCCCAGCTCAAAATCTTCGCCTTCGTGCCTGCGGATTCGGCCTCTTTGATTTGCTCATTTCGCACGTAGAAAAGCGACAGGCTTGACCATGCGAGCTGATCGTTAGGACGCAGCTCCACGGTGCGCAGACCTGCCTCGATCGCCTCGGCAAAACGCCCCGTCTTCATCAGCGCCATGCCGAGCGCGTGCCAGCCGTCGAAGAACTCCGCATCGAGCTCCGTGCAACGCCGATATTTCTTTACCGCTTCGTCGAGTTCTCCGAGCGCGAGGTCGCCATTCGCGTCGTCGAAAAGCTCCTCGATCTCCGGCGAAAGCCCCACGTGAATCAGCCTTGTGCGGTTTTGATCTGCGCGAGATTGCGTCTGCCTTTCAGCCAAAGATCGAACGCAGACTCCCGCTTCATGCGCGCCACGTTTTCCGAGATCATCGCCTTCTCTTCGTCGAATTTCTTCTCATCCACAGGCAACCGCTGATCGACATGCAAAAGCATGGTCCCCGTCGGCGTCGGAATCGCATCGCTGAGTTGTCCGGTCGCCAAATTGAACGCGTGCCCCATCACCAGCCGCGCGTCCGTCGAGTCGCTTTTCGGCGGCTCCATCATCGAAAAAGCGGGGAGCGTTTCCGCCTTCACACCAGCCGCCGAAGCCGCATCCGCAAAGGACTTCCCGGCTTTCAGTGCCTCCGCGATTTTCCCGCGAATCTCCGTCGTCTTCAGCGCCATCGCCTCCTGCGTCCGCTCGGCTTTGAGCTGCGCTTCGAGCTTCGGCTTCGCCTGCTCATAGGTCAGCGGCTTCGAGGGCGTCACGCCATCGAGTTGGAAGACGTAGTATCCGCTCTGCGTCATCACTACGTCGCTGTTCGGCTGCTCCGGCGTGAGCTTGAAGACCGTCTGCGCGGCTTCCTCCGACTGTCCGATTTCACTCGGCGGATCATCGACTGAAAATTCCGGCGACTCCTTCAGCTCGACCTCAAATTTCTTCGCCACCTCGTCCAGCTTCGCATTCGGCTCCGTCATCGCGACCGCGAAATCCTGCGCCTTGTCCCCGAGCTTCGAAAGCGCCGCCGTCCGCTCTTTTCCGCTCAGCGGCTTCTCCTCTTTTTCGAGCGTGAAAGCCGCGATTTTCGCCTTCCGCATCTCTTCGGATTTCAGGCTCTCCTTCCGCTCTTCGTAGAGCTTCTTCACGTCCTCGTCGGTCACTTTCACTTCCTTCGCAAAATCATCCGTCGTCAGTTTCACAAGCGACACCTCGGTCTTCTGGCTGCGCTGCTCATACATCTCGCGCACCTCCGAGGGCGCAGCCGCGACCGTCGAGCCGACGAGCGCCTTCATCTTTTGGAGGCGGATATCGTCGCGGACGAGCTCCTCCATTTGCTCCGCAGAGAGCCCGCGGGCAGACAGCATTTTCTGCGTAAATTCGATGTATTTGCTCGAATCATAGACGCCGTTCGTCTGGAAGGCCGGCAGCTTTTGCACCGCCCCGACCACTTCGTCATCCGTCGGCTGGATGCCGAGCGCATCGGCCTCGTGCCGCAGCACGAAAGTATTCCAGACAAATGCGCTCGTGGCCTCCGACTCGTCTCGCGCCTCGCTGCCGATGAGCGTGGACCACAGCTCGACCAACCCGAGCGCGCGGCACACGTCGAATTTCCGCGCCTCGCGCTGGTACTGCGCCATCGTCACGCCATTCCCATAGACGATCCCCACCCGATCGACGCCTGCGCCGCGGTCGAAACGGTGATCGTTATAAAGCCATATGAAGGCGACGATGACGAGGATGGTGACCGCCAGCATGAGGGTCTGCTGGTGTTTGCGCATGAGATTGACCATGATTTTTGAGAGAAAATGATTCCTGGGTTGCTTTCGTTCGGCGGCTTGAATACGGTTCAAATCCTCCCGAAAAAAGTGCATGAAGCTACGTGCCCGTTTCCCCCGCCTACAACTCCTTTTTCTCCTCGGCCTCTCCGCCGCGCTGATCGCTGAATCCCGTCTCCGAGCCGACACCGTCGTCACGTCGGATGGGCAGAAGCGCGAGATGAAAGTGCTCGGCGTGAGCGGCGCGAATTTGCAGGTGCAAATTGGCTCCGGCACGCTCGGGCTGCCGCTCGCCACCGTGAAGGAAGTGCAAATGCTGCAGCCGCCCGAAGTCGTGCAGGCGCAGAACGCGCTCGTGTCAAAGCAATACGACAAAGCGCTGCCGCTCATCAAAAGTCTTGCGGACAAATATCAAGGCATCCCGGTCGATTGGGCGCGGCAGGTTTCCGGCATGCTCGGCGATCTTTACATCCGCACCGGCGACCTCTCGAAAGCCGAAACGGCATACAAGGATTTCCAGCGTCTCTACCCGAACGGCGGCTCCGCACAGGCCGATGTCGGCATGGCGCGCATCGCGATCTCAAAGAAAGATTTCGCCACCGCGAAGGCGAAACTTCAGCCCATCGCCGAGGCCGCGTTGAAAGACAAGAACGTCTCCAGCGTGGACGGCTACACCTATTCGAATGCCTTTGCCGCGCTCGGCGAAGTCGAGGAGCACGACGGAAATCTTCCCGCCGCCCTTGAAGATTATTTGCGCACCGTGACTCTTTTCTACCATGATCCGAGCGCGGTCAGCCTTGCGCAGGAAAAGGCCGACGCGCTGAAAGCACAAAAAATCACCGTCCCCTAACACCCAAATTTCTCCTCCAACCCATGACCAAATCCCACCTCCGCCCCTACCTCTCAACCGCTCTTTTTCTCGCCGCGCTCACAGCCATGACTGTCAGCGGCTTCGCTGAAGAAGGTTCGGCGCCGCCAAAACAAGAGAGCATCTTCCAGACGATCACGAATGGCGGTCCGCTGATCATGCTCATCTGGATCGCGATCATCGGCACCTCGGTCACGATGGTGACGCTCATCATCCAAAACGCGATGCAGCTCCGCAAAGACAAGCTCGCACCGCCGCCCCTCATCGTCTCGCTTCAGGGCCTCATCGGCGCCGGCAACTACCAGGAAGCGTGGGAAACCTGCAACGCCAATAAGAACTACCTCGCCAACGTCCTTCGCGCCGGCCTCGGCCGCATCGGCCGCGGCAAGGAAGCCGTGGAAGACGGTCTCGCCGAGCATGGACTCCGCGAGGCGACCATCCTCCGCACCCGCAACAGCTACCTCTCCGTAATCGGCGTCGTCTCCCCGATGATCGGGCTGCTCGGCACCGTCATCGGCATGATGGGCGCCTTCGCCGTCCTCGCCGGCAGCGGCATCAGCGACCCGCGCCTCCTGTCCGGTAAGATCGGCGAGGTTCTGCTCGCGACCGCCAGCGGCCTCTTCATCGCCATCCCGGCATTCGTCAGCTACTACATCTTCCGCAACGTCTCGCAGATGTGCATCGTCCACGCCGACGACATCGTGAATCAACTCATGCAGGATCTGCCCTACGAGGAACTGCAGGGCGTTTCCATCGGTGAAAATTTCAACGCCGGTGCCCACGCTGGCTTCCAAGCCGGCGCGCGCAAAGTCTCCATGGCGCTCACGACGAACTGCCCCGTTTGCAATGGCGCCGTCACTGCCGGCGTCAATCCCTGCCCGCACTGCGGCGCGACCCTCGACTGGGCGGCTTAAACCGGAACCCGAACGATGTCGCATCGTCTCAAAGGCTCGGCAAAAAAGAAGGCCGAAACGCGCTTGCCGCCGGAGGAAGATCCGGAGTTTCAGATCGCGCCGATGATCGACATTCTGCTCGTGCTGCTCGTCTTCTTCATGACGATCAGCTCGACCGAGGTGTTGCAGACCAACGATAACGTCCATCTTCCCGTCGCAAAGGACGCGAAGGACAAAGGCAAGAAGCAAGCCGGCGAGGGGCAGGTCATCATCAACGTCTTGTGGAGCAGCCTGAACAATAGCGGCACGCTGGATATCGACGGGACGAACTATCCCGATGCGGATGCGGTTGCCGTGATTCTCAAGAAGAAGATCGACAAGACGCCGGACTTCCGCGTCGTCATTCGCGCCGACAAGGAAGTGCGGTATGAATATCTCCGCGGTCTCCTCCGTGCCGCTGGCGGCGCGGGGGTGAGCAATGTCACCTTTTCCGTCGTCTCCAAGGACGAAGCGAAGCCAGCGAAACTCTAACTCGAAAGGACTCTTTTTTTATGGGCGGATCAATGGGTTCAGAAGACGGTGACATCGGCTTTCAAATCGCGCCGATGGTGGATGTCGTGTTCGTGCTGATGCTCTTCTTCATGGCCAGCGCCGGGTCGCAGGTCGTGGAAAAGGAGCTGAATATGAATCTTCCAGCCGGTCAGTCCAGCGGCGGTGCAGCAGTGACGCCGATCGTGATTGAAATCGGTGCCGACGGGCAGGTTTCGATGAACAATCAGGGATACGGGGAGCCGAAGGACAAGAACCTGCCGGACTTGCGCAGTTGGCTGAAGAACGCGATCGAAACCTTTGGGGACAAGGACCCTGTGATCATCCGGCCGAATCCCGATGCGAGGCACGAGCGCATCGTGGATGTGCTCAATGCGGCGAGCGCGTCTGGGGTGAAAAATCTGACGTTTAGCTGAGGAGCGTATGGGGGGCTCCTCCATCGATCGCGAAGACGGGCACATCGGCTTCCAGATCGCGCCGATGGTCGATGTGGTGTTCGTGCTGATGCTCTTCTTCATGGCCAGCGCGGGGTCGCAGGTCGTGGAAAAGCAACTCGCTCTGAATCTGCCGGGTAGCGACGGGAGCTCCCACATCTCTGTCGTGGTGGGGATCGACGCGAATGGGCAGGTTTCGATGAACGGCAAGAACTTCGATTTGCCGACGGATCATTCGCTTCCGGCACTCCGCTCTTGGTTTACGGACGCCATGGCGGCGTTTGGCGACGGAGATCCTGTGTTTATCCGGCCGAGCGCGGACGCGCGTCACGAACGGATCGTCGATGTTATGAATGCCCTGAGCGCGTCGGGGGTGAAGAAGTTGACGTTTAGCTGACGGGTTCCCGTTGGGACGGCGGTTCGGGCGACGGGTGCGGCGTTACTCTGGAGTGTGCAAAAAGCGACAGGAAACTGTTTCCGGGGCTTCAGAGGAGTTGGCGAATCCTATACGCTTTTTGCCTACGAGGTTTCCGGCCACCGTAAAGGCACCGGCATTTTTGCCTATGAAGTTTCCGGACGCCGGAAAGCCATCGGCATTTTTGCCGGTGGTGTTTGGGAACGCCGGGAAGGGGTTGGGATTTTTCCGGGCGGTTTCTGGGAGGCCGGAATCGGCTGATTTTTTAGAAGCCGAGAGGGGGCCGCTTTCGCGAAGCGGAGGGGCAGGGATGCGGGTTCAGGCGCGGCGACGGCGGCGGAGGCCGAGGAGGGGGGCGGTGGCGAGGAGGAGGGCGGCGCTGCCGGGCTCGGGGACGGCTGTGAGAGTGACGTCGTTGCCGGTGCCGCCCTGGTAGCTGATGACGAGTTCTTTTCCGCCAACGAGGAAGTGCTCGCCCTCGGTGAGCTGGCCTTCGGGGCCGGACCAGAAGAGATTTTCGGCGATGCTGCTGCTGCCGAGGTTGTCGATGATGCGGAAGGTGGTGCCGAATGCGGGGGTGTAGGCGAGGTTGAGGGCGAGATTGACGGGGCTAGTGAGGGTGACGGAGGGGGCGATGAATTGGTCGAAGGTGGCGGCGCCGGTGATGTCGAGGGAGAGGGTGGAGCCGCTGGAGAATGTGAGGGCGGTGTCGAAGCTGAGGGCGCCGACGGTGTCGCCGGGGGCGACGGTGCCTGCGATGTTGGCGGCACCGCTGACGGTGCCTGCGCCGCGGATGGTCTGGTTGGGGCTGACGGTGAAGCCTCCGGAGGTGTTGAAGACGTCGAGGATGGCGCCGGCTTTGACGTTGATGGAGGTGGAGCCGCTGATGCTGCCGGTGAGGGTGAGGAGGCCGGCTTCGATGACGGTGGGGCCGGTGTAGGTGTTCAAGCCGGAGAGGGTGAGGACGCCGTTGCCGCGTTTGATGAGGCCGCCGGTGGTGATGTTCGCGCCGAGGACGGGGGTGCCGAGGGTGGCGGCGGTGGTGAAGCCGCCTCCGAGGAGGTTGACGGTGGGTGCGGTGTAGTCGGTGCCGGGATTGGTGATGGTGATGCCGGTGAGGACGCCGTTGGCATCGATCTGGGCGGTGGCGCTGGCGGCGGCGCCGCCTCCCTGGATCTGGACGATGGGCTGGCCGATGTATCCGGTGCCGCCGCTGATGACGGGAATGGTGAGGAGGCCGTTGCCGGTGGGGGCGTTGAGGTTTTGGGCGACGTTGATGTTGAAGCCGTTGGTGTCGATGACGGCTCCGGTGGGGCCGACGGTGACGGCGTTGAGGCCCTGGAGGAAGGCGAAGTTGTCGGCACCGGCACGGAGGGTGCCGCCGTTGAGATAGACGTAGCCGAAGGAGCTGACGTCGCTGCGGGTGATGCCGGTGGTTTGGACGGCACCGCCGTCGATGTTCAGGATGCCGCTGCCGGTGGCGGTGTGGCCGAGGCGGATGCCGCCGCTGCCGCCGGTGGGGCTGGTGCCTGCGCCGCCGAGGGCGTTGAGGAGGCCTGTGCCGGAGATGTTGACGACGCCGGTGCCCTGCTCGCCGACGATGAAGAGATTGCCGGCGGTGGTCTGGTTGAAAGAGCCGCCGCTGATATTGAGGAGGCCGAAGCTGCCGGGGAAGCGGCCGACGACCGGGAAGCCGCCACTACTGACGGTGGCACCGCCGCTGATGTCGAGGACGCCGCGACCGCCTGCGCCGATCTGGAGGTGTCGCCCGCCGGTGTCGAGGAGGGTGCTGGCGCCTGAGATGGTGTGGCTGCCGTAGGCGAAGGTGTCGTTGGTGGTGATGGTGCCGGCGTTGGCCAATGCGCCGCCGATGCGCCAGTCGCCCGCGAAGGCGCCATTTTGGACGATGGTGCCGCCGGTCTGGCGGACGACCCCGGCACCAGTGTTGTTGGCGCCATTGGTGCCGTATCCGGTGTCCCAGACGGCGACGGAGATGGTGGGAGAGCCGGAGATATTGACGATGCCGCGTCCGCCGAAGCCAATCTGGGCGATGCTGGTGATGGCGACGTTTGTGAAGTCGCGGATGTTCAGGGTGCCGAGGGCGCCGACGCTTTCACCGATGCGGAGGGTGTTGGAGACATTGACGGCGGAGACGCCGTTGATGTCGATGCGCGGGGTGGCGTTGTAGCCCGCGGTGCCCGCGGCGAAGCCGGAGTAAAGGAATTGGGTGTTGAGGGTTCCGCCGTTGATGATGAGTGCGGCGGATGCGCCGGTGGTGCTGTTGCCACGCCCGATGCTGGCGAAGGTGCCGACATTCAAGGTGCCGCTCTGGAGGGTGACGGTGGGCGCGGTCTGGGTCTGGTCGCCGATGGTGAATTCGCCGGCGGCGACGGAGTAGCTGGAGGAGGAGCCGCCATCGAAGGTGATCGAGCCGTCGCGGATGACGTAGCTGAGGCCGGCGTTGTTGGAGAGGACGTTGGTGCCGGGGTTTGCGAAGGTAATGCTGCCGCCGCCGATCTTTGCGGCGCTGCCTCCGGCGGAGCGGTCGATGGTGCTGAAGATGGAGAGATTGGAGCCGATGGGGACGTCGAGGACGTAGTTGGCGGGGGAATTGGCCACGCCGGTAAGGGCGATGACGGGCGCGCCTGCGAGGTCGAAGGTGACGGGCTTTGTAAGGCCCTGCGCGGCGCCGATGACGCGGAGGACGCTGCCTGCGTTTTGGGTGAGGGAGGCACCGATGGAGTCGTCGCCGGTGATTTCGAGGGTGCCGGCGTTGAGGGTGGTGGAACCGGTGAAGGTGTTGGTGCCTTTGAGGGAGAGGGTGCCCGCGCCGAGCTTGGCAATTGCGGTGCCGCCGCTGATGGAGTTGAGCAGGGTGAGGGAGTCGGAGGCGTTGACGACGGTGAACTGGGTGTTGGCGGTGACGCCGACGAGGGGATTGGCGATGAGGTGCTGGCCGTTGGTGACGGTGATCTCGCTGTTGGGGACGACGCCGTTGTCGAGTCGGAGCGCCGCGCCGCCGAGGGTGTAGGGCTGGACGCTGTTGAAGGCGAGGGAGCCGACGGTCTGTTGAGTGCCGACATTGACGGTGCGCGGGGCGGTGATGGTGGCACCGCCGCCGCCAAAATTCGCGCTGGCACCCACGGCATTCGGGGCGCTGCCGAGGGTCCAGTTGCTGCCGGTCTCCCATGCGCCATCGGCATCGATGTTCCAGAAATTCGGCGTGCTGCCGGAGGTGGCGACGGTGAGCCGGACGAAGCCGCCATTAGTGTCGAAGATGTAGCTTTTGCCCGGGACTGCATTGCCGACGGAAAGCGCGGTGGTGCCCGTACCGCCGATGTTGCCGGTGTAGCCGATGAGGTTGTAAACACCGTTGGCGCTGTAGGTGGTGGTGCCGCCGGGGACGTAGAGATTGAAGGCACCGCCGTTGATGGTGAGGCCGTCGGCCGTGGTGACGACGGTGCTATCGAGGGAGCTGGCGCTGGTGATCTCGTAGTTCAAAAGCGAGCCTGGCTGGAGCGTGAGGGTGCCGAGGTTGACGGTGCCGACTCCCGCGCCGGGAGCGAGGGAGCCGCCGGTGCTGACGGTGACCGCTCCGGTGATGAACCCCGTGCCGCCCAGCGCGCCGCCGCTGAGGACGCTGACCGGCCCCGTGCCGGTGCCGGAGCCGCCGGTATTCGTGACGCGCAGGGTGCCGCCGTTGATGGTCGTGCCGCCGCCGTAGGTGCTCGCGGCGGTGAGAGTGAGGATGCCCGCGCCGGTCTTGGTCAGGCCGCCGGTGTTCACATTTCCCGAAAGCACCGCCGTGCCGAGCGTCGCCTGCGTGGTGGAGCCGCCGCCGACGAGGGTGATGGTGGGATTCACGTATCCGGCACCGGGGCTGGTGACGGTGATGCCGGTGAGGAGGCCGGTCGTTTCGTCGAAATTCGCGACTGCTGCCGCACCGATGCCGGCGCCGGCAATTTGCACGACGGGTCGGCCGATGTAGCCCGCGCCGTTGCCGACGATCGGGATGCTGGAGATGCCATTGCCGGTCGGGGCGGAGAGAGGACCGACGATCGTGGGGTTGAAGCCCGCGGTGTCGAAAATAGCGCCGCCGGGGTAGATGTAGGTGGCGTCGATGTTCGTGCCGAGGAAGGCGGCGTTACTGGAGGTGGCGACGATTTTGCCGCCGTCCAGATTCACCGAAGTGGTGCCGGTCGCCTGGTCGGCATAAATGCGGCCGGTCTGGAACACGCCGCCGCCATGAACGGCGAGGACGCTGGTGCTGGTGGCACGCGCCGCGAAGAGCAGGTTGAGGTCGCTGTTCGGCCCGCCAGCGATCGTGCCGCCGGTGCCGATGTCGATGTGATTGTACATGTCCGCCCCACCCTGCTGTCCGCCACGGAAACGGGCGGCGATATTGGGCGCGACGAGGGTGCCACTGCCGGAGACGATGATCGCCGCGGTCTGCGCAGTCACGGCGTTGTTGCGGGTCATGGTGATCCACTGATTTGCCGCGACCGTGCCGCTGCGCACCTCAAGCACCCCGGTGCCACCCCCGGTCGATGGCGTGCCGTTGCCCGCGCCGCCGACACCGAGTTCATTGATCATCACCGGCGACGCCGAGTCTTGGAGAAAGTAACCGTAGGATCCCGGCGCATTGCCGATGGCAAAGTTGTTTGTGCTCGCGGCTGCGGCGACGGTAAGCACGCCGCGGTTGTAGATCGCCCCGGAACCGTTCGCCGCAGAGCCGAGATTCACTTGGTTGAAAGCCACGGTCGCCGTCGGGCTCGCGATATTCAAAACACCACGCCCACCGACGCCGATATTCGACTGGCTCGCGGTGCCGCCGGTGTGCCGCAGCGTGGCGGAGTCGTTCACGCGCAGGACGATGTTCGACCCGGCGGATTCCCCGAGGAGAAAATTGCCGTTGTTCGCGGTGACCTGCATCGTCGAGGTGCCGTTGAGCGTGATGGTTCCGCGCGGGGTATTCCCAACGACATTGGCAAAATAACCCGCGCTGAAATTGAGTGAGGTCAACTGCGATGAGCCGTTGAGCGTCACGTCCGAGGAGACGGTGCCGTTGCCATTTCCGCGCGCGACCGCCAGCCACGTCGAGATATTCACAGAGCCGCTGTCCACGTTGAGCGCGACGTTTTGGTTTGACGTGTCGCCGACGTAGAGTTCGCCGGTCACGTTATACACCGCGCCGCTGCCGCCAGCGAGTCGCGTGGTGCCAGCCTGCAGCACGACGCCCGCGCCGGTGTTGTTGCCGAGCGCAGTCGTTCCCGGGTTTGAAATCGTGAGCGTCCCCGCGCCCTGCTTGATGAGTTGGGAGCCGGTCGTTGCGTTGATCGGCCCGGTGAGCGTGATGTTTCCCGCGGCGGCGTTGAAGATGCGTGCCGTCGAGAAATTGAGGCCGAAGCCGATCGTCTGCGTCGCGGTGGAATTGTTCGTGGTCGGGCCGGCGAGCGTGATTTCATTTCCGTTAAGCACGTAGGCCGCGGCGTTTGGCCCGAAGGTGATGGCATTGGAGGTGAAGCCGGTGAAGTCGTTGTTCGGCGCGAGATTGGTCGCGGCGTCGAAAACGAGGCTGTCTGAGAAAGGCGAAGGCGGCACGTCCCAGTTGGCATTCGTACTCCAGAAGGAGTCGGTGCCCGCGCCGGTCCAAGTCGAGACGGCATAGACGGCGAGATTTGCCGAGACGATGGCGGCGATGCTGCGCGTGAGGATTTGGGTCGGCTTTGCGCGGCGGGAACGGCGGAGGGAGCGAGGGAGAGGGTTCATAAGCGAAGGGCGACCGCCCACTGTGGACGGAATTTGACAATGGAACTTTAACCGGAATGTCACGAAGTCCATGAGGTTGCCGGTCATTTTTTGGAGAAAACGGGTCGTTTAGGAGGATGTGCATCCTAGCCGCAGGCCGTCAGACTGGATTCCTCCAAATATCGACCGCAATCCTCATGGACAGCAGCCATTTGTCTTCCAGAGTGCTACCTCTCGACTCGGGACAACGAACGATTCCCTTGCGGGCGCGTCTGCCCCGCCCGGTTCGGCGTCCCCCGCAATGCTCCCCTCACCCATTCGCAAATCCCGCTGGCTCGCCGGTGCCATTCTCGCCGTTTGTCTGGGCGCGGGTGCGGCGTTGCTCAGCCAGCGCGGGGTGAAGCAGCCTGCCGAGCAAACGCCGCACGTTGCTGCGACACAGCCCTCACCGCTAAAAGCCGGCGCATCGGCAACTCTCACAGACGACGCGACCGCAGTCGCCGATGCCGTGCCCCCGCCGAGCCGCGACCCGGCGCGCGCAATTCTCGCCGCGCCCGCACTGGTGCCGAAGCGAATCCCGGAGCGCGAGCTTTTCTCCAGCGCATGGGGAGAATCCGTGCGGCCGGAAATGTCCGCATTTTACCAATGGGCCGAGGAGTATCGCGCTGCAACGCCCGCAGCCCGTGCGAGCTTGGTCGCGCGAGGCCGCCAACTCGCGGTCGCCCGCCGCGCGGTCGTCGCCGATCTGATCCGCACGAATCCGCGTGAAGCAATCGCGGAGACGCCGCCTTTTGCCGTCAGGCAAGAGATGCCATCGGAAGTCGCGGATGTGCTGGAGAAACGCGTGTCGGATCGCGGCGACATCGTGCGGATCATGGGCCTGCCGCCGCCCGGAGTCGCGACGTCCGTGCCGACCGCGGAGCAGGCGAAAATCGGAGACCGGTATTTCACCGCCCACCGTTACGGCGAACGCGCGCTCATCCCGACGTTGCGCGATGTCTCGATCCACGGCGTCGCGCTCGATGACGACCTAGCTGTTTTATCCAGCCCTGTGCGAAAGCTCGAGACCGGCGAAACCGCGAGCGAGACAACGGCGGAGTGCATCGTGACGGAAGACAAACCCGTATTGCCGCCCGGCGAAACGGTCGCGGAGAAAACCGCGCTGCTCGTCGGCTCGCATGCTTACACAATGTGCTGCCCGTTTTGCGCGGAGGATTTCGAGACGCGAATGACGCGGCTGGAGCAGCGCGCGCTGACGACTCCGCAGGCGCTCGACGCGATCGAAGGCGGGACGCCGCGCGAACTGTCATCGAGCGGAGTCAATGGAACCGCCGATTTTCCCGGCAAGCCGCCGGCGTCACTCACGAATGGCGCGAAGAAAATTCTCTTCATGCGCGTCGATTTTTCGGACGTGGCGTATCCGGGCTGGATGTCGGAGTCGTATCTGCGCGATCAGGTCGGCGTGAGCGATGGGATGAATGCGCGGATCAAGCGCATTTCTTACGACAAGACGTGGATCGACACGGTCGATGTCACGCCGGTGATGCGGATGCCGAAAGCATCCGCGGGCTATTGGAAAAACAGCGACGGCTCCGTGAATATGAATCTCTACTGGGGGCCGATCGGCGATGACGCGAAGGCGGCGGCGCGCGGGTTGGGCTTCGAGCCGGACAACTACACTTGCCGCGTGATCGTGCATGAGGGCTTTGTGCAAACGGGCGCGGCGGGCTGGGGCGGCGGAGACACGATTTGGTGCAACGGCACCGCCGACAAACATCTGCTCGTGCATGAATACGGGCACGTCTTTTGGCTGCCGCACGCGAACTCGTGGACCTCGACCGACGGCAATCCCCTTTCCGCGAGCCGCACGCATGTGGAATACGGCGACAACAGCGACCCGATGGGCAACGCGTGGGGCACGGATGGAAACAACGATTACAACGCGTATTACAAGAGCCTGTGCGGCTGGCTGCCGGACGCGGCGGTGCTGCCGATTTCGCATTCGGGGACGTATCGGCTGAATCAATTCGACGGCTTGGCGGACCTCACGAAGCCGGTGGCATTCAAAATTACGCGGGAGAACGAGCTCGATTTTTGGGTGATGTTCCGCGGCGACGCGATCGGCCAGTCGGCCTACAACCAAGGTGCGTACGTGGTCGCCGTGCCCGCGACCAAAGCCGGTGATTCGCACGTCGTGGACATGAACGACCCGAGCGGCAACACCGACAACGCACCACTCGCGCAGGGACAGACTTTCACCGACTCCGTCTCGAATCTCTCGCTCACAACCGCCGGGCGCATGAGCACAGGCACAGGTGGCAAATACCTTTACCTGAAAGTGAGCCTCGGCGCGGGCTACACGCAGGGGCATCGCGCGCTCGTCTCCGGCGGCATCTACGCGTTTCGGAACAAGTCGTTCGACAAATATCTCGACGTGCCAAACAACAGCGTCGCCAGCGGCACGGAGGTGCAACTTTACGCTTACAACGGCGCGCCTGCGCAGCAGTGGGCGGTGTGGAGAAATGCGGACGGTTCCTACAGTCTCAACCACTTCGGCAGTCCGATGTGGCTCGATGTGTCGGGGAACAACGGCGGCAATTACGGGCAAATCCAGCAGTGGACGCAGAACACCAGCGACGCGCAAAAGTGGAACGTGCTGCTGACCGGCGACGGCTTCGTGAAGCTGCGGCATCGCGGGACCACTCAGGTGCTCAGCGCGGACACCGCGAACAACGGCGACGTGATCCAATACGACGACTTTTCCGGCGCCGAGCAGTCGTGGGAGCCGCGCCTCCTCGGGCTGAGCGAAGGGACGTATCGCATCGTGCCGCGGCACGCGCAGGCGATGGCGCTCGGGCTCCGCGGACGCAACGCCGCGGCGGGCACGCAGGTCGAGCAGCAGTCGTGGGCGGGGGACCAGACGCAGCGCTGGACCGTGCAGGCCGCGGGCACGGGGCAGTTTCGGATTTTTCCTCAAAATCAGCCCGGGATGACGCTCGCGGCAGCGGCGGCCGGGACGGCGAATGGGACGAAACTCGTCCTCGAAGCGTGGGCGAATACGGCGTCGCAAAAATTCACCTTCACGCCGACAGATCAAGGCTGGGTGAGGATTTCGCCCGTCCACGCGCCCGCGCAATCGCTCGACGTGTCGGGCATCAGCTCCGCCGCCGGCGCCGACCTCGTGCTGTGGCAATACGTCGGCGGCAACAATCAACAATGGCGTTTCGACGACGCGGATTTATGAGCGCACGACGTTTCATTTTCGCCGTCGCTCTCGCGCTTTTCGCGACTGGCGTCTTCGCGCAGCAGCCGATCACCATCCCGCCGGTGCATCGCTACAGCTTTTCAAACGCGACCGGCGCGCTCGCGGATGGCGCGGTCATCGCCGACTCCGCGGGCACCGCAAACGCCACCATCCGAGGCGCGGGCGCCACAGCAAACGGCACGGCGGTCCGCGTCCCCGGCGGCGCATCCGCGTCAGCGGCGTACATCGACCTGCCAAATGGCGTCGCCTCCGGCTCGGGCACGAACTACCCCGGCTACTCGAGCGCGACCTACGAGCTGTGGGTCACCGTCAACCGCGCGCTGAGCTGGTCGCGCCTCCTCGATTTCGGATCGAATGAAAGCGGCGAAGTCACCGTGCCCGGCGGCGCATTCCGCGGCATCGACTACCTCCTCGTCACCGCGAATATCAACTCTGCGAACGACGTGCGCCTCGAGCGCGGCGGCGCGGACCTCACCGGCGGCGCGATCGCCGATACCGTCGGCGCCACCGTGCTCGGACAGAAAGTCCACATCGTCGTGACCTACGACGACGCAGACGGCGCGTGGAAGCTCTACAAAAACGGCGCACTCCTCAAATCGATCACCACCCTCCTCGGCCCCGACACGCTGCCCGACGTGAACGTCTGGCTCGGCCGCTCGAACTGGGCCGCCGACAGCAACACCGACGCGACCTACGACGAATTCCGCATCTACGACTACGCCCTCACCGACCAGCAGGTCCTGGGCGATTACCAGACCGGCCCGACCGCCCTCAGCTCCGACCTCCCGACAGTCACCATCGCCGCCACCGACGCGAGCGCGCAAATGGCCACTACCGACACCGGCACTTTCACCGTCACTCGCACCGGTATCACCACGAGCACACTCACCGTGAATTTCTCCCCCTCCACCGGCACCGGCCAGGCCACCGCCTCCCGCTACACGCTCTCCCCGACCGGCGGCGCGGTCACGATCCTCGTGAACCAAACCACCGCGACCGTCACCCTCACCCCGACCGCCGACCCCGCCATCCTCGGCACCCAATCGGTCACGCTAAACCTCACCGCCTCCGCCTCCACCTACACGCTCGGCACGCCCCCCACTGCCGCCGTTTCACTGGTCGATTCGCCGATCAATGCTTGGAAAATCCAGCGATTCGGCAGCCTCACCGCCGCGCAAGCCCCCGCCGCCGCCGACACCGCCGACCCCGACGGCGACGGCCTGAAAAATCTCGTAGAGTTCGCAACGAACAAAAACCCGCTCCTCCCCGACAGCACCGGCCCCATCGTCGCCCAATCCGGCAGCTCCCTGACGTTCACCTTCTCCCGCTTGAAAAACCTCCCTGGTATCACCGCCGGCGTCGTCTGGTCCGACCAGCTCACCACATGGAGCAGCGCAGGAGTCACCGAGCAAATCCTCGCCGACGACGGCACGACTCAAACGATCAAAGCGACCGTTCCCCAAGGCCCCTCGGGTCAGCGTTTCCTCGTGTTGAAAGTAACGCGCCCGTAGCCCGATCGCCGATCCCACCTGCCACTCACGGTCTTTCCATCCAACCGAGATCGTAGAAAACATCCGCGTAAAACCGCACCGCGCCCGGCGGAAAAACATACTTCCCGCGCTCGATCCACTTCAGCGCTTCCGGCTTGTTCCCGTGCGTCATCTCCCACGCCGCGTGGGCAAAATAATAAACCGGAGTCATGCTGTAGAACTGAATCCCATCCAGCTCCTGCTTCGCCGCGTCGTCGTCCTTTTCCAGCAGATACGTCATGTAAATCCGGAACTGCACGAGCTCGTCCTTAGGATTCTCGTCGCGCAATTTCTCGAACATCGGACGCGCCTCCGCATACTTTCCCTGCACGAAAGGAATTTCCGCCAGGTTAAACCGCGCCGGATAAAACGTCGGATCGTCATTCAGCGCCTGCAGACAAAGTTTCCGCCCCTCGTCGAAATGCTTCTGCTCGATCGCGATCGCCCCGCGGATGTTCAGCGACACCGGCGTCGGCTTGTCCATCGCGTCCGCCTTGTCGATGAATTCGAGCGCCTTGTCCCAATCCCGCACCACGAACCGCCGCATCGCATCCCGCAACAGCGACTCGTGTGCCGGCGTGATGCTCGCGGATTTATCCTGTCCCCGGGCAATCGGCGACAGGAGCAGAGCGAGCGAGAGGAGAGAAGCGAAGCGCATTGAGTAGAGGGAAGTTTTTGTGAAAATGAGCGCGCACTCAGAGTGCAACGCGCCACCCGCACGCTCAACACCGAACATCGCAACGCAAGCGCGCAGCGCGCTTCTCAATCCCGCCCGCCCGACGCCACACGCACCTTCAGAAGTCCAACACCAGCACCCCGCACGTTTCACCTTCCATCACATCCCTATGAAAAGCGCACTCACCATTTTCGGCATCATCGTCCTCGGCGTTATCGTCCTCTGCGTCGCCGGCTGCGGCAGTTACAACCGCCTCGTCACCCTCAAGCAGGGCGTCGATAAAAGCTGGGCCGACGTGCAAAACGTCTATCAGCGCCGCGCCGACCTCATACCGAATCTCGTCAAGACCGTCGAGGGCGCTGCCAATTTCGAAAAAGGAACGCTCATCGACGTCGTCAAAGCCCGCCAGCAAGTAACCAACGTAAAGCTCGACCCGAACACCGCGCCGACCGACCCCGCCGCGCTCCAGCAGTTCCAGCAGACGCAGGACGCCCTCTCTTCATCGCTCTCGCGGCTCCTCGTCGTCGTCGAAAAATATCCGGAGCTCAAGGCCAACTCGAATTTCCGGGACCTTCAGGCGCAGCTCGAAGGGACGGAAAACCGCATCTCCGTCGAGCGTGAGCGCTTCAACGAATCCGTGCGCGGCTACAACACCGCCGTCGAATCCATGCCCACGAAGCTCTTCGCCGGCGCCATGGGCTTCCAGCCGAAGCCGTATTTCACAGCCCGCGCAGGCGCCGACGTCACGCCCGAGGTGAACTTCAACTTCGGCACACCCTCGCCCGAGGCCACTCCGAAATGACCCATCGCCGCGGCCTTTTCGAGCTGCTCGCCGTCCTGCTGCTCCTCGCCGCGGGCCCTCTTTTTTCCGCCGAGGAAAAGCTCCCGCCACCGCCGCAGGGCTACGTCAACGACTACGCGCACCTGCTCTCGCCGGGCACCGTGCAGCAGCTCGATGCGCGACTGCGCCAATTCGAGCGCGACTCCTCGAATCAAATCGTTGTCGCCATTTTCCAAAAGCTGGAGACGCAATCCTCCGTCGCCGATTTTGCCCAGAGGACGTTCATGTCGTGGAAAGTCGGCCAGGCGAAACTCGACAACGGCGCGATCCTCTTTGCCTTCGTCACCGACCACAAAACGTGGATTCAAACCGGCCGCGGACTCGAAGGCGCGCTCCCCGACGCCACCTGCGCGCGCATCCTCGACGAGGAGCTGAAGCCCGCATTCAAGGCGGGGAATTTCGATGGCGGGATCACCGCCGCAGTCGATTCGATGATCGCCGCCACGCGCGGCGAATACAAAGGCACCGGCAGCGTTTCCGGCGATGGGCACGACTCGGAGGAAAGTTACAGCTTCTGGATTTTTGCCGGCTTCATGCTGCTCATGTTCGTCATGCGAATTTTCTCCGCATCCGGTCGCGGAAAATCGTTCGGGGGACGCAGGCGGCGCAGTGGCTGCGGCGGGATGCTTCTCCCGATGATGATGGGGAGCGGCGGCGGCTGGAGCAGCGGAGGCGGCGGCTGGTCGGGCGGCGGTGGAGGCGGTGGGTTCTCCGGCGGCGGCGGCAGTTCCGGCGGCGGCGGCGCGGGAGGGAGCTGGTGAAAATATGAAACCTCGCGAATTCCTCAACCTACTCGACGAGCAGAAAATCGAAGCCGCCATCGCGGAAGCCGAGGCCCGCACCTCCGGCGAAATTCGCGTCTGGGTTTCCGCAAAAACGGTCGATGATCCTGTCGCGCGCGCCACCCAGCGCTTCGACAAAATCGGAATGCGCAAAACCCGCGAGCGCAACGCCGTGCTCATCTACTTCGCGCCTGCGTCGCAAAAATTCGCCGTCATCGGTGACACCGCGATCCATGAAAAATGCGGGCAAAGTTTCTGGGAAGAAACCGCCGCCGAAATCCGGGAAAAACTCGTTGCCGGAAACTTTACCGAGGCCGTCATCGGCGCCGTGAAAAAAGCCGGTGAAGTCCTCGCCCGCCACTTCCCCCCGCACCCCGAAAACCCCGACGAACTCCCCAACACGATCCTGCGCGACTAACGTGAACATCTACGAAACCGACCGCCTGCTCGCGGAGTATCTCCTCTTCCACTACGGCACTCCCGAGGAGATTCTGCCGTTCGACTTCGGCCCGCATACAGCCCTCGATTTCGCCGTTCGCTCGGTTAGCGAATGTGTGCACCCGCTGCCCGCCAGTCCGCGCGGGCTCGATCTCGGCTGCGCCGTCGGACGCGCCACATTTGAACTCGCGCGCCACTGCTCCAGCGTCATCGGCATCGACTTTTCACACCGCTTCATCGAAGCCTCCACGCGCCTCCGCGACCACGGCCAGCTCAGCTACTCCCGACTCGACGAAGGCGAACTCACCACCCCGCTCACCGCCCGAGTCCCTGCTGAAATCGACCGCAAGCGCGTCACATTCGAAACCGGCGACGCGATGAATTTGCGCCCCGACCTCGGCGAATTCGACATCGTGCTCATCGCGAATCTCATCGACCGCGTCACGAATCCGCGCCACTGCCTCGCGCGGCTCGCATCGCTCGTGAAGCCCGGCGGACAGTTGATCTGCACGTCCCCCTACACCTGGCTCGAGCAATTCACCCCGCGCGAAAACTGGCTCGGCGGCGTCGCGCTGGAAGGCGGCGCAGTCACCTCGCTCGACGGCCTCCGGGCCGCGCTCTCACCAAATTTCGAGCTGCGCGAAACCAAAGACCTCCCGTTCCTCATCCGAGAACACGCGCGAAAATTTCAGTGGAGCGTCGCTCAAGCCAGCGTTTGGATTCGCGCCTGATGCCAACCGACTGGGAAGACCACTACCGTCGCGCGGAAACCCCGTGGGACAAAGGCTCGCCGTGTCCCGGCCTCGTCGATTTTCTCGCGGAAAGTCCCATGCGCGGCCGCGTCCTCGTCCCCGGCTGCGGCCTCGGCCACGATGTCCGCGCGCTCGCCACATCCGCGGAGGAAGTCCTCGGAATCGACATCGCGCCGTCCGCCGTCGAAGCCGCACGCGCACTTCCAAAAGTCGCCGGCGAACGCTACGAACTCGCCGACCTTTTCAACCTCCCGCCCGCGCTCCGCGGCGCATTCGACTGGGTCTGGGAGCACACCTGCTTCTGCGCGATCGACCCCTCGCAACGCGCCGCCTACGTCACCGCCGTAGCCGATGGGCTCAAGCCCGGCGGCCATCTCCTCGCGATTTTCTACCTGGATCCCGGCAACGATTCACCCGACGAAGGCCCGCCGTTCGAAGTCTCAATCCCGCAGCTCGACGCGCTCTTTTCGCCCCGCTTCACGCTCCTCCGCGAGTGGCTCCCCACCCGCGCCTACCCCGGCCGCGAAGGACGCGAATGGATGCGCTTGCTCGCCCGTCGCTGAAAAATCACATCGGCTCGTCGAACCGATCCGTCTCCCGCCGCTCCCGCTTCGTCGGCCTCCCCGCGCCGCGCGGACGAAACCCCGGCGGCAGCAGCATCGGCTCGCGAATCCGCATTTTCTCCCACTCCGATTCCGGCGTGAGGTCGTCCGCAAAATCCGCCACAAGCTTCGCCCAGACGCGCGACTTTGGCGCATCGATCACCCGTAGCGTCCGCGTCCAAGCCGCCGCGCCATGTTCCATCCGCGCCGTCACGACCTCCCCCGCGCGCACCGTGTGCGCAGGCTTACTCGACTTTCCATCCACCTCCACGCGCCCCGTCTTGATCGCATCCGCCGACAGGCCGCGCGTCTTGAAAACGCGTACCGCCCAGAGCCATTGATCGAGTCGCATCGGCTACTGACTTGCACACGCCGCGCCGGCTGTGAAGTCTCCTCTCCCCGCAAAATTTCCCACCACCGAAAACCCACATGAAACCATTCAAGCACGTCACGCATTCCTGGGATGACTCCAAAGCCGCAGCGCTCGATCCCGTCGGCCGCCTCATCTACCGCTCGAACATCCTCGGCGCCGACCAGCGCATCACGAACACCGGCGGCGGCAACACTTCCTCGAAAATCTTGGAGCGCGATCCGCTCAGCGGCAAAGACGTGGAAGTCCTGTGGGTCAAAGGCTCCGGCGGCGATCTGCGGACCTCGCTGCGCGAAAATTTCTCCTCTCTCTACCAGTCGAAACTCCTCGAGTTGCAGCCGCTCTACGCCGGGCTGCCAGGCACCGGCGCAAAGACCGAAGCCGAGGACAAAATGGTCGGCATGTATTCGCACACGACCTTCAACCTGAACCCGCGCCCCTCCTCAATCGATACGCCTCTGCACTCGTTCATCCCGTTCAAGCACGTCGATCACATGCACCCAAATGCCGCCATCTCCGTCGCTGCGTCGCGCAACTCCGTCGCGCTGACCAAGGAGATTTTCGGCGACGAAGTAATCCACACGCCGTGGCTGCGGCCCGGCTTCGAGCTTGGCCTCGAGATGCAGAAAATCGTGAGCGAATTCCCGAACGCGAAAGGGATCATCATGGGCCAGCACGGCCTCATCAACTGGGCCGAGGACGACAAGGCGTGCTACGAACTCACGCTCTCGCTCATCGAAAAAGCCGCCGAGTTCATCGAGAAAAAATACGAGGCGAAAGGCGGAGACACGAAGGCCTTCGGCGGGCAAAAATATCAGTCTCTCGACGAAGAAAAGCGCCGCGCGACACTTGCTCAAATCCTGCCCTGGCTGCGCGGACAGGTCTCGCAGCAGAAGCGTTTCATTGGCACCGTGCAGGACGACGAGAAGATCCTGCGCTTCGTCAATTCCAAGGACGCCGCGCGGCTCGCCGAACTTGGCACAAGCTGCCCGGATCATTTCCTGCGCACCAAAATCAAGCCGCTCTACGTTGATTGGAATCCACAGAAGGACGACCTCGATGCGCTGAAGAAGCTGATCACCAAAGGGCTCGAGGGCTATCGCAAGGATTACGCGAAGTATTACGAAAAGTGCAAACACGACAATTCGCCCGCGATGCGCGACCCGAATCCGACCGTGGTGCTCATCCCCGGCCTCGGCATGGTCGCGTGGGGCAAGGACAAGTCGGAGTCGCGCGTGACCGCCGAATTTTACAACTGCGCCGTTGAAGTGATGCGCGGCGCGGAGGCGATCGATGAATACATCGCGCTGCCGCAGCAGGAGGCCTTCGACATCGAATACTGGCTGCTCGAGGAGGCGAAGCTGAAGCGCATGCCTGCCGAAAAAGAACTCGCGCGGCAGGTCGCGATCGTCATCGGCGCCGGCAGCGGCATCGGCAAGGAAACCGCGCATCGCCTTTCCAAAGAAGGCGCGCAGATCGTGTGCGTGGACATGCAGGCTGCGTCCGCCGAAGCGACCGCGAAGGAGCTTACCGACAAGCTCGGGCAGGGCATCGGCGTCGCCGGCACCGGCATTTCCGGTTGCGGCCCAGCGCTCGGCCTCGCGGCGAATATCACCGACCGTGCCAGCGTTCGCGCGATGCTCGATCAGGTTGCGCTTGCCTACGGCGGCTTCGATCATATCGCCGTCACCGCGGGCGTCTTCGTGGCCAGCGACACCACCGGCCACATCCCCGACGACAAGTGGGCCTTCACCTTCGGCGTCAATGTCACCGGCAGCTACATCGTCGGCGACGAAGCCGCGAAGACTTGGAAAGAACAGGGCCTGCGCGGTTCGCTCGTCCTCACCACCAGCGCGAATGGTGCCGTCGCGAAGAAAGGCAGCGTCGCCTACGACTGCTCGAAGGCCGCCGCCAACCACCTCACCCGCGAGCTCGCCATGGAGCTCTCGCCGCTTGTCCGCGTCAACGCCGTCGCCCCCGCGACCGTCGTGCAGGGCAGCGCCATGTTCCCGCGCGACCGCGTCATCGGCTCCCTCGCGAAATACAACATCCCCTATAAGGACGACGAGGCGACCGACTCCCTCGTCACCAAGCTCGCGCAGTTCTACGCCGACCGCACCCTCACCAAATCGCCCATCACCCCCGCCGACCAGGCCGAAGCCTACTTCCTCCTCGTCAGCCAGCGCCTCAGCAAAACCACCGGCCAAATCATCACCGTGGACGGCGGCCTCCACGAGGCCTTCCTGCGGTAGATCGATGGTCAGGAGGGCGGGTTTGCAATCCGTTACAAACAAAAAGCTCGCGAAGGGTTCCCGCAACATCTTGTGGTTGCGATTTTCGCTTCCACAGGATGTTGGGTGTTTGCGAACTACCGACCGGCTACCGATTTGAAACGAATCGGTAATTAAAGTTGCATCGAGCTACCGATTCTGTAAAATTCGGTAGCTCACCGGTAGTTCGCCATGCGCATTCCAGAAACACCTCCCCCCTTTCACGTGCTCATGGAGCGTCTCTCGGACCCTGGCCGGATCAACACGGTCTTGGAGGTTCAACGAGAGCACGACGCCCAGAAATATTCCCACTGGGAAGATCTCAAATATCGAACCCCGCCACCCGGGCTGACTCGCGAGGAATGGTGGCTCAGCCTGAAACTCCAGCGCCTCACCACTCAACGCAGCATCCCTCTGCTCGACAAAAACGCGCGACCTTTCGGCTTTTGTACGCCCGATCTCGTCACCGAGCTTCTCCACCAGATCGACCGTAACGGCGGCACGCTGATCCAGATCCCTGAGCGGGTGACGAACCCCGACGAGCGGGATCGTTACGTGGTGCGATCGCTCATGGAGGAGGCAATCACGTCCAGCCAACTCGAAGGTGCGGCGACGACGCGGGAGGTCGCCAAGAAAATGCTCGCCGACGGGCGCGCACCCCGCGATCGCGGCGAGAGGATGATCTTAAACAATTACGTCACGATGCGCCGCATCAGGGAGTTGAAGGACGAGCCGCTGACGCCGGAGTTGGTGCTCATGGTTCATCGCTTGGTCTCAGAGAATGCGCTCGATGTTGCCGACGGGTCGGGCAGGCTGCGCCGGACGGAAGAGCGGATTGAGGTCGCCGATGCGGAAGGCCAGGTTCTTCACGATCCGCCGCCGGCTGAAGAGCTACCGCGACGGCTGGATGTGATGTGTGATTTTGCCAACGGCAAGACTCCAGACTGCTTCATTCATCCGGTGATCCGTGGCATCATTTTGCACTTCTGGCTGGCTTACGATCACCCATTTGTGGACGGCAACGGTCGGACGGCACGCGCGCTCTTTTATTGGCAAATGCTTCATGCCGGTTACTGGCTTTTCGAGTTTGTCTCGATCTCGCAGATTCTGCGCAAGGCACCGGTGCAATACGGCACCGCTTTCCTCCGGACGGAGAGCGACAACAACGACCTAACGTACTTCATCCTCCACCAAGCCGAGGTGATCCGGAAGGCACTGCGCGAGCTGCACGATTATGTCGAGCGTAAATCCCGCGAGACTCGCACCTGCATGCGACTCCTCAACGGATTCGCTGATCTCAATCATCGCCAGCAAGCGCTCCTCACGCACGCCGTCCGGCATCCCAAATTCTCATACAACATCACCGGGCACATGAGTCGGCATGGCATCGTTTACGACACCGCGCGCCTCGATCTGCTCGGTCTCACGAAACGCGGGATTCTGGAGCAGCGCAAAAACGGAAGAGCACTGGCCTTTGTCTCACCGAGCGACTTGGAGAAGCGGCTGGGGCAAACGTGAACGACGAGTTCAAAAATGGATCAGCGTTCTGTGAAGCTTGAACCCGAACCGAAGTTGTCGTGTGAAAACGCTCAGCGCCCTTTGCGGGGGTTGTTCATCGAGAGGATGCTAAGGCCGCGCATGATGTTGCCGCTGCCGCCGACGATGATGCGTTTGATCGGTTCGCCGGTCTCGGGGTGCTTCGTCAGCGCGTTGTCGCTCATCTTTTGCTGGAGCTCGAATTGGCGCGGTTTTTCGCCCTTTTTCTGCGGGATCGTCTCGTAAACGTAGGTGGCCATGCGTGCGAAACTACGCGGTCGCGGTCGCGCCGCACGCTAGATTTTTCACCGCCGGCATGCGGCGCGCGGCGTCCGCAAACAATGTAAAAACATTCCCCTCTCCTCCGTGCCTCGCTGCCTCCGTGCCTCCGTCGTTTAAAATCTCGCGAGCAGAGAGTCAGAGCGCCTGCGGTTTCGGCTGCGTGATGTGCGGCTCGCGGAGGTAGATCGGCTCCAGATTTCCCTCCTGCACGATCCCGCGCCCCTCCGCGGCGAGGCGCGCAAGACGGACAGCGGACGGGTATGCGATCGGCGCGCTCGGAAATGCAGGAAGAGGCTCGGATGCAAAAACCGGGAGCGTCGGATGCAGTTCGAGCTGGGCGCGCAGCTCGGATTCGCTCACGAGCTCCGGGCCACGCAGGCAGACGCCGTCGCTGACGTGAGTGAGGTAAAATGCGTCGCGTCGCGCGTCGCCGATCGCGAGGTATTCGTGCGCGTCGGTTTCCAGCGCGGCGACGGATGGGATGCCCGCGAGGACGCAACCGAGGCCGAGCTGGAGCCCGGTCGCTGCGGAGATGGCGATCCGCACGCCGGCATACGAGCCGGGGCCGAGGCCGATGACGACCTGATCGACGCGCGTGACTTGAGAGCGCGCGCGGTCGAGCGTAGCGAAAAGCTCGGAGGTGTGGCTGCGATCGGCGGTGAATGATTCGTCGAGCGCGAGCTCGCCATACGCGAAGAGCGCGACGCTGCCGCGGTTCGTCGAGGTGTCGATCGCAAGCGTGATCATTATTGGAATGTAAATCAGCGTTCGCCAATCCGCGAGCGGTTCGACGTGATTTGATTCTTTCTCGCGGCGCGACTTTCGACGCAACATCGCGCCAAATGGACCACGCAATTGGCATCGACTTTGGCGGCACCACGATCAAATCCGGCCTCGTCGCAGACGGCAAAATCATCCGCCTCGGCCGCGTGATCGACACGCAGGAATGCGGTGGCCCGGAAGCAATCATCGACGCGCTCGTCGCGGTAGTGGATGAGTTGCGCGAGGGTGCGCCAGAGGTAGGCGCGATGGGAATCGGGTTGCCGGGGATCGTCGATAGCGTCGGCGGGATCGTGCATGAGCTCACAAATGTCCAGGGCTGGGAGGAGGTGGCGCTGCGGGAGATTCTCGCGGAACGAACGGGGCTCACCGTCACGATCGAAAACGATGCGAACGCGATGGCTTACGGCGAGTGGAAACACGGCGCGGCTCGCGATGGGGAGCACGTCATTTGCATCACGCTCGGCACCGGCGTCGGCGGCGCGTTGATCCTCGACGGGCGGCTCTACCGCGGCGCGCAGCTCGGCGCGGGGGAGATCGGCCACACGAGCATCGACTACCGCGGGGTGCCCGGGCCGTACGGGAATTTCGGTGCGCTCGAGCGATACGTCGGGAACCAGCAAATCACCGACCGCGCCGAGGAGTTGTATCGCGAATGCGGGCGGGTGCGGGACGCGGAAGAATGCACGCCCGCGGCGCTCGCCGCCGCGGCGCGGGAGAACGACCCGGTCGCGCTCGAGCTGTGGGAGACGATCGGCACCGAGATCGGCGCGGCGCTCGCGAACGTGGTGTGGCTACTGAATCCCGACACGATCGTGATCGGCGGCGGGGTGGCGAAAGCCGGGGATCTTTTGCTGGTGCCGATCATCGAGGCGATCGAGGCGCGTACCACCGAGGTTTTTCACGATCAACTCCGCGTCGTGACCGCCGAACTCGGGAACGAGGCGGGCATCATCGGCAACGCGATCCTGGCGCTCGAAGCGGCTGCGAATCAAAGGAGCTGATACGCGTCCACATCGACGGTCACGATCACGTCTTCGGGGAAGGGGAGTTTGTCGAGCACGGCGCGGAGGGCGCGGCTGAGGCGGACAATCGAGCGCGTACGGAGCATGAGGTGGAAGCGGTAGTTGCCGTGCGATTTCTCCAGCGGCGCGGGCGCGGGATCGCTGAGCGTCGTGTCGGGTGGGAGCGTTTCTTTCAGCCGCCGCGCGAGGGTCTGGGCGGAAAATTCGCCGCGCTGCTGGTGCGGCGAGCGCAGCGCGATGAGCACGAGGTGCGTGAACGGCGGGTAGTCGAAGGCGCGCCGGTGCTCGACTTCCTCCTCCCAAAATCCCTCGAAGTCGTGATGCCGCGCGAACTGGATCGCGGGGTGAAATGGCGTAAACGATTGCACGAAAACTTCGCCCTCCACGTCACCGCGTCCGGCGCGCCCGGCGACCTGCGTGAGGAGCTGGAATGTCCGCTCGCCCGCGCGGAAATCCGGGAGGTGCAACGCGAGGTCGGCGTTGATGATTCCGACGAGCGTGACGTTTGGAAAGTGCAGCCCTTTCGCGATCATCTGCGTGCCGACGAGGATGTCGATCTTGCCGGTCTTGAACGCGCCGAGCGTCTCACGAAAGGCGTCTTTGCGCGTCATCGCGTCGGCGTCCATCCGCTTCACAACTGCGCCGGGAAAGAGCTTTCCCACAGCATCTTCGACCTTTTCGGTCCCGGTGCCGCTGTAGCGGATCGACCGGTCTTTGCATTCCGGGCACTTCGTCGGCGCGACTGCGATGTGCCCGCAGATGTGGCAGACGATGCGGCTCTGCGCGCGGTGGAAAGTGAGCGCGACGGAGCAGTTCGGGCACTGGCAGACATAGCCGCACGCGCTGCAAATCAGCGACGTGGAGAAGCCTCGGCGATTGAGAAAAAGGATGGTCTGCTCCTTTTTCGCGAGCCGGTCTTTCATCGAGGCAATGAGCTTTTCGCTGAGGATCGCGGACTTTTTCGCGGGCTCCATCCGCATGTCCACGACTCGGATGAAGGGCATCTTTTTGTCGTCCACGCGCATGGTGAGCTTGAGCAGTTCGTACTTTCCTGCGACGGCGTTTTGGTAGCTCTCGAGCGACGGCGTGGCGCTGCCGAGCAGAATCGCGCAGCCCTCCATTTTCGCCCGCACCACGGCGATGTCGCGGGCGTGGTAGCGCGGGGTTTCCTCCTGCTTGTAGGAGTTCTCGTGCTCCTCATCGACGACGATCAAACCAAGGCGGGTACAAGGCGCGAAGATCGCAGACCGCGCGCCGATGACGATGCGCGCGCGGCCGTCGCGAATCTTGTGCCATTCGTCGTGGCGCTCGCCTTCGCTGAGGTGCGAGTGCAAAACCGCGACCTCGTGCTGCGTCGCGGCGAAGCGCGATTTGAAGCGCTCGACGGTCTGCGGCGTGAGGGAGATTTCGGGCACGAGCATGATGGCGGACTGGTCGCGCGCGAGGACGAGCTGGATGGCCTGGAGGTAGATTTCGGTCTTACCGCTGCCGGTGACGCCGTGGAGGAGGAGCGGGCGGGGAAAGCAACGCGCTGTCGATGTAGGGTCGGGTTCGGGAGACTCGGCATCGACAGCGCGATGCCCTCCAGGAGCGGCGTCGATTGCGGCACGGACCTTCTCGAAGAGCGTGGTTTGCTCAGCATTCAGCTCGAGAGCGGCGGCGTGGAGGAAGGTTTCTTCCTGAAACGGATCTCGCTCGATTTTCTGCGACTCGATCACGAGCACGTTCTTTTTTGCGAGCGACTGCACGGCTTGGTGCGTGGCGTCGCACTTTTCCAGAAGCTCGGAAATGGCGACCGGTTTTGCCGCGGCAATCAGATGCTCAACGATGCCGGCCTGGATCGGCGCGCGCTTTTTCAGCGCAGCGAAATCGTCGGCGGCGAGCGGCTGCGCGAGACGCGCGAAGAGCTGGGTTTTATGCCCGACGGCGGCTTTGCGGATGACTTGCGGGAGGATCGTTTTCATCGCGGCCTCGATCGGGCAGCAGTAGTAATCCGCAATCCACGCGCCGAGCCGGATGAGCAAAGGGCTGAGGATCGGCTCGGCGCTGACGACCTCCGTGATGAGCTTTACGCCGCTCGCTTCCGTGGTTTCGCTGATCTCGATGATCGTGCCGATCGCTGTGCGCGTGCGTACAGGCACGCGGACGCGCGAGCCGACGCTGAGCGACGCAGCGACCGGCTCGGGAAGCTCGTAATCAAAGGCATTCCCGCCCGAGTCATCGACCATCACGCGGGCGTATTTCGGCATCGCGGGAGAATCCGAAGCGGCGAATTTTCTGTCGAAGTTTTTCAGCGGCGCGCGTTGATTACGCGCCCATGTTTCGCACCGTCCGCAAGCTCCTGCTCATCGTCCTGCTTGGCGCGTGCGCGGCGGCGGCGCTGATGCTGTGGCTCTCGGCCGATCCGTGGTACGACGCCCATGAGTGGCTCGGCGGGTCGCGATATTTCCGCTACGATGCGATGATCCGCGAGGTGGCGAAAAAGCGCGGAGTCGATCCAATGCTCATCAAGGCGATCGTGTGGCGGGAGAGCGCATTTCACTCAGAAAAAGTCGGGACGAGCGGTGAACGCGGGCTCATGCAGGTGGGCGAAGCGGCGGCGCGGGATTGGGCGAAGGTGGCGAAGTCGGAGACGTTCATGCCGTCGGATCTTTTCGATCCGAAAACGAATCTTGAAGTCGGCGCGTGGTATTTCTCTCGCGCGCTGGAGCGATGGAAAGGGAAGGAGTCGCCACTGCCATTTGCGCTGGCGGAATACAATGCCGGCAAGTCCCGCGTGGATCGCTGGATCGGGACGACGAACATGGGCGAGCACGCGACGGCGGAGGATTTGCGTGAGGCGATCGATATCCGCAGTACGCGGCGCTACATCGAGGACATCGAGGCGCGGTATCGGTTTTATCAGGAGCGCGAAAGGATGTAGCTTGGGCGGCATTCCGTCCCTTCTCATCACTCATTCCCCCACCAGCTACTTCCGCGCTTCCGGCGTCAGGCTCAGTTCGACGCGTTTGCCGTCGCGCTCAACGATGGCTTTCACGGGCTCGCCGATTTTCACGGCGTCGAGGGCGTAGGTGTAGTCGTAGATGTTCGTGATTTTCTGGCCGGCAAATTCCACGAGCACGTCGCCGCCTTGCAGTCCGCCCTTTTCCGCCGGACTGCCGCCGCGGACTCCACTGAGTTTCACGCCTTTCACCTCCGTCGTGTAATCGGGGATCGTGCCGAGATAAGCGCGGAGCGTCTCGCGCGAGCCGCCGCCTTCGTCGCGCTTTTCGACGCGGGCGAGGTCGGGACGGGTAGGCGCAGTGACAAGATCGGATATCAACCCGCGGGCGAGTTTTACGATTCGCTCCTCGCCGGGGTAGTCGAGTTTTTCGGCGGTGTCGGTGGGGCGGTGGTAGTCCTCGTGCGAGCCGGTGAAAAAGTTCAGCACCGGGATGCGCTGCGGATAGATGCTGGTGGTGTCGGTCGGGAGATACGGATCGTCCTGCAGGGTGAGGTTGAAACCGGCGGCGACGTTGCGTTTCTCGATCAGCTTGCGCCAGAGCTTCGAGCTGCCGACGCCCTGGAGCGTGAGCCGGTTTTCGCGCAGCCGTCCGACCATGTCGAAGTTCACGTAGGCGACGATTTTGGCGAGAGGCACGGGGGGCTTTTCGGCAAACGCGGCGGAGCCGATGAGGCCGATTTCCTCGCCGCTCCACAGCGCGAAAATGAGGCCCCGCTGCGGTTGGCCACGGTCGGTCGTCCGCTCGTGGGCGAGCGCGGCGGCGAGTTCCAGGACGGCGGCGCTGCCGCTGGCGTTGTCGTCCGCGCCGGGATGCACCTGACCCTCTTCGCCCGCGCGCGCCATTGAGGAGCCGGTGCCGGTGCCGAGGTGATCGTAATGCGCGCCGACGAGGACATACTCGTCGGTGCCGACCGGCGGGAGGAAGCCGATGACGTTGCGGTCGGTTTTCCTGAGGTGCTCAATGCCCGTGGCGAGCCGGACTTTGATCTTCGGTAAAACGAAGCCGCTTTCCGCATGCGGGTTTTCGCTGTCGAGCGCGGTCTGGAGGTCCTTGAGTTTCTTGCCCGCCGCGGCGAGCAGCGCGTCCGCCGCCGGGCCGCTGATGGAGGCGGCGATGATGCCGCTGCCGGTGTTGCTGCCGTCGTTGGTCAGCGGGAGCAGTTCGCCGGCGTTGGGCGAGTTGGGCCCGGTGACGACGAGCACGGCTTTTGCGCCGCGCTCGCGGGCCATCATCGCCTTGTAACGCAGGCCGGAGTAGCGGTTGAGCTGCGCGCGGCGCGGCGGCTCCACGGCCTCGGGCACGTAGCGCAGGAGGAGCACTATTTTGCCCTTCACGTCGAGGCCGTCGTAGCTGTTGTAGCGCGAGTTTTTTCCGTCCTCGGGCACGCTCAGCCCGTAGCCGGCAAAGACGACCTCGCCCTCGGCTTCGCCGTTGTCGGAGAACGGCAGCGGGCGGAAATCCGCGTCGAGTTTTCCCGCGAGCGTGACCGCGCCGGAGATCGCGAGCTGGCACTTTTCGGGGAGCAAGCGCTCGCCGGCAGTGAACGTGAACGGCTGGAAAAAGTCGTCGCCGAAAGGTTTGAGGCCGGCGCTTTTGCACGCGGCGGCCAGCCAGTCGGCGGCGGCTTGCGCGCCCGCGCTGCCGGTCGCGCGGCCCTCGCGGGCGGGCGCGGCGAGCCAGGCGGCTTGGGCTTTCAAATCCGCGTCGCGAATCTCGGGGGAGAGCGGGAGCGCGGCGGTGTTTTCGGCGGACGAGGCGTCCGCGGGACGTGCGGCGGACGGGGCGTCCGCGCCACGGGGGGCGGCTTGCGCGAGCGACTCCCGCGCGGCGGCGTCATTCCAGTCGGCGAGGAAAAGCTGCGACTTGCCGTCGGCGGTCC
>JBBQZX010000020.1:0-105944 GCA_038207335.1 Chthoniobacterales bacterium | reverse complement strand
TGCGAGCCAGGTTTCCGTGACGGACGCCGGTGGCGCGCCGACGCAGGTCGCCTTCACCACGCCGCTCGCGAGCTTCGCTGCATTTGCCGACGACGCCTCGCGCCGCCTGCCAGCCGCAGCCGCCGACGCGATCGACACGACGGTCTGCACGCCTCCCTCGTGGATGGAAAACGTGCAGCTCACGAGCGTCTCGGAGACCATTCCGTAAGCCCGCCGCGAGCCACGAGCCGCCGCAAATTTCAGACGCCGTTCGAGGCTTGTCTCCGAACGGCGTCTCGATTTTTGCACACTTCGGATCCGGCTCGCTCAGACACATTCTCACTTTCTTAAAACTCCACTCCATGCCCACAGACACCTCCGCAGAACCAATCGCCGACACCGCTCCCGCTACAGCCGACGTGCCGCCCGACGATAAAGCCGCAGCCGCCATGCTCGTCGATGCATTCAACCGCATTTCGGCTGAGATGGGCAAGTTCATCGTCGGCCAAAGCGACGTCATCGAGCAACTCGTCGTCGCCGTCCTCGCGGGCGGCCACTGCCTGCTCGAGGGCGTGCCCGGTCTCGCGAAAACCGCGATGATCCGCTCGCTCTCGCTGTGCATGGATTTGTCGTTCCGCCGCATCCAGTTCACGCCCGACCTCATGCCGTCGGACATCACCGGCACCGACATCATCCAGGAGGACCCCGCGACCGGCCACCGGCGTTTCGTTTTCCAAAAAGGCCCGATTTTCGCCCAAATGATCCTTGCCGATGAGATCAACCGCACCCCGCCGAAAACGCAGGCCGCGCTGCTTGAGGCGATGCAGGAGCACAGCGTCACCATCGGTGGGCAGACGATGAAACTCGAGGAGCCGTTCTTCGTGCTGGCGACGCAAAACCCGATCGAGCAGGAGGGCACCTACCCGCTGCCCGAGGCGCAACGCGACCGCTTCATCTTCCTCGTGAAGGTCGAGTATCCGAGCCGCGAGGAAGAGCGCCAGATCATCGCGCGCACCACCGGCACATTCGGCGCGGAGCTGAAGCCGGTCATCCACGGCGACCAAATCATCGCGCTGCAAAAGGTCGTGCGGAAAGTCCCCGTGCCCGATCACGTCATGGATTTCGTGCTCGACCTCGTTCGCTTCACGCGTCCGAAAAGCACTGACGCACCGGACTTTGTGAAGGACCTCATCGAGTGGGGAGCCGGCCCGCGCGCCTGCCAGAACCTCGTCCTCGCCGGGAAAGTGCGCGCCGTTTTGAAAGGCCGATTCCACGTCACCATCGACGACATCGAAGCCCTCGCGCCTCCGATTCTGCGCCACCGCGTCGTCCCGACGTTCAATGCGGAGGCCGAAGGAATCAACGTGGACGACATCATCCAGCGCGTGCTGAAAGTCGTGCCGCGCGGAGAAGCGAAACGGTCTCTCTAAAACCGGATTGTGAAAAACGCCGAACACAGACGTTCGACGTTTTCCTAAAAGTTCTCGTCCGTGGCTCACGTCTCCGACTTTCTCACCCCTGCCGATCTTCAAAAGATCAGCAACCTCCAAGTCCTCGCGCGGCAGGTCGTCGAAGGCTTTTGCTCGGGGCTGCACCGGTCGCCGCATAAGGGCTTTAGCGTCGAGTTTAAGCAGCACCGCCAATACGTCCCGGGCGACGAAATCCGGCACATCGACTGGCGCGTCTTTGGCCGCAGCGACCGCTATTATATCCGGGAATATGAGGAGGAGACCAACCTCCGCGCCTCACTCCTGCTCGATCTCAGTGGCTCGATGAACTACGGCCGCAACGGCATCAGCAAATACCAATACGCCACGCGCCTCGCCGCCTGCCTCGCGTATCTCATGCTCCAGCAGCAGGACACCGTCGGCCTCGTCACCTTCGACACAAAGATTCGCAAATACATCCCGCCGCGTTCGCGCGTGAGTCATTTGAAGGTCATCATCGACGAACTCCAGCGTGCCACTCCCGGCGGCGAGACGGAGATCGGCGACGTCTTTCACGACCTCGTCCCAAAGCTGCACCGGCGCGGCTTGCTCATCGTCATCTCCGACTGCTTTGGCGATGTGGCCAAGCTGTTAAAAGCCCTCGCGCACTTTCGACATGCGCGTCATGAGATTCTGATTTTCCAAATCTGGGACCGCGACGAACTCGAGTTTCCGTTCAAAAACTGGACGCAATTCGACTGCCTCGAACGCGACGGAATCAAGCATCTCCTCGACCCCGTCCAGCTCCGCCAGGCATACCTCGCGAACCTCGCGAAATTCCGTGAGGATCTGACCCGCGGCTGCCGCCGGCACAAGATCGACCTCGTGCCATTCGTCACCGACCAGCCCTATGCCGAGGCGCTCGCGGCCTACATGAGCAGGAGGATGGCCCGCGGATGAACTTCCTGAATTTTGCGCTCCTCGGCGGAGTCGCCGCCCTCGCGATTCCGATCATCATCCATCTCTTTCACAAGAGCCGGTTCGAGGTAGTGAAATGGGGTGCGATGCACCTGCTCGAGAGCGTCATTCGCACCAATCAAAAGCGCATTCGGATCGAGCAGATCATCCTCATGATCATCCGCGCCGCGATCCCCGCGCTGCTCGCGCTCGCGATGGCGCGGCCCATTTGGCAGGGCGCGCAAAAGCTCCTCGGCGAGGCGAAAACCTCCACGATCCTCGCGCTCGACAACAGCTACTCGATGGAAGCCGGTCGCACAGGCGTCTCGAATTTCTCCCTCGCCCGCGACGAATCCACGCGCATCGTCAACGACGTCAAGCGCGGCTCCGACGTGCAGGTCATCCTCATGGGCGAAGGCGGCTCCACGCTCCTCGACCAGCCGACCTACGACACCGGCCGCATCACGCAGAGCCTCACGAATCTGAGCGCCGGGTTCGGCACCGCGACCGTCCCCGCTGCGCTCGATTTTGCCGCCGGAGTCTTCGGGCAAATGCACGAGTCCGCGCGGAACGTCGTCGTTCTCACCGACTTCCAGCGCGTCAGCTTCGAGGCGACCGAGGACGCCGCGCTCGGCCAGTCCATCGAGCGACTGAAAAAGATGCCGATCCCTCCGAACATCACGTTCTTCGATGTCGGGCAGGAGGTGAAAGACAACGTCGCGATCGAGTCGCTCGACTTCTCCCGGCTCATGATTGGTGTCGGTCAGAAAATCCAAATCCGCGCGAATCTCCGCAACTTCGGCGAAGGCGGATACCCCGACCTGCGCGTCTATTTCAAAGCCGACGGAAAAGAAAAGTCTGTTTCTCAAATCAAGCTCTCGCCGCACGAGAAAGGGCAGGTGCTTTTCACCCACTCCTTTGATACGCCGGGTTCGCACGTCATCGAGGTCTATGCCGACGCCGACACGCTGAAGGCCGACAACGGTTTCCTCGCGAGCATTCCGGTGCGCGACAAAGTGCCGGTCATGCTCGTCAACGGCGACCCGAGCAGCGAGCCGATGAAGGGCGAAACCGATTTTGCCGAAATCGCGCTCGCGCCCAACAGCGCCGCGCACGTCGAACTCGCCGACCTGCTCGCGACGAAGGTCGTAAAGCCTGAAGAAATCGATCCAAAACGATTCTCGGAATACGCCGTCGTGATTTTGGCAAATGTCCGCAAACTCAATGACGATCAGCTTCGCGGGCTCGAGGAGTTCGTGAAAAACGGCGGCGGCCTGCTCGTCTTCGGCGGCAACCGCATCGACCCGGCGTGGTACAATTCCGCCTTTTCAAAAGACGGAAAAGGACTGCTCCCGCTGGCGATCGGCGCGCTCGCCGGCGATGTGAAAGACAGCGCGCCGTCGGTTTCCGTCGTCTCGCAGCGGTTTGAAAATCCCGCTCTCGAACTCTTCAATGATCCGCGAAACGGCAACCTCTCCGACTCCGCGATCAAGGCGTGGTTCAAGCTGAAAGACGCTGGCGTGCCTGACATCACGACGCTCGCACGTCTCGAAAACGGCGACCCTTTTCTCGTCGAGAAATCGTATGGGGAAGGCCGCGTGATCGAGTGCGCCACCGCGCTCGATGCCGACTGGAGCAATCTGCCGATGCGCCCGACCTACCTGCCGCTGCTCCAGCGCCTCTCGGTCTATTTGGCGTCCACGATTTATCCCCCGCGCAATCTCGGCGTCGGCAAGCCGATCATTGCGCTCCTGCCGCCGACAGATGCGGGAAAAAAGGCGTCTCTCACGAACCCTGATGGCGCGGCGATCGACCTGCCGATCGTGAAAAAAGGAGAACGCGGCGTGGTCGAATTCGGCAAGACGCAGCGGCCCGGTCTTTACACGCTGATGCCGCCAGGCGGGCAGCCGATCCACTTCGTCGTGAATGCCTCGCGCCGCGAGTCCGACCTCCAGCGCCTCAGCGACGCCGAGATCGCCGACTTTGCGAAAACACACGCCGTTGCCGTGGTCCACAACGGAGCCGAATACAAGGCGCTCGACCAGACGCGCCGCTTCGGTACGGAGCTGTGGAAGCCGATCCTGTGGGCGCTGCTGGCGCTGGTTTTCGTGGAGCTTTTTGCGGAGCAAAGATTTGCGGGTGCGAGGGGTAAGCCATGACCTCCGAACGCGTCGAAACCACCCTCCGCTTCGTCGGCGACTGGCCCGCATGGGTCGGCATCACCGGCGCGGTGATCCTCGGCGGAGCCGCATGGTTGCTGTATCGGCGCGATGTGCGCCTGCATCGCCGCGGTATGCGCTTCCTGCTTCCGCTCCTGCGCGCGCTCGCCGTTGCGATGATCTTTTTGATGCTCAGTGGGCCGGTGCTGCATCATCGCAAAACCATCGGCGAACTCTCGAAGCTACTGCTCTTCGTGGACAGCTCGCGGAGCATGAGTCTCACCGATTCGTCGATGAGCATCGGGCGGAAAATCCTCATCCTGCAGCGCATGGGATTGCTAGCGCCGGATGCGTTGAAGATGGACTTGCCGCACGCCAGCGAAGCGCTCGCGGACGCGCAGACGATCTCGGAAAAAGCGAAGCTCGCGACGACGGCGGACGATGCGGCGGTGAAGAAAAGCGCGGATGATTTTGCGGCGAAAATCGTGGCGGCGCGCGAGCTCATCGCGAGCGCCGGCAGCGCGAACGATCAGCTCGACCGGTTTGGAAAAGAACTCGGTGCACCATCGAAAGAAATAGCGGCGCGTGAATTCAAAAAGATCGATGACCGCTCGCGCACCACGCAGGACCTCGTGCGGTTCGGCGAGGTCGCGCGACGCTGGCAGGACGAACTCGAAACCGCGTTCCAAAAGACCGCGAACGACGCGGCGGCGGGCGATCTTTCGCCGCTTCACACGGCGCTTCAAAAATTCGACGCGATGCCGCGAACGCAGCGCGTGCAATCGATTTTACTCGAAGGCGGGACGCCGCCGCTTCTCGGAAAAGTAGCCGAGACGTACGATGTGCAGCTCCTTTCGCTAGACGACGCGGAGGCCAAAAAACTCTGGCAGCCGACCGCGAAAAACTCGGCGTTGCCGACGACTCTGCCGAAGCCGGTGGGCGAGGTGACCGATCTTGCGACCGGCGTCAAATCAAGCACTGGCGGACAGGAGAAGGCGCAGAGCGGCGCGATCGTGGTCTTCACCGACGGACAGCACAACGATGGCGACTCGCCGGTCGAGGTCGCGAAAATTCTCGGCGCGCGGCAGATGCCGATCTTCACCGTCGGCATCGGCAGCCAGATTCGTCCGCGCGATTTGGCGGTCGTGAAAGCCGAGGGGCCGGACGCCGTGTTTTATCAGGACCGCGTGCGTGGCCAGGTCACGCTGAAGGACGACATGCCCGCGGGGATGCCATTCAAAGTGACGATCCAGGACGGCGACAAAACGCTGTGGGAGCAAGCCGTGACGAGCGACGGCACGCAGCTTCGGAAAGTCCCGTTCGACTTCACCGTGAAGGAACTCGTGGAGGAGAAGCTCGCCGCCAGCAAAGGCAGCGGCGTGCAGCTTTCCGGCGTGCCACTCGATTTGAAAGTGACCGTCTCGCAGGTCGAGGGCGATCGTGAGCCGAGCAATAATTTCGGCAGCCTGCGACTGCGCGCGGTCACGCAGAAGCGCAAGATTTTGATCATCGACGGGCGCCCGCGCTGGGAGTCGCGATACCTGCGAAATCTCTTCGACCGCGACGAGCAGTGGGACGTTACCGCCGTTACTGCCGGCGTGAAACTTGGCGAGCCGGGATTTTCGCGCGGCACGAAACCGGACGACCTGCCGACCGATCCAGCGATCATCAACAGCTTCGATCTCATCATCCTCGGAGAGACGCCGCGCGCGCTGTGGAAAGGCGACGAGTTGAAGTGGATCAGCGACTTCGTGAGCAAACGCGGCGGCGCGCTGATCCTCATCGACGGGCCGCGCGCGCGCTTCAAGGAATACGCCGAAACGCCGCTCGCGCCCCTCTTTCCGGTCGAGTGGAAGACGCCCGCGGTGCGGGAAAATATCACGAAGCTCACGCTCACCGATCGCAGCGCGACGCTCGCGGCATTTGCGCTCGCCGCCGACCGCGGGCAGAACGCGGAAGTCTGGGCCAAGCTGTTGCCGCCCCACTGGCTCTCCGGCGCGACGCCGCTGCCCGGCGCGGAGCATCTGCTCGATGCTGAAGTCGGCTCGGCGAAAATCCCAGCGGTCGTCTATCGGCCATTCGGCGCGGGCAAAGTGCTCTACCAGGCGTTCGACGATTCGTGGCGCTGGCGCTACGAAGTCGGCGACCTCTATCATGTCAAATACTGGAACCAGATCGCGAACTGGGTCGCCGAGTTACCGTTCGCGGTACGGGATAAATTCATCTCGCTCGACGCCGGCGCACTGACCTATCGGCCCGGTGATTCTGCGGACATCCGCGTGCGTCTCCGCGACGGTGACGGCAAGCCAGTGAGCAACGCGAGCGTCGAGGCCGCGCTCTACCGCGACGGCAGCAAAGTCGCGGGCATCCGACTGACTGCCGACGACAACGCAGGCGGACTTTTCCACGGAAAAACAGCAGCGCTGGAGCCGGGAAATTACGAGATCGGAATCGAGTCCGCGGCGATCCCGGAGAGCGAGTTGAAGGCGCGCACGACATTCAAAGTGGAGCCGCGCGAGACGGGTGAACTGACGCTGCTGAATCTCAACGAAGACCTGCTGCGGCAGATGTCGTCTGCGAGTGGAGGCCAATATCTGCGCGAGGAAAACGCGGGCAAACTGCTCGATCTCCTTGCACCGCTGAGTAGCGGAAAAGTGATCGAAAGCGAGACGCCGCTGTGGCAGAGTTATTGGTGGTTTCTGCCGATCGTGGCGCTGCTGACGGTGGAGTGGATCGTGCGGAAACGAGTGGGACTTTTGTGAAGTTGAAAGAAGCACCTCCAAAAAAATGAGCTACAAACTCGACCCCAAAATCCTCTCGAAGCTCCGCGCCTTTGCCGCGCGCCGCCGAAAGCTCATCATCATCCGCGGCGTGTGCACGGCGGTCGCGATGTTGCTCGCGACGATGATGATCGTCGCGTTCATCGACCTAATTTTCATCCTGCCAGACGGCGTCCGCTGGGGGCTGAGCGCGGTCGCGTATCTCGCGGTCATCATCGCCGAATGGCGCACCTGTCTCACGCTGCTCACGCATGCGCCGGGGCCACGCCGGCTCGCTCGACTGGTGGAGCACGCGGAGCCGAAGCTGCGCGAGGATTTGCTGTCCGCGGTGGAACTCGGCACGGACAAAGGCGGCGAGGTCGTCGATTCCGAGCAGTTCCGTGCGCTCGTGCAGAGCGACGTCGCTGCGCGGATGGACCAGGTCGATGTCGATCGGTTGCTGCCCGTCGGCCTCGTGCGGCGGTATCTCGGCGTCGCGGCGGTGATTTTCGCGGCGATGATCGTGGCGTTCGTCATGACCGGCACGCAGTTCGGCACGCTGCTGATGCGCGCTCTTTTGCCGATGGCGAATTTTGCACGGGTCTCGAAATTTCATGTTGCGATCGTCGAGCCGAAGCCGGCGGAAATGCCGGTGCCATTCGGTGACGCGGTGCCGCTCATAGTGAAAATCACCGGCGGGCGCACGAACAAGGCGGTGCTCGAAATTTTCACGAGAACCGGCGGGCGCGAGGTCGTGCGGATGACTCCGGCGGATGACGATCAATTCTCCGCAACGATCCAAGTCGCCCGCGAGGACGTGCAATATCGGGTGCGCGCGGGCGATGCGATCACGCGCAAATACACGCTCGGCGCGAGGCCTCGGCCGTTCATCACGGCGTTTGAAAAGACCTATACTTTCCCCGACTACGCGAAGATGGAGCCGAAGCATGTGAGCGAGGAAAATGGCGATGTCGCCGCGCTGGAGGGGAGCGAGGTCGAGCTGAAGTTGCAGCCGAATCAGAAGATCAAGTCGGCGGAACTCACGATCGATCAGGGGCGCGCGGAGACGACGGTGCCGCTCGTGCCGGGCGTGGGGAATCTGCTGACTGCGAAGATTTCGTTCAAAAACTCGGGGACGTATCGCGTGCATCTCGTTGCGGCGGAGAGCGGCTTTGAGAATAAATTTAGCCCTGAATATGAAATCCGTGCGGTGCCGGATCTCGTGCCGCAGGTGGAGCTCGATTCGCCTAAAGACGACCTCATTTTACCCGCGAACGAGATCGTCGATCTCGAGGGGACTGCGACAGACGATCAATCGCTGGCAAAGGTTTCGCAGCTCATCCGCGTGAATGAAGGCGGGTGGAAAGAGGTGAAACTGGTGGAAAATCCGGGGGCCAAAACGGCGGTGGAGCGGCGCTGGGATTTATTCGAGCAGGGCGTGAAGCCGGGCGATTTACTGACGACGAAATTGCTGGCGGTGGATTTGAAGGGGAATCGGTCGGAGTCGCGCTCGCTTCAGATCACGATCACGGCGTCGGGCTTCGAGTCGAAGCGCATGACGGCGCTGGAGCCGCAGCGCGCGCTGCTCGCCGCGATCGGCGAAATGCGCGTGGCGGCGGAGGCGCTCGACAAGCAGAGCGCGGAGTCGCGCGACGCGATCGGGCGACTGCCGGAGGGCGATCCTCAGCGGAAGCAAATCGTGCTGACGGCATCGGCAGCTATGCAGGCTTTCGACGCAAAAATGGCTGCCGTGTGGCCGCAACTCACGGCGGCGATCCGGGCTTCGAGTCCGGGGCACCAGAGCGCGAATCTCGTGCTGCTGAGCCGGCTGCTTTCCCGCGTGGACGCGGCATCGGCGGACTTTGCGCGCGATTCGCTCGGGCTCGTGGCGGGCAGTTCGTCGTCGCCGTTCGTGTCGGATCAGATGCGGCGCTTCGCGGCCTCTTCGGGGCAGGCAGCGAACCGGGCGCGGATCGCGCATGACTTTTACAAATACATGGTAGGAGCCGAGGAACTCGACGTGCTCGCGGAGAACATGGCGGCGGTGTCGAACGAGCAGGATCGGCTCGCGGCGCTCGCGCGGAACAGCGGCGACGACAAGGCGAAGTGGGCGCAAATCGCGAACCGAATTCGCGTGATCATCGCGGAGACTCGGAGCCTTGAGGGACTGATGACTTCGACCGCTGAGCACCTCGGCGGCAGCTTCCCGGACCGGATTCGAAATTTGTCGAAGCAGATTGAAAAGCCGCGGAGCGCGATCGACGCGGCGATCACGGCTGGGACGCTGGACAAGAATTTGAACGACCCGACTGCGAAGCTCGCGAAGGCGTGCGCGGAGGCAGCGCGGAGCGTGCTCGGATTTGAAAAGGAGCAGGCGTGGGAGCCGGCGAAGCGGGTGACGGAGGCGATCAAGGAGGCGGGTCCGGCGTATGCAAACTTCGACCGGCTGCGTGAGGACATTCAGCAGGCGAAGTCGAATGACAAATTGCCTGCGGATGAGGCTGCGCGCTTGGTTTCGCGCCGGTGGGACGAGTGGAGCAGTGCGTTCAAGACGTATGGCGACGCGGAGGAATCGCGGCCGGATTCGGATACGTATTTCGTGAACGACGTCCGCACACTTTCGCTGGCACTCAAGGCGACGCACGACGCCGCTCCGGACGATGCGGCACTGAAGGAAAAGCTCGCGGCGCTGGAGAAAAATCTCCGGCTGCTCGAGAGCGGTCACAATATTTTCGAGGTCGCGGATGGACTAAGACAGCTTGCGGCGGCGGAGCGCTGGGAGATTCGCAATGGACGTGCGCGGACGAGCTCGCCGCGCGACTGGAGTTGGCTGGAGTCACGGTTGCGCGCGATTCCCGAGGAACTCGGGAAGGCGGCGCAGGATGATGAGACGCGCAAGCTGATGAGCCAGGCACAGGAGGTTTTGTGGAAGGGGATGAACACGGCAGCGCCGAAGCAGGTGAGCGGGGAAATGGCGCAGCGACATGTCGGGGCGCGTGATCCGGTGTCGGCGCGGGAAGACGTGGAGAAGGTCGCGATGATCGCGAATCAAGCGCTGGCGGTGTTTCGCAAGCCGATGCAGGCGGCGCGCGAGGAGCTGGCGCAGATGGTGCCGAAGCTGTCGGAACTGGCGGCGCAGCTCGCGAAAGAGACGGAAGATTTGAAAAAAGAGACGCAGGAAGCGGCGCAGAAGCCTGCGGAGCAAGCGCCCGCGGAGGCGCAGGCCGAGGCGCAAAAGACGCTCGCGAAACAGGAGAAGCTGAATGCGGAAGTCGGGGCGTTGAAGGACGCGCTGCGGGCGGATGCGAATCAGCAGGACATGGCGCAGAAGGAGGGACGTGAGCGGGCGCGCGATGCGGACGATGCGCTGGCGATGTTGAAGGAACCGCCCGTGAAGGCTGAGCAGGCATTGATGGAGGCGGCGCAGGCGCCCGACGCGACGCAGCGGAAAGAGGCGCAGACTGGCGCGACAGAGCATCAGCAAAAGCTCGCGGATGCGCTGAATCAACTCGCGGAGCATTATGCAAATGTGGAGCAGGGGAAGGCGGAGGAGAGTCGCACGGCGATGCGCGAGACGGAGAAGGAGAATGGGGTGAAGGAGCAACTCGACGCGCAATTTGCGAAGGCGGAGCAGATGGCGGAACTCGCGCAGAAGTCGCCGGAGGAACTTCTGGCGCAGCTCGAAAAGGCGCTGACGAAGAATCCCGAGATGCAGAAGGAACTCAGTGAGATTTCCAAAGACACTCTGGCGGATGCGAAGCAGCAACTCGACCAAGCGAGCAAGCAGGAGAATCAGGTGGCGAAGGATTTGGCGAAGTTGACGGCGCAGGCGAACCCCGATGGATCGCAGCCGACGCCGCAGCAAGCGGCGGCAAAGGCGCAAGACGCCGCGAAGAAGTCGCTGGATGCCGCGAAGAATGCGCAGAAAGCGGCAGACGAAGCGGTGCAATCGGCGAAGGTCGCGAACAATCAGCCGGCGGCGGATCAAGCGCGGCAGGCGCGCGCGGATGCGCAGCAGGCGGTGCAGGCGGCCGAGCAGGCGGCGCAATCGGCCGCGCAGGCGGCAGAGAAAATGACACAGCCGAACGAGATGGCGAATGCAGCGAACGCGGCGCAAGCTGCGGCTGAAAAATCCGGCGAAGCGGCGAAACAGGCGGAGCAGGCAGCTGGAGACGCAGCGAAGGCACAGGCCACTGCGCAGCAAACGGCTCAGCAGAAGACGGGTGACGAACAGGCAAAGAATCAAGCAACTTCAAAGGAAGCGAACGAGGCGCAGCAGGCCGCGCAACAAGCGGCGCAGGCGGCGAAAGACGCGCAGGCCGCTTCGCAGCAGGTCGCGGCCATGGCGCAGAATCCGCAAGCGCCGCAGATGGCGCAGCAGACCTCGAACACGCCGCCGAATTCACCAGCCGGAGCGAAGCCGCAGGGCGCGCAAAATCCGCAGCTCGCGCAGGCGGCGAATCAGCAACCGCAAATCGCTCAGACTGCAAATGAAGCGGGAGAGCAGGTTGCGAGGGCGGGCCGGCATGAGGAGCGTTTGCAAAACAACGCAGTGGGCGAGCAACTTCAAGAACTCGGGGCTGCGGTGAAGGAAACGGCGATGCAACAAGTTCCCAGCGCGCAGCAGGCGCTCGCGAAGGCTCAAAAAGCGGCGGAGGCGCAAGCCGCGGTGAATGCCGCGGACTCGCAACTCGCGGCGCAGGCGGCTCAGCTTGGAGCGGCTGCGAATCCGACGACGCCCCAGGATGCAGCGGCGCAGCCACCTTCCCCCGCAAGTGCGCAAACGGCCGCGCAGACACCTCCGCAGGGCGCGCAAAGTCCGCAGACTGGCGCAGCAACTCCGCCGTCGCAGGGCCAACCTGCTGGCCAGCAGACGCCACCTATGCAGGCACAGGCCGGCTCGCCACAGGGCACACCACCGCCGACCGGGTCCCCCGAGGGCTTGATGGCTGATGTTCCAACGACTCCGCCGACGCCGCAGGAGCAGGTGTGGATGGCACGCACTCTTGATGCGCTCGATGCCGCGCTGCACAGCGGGGCGGATGCGAACGCGCAAAAGGGCGATCAGCAGGCGAACGCGCAGGGTCAGCCGCCGGGGCAGCAGGGGAAAGGCGAACAACCGGGACAGCCGAGCCAGGATGCGGCGCAGGCGCAAGCCGCGATGGCCGCGGCCGCGCAGGCTGCGGCACAAGCGATGCGCGCGGAGCGGAGCGAAAACTCCGAGACGCCAGTGGCCCTGTTGGCAAAAGGGGATTTGCAGGCGAAGTCGAAGGCGGGCGTGAAGGCGGATGGGACGGGCACGGCTTATGGAAAGATCGGGGAGTTGAACGGGCTCACGAAGACCGGCGACTGGGGGAAGCTGCCGAAGCAGATTGCTGAGGAGCTGAGCCAGGGACAGCGGGAGACGGTGGCAGGGGAGTATCGGAATCAGATCGAGACCTATTACCGAGTCATCGCGGAGAAATCGAAGAAGTGATGAGCGCCGCCCGTTTTTCGTCCTACTCGAGGCTCGTTGGCCGCACGGTTATAGTGTTGCTTGCGAGCGCGTGCTTTTGCGTCAACTCTCGGGCGGTTGACAAGGAGGACGATGCGCTGGCAAAAGGGGCGCAGTTTCTTGTGTCGCAGCAGAATGCGGATACGGGAGCGATTTCGCAGAAAGGTCGCAATGAGACGGCGATGACTTCTTTGTCGGTGCTGGCTCTTGCGTCGCTGGGAAATCAGCCGACCGATCATTCGCCGGAGGGTGTCGCGATGAAGAAGGGGATCGCTTACATTCTGAAGCCCGATGTTCAGCAGGCGGATGGTTACTTTGGACAAAAGGATGGGTCGCGAATGTACGGGCACGGGATCACGACACTCATGCTCAATGAGATGCTCGGGATGGGGGCGGATTCGGAGCAGGATGATCTGATCCGGGAGAAGGCTAGGAAAGGAGTGCAACTCATCTTGCGCGCGCAAAAGGTGCCGAAGAACGAGCACTCGCGCGGCGGCTGGCGCTACACGCCGGATGACACTTCCTCGGACATGTCTGTGACCGTGTGGCAGGTGATGGCATTGCGCGCGGCGAAAAATGCGGGGATCGATGTGCCAAAGGAGGCGATCGACGATGCGGTGAAATACATCAAGCGGCTCTACGATGCCGAAGCTGAGAAGCGTGGGAAGATCTCGCCGGGCGGTTTTGGGTATCAGAACAAAGGACGTGAGATTTCGACCACAGCGGAGGGATTGCTCGCGCTGCAAGTCTGCGGTGAGTATGAGGCGCCGGAGACGCTTGGCGCGGCGGAGCGGCTGTCGAATGAGAAGATCCGGCCAGAGGAGCGATGGTTCTACTACACGACTTACTACTATGCGCAGGGGATGTATCAGCGCGGCGGGAAGTATGCGGAGGATGGGCGAAAGGCGGTCGCTGACTCGCTGCTGCCGCTGCAAGGCCGCGATGGCTCGTGGGAGCAGGGCGGGGGGGACGGCCGTGAGGCTGGAAAGGTGTATGCGACGTCAATGGCGATCCTGAGCCTTGCAGTAAAGAACCACTTTCTACCAATCTACCAACGCTGAGCGGACACCGCGACGCCTCTCCTTTTACCCCACATGAAACGAACACTCCTCACCTCACTTCTTTACGTCTCGGCGCTTCCCTCCATGTTGTTCGCAGCTGCGCCGGAGAAGATCGAACTCCACAAAGGCGAACACATTTCCATCGTCGGCAACGCGCTGGCGGATCGGATGCAGCACGATGGGACGCTGGAAGCGTTCATCGTGAAGGCGCATCCGCAGGATGACATCAGCATCCGCAACCTGGGCTTTGCCGGGGATGAGCTGAACAAGCACATGCGCTCGGACGATGTGCCGAAGCAGGAGGACTGGCTGGCGAAGGCGAAGACGGATGTGGTGCTGGCGTTTTGGGGGTTCAACGAGTCCTTTGCCGGCTACGATGGGATCGAGAATTTCAAGACGAATTTGGAGAAGTATATCAAGGAGATGAAGGCGGCGAAGTTCAATGGGACGAGTGCGCCGGAGTTGGTGCTTTTTTCGCCGATCGCGCAGGAGAAAGGGACTGATCCGAACTGGCCCGATGCGACGACGAACAACACGAACTTGCAGAACTACGCGGCTGCGATGGCGGAGGTGGCGAAGGCCAACGACGTGAAGTTCGTCGATCTTTACGCGCCGTCGCTGGAGCTTTACGCGAAGGCCAAGGCGCCGCTGACTCACAATGGCGTTCATCTGACTGTCGCGGGGTATCAAGCACTCGCGCCGGTGATCTACAAGGCGCTCCTCGGGGCACAGCCGCCTGCGGAAGATGCTGCGCTGGCGAAGATTCGCGAGGCGGTGCAGGTGGAGAATTCGATGTGGCTGAGCCGCTACCGGACGGTGGATCAATACAATATTTTCGGGGGTCGCTCGACGATCGGGTATGAGTCTGGGAAGGGCGGGCCGAAGGTGGATAACCGGGCGGTGCTCTGGCCGGAGTTGGCGGTGCGCGATGTGATGACGGCGAACCGTGAAGCGCGGGTGTGGGCTTTGGCGAAGGGGCGGGACATCAAGGTGGATGACTCGAACATTCCAGAGGTGCCGACGATCAAGTCGAACAAGCCGGGGACGAATCCCGATGGGTCCTACACCTACCTTGATGGGGAGGAAGCGATCAAACACATGACTTTGCCGAAAGGCGTGAAGGTCGAGTTGGTTGCGAGTGAGAAGGAGTTTCCGGAGCTGGTGAGTCCGGTGCAGATGGCTTGGGATACGAAAGGGCGCCTTTGGATTTCCGCATGGAAGAACTACCCGGAGCGGACACCGACGAGCAAGGAAGGCGACAAGCTGCTCGTGTTCGACATCGGTGAGGATGGTAAGGCGAAGAAATGCACGACTTTTCTCGATGACTTGAATTGCCCGACTGGGTTCCAGTTCTACAAGGACAGCGTCTTTGTCATGGAGTCGCCCTACCTGTGGCAGGTGAAAGATACCAATGGAGATGGCAAGGTGGACTGGAGGGAGCGCGTGTTAGATGGCTTGGATGCGGCGGACTCGCACCATGAGACGAATGCGATGGCAATCGAACCGGGCGGGGCGATGTATCTCAGCGATGGCGTATTCTTTCGCACTCAGGTGGAGACGGCGGAAGGGCCGGTGAGGAACACGGATGGCTCGCTGTATCGGTGGGAGCCGCGGACGGGCAAGTTCGAGCGCTATGTGGCCTACGGATTTGCGAACCCGCATGGCAAGGTGTTCGATTACTGGGGCAATGACATCGTGACGGATGCGACTGGTAACGCGAACTACTTTGCGCCGGCGTTCAGCGGGCATCTCGATGAGGGCAAGCATCCTGGCATGAAGCAATTCTGGGAGCGACCTTCGCGTCCCTGCCCTGGGACTGCCATCCTATCTAGCCGGGCTTGGCCGGCGGAGTATCAGGACAATTTCCTGAACTGCAATGTCATCAGCATTCAGGGTATCTTTCGAGTGAAGGTAAGTGAGGAGGGTTCGGGATTGAAAGGTGAGACGCTGGAGAATCTCGTGACTTCGGATGACCCGAATTTTCGTCCCTCGGGTGTGTCTGTGGCGCCGGATGGGTCGGTGTATTTCATGGACTGGCACAAGCCACTCATCGGTCACTTGCAGCATCATTTGCGCGATCCGAACCGTGAGCAGGATCATGGGCGAATCTATCGGCTGACCTTTGACGGGATGCCGCTGCTGAAGCCTGCGAAGATCGATGGACGGCCGATCGAGGCGTTGCTGGAGCTGCTGAAGGAACCGGAGAATAATGTGCGGGAGCGGGCGAAGATCGAGCTGGGCAAGCACGAAAGCTCGGAGGTCATCGCTGCTACGAAGAAGTGGATCGCGGGACTCGATAAGAGCGACAAGAACTATGAGCACAACCGGCTCGAAGGACTGTGGGTGCATCAGTATCACAATGTCGTCGATCTTGCTCTGCTGAATGACATCCTGAAGTCGCCGGAACCGCGTGCGCGGGCGCAGGCGGCGCGGGTGCTGTGCTACTGGCGCGACCGGGTGCCGAACGCACTGGCTTTACTTAAAACCGCGGCGGGAGATGAGAATCCGCGGGTAAGACTGGAAGCGGCGCGTGATGCGAGCTTCTTCAATGGCAAAGACGTGCCCGCGGCGATCGACGTGGCCTACACGGTGCTCAAGCAGCCCACCGACTACTACATCGACTACACGCTGAAGGAGACGCTGCGGCAGCTTCAAGGGCTTTCCAAGGAGACGATGCTGCCGAGCGACCCGGAGATTCTCATGGCGTTGCTTTCCAAGATGTCGGACGCGGATCTTCAGAAAGCGCCCAATGTGGAGGCGGTTTTAATGGCTCGGATCGAGCGCAAGAGCACCGATGCGGTGACGCGAGAGAAGTCGATCAGCGAGCTGGCGAAACTTCATAAGACCAGCGCTGTGATGGAGATCATTGAGGCTTTGCGCAGGCTGGATGCGAAGGGCGGTGGATCGCAGGCAGATGAACTTGGGAAGCTGCTCGGTGCGACAGTGCCGGCGGAACTTCTGAAAAACCGCGCGCCTCTCGCCGAACTTGCGGATAAGGCGGCGCAGAATGCGGTGCGCCGCGCGGCGTGGGCGGCTTTGATCGTGGCTCATGGCAATGCGGAAGCGACTTGGGCGGAGGCTAAAACAGATCAGTTTAAGCAATCGCTCATCGACGCGATCGGGCTGGTGATCGACCCTGCGCTGAGGGCGAAGTTTCAGCCGTTGCTCGCCGGGGTGCTTGCGGATGCGAAGACTTCGTCGTCGTTGCGAAGTGCTGCGTTGCTCGCACTCCCTTTGATGGGGACGGAGAATGCGAAAGCCAATGCAGTGACGCTTGCCGCGCATCTGCAACGCGGAATGAACCGCCCGGCGGCGGCGCGCGCTTTGATGCAGCTTCCCCATGAGAGCTGGGACAAGGCCACGGCGGCGGCGCTTGCGGATAGCATTCTGGTGTGGGCGAAGACGGTGCCGACCGATCAGCGCACGGGTCAGGATTTTGTCGAAAGCCTGCAGACGGGGATGGAGGTCGCGTCGCTACTGCCTGCAACCGATGCTGCGCGCGTTCGGAAAGAATTGCGCGGGCTTGGCGTGAATGTCTATGTCATCAAAACTGTGCGTGAGCAGATGCGGTATGACACTCCGCGGCTTGTGGTTGAAGCTGGGAAGCCATTTGAGGTGATCTTCGAAAACGTGGACCTAATGCCGCACAACATCGTTTTCGTGCAACCGGGAACGCGCCAGCAAATCGCCGAGGCGGTGCAGACGATGAAACCGGATCAACTGGACAAGGAAGGCCGCGCGTATTTGCCGCAGAAGGGGGACAAGCGCATCTTGAACGCGTCGCATCTCATCGAGCCGGGAAAGAAGGAGACGGTGAAGCTGACGGCTCCAAAGCAGGAGGGGGAGTATGAGTATGTCTGTACGTTCCCGGGGCACTGGATGATCATGTTCGGGAAGCTGGTGGTGACGAAAGATGTGGACGCCTATCTGCAAAGTGACCCCTGAAGTGGCACCCGCGGGTGCGCCCGGGGCAAAGTAGGCAATTACAATTGCGCCGCGGTTAGCACCCGAGGCGATTTTGAACCCGCTTTGCAGGTGTAGATGTTCATCCAAGACTCTACCTGTGTGCGCCGGTCCGATGGTCTCTCAGCGAGGCGGAAGCCGATGGGTTGGCTCATTCAGTGACTCCGATAATCGGCCCCAGAGCCATTCGGAACTCGTTTCGGTTGAGCTTTGGCGCGTAAAGGCTGGAGATTCGTGCCGTCGAGAAAGAGCGCGTCGGGGCAGTGAAGCTTGTCACGGAAGAGCGTGGCGAATTCGTAGAAGTTCACGGGCGCCTCGCTGATGACGAACAGCGCAATGCCCGTCGATGGGACACCGACGCCGTTGCGGAAAAGGCGCGAGTCGGCGCCGGCTTTGAACGCGGGATGGAGCTTGCCGCCAATCACGAGCATCGGGCCGGACTGCGTGGCAACCGTGACGCGCTCGTGCAGCTTTGGAAACTCGGACGCCTCGATGACTCGCGCTCCCTTATCGGTCACGGCGAAAACGCCATTCGGCTTGAGGAAAAAGTTGCCGTAAGCGTTGGCCGTGTTGAGCGGCACGAGTTGCTTGCCGCCGGCCACGAAGAGCCCGACGGCGGAGAAATCGCCGTGATACATACCGGCATTCATGGCGAGGGTGAGCTTCTGGCCGCGCGCCTCGAGCCACGGCACGAGTCGGTCGAAGCGCTTGAACGGCTGGCCCGTCTCATCGCGATGAAACAACTGGATGTGCTCCTCGCGGACATCCACGCGACAGACAGTGAACCGTTTGCCAGCAAACTCGACGGTGCTGAACTCGACTGCGCCGATGCGACCTACAATGAGTGCTGTGAAGCAAAGAGTAAGAAGAAGAGTTTTCATCGTATCGGTCAAAGGCGACTTGTATCTGCTCCGAATTCACATCAGAGCAAAAGTGCGGCAAGATAGCTTTTCCGAGCTTTGGATTTCCGCGCAATCTTTGCCGGCGTGGGGCTTTTTGATCTCACGCTGGGCCTCGCGTCCCTCTTCACTTCGATGCTGTTCTGACGGCTACCGGAAGACGCGGTTCGCAAAGATTTAGTAAAAAGTTAGCGAGCTTCAAATCAGAAAACAAAACGCCGCTCCGGACTCCCGGAGCGGCAGTTTTTAAGTAAAATAGGAGCTGTGCTCAGCGCTCCGGGTTCGTGCCGGTGATCGCCGCTTGCGCGTGATTCCAAGCTAGGCGACTCGCCTCTCGCACCCGCTCCCACGGCAGACCCGGATTGCTCTTCGCGTAGTGCGCGCGCAGGTGCTCCTCAGCCTCATCAAAAGACTTCGCCGTCGCCCCGTGTTGCGCGTAGCCCTCGTAGCCCGTGCGGTAGGCAGGAGCGAACGCGTCGAAGCTCTCGCTCGGCATCGCATAGGCCTGCTTCGAGTGATTTTCCCGCCAGTAGGCGTCTTCGGCGGACGGATCGACGGCCTCGCCGACGGCGTGCCCGCCGTAGCCACCGGCCACGGCTCCGATCACTGCGCCTGCGATGATGCCGACCGGCCCGGCCACCGCGCCGATCGCCGCGCCTGCAGCGCCTGCAGCCGCCGCGCCCACACCTGTGGAAACTGGATGAGCGCCGGGTTCACCCGTGATCGGGTCAGGATTCGTGTCGAGTGGTTCTTTGGAGATCTCTTCGTTCATAGTTTTTTTGGAGTTTGGTTTTCTGAATGCCGGGGGTCGGCATAGTGATTCGCCAGAGACGGACGCCGCGGCTGTGCGTTTCCACGTTGGGCCGACGAGTGCCTTCGTAAAACGCCATTTGGAGATGAACAAAGGGCTGGGATGTGGAGTGAGAAATCGCAAGACGGTGAGCCGCTGTCACTTTTCCAATAGGATGACCCAGTCGTGGCCGTGGACGGGTGGATCGATTTGGAGATCGCCTTTTGAGTCGGGGGTGAGCGACGGGGCCGAGGCGCGCTCGCCGGTGATGGGGTCGAAGTGGGTGAGGCGATACGGGACGCCGGGGGTGAGTCCGGTGATGCGGATGGCGCGCGGGTCGAGGATGTAGATGAGGCGGAGATTTTCGCCGATGCCGCATGCTTGGGGAGCGATGAGAGGGTCGCCGGGTGCGGGTGTGTCCCATGTGGCGGTGCCGGGCATGGAGATGAGCTTTGTCCACGGGAGGGACTCGATGAAGCGCCGGCCGAGGGAGACTTGGGTGGAGCCGGGGAGGCGCATCGCTTCCTCCCATGTGATGGTGCCGTAGCCGGTGGGTGGGCTGCCGGCGGTCGGCGAGGGGCCGTGAGGGTCGCCGGGGCGGTTGAGCTGCCAGATGCCATTGGCGCCATAGGTGTGGCCGGCGGCACCGTCGATGAGGCAGAGCCAGAATGCGGCGCGTGTCCATTGGACGGGGAGCTTGTCACCGAGCATTTCGTAGGCGGCTTCTCCATTGATGACGGGCATGACGGGGGTGTCGGCATACGATTCGCGGATGGTGCGGATGACCGGGCCGATGCCTTCGCGCTGGGCGTGGGGGGTCTGTAAAAGGTCGAAGTCGAGGAGGGCGGGATCGTCGGTGGCGTGCCGGGCGCTGAGGCGTCCGATGCCGGTGGGGTGGATGGTGAGGGGGCGTCGAAAGGGGTCGGTGGCGCGGATGTAGCGAAGGACTGCGGTCCAGCCGTGGACTTGCTCGCGGTCGTCGTAGGGGAAGTTTTTTGCGAGATAGTAAGGGAGGTTTGCCTCGCCAGCGGCGCACCAGACGACGGGCCATGCGCTGTATCGGGCGATGAGATTGCGCCAGTGCGCGTTCATTTTCTCGACGCCCATCCACGGCAGGAAGTAGCCCCACGCGCCGACGATGCACGGTGTGATGCCGCTGTCGATGAGGTGGCGGATGCGGACGTCCGCGGCGTCGAAATACGCGGGGCGGATGCTGGTGTAATCCTTCTCCCACGGAAAGCCGGCTTCATTGGCGCCGCGCGGGTCGAAGGCGGGCATGTCGGGGTAAAGGCCGGCGACAATCTGGACGATGTTGAAGCCTTTTGCTGTGCGGTCGGCGGTGAGGCGCTGGAATTCCCCGGGCCAGTGGAGACGGTGGCTGAGGCCCATCCACCAGGTATCGCCGAGCCAGAAAAATGGGGTGCCATCGGCGTGCTGGAAATGGCGGCGGTCGGGCGCGATGGCGATGGGGCCGTGGCGGAAAAGCGGGTTGTCGCCGAGATAGGGGGTGATCTCGGCTAGGCCGGTGATGCCGTGGAGGCCGGTGTCGGCGGAGTCGCTGCAAATGGTGCGCCAGCGATGCTGTCCGGGGAGCGGGGAGGCGTAGCGGACTTTCCACCGATTGCCGCCGTCCCAGAATGCTGGGACTTTGCGCTCGGCGCCCGTTGGGTCGGTGAAGGTGACGTCGAGGGTGATGTCGTTGAAAGGGTCGGTGCTCGGGCGCGCGGCGGCGAAGGCGATTTCGAGCGGGACATTGGTCTCCGTGCGGAGCGGCTCGGCGGCGCTCGCGACCAGAGGCAGGAGCAGGGCGAGGAGCAGGGGGCGGAGAAGCATGGGGGATATCAGCGCGGCTTCGCTTGCTCGTATTCGGCTTCGGCTGCGGGCAGGAGCTTCTTGAGCTGGGCGATGCGGGTGGAGTCGGAGGGGTGGGTGGACATGAATTCGGGCGGCTTGCCACCGGAGGAGACTTGGCTCATGCGCGTCCAAAATTCGACGGCTTCGCGCGGGTCGTAGCCGGCGCGCGCCATGTAGAGGAGGCCGACTTTATCCGCCTCGCTCTCGTGCTCGCGGCTGAATGGCAGCAGGAGCCCGTATTGCGCGCCCGCGCCGATGGCACCCATGATCGCGCGCTGCTGTTCGTAGCTCATGTCGCCGACGGAGGTCTGCACGCCGGTCATCACCGTCTGCGTGGCCTTTTGCTGGAGCAGCCGCTCGGAGCCGTGGCGCAGCGTCGCATGCGCCATTTCGTGGCCCATGACGGTGGCAAGTCCTTCATCGGTGCGCGCGACGGGGAGGATGCCGGTATAGACGACGATCTTGCCGCCGGGCAGGCAGAAGGCATTCACCTGCGAGCTGCGGACGAGCGACACGCGCCAATCGAAGCCTTTCGCCGACGTGCCTGTGGCCGCCGCGAGCCCCTGCGCCACGCGCGTGACACGGTCGAATTCAGGCCCGGAGTCGATGATCTGCGACTGCTGGAGGACTTGCTTGTAGCTCTGCAAACCGAGCGCTTCCTCCTGCTGCGGATTGAGCGCGTGGCGCGCGGAGCGCCCCGCTTCGTTCGTGATTTTGTCGGAGGAGAAATATTGGAAGCAGACGACGACAAGAGCGATACCGATGGGCAGAGCGCGGATAAGCAGGCGGCGTGAGTTCATAGAGCGTTTTTAGTGGGTGACATTGAATCGTGGGTCGTCCCATTGGAATGGCGGGCGCTGACCGAGGAGGACTTTATAGATTTCGTAGTTCGTCGCCATCATCTCGGCGAGCGCGGCTTTCCAGGGGCGGTCGGCGACGGATAGGACTCCGGTATTCGCGCGCTCGCCGTCGTAGCCTTGAAACCATCGGCCAGTGACGGCCTGATCGTTGAGCGTGAACCATTCGATGCCAACTACTAGGCCGGTCGCGGCGGCTTGCTCGACGTAGTTGCGATAGGCCAGCCCGCGCTCCTGCTGGGTGGCTACTTCGCGCCCGCCAGTGAGGCCGCTTTCCTTTGCCGCAGACCAATAAAACTCGCTCAGCATGATGGGGCGTCCGCACCACCCATGGATGCGGCGAAGGAAGCCGGTGTCCATGGCATTGGTGTAGTAGTTGAAGGACATGACATCGACATACTTGCCCATGATGAGGCAGAGCTGCTCGTCATTGATCGTGCCGGGCATGAGTCTGCTTCCGAGCAGAAGGTGATGCGTGTCGTGCTTGCGGAAGTTTTCCGAGACGAGGCGAAAGTATTCTTCGAGGAAGATGCATACGTATTCCTGCACGTCGGTCTTTGCGGTAGCGGTTTCGACCGGCACGACCATTTCGCCCAGTTCGTCAAAGGCTTTGATGCTTGTCTTCCACGCTGTGTTGAAGGCCGCAGGGGACTTATATTTTTGTTCCAGGAGTTGCACGAAGCGCCGCTTGCAGGCGTGCTCGCTGGCCTTGAGCGAAGGGACGACGTGCTGGATGTTTTCGTAGATCGGTTCGTTCGTGATGAAGTATCCGATGATGAGCGGATCGTCGGCACGCTCAGGAAGAGACTTTGCAAGGCTTTCCTCGATCTTCGCGCGCGTCTTTTCGTCGAAAGGATCCCAGACCTGACCGATCCCGGGCAGCGCCTCGACACCTAGCTGAAGGTGCTCGGTGCCGGGATAGTTCAAAGCCTTTCTCGTCTCCAAGCCTCCTCCGGTGAAGGCACCGCTGGAGTTGAAGCCCCACTTTCGCATCCGCTCAATCATGCGCGTCGTGTAGCGGGCGCTGTCAATTGGTTCGCCGAACTTGCGGATCATGTTGACGAGGTGAAAGGAGACGGAATTCCCATCGCGCCAAGCGGTTGCGAACTCGCCGTCGTGCGGCGGGAGCCACTCATAGGAGGACTCGCGGCCTTTGACCAAAGTGTAGTCTTCGCTGGGCTGCGCGGAGCAAAGGCCGAGGTGAAAAAATGCGTCGCCCGCGGGATCAGCGAGCAGCCAACGCTCGCCTTTCTTTTCGAGATGAAAGAAGCCGGTGGATTTGAGACCCAGCTTCTCCTTGCTGCCGAGTAGTCCTCCATACGGGCCGACGGGAGGCGGCGTGAGGTTTGCGTAGTAGCTCTTGTCGGCTTCCACATCGGCAGCGAGTTCTTTGATGTCTTTGACTTTCCCCGGCCAATCTTCACGCGCGGACTGGCCTAGCGAGTCCACAAGCGGCGCGGCCTTTGCCGCTGATTCGTGGGTGGTGGCTGTGAAGGACATTTCCTTGCGGTCGGGAGCGAAAGGCGTGGTGAAGCGGACATGAAAGATCGCCCAGTGCCACTCGCGATTGTCGGTGACTTCGACAAAGGAGTAGGCCGGAACTTTCAACGCCAAGCTCTTGCCCTCGTAGTTGGAGATTTCGAGGTTGTCGGAGTTGCCTTGGTAAAGGTGCGGCGATGCGGGTTTCTCTTTCGGGAAGGCTCCTGTTTTGTCTCCGGCTTTCCATGAGCCGCCTTGATTAAAGGCAATAGGAACGAACAGGCCCCACGCCACGTCCTTGATGTCCGCAGGAGTCTCGGAAAACTTCGCTTTCAACACGCCCGCTTCCACTCTGAGATCAAGTTGCAGTCCCCCTTCGTAGCTCAGCGCCGCGCTCGCGAGGGCAAGTTTTTTGTCGATGAGTTTGTGGATGGGCTTGCGGCCTTCGCCGAGCATCTCGGGGTATTCGAGCGTGAATTTTCCGACGCTGTCCGCATCAATCTCGACGCCGCCGTCGACGAATTTCAGCTTCGCATCCGGCGGGTTTGCAGCGGCGAATGCGGTCGTAAAGAGGAGGAGAAGCGCCGTAAATTTTGGCAGGGAGATTTTCATGCGGGAGGGTGCCGGGATAACGCGAAGTCGAGATTTTCGCGAGCGCGGCGTTCACTTCGCTGTTTCGCGCGGCAGGATGTCAGGCTTTAGTGGCGGTCGCTCCGGCGACTTCACTCACTCTATGTCCGACTCCGCAGGTAAACGACTCTCGCAAGCGCGGCTGAAGCGCGGGCTGACGATCGACGAGGCGGCGCACGCTACGAAGATGCGGCCGGACAAAATTCTCGCACTCGAAAACGACGACCTCAGCCGCTTTGGGAGCAACGCGTATGCGAAGGGGTTTCTGCTGCTCTACGCGAGATTTCTCCACGTCGATGTGGAGGAGGAAACCCGCGCGCTCGATGTGCCGCACGATTTGCGCGTCCGCGATTATCAATATCTCAGCAACGCCGCCCCGCCCGCAGCCGAGCCGATTCAGCGCTTTTCATCGAAGCCAAAGACGCCCTCAGTCGTGCCTCTCGTCGTCGCGGCGGGCCTCATCATCGTGCTGGTTTTTGGATTTTATCTGCGCGTGACGGCGCAGCGTCTCGGGCTCGGCGAGACGGCAGTCGCAGCGACGACACCCGCTCCGAAAGTGGCTCCAGCGCTTGTTTCCACGCCTGTGCCGGTCGTGAAAGCGACGGTGCCCGCGGCGACTCCGATGCCCGCGCCGGAGGCGGCGGTGGCGGTGGCTGAGCCCGCGCCGGAGATTCGACGGGCGGAGCCGGTGGTAAAAATCACGGCGGCGGACGGCGACGTGGTGAATGAGGTCTTGATCGCGGCGAAGAAAAAAACGTGGGTGCAAGTGCGCCGGGATGATCCAAAGTCCACGCCCATTTTCGTGGACTACCTTTACCCAAATGATCCTCCGCTAAAGCTGCGCGGCGCGCGATTTTACGTCGAAGCGCGCGAGCCCGATCTCATCGCGATCCGCAAAAACGGCGAGCCCGTGGAGTATGCTGCGGGGCAACCAATTCAATGATTCCCGGCCCAAATTCTCCATGAGCACCGTCGATTTACTTTCACCGAAGTCCGTCGTCAAAAAGGTAGGGATGATCTCGCTCGGCTGCGCGAAAAATCTCGTCGATGCGGAGATCATGCTTGGCGGCGTACTCGGGCGCGGGATGGAAATCACGAGCAACGCGGATGAGGCGGATGTGCTCATCGTGAATACTTGCGCGTTCATCGACTCAGCGAAGGAAGAGTCGATCGAGGCGATTCTGGAGGCGCACGAGTCGCGCGGTTTGAAGAAGCGCGCGGGGCAAAAGCTGATCGTGAGCGGCTGCATGGCGCAGCGATTTTCAAAACAACTCGCGAGCGAAATGCCGGAGGTCGATGCGTTCATCGGGCTCGATCAAGTGGCCGACGCGGCGGGAATCATCGAGCAGGTTTTGGCGCGGCCGAGTGCGCCGCTCGATGCGCAATCTTCAACGCTGACCGACGACGCGTGGCAGCCGCTGAATCTTGTGACACGCAAGCCGGTTTACATTCCGGACTTCGATACGCCGCGCTTTCGGCTGACACCTTCGCACACGGTTTTCACGAAGATCGCGGAGGGGTGCAATCACCCGTGCAGCTTTTGCGTGATCCCGCAAATGCGCGGGAAGCATCGTTCGCGCACGATCGCGAGCGTGGTGGCGGAAGTGCGCGCGCTGGTCGCGGAGGGGGTGAAGGAGATCAATTTGATCAGCCAGGACACGACGTATTTCGGGATGGATTTGTGGGAAGAAAAAGCGGGGCCGACGGCGCTGGTAGATTCGTCGCGCGGGCCGACGCTCACGGCGCTTCTGCGCGAGCTGAATGCGATCGAGGGGGAGTTCTGGATTCGGCTGCTCTACACGCATCCGGCGCACTGGAGTGATGAGCTGATCGCGACGATCGCGGCGTGTGAAAAAGTCGCGCGTTACATCGATATGCCGTTGCAGCACATCCATCCGCGGATGCTGGAACTAATGCGGCGCGAGACGAGCAGTGAGCACATCGAGACGCTCATCGCGCGGATTCGCGCGGGAATTCCGGGGATCGCGATTCGGACGACTTTCATCGTGGGGTTTCCAGGCGAGACGGAGGAGGAATTCGAGTATCTCCTCGACTTCATCACGCGCACGCGATTCGAACGGCTCGGGGTGTTTTGCTACTCGCAGGAGGAGGGTTCGCGCGCGGCGAAGATGGAGGGTCAACTGCCGCAGAAGGTGAAAAAGGCGCGCTACAAAAAAGCAATGAAGCTGCAGCAGCGCATCGCTCGCGAAGTCTCCGCGGCGCAAGTCGGGAAGACGATCCGCGCGCTGGTGGATCAGCCGCTGATCGCGCGCGGCGCGGCGGACGCGCCGGACATCGACGGGCGCATTTTGCTACGCGAGCCAGCGCCGGTCGGGGAGTTCGTGAACGTGCGAATCGACGGCACGCAGGTGTATGACCTGACGGGCTCGGTGGTGTGAGTTGGCAGAGGCGATCGGCAGAAACGCGGGTGCAGCGTTGAAGTCGAAAACTTGCGCGCAAACGCGTTGGCAACCGCGCCGCGGCGGTATTTGATCGGCGCACTTTTTCCATGAATGCCTCCCGACTTTTCCCACGCGCGCTGCTGTTCGCGGCGCTCGCTTTTTCCACAAATCTGCGCGCCGAGCCGAAGCCGGAGCCGCTCTACACGGAGCAGGCGGAGCATGATCCGAATGGGATCGGGAAGTTTTTCCTCGGGCGCGAGATCGCGCATGTCATGGGGCATCAGGCCTGGCAATGGCTGGAGCGGCCGGAGCGCGAGGAGGAGGAGGGGACGGATGCTCTGGTCGATGCGCTGGCGCTGAAGGCGGGCGATGCGGTGGCGGATATCGGCGCGGGGAGCGGTTATTTTAGCTGGCGAATGGCGCGGAAGATCGGGGAGACAGGGAAGGTTTTTGCGGTCGATATTCAGCAGGAAATGCTGGACCTGCTGATGATCAATATGGCGAAGCGGAAGGTGCGCGAGCGGGTGGAGCCGATCCTCGGCGAAATCACGGACCCGAAGCTGCCGGCGGGGTCGTGCGATCTAATGCTGATGGTCGATGTGTATCACGAGTTCGATCACCCGTATGAGATGATCGAGAATATGGTCGCGGGGCTGAAGCCGGGGGGGCGGATCGTCTTCGTGGAGTATCGGAAGGAGGACCCGAAGATCTCGATCAAGGAACTGCACAAGATGAGCGAGGCGCAGGTGAAGAAAGAGATGGCGGTGCATCCGGGGCTCGCGTTTGTGGAGACGAGCGAGATTTTGCCGCAGCAGCACATCATTACTTTTCAGAAAAAGTGACGGAGGGGAGAACCGCGGATTTCGCGGAGAACGCTGATGGGGAGGAAGATGCCGTTGTGCTGTTTCTTTGCGCGCGAGACGCCGCGGTCACATCCGCGAAATCGGTGAAATACGCGGTTCTCCAATCCGATCAACGCTGCGTCCGCGTTTCTGCCAATCGCCTCTGCGCACCGGCGCTGCTCTGATGATGTTTTGCTGGCGGAAACTGAGTGCGGCGAAGTGGGCGGATGTGTGGCCGGAACGGTTGGCGGGTTTGCGCGATCGACTGGCAATCACGGAGTTCGCGGGGAAGACAAGGATTCGCGTGGAGGCTTTTGCGCTGACGAAACGGCAGGCGGAGGGACTGGTGCGGGAGTTTGGCGGGGAGATGTTTTTGCAGAAAAAGGAGATGGCGCTTCAGCCGCAGACGCGCGCTGCGATTCGGGTGCGGGATCGGTTGATCGTGGTCGGCAGCGAGGAGGAGCGCGGGGAGCTGTCGGCTGCGGATCGGCCTGTGCTCTTGATTCCGGCGGGGATGGCGTTTGGGACGGGCGATCACGCGACGACCGCGACGTGTCTGCGACTGCTCGTGGATGTGAGCGAGGAATTGCGCGCGCAGCCGTGGGAGATGCTCGATCTCGGTTGCGGGACGGCGATCCTCGCGCTCGCGGGGCGAGCGCTCGGCGCGCGGCGAGTGGAGGCGGGGGACTTCGACCCGGATGCGGTGCGCGTGGCGAAGGAAAACGTGCGGGTGAATCAGCTCGCGAAGATCGTGGTGAAGAAACTCGACGTGCGAAAGTGGACGCCGCCGCGGACATGGGACGTGGTGGCGGCGAATCTTTTCAGCGGGTTGCTTGTGGAGGTCGCGCCGAAGATCGCCGCAGCGACAGCGCGCGGGGGTCGGCTGATTTTCTCAGGCGTCCTGCGCGCGCAGGAGGCGGAGGTGGTCGCGGCATTCGAGGCGAATGGCTTCGCGATTGAGCGGATCGTGCGAAAGGGAAAGTGGATCGCCGGGCTCGCGCGGCGGTGAGATTTCCGGCGCGTCAGATTTTCTGCCAGATGCCGGGTTCGAGGCGCCGCATCCCGTCCATCGCCTGCTCCAGCGGCATGCTCGCGGAGACGTGGATCGATACGTCGCGCGCCTCGGGGGCGAACGGGCTGTTTTCGACGATGAGGCCGCCGGGAGCGAGGTGCTCGATGAAGTGCCGGACGACGATGTGGTAGTCCGGGATGTGCTCGAGCACGTCCATGGCTGCGATCGTGTCGTAGGTGGCGGTGATGCAGCCGATCGGGTCGAAACGCCCGGCGTTGTAGGGCAGGACTTCGCGCACGTTTTTCAGCTCGCGGCGGTCGATGCGGAAGCGCAGGAAGTCGGCCTGTAGTCTGCCGATCTCGAGGAAATCCACGTCGAGGCCGCGGAGTGCCATTCCGATGGTGTTGCAACCGACGCCCGCGCCGTAGTCGAGCACGCGGCCCGCTGGGATTCGCTCGAGCGCCGTCGCGAAGGGGTGGATCGCATTCGCGAAAAGATACGCCTGGCTGCAACGGTAAAACCAAGTGAGCTCTTGGCGGTCGCGCGGGCGTGCCCATGCGAATTCGCTCTCGAAATGTTTGTCCGGGTGGCGAGTGATGAGCGGGCGCAATTCCTCGTCGCCGAAGCCGGTGTAGGCGCGCAAATCGTCGATGATGCCGTTCAGCGCCGGGTCCGCCGCCGCCGCATCGTAGCGGCTCGGCGAAAGCGTGTTCGGCGATAGCGGGACGATGCGGAAACGTGGGATGGGGAGGTGTTTGCGGAGCTTGGAGAGGAAAGTCATGGCGGCGTGGCCCTTGGCGCGAAAATGCGTTGCGGATGTTGGAAGTCCACGAGTGCGGGAATGCGAGTGCAAATGGAGAATCAGCGCCAGCTAGAGCGCTGGCGCTCTCGCACGATGGGAGAAATCCGTTGACGGGGGTTTGCCTCGCCCGATAGCTTCCCCGCCCACAAAAAAACCGAAGAAAATCCCTGCCTGCGGCGATTTTTCCCTGAATGACTGCACGTTCAGGGCGCTCTCCGCGGGCACTTTTTATCTATGGCCGAAGAACTTTCCTACGTGCTCGTCACGCCTTACTCGATCCGCAAGTCCCGCACCGGCGGGATCATCGCGCGGCTCATCTCGCGGACGGGGCTCGAAATCGTCGCAGCGCGCATGTTCGCGCCGAGCAAGGAACTCGTGGAGAAATACGCGGGCAGTATCGTGAGCGACCCGGAGCCGCGACACCGCGCGACGCAGGAGCTCATCAAGCAGTATGTCTTGAAGAATTTTGCGCCGACCGAGACTGACCGTCCTCGCGTGATGATGCTCGTTTTCAAAGGCGAAGACGCCGTCACGAAGCTGCGCAACATTGTCGGCCACATCGTGAACGAGCGCACCAGCGGCGAGACGATCCGCGACACCTATGGCGATTACATGGCCGATGCGAATGGCGTCGTGAGCTACTTCGAGCCTGCGGTGCTCGCGCCGCCGGATGCGGAAAGCGCGAGGACGAACCTTTTGCTCTGGGCGAAGTATTCCGACACCGACGGCGGCTTGCTCGACGACGTGGTGCAGTTCCCGCCCGGCGTGAAAGTCGAGAAGACCCTCGTGCTCATCAAGCCGGACAACTTCCGTTTTCCAAACTCGCGACCCGGCGGCGTCATCGACCTTTTCTCGCGCACGGGGCTCTCGATCATCGCGTTCAAAGTCCACCGCATGACTGTCGCGCAGGCCGAGGAATTTTACGGCCCGGTGCTCGAGGTGCTCATGGACAAACTGAAGGATCGCTCCGCTTCGCAGGCACGCCCGCTTTTGGAGAAAGAGTTCAATCTCAAGTTCTCCGATGACGCCGTGCAGAAGCTGGGCGAGCTGCTCGGGCCGATCAATGGCCGCGAGAATTGGGAGCAGATCGTGAAATTCATGTGCGGCATGAAACCAAGCGAATGCCCGTCGGACAAACGCAACGCGCCGGGCTCCGAAAAGTGCATCGCCATCTGCTACCAGGGCGTCGAGGCCGTGCGGAAAATCCGCGAAGTCCTCGGGCCGACCGATCCCTCGAAAGCGCCTCCCGGCTCGATCCGGCGCGAATTTGGGCAGACGATCATGGTCAATGCAGCGCACGCGTCCGACGCCCCCGAGAGCGCGCAGCGCGAATTCGGCATCATCAAAATCGCCGAGAACAACCTCAAGCCGCTGATTGAGGACTGGTTCGCAAAGTAATCCGCCGAACTGCCGGGAACAGCGACCCCGGCTACAACTCAAATCCTAAATCCCACATCCCTAAATCTCATGGAACTTGCCAACCGCGCCACCAGTCTCACCCCCTCGCTCACCCTTTCCATCGACAGCAAAGCCAAGGCGATGAAAGCCGAGGGCATCGACGTCTGCAGCTTCGGCGCAGGTGAGCCCGATTTCGACACGCCTGAGCACATCAAGGCGGCCGCGATGGCCTCGCTCGACGCCGGCTTTACCAAATACACGCCGAGCAGCGGCATCCCTGAGCTGCGTCAGGCGATCAGCGAGAAATTCAAGGCGGACAACGGCCTCGACTACAAGCCGAGCCAAATCATCGTCAGCAACGGCGCGAAGCATTCCTGCATCAACGCCATCCTCGCCACCTGCCAGCCCGGCGACGAAGTCATCATCCCCGCGCCTTACTGGCTCAGCTATCCCGAGATGGTGCGCCTCGCGGGAGCCGATCCCGTTTTCGTCCAGACGACTGAGGAGAGCGGCTGGAAGATGACCGCCGACCAGTTCCAGGACGCCATGACTCCGCGGACAAAGATGGTGATCCTCAACTCGCCCGGCAACCCGACCGGCGCGGTCTATACCGCCGAGGAATTGCAGGGCATCGTCGATGTCGCGGCGGACGAGGAAATCCTCATCCTCTCCGACGAGATTTACGAAAAGCTCGTCTATGACGGTGTGCAGCACGTCAGCGTCGCGTCGTTGCCCGGCGCGTATCCGATCACGATCACCGTCAATGGCCTGAGCAAAGCCTACGCGATGACCGGTTGGCGGCTCGGCTATCTCGGAGCGCCTGAGCCGATCGCGAAAGTGATCGACGCCATGCAGAGCCACAGCACCTCGAACGCGTGCAGCTTTGCGCAAAAGGGCGGGCTCGCCGCGCTGAAAGGCGACCAGCAGCCCGTCATCGATATGCGCGAGGAATTCAACATGCGCCGCGAATACATGTGCGAGCGGCTCTCGAAAATCCCCGGCCTCTCCGTCGTCAAGCCGCAGGGCGCCTTCTACGTGCTGGTGAATATCAGCAAGCTCTCGCTGACCTCCCAGAATTTCTCCGACCGCCTTCTCAGCAAACATCACGTCGCCGTTGTGCCTGGCATCGCATTTGGCAATGACCAGACCATCCGCCTCAGCTACGCGACGAGCATGGATGTCATCAAGAAGGGCATCGACCGCCTCGAAGAGTTCTGCCGCACGCTGTAGCTCGCGGCTCGTTCACGAATCTCGAATATAGCGCCGCCGGGTTCACGCCCGGCGGCGCTTTTTTTTTTGTGAAAATGGAGCTTGGGATCCCATTCGAAATCCCCGACCGCACCCGCACTCCCGTGCCGCCGTGCGATTCCTGTATTACCTCCGCGACCCGGAGCGCACTCACATCCCAAACATGAAACGTCTTATCCTATTCCTTTCACTCGCCTTCATCGGCGTCGCTCTGCCTCGCGCGGCTCGCGCCGTCGATGTCAGCGTCGATCTTTTCTACGACGAACTCGAGCCCTACGGCGACTGGGTCGATGCCGGTGACTACGGCTACGCGTGGCATCCGCGCGATGTCAATCCGGACTGGCGCCCTTACACCGATGGGCATTGGGTCTATACCGACTCCGGGTGGACGTGGGTTTCCGAGGAACCGTACAGTTGGGCGGTGTATCACTATGGCCGCTGGGCGGAGGTCAATGATGTCGGCTGGATTTGGGTGCCGGGGCGCGAGTGGGGCCCGGCTTGGGTTTCCTTCCGCCGGGACAAACACCACGTCGGTTGGGCGCCGCTCCCGCCGGAGGCGCATTTCGGCCACGGGGTGCACTCGATCAGCAGTTGGTCGGACTCTTACTACGACGTCGGCCCGCAGGCTTACAGCTTTGTGGAAGTGCGCAACTTCGGTGCCCCACACATCCGGGAGTTCGTCGTGCCCGCTCAGCAGAATGTGACGATCATCAATCAGACCACGAACATCACCAACATCCGCGTGCAGAACAACGTCGTGTATAACGGCGGGCCGGAATACGACGTGATCCGCCGGGAAACCGCCCAGCCCATCCAGCGGCTGCGCATCGACCGCCGCAACGACTATGCAGCCGGCAATCGCGACTCTTTCCAGAGCCACGTTCAGGGCGACCAGCTCCGCATCGCGGCTCCGCGGTTCGCCGCTGCGGCGCCGGATGCCGCGCCGAAGAAGGTCTCGCGCAAGCTGGAGAACGTGCAGGTGAACCGTGGGTGGAAGGGCGTTCCCGATGACGCGGAGACGAAGCAGCTCCGGGCGAAGATGCACGCGGCGAAGGCGCCGGCGGGTCTTCCTCCGCAGCCGAAATTTGAGAAAGCCTCGCTCCTGGCTGACCCGGAGACTGCGCCGGAGGCGGCGGGCAAGAAGGGCAAGGGCGGGAAAGGTGAAGCGGTGGTGCCTGCGGCTGATGCGACGAACCCCACGACTGCCGACCAGCCGGATGCGAAGGGTGGGAAGGGCAAGAACGGGAAGATGAAGGGTGATAAGGTTTCGCCTTCTGATGCCCCGGACACGGCACCTGCGGATGCGACCGCGCCGGATTCCAAGGAGCCGGGAAAGATGAATAAAAAGGGCAAGAAGGGCGCCGATGCGGTCGTGCCGGAGGCTGCGGTGAAGCCGGAGCCGAAGCATGATGCCACGCCGAACGACGCCGGGACTCCGCCGGAGGGCACGGGATCGAAGGGCAAGAAGGGGAAGATGGAGCAGCCATCCTCGAAGGGCGAGCATAAGGCGAAGAATGACTCTGCGAATGAGCCGCCGCCGGCGCCGATGCCGACGCGGGAAGCGCGCCCGGAGAAATCCGCGAAGCAGGACCGTCCGGACCCGGCGCCGGAGCCGCAGCAGCATGAGCAGAAAAAGAATCACCAGCCTGAGCCCCAGAAGCATGAGCGGGCGCCGGAGCAGCCGCAGCCGCAGAAGCACGAAAAGGCGCAGGCGCCGGAGCAGCCGAAGCAGCAGAAACATGAGAAGGCCGCGCCTCAGCAGCCGCAGGGGGGCGGGGGCGGGCAGCCGCAGGCAGCCGCGCCGCAGGGGGGCGGGGGCGGACAGCCGCAGGCGGAGGAAAAGGGTGGCAAGGGCAAGGGCAAGGGTAAGAAGGACAAGGAAGAGAAGCAGTAGGGGCAGGGTCGAAGGCATTCAGGGACGAGCCGGTGGTTCACGCCACCGGCTCTTCCGCGTAAGGGGGTGGTGCGCTGAGATACGAGTCCCGAAAGGGCTGGTTGTACGGCGGGCGCTCCGCGTGCCCGAGGCAACCGGAGCGGTCGCCCTACAAACCCCGTCTTGGCCACTGTTAAATACCCCATTCTGCGTCAAAATGACGCAATCTCTGGCTTCCCTAATCCAATTAGGGAAGCCAATGACCGCGGTAGTGAAGCCAATGGCCGGTTTATTGTGGTCAGCGACCGGAGTAGTGAAACCAATGGCGGTACCGTTGACGCCAATGGCCAAGTCACTGACGTCAATGTCCGCACCGCTGATGTCAAAGGCTCCACCGCTGATGTCAAAGACTGGGTGTTTGGAAGCAAAGACTGAATCTCTGACGGCGAAGAATGATTCTTTGAAGGCAAAGAATGAATCTTTGCCGTTTCAAACCGCGCGCCCGACCCCACCCGCAGACCGGCCCGCGCCCCCCACTTCAATGGCCCACCCGCGTTTCTGCCAATCGCCTCTGGGACTGTGTAGAATGTCTCACTTCCCTCGGCGGAGGGGTAGGGCGAGCGCGTCGCTTGCCTCGGAGCGGGGGGCCTCCCACTCCACGGGCAGGCGGAGCGCCCGCCCTACAATGACCCGTTCCGCGACTTTTTACGCAGTGTCTCTGGCAACCGGCCGGGGCTGGCGGGCAACGGGAGGTAGAATTGAACACGGGCGGGGCTGGGCGTGCCGGGGCTGGCTTTGGGACTCGCCGGGAGGGTGATTTTAATAGAAAAGGAGGGGATGAAGAACCCGAGACGGCATTTTGCGAGTGATAATTATTCGGGGATTTGCCCGGAGGCGGTGGAGGCGATGGCGGAGGCGAATGCGGATCACGCGCGCTCTTACGGGGATGATCCGTGGACGCAGCGGGCGACGGATGCGCTGCGGGAGGTGTTCGAGACGGATTGTGAGGTGTTCTTTGTGTTTAATGGGACGGCGGCGAATTCGCTGGCGCTGGCGTCGTGCTGCCAGAGTTATCACTCGATCCTGTGTCACGAACTGGCGCACGTGGAGACGGATGAGTGCGGGGCGCCGGAGTATTTCTCGAATGGGACGAAGGTGCTGCTGCTGCCGGGGGCGAACGGGAAGATCGCGCCGGGGGGGATCGCGGAGGTGGTGCGCCGGAGGACGGATATTCATTTTCCGAAGCCGCGGGCGGTGAGTGTGACGCAGGCGACGGAGCTGGGGACGGTGTATTCGCCGGAGGAGTTGAAGGGGGTGTGGGCGCGGACGAAGGCGCATGATCTGCGGCTGCATATGGATGGGGCGCGGTTTGCGAATGCGGTGGCGTCGCTGGGGGTGGCGCCGAAGGAGGTGACGTGGCAGTGCGGGGTGGATGTGCTGTGTTTCGGGGGGACGAAGAATGGGTTGGCGATCGGGGAGGCGGTGGTGTTTTTCAATAAGGGGATGGCGCGGGAGTTCGAGTATCGGTGCAAGCAGGCGGGGCAACTGGCGTCGAAGATGAGGTTTCTGAGTGCGCCGTGGCTGGGGATGCTGAAGGACGGGGCGTGGCTCCGGCACGCGACGCACGCGAATGGGATGGCGGCGCTGATGGAGAGCCGGCTGACGGGGCTGCCGGGGGTGAAGGTGCTTTTCCCGCGGGAGGCGAATGCGGTGTTCGCGGAGCTGCCGGCGAAGGCGGTGGAGGGGATGCGGGCGCTGGGTTGGCTGTTTTATACGTTCATCGGGGCGGGCGGGTGCCGGCTGATGTGCACGTGGGATACGCAGGCGGAGGATGTGGAGGCGTTTGTGGGGGATCTGAAGGGGCTGCTGTAGGCGCGCGTACGCAAGAAGGGCGGGAGATTTCTCTCCCGCCCTGTCAGCGATCCCCGGTGGAGGAGCGAGTGTTGGTTTAGTAGCTGCGGACCGAGGTGGATTCCACAGTGGCGGAGCTGACCGGACGATGCACGGAGGTCTCGGTGGTGGAGGTGGTGGAGGTGTGGGTCTGCGGAGCGGGCTCGACGGTGGTGCAGGCCGGGAGGACTGCGAGGAAGGCGGTGGCGAGGACTGCGAGGATGATTTGTTTTTTCATGGTTTGAGTTGGTTGCGTTTGTTGGTGCTGGGTTTGCAAATGTTGTATCGCAGGCAGACAAGCGGCTGCGCGTGCGTGACGGAGGAAAATCAACTGATGAGCTTCGCGAGGCCGAATGCCGCGGCGGCCGCGAGGCCTCCGATGAGGGTGGTCTGCATCGCGCTTTTCCACGGCTGCACGCCGGTGAATCTCCCTTTCAAAAAGCCGAAGACCGCGAGCGCGATAAGCGTGGCGGCGCTCGAGTAGCGCAGGCCGGTCGCCGCGTCGCCGCAAGTCATGTAAGGCACGAGTGGCACGAGTCCGCCGACCACATACGAGGCGGCGATGGTGAAGGCGCTCGCGAATGCGCGGCGTGGGTCGGGCTTCTCGAGGCCGAGTTCGAAGCGCATCATGAAATCGCGCCACGCATCGGGGCGTCGGCGGAGGCCATCGACGACGAGCGTGCTCTCCTCGACGTTGAGGCCGTAGGTGCCGAGCAGTTCGGCGACTTCCGCGGCCTCCGTCTCAGGCACCTGCACGATCTCCATTTCCTCGCGGCGCAGTTCGTTTCGATAATGCTCCTCCGCACTCCGCGCCGCGAGGTATCCGCCGAGGCCCATCGCGATGGAGCCGGCGGCGATCTCGGCGAGGCCGGCGGTGACGATGATCCGTGTGGCACTGATCGCGCCCGAGATGCCGGCGGCGAGCGCGAAGGGCACGGTGAGGCCGTCGGCCATGCCGATCACGACATCGCGCACGGTGTCGCTGCCGCGGAAGTGTTCTTCGTGATGGAGGCGGTTCATCCTCGCGAAAATCGCGGGTCCGGGGGAATATCAACGCGCGACGGTCACGTTTTCGTCGATGACGGTGGTGACGGCGGCGGTGGGGCTTTCTTGCGCGGGCTTGAGGTCGAGGGGCTTTGCCGCCGGAGGACGGGGCTTCACTTTCCAGAAGGAGCCGGAGAAGCGCGGCCAGTCGGCCAGGATGTCCTTTGCCATGCGGCTTTCGGTGGCCTCGAGGTGGCGGTAGATGAGGGGCTGGAGGATGAGGCGATCTTCCTCGGTGAGCCGCTCGACGACGATGAGGCCGGGGTTGAAGAGCTCGGCGAAGCGGTCCTCGAGGTCGAGGATATAGGCGCTGCCGCCGGTCATGCCCGCGCCGAAGTTTTTCCCGGTGCGGCCGAGGACGACGACGGTGCCGCCGGTCATGTATTCGCAGCCGTGGTCGCCGACGCCTTCGACGACGGCGAGGGCGCCGGAGTTGCGGACGGCGAAGCGTTCGCCGGCGCGGCCATTCGCGAGGAGGGTGCCGCCGGTGGCGCCGTAGAGGCAGGTGTTGCCGACGATGGAGTTTTCGTGGGCTTTGAAGGGCACGTCGGCGGGGGGACGGACGACGATTTCGCCGCCGCTCATGCCTTTGCCGACGTAGTCATTGGCTTCGCCGGTGAGGTGCAGGCGCAGGCCGCTGGCGAGGAAGGTGCCAAAGCTCTGGCCGGCGGTGCCTTCGAGCAGGAGGGTGAGGGTTCCCTCAGGGAGGCCGACTTTGCCGTATTGATATCCGATTTCTCCGCTGACTTTGGTGCCGATGCAACGGTTGGTGTTTTTGACTTTGTAGGCCTTGGTCATCTTGACTCCGTCGGTGATGGCGTCTTTGCAGTCCTGGAGGATGAGGTCGTCGATGGGGCGGCCGTGGATGCCGTCGTTGCGCTCGCGGGTGCAATGGCGCGGGGCGGTGGGATCCTGCGGGAGGACATCGACGAGGAGCCGGCTGAGATCGACGGTGTTGGCCTTCGGATGGTCCGGGATGTGGCGCTGCTTGAGGAATTCGGGACGGCCGATGAGATCGACGATGCTGCGGCAGCCGAGGTCGGCGAGGAGTTGGCGGACTTCGCCGGCGACGCCGTTGAAGAAATTCACAACGTGGTCGGGGCTGCCTTTGAACTTGCCGCGCAGCTTTTCATCCTGTGTGGCGATGCCGACGGGGCAGGTATTGAGGTGGCACTGGCGGACATAGACGCAGCCGAGGGCAATGAGGGCGGTGGTGCCAAAATTGAACTCCTCGGCGCCGAGGATGGCGGCGGTGATGATGTCGCTTCCGGTGCGCATGCCGCCGTCGGTACGGAGGGTGATACGGTTGCGGAGGCCGTTCATCATGAGGACCTGCTGGGTCTCGGCGACTCCGAGTTCCCACGGTGCGCCGGCGTTTTTGATGGAGGAAAGGGGCGAGGCTCCCGTGCCGCCATCGTGCCCGGAGACGAGGATGGTGTCGGCGTGGGCTTTCGCGACGCCTGCGGCGACGGTGCCGACGCCGGCCTCGGCGACGAGCTTCACGCAGACTTTGGCGCGCGGATTGACCTCTTTCAGGTCGTGGATGAGCTGGGCGAGATCTTCGATGGAGTAGATGTCGTGGTGCGGCGGCGGCGAGATGAGCATGACGCCGGGGACGGTGTGCCGGAGACGCGCGATGATGCTGGAGACTTTGTGGCCGGGAAGCTGCCCGCCTTCGCCGGGCTTCGCGCCCTGGGCCATCTTGATTTCGATTTCCTTCGCGCTGGCGAGGTATGCGGCGGTGACTCCGAAGCGCCCGCTGGCGATTTGTTTGATGGCGCTGTTCGCGTTGTCGCCATTCTCGCGGACTTTGAAGCGGTCGGGGTCTTCGCCGCCTTCGCCGCTGTTGGATTTGCCACCGATGCGGTTCATGGCGATGGCGAGGGCCTCGTGGGCCTCGGGGCTCAGCGCGCCGAGCGACATTCCGGCGGTGGTGAAGCGGGTGCGGATTTCCTCGATGCTCTCGACTTCCTCGATGGGGATGGGGCCGGTGGTTTTCGGCACGAATTCGAGGAGGTCTTTGAAGGTGATCGGCTGGATGAGCCGCACCTGCTCGACGTATTTTTTGTAGTCCTCGGGGCTGTTCGTTTTCACGAAGCTGTGGAAGGACTGGATGACCGGCGGCGAGACGGCATGGCGCTCACCAGCGCGGCGGAAACGATAGACGCCTCCGTCCTCGAGCTGCGGCCCCTTTTCGGCCGGCACGGCTGCGAATCCTTTGCCATGGCGGATGAGCGACTCGCGGGCGATTTCGATGAAGCCAATGCCGCTGACCTGCGATGCGGTGCGGTGGAAGCACTGGTCGATGACTTTCTCGCCGATGCCGATGGCCTCGAAAATCTGCGCGCCGTGGTAGCTGCCGAGGACGCTGATGCCCATCTTGGACATGATTTTGAGCAGCCCGTCTTCGAGGGCTTTCTTCAGGTTCTTCGCGGCTTTGGTGAAAGTCAGCGCTTCGGCGTCGGCGAGCGTGGCGTTGGCTTTGGCGAGTTTGTCGGCGTCGGTGCCCGCTTTAGTGACGTTTTGACGAGCGGTGACTTTAATCTGATCGACGATCTCCCGCACGGTGGCGAAGGCGAGGTAAGGGCAGACTGCGCTCGCGCCGTAGCCGACGAGGCAGGCGATTTGGTGGACGTCGCGCGCCTCGGCGCTCTCGCAGATGATGGAGACTTTCATGCGCTTGCCCTGGCGGATGAGGTGGTGATGCACCGCGCCGGTGGCGAGGAGCATTGGCACGGGGACGTGCGCGTGGTCGGTGGCGCGGTCGGTGAGGACGATCATGCGGGCGCCGCCGAGGACAGCTGCCTCGGCCTCGGCGCAGATGCGCGCGATGGCGGGCCCGAGGCCGGCGTCGGCGTCGGCGAGCGGCCATGTGGCGTCGATGGTGACGGCAGGGAAGCCTTTGCCTGTGAGGTCGCGCAGGGTGGCGAGTTCGTGCTCGAAGAGGACGGGGGAGTTGGTCTGGACGAGGCGGGCGTGGGACTCGGTCTCGGCGAGGAGGTTGCGCCGCCAGCCGATCACGACATTGAGCGACATGACGAGTTTCTCGCGGATGGGGTCGATCGGGGGGTTCGTGACCTGCGCGAAGAGCTGCTTGAAATACGTGTAGAGCAGGCGCGGCTGGAGAGAGAGGACGGCGAGCGGGGTGTCGTCGCCCATGGAGCCGATGGCCTCGGCGCCGACTTGCACCATGGGTTTGAGGATCATCTCGATTTCCTCGGATGTGTAGCCGTGGGTGAGCTGCTGCTGGGCGTTTGAAAGAAGGTCGCTCGGCTCCACGGGCTCGGTGGGGTCGGCGGCGACGAGTTCCTCGAGGCGCAGCAGGTTGGCTTTCAGCCAGAGACCGTAGGGCTTGCGGCTGGCGAGTTCTTCTTTGATCTCCTCATCGCGTAACAGCACGCCGCGCACAGTATCAACGGCGAGCATTTCGCCGGGAGCGAGGCGCCCTTTTTCAATGACCTCGTCGTCGGCAAATTCGATCGTGCCGACCTCGGAGCCGAGGCTGACGATGCCGTTCGCGAGGACTTTATAGCGCGCGGGGCGGAGGCCGTTGCGGTCGAGGCACGCGGCCACGGTGAGGCCGTCGGTGAAGACAAGCGCGGCGGGGCCATCCCACGGCTCGTTGAAGCAGCGGTGGTATTCGTAAAAGGCGCGGAGTTCGGGGGACATCCATTTGTCGTTCCGCCACGCGGGCGGGACGAGCATGGTCATGGCATGGAGGACGCCGCGGCCGGACATGACGAGGGCCTCGAGGGCGTTGTCGAGCTCGGCGGAATCGCTGCCGCCGGCCTGGATGATTGGCTTCAGCAGGTCGATGTCCGCGCCCCAGAAATCCGCCTCCAGCTCGGCCTCGCGGGCACGCATCCAATTCACGTTTCCGCGCCGCGTGTTGATCTCGCCATTGTGCGCGAGCATTCGGAATGGCTGCGCCAGCGGCCACGTCGGGAAGGTATTCGTGGAGTAGCGCTGGTGATACATGCAGAGCGCCGTCTCGTAATCGGGCGATTGCAAGTCCTTGTAGAATTTCTCCAGCGCAGGCGAGACGAGCAAGCCCTTGTAGCTGATGACGCGGTGCGAAAACGACGGGATGTAAAAGTGCTTGATCTGGTCGTTGGCGGCGCGCTTTTCGATCTCGTTTCGGGCCAGGAAAAGCTCGCGCTCATAGGCGTCGTCGGTGAGCCCATGCGGACGCCCGATGAGCACCTGCTCGATGCGCGGCATGGTCGATGCCGCCTTGTCGCCGAGCAGCGAAATATTCGTCGGCACCGGACGCCAGCCGAAGAGAAACAGCAGCCGCTTGCGAAGCACTTCCTCGATGATCGCCTTGGCCCGCGCCTGTGCGTAGGCGTTGTCATGCGGGAGAAAAATCATGCCGACGGCGAGGTCGGAGTCATTGAACAGTTTGTGGCCGAGCTTGGCGACTTCGGGGCCGAAAATCTTGTAAGGAATCTGCGTCGTCACGCCCGCGCCGTCGCCGGTCTTCGCGTCCGCATCGACCGCGCCACGATGCGCGAGGCGGCAGAGCGACTGGAGCCCGTATCGCAGCACTTGGTTCGATTTTTTCCCAGAAATCTGCGCGATGAATCCGACGCCGCACGCGTCGTGTTCGGCTTCGGGGCGATAAAGCGAGCGAATGCCCTGCGTCTGATCGAGAATGACTTGGTTCATATTCAGATGAAGTTCGGTGATGAAATCCAGGCGAGGAAAGTAGGGCCCGCAGCGCAGCGTTCAAGACCAGATTTTGCGAAGTTGTGGAGATTTCGCGATTCAATGTGTCGGGTTCCGGCACATTGAAGCTTCGACATGGCGCAAATATGCTTGCCATTGCATTGGAAATGTCGCGACTTGACACGCGGCTGAAACGTTGCAAAAAACTGTCGCCTTGCTGGCGCATTTCCGTCTGATTCCTGCGCTTTCCAGCTCCAAACGCACAATTTTCCCCAAAAATGAAGGAACTCGACGAACACGAGCGGCTCATCGTCCGCGAACTCATCCGCGACCCACGCGAGAGCGACAACGGCATCGGTGAAAAAACTGGAGTCAACGTCCGCACGGTGGGGCGCAAACGCGCGAAGCTCGAGGAAGGCGGGATGCTCTCGTATTTCGCGAATCTCGACCTGTCGCCGCACGGCACCGGGCAATTCACGACGCGGCATCTTTACACGATCAAATTCCGCATCGGGATCACCTACAAACAGCTCATCGACGACATCCAGCGGGAGCCATTCGTGCGTTCGATTTTCACCGAGGTGATCTTCGAGAGCCACATCGCGGAGATCGATGGAAAGCTCGCAATGCTGCTCTTCATCGACGGCGCGAGCGAGACGGACATCGTGCAGACCGTGCAGGAAAAACTGATTCCCAGCCTGCGGAGAAACCACGGAGAAGACTCGATCGAGGAAATCCAGACCGTCCGCGTGCTCTCACCCGTCCGAGTCATGCGGAACTACGTGATGCCCGTGAACATGGAGCAGGGTTATATCCGCAAAGATTGGCCAAATGAGGCGATCTACGTGGGGAAATAGGGAGGCGCGACGCTTAGCCGGGCGGGCTGCACACTTAGGTTTCCGAGTATAGCAACAAAAGTTGCGAGCAGGAAATAATTCCGCTTTTCAGGGAATTATTCGAGGTTACGGTTTAGTAAGGTGCGCACGGATTTCCCGCGCGCGTCAGCCCCCAAACTCCCGCCATGCGCTCTATGACAACCTTCTCCTCCTCCGCGCCCAGCCTCCTCGACTCCTCTCACATTCGGTCGCGCAAACCGCGGCCTCTAAGCTATTCGCTGGCGCGGCTTGGCTCTGCTGCGACCGTCGTCGCTGTCCTCGGCATGGCTGCTGCCTCCCATGCTGCGACTTTTTACTGGGATCCGACCGCCGATGGCGATGGCTTACTTGGCGGAACCGGCACTTGGAGCACTGCGCCGGCAAATCTTTTCTGGGACCTTACGGGGACTGACCCGGTTGGTGCCGACAACGTTGCGTGGCCGAATCTCGCGGACTCGATCGCGGTGTTTCAAGGTGCTGCGGGCACGGTGACGATCAACAACGGTGGAGCGGGTGTGATCGCAAATGGCCTCACTTTCAACACGACCGGCTACAACATCGTCTCCAGCATTCCGGCTGACGTGCTCACACTGGCGGGCGCGACGCCGACGATCGGCGTCACGGCGGCGGGCGACACGGCGACGATCGGCAGCATCATCGCGGGGACGACTGGATTCACGAAGATCGGCGCGGGGACGCTGGTACTGGGCGGGACGAATATTTACAGCGGCCCCACTGCGATCAACGCGGGGCAGTTGAGCATCTCGAATACCGCGAATCTTGGCGACGGCTCGGCGACGAACGTGCTTGCCTTCGCTGGCGGCACCTTGCGCACGACAGCGACGCTCGATCTCGGAGCGTCGCGGGCGATCGTGCTGAACCCCGGCGGCGGCATCGTGTCCGTGGCAAATGCGACGGCGCTGACGGCGTCCGGTAATCTTTCGGGCAATGGCGCGCTCGGTGTGACGGGCACGGGCACGGCTGTCCTGAGTGGGGACAACAGCGGTTACACAGGCAACGTGACGGTGGATTCGAACAACGGTCTGACCACCGCGATCACCACTTTACGCCTCGTGAGCAACAACGCGCTGACGAGCGGAGTGGTGACGCTGAATCCGAGCACGACGGTGGTGGGTGGCACGGGCACGATTTTGGAAATCAATGGCGCTGCGATCGGCTCCGGCGTGAGCCTCGTAATGAACTCGAACTCCACCGGCAGCAGCCGTCGAACCTCGCTCTTCGGTACGGGCGGCGGCTCATTTGCGGGTCCGATTCAGGTGAACGGCACCGACATCGTCGCGATTCAAGCGACCGGCGTTTTCACGGTGAGCAGCGACATCACGGCGGGCGGCGGCTTCACCGGCACACTCACTCTGCGCGGCGCTGGCGGCACTGGCACTTTTACAGGATCGATCATCACGCCGACTGCGTTAAACAAGACCGATAACAGCACCTGGACGCTGACTCCGAACGCCACAGGCCTGAGCTATTCCCAGATCGCGGTTCAGGACGGCACGATCAAGCTTGGAAAGAACGATGCGCTGCCTACCGACAAGGCGATGATTCTGAACCAAGGTACTGGCTCGACGCCGACGTTCGATCTCAATAGTTTCAACCAAACGCTGCCCTCGCTGACCGTGGCGGCGGCTTCCACCGGAGCGTCGCGCGTGATCAATTCCGGCGCGGGCACCCCGACGCTCACGATCAATACCGCAGCCGACTCGACCTTTGGCTTGAGCGCGACGATCGGCATTCTCGGCGGCGCGGGCGCGAACTCGTTCGCCCTTTCCAAGATGGGCACGGCCACCCTGTTTCTCACGGGGACGAACACTTTCGCTGGCGGGACGACAATCAGCGCCGGCAAGATTTCCACCAACAATGGCAGCGGGCTCGGGACCGGTCCGGTGAGCATCCCGACCGGCGGCACGCTCGAGACGACGGCGGCGGTGACGGTGGCCAATGCGATCACGCTGAGCGGCGGCACGCTCACATCCACGGGTTTCCAGCTCACTCTGGGCGCGGGTGGCCTGACTTTCGCTGCGGACAGCACCGTCAACACCACGACCGGCCCGACCGCCAGCAAGGTGCTCGCGGGGGCGAATCTGCTGACGGGAGCAGTCGGGACAACGATTAGTAAGATCGGGGCCGGCGACTTTCAGATCAACGGGGCGCAGCCGAACCTGCATTCCAATTGGAACGTCAGCGCGGGTTACCTCGAGCTGCAAAATGCGACGGCGGCCGGCGATGGCGTGGTCACCGTCAGCGGCACTGGCGAAGTGGTGAATTCGAACGTCAACGTTGGCAACGCGATCACGCTCAATACCGGCACCACCATCAGCGCGAACAGCGGGGCTAACGGAATTTACTCCGGCCCGATCACCCTCGCGGGAGACGCGGTCGCTGGGTTGCGCTTTTTCCAGACGGTGACGACCGCGAATAGTTTCACGATTAACGGTGACGTGTCGGGTCCGGGAGGCCTGACGGTGAACTCTGGCAGTTCGACGACGCAGGGAACCTTGACCCTCTCCGGTACGAACAGCTTTGCCGGAGTGACGGGAATCACGAATGCCAACGTGCGTTATAGCTCCTCGGCCGCCATCGCCGGCGCAGGCGCAAACGTGACCGTGAACGCGAACGGCGCGGCGGCGGCGGGCTACGCGATCGATCAGGCGTTTCTCGGGCGCATCGTGAACACGTCGGTCGGCGCGGTGGCGCTAGGCGGGGTGAACAGCTCGAACAACCTCGATTTCAGCGCCGCGGGCGCGAACTTCACTGCGGCCAGCCTCGGCGCGACCGGCGCGGCTAGCTACACGGGCACGCTCACGCCAAACGGCACGACCTACCGCCTCGGCGGTGGCGGCGGCACGCTGACGCTTCCGAACGCGAACGCGCTCACTGGCGCAAACGACCTCGTGGTGCAAAATGTCGGCACGGTCGTCCTCGCCAACACAAATGATTTGACCGGCACGACGACGGTGAACTCCGGCACGCTGGTGCTCGCGGCGGACAACGCACTCGTCAGCAGCAACATCACGGTCGCGGGCGGCACGCTGCAGATCGGCGCTGGTGGCCTGACTGGCTCGATCGGCACCGGCACGCTGGCCGTCAACGGCACGCTGACGCTCAATCGCGGCGACCGCGCCTACACTTTCGCTGCGCCGCTCACGGGGACTGGGACGATCGTGCAGGCCGCGAACGGCAAGATCAACATCACGGGCGGAAACATTCCCCGGCTGCAATTTAGCAACAACGGCGCGGTGGACGTGCAAAACGTCGCGACGACGCTCGGTGTGGACGGCGGTGTTTTGCTCCAAGTGACCGGCGGCGTGTATGGCGAGGTCAATGCGAGCACCGGTGGTTCGTTGCTGCTCACGCCAAACAATGGCGATGTCGGCGCAGTCGCGGGCGCGACCCTCGTGATCAACGCCCCGATCGCCGATGGGACCGGCAGCGCGCTCGATTTTTTCAACGCCGGCATCGGCACGGTGATCCTGAACGGCGCGAACACTTATACCGGCGCGACGAACATTCAGTCGGGCGTGGTGGTCGCGAGTTTGCTCAATAAAGTCACCGGCGGCTCCGCGAGCAGCAGCCTCGGCGCGCCGACCACGGTCGGGAACGGCACGATCAACGTGGGTGGCAGCAACACCTCCACCCTGCGTTACGTCGGCACGGGTGAAACGACCGACCGCGTGATCAATCTCGCCGGCACGACCGCGGGTGCGATCCTTGAGCAATCGGGCAGTGGAGTGCTTGGCTTCAGCAGCAATTTCACGGCGACCGGCGCAGGCATCAAAACGCTCACGCTCACTGGCTACGGCGCGGGCAGCGGCCTCATCTCCGGCGCCATCGTGAACAGCGCCAGCGCGACGAACTTGACGAAAACGGGCCCGGTCGCGTGGAGCCTGAACGGCGCGAATACTTACACCGGCGTGACAACGCTGGCCGGCGGCACGCTCACGCTCGACTTCGCGAATGCGACTCCAACGGCGAACATCCTCGCCGCGACTTCAACGCTGACGACCGGCGCGGGCACGCTCGCGCTCACGGGCAAGGCGAGCACGACCAACAGCCAGACGGTCGCTAGCACGACCGTGGCGCTCGGCGGCTCGGCTATTTCGCTCACGGCGAATGCAACCGCGAATCCCCTCGTGCTCAACCTCGGCGCGATCACGCGCAACGCGGGCGGGGTGGTCAATTTCACCCTGCCGACCGGTACGCAGAGCGCGACGAACGGCGTGACCACTTCCACCGGCAACGGCGCAGGCGGCATCCTCGGCGGCTACGCGACGGTCGGCGGCACTGATTGGGCCACGAAATCGGGCACCAACATCATCGCGCTCGCGGCGGGCTCCTACACCGCGATGCCGACGACCGGCGGCACGATCACGGTGAACTACGCGCTCTCTGGTGCCTCCACGCTCACTGGCGCGACGACATTCAACTCGCTCAAAATTACGGACACAGCCGCGGCCCAAGCGCTTGCACTCGGCGCAAATGCGATGACCTTCAGCGGCACGGCGGGCGGTCTGCTTTACGCAGGCGGCACCTCAAATGCCTACACGATCAGCGGCACCGGCGTCATCGGCGCGGGCACGGCGAACGAGTTCATCGTTAACACCAACACCGGTGCCTCGCTGACCATTAGCGCGCCGCTCGTCAGCTCGACGGCCACCGCAGGCTCGCTGACGAAGTCGGGCGCCGGGACACTAACGCCCACCGCCGTCAGTGCGTTCACGGGTTCCATCAACCTGACCGGCGGCGTTCTAGCCGCCTCCCTCACGAATACCGCGACCACGGTGCTTGGCGGGCAGCTTGGCACGACCTTCCGGATGATGAACTTCACGAACGGGGCCACCTTCCGCGCCACGAACACTTACAACGACAATGGTCCTTCGGCGACTAACACCGGCTTCGTCTTCAACTTCGGTGCAGGCGGCGGCACCCTTGATGTCGGCAGCGGCTTCACTCTCACGCTCGACGACGGCAGCGGCGCCGGCGTAGCTAGCACAAATGCGGAGCTGCAAGGCTCGGGCGACCTTACGAAGATTGGCGTCGGCACGCTCTCTCTCGGCAACGGCACGAGCAATTTCAGCAACTTCGCAGGCCGCATCTTCGTCAATGCGGGCACGTTGACATTCGGCGGCACCAGCGGCGGCGTGAACCCCCTCGGCTCAGTCGCAGCGGGCACATTCGTCGCCAGCGGCGCGGGCATCAATCTCAACGGCGGAACCAACGCCGCCGCCGAACCGCTGACGCTGAATGGCACCGGCACCGCCAGCCTCGGCGCGTTGACGAACGGAAGCGCGACGAACGCGAGCTTCGCCGGCCTGATCACGCTGGCGAGCGACACCTCGATCGGCGGCAGTTCGGGCGGCGCGATCACCTTGAACGCGCCACTCATCGGCACGGGCAAGCTGACCAAGGTCGGCACGAATCTACTCACCCTCGGCGGCGGCAATACCTACACCGGCGGCACGGCAGTGAGCGCCGGCTCCCTAGTGCTTTCGAGATTGTCGGCGGTCCCGACGACGGGCGCCTTCACGGTGGCGGCGGGCGCGACGCTCGGCCTGAACGTTGGCGGCAATGGGGAATTCCAGAATTCGGATGTCGCTACCCAGCTCGCCAACACGACCTTTGCGAACAACACGTCGGTCCTGAGTCTCGACACGACGAATGCTCTGGGCGGCACCTTCACGAGCGCGGCCGTCACTGGTGCGGTCGGCTTCGCCAAAACCGGCACCGGCACGTTGATCCTCCCGGTGAGCACTTACACCGGCGCGACGGTGGTCGCCGCCGGCACTCTCCAGACCAGCGCTGACAACGGATTGCCGGCGACTGCGCTAACTCTCGGCGCGAATCTTTCCACGGTCGGTACGCTCGACTTGAACGGCTTCAATCAATCGTTTGCGAGCGTCAGCACCGCTCTAAATAGCGGCACGGCGGCGAATGTCATCACTGTTGCCAATAACCGGACTCTCACCGTGAACGGCAACGTCTCCATTGGCCCGGTCGCCACCGTCGCGAATCAGACGAGTCGGCTGAACATCGGTGGAGGCGGCGATCTCATTGTGGCGACCGCGGCTGGCGGCACGGTGCGGGTCGGCGGCAATACGACGAGTGCTTTCTCTGAGGCAGCGACGCTTGATCTGACGGGGTTGAACTCCGCTAGCATCAACGTGAGCGCCACCGGCACCATCGGCGTCGGCAACACCACCGGCACGAATGTCGTCGGCAATACCGGCACGCTGCTGCTGCCGACACCGGCGGTCGCGAGCGGGACCGCGGTGACCACGCTGGCGGCTAACAACTTCAATATCGGCGATGGCGGCGGCAACAACGCCGGCGCTGGCCAAATCAACTCCGCAGTGCTCGGCACCGGCTTGACCACGATCAATGCGAATAACGTGAACATTGGCACGGGCGGACGCGACGTTGGTTCGCTCACCATCGCGGCAGGCAATGGCACGGTCGTCCTCCGCAACGCGGCGGGGACAGGTCGCGCAGCCTTCAGCGTCGGCGGCTCCAGCGGTGTGACCGGCGTAAACAACGGTGCCGGGGTAACGGGCAACTTGGCCGACTTCACCGGGCATTCCTCCGACCTGCTCATTAGCTCACTGACCATCGGCAACCAAGGCCGCACCGCGACGCAGAACTATGACTTCAAGTTTGACGCTGGAACCTTGGATGCGACGAGCGTGGCCGTTGGTAACGACACGGTCGGCTCGGCAACGAACGTCCCTGGCATTGCGGGCACGACACTGACGAGCACCCTGCAGATTGGCGGAGGGAATGTAACGGTCGGCAGCGGCGGAGTATCGATGGGCACCGTGAGCGGGACTCGCGGGGGCTCGACGAGCGCGGCGACGGCGATTGCCGATGTTGGCAATTTCAACATCACCGGCGGCACGGTAAATATCGGTACGACGGGCGCCTTCTCGATCCAACTCGCCAATCTGACGTCCGCAAACGCCTTCGTCTCGACGTCCGATTCGTTCTCGGTGACTGGCGGCACGGTCACGCTGGCCGGCGCCATCACGAGCGCCTCGACGACCCGCACCACGACCTCGGTGACGCTCGACGGCGGCACGCTCGATCTCACTGGCCACGCCATTGGTGGTCTGACTGCAATCACGAATCTCAACTTCCGCAGCGGCACGCTGAGCAACGTGGCATCGATCAACAATGGCACGGGCCTCGCAAAGACCGGTCCCGGCACGCTTATTCTCGCGGGCACCAACAGCTACCCCGGCCCGACCTCGGTCACGGATGGCAGGCTCCTCGTCAATGGCAGCATCAGCGGAAGTGCCGCGACTGTCAGCGGTGCTACTGCGACTCTTGGCGGTAGCGGCACGGTCTTGAGTGTGGCTGCAGACACCGGTGGCACCGTTGCACCCGGCAACAGCCCTGGCGTGTTGACCGTTGCGAGCACATTCAGCTTGGATTCGACATCACATCTGGCGATCGAGATCAGCGCGCCGGGAGTGGCAGGCGTGACTTACGACCAACTCTCCGTCGGTGGCGCAATTTCGCTCGGCGGCGCAAGCCTCGACGTGGCGAGCACATTCGCCGGAGGCAATACGCAGGATATCTTCACGATCATCTTGAACAACAGCGGCAGCGCGGTGACCGGCACTTTCGCCGGGCTCGCAAACGCCGGGATCGTGAGCGCCCCCAATGGCCAGATGTATCAAATCAGCTACTTCGACGACCCGAGCACGCCGACGGTGTTCGAGACGAGTGGCGGCAACAGCGTTGCGCTCCTCGCAGTCCCTGAGCCAAACGCCTTTGCGATGCTCCTCGCCAGCGTAGGCGTCGCTCTCGGCCTGAACCGCTTCCGCCGCCGCGTGGCGTAAGAGCGCTCGGCCTGAGCCGCTCCGGGATTCGGGCGACACGCAGCCGTCGGAGGCGGGTTACTCTGGATATCGGGTCGCGCCAGCGTCTTTTTCTGGACCTTCGGTTGCACGCGGGTGCTGTCCACGATTTCTTGCGGCACTCGGCGGTTGCACGGGGCTGGAGAGCTCTGTGACACTACCGGACCTCTCCGAAATTTAGGGTGCTGCCCCCTCAAGTCTCTCGAGTTTTCGGGTAAAGTAAAAGAATTGCACCGCGGCAATCTTTTTCCCTCGACGCTGCGTTTTGTCGGATTACGCTATAGCAACTTGCGCTCACTTTCGAGCTCAACAGCCCTCCCCAAGAAACTCCCCGATTATGCGCTCCACGATACCCTCTTCTACGCCCAGCCTCCTCGACTCCGTGCGCATCCGCACTGCCAAACCGCGGCCTTTGAGCTATTCGCTGGCCCGGCTCGGCTCCGCCGCCACGGTCGCCGCCGTCCTCGGCATGGCAGCGGCCTCTAACGCGGCGACTTTTTACTGGGACCCGACTCTCGATGGAGACGGCGCTTTCGGCGGGTCCGGGACTTGGGACACTGTGGCGGCAAATCACTCGTGGGATCCCACGGGAACGGACCCGGTAACCGCGGACAATGTGGCGTGGCCTAACCTTGCGAATTCGATCGCGGTGTTTCAAGGTGGTGCAGGCACGGTGACGATCAGCAATGCGGGTGCCGGTGTGGTGGCGAATGGTCTGACTTTCAATACTACTGGCTACAACATTGTCTCCAGCATCCCGACCGACGTGCTCACGCTCGCGGGAGCGACGCCGACGATCGGCGTGACGACTCTTGGGGACTCGGCGAACATCGACAGCATCGTCGCTGGAACGAACGGCCTCCGGAAAACCGGCGCGGGCACGCTCGTGTTGACTGGCGCGAATACTTTTACCGGCGGGATTCAGGTCGCGTCCGGCACTCTCTCCGCCACCGTGACGAGCGGCCCATCGCCCATTAATTCTTTGAGCAATAACGCGATTACGCTGTCTGCGGGATCGACGCTCGATCTGACACCGACGGCGGATACGTCTTTGGCGGGAATTTCCGGGCGCGTTTTCAATACGGGCACAGCTTTGGGCGACACGAGCCGCATCGATTTTACGCAGACGGCCGGCGGCAACGGCGCGCTCACCGCCACGCGGACCGATACGCAGCTCAACAACACGGGCACTGTCGCCGGCGGCACCAATGTGAATTTGGGCATCCAATGGCTGGGCAAGCTCAATATTACGAACGCAGGCAGCTATTCCTTCGGGACTAACTCGGACGATGGCAGCCGCGTCTATATCGATGGCGTGCTCGTGGTGAACAACGACGGGCCGAAAGGCGTTGGCACCGTGAACACGGGGCCCGGTTTCATCCTGAGCACTGGCTTGCACGATATCCGTGTCGATTACGTGAATGGCACGGGTGGCGCCGGCCTTTTGGTCGGTTACCGCGGGCCGGACCAGGCGGCATTTGGCGCCATCCCGACCGGCGTGCTTTTTCAGGCAGAATCAAACACCGCGGCGGCATCGAGCAACGCAATCGTGATCGGCACGGGCATCGGCGATGACGTCACGGTCAGCGGCGGCGGAACTTCGACTGTGAACTTGAATGGCAGCGCGTTTACGCAGGTGCAATTCGGGGTGCTGGGAATCGAGTCGGGTTCGACGTTGCAGGTCACCGGGCTTGCGGGAAAAACGGTGCGTTTTGCTGGGACCGCGCTTCTCGGAAGCGGCGCGGGCAGCGTGACTCTCGGCGGGGCGCCGAACATCGCGCTCGATGGCGTGGTGAGCGACAGCGGGAACGCAATGACCATTAACAAGATCGGCACGGGACGGCTGATTTTCGGCCAGACCGCGACGGCGAATGCGCTCGGTGCGACGACGACCATCAACGTGCAGGGTGGCGCAATCGGGGTGGTCGGCAGCACGGCGGGCGGCGCGAATAATCCCATCGGCTCGGCTAGCGTAACGCTCAGTGGTGCGGGGACGGGGCTGGTCATCGATACGAAAGGCGCGACGACGTCGGGCGTCGGCAACACGTACTCGAATAACATCACCGTCACTGGTTTGGGCACGACGATCCAGGATGTCGTGAATGCGGCGACGACGACGCTCTCGGGGAATCTCGCGGTCAACAGCGGCGCGAGCGTAACGCTCGACGCGATCGCTGGTGGACAGCCCGCAACCGATCCGGGTGCGAGTCTGGTAATCTCAGGCGTGGTCACTGGGAGCGGCGGGATCACGCTGACCTCGACGAGGCTGGGCGACTTCGCCACGTCCGCGCCCGGCACCGTTGCTTTCACCGGCAACACCTCCGCATTCACCGGATCGTTGGCCGTCACATCTGGCTTCTCGTTCAATCGCACCTTTGGGCAATTTGGCTCAGCCTCCGGCATCGACCTCGCGGGCGGCGCGACGATGAACTACCTGTTCGACGGCAATGGCTCCGGCACCCCAGGAAGCTCGCCGATCGTGTCGCAGAACCTCGCGTCCGAGAATGTCGTCTTCGGCGATAATGTCACGGTTTCCGGCGCCGGCACCGCGACCATCGTGGCGAATCGGCTCGGCACGACCTTTGCGCCACTTTTCCCGGCGGCGGTGAACAAGACTGCGCGGCTCGGCACCTTGAGCATCGGCACGCAGACGCTGTCGATCACGAACACGAACGGCTATGGCGTGGACTTCACCGGAGCGACGACGCTTACGGGTGCATCGACCTTCAGCGTCGCAAACACGAATATTTCCACGGTGGTTCCCGGCTTGACGCTCAGCGGAGCGGTGAATGGCGCTTTCGGCTTCACAAAAACAGGCGCTGGCACGCTGTTGCTCTCGAATGCCGCGAACGGGTTCACGGGGGATATCAACGTCACGGGCGGCGCGTTGGCTTTCTCTAACGATTTAGCCCTGGGCGCGGCTGCGAATCAGGTCATCTTGAACGGTGCTGGCGCCACTTTGCGGGCCGTCGGCACGACGCCCATCGTGAGCGGCCGGACGATCCAGATTAACAGTGCGGCGAACAGCTTTATCGAAGTGGCGGAGGGGCAGTCGCTAACTCTCAGTAGCGCGTTCGGCGGCGCTGCGGCGGGAGCTTTCACCAAAGCAGATAACGGCATCCTCATCCTCAACGCCGCGAGTGCCAACACGGGCGCTTCCGTCGTCAACGCGGGCGTCGTGCGTCTGACGAATGCCGCGAGCCTCGGGGCTACGGCGGCGACTATCGGTGTGTCCGGGGTGTTTGGGGCGGCCGTGCAGCTTGCGAATAACATCACGGTTCCCAACCAGATCATCATCAATAACAGCGCGGCGAACGTGGCTACTGGCGGCGTGAATTTTGGCGGACAGTTGGAAAACTTTTCGGGGACGAATTCCGTCACGGGCGTGGTGACGCTCAATGCGGATGCAGCGATCGGCTCAACTTCCGGCGTCCTCAACATCAACGGTGGGATTAACAACCCCACCGCTACCACTCGGGCTATTTATTTGACGGGTGCTGGCACGATCAATGTCAACAGTAGCATAACCTCGGCAACTGCCACGGCGAACCAGTATTTCGCCTTGCAGAAATATGGCAGCGGCACGCTGAACTTTACGACCGCGCAGCCGTTCACGCTCGCGACGGGCAGCACGCAGAACCTGACGTTCCTTGATGGGACGACCAACTTCAGCGGAAATGGCTCGTTGATCGGCACGCCGACCATCGCGGCGACCATCAATCCAAACGCGATTCTGAATCTCGATAACACCAGCACCAATGTCGCCGACCGTCTTGGAGTCACGCGTCCCGTAACGGTCTCGGGTGGAACGCTCAACTTCACCGCGAACGCCGCGGGAACCGCGACGACGATGGGTGTGTTGACGACTAACTTCGCCGCCAAAATTTCGTCCAACCAAGCTGGCGCCGGTGCGGCCACCTTGACTTTCGCCAGTGCCGCATTCGGCGCAAACAGCGCTTCGATTGAATTCACTGGGACCAACTTGGGCACCGCTAATAACCGGATTATCATTACAGCCGCCCCCACGACTGTGCCAGCGACTACAGGTATTCTCGCCCGCGCCTCGATCAATTCGGGAAGCGGCCTCGATTTCGTCAGCTATAACAACACGGGAGCGGTAGCGAATACAAACGGAATCCAGGCTTTTGCGACATATAACGTCGCAAACAGCATCGATGCCGCTGCGGCCACGGATACTTTGAACGTAACGGCGGCGCCAGCCTTTGCGAACGGCAGCAAGACGATTAATGCCCTCAAACTCACCGGCACGGGCATCAACGTGGCATCGACCGGGACGATCGGTAACACGCCGACGACCCTCACCCTGACGGCTGCGGCCATCCTCGCGACCGGTGGCCTGAACACGATCAGCGCTCCTGCGCTCGCGTTTGGCACGGGCGAACTTTGGGCGCACGTCGATGCCGGTGCGACATTGACTCTGAGTAGTGCACTCGGCGGCGGGACGACCGGCATGACCAAGGCGGACGGCGGCACCCTCATTCTCGCTCCAGTGGCCAGCGCCATCGCGGGAATTACGCCGAGCAACATTTCCGGAACCTTCGGCCTGAATGGCGGAACACTGCAGATCGGCAGCAACAATGCATACACGCCGAACCAGTTTCTGCGCGTGGGGCCAGCAGCCACGCTCGACCTGAATGGCAAGCTCCAAGCCTTCCGTGGCATCCTTTCCGATACGAGCCTCGAGGCCACGACTCTTGGCCAGCACGGCACTATCACGAGTTCGTCCGGCACGGGTAACCTCGTAACTAACTTAGACAACTCCGCGCGGAGTTGGTCGGGCCAGATCACCGGGACGGTCAATTTGCTGCGCTCGGGAGAAAATACGTGGTCCGTTTTCTCGAATAACACCTACACGGGCAACACCCTGCTCAACGGCGGCACGACGACGTTGCGCGACGGCGGACGACTCTCCGGCTCTAACACGATCGACATCAACTATGGGGTGCTGACTTTGGATAACAATGCCGGCTTCCGCGATGAGTCGAACCGGATCAAGGACACGGCAACGGTTACTCTCCGTGGCGGTGTGATCAACTTGACGGGGCGCGCACAGACTGCCTCCAGCGAGACCATCGGATCGCTGGTCCTCGCGGAAGGCAATAGTAACATCACCGTGGCGGGCGGTGGCACTAATGTGAACTCGGCGGACCTGACCTTCGGCAGCCTGGTTCAGCAGAATAGTGCGACGATCAACGTCAACACCCTCAACGGCCAGATCGGGAGTGCTGGCCGCTTGCTCTTCACGACTGCTCCGACGCTGACCAATGGGATCCTTCCTTACTTTGTCTCCGGTGGAAACGACTTGGTGACTTACATTCCGGGCCTTGGCATCGCTGCGATCAATGCGGCGGGCGGGCGCGGTTACGACGCCCTGGCATTCCCGGCGACGTTCACGAACGGATCGCAAAACATCAAGCTGTCCAACGCGACTTTCACCATCCCTGACGCGCCCACCAACTCCTACGAGTTGAACGCCATTTCGTGGACGGCCAACACGGCTGGCCAGAGCATCAACTTTGCCGATGCCGCGGATACGTTGAACCTGACCTCCGGCTTGCTCAACAAGTCTGGCAATCAACTTGGCAACATCGGGGCGACGCTGGACAGCGGTCGGCTCACCGCGGGCGGCAACGTGGCGGCGACCGGGCAGACACAGAATCTTTACATCACCATGAACACCGGCGGCAACGCGCTGACGGTGAACTCGCGCATCGTCGATAACACGAACTCGGACCGGGTGCGCCTCGTCTTTACCGCTTACAACGGTGCCACCTTGACGCTCGCGAATAACTTGAACAGCTATTCCGGGGGCACGGTCGTGAACGGCGGCGTCTCTTTCACGGGTGTCTTGAACGTCGGCTCCACCGGGATCATTCCGGCGGGCGGCTTGACGATCAACCGCGCGACGGTCGCACAGGCAGTCGGCGGTGTCATCAATTCGGCAAACGTCCCGGTCCTGAACGGCGGTGCGACCCTCACGCTTTCGGGAGACAACACCCTCGCTGGCGTCGTCTTCAACAATGCGGGCGGTAGCGTCAATGGCAACACGCTCAACACCACCTCCAACGGGATACTCGGCACACTGACGATCGGCGCCAGCGGCCTCTCTGCTACTTCTTCAAACGTCTCGTCCACCTCGCAGATTGTTGGTCGTGTTGACTTTGGCACGACGGCAAAAACGGTCGCCATCGATCCGATCTTCTTCAATGGCGTGGACATCAATCCCACGCAGGGCACGCTCGCGCTGCAAGGCATCGTCGGCAGCGCGGGTGGTATCAATAAGACAGGCCTCGGCTCCCTGACGCTGAATGCTCAGCAGACTTATACCGGCCCGACGAATGTCATTCAGGGCGGCATCATCACCAACTTCGGCGGTGTGGCTCTCACGGGCCCGGTGGCGGGTTCGCGCTTCTCGGCCTACACTTTTGCTGCAGGCACCACGCTGAATCTCATCAACGACGCGATGATCGGCTCCCTCGCGGGCGCGGGCACCGTCACGAACTCCAGCACGACGGACCGGACGTTCGGCGTCGGATTCGACAACACGGACACGACCTTCTCTGGGCAGTTCCTCCGCTTCAGCGACGCGCGGCTCACGCCATTTTCGGTCAATAAATTCGGCAGCGGCACTCTGACGCTCACCGGGGTGAGCAACGACAACAATTCGCTCAATGTCCGCGTCGGTGGCGTGACTTTTGCCGGCACGGGCCGCGGGACTTTCGGGACCGATTCGATCTTCCCGACTGGCACCCTGACCCTCGACAACCGCAACGCGCAGGGCGGCAACGTCAACAACCGACTCGGTGGATTCACCAATGTCGGCACCCTCAATCCGGCCGGTGGCTCATTCGTCGCATTCGGCAACGAAACGGCGGCCAATCCGACCTCCGAAGTGATCGGGACGGTCACGTTTGGCAGCGGGGGCAGCACCGTTACGCTGAATGCGGACGCGAACAACCCGCTCACACTGACGGTGGGAACGACCTTCAGCGGTGTGCAAGGGGGCGCTTCCGCGCTCATCCGCGGCACGGGATTTGGGAGCGCGCCGGGGAACGGCGTGGGGACCATCTCGCTGGGAGCCCTCGGCCTGAACGCTCCCACCGGTGCAGGCAACGGCGCGAACGGAACCCAGACAATGGCAATCCGCCCCGACCTCATTGGCGGCACGACGGCTACGAGCCTCGGCACGGCGTTCATTACCAAAGACACGGTTGGCAACTACCTGCGGCCTTTGGACGCCTCGGAGCTCGCATCCACACTGACGACCGCCACCACTGCATCGACAAACGTGGCTTTGAGCGCGAATACCCTGATCACGGGATCCGCTCCCGGCGCGACGCTGTCTTCTCAAAATCTAGCATTCAGCCTAACCCTCAATGCAGGCGGCGGCGTGAGCATCGGGTCCAGCCCGGCTTTCGGGCGCTACACGGGCGGCGCGGCGCTCGTGCAGACGAAGATCGGCAGCGGCGGCTTCCTGGCGCTTGCCGGGAATACCGGCATCACGTCTGGTCAGATCGATACTTCCAATAATACCGCGTTCAACTTTCACACGCCCGGCGCTGCAACCGTGCTCACGCTCGACGGCTATCTCGGCACGACTAACGGCGGTCTGGTAAAGTCGGATGACGGCACGGTGAATCTCAACACGGCCTCCTACTATACTGGAACGACGACGGTCAATGCGGGCACGCTCGCCATCACGTCCGGGGTCAACAACTCGATCCAAGCGGTCACGACAGCCGGCGCTCCGACACTGAGCGCGCTGCGCGTCAATGCGGGCGTCTTCGAGTTAAATGGCACGAGCCAGATGGTCGGGACGCTGGATTCCAACAGCTTCGCGACAGGCGGCAGCGTGCGGAACTCGGCAGTCGGCACTCCTGCTACCCTCAGCACAGTCACGGGGGCGGCTGCGTCCTTCGGTGGCACGATCGACGGAAACCTTAACTTCGTGAAGTCCGGTAATAACGAGTTGATTCTGACGAATCCAAGCAGCTACTCGGGGACGACGACGGTGCGCGGAAACAACTTGCGGATTCGCGACGCCGGCACGCTCGCGAGCACGGGCTTCGACATCAATTTCGGTGGCCTCATTCTCGACAACAGCGCGCTAACTCCGCTTGCGGCGCTCAACCCAGTCCGCATCTCGGCCTCCTCCACGGTAAATCTCCGCGGTGGATCGCTCACGCTGCTCGCAGGCGGATCGACGGACACAGCCGCGACTTTGAATGCCGTCAATGTGCTGCAAGGCCATAACGCGATCGTCTCCGGCTCCACGGCTGGCACGACTGCGGGCTCCACCGCCGTCATCAATATCGGCAACCTCGTGACCGCGGGCTCAGATGTCACCGCGACCTTTGTCGGCGGCACGAGCGGCTTTTTCAGCAATTTGCCTGGCTTTGGCAGCGGGCAGGTTTACATCGGAAGCATCAATGGCACGCCGATTCCCGCGAATATTACCAACAAGATTCTGGGCGGATGGGCACTTGCGAACAACGGGGAATTTCTGACCTACATTCAGCCGGGGACGGCTGGCAACACCGCAGGAATCAACTACGGCGTGACCACGCTGAATTCGAACTTCGCCGGCATCGGGCAGACATCGTACGACTTCAATCAGGCAACTCTTCCCGTCAGCACTCCGACGGCCAATGTGCGACTGAGCACTGCGGGCACTGCTGCGGTTCCTGCCGCCGGGGCTACTTACAATGTTCTGGCCGTCCGCGCCGCCGTCACGGCGATCACGTTCACCAATGCAGCCGACAGGCTCAATCTCGGTGCGGGCGGTCTGGCGCTCACGAATGGCGGCACCGTTGTCGGCACCACCGCCCTTCCTGGCGTCATCACCTCCGGCGGCACTGCAACTGGAACTTCGCCTCTGTATCTCTACAGCGCTGGCGCGAACAACACGATCAACTCCGTCATCGCAAACAACGGTACGGCGGGCGCGCTCACTCGCTTCGTCGCCGTGCCGATTGCGAACAGCTTGATCTTGGCGAATGTCAACACCTACACCGGAGGTACGGTCGTCAATGGTGCCGGCGGCACGCTGAATCTCAACGGCGCGACGCCTAGCGCAGCGCAGATTCTAGCGGGTCAGGCGGAAATTCCAGCAGGCGGCCTGACCCTGAATAACGCGCTCGTCACGATGACGACGAACGCCGGACAAATCGATCCGACCAATGCGGTGACGCTCAACGGCGGCAGCAGCCTGACGCTCTTCGGAAGCAACACGCTCTCGAATGTCACGTTCAACAACATCGGTGGCTTCGCTGCCGCCAATCCGACCGTCGCCACCGCCACGGCACTCGCCCTGAGCGCGCCCGACGCGATCACCGTGACGAACGACAACATCGGCAGCGTGCCGAGCATCAGCGGCACCGCACTGACCTTCTCGAATGCCTCGCCCGTCATTTCGACGACAGGAGCCGCGCCGACCTCCCTCTCGATCACTGCGCCGATCACCAGCGCCGGTGCGTCGGGAATCAGCAAGCAGGGCGATGGCTCTGTCTTCCTCAGCGGCGTCAGCACATTCACGACGGGCTTCAAACTCGACGCGGGCACCCTGATCGTAGGCGTTAGTTCGACCGGGACGCTTCCGGCGATCACCAACGGTCCTGTGGGCACGGGAACGCTCTCGATCGGCACCGGCACGACGCTTCATTCGACGAACAACTTCACCGTCGGCAACCCGACATCTGTCGCAGGCGACTTTACCCTTGGCGGCACGACCACCATCGGAACAAATCAAACGCTGACATTGAGCGGCGCGATGACGCTGGCGGCGGGCGCGCACACGATCACAGTGTCGAGCCCCTTCATCACCGACACGATCAGCGGTGCCGTGAGCGGAGGAACGAACCTGACGAAAGCGGGACCGGGCACGCTTACCCTGAGCGCGGCCAATTCCTACGGCGGCACGACGAACGTCGCGGCAGGCGTTCTAAAACTCGGCAATGCAGGTGCGATTCCGAACACTTCGAGCCCGACGATCAACGCTGGCGCGGTTCTGGACATCAACGGAATTGCAAACGTCAGCTTGCGTGGCCTGACCGGCACCGGCTTGATCACCAATTCCGGCGCTGCGCAGAACGTGTATGTCGGCGGACTCACAACGACCGACTCGGCTTCGGCGTTCGACAGCACCTTTGACGGCGTCATTACGAATGGCGCCAACGCGTTCAACCTCGTGAAAACAGGCGTCGGCAACCTGACTTTGACCGGAGCCAATTCCTTCACCGGAAGTGTGAACCTCAACCCGAGCGCTACGACAAGTGGCGGCCGGGTGACCATCACCAACAGCCTGGCCTTGGGTGGGGGAAACAAGACGGTGACAAACATCACGAACGTCGCTGGCTCGCTTCAAGGTTCCCTCCATCTCGACGGCAGCACCGCGAATGGTCCGGTGGTGCTGGGCTCCAACATCAGCTTCAACACCAGCCAGGGAAGCCTGACGAGCCCGGCGATCGTGAACGATGCCGGTAACAACGTCATTAACGGCAACTTCACCCTCAATTCGGGCGGAGGGAGCACGTCGATCTTCTCGAATGGTGGGAGCCTGACGCTGAACGGCACCTTCACGCCGAACACGAATGGACGGTTTCTCCTCCTAGGTGGATCCGCGGCTGGCCAGATCAATGGCGTGATCGCGGATCAGACGGTACCCAACTTCCTCTCCGTCACGAAGAGCGGCTCGGGCAAGTGGACGATCGCAAACAACACAAACACCTACACGGGACCGACCTTAGTTTCCGACGGAACTCTCATTGTTAACGGCAGCATCAGCGGCAGTGCCACGACAGTCAGTGGTGCGAATTCGGTTCTTGGCGGAAGCGGCACGGTGAAGAGCGTGACCGTGAATACCGGCGGCACCGTTGCACCCGGCAACGGCCCCGGGGTGCTCACCGTGGCGAGCACGTTCAGCTTGGATTCGACATCGCATCTGGCGATCGAGATCAACTCGCCGGGAGTGGCAGGGCTCACTTACGACCAAGTCTCCGTCGGTGGCGCAATCAACCTCGGTAACGCGAGCCTCGACCTTGCGATCGGTTTTGCGGGCGGTAACACGCAGGACATCTTCACGATCATCTTGAACAACAGCGGCAGCGCGGTGACCGGCACTTTCGCCGGACTTGCGAACGCTTCGCTCGTCGTCGCTCCGAACGGCCAAATGTATACGATCAGCTACTTCGATGATCCGAACACGCCTGCGTTCGAGACGAGTGGCGGCAACAGCGTGGCGCTCCTAGCCGTCCCGGAGCCAAATGCCTTCGCGATGCTCCTCGGCAGCGTCGGCGTCGCCCTCGGCCTGAACCGCTTCCGTCGCCGCGCGGTGTAAGAAAGTTCCGCAACTTAGGGCAGCGCGCTGCCGTTGCCTGTGACACGTCCGGCTTCGTTTTGCTCCGGCTGCGCCCGCGGCAGGTTGCGGCCTCCCCACAAGCGGCAGAAGGCTGTCGGCAGTCCACGTTCTCCGCGCGTCCGCGCGACCCGTGGGGGTGGTTGAGTGACTCGGTTAATTGGCCCATCCGCCAAGATGACTGATCGGATTCCGCTGACGTCCTTTCGGTAACGAAAATTGCTTCGGAGCAATAATTTCGCTCGACGCCCCAACTTTGAAGATTACCGTTTGGTAACTTGCGGCCTGTGGTCGGCCGCGACAACCAGAATCCCCCGATTATGCGTATCGATCCTCGCCCGAATTGTGTCCCGCCACGGCCTCTGGCCACTTCTCTTTTGCGGTTTTCCTCGCGCGCTGCCATGCTCGCGGCGCTCGCCATGGCGGGCGTGGGGATCGGAAAAGGCGCAGCTTACATTTGGGATCCCACCTTAATCGGCGTCGGCGGCGGCGGCCCCGGCACGTGGGACAATGTGACGGCGAACTGGTTCGACGGTGCCGCGGATGTCTTGTGGCCAAACACGGCGGTGAATGCCGATGAGGCGGTCTTCGGTGGTGTGGCGGGCACCGGTCTCGTCACACTCGGCGCGCCGATTTTCGCGAACCGGCTCACTTTCAACACGAACGGATACAACGTCGGCGACGGCGGCGTCTTTACGAACACGCTGACGCTCAGCGGCGCGACGCCCACCGTGACGGTGACGAACGGGGCCGACACCGCGACGATCAATGCGATCATCGCCGGCTCGGCGGGCTTCACGAAAAGCGGCGCGGGAACGCTCACGCTGGGAGGTGCGAATACGTTCGGCGGCAATATCAACGTCAATGGGGGAGCGCTCGTTTTCGGGGCGGAGGCGCAGCTCGGAAATGCCAACAGCGCGATCAATCTCAGCAATGGCGCGGCGGCGGGAAATACTGGCCCGCAGATCATCCTGACAGCCGGGCACTCGTTCAATATTGGGGCGGGCGGAGGCGCGATCACCGGGAATATTCGGCTTCAGAACAACGGGCAACTCACCGGCGCGGCGACGCTGACGGTGGGCGGCACGCTGCTGGATATCGTCGGTTCGAATACTGGCTTCACCGGCAACACCGTTGTTAGCGCCGGCGTCTTCGAACTCCGCAACAACACCGCGCTCGGCAACACCGCCGGGCAGACCGTGACGGTCAACAGTGGCGCGACATTTTCCGTCGCGACGGGCGTGACCAATTCGCAGCCAGTCACCGCGAACGCCGGATCGATCCTTGGCTTTCACAACGGCGCCGGGGGAGTGTATGCGTCGCCGATCATGGCTGCCGGCAACGCCACGATCCAGCTCAAGAACTGGTATGACACGGTCAGCCAGAGCGGCGCGATCACCGGGCCGATTTCCGGCTCGGGAAATCTCGCGCTCACGACAGGTACGACTGCAGCGACGCTCACTTTGAGCGGCGACAATTCGGGATACACGGGTGCGTTCTCGGTGCCGACTAATGTCACGCTGGCGATGAACTCGACACTTTCCCGCGGCGCGGGCGCGATCAGTCTCACGGGCGGCACTGCGCGCTTTGCCTACCAGAACGGCGCGGTTTCCGGGGCAAACGTCAACGGGCTCAACGCTTTCTACGCTAATCTTGGCTTCGCGGTCGCAAACGTGGTGAACGAATACCGCTACGGCTATTACCAGCTCACGAGCGGGCAGCCGGGCTCTGCGAATCCGTGGATCGTTTCGCAGATCGATCCGTCGATCAACGTGGGGAATCAGGCCGGTGGTTTTGAGCCGGTGCCGGGCGGAGCCGGGGTGCAGGGCTTCTCGTGGGGGACGAATACTGGCGCGGCTTACAAAGGTGTGGTGAACATCGCGAATACGGGCAGCTACACCTTCATCCCGACGAGCGACGACGGCACGGTCGTGTGGATCGACGGAGCCATCGTCTCGAACAACGACGGTGGGCACGGTTTTATCACTGGCGCGAACACGCCGGTCACGCTCTCCGCGGGGCCGCATAATATCATCATCAAGTACGGGCAGGGGACCGGCGGCGCGGGCTTCGTGATGAACTACTCCGGCCCGGACACCGGCAACGCCAGCGTGCTGCTCGGCTCGACTCCGGGGCAGGTGACCACCGGCACGGTCGTTACGAATATCGGCGACATCGCCGCCGTCTCGGGCACGAGCAGTGTCGATGTCATCGACGACGCGGTCGCGACCTCCGTCTCGCTGGCCGGCGGCTCTACGCTGAATGTCGGCCTCAACAACCAGGGCGTTACCCCGCTGCTCGGCGTCACCGTTTCCGGCACGAGCGCACTTTCCGGCACGGGCACCGCGACTTTAACTGCGAACGTCCTGAACGTGAACTACACCGGCGCGATCACCGGCGGGGCTCAAGGCCTGACGTTGAACGGCCCCGGGCGCGTCACTTTTGGAAACGCGAACACCTACACCGGCCTGACGACGGTGAGCAAAGGCCAGTTGGTGCTCAATAATGTCTCCGGCGGCGGTAATGCGATTTCCGGCAACCTCACGGTGAACGTGCCGACGGCGAATGCCGATCCGAACGCGGGGAATTCCGACCTCGTCTTCAATGTCGATATCCGCCGCGGCGAGCAAATCGCCGACACCGCGACGGTCACGCTGCAAAATGGCTTCATCAATCTCAACGGCAACACCGAGACGATCGGCACCCTCGCCATGTCGGGCGGCGCGATTTTCGGCTCCGGCACGCTGAATGTGACTAACCTCGGCGGTTCAACGCTGACCGCCGGGACGATCCTGCCGAGCCTCGGCGGCGCGGGCGGACTCACGATCAACACGGCCGGAAAAACCGTCGTCCTGGCCGGCGCGAACAACTCCTACACTGGGATTACCGCCATTAACGCGGGTACCGTGCAATTCCGCGGTTCGCTCGGCGCGGCGGGGGCGGGAAATATCACGACTGTCGCCAGCGGCGCGCAGCTCCAGCTTTTGGGAAATATCACGGGTGGCGAGGATCTCACGATCGCTGGCAATGGGATCGCCACCGGCCTCGTATCCCCGGGCGCCATCCGTTCGCTCGGCGGCACGCAGACGCTCGGCGGGATCGCGCTCACGGGCGATGCGACGATTCGCTCGGCGGGATTCATCCGCGCGGCGTCGATCGGCGGTGGAAATACGCTGACCATCGACGGCGTGGGCGACGTGAGCATCGGCTCGGCGCCCGGCGTCTCCGCGATCATCAAGAACGGCACCGGTGCATTCATTTACGACTACGACGTGAACAACGTTCTGCCGACGATCACCTGGAATTCCGGCGCGATCGGTTTCAACGGGACGCAGACCGGCCTCGTGCAGAGCATCCCGGCGGGGAAAGCGTTCAAGTTCAACTCCGACCCGGGCGCAGGCACCTCGATCACGGCGCCGGCGGGCACCGCAGTCATTGCGGGATATCCCTCGGGTCAAAATCTCGTCGATCGGATTGCGTCCGGCTCCGGTGGTGCGCTCGTGCTCACGGGGAACAGCGCAACCGCGCTCAATTTCGCCAACGGTGGGCAGAACGTCAGCCTCGGCGCCAACGGCCTCGTCACGTATTCTGGGACGATCACGCCGAACGCGGGTGCCTACAATTTCGGCGGCACCTTCGGCGGCGGGGCGCTGCAAAATATTCTGTCGCTCACGCAGGGGCTCTCCGGCGCGAATGCGGTGAACGTGAAGGCGGGCGGCATCGTCGATCTCACGCGCGTCGCGGCGAGCACGAATTCCGGCGCGCTCACGATCGACGGCGGCACGCTGCAATTCACGAATTCCAACTCGCTGGGCGACGGCTCCGCGACCAACGGCATCACGCTCACGAACGGCGGTACGCTCCGCCTCGCGCAGACCTCCGGCAGCGCGGGCGCGAACTTTTCGCTCCTCGGATACGTCCTCCCGGCCGACACGACGCGCACCGTCACGATCGGCGCGGGCGGCGGCGCGATCGATGTCCCGGCGATTACCAACGGCGCAAACGGCCTCGCATTTTCCTCGAAAGCCAACAGCCTGACCGGCGCGGCGGGGACGACTTTGACGAAGAGCGGCTTCGGCGTGCTCTACCTCGGCAGCTCGAGCGACTTCGCGGGAAATCTCAGCATCGGCGCGCAGGGCGGCTTCGTGGAGCTTCGGTCGAACGGCGCGCTGGCGAACGTCGCCGCGATCGCGATCGAGCAAAATGGGCAACTCACGCTGCAAAACAACGCGTCACTCGGCATCACTCGCATCGGCGGTTTTCCGCAAGTGAACTCCGCGAACCGGATCAACGACGCGGCGCCGATCACGCTGCGGGGCGGCGGGATCAACCTTGTCGCATTCACCGGCCAGACTTCGACGGAAACCTTTGGCACACTGAATCTCGGGCTTGGGCAGAGCTTTGTGAACGCGGATGTCAACGTGACCAACCCGACCAACGCGCAGGCGGTCATGACGTTTGCGGACCTCACCCGGACCGTCGGCTCAACGCTCCGCATCGGAGGAAATTTGGGCACGTTGGGAGCAGCGCCGGCCAACAACACGACGCGCGTTTTTTTCAACAACATCGCCGGCACGCCTCCAGCCGGTCTCACTCTCCTCGGGGGATGGGGGACCGTCTTCGGCAACGACTTCCTCGCTTACAACACCACGACTGGAGTGACGGCGGCGACTTACGGCGCGGCAAATACTTTCGGAACCGGCGTGAATGCGCAGAGCAACGCCACGTTCACTCTGCCTGCCGGAGACACCTCCGCCGCCGCGCTGAAGCTGAATGCGGCTGCCGCCCAGGTGCTCAATTTCACCGGTGGCACGGACCGGCTCTTCATCGAGAGCGGCGGCATCGTTTCCGACAATCAGAATTTTACCCGCACGATCGGCACCGCGACGGTGCGCGGTGTTGTCACCGCGGGCCCGGTGGCGGGCAACGCGGTGCCCCGCGAGCTTTTCATCCACCAGAACAGCGCCTCGATCATGGAGATTTTCTCCAATATCGCGGACAACAACGGGCAGGCTGTGACCCTCGTGAAGGATTTGACCGGCACCTTCCAGATCAATTCCGGCACCGCAAACTCCTACTCCGGCGGCACATTCATCACGCAGGGGCGCGTGAATGCCCTCGCCGCGGGAGGGCTCGGCACGGGCGGCGTGGTCGTGAAAGCGGGCGTCATCGAGGTGCGCGCCCCCGGGGCGGTCGCGACCGGCGCGGCGAATCCCGCGGCGGGCAGCGCGGTCTATACGCTCTCGGACGTGTCGGAACTTTATCTCAACGCCGCCGCGGCATTCACGAATGCGACGGATCGCTTCGAACTCGGAGCCGGCTCGAACGTCACCGGCCAGACCACCGTCGCGAACCAGGGGCTCAATTCCCTCACCCGCATCCCGCTCGCCAGCCCCTTCACCGCCGGCGGACAGATCAAGCTCGCGCCGGGCGCTGTCGTCCGCGTCCAGGCCGGGACGAACGTGGACCTCGGCACGACGAACAACATCAACAACCTAGGCACCGACGCCGACCTTTACCTCAACGTCAACGCCACGACCGGCTCGCTCACGAGCGTGACCGTCGGCACGGGCACGCCGTGGCGCGGCTTTTCCGCGGGCGCTCCGGGCATGACGTTCACGACCGGCACCATTTTTGCAAACAGCGACTTTGAGCTGCAGGGCACCTACCGCGCGGGCGCCGCCGTCGCGGTCAATCTCGGAGTCACCAACGCCGCCGGCTCCTACTCGATCGTCAACAACGCAGGCCGTCCGATCAACGCGCTGGTCACCGGCACGGTGATCATGAACGAGGACACCGCCGTCTCCATCTCGCCGAATATCACGTTCGTCGTGTCGTCGGGCTCCCAGATTCAGCCGACGAAAAGCGCGTCTTTCGGCTCCGGGAGCAATGTCGGCAAGCTGCTCGTCCAGGCGGGCGGCACCGCCGATCCGGGCGGCTTCGTCAACGTCGGTCTCGCGGCGAACATGCCCGTCGGCTTCGCCTATCCGCTGCTCAGCCCGATCAATGGCCAGACGACGATCGAGGCGGGTGGCCGACTCCTGCTCAACGACGCCTCCGGCTTCGGCTCGGCGGCACCCGGGACGGTCACGATGAAGACCGGCTCCGTCCTGCACCTCGGCAACGCGCAGGCGCTGCTCGGCTCGGGCGGTCTCCTCTTCGGCGGCACGAACACGGGCATCATCAACCAGGGGCAGATCGTTTATGAGCCGGGCGTCATCGTCCGATACGACATCGACAACGTCTTCCGCTTCAACCAAGCCGTGCTCTCCGAGCCGAATGGCAGCGCCGCGATGATTCAGATTTTCAACGGCAACCGCACGCTGACCAGCCCGACGAACCCGATGACCACGCTCGTCGAGCCGGACAACATCGTGCTGGGTGCGGGCGGCATCTTGACCAACGACAACGTCGATAGCCGCGCGGTGAACTCGGGCGGATACGGCGGGCGGATCATCCTGAACAACGGCGCGACCATCGCCAGTTCATCGGGTGCGTATTTCAACGTCGGCGACGACATCGACGTGCCTGTGGGGGCGAATGTGAACATCGGCTCGGCTCAGACCATCGACGGAATCGCGAAGCTCGGCGCGGTGCAGCTCAATGCGAGCAACTCCAACCGAATTGCGGGGAATCTCGTCATCCAGCCCGGCGCGCAGCTCTCCTTCCAAGGTGTCAATGTTTACCCCGACACGAAGAGCCTCGACCTCCCGGCCGCGGCCACGAATCTCGCGGGCAACGGCATCATCCCCGGCACCGGCTCCACGCTGCTCATCAACAACGGCACGGCGGAAATCATGGGCGCGCTCACCGGCAACGGCGCGGTGATCGGCAACAACGCCGCCGCGCTGCACATCGGTTACGGCGGCGCGGACTTCACGTTCAACGGCGTTTTTTCAAATAGCGGCAGCCAGCAGGTGACGATCGGCAAGCTCGGCGCCGGGCGCGCGGATTTTACCGGGACGAGCACCTCGACCGGCACGATGAATGTCTACAACGGCACCGCGGCATTCTCCGGCGCGGGCAACGCGGCCTTCGCGACGTACGCGGCGCAAAAAGGCGGCACGCTGCTCCTCGACAACTCCGGCGCGGCGGCGAATGCGGTCAGCAACCGCCTCGGCGGGACGACGAAAAACCTGACCCTGCCCGGCGGCGAATTTAAACTCGTCGGCAACGCCACGGCTGCAGTGACCGAATCGCTCGGCCAGCTCCAGCTTTCGACCATCGGCGGCAATGCGTTCGTCACCGTCGATGCGAGCGCGGGCGGCCAGACGGAGTTGAATTTCACGCAATTCAACAACTCGCAGCAGGGGGGCAACGGCGCGACTTTCGTCTTCCGCAGCCCGAGCCTCGCCGCGGCGCTCCCCGTGCAAAATTACACGACCGGCGCAACAACGCCGGCGGCGGGCGTGAATGGAATCATCCGCGCGACGACCGCCGCGAACCTGTGGAGCAACAACGCCAGCAACGTGAGCCCCAACGCGCTCGGCGGCGGGAATTTCGTCGGCTCAATCGGCACGGCGCTTGTGCCGATGCGCCCGGACATCCTCGGCGACACGAGCCTCACGGGCACGGGCACCGGCTTCGTCACGCAGGATTCGCTCACGAGCGGCGTCCGCCTTTTGAACGACTCCGAGTACGCCCGCGCGACGTTCGTGACCGCCAACGACGCTCGCTCGCTCAACCTGAAACTGAGCAACCCCCTCGTGCTGAACGGCGGCGCGACGAGCGTCGCCTCGCTCACCTTGCTGAACGGCTCGTCCATCACCGCGAACGGCTTCACGCCCTTCTCGGTGAACCCCGCGCGCTTCATCGTGCAGACTGGCGGCATCCTCGTGCCGGCGGGCAATTCCAGCGCGATCACTGCGCCGTATCTCGGCAACACGACGAACAACACGCCTTTCTACTTCTACGCGCAGGGCGACCTCACGGTGAATGCCGGGCTCAACAGCAACAACGGCTTCAACAAAAACGGCCCCGGGACGCTCACGCTCGGCCCGGGCGCGGTCAGCCTGATGCAGGGAAATATCACAATCAACGAAGGCACGGTCGTGCTCGGTGGAGGCGCGGGCCAGAACAGCTTCTACGTCGCCCAGCCGACTGCGGCGAACGCCTTCAACTTCACCGGCTTGCGGCTGAACCTGAACGGCGGAATGCTCGACCTCGCAGGCAAGTCGCAAATTTTCAGCACGCTCATCTCGAACGGCAACCTCGCGAACAGCAACTCCTCCTCCGCGATCAATGCGGGCGTGCTGACCAGCGCCGCGGCGGCGAGCGTCACCGTACAGACCAACTCCGGGAACGAAGTCTTTGCTGGCAACATCGGCGGCGCGATTTCACTCACGAAGGCGGGCGCGAACAGCGGGGCAAACGCGCTGACGCTGACGCGTGCGAACGACTACACCGGCGACACTTTCATCCGCTCAGGCACGCTCCGCCTGCGCGACGATGGACGCCTCACCGCCTCGCAGAACATCAACATTTTCACCCAAGGGACGCTCGAGATCGACAACACCGGCATCGGCTCCACCGGCGGCGTCCGCACCGACCGGCTCTCGCCGACCGCGACGGTGAATACTTTTGGCAACGCGAACATCAACCTGATCGGTGGCCGCGACGCGGCGGCGCAGACCATTAACACGCTGAACCTGCAAAAGGGCGGCTCGATCATTTCGGTCGGCTCCGGCCAGAGCACGAGCGCGGAACTCACGATCAACAATTTTAACCGCACCGCTGGCGCCATCGCGTTCATCCAAGCCAGCACTTTAAACGTCACGGGCGGCGGCACGCTGGGCAATCCCGGCACGACCTCGACGAATCCGCGGGTGTTCATCAACAACCTGAACGGCTCCGCATTCAGCCAAGCCAGCCTCGTCAATGGCCTCATCGGCGGCTGGGCGACGGATGGCAATAACTTCCTGACTTACAAGGACGGTCAGGGCGTCAGCACCGTCTCGAATCTCAATGGCGGGTTCGTGAACTACACGACCACCGACATCACGAACGCGGTGTCGACCGACAACGTGAACGACAACGGCGCCGCGCGCACCGTGGCTGCGGCGAAGACGATCAACTCGCTGAAGCTCTCACCGGCTGCCGCCCAGACGATCACGCTGAACGGACTGCTCACGGTCGGGACGGGCGGCATTTTGGCGAACGTCAACCAGGCCATGACGATCAACGGCACGGGAGGGCTGACCTCCGGCGGGCCGGAGCTGTTTGTCACGAATGCCCAGAACACCATCACGATCGCGACGCCGATCGTGGACAACGGTGGTACGGTCAGCTTGGTGAAAACGGGTGGCGCGAGCCTGACGCTCACTGGCGACAACACATTCACCGGCAAAACTTTCGTGGATAACGGCACGCTCACGCTGAACCGCACGACCGCCGGCACCGCTCTCGCGGGCGATGTCGAGATCAACGGCGGCACGCTCACGCTTGCGAAGTCCGATCAAATCGCCGCCGGCTCCACGCTCACGATCAATGGCGGCGGGACGTTCGGGTTCTCCGCGACCGGGTTCAGCCAGACGCTGAAAAAGGTCTTTCTGAATGGCACTGGCGCCTCGACGACACAGCTCGCATTCGGCGGCGCGACTGCCGGCACTGTGACGCTGACCGACCCGCAGCCGATCACCGTGGTGAACGACAACATCACGAGAGAAGTCGCCGGCAATGGTGTGCTCACCGTGAACTTCGCGCCGAGCACCGGCACGACTTCGACGTTCGATGTCAGCGGCTCGTCGCCGTTTGGGATCGTCTTCAACTCGACGATCGCCAGCGTCCCGTCCGGCGGCCTCATCAAAACGGGGCCGGGCATCGTGAGCATGAGCGGCTCGACGAACTTCGGCGCGAATCCCGCGACGCCGACCGAGGTCCTGCACATCCTCGGTGGCGTCGTCCGCGCCGACACCGCGGGCGTCCTCGGCCTCTCGAATCACGTCACCGACATCCAGACCGGCGGCACGCTGCTCGGCCTCGCGACGATCACCGGAAGCCTGAAGTTGAACGGTGGCACGCTCGGCGTCACCATTGCCAATCCGACCTTCGCGGGGAATGTCGATGTCGCCGCGAACAGCCGCGTGAACGTCTCCGAGTTCTACATCGGCAACACGGCGCGCCAGATCACGATCTCGGGCCTCGTCTCCGGCGCGGGAAATCTCAACGTCTCCGGCCCGGCGCTCACCAGCACGACCGGCACGCTGCTTCTCTCGAATCCGGCGAACACCTACACGGGCGCGATCGCGGTGAACAACAACGTGAACCTCATATCGCAGCCGGCTACTAGCGGCAGTGCGCTCGGCAGCGCGACGGTCAATCTCGCGGGCGGCACGCTCACGTTGCGCAGCGACACGGCGCAGACTTTCGCGAACGTCGTGAACCTGACCGCGGGCTCGACGATCAACGTCGATCGCTCGACCGCGAACACCGGGCTCACGCACACGATCAACAACCTGAACGTCACCGGCGACTCCGCGCTCAACCTTACGAACGGCAACACCTTCACGCTGCGCGTCGGCACGCTCGACGGCACCGGCACGCTCATTAAACGCGGTACCGTCGGGCTCACGATCGACGCCTTCTCCGGCACCGCGAGCTTCGGCGTCGCCGGGGCGGCGGGGCGCACCACGGGGCACACTTTCAACACCGTCGGCGCTCCAAACCAAGTCGCGGCGTTCACGCCCACCACCGTCGATTTCCCGGCGTTCAAAGTCGGCGGCTTTTACATCACACCCGCCAGCAAAATCCTGAATGTCGGGGCGTTCTCCGTGGATCCGAACGAAGGTAACCTGCCCGGCGCGCTCGCTGTCAGCAGCTCGACGACGATCAGTGCTGGGACGTTTGTGAACAACGGCCAGGTCGGCGCTACCGGCGGCGCGGCGACAATCTCGGCGGCCGGGGGCTTCTCGGGATCGGGCATCTACGTGACCAGCGGCCAGCAACTCACCCTCGCGGGCAGCGTGACGGGCGGCGTTCTGCGAGTCGCCGGTCCGGTCGGCGGCGGCGCAAATACGGTCCGGGTCACCGGCTCCAATCTCGCCGCGGCGGCAACGCTCGACGTCCAGAGCGGTACCCTCCGCCTCGCGCCGACCGCCCCCGCCACGAGCGCCGCGACCATCCGCGTGAACGGTACGGCAGCGACCGCCCCGAGCGCGACCACGAACCCGGTCGCTGCGATCAACGCCGTCCTCGAACTCGACGGGACCAACGCCTCGCTCACGCATAACGGCAATATTTCCAACAGCGGCACCGTGCGCGTGTCTGGCGGCACGGCGACCGTCACCGGCACCATCGCAGGCACCTCGCTGACCTACGCGCCCGGATTGCTCGAGGGCTACGTCGCGGCCACGTCCGCGATCGACGTCAGCGCTGCGCGTCCCGTGAACCCCGGAAACTTCGGCATCCGCCTACAGCCCCGCATGTTCCAGACGAATGCGGTCACGCAGAGCGCGATCACCGGCCACCTCGACAACGAACTCTGGACCTACACCGGTTACGTGAAGGACGACGACGGCGTCTTCTCTTTCGCCGAAAACATCGACGACCGCGTGGCCATCTGGGTGGATGGCAATCTCGTCCTGAGCGACCTCGCGCACGGCGGAGGGAACCGCGCCGTGAGCACCGCCTACGCGGTCGGCGCGAGCACCACAACGACCACGGCAGGCGCGAACGCGGGCACACCGACGCAGAATTTCGGCCCCGGCGTCACGCTCCCCGGTCGCGGCGATGGCTGGCATTTGATCGAACTCCGCATGGCCAATGGCACCGGCGGCGCGGGTCCGATCGCCGGCAGCGGCTTCGGCGTGAATTACGGCCTCGGCTACAAAAACGGCATCGGCGCGCTTGATGGCGCGGATTACATCAAGCCGATCGACGACGGGACGGGTAGCCTCTTCGTCACGCCCGTCGGCGGGAAAGGTGTCATCGATCTCGCCAGCGGCACCACGCTGAATGCGGGCGGCTTCAGCATGATCTCCGACGTGCGACTGAATGGGCTTTTCACCGCGCTCAACGTGACGAACGCCGGAGCCAGCGACACCGACAATCTCTCGATCCTCGGAGGCAACGCACCGACCCCTGTCGCCCTCGACATCGCGACTGGCGCGACCATCGCCGCCGCGACGCTCACCTCGAATCCCGGCACCTATGTCCAGCTCAATCCGAGCAGCGGAGGGACGCTCGCGGTCGGCGACTCGGTGCTCAACGGCACCGTCGATCAGCAGGGAGGCCGTGTAACGTTCAGCGGCGCGGGTGGTGGCTTCGGGGGCAACTTGAAAGTCGGCGGCGGCGCGACCGCCGTGGTGCTCGCGAGCGGCTCCATCTCCGGGACGGTCGATGTCGCCGGCACGCTGCGCGGCAGCGGCACGGTCTTCGGTGCGGTGAATGTCAACGCCAGCGGCAAGCTCGCGCCCGGCGACAGCACGACGAGCCCCGGCACGCTGGAAATCACCGACACGCTCACCTTCGGCGCGAACTCGAACCTGACGCTCACCGTCGGCGGCAACACGCCCGGCGACGGCGCGGGCTTCTACAGCCAAGTGAATGAGACCAGCACCTTCGCCGGCATCAGCCTCGACAGCACTGCGACCCTATCGCTCTCGATCGTCTCCGGCACGAGCGTTCCGATCGGCAGCATCTACTATTTCGTCAACCGCTCGGACAGCGGCGCCTATAGCACGTTCTTCAGCAACGCTGCTCAAGGTGCGACCGTCAGTCTCGGCAGCGGCTTCTCCGGCACGATTACCTACACAGCCAACTGGACGGGCACGCAGGCTGGCAGCGGCTTCACCGGTGGCAACGACATCGCCGTCATGGTCACCGTCCCCGAGCCCTGCACCGGAATGTCTCTCCTGCTCGGCCTCAGCGGTCTCATCGGCTTGCGCCGCTTCCGCCGTCGTGCATAGGAGGGGCGATTTGGAATCGCCCACGGCGGTTGCAAACCGCCGAGTCGCCTGCTGGCTCGACTCGTTTTGAAAGTGAGCTACTTTCCCGCGCCGTGATCGATTTTTCCGCCAAGCGCGTCCTCATTTTCATCGTCGCCTACAACGCCGAGAAGACGATCGACAGCGTGCTCGACCGAATCCCGGCGGTGCTGCATCGCGAAAACGTCGAGGTGCTGATCATCGACGATTCGTCGAAGGACGCGACGTTTCAGACCGGCTTGAAACGCGAGGAGGCGACGAGCGGGTTCAAGATCACGATCCTGCGGACGCCGGTGAATCAGGGCTACGGCGGAAACCAAAAACTCGGATACCGATACGCTATCGATCACGGCTTCGATGTCGTCGCGCTGCTCCATGGTGATGGGCAGTACGCGCCCGAGAAGCTGCCGGATTTGCTGGAGCCGTTTTTTTCGGAGGCGGGTGCAAGCGCGGTTTTTGGGTCGCGGATGATCCACAAATCGGACGCGTTGAAAGGCGGGATGCCGAAATACAAATGGGTCGGGAATCAAGTGCTGACGGGCTTTCAGAACGCGATGCTCGGCACGAAGCTGAGCGAATTTCATAGCGGATACCGACTCTATTCGACGCGCGCGCTGCGGCTGATTCCGTTCGAGCGGAACTCGAACGATTTCCACTTCGATACGGACATCATCGTGCAGATGCACTTCGCCGGGCTCACGATCCAGGAGATTCCGATCCCGACTTTTTACGGGGATGAAATCTGCCACGTGAACGGGCTGAAATACGCGTGGGACATCTTCCGTACGATGCTGCGCGCTAAGCTGCATGTGAAAAATCTGCTCTACGATCGTAAGTTCGATGTCGGGCAGGTGGAACTCACATACGATTTGAAAATGGGTTTTGCGTCGTCGCACACGATGGCGCTGGAGGCGGTAAAGCCGGGCGCGGCGGTGCTCGATATCGGGTGCGGGCAGGGGTACGTGGCGGATGAAATGGCGAAGACGGCCGCGCGCGTGGTCGGCGTTGATCAATACGTACGCGTATCAAATGATCCACGTGTTGAATTTAAAAAATGGGACATCGACTCGGCGGAATTCCCAACCGATGTGGCGCAGTTTGACCAGATCTTCCTGCTCGATGTGATCGAGCATTTGCACGACCCGGAGGTCTTCATGGAAACGCTGCGCGCCGCTGCCGGAAGCAAGCGTCCGGAGATCGTTCTCACCACGGCGAACATCGGATTTTTTGTCACGCGCCTGATGCTTTTCCTCGGACATTTCAACTACGGACGAAAGGGGATCCTTGACCGGACGCACACGCGCCTCTTCACGTTCAACTCGTTGCGCGAGCTTTTTGCGCAGACTGGATACCAAGTGCTCGAGGTGCGCGGAATTCCCGCGCCATTTCCCAAAGCGCTCGGCGACAACGCGCTCGGGCACGCACTCGTGCGGCTGAATCAATGGTGTATCGCGCTGCTGCGCGGGCTCTTTTCGTATCAGATTTTCATTCGCGCGCGGGCAAATCCGACGGTGGGAAATCTGCTCGTGGAAACGATCGACACCAGCGCGGAACTGAAGCGCGTAGCAGCACTGTAGAGCGTATTCGCGGTGTGCCTGGCTACCGCCTTGGCGCTGGCTATTTGAGGATTTTCACGGCGCGCAGGAGACCTTCGCTGGCGAGTTCGTAGAGGCCGAAATCGTGGAAAAAGATGCGATATTGCCGAATCTCGTAGGCGCCGAGTGCTGCGATCAAGAGCCAGAAAACCAACGCGCCGCAGCGTGTGGACTCGCTGCGAAAAAGCGGAGCAGCGGAGGGTGAAGCTGACTCCGGGTTGGAAGCTAGCGTGTGCGGTTCGCGCGTTTGCAGGCTCGCGGTGGAGAAGCCGATAGGTCTGGCGAGGAGCCCGATCTGTGCAACGGCGAGGGCGCGCAGTGGGAAGTCCCAAATGGAGGTGTACCGCAGGTTCATCCCGTATCGCACGTTGCACATGATGAGGTAGCTGAAGCCGATGAACGCGCTCAGGTAGCACAGGGGACGGCTCGTTTTCACGGACGTGAAAAGGCCGCCGATAGCGAGGCACAAGACGATGGGACTCACGAGGAGAAGATCGACGAGGTAGCGATACCACGGGCCATCACCGGTCATGATCGCGTAGCGAAGTGCGCCGGCTTTCGTCACGAGGAGGCGGTAGATTTCGATGAAAGGCGAGGGTCCACCTGCGAGTGAGATCAGCAGGAGGAGGCCGGCGAGTGGGCCTGCGACCATGACGATCAGCAGGCGTGGCGTAACGGTGCCGAAGCGCGCCCAGCGATTGGCGGCGATGATCCCGCAGAGGGCGACGAAGACGAAGAACGCGTTTTCTTTCGTGAGCACCATGAGCGCGAGCACGACGGTTAGCGCGGTGAGCAGGCGTGTGTCGCTAGGACGCCTGAGATTTTCCCACAAAAGCCAGAGCGCCAGCGTGGCGATGAACGCGAAGAAGCCATCGATGAGCGCGTGCTGCGCCAGATGAATCTGTGTGGGTGCGCAGGCCATGAGCGCGAGCACACCGAGGCCCATCGTGGGGCCAGCCATGCGCCATGCGAACGCGCCTGCGGTGGCGAGGAGGAGGATCGATGCCGCGCAGGAAACGCTGTGGAGTGCGGCGAGATATGGGTCGCCCGTGAGGTGCGGTGTGTTCGGGGGGACGGGTGGGGTATCGCCGGACGCGATGCGTTTCCATGCCCATGCGGATGCAATGTAGAGAACGCGGGTCGGCGGCAGTTTCGCCATGTGCGCCGGGTCGCGCTGGTCTTCTAGGAAGACTTCGCAGATCGCGGGGAAATTCGTGAAGCCGACGCGGTCGAGTTTTACCGCGAAGTCGCGGTAGAGAGCCTCGTCGAAGCCGACCCCGTGAAAGCCGGCTGAGGGATAGACGCGGAGAAAAATGCCGGCGGCCAATATCAGGAGAGCGGCGATGAGGTGGCGGCGCGAGGCAGGGTGGAGCATGGAGGCGCGAGTTCGCGCGGGAGTCGTTGCCTGCCGGGAGGGCAACTCTCAACTAAAAAACGCGTGGCAGCGTGATCTCGATGCAGCCGGGACGGCGATTCCGGCTACAGCGGAAGGCTCGTGCGAAATTGGAGAAACTCGGAGTCTCCGGGTTTCAGTTTCAGGGCGGTTTCAATCGCGGCTCGCGCGCCGGCGATGTCGCCGCGCTCGAGCCGCGCGCGGGCGAGGAGGTAGTGGCGCGAGGCATCGCGCGGCTCGATCTCGAGACCTGCGATGAAAAATTTCTCGGCGACTTCTGGGAAGTGCTCTTGCAGCGCCATCACGCCGAGATTGTTCAGGACGCCATCGTGGCGGGGATTAAGTTCGAGCGCGCGGCGGTAGCGGGCTTTCGCGTCGGCCCGGCGGTTCTCCTCGAGCGCGATATTGCCGAGCTCGGACTGCACCTCGGCGCTGGATGGCGAGTAGGATTCGGCGATCTTTAGGCTCCGCTGTGCGCTTCCGAGATCATGCGCGCGAATCGCGTGGATGGCGGCGTTGTAGTAATCGAGTGACCAGAGCGTGGTGTCGTCGCGCGGTATCGAGACAAACCAGGCGGTGGCGACGCTGACCGCGAGCAGTGGCAGGGCGGGCCGCCACTCGCGTCTCGCGAGCCGCGCGTGCAGAGATACCGCCCACCACGCGGCGAAAATCAACAACCCCGGTACCGCGGCGAGCCGGTATCGCTCCGTCACGAAGACCGGCATCACCGCGAGCATGTGCAGCAGCACTGCGGCTGCGATCCAGCGGGAGCGTGGGGCGGTGAAAATCGCGAGCAGCATTCCTCCGAGCCCGAGCGCCGCAACGAACCCGAAGCGCAGCCCCGGCCAGGTGATGCCCTGCTCGCGCTGCATCGTGATCGTGCTGATGTCGTCGTATTGAAACGCGTTCCAGAAGTTGAGGAATTTTCGCCCCATGAGCCGCAGCCATTCGGCAAAATGTGTGTGGATGTAGTTGTCCGCTTTTCTCGACCAATGCTCCGATACCTCTGCGCGGCTGAGCGGGCGGCCCGCCTCCGCCTCGGCGCGGGTGATCGAGTCGCGTAGCATCGCCTCCTGCGAGGGGCGGATGCCCGGCGGCATCTTCGGATAGCCGGTCGCGGCAGGGTTGTTGCCGACCCAAAAATTAATCCCGCTGTGTGCCGAAAGCATGACGGGCTCGTGTGCCACTAGGCGATTGTGCAGCCACGCGGGCGAACTGCCGGCGAAAAGCCCGCTCGCGAAAACCGCCACCGCCGCCGCCAACCGCACGGCGCGCTGCCGGACGCCGCCTCCCGGCGCGACCGCGCCCCACATCGTCACCGCGGCCATGGGCAAGGCGAAGAGGATCGTCGCCACGCACATCGACATCGCGCCGATCGCGAGACCCATCCAAAGCCACGGTAGCACGATGCCTGCATCGCGCGTCTGCAGCAGCCACGCGACGATTGCCCAATACACCAGCGCCACGATCACCGTCGGCATCAGCACTACCGAGAAAGTCTGAGCCGGCGTGAAAAACGTCCATCCGAGCGCAGCGAGCACGCCTACCGCGCGGGCATTGACCGCCGAGCCGGCGAAAACGCGCAGCGCGAGCCGGAAAATCACGAAAGCGGTGAGCGCGAAGAGCACAGCCTGCAAAAGCCCCACGGCAAAAGGCGCGAGCCCGAGCGGTCGGTAAAATGCGGCCAAGAGGTAGGCATACCCCGGCAGCCCGTAGAACGCCTTGCCATCGGTCCACTGCCCATGCGCAATGCGGAGTCCCCAGTCGCTGTAAAACTTCATGTCATCTCCCTGCGGCACCAGATCGGCCGAGTGAGAGAAGCGGAAAAGTACGCCAAGCTGCATCGCTAGGGCGGCGATAAGCATCAAAAAGCCGAGTTTTCTCTCAGAAGTGAGTGATTGAAAGCGCACTTTTGAGAAAACTCGCGATTATATCGTTTTTGAGAGGTGTTTCAGTCGCCGTGAGAAGGACGCGCTGCTGCCGTCTGAATATCTCGCCGCCACTGATAGCCAAGCGAATTGAGAGCATCACCCTATGAAGTGCGGAGCCGATGCGCGTCTGAAGGGCTTCTCTTGCATCGCGCTTAAGCGGTTGCCATCGATTTGGCGGCTCGTCTTCGAAGGCAGCAAGTTAGCGGATCTAAAAAATATTTTGCGTGACCGGAATCGCCTGCGAATGCCCGTCAGTGCTTGATCGCGGAGCAGTTTAGGACACGCGATCGCCCGCCATTTTCAACAGAAATGCATCTCGTGAAAACAACGTGGCATCGACGCTGCTACTACTCATTTCACGCTGCGAGAACAACTCACGCGGCAAACAACCTAACAACAGAAATCATAATACAATGCTCCAGAAACTGAACAAAAACCGCGGGGGCTTCACCCTCGTCGAAATCATGATCGTGGTCGCCATCATCGCCCTCCTCGCGGCGATCGCGGTGCCGAACTTCCTCCGGGCTCGCAAGCGCTCGCAGGCCACCCGCATCCTCGAAGATCTCCGCATGCTCGATGCAGCGATCGACCAGTTTGCGATCGAGAACAACAAGAAGGAAGGCGATGCAGTCACGACCGACGATATCAAAAAATATCTGAAAGCCGGCACGACTCTCTACAACGATCCTTCGAAGGACGTGCTTGGTGGAACCTTCCAGAGCATCAACGCGGTTGACACCATTCCGAAAGTCGCCGATGCGAGCTTCCAGAAGCTGTCTGACGTTGCTCCAGCCTCGTTCTGGTCGCCGTTCATCCAGTAACCGATCTTCGAGCATCTAGCTCGCTCAACTCCTCAGCCGCCCTTTCGCGAAAGCGATCGGGCGGCTGATTTTTTCCCCTATCGCAGATGGAATCTCCCGAGTGGCAAAGCGCCAAGCGGGAGTTCTTTTTGCGCGTCGGAAGCATGGTCGAAGAAAACGAGGGTGAGGTCGTAGTCTCCCGGAGCGGCGGTCGGGGGGATATCGATCGTCCATTTTTCCACCGCCGGTCCGATGAGCACGGTCGGAGCGCACAAGCCTTTCAACACAGTCCAGCGGTCCGTCGCGCCTTTGGCCACGAGCATCGCCCAAGGAGAACTCTGCGGTTCGGCTGCGACTTCCCATTCCAGAGCGGCCTCGATCGATGACATGCCGATCGCGAAGCGGTGATTCAAAAGTGCCAGTCCGGGGCTGATTTTCACCGGCTCCGATGCGGCGATGCTCGGCGCCAGCGGCTCGCCGCAGGTGAAGACATGAAAACTGTCTCGCGCGAACTCGCGCCAAGTGCTCCGGCTGAGGAAGCCGCGCAGCAGCGTATCGCTCGATGGGACGATCCTTCCATCCGTCGTGCGCATCTGCGGATGGTAGTATCCCGAAGCCGCGCTGAACGTCTCCGCATCGCCAAAATCGACGACGACGACATCGGTCGGCGGCGGTGGGACGTAGCTCGCGCGGCTCAGCGTTTTCAGTCCCTTGAGGATGTGGTGGAGCGAGTAAAGATCGCGCCGCGCTGCGACATGAGAGAGATACGGGAGTGGCGCGGTTACGCTCGCACCCGGCGGGATTTCCGCCAGCCGCGCTGCCTTCCATCCGCGGTCGCGCTGCTTCTCCGCCGCGGTCCCGATGTCATCGATCACACTGCGCGCGGGTCCGAGCCAGCCTTGCGCGATCACGCATGCGCCGACGATCGCCAAGGCCCAACCTCGGCTCATCCGCGTGCGGGTCAGCGCCTCCGCGCTTGCGATCCAAAACAGCGGGATGAGCGGCGCGGCGTAGTGGAGCCGGATCGACCATTCCGAGGCGCGCCACGAAAGCAGATGCTGCAACAGCAGCGGCGCGGCGATCAAGAGCCAGCGCGGCCGGAGCAGCGGAAGCCCGAGCAGCGGCAGTAGCATGGCCCAGACAAGATCGCCCGACGTCAGCGCGCGCCAGATGGCGGAAAGTGCAACCTGCGGAGCGGTGAAAAAATGGCCGACGATCTCGGGGCCAGACCGCCCCAGATGCGAGTAAAGCTCGACGTAATCGACCTTGCCGCCATTCAGCGCCGGGCTCAGCACTTTCGCATAAAATCCGAGCCAGCCTGCCGCGAGAAGGAACGGCGCGAAATTCCAGCGCCACTGCCAGCCGGGCGTTTCCTTGCGGTCCAGCCACGCATGCACCACGCAGTATCCGGCGAGCATCAAGGCCACATTTTCCTTGCACGCCAGCGCAGCGACAAACCATAGCCAGAACCTGCCGCTCCGCCGCGCGAGCCGTGCCTCGATCATCAGCAAAATGAGCGGCGCGGCAAATGCCTCCGGATGAAACTCGTGCAGCGCGACGAAGCCGCTCGCGGGTATCAGCACGGTCGCCGCGGCGAGCATTACGGAGGTGCGCGCATCCAGCCCGAGACGCTGCGCGATGCGCCAGCCCGTGGGCGGGAGCGTGGCGAGCGCGAGTGTCTGGAGCGCCACGAGTAGCATCGGATGAGGACAGAGCGCGAAAAGCGGCACCGCGAGGAAAACGATCGGCTCGGCGTGGTTTCCGAGCATCGGGACATCCAGCAGCGAGACTTTCCACACTCCGCGGAGCGAGAGCCAGAGCGACTGGACGTAGAACGCGAGGTCGAACGTCTCGTACTGAAACGTCCACCAGCGCCAACACGAATCGGCGAAAACCACTGCGGCAAAAATTGCGGCCAACGCAATGATCGAGCGCGGAATGCGTGGGGCTTCGGACATGGGCGACGCTGCTTAAACGCGTGGCATTCCAAACACCAGCGCGGTCTCGGAGCTTCGGGCTTTCCTGCGTTCCCGAGACTACAAAATATGTGCGGAGGGCGATAAGCCGAATTCTGTCCCTCCGACGCTTACGCGCAGGATTCGGACGATCATTTCTCTCGCGACGCTCGCGCGCCGCGCCTCGCTTTCGCGATGGGGCGACTAGTACCCGGGAACTGCGCGGACTTACGTCTGCGCGGGTCTGGCGACCACGGCTCCCTGTTTTGTCTTGCACCACATGGGGTTTTTCGTGCCCCGGCACTTGCGCACCGGGCGGTGGGCTCTTACCCCGCCTTTTCACCCTGACCTTCGCTCCCTCTCGGGCGCGGCGGCGGTTTATTTTCTGTGACACTTTCCGTCGCGCCCAGCTTTCGCCCGACGCGCCCGCGCGTTCTGCGCGGCATGTTGCCAGAAGGTGTTCGGACTTTCCTCTGCGCCGGGATTTTACCCCGCCACAGCGATCGTCTGCCCTCCGCTCCGCGAAAGTAGAGCGCGCGAGCGCCGACAGGCAAGCACCGCAGTGTGAGAGCGATGCTACTTTTTCTCCGCGACGATAAGGACGGCGCGGCTGGGCTGGACCCAGTATCCGAAGCCGAAGGCGAGGGGGCCTTCGTTTTTGCGCTCGTAGGCGTCCATGAGGTCGCGCTGGTAGTATTGGTCGAAGATTTCTTTTGGCCCGACGTATTTGCCGTAGAGGCGGAGGCTGTAGCGGTCGTCGAAGGCGCGGAGGGGGATGCCGGAGTCGTCCTGGACGATGGTGCGGCTTTCATCGAGGAGGAAGCGGCGGGTGGCGGAAAAGGTGTCGGAGGAAAGGAGGTAGGAAGCGGCTTTGAGGAGGGAGTTGCCGGGGCCTTGCGAGGCGCACCATTTCAGGAAGCCGGAGGAGGAGCCGTTGGAGAGATCGACTTTGAAATAAAAGAGGGTCTGCGTGCGACCGCCGGGGCCACGGAAAGTGACGCGGACGCCGGGCGCGGGGTTGCCGATGAATGCGACATCACGGACGGTGCAGCCAAGACGCGCGAGGAAAACATAGAGGATGGGGAGGGTGCCGCCGAGTTCGTCGCGCTGGAGGTTCACGCGCATTTCCTTCGTGATGAAGTAGTGGTAGCTGAGCATCGTGGCCATGCTCTGGCGGAGGTCGCCGAGTGAGGCAGCGAGCTGCTGGGGCGGGATGCGGGTGATGTCGGGGACCGCACCGACAGGCTCGGTGCCGCAGAGGATGTAGGTGCTGGCGTCGGGGAAGAAGGTGCGGGCGTAGAGGAAGTCTGGACCGCTGAACATGTAGTAGAGCGGGGCGGCGCTGTGGTGAAAGTTGGCACCAGTGGCCTCGGCCCACGCGCTGATGGGGGCGAGGGAGCGGTGTTCTTTGGCGGCCCAGGCTTTGTCCAGGAAGGTGGCGTGTTCGACGTATGCCGCGTCGCGGGAGAAGGGTGCGAGGGCGGAGTTGCGGACGGGGAGGCCGGCGAGAAAGCGGGCTTGGTCGTCGGGGGATGGGGCGCCGGCGAGGGCCGCGACGGCGAGGAGCAGGAGGGTGAGCGCAGAGATGGATGTGATTTTCATCGAAGGAAAGATGAGAAGACTAGTGGATCATTCGGAGGATGACTGTGCGGTGCGGGTGCTCGAGAGGCAGTAGATGGCGAGGCCGAGGAGCATGGTGGCGAGGCCGAGGAGGGATTCGCGCGGGTGGGAGTGGAGGAGGTGCCACATCATCCACGCGCTGACGGCGAGGAAGAAGAGGGGGGTGACGGGGTAACCCCATGTGCGGTAGGGGCGCGCGAGCGCGGGCTGGCGACGACGGAGGACGAAGACGCCGAGGACGGTGAGGAAGGAGCAGGCGGTGAGGCTGAACTGGATGTAGGTGAGGATGGCCTCGAAGGTGGCGGTGGCGATGAGGAGGAGGACGATGAGGCTTTGGAAAAGGATGGCGGTGACGGGGATTTGCGCGGGGCTTTTGCGGGCGAGGAAGCGCAGGGGGTGGCAATCTTCGCCCATGGACATGGCGACGCGTGGGCCGACCCAAGTCATGGCGCTGAGGGACGAGACGAGACCGGCGCAGATGAGGCCAGCCATGATGCGGCCGCCGGCGGGGCCGAAGATGTGGGCGGCGGCGACCTGGCCGACTTCGAGTTTCCCCGCGAGCTCGGACATTGGGGCGGCGAGGAGGAAGACAGCATTCAGCGCCAGGTAGAGCGCGATGACGAAAACGGTCCCGAGGGCGACGGAGCGGGGGATGTCGTGCGCGGGGTCGCGCATCTCGGCGACGATGTAGGTGGAGGCATTCCAGCCGGAGTAGGCGTACATGACATAGACGAGGCTGGTGGCAAAAGGGGCGCTGGCGGTGAGCGCGGCGTCGCCCGTGTGCGGGAGAAAGGCGACGGGCTGGGGATGGCGGAAGAGCATCCCGGCGACGATCAGGGCGAGAATGAGAAGGATCTTCAGCGAGGTGGCGATGTTTTGGAAAAGGCTGCCAATGCCGCCGCCGCGTAGATGCACGGCTGTGACGAGGGCGACGGCGGCGACCGATGGGAGGCGGGGATCGAGGCCGGGAAAGACGGTGGCGAAGTAACGCCCAAATGCCATTGCCGCGAGCGCGACGGGCGCAGCGAAGCCAACGGTCGCGGAGATCCAGCCGGCGAGGAAACCGACGGCCGGGTGATAGATTTTCGAGAGAAAGTGATACTCGCCGCCCGATCGCGGAAGCGCCGCAGCGAGTTCGGCGTATGCGAGCGATCCACAGAGGGCGCACAGCCCGCCGATGAGCCACAGCAAAAGGATCGCAAAGCCGGAGGGAATGTCGCCAACCTGAAAACCGAGGCTCGTGAAGACCCCGGTGCCGACCATGTTCGCGACGACGAGGCAAGTCGCGGTGAGGAGGGTGATGGAGCGGGCGCGTACTGGCATTTGGGCTGAACTCAAGCGCGTGAAGAATTGCGGGTTTGCAAAATCGGAGAGCGCTTATCGGCCTCTTCCTTCTACTCCTACTCGTCCTCGATCGGCTCCGAAGGATTCCCAGGAAGAATTGGAGTCAGCGCTTTCAACTCCCGTGTGCCAAGCACGCAGTCACGAAGCCTCGAAAGAGCGGGTGCGGGTGATTGGGCTTCGACTGAAACTCGGGATGAAACTGGCATGCGAGGAACCACGGATGATCTTTCAGTTCGACCATCTCCACGAGGTCGCCATCCGGCGATGTACCGCTGATGACGAACCCCTTTTCCTCCATCTGCGCGCGGTAGCTCATGTTGAATTCATACCGATGCCGATGCCGTTCGGTGATCTCACTCGCGCCATAGACCTGCTGCGCTCGGGTTCCCTCCAGGATCTTCGTCGGCCAAGTGCCAAGACGCATCGACGCGCCCTTTTCGGTGACTTCCTTTTGCGTTTCGAGCAGGTCGATAACCGGATGCGCGGGCTTCGGATCGAACTCCGTGCTATTCGCGCCGGTGAGCCCGCAGACATTGCGTGCGAACTCGATCGTCGCGACCTGCATCCCGAGACAGAGCCCGAGAAATGGCACGCCATTCTCCCGCGCGAACTGCGTCGCGCGGATTTTCCCCTCGACCCCGCGGTCGCCGAAGCCGCCCGGGATCAGGATTCCCGCGACATTCGCGAGCACGGAGGCGGGATCATTTTCCTCCAAATCCTCAGCGTCCACGAGCACGAGATCGGTCCCGCAATCGGCGCTGGCGGCGGCGTGGGTGAGCGATTCGTAGATCGATTTATATGCGTCCTGTAGCTCGATGTATTTGCCGACGACCGCGATTTTCACCTGCTTCTTCGGTCGCACGACTCGATCGACAAACTTGCGCCAATTCGACATGTCGAGCTGCCCGAGCGGGAGTCCGAGCAGCTTGCAGACGGTTTCGTCGAGCCGCTCTTTTTGCAACATGAGCGGCATTTCGTAGATCGACTTCTCGACGTCGCGCGCTTCGACGACGGCATCGAGCGGGACGTTGCAAAAGGTGGAGAGTTTCTGGCGCACATCCGCGTTCAACGGATGTTCGGTGCGGCAGACGAGCACCTGCGGATGGAGGCCGATTTCGCGCAGTTTCGCGATGGATTGCTGCGACGGCTTGGTCTTCAGCTCGCCCGCGGCCTTGATGTAAGGAACGAGCGTGACGTGCATGATGATGGCATTGGCCGCGCCGCCGACCTCTAGGACGAATTGGCGGATCGCCTCGAGAAACGGCAAGCCCTCGATGTCACCTGTAGTGCCACCGATCTCGGTGATGAGCACGTCACAAGGCTGCTCGACGGCGAGCTTGCGGAGGCGCGATTTGATCTCGTCGGTGATGTGCGGGATGACCTGCACGGTCTTGCCGAGATAGTCGCCCTGCCGCTCGCGGCGCAGCACCGTTTCATAGACCTGGCCGCTGCTCGTGGAGTTGGATTTTGAAAGGACAGCGTGCGTGAAGCGCTCGTAGTGGCCGAGGTCGAGATCGGTCTCAGCGCCGTCGTGCAGCACATAGACTTCACCGTGCTGGAAAGGGTTCATCGTGCCCGGATCGACGTTGAGATACGGATCGAATTTCTGCATCACGATCTTCAATCCGCGATGCTCGAGGAGCGTGGCGAGTGCCGCGGCGGCGAGCCCTTTCCCGAGTGAGCTGACGACGCCGCCGGTGACGAAAATGTATTTCATGGTGTGGAGAAAAGGTGAGCGTTTAGCGCGCTGCGAGGAGCCGCTCGACGGCTGCGACATCGGCGGGAACATCGATGCCGACGGATGCGGTTTTCGCGATGACGACGCGAATCTTTTCGCCGTTTTCGAGCACGCGCAGTTGCTCGAGTTGCTCGAGTCCCTCGAGCCGGCCGGGCTTCCATTTCACGAATTGCAGCAGGAATTCCTTTGTGAACCCGTAGATGCCTTGGTGCTTCAGATACGTCGCGCTCGCATCGAGGTCGCGGACGAATGGGATCGCGCTGCGCGAGAAATAAATCGCGTTGGACTCGCGATCGAGGACCACCTTCACGGCGTTCGGATTCTTCACGTCCTCGTCTGGTCCGAAGGTCGTCGCGGCGGTGATCATTCCGATTCTCGGATCGGCCGCTAGTTCCTTTGCCAGCCTTGAAATGAGACTCGGGTCAATCATCGGCTCGTCGCCTTGCACATTGATGAAATGCGTGAACTCGGCGAGCAGCCCGGCGACTTCCGAGCAGCGATCGGTGCCACTGCGGTGCTTGCTGGATGTCATCGCCACTTCAGCGCCAAAGGCTTTCGCCGCATCCGCGATGCGGGTGTCGTCGGTCGCGATCACGATGCTATCGATGCCTTTGGCTTTGCGGCAGCGATCCCACACGCGCTGGATGAGCAGCTTGCCGGCGACGGGATGCAGCGGCTTGCCGGGGAAGCGAGTCGAGCCGTAGCGGGCTGGGATGACGACGGCGATTCTAGCTGGCATCCGAAGTCTTTAGGATGAACTCCACCACGCTGGCAAAATCTTTTGCCACGTACTCGGCTCCGTTCGATTTCTCCGCGCGCCCGTAACCCGTCTCGACGAGGATCGCGCGCACACCGGCGGCTCGGCCGCACGCGATGTCGCTGGCTTTGTCGCCTACGAGCCACGAATGCGAAAGATCGAGCGCATGATCGCGCGCGGCATCGAGCAACATGCCGGGCGCGGGCTTGCGATGCGTCGATTCGCCGCCCGGCGCATCGGGGCAAAAAAACGTCGCCGCGATGAGTCCCGGGCCGATCAATTCGAGTAGCCGCGCCTGCACCGCCTCGTATTCCCCGAGCGTGATGCGCCCGCGCCCGATGCCGCTCTGGTTCGTCACAATGATGTTCGCAAAGCCTGCATCCATCAGCCTTTGCAGACCATCGACGACTCCGGGTAGGAGCCGCACTTTCGCCGGTTCGCGGCAGTAATCCACCTCCTCCATGAGCGTCCCATCGCGGTCGAGAAACACGGCGCGCGCCGAAGTGACTGGCATTTCCACGTCGCGAAATCAGTTCGCTTTGTAATGGACGCTGAGCGTGCGGAAAATCTGCGCGTCGGCGCTGGCGGAGTAGAACACGAGTTCGAGCGACGTGTTATTCTGATTCCATTTGTAGCCGACGACCGTCTGCATCACGTCGTTCAGCGGCTCGGTTTTCCGCGCGATGAGCTGCCCCTGCCCGTAGCGCTGCTCGAGCGTGCGCCGCCAGCGTCCCATGAATTCGTCATACTTTTCCTGGCTCCACGCGTCGTTGCGATATTGCAGTTCGACGCCGACGAGCATCGAGTCGCGGAAGTAAAAAACCGTGCGCTTCAGCCCTTCCTGCACGATCCCCTCGACCTCCCATGCCTTCGTCCCGTCGCTCACGGCGTGCCGATCCACGACCTTCGCTCCCGCGCCCGTGAGCAGCCGTTCCAGCCGCAATTCCGGCTCACCCCATGCGAGTTTGAAAGGCGGCTCGATCTCGCCAGCTCGCGCGCCGGCGAGTGTGGCGAACGCAATGAAAACAGCCGCGAGAATGTAGCGCATCATCGGGAGCGTTTGATCGCGAGTTCACACGCGAGTTGGATCGCGGCGATCATGCTGTCGGGCCGCGCTATTCCTTTGCCGGCGATGCCGTAGGCGGTGCCGTGATCGGGGCTCGTGCGGGGAAAAGGCAGCCCGAGCGTGACGTTCACACCCTGATCGAATGCGTGGAGCTTCAGCGGAATCAATCCCTGGTCGTGATACATGCACAGCACTCCGTCGAATGCCCCGCCGACCGCGCGATGGAAAACCGTGTCCGGCGACAATGGGCCGTCGAATTCCGCGCGCCCGCGCCACGCGCTTCGCAACGCGCCGACCGCCGGCGAAATCACGTCGATTTCCTCGCTCCCGAGCGCGCCGGATTCACCCGCGTGCGGGTTTAATCCGGCGACTGCGATCCGTGGCGTGCCGCCGTTTCGCAGCACGAGAAAAGCGGCGAGCAGATTGCCCACGCGCATGATTTCGCTCGGACGCAGCGCCGCGGCCACGTCGCGCAGTGGGATGTGGGCCGTGACAAGCGCGACCGTCAGCGAGCCGCCCGTGAGCAACATCGCGTAATCCACAGCGCGGCACCGCGCCGCGAAAAACTCCGTTTGTCCCGGAAAGTTGAAGCCTACCTCGTGCATCCGCGCCTTGCTGACCGGGCCGGTGACCACGCCTGCAATCTCTCCGGAGATCGCGAGCTTCGCCGCCTCTTCCAGCGCATCGCGCGCTGCGACGGAGCTTCGCGCGTTCGGTGCGCCCGGCTTCGCTTTTCCGACCGCGCCGATCACGCGGTAATCAAACGCGCTGTCGAGTTTCCCCGAGGCGAGCGCCGCATCGGCGATCTCCGGGCCGATGCCCGCGGGGTCACCGAGCGTGATCCCGATCACATTTTTCGCGGATCGCTGGCGTTCAGAATTTGCGGGCATCAACTGCTTGCGGGAGGTTCTCGCCGCTGGCGGTTCGAGCGGTTCAAAAGAATTTAATGTAGGCCTTCTTCCGCAACTTTGCGATCCACTCCTGCTGTCTGCGCTGGCGCTCCTCCTGGATGAGGCGCTTGTCGATCTCGTCGCGCACCTCGGACAGCGGCTTCGTTAACGCGTTCTTTTTCGCCTCCACGTAGAGGAGATAATAGCTGTTACCGAGCTCGATCGCATTGCTCACCTGCCCGGCCTTCATCGCAAATGCGATCTTCGTCAGGCTCTCGTTCAGCGTCCGTTTATTGATCCATCCCCAGTCTCCGCTCGCGTCTTGAGTACTGTCCTCCGAATACATTTTTGCCAGCGACCCAAACTCCGCACCGCCCACGATTTTCTCCCGAATTTCATCGATCATCTTCCGCCCCGCATCCTTCTCCCCGTCCCGCTTCCGGATCGAAATCATCCGCAGCTTGATCTGCTCCTCGCTCGTGTATTCCTCCTGATGCTGCCGGTAGTATTCTAAAATCTTGCTCTCCGGGATGCTCACATCGGACTTCACATTTTGCGTCCGCATTGCCTGCACGATCATCTTGTCCGTCTCGAGTTGTTTGAAGCGATCCAGCGTGTAACCCTGCGCCGCCAGCGTCCGCGTGAACGCTCCGCGATCGCCGCCGAACTCCTCCCGCGTGATCGTCTGAATCCGATCCTCGATGAAGTGCTCCGGGATCGAAAACTTTTTGCCTTTGAACTCCTGCAAAATCAACTGCCGGTCGATCAGGTCGTTGATCGCCTTCAGCCGGATTTCCTTGATTTTCTCCACCAGCTCATTCCCCTTCAGCGTCTCTCTCGCGCTCTTTTCCTGAGCTCCCACCAGCTCGCGGACCTGCGAGAAGGTAATCACATCCTGATTCACGACCGCTGCGATTCCATCGAGCACATCCTGCGCTGCCGCTGGCCGCGGATGCAGGCCGGCAAATGAAACGACGGCGAATATGAAAAGTGTGAGGGTGGAGAAAAATCGGCGCATTTGCTGAACCATGAGCTGCGGAATGCAGGGCCGGAAAACTAGAGGCGGAGCCCGGCGAGTCAAGCACGCTGGCGCACTCACGTCCCCACGTATTCGGTGCGAATCGTCAGCTCATTGCTCGTCATTTTGTCGCCGTCGAACTCGAAGAAACCGTCGAATCGCTTTCCCTTGAGCATGAGAGGAAGCCAGTGCCGGTCGTCCTCCCACATCTCCGCGTAAGGCACCGCATCCACAGAAACCCAAAACGGCGCAGCCTCCTCCGTCTCCACCGGCTCACCGACGAAATCCTCCGCCATGAACACGACGCAATGCAGGCTGTAGCCATCCGCGAAATCGAAAGACAATTCGCCCCGCTCCGTCACTCCGAGGGGTGTCACCCCGATTTCCTCCTGCGTCTCTCGAACCGCCGAATCCATCGCTGTCTCACCCGGCTCGATCTTTCCTCCGGGCGCGTTCACTTTTCCTGCGCCGATCCCCCGCTTTTTGCGAATCAGCAGCAAGCGTTGATCTTTGAGAATGAAGCAGAGGTTCGCCCGCTCGCGCGGCGTCCAGGTGGACCAGTCCATCTGCGAAGCCTGCCTCCGCGCCCCTGTCCGTGAAAGCGCTGAATTTGTCCTCGCGAAGACCCCCAGCGTTACGCGGCCGTTTCTCGCAGCCATTCTCGGAGCGTTGCGAGGTCGCGTTTGAAATTCGCGATCATCTCCGCGCCGGTGCCGAGGGTTTCGTATTCGTGATGCTGGCAAAGGGGACCGGTGTAGGACGACTTCTGCAAATCGGCCAGAAAGCTACGATGCACAGCCCCTTCGCCGAGCAGGCACCACTGCGGCGTCCAGCCCGCGTCGGTTTTCGTCCAGCGGAAGTCTTTCAAATACACCGCGACGAAATGCGGCTGCATGAGTCGCGCCTGGATCGGCCACGAAAGCCCGCCCTCCAAAGTCGCGTGCCCGATGTCGAAACAGATACCGACCTGCTCCGGCGGCAGATCGTGGATCATCGTCCAAATGTCCCACACCGGCGCGCCGACGTAATCGCTTCCGGAGTGATTCTGCCAGCCGCCTTGCATCCCGATTTCTGCGTTGAAAGCGGCGAGGTCTTTCAGCGCCGCACCCTGCTCCCGAAGCGTGTCCGGGATCGGTTTGTCCTTCGCGTAGTGGGCAAATCCGAAGCGGTATTTTTTGATCCCGAGCCGGGCTGCGGTTCGCAGCACCTTCTCGGTGGCAGGGTCGAGTCGCACGATATCCGTGGTGATCATCGCGATCTCCTTCCCTCGTTTCTTCATGGCCTCCACCAGCTTTGGCAATTCCTCCTCCACCCGCTCCGGTGCCACCTGACCGGCCTTCTTTCGCACCGGGCATTCGATCCCATCCCAACCCACTTCTGCCACCAAATCCGCCGTCTCATTCGGCGGCAAATTCGCGAACGGCTTGCTGAATGCGATGATCTTAAACCGCTGCGAATCCTGCGTCCGTGCGGCCTGCGCGCTTATGCCGAGCGCTGCGACAGCGAGCGCGCCGGTCTGGAAAAAATCGCGTCGCGAGTAGCTGGGGAGCATATTCATGGAGTGCATCATGGAGCGGAGGCGCCGGAGTTTTCCACTTCCAACTGCCCGCGCGCGCCGTCACTCCGGCAGCGGCTGTCCCCGCGTCTCCGGCGCGAGCCACACCGCGCCCATCCCTACGAGATACACCAGCGTCACCATCGCCCCCATCCGCGCGTAACCGCCGTAGTGCTGCACCAGAGCCCCGCTGCCGAGCGCGCCCGCTGCGGCGATGATTCGTCCGAAATTGTAGCAAATCCCCTGGCCGGTCGCCCGCACCCGTGTCGGAAAAAACTCCGGCAGGTAGAGCGGGAAAAACCCGTAGAAAGCCGCCGTCGCCATCCCCACCATGAAGACCGTCCCGAGGAACATTCCCCCATACTCCGATTGCGTCCGGAAGAGAAATGCGCACACCGCCAGCGACACCGCGCACAGCCCGCAATACCCCGTGCGCCGCGACACCCGCGCCAGCAGCATTGGCGCGAGCAGGCTGCCCAGCACGGCGCCGATCGACGACATCATCTGCGCGTTCGCTTTCGCCCCCGCCACCAGTCCACCTGTGAGTTGATCCGCCCACAGCGGGATCCACTGCACCGAGCCCCACGTTCCCACCAGCGCCACTGAGGTCAGCACGATCCCGATCCCCACCCGTCCTCGCAGTGACGCGCCGAAGACTTCCCGCAGCGGCGAAAATTTCTCCCCCAGCGCCGCCGCGCGCGCATGTTCCCACTTCTCCGACTCCGGCACGAAAAGGCGGATCAGAAACGTCAGGAGTGCCGGCGCCGCTCCCACCAAAAACATCCATCGCCACGACTGCTGTGTGACTGGCGCCAGCGACGCCACCGCCCCCACCAGCGCCATCCCGAGATTCGATGCCGCACCGATCGCCCCCGCCAGCCACGGGCGATGCCGCTCGGGCCACACCTCCATCACGAGCGCCACCCCCAGCGCCCACTCACCCCCCATCCCCAGCGCCGCCAGAAAGCGAAAACCCGCCAGATGCCATGGCGCCACAGCCAGGAATCCCGCACCTGAAAAAACCGAGTAACACAAGATCGACAGCGACATTGCCCGCACCCGCCCGATGCGATCCCCCAGCCAGCCAAACAGCGCCCCGCCGACAGCAGCCCCGATCAAAAACGCCGCCGTGATCCGTCCCATCCACATCCCCACCGCTCCTTCGCCGCCCGGCCCGAGCATATCCAGCAGCGCGGGCCTCGCCACGACCGGGAAAAGGCCGATCTCAAACCCATCGAAAAGCCAGCCGAGAAAGCCCGCAAGCAGCGCGAGCATTGCGCCGTGGCGTTGGGAGAAAAGGGTTTTCATGCGTAAAAGCGGAGCCGTCGTTCCGGCGGGGAGTTGGTATGCGGAATGGACGGTGGGGGCGAGCGAAAGCGGTCGCAGACGGCCTCACCGATCCCGGTGCTGAGCACACAGCGCGAACGGTGAGAGTTGCCGTGGATTGTGGCAGGCAAATGCACCGCTTATCCAAGTCCGGCACGTCCCGGTGCTTGCGTATTCAAAAGCCCCGAAAGCCTTTACTCCAACGCGCGGGAGCGGGGCTCGCGGTCCTTTGTCGTCGCAGTCGAGGGGACAGTGACGAAAGGTCCGCCAGCCAGCGGCGCGCGCTTCGTGAAAGCCACGTCGGGCATGTCGCTGGGGCGACCGGCGAGCGGGAAGTCTTTGCGCAAAGGGAAGAACGGGTAGCCGTCCCACATGAGGATGCGGCGGAGGTCGGGATGACCAGCGAAGCGGATGCCCATCATGTCGAAAATCTCGCGCTCGTGCCAGTCGGCGGTGCGCCAGATGCCGGAAACGGTGGGCACTTCGAGCGCATCCTCCGAGACAGAAAACTTCAGCCGCAGATGCTCGCCACCCTCGAAGCGGTAGAGTTCATAGACCATCTCGAAACGCGGCTCGCTGCCGAAATTATCGACGCTGGAGATGTCGAGCAGGTAGGTAAATCCCAGTTCTTCTTTGCAAAGACGCGCGATTTCCACGATGTTGGCGGCATCGATGAGCAGCGTGGTTTCACCACGAAACTCGGGCAGTCGGGTGACTTTGAATTTCGCCTCGATTGCGGCGACGGCGGTGTTGAGCGATGCAGCGGACATGGCGGGCTAGGCGAAAGTGGAGAGGAATTCTTTCTTCTGCGCGACGAACGACTCCTCACCGGAAATCTTGCGCTGGAGCCGCATGAGCCCCTCGATGAGCGCCTCCGGCCGTGGCGGGCAGCCGCTGATATAGACATCCACCGGGATGAGCTGGTCGATCCCCTGGAGCACCGCATAGCTGCGATACATGCCGCCGCTCGATGCGCACGCGCCCATTGCGATGCACCACTTTGGCTCGGGCATCTGGTCCCAGATGCGGCGCACGGCGAGCGCCATTTTATAAGTGACAGTGCCGGCGACGATCATCACATCGCTCTGGCGGGGTGAAAAGCGCATGACCTCCGAGCCGAAGCGCGCGATGTCGAAGCGGGAAGCGCCGCTCGCCATGAGTTCGATGGCGCAGCATGCGAGCCCCATCGGCATCGGCCAGAGGGAGTTTTTGCGCATCCAATTGATGGAGGCGTCGAGCCTCGTAATGATGACGTTTCCCTCGATCTTCGAGTCGTAAGCGACGGGCTCTGTGGCTGGCATGGGTGTGAAATGTGCGAGGTCGCGCCGGTCAGTTCAAGGGCGCGTTTCCTTTCGAGCAGGAAAATCGCAAATACGACGGCATCTTGTAGCACCGCTCATCTCCTGCTTCCTGCTTCAATCCACCGCGTCTTCAGAACTGGATCATCTCCGGCGGGTCGAGCTTGATGGCGGTGGGCTCCTCGGCGCTCATTTGGTCGCTGGAGCGGACGGGGAGGGCGCGGCGGACTTCAACTTCGGCGGGGGCGTTGGGGTCGGGCGCGGCGATGGTGGCGGAGCTGCCCATCGGGGCGACTTGGCCGGCGAGTTTTCCGGCGTTGATGACGTTGTTCACCGCCTGCACGGAATTATACGGGTCTGCTTCGCCGATCACCGTCGGTGCTTTCATCGCCACCGGTTTTCGCGCGCTCACATCGACTGCCGCCGCGGCGCGCGGCCATTGCTCGCCGGGGATCACTTTCACATAACTCCGTGGCCCGCCACCGTGAATACTGCACGCATCTTTCGGCGCCTGCTGGTCGGTCGCGATTTCAAAAAACGTGGTGCGCCGCTGCACCTTCTCGCCTGTCTCTTTGTTCTCCACGATCTCAAAGCATTTGTCGGTCGCGAGTTGCCCCGAGTCCTCGCAGATTTCGCACCTGATGAGCCCCTTTGGCTGCACGATTTCCTGCGGTCGATACGTGCTGAAAGTCGCCTTCATCACATCCGCCCACACCGGCAGCGCGATGTCGCTCCCGAAAGCGCCGCGATAGATCGTCGTGCGCGGCTTGTCGAAGCCCGCCCACACGCCGCACGTCACCGCGCTGCTGTATCCGAGGAACGACACATCCGTGAAATTGTAAGCCGTGCCGGTCTTCCCCCCGAGCGCGAATTTCTTCACGCCGAGGTCCGTGAAGGTCTTGTCCGCAGTGCCGCGCTCGAGCACGTCGGCAAGGCACGAGTGGACTTCAAACGCTGTGGTGGGCTTGATCACGCGCTTGGTCTGCGTCTTCATCTGGAAAAGCACATGCCCGTTTTTCTCCTCGATCCGGTCGATGATAAACGGCTTCTCGGCCCGCCATCCGCCATTCGGAAAGATCGTATTTGCGAGCGTCATTTCCATGAGCGTGACCTCGCTGCTGCCGAGAAATGTCGCGGGAAAAGGGCGCATCGGGCTGTCGATGCCGGCGGTTTTTGCGAGCGCAATCACGTTGTCGAGCTTCGCCATGTTTCCCAGCCGCACGCTCGCGGCGTTCTTCGATTTCACGAGCGCCTCACGCGCCGAGATCGAGCCTTCGTAGCGGTTATCCACGCGCTCCGGGCCCCATTCGCCGAGGATGCCGGTCGTGCCGCCGATCATCACCTGGCGGTTATCGATCACCGCGTCCTGCACCATTGTGCCGGGGAAAAGCCCATTTTCAAATGCCGCCGCATAGACGAGCGGCAGGAACGCCGTGCCCGCGGGGACATGCGCGGAGATCGTCCGGTGATATTCGCTGTGGTTAAAATCTCGCCCGCCCACGAGCACGAGTATTCCGCCGGTCGTGTTGTCCAGCGCCACGACCGCGCCCTGCAAGTAGTCCGGCGGCGCGATCGGCGTTGGCTCGCCATCGGGTCCGGGCGGGGCCTTCGCGTGGGCTTTGAAAATCGCATCGTACTGCGCGTACGTCTGGTGCTCGTAACCCTCGTGCCGCTCGACTCGCGTGAGTTCGGCTTGCAGCGATTGCTCGGCTCTTTGCTGAAGCGTGGAGTCGATCGTGGTGTAGATGCGATACCCATCGGAGACCGCGCTGTCATGGCCCACGAGCTTTTCCACCTGCTGCGCGATGAGGTCGGCGGCGTACGAATCCTGATGGGTCGGCTTGCGATTTTTGACGATCAGGTCGGCCTTGATCGTTTTGTCATACTCCGCCTGCTCGATGAGGTTCAGCTCGAGCGCGCGTTGCAGCACGTAATTCCGCTGCTCGATGCACGCCTGCCGATTGCGCCACGGGGAGAGATGGGTCGGACTCTTCAAAAGACCCGCGAGCGTCGCCGCTTCCGACAGATTCAAATCACGCGCGCTCTTCCCGAAATACCCACGCGCCGCCGCCTCCGCGCCATAAAATCCCGAACCGAAAAAGACGCGGTTCAGGTAAAGCTCGAGGATCGTTCGCTTGTCGTAACGCTTCTCAATTTCCAACGCCACGGCCATCTCGAGCAGCTTGCGTTTGGACGTCTTGTCATTCGCCGGGAGCTGCTCGGGGAAGGTGTTCCGCGCGAGTTGCTGCGTGATTGTGCTCGCGCCTTGCGCCGCGCGTTTGCGTTGGAAATTTCGCACCACTGCACGCGCGATCCCGGGATAATCCACACCGTGATGCTGGTAAAATCGCGCGTCCTCCGCGGCGACGACGGCAGTGAGCAGCGCGGGAGAAAGATCGCCAAGCGGCACCTGATCGCGATTCTGCGTGAAGATGCGCCCGAAGACGTTCCCTGCGCGGTCGAAAATCACGCTCGCCGACTCCATCTCAGCCATCTTTGTGTAGTCGAATTCCTTGCGCGCCCTCGCCTCCCACATCGACTTTTGCACCAGCCCGAAAATCAGCCCGCAAAATCCCAGCACGACGATCGTGCAGAGCGGCACCAGGAACCAGGTCCGGCGATAAAATGGTTTGCGAGGTCGATCGTAATCCCACATGGCGGGGGCCGAAAATTCGGCGGGTTAAGTCACACGAAAAGGCGGGAGGCGCAATGAAAGATTGGGCGAGGGGACAGAGGGGGCAAGCATCGAACATTGAATGTCGAACGTCGAACGTCGAACGACAAAGACGCGCCGCGCGAGCCGCGTCTTTTTTTAACTTCGACGTTCGGCGTTTTCCGCTGTTCCCGAGACGATGAGCGCCCTCGCCGCAATCCTCCGCGCTCACATCGACGCGAACGGCCCCATCCTGTTCCGCGATTTCATGCAGGCCGCGCTCTACGATCCCGCGCACGGCTACTACACCTCCGGGCGCGCCGCGATCGGTCGCGCGGGTGACTTCTTCACGAATGTCAGCGTCGGCCCGCTGTTCGGCACGCTGCTCGCGCGGCAGTTTGCGGAAATGTGGGAGCGCCTCGGTCGCCCCGCGCCTTTCGACATCGTCGAGCAGGGCGCCCATCGCGGCGACTTCGCGCGCGACTGCCTCGCCTCGCTGCGCTCACTCGCGCCGGAGTGCTTCGCTGAAGCGCGATATTCGATCGTCGAGAATTCGCCAATCCAGCGCGCGGCTCAGGAGGAGGCGCTTGCGGAGTTTGGGGATAAGTGCCGCTGGCTCGACAACATCGAGCCCTTCACCGGCGTCCATTTTTCAAACGAACTCCTCGACGCATTTCCCGTCCATCTCGTGACTCGGGCCGGCTCCGAATGGCTTGAGCGGCACGTCGATTTCCTCGACGACCGCTTCGTTTCCACGGACCGCCCCATCGCCTGCGAAGCCTTGATTTTACAACTCTCCCGGCTCACCGGCCCATTTCCCGCTGGTTACATGACCGAGGTGAATCTCGCCGCGCTCGCGTGGGCCGACGACGTCGCCGCGAAGCTCGACCGCGGCTTCATCCTCGCGATCGACTACGGCTTTTCGCGCGATGAATTTTACCATCCCGCGCGCCGCACCGGCACGCTCACCGGATACGCAAATCACCGCCGCATCGACGACGTGCTCGCCACGCCCGGCGAGATCGACATCACCGCGCACGTCGAGTTCACGAGCGTCATCGAGCGCTTCGAAAACGCCGGACTCCGCCTTCACGGCTTCGCCGATCAACATCATTTCATGGTCGGCCTCAGCGGCCTCCATTTCGCCGACAACGCCGCGCCCACGCCCGAGCAAACGCGCGAGCTGCGTGCTTTCAAAACGCTCATGCACCCCGCGCTGATGGGGACGACTTTCAAAGCCCTCTGCTTCGAAAAATCCGCACAGCCGCTGGCGCGTCTCGCCGCGTTTCGATTCGTTCAATAACGAGGGAAGCCTCACCCGCCCGTGATCGCCTTCCGCACCGCCGCCAGCGGCGCCGTGTCGTCGAAGCGCACGGTGCGCCCGCGCTTCTCGATCCCGAGCTGCCGCCACATCGCCTTCAGTTCGACCGGCGCGGGCGCGGCCTTCACCGCGTCGTAAAGTTCCCGCAGCGCCGGCACGCCAGTCGCCGCGTCGCCGGTCGCGATCACGCGGTCGATGCTCCACTCGCTCTCGATCGTCCCGCCCGCCGCCAGGATCGCGCGCAAAGCATGCTCCAGTCCGCGGCGATTGCCGGTGCGCCGCCGGATTTCCACATCGGCACGGAGACAAAAAAGAGCGCCGCCCCAGTACGTGCGACCCCAGGTGTGCGTCACATCGAGCCCCTCATCGCCAGCCTCCGGCTCGCCTTGGGGCAGTCCATCCACAAGATCGCTCCAGGCTCGCGCCGGCGTGATTTGTCCGCCGCGGGCGCGGGCGATCGGCTCGAGATAAGTCGAGAGCCCTTCCTCCAGCCAGTGATGCCGCTCCGCGAGATTTGGAAATCCGAGATGAAACATTTCATGCACGAGCAGCCAGTCGTCCGACAGGTCCGCCGCCGTCGCGCTGCGCCCGAGGTTCATCGTGACGAGCGCCCCGCGCCAGCCGAACGCCTGGCCACCTTTCGGCTCACTCCCTTCGCGCGGCGTGATTCGCAAGACAGCGCGCCGCACAGGAAATGCGCCATAATAATTCGCCACCGCTCGCGCCGCGCCCGAGATCCAAGGAAGCGCCACCTCGCGCAGCGAAGCGGGTGCCGCACCAGTGAATTGAAGATCGATCGTTCCGCCCGGCACCGCGATCTCTTCGGCGAACACGGGGACGCTCCAAAGCAAGGTGAGCGCGAGTTGCAGCGTGTTCGAAATTGGGCGACGCGGGTGCTTGCTCGGCGATGGCGACATGCGGTTTGGAGCCATCGCGCGGGCTGGTTATTCCGGCTGGCTCGGCTGCGTGCGTGATCGCGCCTTGCCGCGGTCGCGCTGCGCCGGGCATCGTCCGCCCATGATCCCGCGTCCCCTCCCTCTTTGGAAAGTCGCCGCCTCCGTGCTGCTCGCCGCCTCCGCGCAAATCGCGTGCGCCGAAGTCGCCGCGCCGCCTACGATGCTCGAATCGCAGACGCTCGATGCCGCGCACTTTTCACAATGGGTGGATGGAGCGGAGACGCCGATCGCTGCGGGTGATCCGAGCAAACGCGAAAGTGCGCCGCAATGGGTCGTCTGGACGAAAACGACGCAGCCGGGACACAGCGGAATGGCATTCGGTGAATCGAAGACGCCGGGAGTGCGTCACCTGCGGATCGGCTTCACCGCAGCGATCCCGGTCGGCACGGTGATGGTGAAAGGCGGCGGCGCCCTCAGCTTTTTGAAGACAAACGCCTCCGCGCCGGGCGATCTCGCCGACGAGTCCGCGTGGCAGCCCGCGCAGCGCATCGACGGCGCGAAGATCGACAGCGATCCGGTCGATGCGCGCGGCGAATTCGCGTTCTGGATTTTGCCGCCCGGCACGACGTCCCGCGCCCTCCGCTTCACGCACATCGCGGCGGCCTCAGACAAAGATTACGCCGGTTGGCTCGGCGGCGCGCTGCTGCTCGCGGAGCGCGTCGTGAATGTCGCCCCGCAGGCGATCGCCAGCGCGAGCAGCCGCAAGGATTCCGCCGCGCTGCTGAACGACGCGAGCGACAACGAACTCTGGAAAGCGTGGGACAACGGCAAGAACGGCGGCGAGCAAATCGTCTCCGCCGAGCGACCGGAATGGATCACGCTCGTCTGGCCGCGCGCCGTCACGCTGCGCGCGCTGAACGCTGTGTGGGCGGGCTTCTCTGCATGTGACGTGCAGAGTTTCAAAGGCCCCGATTCACGCCACCCGCGCGAGGCGGCGGAGAGCGATTGGGAGGCCGTCGTGGCCTCCGACAAAATCGAGCATCAATACCCGCGCACGCTCGGCGTGAACTGGCTCGACTTCGGACGCACGATCACGACCCGCGCCGTGCGCCTGCGAATCACCCGCGCTGCGCAAAACACCACCGGGCATCTCGAAGGCAAGACCGCCGGCGGCAAGCGCGTCTGGCTCGGCGAGCTCATGGCGATCCAGTCTCTCGGCAGCGCGGAAGCAGCCACAGCTCTCATTTCCCAGCCGGTCACCGTCGCCCCGCCGCCGCCTATTCCGGTGCGGTTCACGCTCGCCGAGCCGGGATACGTCACGCTCGTCATCGAAAAGCCCAACGGTGTCCGCGTGCGAAATCTCGTCTCAGAGACGCTCTTTCCCGCCGGTGAAAATGTCGCTGCGTGGGATGGCACGGACGACCTGCTGCGCGACAAAGATGCGGCCTCGCACGGCATCTACCACATCCCCGCGCAGTTCGTGGAGCCGGGCGAATATCGCGTCCGCGGAATCGTGCGAAAGGCGCTCGATCTCCGATACGAGTTCTCGATTTACAACTCCGGCAGTCCCGCGTGGGAGACCGCGGACAAGACCGGCGGCTGGCTCACGAATCACACGCCGCCGCAGGCCGCGCTCTTCGTCCCGGCGGAAAATGCGCCCGGCGGAAAGCCGCTCGTCTATCTCGGCAGCGCCGTGAGCGAAGGCGGCGCGGGCCTCGCGTGGGTCGGGCTCGATGGCAAAAAAGTCGGCGGTCGCGGATGGGTCGGGGGCAACTGGACCGCCGCGCCTTACCTCGCCCGCGATGCGGGAAAAAACGCCGTGCCACAGGTCTTCGCATACGTCGGCGCGACATGGACGAGCAGCGCGAAAAACGAGGACAAGACGCACGGCGAACTCCGCCTCACCGCGCTCACCGCGGGCGGCGACAAAGCCGTGCTGAAATATCCCTTCACTCCGCCGATCAAGTCACAGAGCGGCTCCGCGGGCGATGACGACTGGATCGGGCAGCTCGGGGGCATCGCCGCGCGTGACGGCCTGCTCGTCGCGAGTTTCCCGCGTCTCGGCTCGCTGCTCTTCGTCGATGCGCGCGCTGGCAAGGCGCTCGGCGAGTCGCCGGTCGAGGCACCGCGCGGTGTCGCATTCGATGCAAAAGGCCGACTCCTCGTGCTTTCGCAAAAGACGCTACGCCGCTTCGACTTGAACGCGGCCCAGCCCGCGAAACTCCCTGCCGGAGAGACGCTCATTGCCACCGGACTCGAAGACCCGCGCGGCATCACCCTCGACAGCACGGGCCGCATTTTCATCAGCGACCAGGGCGACTCGCAGCAGGTGAAAGTCTTCTCGCCCGAGGGCAAATTCCTCCGCGCCATCGGCCATCCCGGCGCGCCGAAGCCCGGCCTCTACGACCCGCTCCACATGAATCATCCGCACGGCCTCGCGGTTGATTCGGAAGAGCATCTGTGGGTCACCGAGAATGATTTCCAGCCGAAGCGCGTGAGCGTCTGGACGCTCGACGGCCAGTTCGTCCGCGCCTCGTACGGCCCCGGCCGATACGGCGGCGGCGGCACGCTCGATCCGCGCGATCCCACGCGATTTTACTACGACGGCATCGAGTTCAAACTCGACTGGAAGAGCGGCACCGATGCGCCCGCCGCGATCTTCTACCGCGAGGGCCAGGACGACCTGAACTCCGGCTCCCGCGCCGGTGCGCCCGAGACGCCGATCCATCTCGATGGTCGCCAATACATGACCAATTGCCACGACAGCAACCCGACCGGCGGCGCATCGGTCGCCTCGCTGTGGCTCATGAAAGACCATCTCGCGAAGCCGGTCGCCGCGCTCGGACGCGCCGCGGACTGGAAGATTTTGCAGACCGCCGAGTTCAAATCCGCGTGGCCCGCCGGCACGGATGACGCCGCGCGCCGCGACGCGATTTTCGCGTGGAGCGACCTCGACGGCGACGGCCACGCGCAGCCCGCGGAGGTGCAAATTTCCAAAGCAAAAACCGGCGGCGTGACCGTCATGCCCGACCTCTCCCTCGTCGAATCCCGCGTCGATGATCGCGCCGTCCGCTTCGCCCCGACCCGCTTCACGCCCGCCGGCGCGCCCGTCTATGACCTCGCCGCCGGCGAGACCGTGGTGGCCGGAGCGCAAGCGCCCGCGAGCTCTGGCGGCGATCAGGTGCTCATCGCGCCCGATGGCTGGAGCGTGCAAACCGTCGCGCCGCAGCCCTTCGCGCCGCAGTCGATGGGCGGCGCATTTCGCGGCGAGCCGCGCTGGTCCTACCCGAGCGTCTGGCCCGGCCTGCACGCCTCGCACGAGGCCCCGCTGCCCGACCGCCCCGGCCAGCTCATCGGCACCACGCGCCTCCTCGGCGGCTTCGTCACCCCGCGCGGCAGCGACGCCGGCCCGCTCTGGGCCATCAATGGCAACATGGGCACCATCTACCTCTTCACCGCCGACGGCCTTTTCGTCGCCACGCTTTTCCACGACGAGCGCCGCGGCACCTCGTGGGCCATGCCCTCCGCCCCGCGCGGCATGTCGCTGAATGCACTCACCGTCCACGGCGAAAACTTCTGGCCCAGCATCACGCAGACCGCCGACGGCGCGGTCTTCCTCTGCGACGGCGCGCGCACCAGCCTCGTCCGCATCGACGGACTCGACACGCTGCGCCGCCTGCCGGATTCCATGTTGAAAATCACGCCGCAGGACTTGCAGAAAGCGCAGTCCGCATTCGTCGAAAGCGAAGCCGCGCGGCAAAAGTCCCGCGGCTCCGAGACCCTCGAAATCCCCTTCCTGAAAACCGCGCCGCAAGTCGATGGGAAGCTCGACGACTGGGCCGGCGCGCATTGGGTCGATGTGGATAAAAGCGGAGCCGCCGCGTGGTTCGACAGCGACAGCAAACCGCACGACGTCACCGCCGCGCTCGCCGTCTCCGGCGACCGCCTCTACGCCGCATTCCGCACCGACGACGCCGCGCTGCTGCGGAATTCCGGCGAAGTCCCCAACGCCCTTTTCAAAACCGGCGGCGCGCTGGACATCATGATCGGCACCGACCCCGCAGCCGATCCCGCGCGCTCCAGACCGGTCGTCGGCGACGCGCGCCTGCTCATCACGCAAGTCAGCGGCCGCACCCTCGCGCTCCTCTACCGCGCCGTCGTGCCCGGCACCAAAGAGCCCGTCCCCTTCAGCTCGCCGTGGCGCACCATCACGCTCGACCGAGTGGAAGACGTGAGCGCCCAAGTCACCCTCGCCACCACCTCCACGAAAAATGCGCGCGGCAAAACCGACACCGCATTTTACGAAATCTCCATCCCGCTCGCCACGCTCGGCCTCGCGCCGCGGCCCGGGCAAAGCATCAGCGGCGACATCGGCATCCTGCGCGGCGACGGCATCAGGACCATGCAACGCGTCTATTGGTCGAACAAAGCCACCGGCATCACCGAAGACGTCCCCAGCGAAGCCGAGCTCGTCCCCAAACTCTGGGGCCGCTGGCGCTTCACCCCGTAGCCGCCCGCCCCCGCGCCGAGCAAACGCTCTCGCCAAAATCTTCACTCTGCGAAACCCTCCGTCTCTCCAGTGTCCGCCATGTCCAGCAGCACCTCCCAGCAATTCCTCCGCGACTTGGACAAAAAGCTCTGGTCCGCCGCCGACCGCCTCCGCGCCAATCTCGACGCGGCCGTCTATAAGCATGCGGTCCTCGGCCTGATCTTCCTCAAATACGTCTCCGACTCGTTCGCCGTCCGGCAGGCGGAAATCGAGAAGCAGCTCCGTGATCCGCAAAGCGACTACTTCCTCGATCCAAAGGATTTTAAGTCCGATGCGGAATACCTCGAAGCCATCCGTGCCGAGCTGGAAGAGCGCGACTACTACCTCGAGAAAAACGTCTTCTGGGTGCCCGCGCTCGCCCGGTGGAAGACCCTGCAGGATAGCGCCAAGCTCCCGCCCGGCACCGAGATCGAAATCACCAACGGCAAGAAGACCACCTACAAGATCACCTCCACCGGCAAGCTCATCGACGACGCGCTCGATGCCGTCGAGCGGGAGAACCCAAAGCTCAAGGGCGTCCTCAACAAGACCTACACCCAGCTCCAGATCGACCCGGCGAATCTCTCCAGCCTCATCGACCTCATCGCCACCATCCCTTTTGAGCACGCCGATCTGCACGCGAAGGACATCCTCGGCCACGTTTACGAATACGTCCTCGGCCAGTTCGCCCTCGCGGAGGGGAAAAAGGGCGGCCAATATTTCACGCCGAAGTCCATCGTCTCGCTCATCGTCGAGATGCTCGAGCCCTACCAGGGACGCGTTTACGATCCCGCCATGGGCTCGGGCGGCTTCTTCGTCCAGAGCGAAAAATTCATCGAAGAACACGGCGGCAAGCTCGGCAACCTCTCCGTCTATGGGCAGGAGAGCAACCCCACCACCTGGCGCCTCGCTGCGATGAACATGGCCATCCGCGGCATCGACTTCAATTTCGGCAAGGAACCCGCCAACAGCTTCACCAACGATCAGCACCCCGACCTCCGCGCCGACTACGTGATGGCGAATCCGCCCTTCAACATCAGCGAATGGTGGGACGCCAAGCTGGAGGGCGACGCCCGCTGGCGCTACGGCACCCCGCCGCGGGGCAATGCCAACTTCGCCTGGATCCAGCACATGCTCCACCACCTCGCCCCGCACGGCAGCATGGCGCTCCTCCTCGCCAATGGCTCCATGAGCAGCGGCTCGGGCGGCGAGGGCGAAATCCGCCGCGCCCTCATCGAAGCCGACCTCGTCGAGTGCATGGTCGCGCTCCCCGGCCAGCTCTTTACCAATACCCAGATCCCCGCCTGCATCTGGTTCCTCACCAAGAGCAAATCTGCCCGTCCTCTCAACTCTCAACTCGTTTCGCGACCGCTCCGGCCAGACCCTCTTCATCGACGCCCGCAAGCTCGGCACCATGATCGACCGCGTCCTGCGCGCCTTCACCGCCGAGGATTTGGAAAAGATCATCGGCACCTTCCGCACTTGGAAACGCAGCGCCGATCACGCCGACATTCCCGGCTTCTGCAAATCGGCGACCATTGAGGAGATCGCCACGCACGGCTTCGTCCTCACGCCCGGCCGCTACGTCGGCGCGGAGGATGTCGAAGACGACGGCGAGCCGTTTGAAGAAAAGATGGCCCGACTCGTTGCCGACCTAAACGGGCAATTCGCCGAGTCCGCGAAACTGGAATCGGCAATCCGTGCCAACCTTGCTAGCATTCATCCAT
>JBBQZX010000019.1:0-112680 GCA_038207335.1 Chthoniobacterales bacterium | reverse complement strand
ATTCCGCTGGGAAGACCAGTTCAACCTCGGCCTCGACCCCGAGCGCGCCCGCGAATTCCACGACGAAACCCTCCCGCAGGAAGGTGCCAAAACCGCCCACTTCTGCAGCATGTGCGGCCCGCACTTCTGCTCGATGAAAATCACCGAAGACGTCCGCAAATATGCCGCCGAACAGGCCATCTCCGAACAGGAAGCCCTCGCGAAAGGTATGGAGGAGAAGTCGAAGGAGTTCGCCGAAAAAGGCAGCGAGCTATACGCGAAGGCGTGAACCGACGGCCCTGATAACTCACCTTGGACCGATGCCCGGATGCTGCTAAATGGAACCCCATGACCTACGAGGAACTTCCCGGCGAATGGAAGGATTGGCTCGCGCTCACGCCGATCGAACGCTTCCGCGAGAGCGAAAAGATTTTTGCCAACTATCTGGCGATGGGAGGCAGCCTTGATCCCGACCCCGATCCGACAAGTCCTTTCTACGCTCCGGACGAATGGCGTCCAGGCTTTGCTCATGGGCGGGCAGGCCTGCGTGTTTTACGGCGCGGCGCAGGTTAGCAAGGACATCGATCTCGTCCTCCTCGCCGACTCCGCAAATTACGAGCGGCTCCTCGCCGCCATGAGCGCACTCGATGCCCGGCGCATCGCGGTGCCGCCCTTCGATGTTCCAGCCCTCGAACGCGGCCACGCCGTTCACTTCCGTTGCTCCGCCGCTGGCGTCGAGGAACTGCGAGTGGATGTGATGGTCCGGCTCCGCGACCTGCCGCCCTTCGACGTGCTGTGGGATCGCCGCACGTCATTCGCCGACGACACCGGCATGATCTTCGATCTCCTCTGCATCCCCGATCTCGTTCAGGCAAAAAAGACGCAGCGGAGCCGGGACTGGCCGGTGATCGACTTGCTCGTGAACATCCACTATCGCGAGAATGCCGACGCGCCGCGCGCGGACTGGATCGAATTCTGGCTCCTCGAAGGTCGATCTCCCGAGCTGCTCTTGGAACTCATCCGCCGATTCCCGACAGAAGCGCACATCCTCTCACCTCGCCGCCCCCTGCTTAACGCCGCGCAATCCCTCGACCGCGATGCCCTCGCCGCGGCACTGGATGCCGAGGTGCGAGAGGAAATGTCAAAAGACCGCACCTATTGGGAACCACTCAAGCGGGAGTTGGAAGCCATGCGACTTGCCGAAGCGCGCGGGAATCGCCCATAAGGCTCGTCACCCTTGAAAGAGAACATCGAAGAAGCCGCGCTGGCGAGAGGGATGGAGGAACCGAGCGTAGCGCGATGGACAATGCGGAGCATTGCCCGAGAGGGCGGAGCGCAGCGGAGTCAAAAGTCGAAGGATTCGAGCCGCCGGGAGGCGAGCGAGAAGACTTTTGCGAAGCAGACGGCCGCAGGCCGAGGCTGTGGGAGCAACCGAGTCAATTTGTGGAGAAAGGCGCAGAGGTTTACGCGAAGGCTTAAGTCAGGTATCCTCCGCCCATGAAAGCTGCGTTCGCCGAACCCGAGATCATCACCAGAAAGGGCAAGCCCGTCTCGGTGATCATCCCCATCAAGGAGTATGAGGAGCTGCTCGAACGATTGGAAGATGCCGAAGACGTTGCCTATCTGAAAGAGGCACGCACCAAGCCGCTTTCGTTTCGTCCGATGAAAGACTATCTCGCCGAGCGTCGGAAGGCCCGTGTTTGAGATTGTCCTTGAACGCACTGCGGAAAAGGACCTGCGGCGACTGTCCGATGAGGTTCACGATCGCGTGATCGAAGGAATTTCCGTCCTCGCTACTGATCCTCGGCCGCCGGGATCAAAGAAGCTGGCGGGAAGCAAGAGCAACTGGCGGATTCGGGTCGGCGACTACCGCGTTCTTTACGAGATCGCTGACATGGTTCGAGTGGTTCGAGTCTATCGCGTTCGCCACCGCCGGGACGTGTATCGCTGAGTTGTTCGGCATAGTGACTCGCATTCCTTTCCCCTTCACCGCGCTGGGGAAATCATGGCAGCATGCTGTGGTTGTTCTTCCGAGTATTCGAGGATAGGACTCTTGTCGTAGTCGCCGAAATCAAACTGCATGAGTGCTGGATCATCACCTGATACTGGAACTGACCCTCACGGGTTCGTCATCACCATCACCGAGCCGCCGGTGGTCGAGATCGATACGGAGGCGACCGCCGCCTATATCCGCCTCCGGGAGGGAAAAGTTGCCCGCACCGAGCCATTTGGTTCCGAGGATGGTTTCGTGATGCTCGACTTCGACGCGGAAGGAAGGGTCCTCGGAATCGAGGTCGTAGGTCAGCAGGAGTTTAGCATTCGCGAACTGATCAAACTCGTGCCCGTGGAGGCGGCTAATTCGATTCTCGACCGCACTCGATACGTCACGGCGAAGCTTCAGGTCGCATGAGATCCGAGCCGCACTTCTACTCGATGAGCCGAGGCCCGCGAGCGGGCGGGCTGAGACAGACTCACCGCCGGTCAGCCCAAAGGGCGATGCTGCGGGGCCGCAGCGTCGTCGACATCACCGAAGACGTCCGCAAATACGCCGCCGAACAAGCAATCTCAGAAGAAGCTCTGGCGAAAGGGATGGAGGAGAAGTCGAAGGAGTTTGTGGAAAAGGGCGCGGAGGTTTGCGGGAAGGCGTGAGTGTGCGATAACCGCCGTATGAACACGCAAGAGTTGATCGAAAAGGAAATCGCCGCCTTGCCTGAGCCCTTGCAACGTGAGGTTTATGATTTCGCTGTCTTCCTTCGGCAAAAAGCAGGCGACGAAGCCTTCAATGGTGCGGCGTTGAGCGAATCCGTTCTCGCAACCGATTGGAATACGCCCGAAGAGGACGCGGCATGGGCAAACTTGTAGCAGGCGAGATCGTCATCATCCCGTTTCCGCAGACCGACCAGGTCGTCGGAAAACGCCGCCCTGCTTTGGTGCACGTCGATTTGCCGGGTGACGATCTCATCCTCTGCCAGATTACCAGCCGCGCACGTTCTGACGGCTTCTCCATCCCGCTCGACGCCACCGATTTTGCACGCGGGCAGCTCAGTCAATCGAGCTTCATTCGCCCTCAACGGCTCTTCACGATCGAGCAGCGCGTCATCCTCCACTCCACGGGGAAAGTTCTCCCCGCCAAGCTCGCCGAAGTCCTCTCCAAAGCGCGCGACATTTTCAAGTCACCGTCCCAGCGATGAGCATCGCGTCGATCACGAACTCGCCACCATCGAGGAAGCCACCGCCATTCTTTCGGAAAAGATGCCCGCGTCCAAAGTCGCCCGGCTGCTCGCCACACTCCAAGTCGGCACCGGCGATCACGTGAAGACTCGTGACCAACTCTTCGCCGGGGAAACGGTGGACAGTCTGTTCGAGCAAGCCAAAGCGGCTGAGTAGCCCCGAAGCACGCGCTTCTGCTCGATGAAAATCACCGAAGACGTCCGAAAATATGCCACCGAACAAGCGATCTCCGAGGAAGAGGCGCTGGCGAAGGGGATGGCGGATAAGTCGAAGGAGTTCGTGGAGAAAGGCGCCGAGGTTCACGCCAAGGAGTGAGACGCGCTGGACCAGTAAGCCTGTTTTGTAGGTTGCTTCATCTCAGAAGGCAGACAGACTCCGGCCTATGGTTATCGGGATCAATTCGACCAAGGACGCAATCTTCATCGCGGAAACTTCCGGTGTTGGCGTTGCCTTCGAAGTTGAAAAGATTACGCGCCTTCAGTTCGAATTGTCCGGCTCGTCCGACTTAGCTGATCTCCTGAAAAACCTCAAAACGCTTCTCGCTGCCTTACGCGATCAAGAATGCGACACGGTCGCCATCCTTTGCTGTTCGGCAGGCCAATATGGATCATCGCTTGAAGCTGTGAAAGCCGAGGCCGTTGTTCAACTTGCCGCACATGAATGCGGCTTTACAGTTGTCGGAATTAAGCCGCAAAGCTTGAAATCTGCGCTCGGCTGCGAAAAGGGCGAGCAGTGGCAGGCAAAATCGAAGGAATTGTTCAACGGCGAGGGCACCCACAAGTATTGGACCCAAGGAGCGAACGGAGCCGCGGCCGCGGCATACAAGGGCGCAAACAAATAGCTCAGCATCGTCATGCTGCCTGCGAAGTTTACAAATGCTCAGCCTTTAGTTCCGGGGAAGAATGCAACCGTCTTTCGAGCGAGAAATAGCCTTGTAGGCCGTGATGTCTTTCTGAAGGTTTATCCAATATCAGCCGCTGACGCTGGATCCGCCCTCCGGGAGCCTCACCTCCTAACGGAACTAGAGCATGAGAATCTCGCGCGTATCTTTGGTGCAGATACCTTGGAGGATGAGCAAATCCTGCTTGAGATGGAATTGATCACTGGAGGGTCATTTCAACAACTCATCGATAATGCGACTGCGACGGGCATTTGGCCATCTACCCATACCTGCATTCACCTCATCAATGACGTTGCTGCTGGATTGTCGCATCTCAGCAAGAAGGGCTTTGTTCATCGCGACGTGAAACCGGCCAATCTCGTGATTCGATTAAATGGTGAGCAAAAAAAGGGGGTGGTTACCGACTTGGGTCTTGCCAGCAAACTGAATGATGCGGGCCGGGCTTTTGCGAGCCGGCATGCGCGAATTTACAGGCCTCCGGAGGTTTGGGCAGGCGCCGGATACAGTGCGAAAAGCGACGTGTATCAGCTCGGGATCGTCTTGTTTCAACTTCTCGGCGGTTCTTTGAACTACGACCTCGGAGATTTGGACGACGATGACTTGGCCAAGCTTGTTCAGGATGGCGAGATTTTGGACCTCTCTACGCTTGGTGCGGACGTGGACACGCCAGTTAGAAAGGTCATCTGGGCGGCCATTGCTCAAGAGGATGCTCGCTATTCCTCAATGGCTGACTTCTTGGTCGCCGTAAACAACGCCAAATTGCAGCAGCTAGATTGGGTCTACAGCGTAACCGACGAAGGATTCACCCTCGAACGCCACAGCGGCAATGACACCTATCGCGTAGAAGTCGAAGTAGAGGAGAAACGACATCGGGTGAAGCGAAGCAAGGCCGGCCGCAGTGGGGTTTTTCGGGCCAAGAACCCGGTCACGGTCATTAACCACGCTTACATCGGAAGTTGCCGGAACTTTCGCCAGCTCATCGACTGGTAATGACGTTTTTCTGCTCGGAACGGGGCTGATTCAACCCTTTCAGGGTTGGCGGTTTGGTTGGGTGGGATGGACCCAGGGTAGTTTCGTTGGAACGAAATAACCCTAGGCTGGATGATGGAACGCCGTTGGCGTTCACGGCGTGCGCTTCGCACCGCGCCATTCCTACCAACGTAGCCACGGCTCAATCCCAACGGGATTAAATCATCCAGCCCAAGGTTGCCCGCTGCGGGCTACCTTGGGAACACGTCATCAACAGGCATCAACTCTGAAAGAGTTGAATCAGCCTGGAGGACCACCCACGCTGACGCCATGGCGCAATCGCTCGCAAAGATCCTCCTGCACACGGTCTTCTCGACCAAGGATCGCCGCCCTTTCCTGCGCGACGAACCGCTCCGCGAGGAACTACACCGCTACCTTGGCGGCATCCTCACGAATCTCGGTTGCCAGCCCCTCATCATCGGCGGCGTCGAGGATCATGTGCATCTGCTCTTCGCACATTCCCGCACGGCGACGGTGGCGGATGTGGTGAAGGAATTGAAACGCGGTTCCTCCGTGTGGCTGAAGACGAAATCGCCCGCGCTGGCGGACTTCGCGTGGCAGAATGGCTATGGCGTTTTCTCCCTCGGCCATTCGCAGGTCGAGGCGGCGCGCACTTACATCGCCGGGCAGGCGGAACACCATCGCAAGATTTCGTTTCAGGATGAACTCCGCGAATTGCTCCGCCGTTACGAAATCGAATTCGACGAACGGTATGTGTGGGATTGATGCAACTCTTTCAGAGTTGATGCGCGTTTTCTCCAACGACCCAAGGTAGCCGCGAAGACGCGGCAACCTTGGGCTCGATGATGGAATCCCGTTGGGATTCAGATGCAGGACGGCGCTCCAAACCGGACGCGCCAAGGATCACGCGCGGCTGGTCATGTTTTGTCGAAGCGGGGATCGCCGACCTGGACCGCCTGCGCGACATCCTCGCACGTCACTCGCTGCTTGATGCCTGGGCGAAGTTCGAGAAACGTTTCCTCCAGCCGTGAATCCCGATCTTCAGCACATCATCCAATCCAAGGAAGCGGAACGCCGCCGCTTGCGCGCGCTGCCGTGGCTGGAAAAGCTGGAGATGCTCGACCGCTTGCGTGAGCGGCACCTTTCGCTCCAGCGGATGCAGCCGCGCGCGGCAGGAACCCGTTTGGCGCCAAGGTAAGCGCTCGGAATGACTCGTGACCAAGCTTTCACCCATCCCCTCCATGAACCTCCGCTTCTTCACTCCCCTGCTTTTCGTCGCCGCTTCCACCGAGCCGAGCGGAGCGAGATAGCGTGTCGCAGACAGCCTGAAGGGCAGCGCCGGCGGGCGCTAGCAACCGGTGAAGTGACTGGCGGCTGGATCAGTGCTGTGGCCGACGCTGTGTGCGAAGCGGTGACGCGCGACGCTGACGGCCTGAATTCATCGGCTGCCTACTTTGAGTGATTTAATCGGCTTGCGCGAAGAATTCCCTGTTTACATCCGCTCGAACATCGTGTCTCTTCCCCGCCCCCAAGCGCAAATACACAGATACGCCGTTGGTCCTCGGGTGTGCGATTTTCATGATCGCACACCGCTCGCGCCGAGGGAAACCCGGCGAAATAGTAGAAAGGTAAAACGGGAGGACGGTGCGGATTTTCCGCGCGCGGTTTTCTCATCACACATCATGGCTATTCGTTTAGGCCGTTTCGAAATGCCGAAGGCACTCGTCAAGGAAGAGTCCACTTCGACAGGCACTTATGCCAAATTCATCGCCGAGCCCTTTGAGGCCGGTTACGGGCACACCGTGGGCAATTCGCTCCGCCGCGTGCTCCTCAGCTCGCTGGAAGGCGCCGCCATCACCGCCGTCAAAATCGACGGCGCAAACCACGAATTTCAGACGCTCCCGCACGTCGTCGAAGACGTGACGGACATCGTGCTGAATCTCAAAAAGGTGAAGTTCAAGGCGAACGATCACGAGATTCGAAACCTCACCATTTCGGTGAACAAGGAAGGCCCAATCACCGCAGGCGACATCGAGGATTCCGCGCAGTGCGAGGTCTTGAACAAGGACCAGCTCATCTGCGTGCTCGACAAGAAGCACAAATTCAACGCCGAGCTCGAAGTCAAAGTGGGCCGCGGTTTTGCGACTGGCACCGAGAACAAGCACGCGGATCAGCCGATCGGCGTGATCGCGATCGACTCGATTTTCTCGCCGGTGACGCGCGTGAAATACACCGTCGGCACGACTCGCGTCGGCCAGCGGACGGACTACGACAAGCTCGAGCTGGAAATCTGGACGGATGGCCGCCTGACGCCGGAAGAGGCGCTCGTGCAGTCGTCGTCGATTTTGAAAAAGCACTTCGAGCCGTTCTACGGTTACGACGAAAATGCGGTTGCGTTCGACGAGACGCCGCAGCTCCAGAATCAGGAAAACCAGAAGCTCAAGAAGCTGCTGAACATGTCGGTGAACGAGATCGAGCTGTCGGTCCGCGCGGCGAACTGCCTGAACAATGCGAACATCACCAGCGTCGGCCAGCTCGCGCAGAAGAGCGAAGCGGAGATGCTGAAGTATCGGAACTTCGGCAAGAAATCGCTGAACGAAATCAAGGACAAGCTGACGCAGCTCGGGCTCTCGCTCGGGATGAAATTCGACATCGGTCTCGTCGATTCGCTCCCGCCTGCGGGGACCAATCCGAACGTGGAGATGGACTAGCACGCGAGCGCGTCATTTTTAGAAAACAATCCAAATGCGACACCAACGAAAAACCGTCAAACTCGGGCGCAGCCAGGCGCACCGCGACGCGCTTCTGGCGAATCAGGTCGTGAGCCTGATCGAGCACAGCCGGATCACCACCACGCTGGCAAAGGCGAAAGCCGTGCGCCCGCTGGCCGAGAAAATGATCACGCTCGGCAAAAAGAAAACGCTGCACGCGCGCCGTATGGCGCTCGCGACGCTCTGCCACAATGAGGGCGCCGTGAAGGCGCTCTTCGACGAAGTCGCGCCGCGCGCCGCCGACCGCAAGGGCGGCTACACGCGCATCGTGAAGCTCGGCATGCGCAAGAGCGACGCCGCGCCGATGGCCTTCATCGAGTGGGTCGATGGTGCGGAAGTCGAAGTGGAAGAAGCCACGCCGACGCCCGCCAAAAAGAAGCCCGCGGCGAAGAAGCCGGCAGCCAAAAAAGCCGAGCCTGCTGAAGGCGAAGCCGAGGCCAAGCCCGCGAAGAAGCCCCGCGCCAAGAAGGCCGCGGCAGACAAGCCAGCCGCCGAGTAACTCGGGGCTCGAGCCAAAATCAACAGGGCGGGATTCGCGAGAATCCCGCCCTTTTTGCTGCTCGTGCTCGTTGCCGGACGCTTGAAAACTTCCCTCGCTGACGGCTGACTTCCCCCGCGCGCATGAACTCCGGATTTCTCGACAAATTCATCGAACGCATCGGCCGCGTGCGGCCGGAGGAGGTGCAGAATTACCTGCATCGGCTGGCGGACGAGAAAGGGTTTCTCGAGACGATCTTCAACGCGATCCACGAGGGCGTGATCGTCACGGACCGGCTTGGGCGCGTGAATTATCTGAACCGCGCGGCGTGCGAACTTTTCGGGCTCGAGCGCGAAGAGTGCATGGGCACGCTGCTCGGCGAGCGGCTGCGCGGGCTTGATTGGGAGCGGCTCATCGAGGCGGAAAAAGTGGTGAGCCGCGACATGGAGATCTTTTATCCGCGGCATCGGTTCGTGAATTTCTACGTGGTGCCCGTGCATCTCGAAGCGCCCGCCAGCCGGCGCGAAGAGCAGGAGATGGTCGGCTACGCGGTGATCCTGCGCGACATCACGGAGAGCCGCCGCTCGACCGAGGAGACGATCCAGAGCGAGCGGCTTTCCGCGCTCACGATGCTCGCCGCGGGCGTCGCGCATGAGATCGGGAATCCGCTGAACTCGCTCCACATCCACCTTCAGCTCATGGAGCGGAAACTGCGGAAAGTCGCCGAGCCCGCGCGCAAGGAATTGCAAAAGTCGCTCGACATCGCGCGCGAGGAAATCGAGCGGCTCGACTCGACGGTGAAGCAATTTCTCGGCGCGATCCGGCCCGCGCATCTCGAGCCGAGCCTCGAAAACATCAACGCGCTCGTGCAGGAGTCCGTCGCGTTCCTCCAGCCAGAGCTCGAAGACCGCGACATCCTCGTGGAGCAGGAGTTGCGCAGCGATCTGCCGCTGCTGCAGGTCGATCGCGATCAGCTCAAGCAGGCATTTTACAACGTCATCAAAAACGCGTTTCAGGCGATGCGGACGAGCGGCATGTTGCGCATCCGGACGGATCTCGATGACGAGTTCGTCTGCATCGCGTTCACCGATTCCGGCGGCGGCATTTCGCAGGAAAATATGAGCAAGATTTTCGAGCCCTATTTCACCACGAAGGCGAGCGGCTCGGGACTGGGGCTGCTCATCGTGCGCCGCATCGTGCGCGAGCATGGCGGCGAGATCGACCTGCTCAGCGATGAGGGAAAGGGGCTCACTTTCACGATACGCCTGCCGATGCAACAGAGCCGCGTGCGCATGTTGCAGAGCGGCCCGGCACCCGATGCGGAGTGACGGACGTTGCGCCGCCGCGCACCTTTTGGCATTCGTGAGCGCGCATCCATGACCGCCACGCTCGCCTCGCTCCGCATCCGAAATCTCGCGCTCGTCGAGGAGCTCGCGTGGCAGATTTCACCGGGCTTCACGGCCATCACAGGCGAGACGGGCTCCGGGAAATCGATCATCGTCGGCGCGCTGAAGCTCATCCTCGGCGAGCGCGCGGACAAGGCGCTCATCCGCACCGGCGCGGAGAGCTGCACGGTGGAGGCGGTGTTTGAGATTGCGGACGCCCGCGCGCTGAATGCGGAGCTCGAAGAGCAGGGCGTCGAGCCGTGCGAGGACGCGCAGCTCATCCTGAAACGCGTCTTCACGAACGCTGGCGCGAACCGGCAATTCATCAACGGGAGCCCGACGACATTGAACGTCCTGCGCGACCTCGGCGACGGGCTCGTGGACCTGCACGGGCCGCACGATCACCAGTCGCTGCTCTCGATCGAAAAGCAGCTCACGCTTTTGGATTCGTTCGCCGGAGCGGAGGCATTGCGCGCGAAATATCAGGAGCAACATCGGCGGCTCAACGCGCTGAGCGCCGAGCACGCGGAACTCTCGACGAATGAAGCAGCGCTGGAGCGCGAAGTCGATCTGCTGGCGCATCAAGTCCAGGAAATCGACACGGCGAATCTGCGCGACGGCGAGGAGGACGAATTGCTCGCGCGATACGGCGTGGCGTCGAACAGCCGCCGCCTGCTCGAGCTTTCCACCGCCGCTCTCGGGCGTCTCAGTGAAGCCGAGGACGCCGCGCTTCCGCGTCTCGCGGAAGCAGGAAAAATGTTGCGCGATCTCGAACGCATCGACCCCGCCGCGGCGCGATTTTCAGACGCACACATCCGCGCTTTCACCGAGATCGAAGAGCTTGCGACCGGCCTTCAGCGTTACGCGGAAGACCTCGAAATCGAGCCGGGCGAACTCGCGCAGATGGAAGAGCGCGTCTCGCTTTTCGAGACGCTGAAACGCAAATACGGCGGCTCGATTGCGGACGTAATCGCATTCGGCACGCGCTCCGCCGAGCGCCTGCAAAAGATCGGCTCGCGCGGCGAAGAACTCGAACGTCTCGCCCGCGAGATCGCCACCACGCGCGCCGCGCTGCTCGACGCCGGCGCGAAACTCGGAGCGAAACGTCGCGCCGCAGCGCCGAAGCTTTCCGCGAGCGTCACCGAACATCTCCGCGATCTCGGCTTCAAAAAATCGGACTTCGCCATCGCGCTCAATGCACTCGCGCAGCCCGGCGCGCACGGGCTTGAATCGGCGGAATTTCTTTTCGCGCCGAATCCCGGCGAGCCCGCGAAGGCGCTCAAATCGATCGCCTCGAGCGGCGAAATTTCGCGCGTGATGCTCGCGGTGAAATCTTCGCTCGCCGCGCAAGACACGGTGTCGCTGCTCGTTTTCGATGAGATCGACGCGAACGTCGGCGACGAAATCGCGCACGCGGTCGGCGCAAAAATGCAGGAGCTCGGCAAGGCGCACCAAGTCCTCTGCATCAGCCATCTTCCGCAAGTCGCCGCGCTCGCCGACACGCAGTTCGTCGTGACGAAAGCCTTCACCGCCGACCGCACGCTGTCGCAACTCAACGCCGTGGCCGGCACCGAGCGCATCGAGGAAATCGCGCGGATGCTTGGCGGAAAAACCGATTCCGCACTCGCCCACGCGCGAACTTTACTCAGCGGGCGCTAAACCCATCCGTTGCTTCGCCAATCGGTTGGCCAGCGACTCCACCGTGCGGATTGAAGATGAGCAGAGGCCGTTTGCGCAGAGGAATGCGGCGGGCTCGGTGAGCGGCGGGAAGGTGACGTCTGTGCGGGGCAATGGCGGTCCTTTAGGGTCGAGCCATTCAATCCGCGCGGACATCGGCAAGCCGCGAAGTGCGGTGGCAAAAAGCTCTTTTGCGGTTTCCGAATCTTTTGCGCCGACGACTGTGAGGTGGACTGGCTCCGTGGTCATCGCGCCGTCCGCAAGCAGCAGCCCGGCGGTGCCGTAGCCCTGGCTTTTCACGACACTCGGCGCGGCGAGGTATCGCATCGCGCGTACAGTCATCTCGGTGGAGATCTGCGAGTCCGTGTGTGCATGAAGCAGACTCAGGAACCGAGCAAGCATCACGTTTTCATCAACCTGCGGCCTCGGCGCAAATTGCTCCCCGGACGCGGCCACCGCTGTCACGAAGCCTGATTTTGAGTTAAACTTCTTGCCGATGAACTGCGCAGCGCTCTCCGCGTGCGTCAGCCATTGGCGCTCGCCGGTCACCGTGTAGAGCGAGAGAAATGCGCGCCCCATCGCCAAGGTGTCTCCGAGGAACGGCCCGCTTTCATCTGCATCGCCGTGCGAAAATCCTCCGCCTTCCAGCGCTCGATGCGCGAGCACCCACTCCACCGCGCGCCGCGCATCCGCGAGCACGTCGGCATCGCCATTCGCCGCGTAGAGCGCGCACAGCCCCGCAATCGCGAGCCCGTTTTCCCGCGCATAAATGTGCATGTCCACGCGCGGGATTCCGATCGTCCGGCGTGCGGCATCGTCGAGCGCAAAGTATTCGCCCGAGTGCTCTCCCGGCACCATGTCGGCATCCTGGCTCGCGTAAAATGCGCCCTCCGGCGACGTGAGAAAGTTTTTCAAATAGCCGCGAACTTTCTCCGCTGTCGCGAGCCATTTCGGCTCGTGCCAGAGCTTTGAGGCGAGCGCATAAACACGCATGTTTTCGGTTTGAAAAGGCATGATCTTTTCGAAATGCGGGTGATCCCAGTCACCGTCGGTCGAGTACTGATCCACGCCGCCCCACACCGGATCGATGAGCTTCAGGCCGGAGGTGAGCGTCTGCCGCGCCATGGCTTCCAGCTTCGCGTCGCCGGCCGCGCCTTCCAGCAGGCAATACTCCAGCGCATCCCAATTCAAATAGTGATGCACCTCTCCCCAGCCGCCGCGCTCCGCGTCGTAGGCCGCGAGAAAGTCCGCGCGCATCGACTTCCGCTGCTCGGGGGACAGCGCAGCTTCGGCGCTGGGAGTCACTTCGCCCTGCGGCTCGATCGAGGGCCCCGGCGTCGGGTCTTCGATGAACGCCTGCAGCATTCCCGCCATCGGCTTCGGCGGCAGATAGCCGCGCCGTTTCGCGAGTTCGAGCCCCGCCGAATCGAAAACGATCGTCGCGGGCCAGCCGTAATCTTCGTAGCGGTTTGCTAAGTCAGGCCGCGAATCGGCATCAACGCGGACTGCGTAGTAACCATCCCGAATCAGCCTCACGACGTCGGGATCGCGATACGTCACCTCGTCCATCACATGGCACCAGTGGCACCAGCCCGTACCGAGATCGAGCAGCACGAGCTTCTTCTCTGCTTTTGCTTTCTGAAAAATCGCATCGCTCCACGGATGCCACTCGATCACCTTTAGTGCTCCATTTTCAGCGCGGCCGTTCGCAATGAGAAGTATGAGTGAGGCAGCGAGCGTGCGAAGGATCGGAGGGCACATCGGAGACAGTGCCATCATCACGGCGCGGAGCAATGCTGCACCCGGAATCGGGGATGCCGGCAACCTTCACCGCGCCGCCGCTTTTAGTTCGGCGAAGCGCTTGCGCATTTCGGCCATCCGCTCGGCTTGCTCGGTGTTTTGCGCGAGATCGGCTTCCTCGTAGGGATCGGCTTCGACGTGGAAAAGTTGTTCGAGGCCAAAGTCGGGCCAGTAGAAATACTTCCAATCCTTTCGCACGAGCGCCTCGGAGGCTGGGATGAAGCTTTTGTTTTTGATGATCGCATGCTCGTAGAAAAACTCGGTGCGCCACTCCGGCTTTTGAGCGGCGAGATAGAGCGGCGCGAAGTCGCGGCCTTGCATGGTCTTCGGCGCGGCGATGCCTGCGGCGGCGAGGATCGTCGGCGCGAGATCGACGTTCAGCGTGAAGTCGTCATTGGTCTGCCCGCGCTTCTCCGCGGGCATCCGCGGATCGCTCACGATGAGCGGGACGCGGATGCTTTCCTGGTGCGGATACCACTTGTCCGCGAGTCCGTGCTCAGCGTGAAAGTAACCATTGTCGCCCGTGAAAATGACGAGTGTATGGTCGAGCACCCCCTCCTTCTGAAGCTCGTCGAGCACGCGCTGGCAGGTCGCGTCCACCTCAGTCGCGAGACGGTAATAGTTCTTCATCATTTCCTGGTATTTCTCCGGCGTGTCGAAGCGCCAATGCCAGCGCACACGGCCTTCGTTTTTCTCGTTTGCGATGAAAGGCGGGAGCTTGTGAAAGGCCTCATCGGTCGCGGTCTTCGCGACGGGAATGGTCACGTCCTGATACAGCGACATGCTTTGCGGCTGTGGCAGGTATTGCTTCGGATTGCTGTCCTCGGCGTGCGTAGCAAAGAAGGCGAGAGTCAGGCAGAACGGCTTGTCCGTCGGCCGCGTGCGCAGGAATTCCAGCGCGTCGTTTTCATTCTTCTGCGTGACGTGGATCATCGTGCCGTCCGGCTCCTTCAACCAATGCGTGCCGGAGTAAGCGCGACCGAAGTCGAAGTTCGCCGCCGGGAACTTTCCATTGTGCCACTTTCCAACGTGCCCGACGTAGTAGCCATTCGCGCGCAGCAGCCCCGGATAAGTCTCAGCCCACGGTGTCTTGAAAGCACTGAACGAAGTATTGCCGTGGCGTGACATCCATTGGCCGGTGAGCAAGCTCGCGCGACTGACCCCGCAGATGGCAGTGGTCACGCAGTTATGCGTGAAGCGAAAGCCCTCGCGCGCAAGCCGGTCGAGGTTCGGCGTCTTGACCACCGGATTCCCCGCGATGCCTAGCGTGTCGAAGCGCCAGTCATCGGCGTAAAGGACGACGATATTCATCGGCTTCGCGTCGGCGGAAGCCGCGGATACTCGATCCCTTGCTAGGAGACTGAATGCGATGCAGAGAAGAATCGATTTCATCAACAAACAGCACTTTGAAAGGGGGAGCTTCATAAGGAGTCAGAGAAAATATCCGAAAAAATGCAGCCGCACATCTCCAAATTGATTGCCTCGCGGACGCAAGCAGCGAGGCTGCTGAAGAGAGGCTGCTGAAGCTATTCCCCAGCCTCACACTCACGAATCCGGCGGGCGATGAATTCACGCTCCGCGGGAAGTTCCGCCAGCTTTCCCGCGATGCGGAAATGGGTCACAGCTTCCGCCGGGCGTCCCAACTCAGCGGCAAACGATCCGCGAATCGCGTGCAGGAGATGATAAGATTCCAGCGATCCGCGGTTTGCGATTTCCTCGACCGCAGCCATCGCTGCCTGCGGCCCATGCACGCGAGCCACTGCGACCGCGCGGTTCAGTGCGACGATGGGCGAGGCAGTCAGTGGCAATAGCAGATCGTAGAGGGATAGGATGCGAGGCCAGTCCGTCGCAGAATCGTCGAGAGCAATGCTATGACACGCTGCGATGCCTGCCTGAAGGTGGTATTCACTCAGCGTGTCGCCGGTTGCCGCGAGATCTAGCTCCTGAAGTCCCAGCTCGATCATTCCGTGATCCCATTCATCACGATTTTGCTCGTGGAGACGCAGCAGATTCCCCGCGTCGTCCGTACGAGCGGAAAGGCGGGCGGCGTTGAGCAGCATGAGAGCTAGGAGCGCATGGGTCTGAGGCGTGTCGGTGGCAGGATGCCGGGCCACGAGTCGCGTGAGTCTTATCGCTTCGTGGCATAGGTCTTCGCGCACGAGCCGGTCGCCGGCCGAGGCTTTGTAGCCTTCGTTAAAAAGGAGATACAACGTGCCCAGAACCGCATCAAGACGCGCGGGAAGTTCGCGCACTTCGGGCACCTCGAATGGCAGACCTAGCTCCAGGATGCGCTGGCGGGCGCGCACCAGGCGTTTGCTGATCGCAGCCTCGCTGGCGAGGAAAGCGCTGGCGATTTCCGCGGGGCTCAGTCCGCAAAGCGTTCGCAACGCCAGCGCTGTCTGCACCTCGACTGAGAGCTGTGGATGGAAGCAGACGAACATCATCCGGAGCGTGTCGTCGGCAAAGGTCTCGTGGTTTTCCGATTGCGGGTGCTCCGCCAGCCAGCGCTCGCTCGCGGCGGCGATGCCGTCCTCCTTTTCCTGCCAGCGCCTCTCGCGCCTGACTTGGTCGAGCGCGAGATTCTTTGCAGTCTGCGTGAGCCACGCCGCGGGGTTGTCCGGCACGCCACGATAGGGCCACGTTTGCAACGCGCGGACCAAGGCTTCCTGCACCACGTCTTCCGCAAGTTGCAACCGGTGCATCCCGAATTGCCCCGCGAGCATCACGACCAATCGCGCGCTTTCGCGACGAAAGAGGTCGTCCGCGAGATGCGCGGTGCGCCGTGCCGCGTCGGGACTCGGCGTCGAGGACGGAGGTGCCTCGGATGGCATGACTGGGATGGCAAGGAGCCGGAGCGGACTCGACCCAAGGCTCTACACGGGACGGGGAAGCCCCGGCTTTATGTGCCCTAAGCTGTTGCGGCCAACGCTTTTACCTCGGCCATCGGGCGGCAGAGGTCGGCCACGGGGCGGACTTCGATCTGAGCACCATAGGCCAAGATGGGACATTTCTGCGCGAGGCTCACGGTTTCTTCGATACTGGGCACCTCCAGCAGAAAGTAACCAGCGATGGCTTCTTTCGACTCGGCGAAGACTCCATCCCGCACCGAGTTGCCGGACGCGCCAGTTACGAGCTTTCCTTCCTCCATGAGAGGCTGCGCGCCGCGGAGGACGCCGCTTTGCACGAGCCCATCGACCCATGCGTAGAAGTCGGTCATCACGTGCTGCAACTTCGCGGGTGACATGCCATGGTTCCAATGCGTGCCGCGGATGAGCAGCAGATGTTCGCTGGTAGGTGTCTGTGGATTCATGGCGCGGCTTACTCGGTGGGAGGCTGGCAGTTCTTCACCATCTCATCCCAGCGCTTTTGCATTTCCTCGGGGCTCACTTTTTCAAACTGATGCTGCACCAGCCATTCGTGGCCAAAGGGGTCGCGAATACTGCCGCTGCGGAAGCCGTAGAACTCGTCGGTCAGCGGCCGCAGGACGGTCGCGCCGGAGGCCACTGCGCGGTCGAACGCGGCGTCCGCATCTTCCACCATGAGGCAAAATCGCACCGCGGTGCCGCCGAGCGTTTGCGGGGATTTCGAGTAACCCGGGAACTCATCGGAAAGCATGATCATGCTGCCATTGAGCGCCAGTTCCGCGTGGCCGATGCGACCGGACGCGGAGTCCGAAAGGCGGTAGATTTCCGTCGCGCCGAAAGCGGACTTGTAGAACTCGATGGCCTTCGCGGCATCGTTGACGGCGAGGTAGGAGGAGATGGGCGGGTAGTGGTTTTGTGTGGTCATGGGTTCGATGGTTTTGATGGGAGGCGGTTGGCCTCGCTAATTCAAAGACGAACGAGGCGACACGAAAAGGACACAAGAATTCCGCCCGCTGTTCCGGCTCGGATCGCCGATCCCGGTTACAGCAAAATCCCCTTCACGACTTCCGCAGGCTCCACGCCGGTGAGGCGCTGGTCGAGGCCTTGGAATTTGTAGGTGAAGCGCGAGTGATCGATGCCGAGGCAGTGCAGGATCGTGGCGTTGATGTCGTTCAGGTGGACGGGGTTTTCGACGATGTTGTAGGAAAAATCGTCGGTCTCGCCGTAGCTGATGCCGGGCTTGATTCCGCCGCCGGCCATCCACATGCAGAAGTTCCGCGGGTGATGGTCGCGTCCGTAGTTGTCCTTCGTCAGCGTGCCTTGCGAATAGACGGTGCGGCCAAATTCGCCGCCCCAGATGACGAGCGTGTCGTCGAGCAGACCGCGCTGCTTGAGGTCCTTGATAAGCGCCGCGCAGCCGCGATCGGTGTCGCGCGTTTGGTTGCCGAGATTGGTCGGGAGATTCGAGTGCGAATCCCAGCCGCGATGCATGACTTGCACGCAGCGCACGCCGCGCTCGGCGAGGCGGCGGGCGAGCAGGCAGCTTTGGGTGAAAGAGCCGGGGCGCTCGACATCCGGGCCGTACATTTCGAGCGTCGCGGCGTCTTCTTTTTTGAAGTCCGCGAGGTCAGGGACGCTGGCCTGCATCCGAAATGCCATCTCGTATTGCGCGATGCGAGTCAGCGTCTCCGGGTCGCCGAAACGCTCGGCCTGCCGCTGATTGAGGTCGCTGAGGGCATTCAGCAACGCACGGCGATCCTCGCGCTGCACGCCGTTGGGATTTTCCAAAAACAGCACCGGGTCCGCGCCGCTGCGAAAGGCCACGCCGTTGTGGATACCTGGCAGGAATCCGCTGCTCCACATCCGCGTGAAGAGCGCCTGCCCGTCGGAAGTCTCGGGATACTTCGCCGTGAGCGCCACGAACGCCGGCAGATCGTTCGACTCACTGCCCAGCCCGTAAGAGAGCCACGAGCCGAGGCTCGGCTTGCCGGGGATTTCCGCGCCGGTGAAAAGGAACGTGCACCCCGGGTCATGATTGATCGCGTGCGTGTGGACGCTCTTGATGACCGCGATTTCGTCCACGATCTCCGCCGTGTGCGGAAGCAGCTCACTGATCCAGCGCCCACTGTTCCCGTGCTGCGCAAACTTGAATTTCGACGGCGCGACCGGAAAGCGTTTCTGCCCCGACGACATCCCCGTTAGACGCTGCCCCCCGCGGATCGAGTCCGGCAAATCCTGGTCGAAGTGCTCCGCGAGACCGGGCTTGTGATCGAAGAGATCGAGCTGCGACGGCGCGCCGTTCATGTGCAGGTAGATGAGCCGCTTGGCCTTTGGCGCGAAATTTGGAAACCCCGGCAGTGCGGGATGCACGCGTAGCGCAGGAGTCGCGAGTGAAGTCGATGCGGCGAACGCCTTTTCCCCGAGCAACTGTGCCAGCGCGACGCCGCCGAGCCGCAGCCCGGTCTGCCCAAAAAACTGCCGCCGCGTGAGGTTGATCTCGTTTTCGATGAAGGGGTGCATGGCGATGCAAAGCGTTCGGCCAAAACCGGGGCAGGTCAAGGCGCGGTGTCTGACGGGTTGTGTATTTAAAGCCTGTGTACCGCAAGCCTCCGGCTTGAGGATACCCCCGCGGAAGGGCGGTTCGCGAACGTTCCGATTTTGGCTTCGACACGGGGGGCGGAGGCGGCGGCTGCCGCTCGCGGATGCGCGCGCTGAGTCACTGAATGCCCGCGGGTAGGGCGAGCCTTCGTCGGCGGTGAGTTGGACGGCACCGGTGGCTTGACATGCCCCGTTTCGCTGCTTCCCTCCGCGCCGGTTTCACAACCACCGGTCCGACTTCCTCGACTCGCATCGTCTCCCTCACCGCTCCCCTATTTCCCTCCGCATGAAAATCCCCGCGCGCCTGCTCCTCGCAGCTGCCACCGTCACGCTCACCCTGTTCGACGCTACGTCACCCGCGTGGGCACAGGCACCGAATACCTTCGCCAATACCGGCAGCATGGCGAGTGCGCGGCAGTTGCATACAGGCACGCTTTTACCGAACGGCAAGGTGCTCGTCGCTGGCGGGGTTCTCGGCGGCTCCTATTTGGCAACCGCGCAGACCTACGATCCTGCGCTCGGAACCTGGACGACGACCGGCGGCCTGCTCACAGCCCGCGACCACCATACGGCGACGCTGCTGCCGAACGGCAAGGTACTGGTCGCCGGGGGAATAGGGAGCGGTGGCGGTCTCGCGAGCTCGGAACTGTACGATCCGGCGACCGGGACGTGGTCGGCGACCGGCAGCCTGCCGGGTGCGCGCTTTGATCATACAGCGACGCTGCTGCCCAACGGCAAGGTGCTGGTGGCCGGGGGCTTTAACGGGTCCAACGTTTTCCAAACAGCGAGCCTCTATGATCCGGCTACGGGGACTTGGAGCGCCACCGGCAACCTTTCCGCGCAGCGGACGAGGCACACTGCTACGCTGCTGCCGAGTGGCAAGGTGTTCGTCGCGGCGGGAGGCAACGGTGGGCCTCTCCGGACCGCAGAGATGTACGATCCGGCAACCGGGTCGTGGTCAGCGACCGGGAGCCTCGTGACCGCACGCTATTCACACACCGCGACGTTGCTCCCCAATGGGCTGGTGCTCGTCGCCGGTGGAGGGAATGACGCGGGCTTTGGCGCAACCGCGACCGCTGAAATCTTCAACCCTGCAACGGGGACATGGGCTGCGACCGCAAGCCTCTCGACCGGGGCGCGCTATACTCACTCGGCGACACTGCTTCCCAATGGCAAGGTGCTCGTCGCGGGAGGCGCTAATGCGAACGGCACTGTCCCAGGCGCGGAGATCTACGACGCGGCGAGCGGACTGTGGGCGGTGACGGGCAGCCTCGCGGCCGGACGCGCGCAGCAGACGGCAACGCTGTTGCCGAGCGGAAAGGTGCTGGTTGCGGGTGGTTATGGAACGAGCGGCGCTCTAGCGACCGGGCAGCTCTACGACTCGGCGACCGGGACTTTCGCCCCCACCGCCAGCCTCGCCGCGGCGCGTTCGTATCCCACGGCGACGCTCCTGCCCAACGGCAAGGTGCTCGTCGCTGCGGGTCGCTTTGGAACCAGCGATCTCGCGAGCGCTGAGCTTTTCAATCCAGTAAGCGGGACGTGGACTGCGACCGGCAGCCTTGCCACGGAACGAAATTCTCACAAGGCGACGCTCCTTCCCAACGGCAAGGTGCTCGTTAGTGGAGGCTCTGGATCCACTGGACCTCTTACGAGCTCAGAGATCTACGACCCGGGTAATGGAACATGGACTGCGACCGGCAGCCTATCGACGGCTCGCAACTATTACACGGCGACGCTACTGGCGAACGGCAAGGTGCTCGCCGCCGCGGGACAGACTGGCGGCAATGCCGCCAGCGCGGAACTCTACGATCCGGCGGCCGGGACGTGGACGACGACCGGCAGCCTCGCCGCGGCGCGCTACGGTCACACGGCAACTCTACTGCCTAATGGCAAGGTGCTCGTCGCCGGGGGAATAAATAACGGTGCGCTCACGGGTGCGGAACTTTACGACCCGGCGACCGGGACGTGGACGGTGACCGCCAGCCTCTCCACGGCGCGCGGCTATCACACGGCAACACTGCTGCCCAACGGCAAGGTGCTCGTCGCTGGGGGAGTCGGGACCAGCGTGGTTGTCACGAGCGCAGAGCTCTACGATCCGGCGAGCGGGAAGTGGACTGCGACCGCCAGTCTCTCCACGGCGCGTGGAAATCACACGGCGACGCTGCTGCCTAACGGCAAAGTGCTCGTCGCCGGCGGAGCCGGGAACAGCGGCGTAACGATGAGTGCTGAACTCTACGATCCGGCAAACGGGACGTGGACCGCAACCGGCAACCTTGCGAACGCACGCTTCGTTCAAGCAGCGGCGCTGCTGCTCGACGGCAAAGTGCTCGTCGCCGGGGGCTTTTATGGCAGTAGCGATCTCGCGAGCGCGGAACTCTACAACGTGGGACTTGGCTTCTCACCGGCCACGCAACCGCAGGTTACCGCCTCCTCGTTCGATTCGAACGGGCGGCTTGTGCTGACTGGCAGTGGCTTCAACGGCATTTCCGGCGCGTCCGTAGGCGGCACGAACGATTCGCCAACAAACTACCCCGTGGTGCAACTGCGCTGGCTGAACAACGAGCAGAGCGTCTTTCTTTCTCGGGATGCCTCGGCGTCTGCATCCGCAACGTCCTTCACCTCAACGCCCGCCGCAGCGCTGCGTGAGGGCTACGCGCTGGCGACAGTCTTCGCCAATGGTGTCCCGAGTGCGGCCAAGCTCGTCTCTTACACTGCACCAACTGCGCCGACGGTGACGACGCCGACCTTCACCGGCGTGACGGATGCGGGGGCAACGCTCGGGGGGAATGTGACCAGCGACGGCGGAGCGGCGATCACGGCGCGGGGCCTGGTGTATGCGCTGACTTCGGGGAATGCGGACCCGGTGCTCGGCGGGAGCGGGGTGATGTCGGCGACGGCGGCGGGGACGACGGGGAGCTTCACGGTGGCGGTGGGCGGGTTGGATGCGAGCAGCGGGTATTCATTCAAGGCGTATGCGACGAACTCGGTGGGGACGAGCTACACGAGCGTCGCGACTTTCACGACGATGGCGCCGCCGGATATGACGGCGCCGGAGACGACGATCACGAGCGGGCCGTCGGGGACGGTGAATAGTGATTCGGCGACGATTGCGTTCACGGGAAGCGATGATGTGACGGCGGCGGGGAGTCTGACTTTCGAGGGGCGGCTGGATGGGGAGGAGTTTGGGCCGGTGACGAGCCCGGTGGTTCTGAACGGGCTGGCGCAGGGCGCGCACGTTTACGAAGTCCGCGCGAAGGATGCGGCGGGGAATACGGATGCGACGCCCGCGGTGGCGTCGTGGACGGTGACGCTGAACCCGGAGGCGACAAGGCGCTTTGAGAAAGGCGGCACGGTGCCCGGCGCGGGGACGGCGGGCGGGCCGCCGGATGGCGCGGTGTTCGCGGGCTTCGGAGTGCCGGCGATCAATGACGCGGAGACGCTGGCTTTTCTCGCGAAGTGGAAGAGCCCGACAGGCTCCGGTGCGGGGCTCTTCGCAGGTACGCCGACGCGGGCAATCGCGAAGACGGGCGATGCCGCGCCGGATGCGACCGGTTCGCCGCTGGCGGGCGTTACGTTCAAGGCGTTCAAGGACCCGGTGATCGCGGCGGATGGCAGCATCGCCTTCCTCGCGAAGCTCGGCGGCGCGACCACAAATGACGACATCGCGCTCTTTTCCAATGCGGGCGGCACGGTGCGGCTCGTGGCGCGCGAGAATGCGACGCTGCCCGGCACGCCCGAGGGCTCGCAGCTCAGGAGCATCGCGTCGGCGTCGATCAGTTCCGCCAGCACGGTGGTCGAGACCGTGGCATCCACCTCGAACATCCAGTTCGGCGGCAGCGACGTGTGGGTCGTCTTCACCGGCAGCCTGCGCATCGGCGCGGCGGGCGCGGCGGGGCCGGGCGGCGTGACGCGCACGGACGACACGGGCGCGTGGCGTTGGAAGGCGAGCACCGGCACGGTGACTGCGATCGCGCGCGAGGGCAGCACGCTGGGGGGCGTCAGCACGAGCGCGGTGAAGAGCTTCCGCCTGTTGAAGACTTCCGGCGGCACGCCCGCGCAGGGCCGCGGCCAGTGGGGCGGCGCGACGGCGACGTTCCAAGTCGCCTTCGTGGATAAGACGCAGGCGCTCGTGGATACCGATGAAAGCGGCGCGAGCAAGGTGTTCGCCAGCACCGAGCCGACCGTGCCCGGCGTGCCGGATGCGACGTGGAAAACCTTTGGCTCGCCCGCCAATCCCGATACCGCAGGCGGCGCAATCGCCTTCCTCGCGAACCTGACGCCGAACCTCGGCGGCGTGCTCGCCAGCGATGCCAAGCGCCTCTTTTTCATGCCCACCACCGGCACCGCTAGCAGCATTAAGCGCGGCGAGCCCGCCCCCGGCACCGACGCCGCGTTCAATGCCTTAAAGGACCCCGTCCTCTCGCCGGACGGCCAGATCTTCGCGTTCCTCGGGCAGGCCAAAGGCGGCAGCGTCACCGCCACAAGCGACACCGGCATCTGGTGGCAGAACGCCTCCACCGCGCTCGCCCTGCTCGCGCAGGAAGGCGCGCAGCCGCCGGAGAGCGCCGTCGGAGCGCAGTGGAAATCGTTCACATCGCTCGCCGCCAGCGACAAGGGCCCGCTCTTCGTGGCGAAACTCGTGACCGGCGCAAGCGGCGCAAACGGCCCCGGCGGCATCCTCGCCACCAGCAACACCGGCCTCTGGGCCATGACTGGCACCGGCACGCTGCGCAAGCTTCTACAAGAAGGCGACCCGCTCGGCGGCACGCCGGTGAAGAGCTTCGTCACGCTGGCCGCGAGCAGCGGCAGCGCCGGCACGCGCCGCAGCTTCGCCGCCGACGGCACCGTTGCTGCCCGCGTCTATTTCACCGACGGCGCCCAAGCCATCTACACGATCAGCGTCCCGTAGCCGGTCGGCATCAACTCCGGCCAGCACACTGGAGCGCCGCCGGGATCGCGGGTTTCGGCCGCCGGGTCAGTTGAGCGTGATGTTTTCGTCGAGGTTGAGGACAAGGTTTCCGACCTGCGTCCAAGCGGCGAGTTCGATGGTGTCGAGGTTTGCGGGCGGCTTGGATTCGCCGTTGGCCAGAACGGCTTTGGCGGCTTCGGGATTCGCGCGATATTTCTCAAGGAAAATGCCGAGCATCGACTGGACTCGCTCGGTCTCGCGAGGCTCGGGCAGGCGAGCGAGGGCGAGGCGGAATGCGGTGGCGATACGCTCTCCGGGAGTCGGGCCTCCCTCCGTCAAAATGCGCTGGGCGAAGACGCGCGCGGCCTCGAAATATTGCACGTCATTCAGGAGTTGAAGCGCTTGGAGCGGCGTGTCGCTGCGCTCGCGGCGGGTGCAGATTCCCTCGCGCGAGGGGGCATCGAAATTCACGAGGAACGGTGGCGGCGCGGTGCGCTTGATGAATGAATAAACACTCCGGCGGTAGAGCGCGTCGCCGGTGTCCTGGACGTAGTTGCGGGTCGTGCTGTTTTTGAATGCAACGGGCTCCCAGATATTCGGCGGCTGATACGATTTCACCGCGTGCCCACCTTGCTTCTCGACAAGGAGGCCGGCGACAAAGAGTGCGTCGTCGCGCACGGCTTCGGCGTTCAGGCGCATCCGCGGGCCGCGCGCGAACAGGCGATTTTCCGGGTCTCGCACAAGGAGATTGGGCGTCACGCGAGAGGTCTGCCGCCATGCGTTGCTGAGCACGATCGTCTTCACCAGCCGCTTCATGTCCCAGCCGCTTTCCCGGAAACTCACGGCTAGCCAGTCTAGTAATTCCGGGTGGCTCGGCGGCTCTCCCTGCGAGCCGAAATCGGCGGACGTTTTCACGAGCCCGATGCCGAAGAGCTGCTGCCAGAAGCGATTCACCGCGACGCGTGCGGTGAGAGGATTTTTGGCGTCCACGAGCCAGCGCGCGAGGTCGATGCGGCGCGGGTTTTCCACATCAAGAGGAGGCAAAATCGCGGGCGTGCCGGGCTGCACCTTTTCGCCCGGCACATTGTATTGGCCACGCTCCATCACGAAGGATTCGCGCGGCGCATCCATGTCGTGCATGACGAATGTGCTCGGGAGCGCTTTGTCCAAATCGGCGCGCTGTTTTTCGAGCGCGGCGACCGCGTTCTCCGCATTGGCAAATGCGCCGCGCGTCGTGGCGCAAACGCTCTGGATGTAGTGGGCGCGCAGCTTGGCGAGATCCTCCGGCTTGCGAGCCGCCGCGCGTTTTTTCCGCAACCCATTCAGTTCCGGCGTGACGCTCGGCGTGTCTTTCCCCTCGCCCGCTTTCAGCCATGCGGTGAAAGATCGCGCCGGATCGGCCGCGGGATCACTCGTCCCATGCACGGCGAGACGGTCCCAGAAAACCGTGCCGCCAGCCTGCGTGAATGCGTATCCGTCGATCACGTCGCCCGCGTGAAGGCCGAGCTTTTCAGCCGGCACCTCGAGCCGTGTCCATTGCGAATTCGGTGGCAGTTCGCCCGCGAGGAAATGCTCGGGCGTGCCGGGCTTCCCGTACGGGATCGCCGCGTCGTCGCCCCACACGGCGCGCGCCTTCCAGTCGCTCGTGTGGAATTGAATCATGATCGCGCGCGGCAAATCCGCGGGGTCGGTGCGCGCCATCACGGAGATGATCGCATCTGCTGGAACCGTGAAGCTCGCGCCGCCCGCAAAGAAATCTTGGCCCACGCCTTTCGCCGAGCGCTTGATCGAGAGCTTCCCGGATGCGGGCGGCATTTCCTCGCTGCCGACGAGCATGAGCGGCGACTCGCCGTCGTTGATCTGCGGCTTCGCGCCGGCCGGAAATCCATCTTCCATCCACACTTCCTCGACCGCGTGCGGCGTGGCGGCATCGGGCGCATCGGCGGGGTCTCGATAAGCCTGCACCGCGATGTTCACAGCATCGGTGAGCTGTTTTTTTTGCGCGCCGATTTTCGCGTCGAAAGCGGCGAGCTGCTGCTTTTGATCGGGAGTCGAAACTTGCAGCACGGGCTCGACGAGCGCCTTGTTGCCATCCATCGCTGGGTCGGCGCTGCTGTTGAAGAACGCGTAAAGTTGATAGACCTCTTTCTGCGAGATCGGGTCGAATTTGTGGTCGTGGCAGACCGCGCATTGCGTCGTGAGCGCGAGCCACGCCTGCGCCGTCGTGGTGGAGCGATCGATGGCGTATCGGAAGCGAAATTCCTCCGCGATTGCGCCGCCCTCGCTGGTCGTCACGTTGCAGCGGTTGAAGCCGCTCGCGACTTTCTGCTCGTTCGTCGCATTCGGGATTTGGTCGCCGGCGAGTTGCTCGATCGTGAATTGGTCGAACGGCAAATTGCGGTTGAAGGCGCCGATGACCCAGTCGCGGTAGAGCCACATCTCGCGCTCGTTGTCGAGATGCAGCCCGTGCGTGTCGCCGTAGCGCGCGAGGTCGAGCCACCAGTGCGCCATGTGCTCGCCGAAGCGCGGCGAGGCGAGCAGGCGATCAACCACTTTCGCGAACGCATCCGGCGCGGTGTCGGCGGTGAAAGTATCGACCTCGGCAGGCGTCGGCGGCAGTCCCGTGATCGCGAGCGTGACGCGGCGGATGAGCGTGGCGCGGTCGGCTTCGGGCGAAAATGCGAGACCCTCGCGGTCCAAGCGCGCCAGCACGAAGGCATCGATCGGATTTTGCACCCGACCCGCATCTTTCACCGCAGGGGGCACGGCTTTCACCGGCGGCTCAAATGCCCAATGTTTCTCGTATTTCGCGCCCTCGACGATCCACCTCCGCAGCACTTCTTTTTCTGCGGCAGTAAGCGTCTTGTGCGACTTCGGCGGCGGCATCATTTCCTTTTTGTCGGTGCTCGTGATCCGCTCCCACGCGTCGCTCGCCGCGAGGTCGCCCGGCTTGATGGCGATGATTCCTTCCGTCTCCACAAATGCACCCTCCGGCGTGTCGAGCCGCCGCCCGGAATCGCGGTGCTTCGCATCGGTGCCGTGGCAGGCAAAGCATTTGTCCGACAGGATCGGGCGGATGTCGCGATTGAAGGTGAGCTTGTCCCCGGCGAGCGCTGTGAGCGGCAACGCGAGGATACACATTCCGGGGAGGGAGAGGCGAAAAGGTGTGAACTTCATAGAGTTGAAAAACGCGGTTAGATTTCTCGCAGATTCAGGGAAAAACGCGAGGCCGGGCGCTGAAAGGGTGCAATCCACAAGTGCCGCGCGAATTAGGAACGCGTTCCGCTGCGTGACAGCTCCCGCTTGCCGCGCGGAGGCGTTCCGGTGAAGGTGCGCGATGCTCGCTGCCCGCACGCCGATTCACTCGCTCACGCTCGATGAGCTGGGCGCGAAGTTGAGAGCGCTCGGACAGCCGGCGTATCGCGCGAAGCAGATGCTGCATTGGATTTACGGGCAACGGGTACGTACGTTCAATGAGATGAGCGACCTGCCGGCGGCGCTCCGTTCGCAGCTGGAGGAAGCGTTTTCCTTCGACGATCTGGAGCCGGTGCGGACGCTCGGGTCGTCGGATACGACACGCAAATTTCTATTCCGGCTGCACGATGCGAGCCTCATCGAGACGGTGCTGATTCCCGCTTCGCCCGCGCTTTATGGCGAAGCCTCGGATCGGCGCACACTCTGCATTTCGACGCAGGTCGGTTGCGCTTACGGGTGCAAATTTTGCGCGAGCGGACTGGATGGATTCAGCAGGAATTTGCACGCGGGAGAGATCGTGAGCCAGGTGCTGCGCGTGGAGGAGTTGAGCGGCGAGAAGATCAACAACATCGTCTTCATGGGCATGGGCGAGCCGCTCGCGAATTTCGCGAATCTCATGCGCGCGATCGGGATCATCAATGCCCCGTGGGGCGTGGGACTCGGCGCGCGGCACATCACGATTTCGACAAGCGGTCTCGCGCCACAGATTCGGCTGCTCGCGGAGCAGCCGTTGCAGGTGCGGCTCGCCATTTCTCTGCACGGAGCGACGGATGAGGTGCGGCAGCAGATCATGCCGGTGAACCGCAAATTCCCGCTGGCGGCGCTGCTGGAGGCGTGCGCTTTTTATACCGAGAAAAAGAGCCAGCGGCTGACTTTCGAATACATCCTGATCGACGGCGTGAACGATCGCCCGGAGGACGCGGCAGCGCTCGGGCGGCTTGTGCGAAAGGTGCGTGCGAAGGTGAATTGCATCCCGTACAACGCGGTGGATGGGCTGGAGTGGAAACGGCCGAGCGAGGCGCGGCAGGATGCGTTCATGGCGGTGTTGGAGAGGGCGGGCGCGGCGGCGACGATTCGGCGGGAAAAGGGCGGGGATATTGCGGCGGCGTGCGGGCAGTTGCGGAGGCAGGTGGAGGCAGGCGGGGGGCCGACGGTGATGGTCGAAGGCTGAAGAGCGCGGGCGGCGTCTTCCGTCCTCCGAACTTTCCTTTTGCCGCCTCCCCCTCCTGAGCCGTATTTAATCCCCATGCGCGACAACGACGGCCCGGAGCAAATCTGGGACGAATACGACTGGGAGCGTTTTCTCCAGCAGCAGGATCAGAAAACCGAGAAATACATGGAGCTTCTCGAGCGCTACATCGACGATCCGAGGCGCGACCAGATCATCGCGCGGGAGATGGGCTGGTTTCATCTGCTCGACCGCGAGGGGGAGAAGTGGGCTGAGGATGTGGATTCGCTTTTCGAGGAAGAGGCCGAGGCGCTGGAGGAAAGTGGTGCCGATGAGACGGAGTCCGGCGGACTCGGCTTTGAAGTGCATCCGCTCTACAAGGCGTCGTTCGCGCTCACGATTTGGATCGATCAGCTTTTCGAAGACCTCGGCGAGGCGGGAAATCAGCCCGCCGCTGTGAAACTCTCGACGCAAACGGCGATTGCCAGTGCCAAGCTCGCTGCAGCGCTCAGCGACGACGACGTGGATGAGATCGGGATGACGATCGCATATTTAAAAAGAGCGCTGAAGGCAACGATGCTCGGGCTCGAGGCGGCGGTGCAGCTCAAGAAAGAAGCGCGGATCAAGCGCGAGCGTTTTGCGACGCTCAACCAGCGGCTGTTCCAAATCCGCGACGGGATCATCCAACTCATGGGCGAGTATCGCGCGGAGTGGCGGCGGCGGTTTGGGACGGGTGACTGAGGTTTTACCGCGGCGGTCGCGGCGGTAAAAAAGTTAAACCCCAGTTGAATTTTTCACGAGTGAGTCCGTCCAAACGCACGTCTGCCGACACCGAAAACCTGCCCGACGAGCCCGATGATTTGCAATTGGTCGCCCGGTCGCAGGCGGGCGATCAGCAGGCGTTCAACCAACTCGTCACCCGATACCGGAGCCGCGCTTTTTCCATGATCTACAACGTCGTCCGCAACGAACAAGACGCGTGGGACCTCGCGCAGGACGGCTTTCTGAAGGCGTGGAAATCGATCGCGCGCTTTCGCGGGCAGTCGTCGTTTTACACCTGGCTCTACCGGATTTTGATGAACGTCGCGATCGACTCGATCCGCAAAAAGCAGATTCACGGAGGGACGGAATTCGACGACGCGATCGGGCTGCGAAACATCGAGCCCGGCGCGGTAACGCTGCCGAAAGGCGAGTTGCAGCCGATCGAGAAAATTTCCGATCAGGAAGTCCGCACGCGCATCGATGCCGCGTTGGTCAAACTTTCGCCCGAGCATCGTGCCGTGATCGTGCTGCGCGAGATCGACGGGCTGGAATATCAGGAAATCGCCGACGTGCTCGACTGCTCGATCGGCACCGTCATGTCGCGTCTTTTCTACGCCCGCAAGAAACTCCAAACCCTGCTCCGAGACGTTTATGAAAACCTTTGAAGAACGCTACACCGGATGGATCGACGGGAAACTGACCGCCGCGGAAGCCGCCGCTTTCGAGCGCGAACTCGAGTCCGTTCCGGACGCGCTCCCGGACAAAACGGACGCACTGCGGCTCGGCGATTTTCTGCGCCGTCACGCGGATGCGCCGTCGCTCACAAACGCCGACTTTTTCTCTCACCAGGTCGCGGCGCGCATCGCCGCGGAGTCGGGGCGAGAGGTGAAAAGCGATCGCCGCCATTGGTGGCAGTGGTCGATCCCGCAGCTCGCGATGGTGGGCTCGGCGTGCCTGCTTCTCGCAGGCGGGCTTTTCAAAATGATGATCCCGACCGGCACACCCGAAGGCGCGGGAACGCCGTATTTTGCGGAGATCGTCGATGCCCGCACGGACAATCCGCACGTCTCCGCGACGCCCGTTTATAACCCGAAGGACAACGTCACCGTGCTCTGGCTCGACGGGCTCGATTACCTCCCCGCGAGCGCGCAGCTCAACTGACCCGTGACCGCGCTCCGCCTCATCTTCGGCATTGCGTTCGCGCTCCTGATCACGCTTCCGCGCGCCGGCGCTGAGGATAAAATCTGGAGCGCCGTGCTGCTCGCGTCGAATGTCGCGCAACCGAAAGCGCCGCCCGCGGAGCTCGACGCCGTGTGCAAGCGGCTGCGGAATTTGCTCGGCTACAATCAGGTCGAAATCATCGGCAGCGCGACCGCTAAGATCGACGACATGGCGGAGGTCCAGCTCGCGCCGACCTCGCATTTTTCCATGGATGTGAAAGCGCGCCGCTCCAGCGCGAAGGAAGCGCGAGGCGGATATTTGCTGAATCTCCAGCTCTTTCACGACAAGCAGCAGCTCGTGGATACCGAGGCGAAGATCGCGCCGGAGAGCCCGCTCTTCATCCGCGGTCCGATGCACGCGCGGGGGCAGATTCTATTCGTCGTGCTCGTGCAGCCGTGACTCAGGTTGGAAGCCTGACGCGATGCGATGCGGCTTGAAACCCGCCGCGCACCTGCGCACTCTCCCGGTTCGCTTTGAAAAAGACCACCACTCCGCCTGAACGGTCCGCCAATCCTCTGCGGGAGGGGCTTTCCAGCCGACCGATGCCACAGCCCTGCAACGTCGTGATCTTCGGCGCATCCGGCGATCTCACGTATCGAAAACTCATCCCAGCGCTCTACAACATCGCCGCCGATGGCGACCTCCCCGCGGCGCTCTCCGTCGTCGGTTTTGCGCGGCGCGAAAAGTCGGACGACTCCTTCCGCGCGGAGCTCAAGGAAGCCGTCGGCAAACACTCGCGGCAGGGGCTCAATGAGGAGCTGTGGGAAAGTTTCAGCGAGCGGCTCTTCTATCATCGCAGCGAATTCGGCGACCTCGACGGCTACAAAAAACTCGCCGAGCGCCTCGACCAGCTCGACGCCGAGCGCAACACCGGCGGCAACCGCCTCTTCTACCTCTCCGTCGCCCCGAGCGAATTCGGTGGCATCCTCGAAAAGCTCGCCGAAGTCGGGCTCAACAAAGCCCGCGACGGCGCATGGTCGCGCGTCATCGTCGAGAAGCCCTTTGGCTCCGACCTCCCCTCCGCGCAGGAGTTGAACACCATCGTCGATACCGTCTTCCAAGAACAGGACACCTACCGCATCGACCATTTCCTCGGCAAAGAGACCGCGCAAAACATCATGGTGCTGCGCTTTGCCAACTCCATCTTCGAGCCCATCTGGAACAGCCGCTACATCGACCACGTCCAGATCACCGCCTCCGAGCCGCTCGGCGTCGAGGCGCGCGGGCCCTACTACGAGAGTTCCGGCGCACTGCGCGACATGGTGCAAAATCACCTCCTCCAGCTCCTCTGCCTTGTGGCGATGGAGCCGCCGACCGACCTGAAGGCCGACAGCGTCCGCGATGAAAAAGTGAAAGTCGTGCGCGCCCTGCGCCCGATGTCGCCTGAGGAGGTCGGCGAAAATGTCGTGCGCGGGCAGTACGCGGCGGGTGCGATCAACGGCAAGGAAGTCATCGCATACCGCGCCGAGGATCGCGTGAGCCGCGAGTCGATGACCGAGACTTACGTGGCGTTGAAAGTTCACGTCGATAACTGGCGCTGGGCCGATGTGCCATTTTACGTCCGAGTCGGAAAGCGCCTGCCAAAAGGCGGCACCGAAATCGCCGTGCAGTTCAAGAACGCGCCGAGCGTGCTCTTTAATAAAGACGCTGCCGCAGTCGGGCCGAATGTCCTCGTCATCCGCATCCAGCCCGACGAAGGCATCTCGCTCCGCATCCAGGCGAAGCGCCCCGGCGCGGCGCTCCGAGTCGAGCCGGTGAAGATGGATTTCCACTACGGCACGAGCTTTGGAAAAGCCTCGCCCGAGGCTTACGAGCGGCTCCTGCTCGACGCGATGAGCGGCGACGCCACGCTTTTTGCGCGGCGCGACGAAGTCGAGGGCGCATGGCGCTTCATCGACCGCATCGAGGAAGCGTGGCACAAGAACGAGACCCCTCCCCCGCTCTGCGAATACGAAGCCGGCTCCTGGGGCCCCACCGAAGCCGACGACCTCCTCGCCCGCGACGGACGCGCCTGGCGCAGAATGTGAGGAGCCGCGATGCCTGACTCCCTCGACACCTCAGCGCTCGGGATGCCCGTCGAACTCGGGCAAATCGGACGCGACCTCAAGAAACTCTGGGACCGCGACGCCGGCGCCACCACCCGCGCCTCCCTCATCAATTTCGCCGTCCATTGCGAAGGCTCCGGCACCATGAGCGCGAACACCGAGCTCATCATGGAGCTCACCCGCGAGCACGCCTGCCGCGCCATCCTCATCTGCTGCGAGCCCACCGCGCCCGAGGCCCGTGTCCGCGCCTGGATCAACGCCCACTGCCACCTCAGCCGCGCCGGCGCCAAGCAAATCTGCTGCGAGCAAATCTCCTTCCTCTTCGAAGGCGACACCCAGAACCGCATCGCCAACATCGTCTTCTCGAACCTCGACTCCGACCTCCCCCTCCACCTTTGGTGGCAGGGCGTATTCCCCGACCCCATCGACGAAGAACTCTGGGCCCGCGTCGATCGCCTCATCTTCGACAGCCAGGCGTGGACGAGCCCCCGCCCCCAATTCACCCGGCTCAAAGACTCCCTCACCCACGCCAACTCCCGCCTCACCCTCTGCGACCTGAACTGGACCCGCTCCCTCCACCTGCGCCAGGCCCTCGCGCAAATGTTCGACCACCCCGAGAACCTCGACGTCCTCGCCAATCTCCAGACCATCACCATCGCCCACGCCCCCGAGTATCGCTCCACCGCCATCCTCCTCACCGGCTGGTTCGCCGCGCAGCTCGGGCTCGAATTCACACGCGCCGACGGCACCGGCTTCATCTTCCAAAATGCCGTCGGCGGCGACACACGCATCGCCATCAAACTCGAAGCCGGCCGCTCCATCAGCCGCTGCGAACTCGCCTCCGACCGTGGCGGCGTCCAGATGCAGCGCGATGCCGCCGGCGACTTCTTCCGCGTCGAAGTCCGCCTCCCCGGCGACCGCACCTACCACCACCTCCTCCCCGCCGGCAGCAACTCCACCTCCTCCCTCCTCCTCGAGGAAATCGGCGGCGGCGGCCAGCACCGCGTCTATCTCAAAGCCCTAGCAGCTGCCGAGCCCCTCCTCTAGCCCGGCCCGCCAAAGCCCGCGCATATCGGCGCGGCCCCCAGTCATAGCCCCCTGCCCCACCACCCCGCCTCCCGCGATCAGCGGTTGTATGGCGGCCATCCTGGCCGCCCCGGTCCGGCAGTGAGAAAGCCGCGACGACCGCCATCCAGGCGACCTGCCCTATTACCCGCGATAATCGGCGCACTATCCGGAAAGGCGTCAGCCCATGGTATTCGGGACGATCGTATAGGTAAAAGATCGCATCAGCGGCAATCCTGAGCATACATCCCGGCAAGATCGGCCCTTATAAGAACCCACCCTCCTACCCACCAACCGCACCATCGCTACCCGTGGCCCGCACCTCCGCCACTCAGCACTCGCACCTCCGCCACTCAACGCCGCACCCGTTGCCCGCCCCGGCGATGCTTCATTCATCCTGAACACAATTTCCATTAAACACCGATTGCCTTACCTCTCCTCCTTTCCCAGACTCCGCTTACCAACTCCCCGCCAGCCCGCTATACGCTATCTTTCTTCCTCCGCCATCCATCCAAGCCACCACACACACCCATGAACTACCAGTCCTACATCCTAAGTGGCACCGTCGCTGCCCTGCTATGCCTCCCACCTGCACTCACCGCCAAGGAGCCAGATCACGCCGACGCTTCCCCGAAAGTCGCACCGGCCGAAGCCCTCACACGCCTCAAAGCCGGCAATCAGCGGTTCATCGGCAACAAGCTTCAGCACCCGCGCCAGACGGGGGAACGTCGCGCGGAATTGGCAACCAGCCAGCACCCGTTTGCCGTTGTCCTCGCCTGCTCTGATTCGCGCACTGCACCTGAAGTGGTTTTCGATCAGGGCTTGGGCGACCTCTTCGTGGTTCGCGTCGCGGGCAATGTCCTCAGTGACGAGACGCTGCGCAGCATCGAGTATGCGGTGGACCATCTGGGAACGCAGCTGATCGTGGTGCTCGGCCACGAGCGGTGTGGCGCGGTCAAGGCGGCAAGGGACACGATCGCCGCCAAGGCGGAGGCCCAGGGGCACATCCAATCGCTGGTCAAGGCGATCGCGCCCGCGGTGGAGGCCACTGCCGGCGAGGACGCGGAAGCCACCGCCAAGTCGAACGAAGTGAACGTCGCCAAAGAACTGCGGGAGTCCGCGCCCATTCTCAAGGAGATGGTCGAAAAGGGCACCGTCTCCGTGGTGGCCGCGCACTACGACCTCGATACCGGCAACGTAGAGTTCCTCAAAGAGGCGCCCGCGAAATAACTACGGGCGCTGCCTAAACCCTGCGCTGCTGCGAGCCACTCCGTGCGTAATGGCAGCTGCGTGCGCCGCTATTTCTCCGCCTTGGGGGAGGCGTCGCGATCCGGGTCGGTGAGCAGGCGCGGGTTGCCGTAGGTTTTCCCGGTATCGCCGTTGGCCTTCATCCAGGCGTTCACTTCGGCACGGAGCGCGGTGAGGCGCCCGGCTTGGGCGGGGTCGGCGGAGAGGTTCTGCTGCTCGAGGGGGTCGGCGCGGAGGTCGTAAAGCTCCTCGACGGGGCGCTGGTGGTAGCGGGAGAGGAGCGCGGCGGCGTGGGCGTCGGTGGTGGCAAGGGTCTTCCAGCTCTCGAAGTAGTCGTTGCGCTTCTGGGACCAGTCGAGGTGGGTGAAGTAGTAGTATTCGGGGTGGAGGTTGCGGATGTATTTCCAGTCGGCGGTGCGGACGCTGCGCATGGGATAGACGTTGTTGTTTTTCCCATCGCCGCTGTGGGTGGTGAAGATGCGCTCGCGGTGGGTGGTCTTTTCGCCGCGGAGGACGCCGGCAAAGGATTGGCCGTCGATGCCGGCCGGGGGGGTGCCGCCCGCGAGCTCGAGGAGGGTGGGAAGGAGATCGATCCAGCTCACCATGGCGTCGGTGTGCGAGGCGGGTGCGATTTTCCCCGGCCACGAGGCGATGAGTGGGACTCGGGTGCCGGCGTCGTAGAGGTTCCATTTTCCAAAGGGGAGCTGGGTGCCGTGGTCGGCAGTGGCGACGATGAGTGTCTCCTGGCCGAGTGCATCGCGGATGGCATCGAGGGCGAGGCCGAGGTCGGCGTCCATGCGGGCGACGGCGGCGTAGTAGGTGGCCATCGCGGCGCGCATGGCGGGGGTGTCGGGCAGTGTGGGGGGCAGGTGGACGGCATCGGCGGTGTAGCCTTCGCCGGTGGCGGGCCAGGGGACGTGCGGCCAGTTGGTGCCGAAGAAGATGCAGAGGGGCTTGTCGCTTTTGCGCGCGCGCAGCCACTTGGCGCCCTCGGCCACGGCGACGTCGTCGTGGAAGGTGATGTGCTCGAAGTGGTCGAAGCCGTAGAGCCGCGTCTGCTCGTAGTGCCCGACTTTGCCAAAGGCGACGACTTCGTAGCCGAGCTCCTGGAAATACGCGGGCCACTTCTTAATCTCGTCGCGGGGCTTCGCGTGGTTCGGCTCGGCGCCGTGGCGCACGGGCATGAGACCGGTGAGCAGCGACGCGCGGCTCGGCGCGCAGCTCGGGCTGGCGACAAAGGCGTGGGTGAAAGTCATGCCCGCCGCGGCGATGCGCTCCATGCTCGGCGTGCGCACATCGCACGAGCCGTAGGCGGAGGAGTCGAGCATGCTGTGGTCGTCGGCGAGGAAGACGGCGATGTTCGGCCGCGCCTGCCCGGCAGCAACCGCACCGCTCCGCAGGGCGACGAGCGAAGCAACAGCGAAGATGAGGAAGATGCGAATCATGGGGGTACGTGCTACCCGGGGACTGGCTCCGGCAGGGGTTACTTGCGGGTGGCGAGGTATTCGATCACGTCGCGGAGCTCGCTGCGGGTGAGGTTGTCGCGGGTGTTTTCCGGCATTGGCGACGGGGCGCTGAGGCGCTCTTTGATGTTCGCGGTCGGGACGGTGACCTGCTGCGGTTTGCCTGCGGCGTCGAGGGTCTCGACTTTGATATCGGAGCCGTTTTCCGAAAGCACGCGGCCGACGACGGCGCTGCCGTCTTTCAGCGTGAGGCTCACGATGGCGAAGCCGGGCGCGATGACTTTGTTCGGGAAGACGATGGACTCGAGGATGTAATTGCGGTCCTTGCTCGCGCCGATGTGCGTGAGGTCGGGGCCGACGACGCTGTCGCCGCCATCGCATTTGTGACAACGGAAGCACTGCACCTCCTGCTTTTCGCGGAAGATTTTGAGCCCGCGCGCGGCGTCGCCTCCGGCGCGCGAGATTTTGTAAGGCGCGAGCGGATCGTTTGCGGGGAGGGAGGCTTTGTATTGCGCAATCTTGTCTTTCACCTCCTGGGCGCCGCTCTTCTTCGCGGCCTCGTAAATATCGAGCCGGATTTCAGCGGGCCCTTGCTTGGAAATGAGCTGATCCATCAGCGACGAAAGCAGCGCCGCGGATTCGGGCCGCTGGATGAGCGAGAGCGCGGCAAGCGCGCCTTGCTTTTCGACGACCGAACCGCGCTGGATCGCCTCGCCGATCATCTGCACGGCGGCTCCGGGCTCCTGCGCGGCGAGAGCCTGGAGCGCCTCGCTGCGGAGCTTTGCGTCCTTCGCCGCGAAGGCCGATTTCGCAGCCGCCTCGAGGCGCTTGTCTTTCAAAGTCGCGAGCGCCTGGAGCGCGGCGATGCGGGCGGGCGCGGGCGCTTTGTCGTTTGAAACGAGCGCGGCGAGCGGCTCTCCGGCGGCACCGATGGCGAGCTTGCCCGCGAGTTTCGCGGCCATCTCCATGATGCCTCCCGGTGCGTCTTTCAAGAGCGCTGGCAGGATTGGCGTGACGGCAGCGACCGCATCGGTCGGCGGGCGATTTGGAATCGGCCGCCACATGTTCAAGACGCGATCTTGCGGGTTCGGGCCGCCCCATTCTGCGAGCGCGTCGAGCGCGTCCTTGCGCGCCACCTCGGGCGCCGAGCCATCCGCCGCGTAGGCCGCGAGAGCGCGCGCTTTGTCCGCTTTGCCGATGCGGTAATTCGCGTTTACCACCCGCTCCAAAATCCGCGGATTCTTGATCCGCTTCTCGGTCGTGAGCGCGGCGAGCGCGGGCATTGCCGCTTCGATCGGCACGTCGTGGATCGCCCGCGCGGCCTCGAGCACGACGGATTCATCCGCGTCCTTCAAAAACACCGCGACCTCCGGGCTCTGCTGGCGGCGCAGCGCGACGAGGGCGCCGACTCGCACGGCGACCGAACCGTCGTGCGCCTTCGCTACGAGCTGCTCCGCGGACGCGCATGATTTCAGGCCCATCACCGCGCCGTGACGCAGCACCGGATCGGCGTCGTTGTTCTCCGCGAGCATCTGAAAAAGCGGTTCGACCGCGGGCTTGAACGCCAGCCTCCCCAGCCCGATCGCCGCGAAGAAGCGCGGGCGCGCCGACGCATCTTTCAGCATCGCGACGAGCTTATCCGCCGTCGTCGCGAACTTCCGATCCGAGAGCACATGCGCCGCCTGCGCGCGCACCTCCGCGTCGCCATCCGCCAGCAGCGCGAGCAACGGCTGCAAGGCATCCGCCTTCTTCTCCGCGACCTGCCCGAGCCCCCAGATCGCGTGAATCCGCGCCAGCGGCGGCGCCTTCACATCGCCCGCGACCCGCATGAATACAGGTGCCGCGGCATCCCCTTTCACCGCGAGCGCGAATTGCGCGGCCTGCCGCACACGCTGATCCGCGTGCCCGAGCAGCCCCGCGAGTTCGCCATCGCCACGCTGCGACATCCCCTCACCGATCAGCTTTTGCGTCTCCGCCTGGAGCGCGGTGTTTGCCGACGGGTCGGTGAATTTATACATGCGCCCCTTCCCCACCCCGCCCCAGCTTTCCACCCAATCGAGCACGTAAAGCGACCCGTCGTTCCCAAATTCCACATCCGTCGTCAGCACGCCTTTCACGAAATCGTGCAGCTCCTTCACCTTGAAAAACGCGCCCTTCGGCTCCAGCGCGATTTGATGCACCACGCTCGCGCTCGCGCCGCCGCGGAAGTCCGACAAAAAGAACCGCCCGTGATGCCGCTCGCCGAGCCCCGTCCCCGGATTGAACGTCAGCCCGCTCGGCCCGTTCCCGATATTCGCCACCGGCGGCACGATGTATTTCGCCGCTGGCCCTTTGACTTCATCCCACAGCATCTCGCGATTCCACGGACCGCGATCCGGCAGATACTGGAACGCCATCCGCCAGCCGTAATCGCCGCCCTCGACCAATTGCAAAAAGCGCGCCTTGTCCCCCGCGTCCGAGTTGTTGTCGCCGGTGAAAAGATTGCCCAGCTCGTCAAAGGCCAGCTCCTGCGGATTGCGCACGCCCGTCGCGAACACCTCGAAGTTCGTTCCATCCGCATTGCACCGCATGATCGAGCCGGTGTCCGGCTCCGCGACCGTCGTCCCCTCCTTCGTCTGCACATGGATCGCGCGATCCCCGATCGAGAAATACAGCCGCCCATCCGGCCCAAACCGCAGCCCGTGCATGTCGTGCCCGCGGAATGCAAACTTCACCCCGAACCCGCTCAGCAGCTTTTCCTTCAGCTCGGCTTTTCCATCCCCGTCGGCATCGCGGAAGTGCCACAAATTCGGAATGCACGTCCACCACACGTCGTTGCCGCGCGCTAGGATTCCCGCGCCCGTGCCGTCGAGCGGATCGCGAAACCCATCGGCGTAAATCGTCTGCTTATCCGCCACGCCGTCGCCATTCGTATCCTCCAGCCGCACGATCCGCTCCTCGAATTGCGTGAACTTCTCCGCGAACTTTTTCGGGTCGGGATAAAACTTGTGCATCAACGCCAGCCGGTCATCCGTCGTGCGCGACGCGATGTCCGTCGCGAGCCAGTCCATGTGCCCGCGATTGTCCTCGATCCCCTTCTCCTGCCGGTAGCTCTCGGAGACATACCAGCGCCCTTTTTCATCGATTGAAAAGCACACCGGATTCGCGAGGAGCGGCTCTGCGGCGAAAAGGTCCACCTTCAGCCCGCCGTCATATTTAAAAGACTTCATCGCATTCGCCGCCTCCGGCGTCGCGGCGGCGGGCGCGTCGCCGGTGCCGTGTTTGATCGGCTCCGCGGCGGTGGCGGTGGAGAGAAAAGCTGCAATCGCAGCGAGACGGAGTGGCGTGAAATTCATGCGAAAAGAGGCGGTAGAGGCAGCGCGAAATTGCGGGTCGGGAAGAGAGCAACGTTTCTTTGACCACGCAAGCGGGCGAAACTTTGAAACGCGATTCTCCGATTCGCCGAGTCAGGATGCGCGGGTGTCGAGCGCCTTGCCAAAGGCGATTGGCAGAAACGCGGGTGGGCCATTGGCAAAAGCGCGCGCCTCGCGAGACGCGCTCCGCATCAATGTCGCAATGACGTTCCTCGCAACCCCCTCCCGCCGATGCGCGCGCCCCTCTCCGCGATTCGCGCCCGAATCACGGCGAAGGGCGGGTCAGCGTTTGGCTCGAAGGAGGGTCTTGCCGCGGGGCCAGGGGGATTTTAAACGGAAGAAATCGGCGAAGGTGGCGGCCACGTCGGCGAAGGTTTCGCGGGTGCCGAGGGGGCGGCGCTGGTCGCCGTGGAGGAGGATAAGGGGGACTTCTTCGCGGGTGTGGTCGGTGCCGGGGGCGGTGGGGTCGTTGCCGTGGTCGGCGGTGATGATGAGGAGGTCGCCCGGGTCGATTTTCGGCAGGAAGGTGGCGAGCCAGGTGTCGAAGGCGATGAGGGCGCTGGCGTAGCCGGCCGGGTCGCGGCGGTGGCCGTGGAGGGTGTCGAAATCGACGAGGTTTGCGAAGATGAGGGCGTCGTCGGGGGCAGTGCGCCAGAGGTTTTCGATGGCGGCCATGCCTTCGGCGTTCGAGGCGGTGGGGTGGCTGTGAGTGATGCCGCTGCCGGCGAAGATGTCGCGGATTTTGCCGACGGAGTGGACGTGGCGGCCGGTGTCGGCGATGGCGTTGAGGATGGTGCGGGGGGGGACGATGGAGTAGTCGTGGCGGCCGGCGGTGCGGGTGAAAGCGCCGGGTTCGCCGGTGAAGGGACGGGCGATGACGCGGCCGATGTGGAAGGCGTCAGCGTGGCGGCGCGCGATGCGGCAGAGGGCGTGGAGCTTTTTCTCGGGGAGGATGCTGTCGTGGGCGGCGATTTGTAGGACGGAGTCGGCGGAGGTGTAGAGGATGGGGCTGCCGGTGCGGAGGTGCTCGGGGCCGAGGCGCTCGAGGATGGCGGTGCCGCTGGCGGGGAGGTTGCCGATGAAGGTGACGGCGGCGGCGCGCTGGATGGCGTCGATGAGCGCGGGGGGGAATGCGGTGTAGGTGGCGAAGGGCTTTTCGAGGAGGACGCCGGCGATTTCCCAATGGCCCGTGGTGGTGTCTTTGCCGGCGGATTTTTCTCGCATGCGGCCGTAGCTGGCGCGCGTGTTTTGTGAGCGGGGATGGAAGACATCGCCGGTGAGGATTTTCCAGAGGCCGAGGGAGAAGAGCGTGGGGAGGTCGAGGCCGGGGACGGCTTTGAAGAGGTGACCGAGGGTGTCGGCGCCGGTGTCGCCGTAGGCCGCAGCGTCGGGGGCGCGACCGCAGCCGACGCTATCGAGGACGATGAGGAGTGCGCGCACGTCAGGTGCCGATGGGGTGCCAGGCGGTTTTGAATTCGACGGTGTCGAGGATCCAATAGGGGTCTTGCGCGCGGTCGGTGTGCCAGTCGGCGGGTGCGAGGTCGCGGGCGGCGTGGCGCTTGAGATTGATGGCGCTGCCGGCGTGCGCGGCGGCGGTGATGGCAGGGTCGCCGGAGCCGTCGATGAGGGCGTTGACGTCCATGTGGCTGGAGAAGTGCGGGACAAGCTCGGCGCGGGTGCCGGTGAGGAGATTCACGACCCCGCCGGGGAGGTCGCTGGTGGCGAGGATTTCAGCGAAGGTGACGGCGACGAGCGGGGTGGATTCGGAGGCGAGGAGGACGGCGGTGTTGCCGCTGAGGATGGCAGGGGCGAGCAGCGAGACGAGGCCGAGGAGCGCGGGCGCGTCGGGGCAGAGGATGCCGACGACCCCGGTGGGCTCGGGCGAGGTGAAGTTGAAATGCGGCGTGGAGACGGGGTTCACGCTGCTGAAGAGCTGGGCGTATTTGTCGGTCCAGCCGGCGAAGTGGACGAGGCGGTCGATGGCGAGGGCGACTTCGTCGGCGGCGTGGCGGGTGCCGGCGCGGGTGAGTTCGTGGATGAGTTCGGCGCTACGCTGCTCGGCAATCTCGGCGGCGCGGTAGAGGATTTGACCGCGAAGATACGGGGTGGCTTTGGCCCAGCCGGGCTGCGCTTTGCGCGCGGCGACGACGGCGTCGCGGAGGTCTTTGCGCGAAGCGGCGCAGAAGTTCGCGAGGTGTGTCTTGCCGTCGGCGGATTTGGCGGGCAGGACGCGCCCACTTTCGCCACGGGGGAATTTTCCGCCGATGGCGAGTTTGTAGGTCTTGAGGACGGTGAGGCGTGGCATGGCGTGGATGAGAGCGAAATTCGCGGCGGATGGGAAGGTGGAGCACATGCCTCCGCGCCTTGCACATCGCGCCGCTGCGCGGCACCGTCCGGCCCGTGCAAAAAAACGACCCCATTTTCATCGCCGGTCACCGCGGGCTCGCGGGCTCGGCGATCTCGCGCGCGCTGGCTGCGGACGGCTTCGATAATCTCATCACCCGCACGCGCTCCGAACTCGATCTACGCGACCGCACCGCCGTCCGCGGATTCTTTGCGGAGGCTCATCCGCGGGTCGTCGTGCTCGCGGCGGCGAAGGTCGGCGGGATCGCCGCGAACCGCGATTTTCCGGTCGAGTTCCTGCTCGAAAATCTCGCGATCCAAAACAACGTGATCGAGGCCGCGCACGATCACGGCGCGGAGAAACTTTTGTTCCTCGGCAGCTCATGCATTTATCCGAAATTCGCGCCGCAGCCGATCCACGAAGACTCGCTCCTGACCGGCGCGCTCGAGCCGACGAACGACGCGTATGCAATCGCGAAAATCGCGGGCATCAAGCTGTGCCAGTCGTATTCGCGGCAGTTCGGGCGCGACTTCATCTCCGCCATGCCGACGAATCTTTACGGCCCGGGCGACAACTTTGACCTCGCGAGTTCGCACGTCCTCCCGGCGCTCATGCGCAAAGTCCACGAAGCAAAACTCCGCGGAGACCACGAGGTCGTCGTGTGGGGCACAGGCACGCCGAGGCGCGAATTCCTGCACGCCGACGACCTCGCCAGTGCGTGTGTTTTTCTGCTGAAAAACTACGACTCTCCCGAGATCGTCAACGTCGGCTGCGGCGAGGATATTTCCATCCGCGAACTCGCCGAAATGATCTGCGAAATCGTCGGATTTTCGGGCGCGCTCATCTTCGACGAAACCAAGCCCGACGGCACGCCGCGCAAGCTGCTGGAGGTTACGAAGATCAAGGCGTTGGGTTGGTCTCCGGCCATCGGGCTCCGCGAAGGAATCGCAAAAACTTACGACTGGTATCGCGAGGAAAACGGGAGCTAACTCCCCGCCCCCCATGGAACGCGGAAGGATTGCCCCCACAAGAGCGAACGATTGTACGCTGGGCGCACTCGCGTTCGAGCAAATGGGAATGATCGTGGAGGCTTTCGACGACGCGATCATTACGTCCACTCCCGACGGCAACGTAGTCGGATGGAATTGGGGGGCGGAAAAAATGTTCGGATTCAGCGCTTCCGAAATGTGCGGAAAGACCACGCTGCTCGTGACTCCGGACGACCGGCACGACGAGTCGCGCGAGATCAAGGCGCGCGTGCGCCGAGGCGAGCGCGTGCATCACCACGAGACGCGCCGTATGACAAAATCCGGCGATGTGCTCGACGTAAGCCTTTCGGTCTTCCCCCTGCACGACCCGGCAGGCGGGTTGGTCGGGACATCCGCGATTGTCCGCGACATCTCGATGGCAAAGCAGAGCGAGCAACAACTGCGCGCGCTCACCCACCGGTTGCTTCACTTGCAAGACGACGAGCGTCGCCGCATGGCGCGAGCGCTACACGATTCCACAGCTCAGACACTCGCCGCACTCGCGATGAATCTGAGCGTTCTGAATCTCAAAAGCCCGGCACTGCCGCCGGAGAAGCGCGCGGCGCTGCTCTCCGAAAGCCTCACGCTGACACAGACGATGGTGCGCGAAATCCGCACGCAATCTTACCTGCTGCATCCAGCTTTGCTTGATGAGCGCGGCATCTCGGCGGCGCTGCACTGGCTCGTCGAGAGTGTTCAGCAGCGCACCGGAATCGTCGCCGCGCTCGCGGTCGATCCCACGATTGGGCGGCTCACACGCTCACTCGAAACTGCGATCTTTCGCATCGTTCAGGAAGCGCTCGAAAATATTCACGAGCACTCCGGCAGCGCTAGAGCCGACATCGAGGTCGCCGCAAATAAAGGCTGGATCACGCTTTCCGTGCGGGACCGGGGTGCCGGGCTCCCTGCCACCAAGAGCGAAGGCTTCGGCATTATCGGAATGAGGGAGCGTGTGCTCGAACTGGATGGAAGATTCTCCATCGAGGGCGATTCATCCGGCACGACCGTGGCGGTCGTTCTTCCCATGAATTTATGAACGGATACAAAACTCGAATCCTGCTCGTCGATGACCACGAAGTCGTCCGCCGGGGTCTCCGCGCAATTTTGGAAATGCGCGAGGATTTCGTCGTGGTCGGCGAGGCCTCCGATGGCCGCGAGGCGATCGAGCGCGCGGATCGGCTTAAACCGGACATCGTGGTGATGGATATCGAAATGCCCGAACTCAACGGTTTCGAGGCCACGCGACTCGTGCTTGAGAAACTGCCTCACGCCGAGGTGCTCGTGCTGTCGGTCCATGAGTCTGAGCAGTTCGTGCTGGAGGTGCTCGCGGCCGGAGCGAGCGGGTACATGCTAAAATCCGATGCGGGAGAAGATCTCGTCTCCGCGCTCGAGGCACTGCGTGTGCACCGCACTTTCTTCACCTCGCGTACGGCCCGCACGGCTCATCAGCACTACATCCGCAAGCTGCGCGGCCCAAATATCCGCAGGCGGGCATCGAATGAACTGACACCTCGGGAGCGTGAAACCCTGCAGCTTTTGGCCGAAGGCAAAAGCAACAGGGACGTGTCGGCGCAGCTGAAAATTAGCGTCAAAACCGCGGAGACTCACCGCGCGCGGATCATGCGAAAACTGGAATTGAATTCGATCGCCGACCTCGTCCGCTACGCCATCCGAAACGGTGTAATCAAGGCGTGATGCGGGCTACAGCAATTCGATCTGGCCCGCGTCGGAGTCGCTTCCGGCGCGTTCCTCCACCGACGGCAGATGGATGGCCACGCCAAACCGCTCGGCGATCCGCTGGCAGGTGTGCGGTGAGAATCCCTCGAAGTGGTTATTGGTCATGATCAATGCGCGGCTGACATCGGCCAGACTCTCGCTGACGCGCGCCCTCCATGAGTCGAGTGACGCATCCCGCGGCCACACCAAGCCGCGATATTTGTGCAGACGGCTGCCGTCGCCGCCGTACTTCGTCTGCTGGTCGCCGAGCAGGCGCACGTAAAGAAAGTCGGTCGTCCGCGGCCAGTAATCGAACGCGCCCTGCCGTGCTTGCGTGATCGGCGTCAAGTCGTTCCAGACCCAGCAAACGCGGTTCTCTTCCAGCAAGTGCGCGATGCGAGGATGATGCCAGCTTTCGTCGCGGAATTCGATCGCGAAACGGAAATCCTGAGGCAGGGCGCGCACAAATTCGCGCAGAGCGTGTTCACCATGCTGCGCTGTGAAAAATGGCGGCAACTGCACCAGCACGCACGCCAGCTTTGCGCGCAAAGGCGCTAGGCTCGCGAGAAAGGCCGGCAAAACATCCGCGCAATCGCGCAGCTTCCTGTCGTGCGTGATCTCGCGCGTCATCTTCGCGGCGAAAAGAAAGCCGTCCGGCGTGGCATCGAGCCAGTGGCGAACCGATGTGATTTTCGGCGGCGCATAAAACGTTGAGTCGATTTCCACCGAATCCAAAAACCGCGCGTAAAATTCCAGACGATCGCCCGCCGCGAGATGCACCGGGTAAAAGACGCCGCGCCAGTCATCAAAACTCCACGCGCAAGTGCCGAAGTGGACCTTGCGCGCAGCAGGATCATCGGCTGGCGTCTGCGGTGAATACACGTCCATGAATTCACCCTACAGTTTTCAGGATTCAGTCTCGACAGTATCCGCTTGCCCCCTCCCCTCACCTTGACGCTCCCCGCCCTCGCCGCTACGGTCCGCGCCCTCATGCGAAAACTCGCCCTTTTCACCACACTCTCCGCGCTCATCGTGGCGATTCCCGGCGCGGGGAATGCCGCCCTCATCTACCGCTCCAATGAAGGCTGGAGCGTGGAGGGCGATGCCAGCAGCAAGATCGAAGGGAGCGCGGCGGAGCAGATGAGAAAGGGAGAAGAACTCGAGGCCGCGGGCGACATCAACTCCGCCCTCAATGCTTATCGCGGGCTCGTCAAACGCTACGGCCTCTCGCTGCTCGCCCCGAAGGCGCAACGCAAAATCGGCGCGCTGCTGGAACGCTCGGGCAGCTACGACAAGGCGTTCACGGCCTACGACACGTATCTCTCGAAGTATCCGAAGGGCGAGGATTTCGAGCCGGTCGTCGAGTCGATGTTCAAGATCGGAAAGCTGTTTTTGGATGGGCAAAAGAAGAAACTTTTCGGTGTCCCGGTCGCGCCGTCGATGAGCCGTGCACAAGAGATGTTCGAGTCGATCGTGAAAAAAGCCCCCTTCAGCCGATGGGCGCCGATCGCGCAGTTCAACATCGGACAGGCGCTCGAAAAGCAGGGCAAACTCCCAGAGGCCATCGCTGCGTATCAGGCTGTCGTCACGCGATACCCGACCGATGCGATCGCAGACGACGCGCTCTACCAAGTCGGATACGTGCGGCTCAAAGAATACCGCGAAGGCTCCTACGATCAGGCTTCGGCGGCAAAAGCGCGCGAGTCGTTCGATGATTTCATCGCGCGGTATCCCGAAAGCGAAAAGGTGCCGCAGGCCCGGGAAAACCTGAAGACGCTCGAGACCGGCTCCGCGCAGGGCACGCTTGATGTCGCGAAATTTTACGACAAGACCGGCAACCACAAAGCCGCCGTCATTTACTACAACGATGTGATCAAGTCACAGCCCGACACGGCGGAAAGCACATTTGCAAAAACGCGCATCGCGGAACTGAAAGAAAAATTCGGCGAAGACGCGCTGCGTGCCGGCCCCGAGCGCGCGGAGACAGGTGCCCGCGCCGCAAGCCGCCGGAAGCTGCAGGCAAAAGTGAATACCGTCTCGCGTCCCGACTACGCCGGCCCGCCCGTCGCAGTGGCGCCGATGCCCGATGAGGTCGCGCCTTCGAACCGCCCGCGGCTTCGCACTTCGCCAGGCGACATTACACCGGTCGAACCGCCGCTTCCCGAGGCATTGCCTGCCGACGCCACGCTTCCGAAAGCTCCTTGACCGATGCGACTTCTCCGCCTCCTCCCCCTCGTGGTGACACTCGCGACTCTCGCGGGCTGCGCCGGTTACCAAATCGGCCCGATCAAGCCGAAGCCGTACAAAAACATCACCACGATCGCCGTGCCGTCATTTAAGAACGACACACTCTTCCCGCGGGTCGAGGTGGAACTCGCGAATGCCGTCATCAAGCAAATCCAGCAGGACGGCACTTACACCGTGACCGATGAAAAGCACGCCGACGCGATCCTCGAATGCACGCTCGACTCCATCGTGCGGCGCTCCTCTCGCAGCGTCCGCGGCAATACACTGCAGAGCCGTGAATACACGCTCACCATGCGTGTCATCTATTCGGTGAAAGACACGCGCACGGGCGCGGAGATCGATCATCGGAACGTCACGGGCACGACCAATTTTTTTGTAAACGGCAGCAGCACTCTTGCGGCGGATGTGAATCAGGATGAGCGCCAGGCGATCCCGCTCGCGGCAAAGGAAATGGCCGTCCGCCTCACGAGCTTGATCAGCGAGGGCTGGTGAGCGCTGCGGAAGTCGAGAGTTCTTAGCTGCGAGTTGAGAGATCGGATTTTCGCGCTCTCGAATCAGAGGATGCTCTCCCTCATCGCCACGCCGATCGGTAATCTGGGCGATATCACGCTGCGTGCGCTGGAGACGCTCAAAGCCGCGGATATCATCGCGGCGGAGGACACGCGCCACTCGGGAAATTTGCTTCGGCATTTCGAAATCCGAAAGCCGTTGGTGAGCTATCACGCGCACAATGAGGCGCGGCGAACCGAGGAGCTTCTCGTGCGTCTCGAATCCGGTGAAAAGGTCGCGCTTATCACGGACGCCGGGATGCCCGGCGTGTCGGATCCCGGCCATCGCCTGCTGCGCGCATGTATCGAACGCGGCATCTCTTACACGATTTTGCCCGGCCCCTCCGCCGTGCTCACCGCGCTTATCGGCTCGGGATTTCCCGCGGAGGAGTTTTACTTCGGAGGGTTTCTCCCGACGAAGAGCGGGCAGCGCGAACGCGTGCTCCTCGCCGCACGCGATCGTGCGGAAACGTCGATTTTTTTCGAGTCGCCATACCGCCTCGTGAAAACGCTCGAAGTCTGCTCCAGTCACCTGCCCGACCGCCTTGTCTGCGTCGCCCGTGAGTTGACGAAAACCTACGAGGAATATCGCATCGGTCTCGCTGCAGACGTGCTCACGCATTACGCAGCGCGGACTGTGAAAGGCGAGATCGTCTTCCTGATCCGCGCCGCCGAGAAGCACCGCAACGCTACTGCTCGCTCGGGGGACGAATGAAACTGACGGTGTCGCCGACCGTCTTGCTTTCATAGGTCGATTTCTCCACCGGCACTTCGTAAAGTCGCGGCTCTCCTTCGACCTGCACTTTCAGCAGATATTCCCCGTCGATCGCCTTCGTCTTGAGCCCCTTTTTCCCAAACGTAATCTCCTCCTGCGGCGCCGGCGTGAACTGCTTTTCTCTGACGACTCCGGTCAGGGTATTCGCCTTTGCACGGCTCGACTCCGAGGCGAAATGCACGATGCCGTAGATCAAAAACGCGAGCACCAGGAACCCAGCGACCCCGGCGACTACAGCATCGCGAAACGTGGTATTTTTGACGACGACGCGCGGCGCGTTTGGGCTCATTTCCCGGTTTCGACAGATGGGAGCTGCGCCTGCTGGATCACGTCGCTCTCATCCGTTGCGAGAACCGGCGAATTCATAAATCGCCGCTGCCAGACGTAGCGACGCAGCACCACTTTGATTGTCGCCGTCATCGGCACTGCGAGAATTGCGCCGAGCAAACCGCCCATGAGCAAGCTCCAGATGAATACGGAAAAAATCACCGTAACCGGATGCAATCCGACTGATTCACCGACGATTTTCGGAGTCACAAAAAGCCCGTCTATTTGCTGCACCGCCGTGAAGATGCCCGTCACCACAAGCGGAAACGCCCACCAGGGCGTCGCCGGCACCAGCCAACTCCCGCCGTGCAGCGCCGCAATCGCAACTGCCGGAATCCAGCAAAGCGCAATGCCGAGATACGGGATGATGCCGAGGAAGCAGAGCATGAGGCCGATGAGAATGCCGAAATCGAGTCCTACGACCGCAAGGCAAATGCCGGTGACGGTGCCATTGATCATGCTGACGACGAGCTGCCCGCGGAAGAACGCGATGAGGTATCCGTTGATCTCCTCGAGCGTCTCGACCACCTCATCTTTGAAATGCGACGCGCGCAACGGCAGATAGTCGTCCCACGATTCCTGGATGTTCCGACTCTCGATGAGAAAATAGAAAAGATAGATCGGTACGATCACCATGCTCAGCAGGAATCCGAAGACGCCGAGAAATCCGCCGACACTGCCGCGGATGAAACTCCAGAGTTTCGCGATCACCGTCGGCAGCGCGGTGCGAAGCCAGTCGCCAGAGAGGAACTGCTGGTAATCGAACGGCTGCTCCAAATCCGTAGCAGCCGTGACTTTTGCCGGCGTAACCGTAGGCTCTGCCGCCGCCGTTCCCTGTGCCGAAGAGGGTTGCGGAGCCGCTGGCGCGGGCGCGGGTGATTCGGAAGTCCCCGCAACCGCCGGTGCGGACTCAGGTGGCGGGAAATCTGGCAGGATTTGGACGTTGTATTTTTGCCGAATCTCGTTCGCAAATTTCGTGACCATCCGCTGCGCGTCCTGTGTGAGCCCCGGGAACTTTCGCGCGAGCTGCACAGCCTCGGCGGAGACGGTCGGAATGACCCACAGCAGGACGCCCGCGAACGCGATCGAAACGACCGCAAACACGTAGAGAACCGCGCGGCTCCGTGATGCACCCCACTTTACCAGTCGCTCAACGACCGGCTCGAGCAAGTACGCCATCACCGCCGCGACTGCGAACGGGATGAGGATCGGCTGGAGAAATCCTAACACATGCGAAGTCAGCCAAATCAGCCCAACCGCCACCGCGCCAATCGCCACAACCGCAAGCGTCGCGAGCGACGTCCACATCGTCTTCCTCTGCCACGGCGTTGGGTAATTCGCTCCTTTTCGGAATGCCACGAGAGACTCCTCCACTTTAAGGAAAGGGTCGTCGTGCTCTAATGGATCCATACTCAATCTCGTGGCGCCGCAAACTCTACAGCACGCCCCTCGTTCACGCCATGTGCGCGATGATGTTGTCGCCGAATTCCGAGCATTTGATCTCGGTCGCGCCGTCCATCTGCCGCGCAAAATCATACGTCACGCGCTTGCTGCCGATCGCACCATTGAGGCCCTTTAAGATCAAGTCCGCGGCCTCATTCCAGCCCGTGTACCGCAGCATCATCTCGCCGCTAAGCACGACGGATCCGGGATTCACCACGTCTTTGTTGGCATATTTCGGCGCTGTACCGTGCGTGGCCTCGAAGATCGCGTGGCCGGTCACGTAGTTAATATTTCCGCCCGGCGCGATGCCAATGCCGCCAACCTGCGCGGCGAGCGCGTCGGAGAGGTAATCTCCGTTCAAATTCAACGTCGCGATCACCTCGAAATCGGTCGGACGCGTGAGCACCTGCTGGAGCGTGATGTCCGCGATCGAGTCCTTCAGCAGCACGCGTCCGGCGGCGAGCGCGGCCTTCTGCTCGTCGTTCGCGGCAGGCTCGCCCTTCTCCTTTTTCGTCCGCTCCCACTGCGCCCAAGTATAAACTTTGTCCCCGAAAATCCGCTCCGCCGCCGCGTATCCCCAGTCGCGAAACGCCCCCTCGGTGTACTTCATGATGTTCCCCTTGTGGACGATTGTCACCGACTTGCGGCCCTGATCAAGCGCGTACTGGATCGCCGCCTTGATGAGCCGGATCGTGCCGACTTGCGACACCGGTTTAATGCCGATGCCGACCGTCGGCGGGTAATTCTCCATCGTATGCTCCGGCGCCGCCTGCTTCATGTAATCAACGACCGCCGCACTTGTGCCGAAGCGGATCTTCGCGAAATCCTTCGGGAAGTTTTCCTCCAAGAACGCGAGCATTTTCGCCGACTCCGGCGTGCCTCCGGCGAACTCGATCCCAGCGTAAATGTCCTCCGTGTTTTCGCGAAAAATCACCATGTCCACGAGTTCCGGGCGCTTCACCGGCGACGGAACGCCTTTGAAATACTGCACCGGCCGCAGACAGACGTAGAGGTCGAGCAGCTGCCGCAACGCGACATTCAGCGAGCGGATGCCGCCGCCGATCGGCGTCGTGAGCGGACCCTTGATCCCGACGAGATATTCCCTGAACGCATCGACCGTGTCATCCGGCAGCCAGTTGTCGAATTTGGTCTTCGCAGCCTCGCCGGCGAACACCTCGAACCACGCGATTTTCCGCTCGCCGCCGTACGCCTTTTCCACCGCCGCATCGAAAACGCGAACACTCGCCGCCCAGATGTCCGGCCCCGTCCCATCACCGCGGATGAAGGGAACGACAGGGTTTGCGGGCACATTGAGTTGGCCGCGCGTGATGGAAATCTTGCCGCCGTCGGGCGGGGTGCAGGTGGTGTATGGCATGGGCGCCGAGTTGAGCAGAAGCGCCGTGCGAGGTCGAGAACGCAGGCGCGCTACCAATGCGCCGGACCCGTGCGCCACCGCCTCACTTCACCGCCGCATCCACCGCCGCGCTGAATTTCTCCAAGTCCCCATACTTGTTCTGCCACGTCGTGTACATCACCCCGATCACCGACCCCGGCACCGCCTTCGCCGCGCTCAGCCACTCCGCCACCCGCGCCGGCTTGCTGTCGTAGTATCCCGCGACGACCTGCTTGTTCCCGCGCTCCGCGAAAAATTTCAGACTCTCCGCGCGCTTTTCAAAATACCACGGCAGCACGATCACATCCTCGTCGATCCCCTTCCACGATCCGCGCAAGTCGCCATTCACTAAATAGTAAGGCCCATTCACAGCGTTGTGATTCGGATCGAACATGTCGCTCCACACGTAAACGCGCCCGCCCGGATTCACCTCGCGCAGGATCCCCGAGCACTGCTTCACATTGTCAGCCAAAATCTCGCCCGGCGTCAGATGCCGATCCGTGCACGACTTATCCCAATTCAATACGCGCACCTCATCGTGCGACATCATGTAGCCCTTCGCGCCCCAAGCCGCGTGCATTCGCTTCGCCTGATCGCGTAGCAGGTCCATCGTCTTCGGCTCGCTTGGGCAGATCGACGCCTGATGTTCGTATATCGTCGCCGCGTGAAAATAGCTCACCAGCAGCTTCGTTCCGTCCGGCAATTTCGTCTTCAAAAGCGGTGGTTCGTGAAACGTGTCGAACTCGCCGTGCCAAGGATGCTGACCCATCTTCGGGTCATCGAGCCTTTCAAAATCGCGTCCCTCGACGAGCGGTTTCCCATCCGCCGTCGTCACCGTCAGCGGCGCTCCATCGCGGCGTATCAGGTTCGAAAAGGCCACCTCTTCGATCTTCGCATCGTCCCACCAAAGCGACCCCGTCGTCCCCCCCCAGACGCCGAAAAAGAGGGCGACCTCGTGAGTGTCGAACGAATTGAAAACCGCGTGATGCACGGTCCAGTCCTGCGTCGATTTCACGCCGAGATCCTCCCAGTTGAGCTGCCCCTTTTTCTCCGCGAGCGCCTTCACCTCCGGCTTCCCGTGAAAGTCTTGCGTCTTCACGCGCACCGAGACGTGATACTGCCGAAACGGCTTTACTTCGAGGTTTTGCACAATCCGCGCGTTTTTGCCATCGGGGTTCGTCAGCCGCGCCGCGCCATTTTCCGCGACGATGTTCGGATCTTTCCAGCTCCAGTATTTCAGGTCGGAAAAGTCACCTCCCGGCAGTTTTGGCGGCTGAGGATCGTCCACGTGCGCCACGCCATCTTTCACGATCATCGGCAGATTTTTCACCGGCAAGCCTTCGACTAGATTCGGGTCGATGCTGAGCAAGTCATTCGAATATCCGATCGAGAAAACCGCCGGCACGATTTCGATCCTCGTCTCCGCCGAAATGCGCTTCATGCGCTCGATGTTTTTAAAATAGCGCGCGTCGAGTTCCCCGAGCCGCGAGAACTTCGAATCGTGAAGCAGCAGATGCGTGTAACCGGCCGCCGAAGCCCGTTTCATAAGCGTCTCCGCGTCATCGACATTTTTGTCCACGAGCAGATTCGTGGCGAGATACACCCACTTCTCGGGCGCCCGCGCGGAGGAAATGGAGAAGCAGAAAACGACAACGAAAGCGGCGGGGAGAGAGCGGAGTTTCATGGGCGGAAAAGTGGGAGGAAGTTGAACCACGAAAGTAGAACGCGAGCCAACCGCGCCGTTGTAGCAGGGATCGGTGATCACGGCGACTGGCCAGTCCCGGATACGGCTCCTCGCCGGGATCAACGATCCCAGCTACAAAATTCACCTTTTGCCAAGGCCGCACCCATTGCCCGACCCGACATCGCATCTGCACTCACTCGAACTCGGGAAGTATCCGCGGATCGTTTTCCACCGCATCGCAGAACGACGGGAACCGCGGCTGCCAGCCGAGCGCGCGCAATTTCGAATTGCTCACGCGTTTGTTCGTGACGCCGCGTTTGCGATTCGGATCGACCTCGCCGCGCGGCGGAAGCCCGCGGTCGAAGCGTTGCGCAAGCCATTCATAAAGCGCGCACTGCTGCAACGGTTCGTCGTCGCAGACATTGAAAATGCCGCGCTGGTCGCGCTCGACGAGACGCCGCAGCGCCGACGCGATGTCGTCGCGATGCGCCTGATTGATCCAACGCGTCCCCTTGCCTTCGATCACCGCCTCACCGTTGAAAAACTTCCTCAACAGCACCGAGCGCGCAGGGCCGTAAATTCCGCCCAACCGCGCAACAACCCCACCCCTTTCGAGCACCAATGTTTCCGTTTCACGCAGCACACGTCCCGTTTCACGCCCTGGCTCGGCAGCGCTTTCTTCAGTCACCCATTCCCCGCCGGTCTGCGCATAAACCGACGTGCTGCTCGTAAAAAGCAGGACGGGCGGCGCGAGGATTTCCGCGAGATTTCGCACCCCCTCGAGATATACCGCGCGATACGCATCCGCCCCGCCTCGACCACTGCTCGCGCAATGCACCACAGCATCGAACCCGTTTCCCTTCTCGATTCGCGCGACATCATCGCGATTCGAAATATCCGCCGCGACGACCGGAAACGGCTCCCCCGCGAGCCGCGCCACCGACTCCGCGGAATGCGTCCCACCGACCACCTCCCATCCCGCCTCCTGGAAAAGCCGCGCTGCCTCGAGCCCGACGAATCCACAGCCCGCGATGAAAATCCGGCCCATGCGCAGCTACGGAAGCGGCACGCCGCGCGCGACCGTGAGAAGCGAATACCACTCCTCGCGGCTTATCTGGATTTCAGTCGCCGCCACCGCCGTGCGGATTCGCGCCGGGTCGGTGCTGCCGATGATCGGCACGATGCCTGCCGGATGCCGCAGCAGCCACGCGAGCGCGAGCGCGGTGCGCGTCGTGCCGCGAGCGCGCGCCATCGCATCGAGCGCGGAAACGACGGCAGCGGGCTCGTAAGCCTTCTGAGCGTCGAGGATGTCCACTGCGCCATCGGCGAGCAATCCGCCGCCGAGCGGGCTCCACGCCAGCGGCGTGATTTTTGCCGCCTGACATTGCTCCAGCGCGCCGTCGGAAAGCGCACCAAGTTGCAGCAAACTGATCTCGATTTGATTCACCGCGAGCGGCGCTGGCAGGGCTTGCTGGAGCAGCGCGACCTGAGCCGGGAGAAAATTGCTGACCCCGAATTCGCGCACTTTTCCAGCCTGCGTCAGCTCGGAAAACGCGCCCGCGACTTCGGCCGCATCCATCAGCCAATCCGGGCGGTGGAGTTGATACAGGTCGATCGTTTCGATCCCGAGTCGTCGCAGCGATTGCTCGCACGACTGCACGATGTGATCGCGCGAAAGATCGTATCGATAAGGCGCGCCGGACGGTTGATCGGAAAATCGAATGCCGCATTTCGTCGCGATAACGATGCGATCCCGAAGCGACGGCGTCTCGCGAAGAACCGCGCCGAATGCCGTCTCCGCGTGTCCGTCGCAGTAAATATCCGCGTGATCGAAAAGCGTGTAACCCGCATCGACCGCCGCGAGCACTGCCCGCCGTGCGGTGGCGAAATCCGCGGCTTCCGCCCCCACCCGAGCGATGCGCCAGCAGCCGTAAGCAAGCCGGCTGCAGTGAAGGGATGTCGAACCGAGAGGGATTTTCTGCATGACGCGAGCCGCTGATTAAATCGGCAGGAAATCTTTCGTCCACAGATTCCCGAAGCGCGCGAATGCGTTGAGGTCGCCACGGCTTTTGGCCATAAGCCATCGCTTCTTATTCAAAATGTCCACGTCTCCGGTCGCCATGCTGATGTTCGCCATCGCCGCTTTTCTCGGTGCGATCGGCCAGTTTTTTTACAAGTCGGGAGCCGATCGCGCAGGCGGATCGATCGCGAGTTATCTACTGAATGCGCGCCTGCTCGGCGGCGTGATTTGCTACGTCGCCGTGATGGTTCTCTTCGTCGCCGCCTTCAAAAAAGGCGGTTCGCTTACTGTCCTGTATCCGATCTACGCGACGACCTTCATCTGGGCCGCGCTCATCGCACGGATGGCCGACGGCGTAACGATTCGCCCTGCAAATCTCGCCGGCATGGCGCTGCTCATCGGCGGCATGTATTTCATGGGCCGCACATGACTCCCACTCCGCTGAGCGGTCGTCGCCCGCTGAAAAGCCGCGACATGAAAATCTTCCGCGACTTCTCCGCCTGGCTCGCGAAAATCGGCGCCGCTCCGAATGCGATCTCGTTCTGCACGATGATTTTCGGCGCGCTCGCCGGCGCGTCTTTCGCCGCGACGTCGCACACGCTCGGCGGCGCGCAATCTGCGTGCTGGCTGTCCGCCGCGGTGTTCATGCAGCTCCGACTCATCGCAAATCTGCTCGACGGAATGGTCGCGGTGGAAGGCGGGCGCGGCGGACCGGTGGGCGACCTGTGGAATGAGGCACCGGATCGCGTCGCCGACGCGGCGATCCTGATTGGAGCAGGGTTTGCGGCTGGCAGCGATCCCCTGCACGGCTTCGGCGCGGCAATCGTGGCGGTCTTCGTGGCCTACTGCCGCGCGCTGGGTGCGAGCGTCGGCGCAGGTCAGATTTTCATCGGGCCGATGGCCAAGCAACACCGCATGGCACTGCTCACCGGACTCACCGTCGTGATGGCGATTCTCCCTTATTTCGCGCCGATCGCGTCGTTTCATCTCCCCCTCTACACACTCGCGCTCCTCATCCTCGGCTGCATCGTCACCGCGCTTCGCCGCCTTTCGCGCATCGCCGCGTTTTTGCGCGCGCGTTAAAAGTATGGACGCCATTTCCACGCAGCGCCTGTTCGGTTTTCGGCACGCATTCGACTCACCGGTGACGCTCGGAATCACCATCGCCGTCGTCGCGGTTTTGGTCATCGCATTCGCCGCGATCTGGCTCCTGCACGCCGCCGGGCGCACGGATGCAAAGCTGCACGACGAACTCGTGAAGCGCGTCCGCTCGTGGGCGATCATGACTCCCCTGCTGATCGGCCCCGTGCTGCTCGGCGCGGCGTGGACAATCGCCGCCGTCGCGCTGCTCAGCGTGCTGTGCTACCGCGAATTTGCGCGCGCCACCGGTTTCTTCCGCGAGCGCGGGCTCAGCGCGGTCGTCGTCGCGAGCATCGCCGTGCTGACCTTCGCGATTGCCGATCACTGGTATGACCTCTTTGTGGCCGTGCCGCCGCTCGCCATGGTGCTCATCGCCATCACCGCGATTTTACGCGACGAGCCGCACGGCTACATCCAGCGCGTGGGCCTCGGCGCGATCGGCTTCCTGCTGTTCGGCGTCTGCATCGGCCACCTCGGATACATGGCAAATGACGCAGACTACCGCCCGATCGTCCTGCTCCTCATTGTCACCGTGGAGCTGAACGACATCTTCGCCTACATCGCCGGCAAGACGCTCGGGCATCGCAAACTCACGCCGAATACGAGCCCGAACAAAACGATCGGCGGCGCGCTCGGCGCCCTGGTGCTCACCACCGCACTCGTCGCGTCGCTCGGACATTTTGTCTTCAAAGGCACTCCTCTCGACGGGCCGGTCGCGCTGCTCGGGCTCGGGCTCATCGTCAGCATCGCGGGGCAGTTCGGCGACCTCATGCTGTCGTCCATCAAGCGCGACATCGGCATCAAAGACATGGGCGTCCTCATCCCCGGCCACGGCGGACTACTCGACCGCTTCGACAGCCTCATCCTCGCGGCACCCGCGGTGTTCCATTACGTCCAGTATTTGCGCGGCTTCGGGCTCGACCAGCCCGCGCGCATTTTCAGCGGAGGGAGCTGATGGAGCCGTGGAATTTCCAGCCCGCGCGCGACCTTTCGCTCTCGCCGGGCGACAGAGTGCAGAGCCTGCGGCGGGAGGTCGGTCTCGTTGGCGCAGCCTCGTGCCTCGCGTGGCGCTGGCTCACTCGGATTTATCTCACCGCCGCGCATCGACTGGAGATTCATGGGCGTGAAAATCTTCCCTCCCGTGCTCCGTTCGTGCTCGTGGCAAATCACGGCAGTCATCTTGACGCGCTCATTCTCGCGGCAGCGATGCCCGTGCGGCAGGTCGGCCGCGTTTTCCCCATCGCAGCGGGGGACACTTTTTTCACGAAAAAGGCGACCTCCCTTTTCGCGACCGCCTTCATGAATGCGCTGCCGATCTGGCGGAAAAAGTGTGGCGCGCATTCGCTTGACGACCTCCGCGCGCGGCTCGTCGGCGATGCCTGCATCTACATCCTTTTCCCCGAAGGCACGCGGACTCGGACCGGCGAGATGACACGCTTCAAGTCCGGCCTCGGCCGCATCGTGGCAGGCACTTCCGTGCCGATCGTGCCGTGTTATTTGGATGGCGCATGGCGCGCCCTCCCGCCCAATCGCTCCATGCCGCAGGCGGGAAAAATCACACTGCGCATCGGCCAACCGCTCGCTTTCGAGAGCGCAACAAACGATCGCGAAGGCTGGAACGCCGTCGCCGACGCGACGGAAAACGCAGTGCGCGAACTCTCCCCGAATTGAACTGCCAGTCGGTGGGAATATCTCCCCGCAACGCGCCGGAAATCGCGCGGCATTTCGATGTTTGCATTTGAAAGCGAGCCGCTATCTTTCCGCCCCCTTTATCCCAAAATCCGAACCATGAACGTCGTCGTCGAACCTCTTCCAAACTGCCTTGCCACCCTCCGCGTCGAGGTTGAACCCGAGCGCGTCAACAAGGTGCTGGATCAGCTCGTGAAGGACTTCGGGCAACAGGCGCGCATCCCCGGCTACCGCCCCGGAAAGGCGCCGCGCGCTGTCGTCGAGCGCAAATTCAAAAAGCAAATCCGCGAAGAGCTCGAGGGCAAGGTGCTGCGCGAGGCAGCGCGCGAGGCGATCGCGGAGAAAAAGCTGCGCGTGCTGCAAATCTCAAACGTCGAGGACGTGCAGCTCGGCGACGACAAAACGATGTCGTTCACCGCGACGGTCGTGACGCATCCCGAATTCGAACTTCCCGAATACAAAGGCGTGGCTGTCGATGTGAAATCGACCGACGTGACGGACGCTGAGATCGACGAGTCGATCGAGAATCTCCGCGACCAGGCCGCGGACTTCACGGATGTTGATGGCCGCGCGGCTCAGATGGACGATTTCATCGTCGTCGATTACACCGGCACGATCGACGGGAAGCCCGTCCACGAGGTTTTTCCAAAGGCGGGCAAACCGCTCTCCGAGAACGACGATTTCTGGATCAAGATGACCGACGAGGCGTTCTTCCCCGGCTTCTGCGGGCACATCGTCGGCGCGAATGTCGGCGACGCGCGCGAGTTTGACATCCTGGTGCCGGCGGATTTCCCCGTCGAGGGAATGCCGGGAACGACGATCCATTACAAAGTGACGCTCAAAGGCGTGAAGCAGAAGCAGATGCCAGAGCTGAACGACGCCTTTGCCGATACCGTAGTGAAAGGCAAAACGCTGGCGGAACTGCGCGAACTCGCGAAGGACGAAATCGCTAAGCAGAAAGCCGGCGAGGTCGAGGGTAACAAGCGCACACAGATCATGAAGGCGCTGCTCGGCAAAGTGGAATGCGAACTGCCGGCGAACCTCGTGCGGAATGAAACGCAGAGAATCCTCAACGACATCGTGCGTGAAAATCAGGCGCGGGGCGTGACTGAAGAAGTAATCAAGGGCAGCGAGCGCGAACTCGTCGGCATGGCTTCACAGAATGCACGGGAGAAATTGAAAGGCACGTTCATCCTCCTGCGGATCGCGGAACAAGAAGGCATCTCGGTGAAGCGCGAGGAGATTTTCGGCCGCGTCGCATCGCTCGCCGAGCACTACAAGATGCCTTTCGAGAAAATGGTGAAGGAGCTCGATAAGCGCAACGGGCTCGACCAGATCAGCGAGGAGATCCTGACCGCCAAGACGCTCGATTTTCTGGTCTCGAACGCGAACATTTCTGCGACTGCAGCATGATACTCTGAATCGCGGATTTCGCGGGGATTGCGGATAAAGAAAAAGAATTTGGCTTCATCCGTTTTCATCCGCGCCATCCGCGGTTAAATTCTCCGTCTCACACCGAAACCCACCTTTTCACATGATCATCCAGCCCGACCGCCGCATCCAGACTCCGCAAAACAACTATTACGTCCCGGTCGTCGTCGAGCAGACGGGCCGCGGCGAGCGCAGCTACGACATCTACTCGCGGCTGCTGAAGGATCGCATCATTTTTCTCGGCACCGCGATCGACGACGGCGTGGCGAATTCCGTCATCGCGCAGCTCCTCTTCCTCCAGATGGACGACGGCAAAAAGGACATCAGCATTTACATCAACAGCCCCGGAGGCTCCGTCACCTCGGGCCTCGCGATTTACGACACGATGCAATTCCTCACCTGCGACGTGAACACTTACTGCATCGGCATGGCCGCCTCAATGGGCGCGGTTTTGCTCGCCGCCGGGACGCGCGGCAAACGGTACGCGCTGCCGAATTCTGACATCATGATCCATCAGGTCAGCGGCGGCGCGCAGGGCACTGCGAGTGACGTCGAGCGCACGGTGGAGTACATGTACAAACTCAAGAAACGGCTCATCCGAATCCTCGCCGAGCACACCGGCAAAGAAGCGGAAATCGTGGGCCGCGACTCCGACCGCGATTACTACATGACCGCGCTGGAGGCCAAGGAATACGGCCTCGTCGATGAAGTCGTGACCAGCCGCCGCCAGATCAAAGTCGCCAGCGAAATCGCCGAATCCGTGGGCGGTGCCGGCGAAAAGCCGGAGAGTTTGAAGAGCTGAGCGGAAGTCGAAACCTCCGCATTCCACAAACACGTTAAAGTCGCAGGGGGAGCTACGGCTGCGTAGTGATTTTCAAGCGGAGGTAAATGCGCGCGCCGAGGCTCATCGGGATCTGACCCATGCGGGTTTGCGTGTTCCCGCTGCTTGAGAAGAGGCTGTCTGTCACGCCAGTCGCGGACCATGTGGCGAGGTCGTCGCTCCAGAGTACTTGATATGTGATGTCGGTCGCGGCCGTGTTGCGGCGGTAGATCAGCGTGAGGTTCGCGCCGTTCTCGCCGACGACCGGCCAAGCGGTGGCAGCGGAATCGACGGCAGTGGGATCGAGATTGAAAGCGCGCTCCCAGAGATTGCTGATTCCGTCGCGATCGGGATCGGCAGCGTCTGCGGAATTCGCGGTCTCGGCGGTGCTGCCAAACCACTGCTGCCGCCAACTCCCAACCGGCGTGGTCTGCACCGTCACGACGAACGCGCTCGTGGTCACGAGCGTTCCGTCGCTCACATTGAGCGTGATCGTCGCGGTGCCGGATTGATTCGACGCGGGCGTGACGCGGACGGTCCGACTCGCGCCCGAGCCGCCGAGCGTGATGTTCGCGGTCGGCACGAGCGTCGTGTTCGAAGAAGTCGCGGTGACGATAAGGTTCGCGGCTGGTGTTTCGAAATCGGCGATAGTGAAAGGAAGCACGCTGGTCGCCGCGTTTTCGGAGATCGTCTGATTCGCGACGGCAGAGATGGTCGGCGCTTGGTTCGCATTGAGCGCGGCACCGGTGAAGCTCGTGTCGGCGACGATGCCGTCGGCGTGGGAGGTAACCGCGAGCCCGGCGAGCGCGTTCGTCGGCAGCCCGACGGAAACGTTGCCGATCAAAATCCAATCGCTCGCGGCTGGCGCGGCGACGGTCGTGTAGGCGGCTTGGAAAATATTTCCGCCGCGGGTGAGGCGCAGCCAGAACGGCGCGGTGCTCACGTTGACATTGGCGACGGGCTGCGCGGCTGCCGCGCCCGCAGTCGCGCGGTTCGTGAACTGGAGCCCCTGCGAGGTATCGAAAACGAGATCGACGAACTGTGAATTGGCCGCGGTCGTGGCGCGGAACATCACGCCAGCTTTGGAATTCGCAGTGGTGCCGCTGTCGGGATTTGTCGGCAGCGAGGTGACGCGCGCGACGATACTGCCGTCGCCATTTGCGGGCTGGTTCACGAATTGAAACTGATCTGCCGTCGTCCAGATATCCGCACCGCTCCCGCCGACGGACCATGTTCCCGCAACATTTCTGCCCGCGAATCCGTCGGCCGCCGGCGCGCCGATATCGGTCGAGAGCCACGGTGCGGGCGCTGGATTTGCCATCGCGAAGACCTGCCCGGCGCTGAGCGGATACGTGTAGAGCCGGACCTCATCGAGCGCGCCAGCGAGGTATCCGTAGCCGGGCTGCATCCCGGCGATACGGAGCGCATTTGGCGCGGTGCGGGATCCGGTGGGGCCGGTGCCCGTCGCCTGGAGAAGCCCGTCCACAAAGAGTTTCATGGCACCGGACCCACTCGCCCGAGTGGCGGTAACGTGATGCCACTGGCCGTCATTGATCGCACTCGTCGAAGTGATCGTCGTGTCTGCGTTGCCGACTCCAAACGCCGCCTTGCTCCCTATCAACGCCGTGCCGAAGTCATTCACCGCGCCGCTGACTTCGCCATCGACGATGCCCGCGCCGCTCCACCACTGCCCCGTGCCCGCGGTCGCCGTGGTCTTGATCCAATACGCGATGCTGAAGTCATTCACGAGCGGCGACGGAATCACCACCGAGTTTCCCGCGCCGTTGAATTGCCCCACTTGCCCGACATTCCCTGCGCCGTACGAAATGCCGCCCGCGACCGCGCCGTGATTCCCAAAACCACTCGAATCGAGCGCGTTATTCTCAAACGAATAGACAGCGACCGGCGCGTTGCGAGGGCGGAAAAGGCGCGCGATTTCGGCGCTCGTGAGCGCGTAATTGTAGAGCCGGATTTCATCGAGCGAGCCGCTGAAAAAGCGCACGCCCGTCTGGATGCTGCCGATCCGCAGCGATGTCGGCAAGGTGCGCGTCCCCGTCGGCCCTGTCGCGGAAGCCTGCGGCACGCCGTCGAGGAAAAGTTGCATCGCGCCGCTCGTGCCATTCCGCGTCACCGCGACGTGATGCCACGCGCCGTCATTCACTGCGGTCGGGGACTGGATCGTGGTATCGGGATTGCCCACGCCAAATGCGACTTTCGACCCGAGCAGCGACGTGCCGAAATCCGCGCCCGCGCCGCCGACCTCGCCATCCACGAGGCCGTTACCGCTATACCACTGCGTCCCCGCGCCACCCGTCGCCGTTGTCTTCATCCAAAATGCGATCGTGAAATCATTCGCCACGACGACCGGGATTTGGATCGAGCCGTCGATGCCGTCGAAGGTCGCCGCCGCGCTGTCCACCTTCCCCGGCGCCGTGAAGGTGACGCCGCCGCTCACAGCGCCGTGCTGTCCGCGCGCGCTACGATCCGACGCGTCGCCGGATTCGAATTTGTAATTCGCCATGAGCGCCGCGCCGTTCAAGGAAGCAAGCGGCGTCGCGGCGACTTGCGCGGAATTCACGGAGGTCTCGCCGACGATGTTCGTGGCCGAGACGACGTAATAATAAGGCGTGCCGTTGAGTGCCGTGTTGTCGGTAAAAGTGCGCGTCTGGATTCCACTTGCGACCACCGTGTATGGCCCGCCCGCCGAGGTGCTCCGGGACACCGTGAAGATGAAACCTTCACCGCTCCAACTCAGTGCCACGCTGCGATCGCCGGGTGCCGCGGCCACGGCCGTGGGCGCCACGGGAGCGTCGGGGACGGCGACGGCCACCCCGGGTTTCACGAAGCGGAAGCGCGTGATGTCGGACGCATTTCCCGACGCCTGCACGCCGTAGTAGATGGAGTTCGGCGAGCCGTCGCCGTTGTTCCAGCGCTGGTTGTAGAGCGCTTTTCCTCCGGTGAAATTCGCGTTGTCGATGTAGCAATATCCGTAGGCATCAGGGCTCGAGAGATTCCACTGCACGCCGATGCCCGTGGTGCCGATTGGCGCGAGATCGACGCCATTTCCATCGGTGCGCAGGCGGCGTCCATCGAGCAGCGAGACGATGTAAAATTGCCCGCTCGTCGGCGACTGCACGAATGCCCACTGCGCCTGCGCGCCGCCGAAGCGGATCGAGACAGGCGAGGGATATTGCGCAGCCGCGGGGAACCCGCTGTTCGCCGCGCTGCTGCTCAGGCGGTGCATGGAATTTTGCCCCTGCAGCAGATACGCGGTGCGCGGGCGGATCGTCTGATCGCCATCCCAGCCGGCGTAAAGTTCGCCGATCGAAGTGAGCGTGTTGTTGTCGGACTTCATCATGTTGGAGCGCGAGCCGACGCGGCTCCACGGATTCGCAGGCGGGTCGCCGGTGAAGACGAACATCGAGTAGCGTTTCAGCCAGATGAGGTTCTCCGCGCGCCACATGAATTCCGCGAGAAACCTCCAGTCGTCCTCCTCCGTCCACGTCTGGTTCCCCGCCCAATCGACCGCGCCAAATTCCGTCAGCCAGATGGGACGACCCCATGAATTATAGACGCTCTGGAGGTGATTGATGAGCGTGTCCGCGCTGGGATTCGCATACCAATGCACGGCGGTGAAATCGACGCGGTAGCCCTTGTTTCCGACCTGCGTGTAAAAGTCGCCGAGCCAGCCGTTGTAGGCGTTCGTCGCCGCCGGGCTCACAAGCGGGACGTTTTGATTTTGCAGTTCCGGCCACAACGAAATCGCATCCGCAACCGGCGTGTCGCCCTGGCTCGTCTGGTCCGGCTCGTTGAAACCCATGATGAATACAGGCTTCGGCGTCGAGTGCATTGCCGCGTAGCCGCCCCCGAGATTCCCGGTTCCTGGCCAGTATCGCGAATATTTCATCGGCTCGAAAACCCGCGCGTCCGGCAGATACGCGCCCGTCGCGTCGCTCCAGTTGTAACACCACGAGACGTTGAACTGATCCCATTTTCCGTCCCATCCCGCGCCGCCTTTTTTCGGGTAATGTGTGATGTAGTTGAATTTCCAGCGCTGTAAGTTGCTCGTCGATTTCACCTGCAGCGTGACGTTCGCCGTCGCCGCCGCATCGGTTTGGAGTGCGAGATTCGCGGCGACATTCACCACTTGGTAAAAGCCGCTGCCCACGTCGATGAGGCTCCAGCGCTGCGAATTCGCGCCGGTGTAATTGATCTCCACGACGGCCGTGCCCGCTGTCGTCCCGCCATTCAGCGCGCCGATGCACTTCAGAGTGTCGCGATTGCGGATGCGAAAAGTGCCGTCCTCGAGATTCAAGAGCACCTCGAATTGCTGGCCGAAATCGGTCGTGGCGACCGCTGCCTGGCTCGCGCCCGTGCTCGTCACCACGAGCGCCTTGCTGTTGTTCTGGTTCACCGCATTCCAAAACCCATCGCCAAATGAATCGAAAACGAATGCCCGAGCTGGCGCCGCCAATGCGCTGAAAATCGCGACGAGCACGAGCAGACAGCGCGTGGCAGCGGCAGAGCGGATCGAGAAAAAAAGGCGCATCGGGAGGAAAGCGGATGATGAATAGGAATCGTCTCGCGCGAGCACGTTAGCGCGTATGTCGGGCGGCGCAAAGAGTGGGTTCGAAAGCGTCTGGGCCGTGCGAACGCGCTTCCCGGAGGCAATGGCCCACCCGTCACCAGACCCGGGATCACATCCGCGAAGTCAGCGACCGCACCGACTCCCGCATCGACACTTGAGCTGGCGCGCATTTTTCTCAATGTCATGTCTCGCGCCCCACTCCTCGCCGTCCTGCTTTCCTGCCTGCCAATCGTCAGTTTCGCGGCATCCGCCGACTACATCTGGATCGAGGGCGAGAGCGCCGTCAAAAGCACGATGACCCGGCATCCGTGGTGGTACGACAAAGTGAAAACCGACGTCCTGTCCGGCGGCGACTGGATTTCGAATTTCAACAAAGACCAAGCGGGCGAGGCCGAGTATCCGTTCGATGTCGTCACGCCGGATTCATATGCGTTTTGGGTACGCGCAAATCCGAGCGTCGGCGCGAAACTCGAGTGGCAACTCGACTCTGGCGACTGGACGCCCGTCGATTTCGCCGACCGCCGCGGCGAGCAGAATATCGCCGCCGACAACAAGCCCGACATGCGCTTCATCGCGTGGGCAAAAGGCGGCAGCGTGGCGCTCACCGCCGGTCATCACAGCATCCGATTCCGCATGGACAGCGGTGCCGAGCACAGCAACCACGGCGGTCTCGATTGCTTCGTTTTCACGCGCGTGCCGTTCGTCCCCGCCGGCTCGCAGAAGCCCGGTGGCACAGCATTCGCGGGCGGTGCTGGCGATTGGTTTCCGCTACTCGCGGACGACGATCCGCTAGATCCGCGCAGCGTCATCGACATGTCCCGGCTCATCCCCGCGCCTGCCGGAGCGCTCGGTTTTCTGCACCCCGCGGGAAAAGATTTGCGCTTCGAAAAAGCGACCGCGTCCGTGAAGCTGTGGGGCTGCGGATCGAACGTGGAGCCCGGCCGCTACTCGCGCACACAGCTCACGCAACGCGCGAAATACCTGCGGAAATTCGGCATCAACGCGGTTCGGGAGCACGCGGTTTTCGACGAGGTGAATACGGACGGGAAGATCGATCCGAAGAAGCTCGACCAATACGACTGGTGGTTTGCGGAGCTGAAGAAGAACGGCATCTACACGGACTGGTCGGTCTTCTACCACTTCACGATCGGGCCCGAGGATGGATATGACCCCGCGCTTTTCGCCGAACTCGAAGGTGCCGGGAAACGCAAGGACACCTACGGCATCATCACCGCCGCGCCTGTGCTGTGGGACATCCGCAACAAAACGCTCGTCGCGCTGCTGACTCACAAAAACCCCTACACGGGCCTGCGCTACGTGGATGATCCCGCGCTTGCGGTCGTCGAGATGCAAAACGAGGACTCGATCTTTTTCTGGAATCCGCTCGGTGCGCTCTCCGAGCCGAAGCCAAAAAAGTGGCCACTGCACGCGAAGCAACTGCGCGAGCGCTTTGCAGCGTGGGTGAAGGCGAAATACAAAACCGACGACGCGTTGAAAACCGCGTGGGGCGCGCTGAAAGAGGGCGACTCCGTCGAGGCCAAGGAGCTGCGGATCATGTCGCCGTGGGAGCTCGAGGGCAAGGGGCCGCAGGGGCCGTTCGCGGGAGAGACGCGGCGCGCGGGCGACTACATCGCCTTCCTCACGGAGATGCAGCGCGCGGAGTTCCAGGCGTGCGAAAAGGTCCTCCGCGACGCGGGCTTCAGGGCCGTCACGATGACCACCGCATGGCAGGTCGGCGGCGCGGCGAGCGACCCGGCGAATATCTTCACCGACACCGTCGGCGGCATGATCGACCGGCACAATTACGCGGGCGGCGGCGCGGGCGGGCACGGCATCGCGGAGGGGAAAGTGAACAACGAGTCGCACCTCGCGCATCCCGGCGGCGGCATCTTTTCCGTCGCGATGAAGCAGGTGGAGTCGAAGCCGTTCTCGATCACCGAGTGGACGCAATCCGGGGCGAACCAGTGGAAAATCGAGGCCGCGCCGATCATGGCATTTTACGCGATGGGACTCCAGGGCTGGGACGCGTCGTTCCATTTCATTCAAAGCGGCACGCGGCTCGGCGACGGCTGGCCCGGCATGTCGAGCTACGCGACCGACACGCCGGCCTACGTCGGGCAGTTTCCCGCGCTCGCTTTTGCGATCCTGCACGGGCATGTGAAAGAGTCGCCCATCGTGGCTGCGCGGCGTCTCTCGGAGGCCGATCTTTTCACGGGAGCCGATGCGCTAAAGCAGGACGCGACGAAAGGCGGCTACGACGTGAAGAACACGATCGTCGATGGCGGCACTCCGTCGGAGGCATTCGCGATCGGGCGCGTCACGGTCGATTTCAAAGGCGGAAAAACCGAACAGGCGGATTTCTCAAAGTTCTGGGATCAAGCAAACAAGCGCATCCGCAGCGCAACAAGTGAACTCGTTTGGGATTACGGACGGCAGGTCATCACCGTCGAGACGCCGAAAACGCAGGCGGTGATCGGGCGCACGGGCGACGGCGCGTTCCAGTTGCCGGGCGTGTCGGTGAAATTCAAAACGCCATTCGTCAGCACGATTTTCACGCCGCTCGATGATCTTCCACTGGCGCGGTCGCGGCACATCCTCATCACCGCGCTCGCGCAGGACAAGCAGACCGGAACGCGCTACAACGCCGACGGCACAATGCTCGAATCCACCGGCACCGCGCCGCTGCTGCTCGAGCCCGTGCAGGCCACGATCAAGCTCGCGGGCGCCGCGCCGAAAAGCGTGAACCCGTGCGACCACTACGGCGTCCCACAGCCGACCGTGCTCGCCATCGCGCCCGACGGGAGCTTCACGATCGACGGCACCTCCCGCGCCTACTACTACGAGGTGAAGCGCTGACCGCGGTGGGCGGCGGCGGGCGACGTGAGAGGCTCGCTCCCGGCAGTCACGCCAGCAGCGCTTTCACCACTTCGCCCTTCACATCGGTCAGGCGGTAGTTCCGGCCCTGAAAGAAGTAGGTGAGCTTTTCGTGATCATAGCCTAGCAAGCGGAGGAGCGTGGCATTCAGGTCGTGGACGTGGACTTTATCCACGACCGCCTGATAGCCGAAGTCGTCGGTCTCGCCGTAGCTGAGGCCGGCTTTCGCACCACCGCCGGCAAGCCAGATCGTGAAACCGCCGGGGCTGTGGTCGCGTCCGGCGAATGGGTTGTCTTTGCCGGCGTCGCGATTTTCGCGCATCGGAGTGCGGCCAAATTCCGCACCGCACACCACGAGCGTGTCGTTGAGCATCCCACGTTGTTCGAGATCGCCGATGAGGGCGGCGAGAGCCTTGTCGGCTTTCAAGGCTTTGCGGCGGATGCCGCCGACGAGTGAAGTGTCGTCGTTCGTGCCATGTGCGTCCCAGCCCCAGTCGTAGAGCTGCACAAAACGTACGCCGCGCTCGCACAGCCGGCGCGCAAGTAAGCAGTTGTTTGCGAAAGAATTTTTGCCCGGCTCGGTGCCGTACATTTCGTGAATGTGCGCTGGCTCGCTAGCGACATCGGTCGCATCCGGCACACTCATCTGCATTCGAAATGCGAGTTCGTACTGGCTGATGCGCGTGAGCGTTTCCGGGTCGCCAAATTCCTCGCCCGTTTTCGCGTCGAGCGCAGTGATCGCGTCGATGGTCGCGCGTCGTTGCTCGCGCGTGACGCCTTCGGGATTCTCCGCAAAAAGGATCGGCTCCCCGTGCCCCTGACACTGCACGCCCTGATAGATGCTCGGCAGGAATCCGCTACCCCACACGGTCTTGCCGGCGTCGGGATTTTTGCCGCCGCTGGTGAGCACCATGAAGCCCGGCAGGTCTTTGTTTTCCGACCCGAGTCCATAGACCGCCCATGCGCCAAAGCAAGGCCTGCCCTTGATCTGCGCGCCCGTCTGCAACATGAGTTGCGCGGGCGCGTGGTTGAACTGCTCGGTCCACATGCTCTTCACGAAAGTCATCTTATCCGCGACTTTCGCGAGTTCCGGGTAGTCCGCAGAAACCCACGATCCACTCGCGCCGTGCTGCGCGAATTTGACCTGCGGGCCGAGCATTTTCGGGACGCCTTTGATGAAAGCAAATCGCTTCCCATTCAAAAACGAATCCGGGCAAATCTGCCCGTCGAGCTTCGCGAGTTCGGGCTTGAAATCGAACGTCTCGAGCTGCGACGGCGCGCCCGCGAGATGGATGTAAATCACGCGCTTCGCCTTCGCCGGAAACTGCTGAACCGGCGTGGACTGCGCCCCAAAAGCCCGCTCGCTGAACATCGCCCCGAAAGCCATGCCACCGATGCAAGCCATGCTCTTTTTCAAAAAGAAACGCCGCGTCGCGAGCTCGACGGACTGGCGGTGAAGGTGGGTTTCAGGGCTCATAATGAATGAAGCGGATTAGTTTTTCGTGAGCACTTCATCGAGATTGAGGATCGCATTCGCGACGAGCGTCATGCTGCCGCCGGTGCTGACGTGGAGCTTTTCTAAGATCGCGATCTCGTCCGGACGCGCGGGGCGCTGAGTGGCGAGCGCAAGGCCGCGGGCGAGTTCGTCTTCCAGCGTGCCGCCGGGCTCGGTCATGCGCTTTGCGAATGCGGCGGCGGCTTCCATATAGACCGGGCTGTTGAGCAGATCGAGCGACTGCAGCGGGGTGTTGGTGCGCGTGCGCCGGACGACGCAAAACTCCCGGCTCGGCGCGTCGAGCGTCACCATACTCGGGTAAGTCGCGCTGCGGCGGATGAGGGTGTAGATCGCACGGCGGTGCGAGTCCTCGCCCGGCGAGGTCTTCCAATCAACGCCCTCATACGGCGTGAGCCATGTGCCCGGCGGCTGATAAGGCATCACTGGCTTGCCAAACATCTTGCGGCTCAGAAGTCCGCTCAAGGCCAGCGCTTGGTCGCGGATTTGTTCGTTGCTCAGGCGAAAGCGCGGTCCTCGCGCGAGGTCGCGATTCGCCGGGTCGCGCTCCATTTCCTCCTTCGTCGCTTTTGACGACTGCCGATACACACGGCTCAGCACTATCTCGCGCACCAGCGCCTTCTGGCTCCATTTCATCTCGCCCTGAAAGCGCACCGCGAGATCGTCCATCAAGTCCTGATACCGCGGTTCGTCCCCCTGCGAGCCGAAGTCCTCGAGCGTCTCCACGAGCCCGATCCCGAAGAGTTGCTCCCACACGCGATTCACCTGCACTCGGGCGGTCAGCGGGTTCTCGCCATTCGTCAGCCACTCCGCGAGCCCGAGCCGGTTGCTCGGATAGTCGTCGTGCCACGCGTTCAAGATTTGCGGCGTCGCGGGCTGCACCTCCTCGGCTTTGTCCAGCCAGTTGCCGCGATGAAAGACATTCGTCTTGCGCGCCGCCTGCCCATTGAGTTCCTGCATGATTGGCAGCTCGCAGAGCGCCATCGCCGCGAGCTCGGCCTTCTTGCGGTCAATGTCCTCGTAAGCTGCCGTCACTTTTTGATCGAGGCCCGCGAAGAAATAGCGCTCCAGCTTCGCCCGCTCCTCGGGTTTCCACTTCTTCGCGTTGCGCCCCACGATGTCGCGGATTTCCTTTGGCAAAGCCGCGACTTTCTCAGATGCGACACCCACCGTCGTGGCGATGCGAAATGACCCGAGGACATGCTGTTCCCACTTCTCGTTCTCGCACTCCAGCGTCACGCGGAGCTGCGCGTCGGCAGGCATCGTAAGCGGCTTTTTCAGCGTGAAAATCGCGGTTTGCGGCTTGCCGGTCGCGCCCGCGATTGCCCACCCGCTTTCGCCTTCTCCGGGGATCACTTTGCTCACGCCCTCCGTCAGCGCGGCGGCCACCGGCCAGTTCTTCTGCTCGTAAGTCGCACTCGCCTCGGACAGCTCTACCGGCGTCTCGACGCCGCCACTCACCACTACCGCGCGGATGCGTGTCAGGATGAAATTCCCGATCCCATTCCCGCCCGGCCCGTGGCCCGGCAGCTTGTCATCAGGCAGCGCCTCGACCGCCAGGGCACCTATTTTCCCCTCCGTCACGGCGGCAGTCACCGTGATCGTCGAGCGCGGCGGCACGGGCGTTTCGAGATGAATGCGCCCATCTTCCTCCACTCGATATTTCCCCTGCGTGCTCTCCACGCCCACGTCTTTCAGCGGCGCGAAATCCCGCTCCGATCCCAGCCCTCCGAGCCAATCGGCGAATGCCTTCTTCGCCTCAGGAAGTTCCTCGCCGACTTTTACCTGCGCTTCTTCCGCCGCCACCTGCGACTCCACCTCCACGCCGTGCGCTTCGTCCGTGCGCGAACGGAATTTCCGCGTCGGCGCCTGGTCGTTCCGATCCGCATCCGCCGTGTTATTAAAGAACGCCATCAGCTTGTAATACTCGTCATGGACGAACGGATCGTAAGGATGCCCGTGACATTGCACGCACCCGATCGACGTCCCCTGCAGCGCATCGAACGTCGTATTCAGCCGGTCGATCACCGCGTAAGTGCGAAACTCCTCATCGTCCGTCCCGCCCTCGTCATTCTGCGGTGTATTTCGATGAAAAGCCGTCGCGATCACCTGCTCCCCCGTCGCGTTCGGCAGAAGATCCCCGGCCAGTTGCTCCACCACGAACTCGCTATACGGCATATCCCCATTTAGTGCATCGATCACCCAATCCCGATACCTCCACATATCCCGCAGCCGGTCGCTCTCGTAGCCCTTGCTGTCCGCGTAGCGCGCCAAGTCCAGCCACGGCACCGCCCACTTCTCCCCGTACGCCGGCATCGCCAGCAATTCGTCAACATACTTCCGCAGCGCCCCTTCGCGATCTGTCGTGGCCTCCTTCTCCAGCGCATCCACGCGCCCCGTCTCCGGCGGCAGCCCCACGAGATCAAACGACATCCGCCGCGCCAGGATTCGCACATCCGCCTCCGGCGAAAAGCTCAGCTTTTCCCGCTCCAAATGCTCTCCCACGATCGTGTCGATCCCCTTCCCCACGGCCACCGGCGGCTCATACGCCCAATGCTTCTGCCACTTCGCCCCCTCCGCGATCCACTGCCGCAGCAGCTCGATCTTCTCCTTTGGCAAAGGCGCCTCCTTCTTCGGCATCCGGTCCATTTTATCGTCCGTCGTCAGCCGATCCATAAACGCGCTCTCCTCCGGCTTCCCCGGCACCACCGCGATCTCCCCAGTCTCCCCTGCCCGCAGCGCCTGCTCGCGGAATTGCAAATTCAGCTTCCCCGCCTCCTTCACCCCTCCGTGACACTTCACGCAGTGCCCATTCAGGATCGGGCGAATATCGCGATTAAACTGCACCGGCGCCCCCTGCGCGGTCGGCAGCAGCACCAAAAAAAACAGCGGGAGAAAGCGCATGACTTTGAGAGGAATAGCGGGAGGAAAACAGCCCGCACAATGAACGCCTTTTCCCCCTCGCGGCAAGCCATCACAGGAAACTTCTTGAGGCACCCGTCGCCCCCACGCACTCTCCACCCCGCTCACACCCAAACCACCATGAAGGACGCGTCCAAAATCCGGCTCAGAGACGTCGCCGCCCGCGCAGGCGTCGCCATCAACACCGCCTCCACCATCCTCAACAAACGCGCCAACTCCTGGGCCTCCAAAGCCACAGAAGCCCGCGTCTTCCAAGCCGCCACCGACCTTGGATACCGCCCCAACCGCGCCGCCATCGCCCTTCGCATGGGCCGCAGCAACACCATTGGCCTCCTCCTCCCCGACCTCCACAACCCCTTCTACACCACCTTCGCCGACCTCCTCCAGATCGAAGCCCAGCGCGCCGGCTCAGACCTCATCATCGAAAGCTGGCGCACCTCCCTCGACCGCGAACGCCACTGCCTCGAAGACATCGTCGAGCGTCAGATCGATGGCGTCGCCGCATTCCTCAGCGACGGCGAAGCTCACCGGGACTTCCTCGCCCTTCAGTTCGAAAAACAGCGCCCCTTCGCCATCCTCAGCTTCGTCGGCGGCCCCGCACTCCCCGTCGATAGCATCCTCACCGACTTCAGCACCGGCCTCGCCCAGGCCATCGACGCCCTCTGCGCCCTCGGCCACCGCCGCTTCGCATTCCTCTGCGCCCTCTCCGAAGGCCAGACCGACGGCGACCGCCCCGGCCTCTTCCGCCAGCTCCTCGCCGAACGCGGCATCGGCAACAGCGGCTTCGAATTCCTCCGCTCCGGCCCCTCCATCACCGAAGCCCGCGACGCCTGCTCCACCTACTTCGAAAATCGCGCCCACAGCCTCCCCACCGCACTCATCGCCCTCAACGACCTCTCCGCCATCGCCGCACTCCGCGCCGCCGCCGACCGCGGCCTCACCGTCCCCCGCGACCTCTCCATCGTCGGCGTCGATGATATCCCCCTCTCCGGCCACCTCCCCATCGCCCTCTCCACCATCGCCCAGCCCATCGAAGACATGGCCCGCAAAACCGCCGCCCTCCTCCTCGCCCGCATCAACTCCTCCCACCCCGACCCCACCATCCACAGCGCCACCTTCGCCACCACCTTCATCCCCCGCGAAAGCATCGGCCCCGCCCGACCCCACTCATGATCCGCAAAGCCTTCGTCATGCAGCTCCTCCCTGGAGCCGAAGAAGAATACCACCGGCGCCACAACCCCATTTGGCCCGACCTCGCCTCCGTCCTCCGCGTCCACGGCGTCCACCGCTACAGCATCTTCCTCCATCCGCACACCCTCCAGCTCTTCGCCACCGTGGAGTACGAAAATCAAATCCTCTGGGACGCCATCGCCCAGACCGAAATCTGCCAGCGCTGGTGGCTCCACATGAGCGGCCTCATGGACACCAACCCCGACGCCAGCCCCACCACCCTCGAACTTCCCCGGCTCTTCAACCTCGAAAGCCAGAGCCACCCTCTGTAAAAAAGCACCCGCCCTTCCGAACCACCCCCGTCACCGACCGCTCGTCGGGACCCCTGACCGGTCGGTTTTCGCGAGTGTCCAATGACGTTCCTTGCAAACGCCTCTGGCAACCTCCTCTGTGTTCGCGCCGCCTACTCCGTCGGCACCTTCGCAATCGTATTCCCCAGCACCCCCTTCACCTCCGCCCCCGTCGCCGACCGAAGCCGCCACTTCACCTCCATCTGCATCACCGGCGCCAGCCCAGGCACCGTCAGCGTCACACTCTTCCCATCCCCCGACAACTTCGCCCCCGTCACCTCCACCGCATCGCGCCCCTTCTTCGCCGGGTCCGCCACCGACAAATCCGGCGACCCATACGTGCTCCACCACTTATAATTGTACTGCTCGATCGAGAAATTCGCCGCGTCATTCCCATAAGCCGGGTCCAACGCCACATCAAAGCCGATCGTCAGCGCATCCCTCCCCACATGCAGCCCCGTCGGCAAAAGCACCGGCTTCCCGGTGTAGCGCACGCGCTCCAAACACCCGTCCGCCGTCCCATTCGTCTGCCACCCGCGCAACCCCGCCACATAAAGCTGACCATCCACCGGCGAAAAACGCGCCCGCATGATCCCCGAGTCAAACTTCAGCGGAAAAACAAACGCCCCACCCTGCGCCACCCCCTCCACCTTCTCCTCCAGCACCCCCAACAGCGCGCTCTTTCCATACGAAGTCGTCAGCATCTTCCCATCAAACGGCCCCCACTTTCCCCCCGTGACCCACACCTGCCCGCCCGTCGAGCTATCCATCGTCATCGGAATCCAAAGCAACGGCGCATCGAAAGTCTTCGGCCCCACCGCCTTCGCATCGATGCGCGGATCGGCCACATGCCCGTAAAAGCCGCCCGGCTTCACGATGTTCACCTTGCTCGAAGGAATCCAGTGCCCCTGATTATCGCCCACCGCGATCTCATCATTCGGCCCGATCCCCATCCCATTCGGCGCGCGGAAGCCCGTCGCCACCACCTCCGTCTTCGCCCCATCCGGCGACACCCGGAAAAGCGACGCATGCCAGTCCCGCTTCACCCCGAGCTGATTCCCGCCGACGACATAGTAAAAATTCCCCTTGCTGTCCGTCTGCAAATCAAAAGCAAACGCGTGATAACTCGGGAAAAGCGTCCTGTCGCTGTTGAACGACTCATAAAAATCCGCCTCCCCATCCCCATCGAGATCGTGCAACCGCGTAATCCGATCCCGCCCGTGCACATAGATTTCACCGCGCACGATCTTCAACCCCAGCGGCTCGTAAAGCCCCACCGCAAAGCGCTTCCAAGTGACGTGCTCCAGCTTCGCATCCAGCCCCGACACGATCCACACGTCGCCATTCAGCGTCGCCACCGCCGCCCGCCCGTCCGCAAAAAAGTCGAACGCTGAAAGGCGCATCCAAGAGTTCCAAGGATTCACCACCGGCAGCGGAATCGAATCCACGACATAAGCCGCGTCATCCTTCGCCACCGTCCCCGCGAGCGCCGGGATCGCCGCCCACCGCCCCGGCCCGCCCTTGCAAAGCACCGCGAGATTTTGCAACGGCCCGATCGCCTTCCCCAAATCCACCGGCGGCTGCACCGCGTCCCCGGTCCAAATCGCCACCGCGAAATTCACCGCCTGCTCGTGCGCCGGCACATGCAAATAAAGCGTCCGATCCCCCACCTCGCTGATCGCAAATCCCTCCTTGCTCCCATCCACCGACACAGCCCCGATCGTCGTAGTCTTGCCCTGCTCCCTATCCGCGAGCCGCACCTCCAGCGCCTTCGCACTGGGCCCCGCCGTGAAATGCCGAATGAGAATCCCACGCTCCCCATCGCTCGCAAACGCCGGCATTTCCAGCATCGCGCACCCCTCCACCGTGTAGGAAAGAATCACGCGATCTTCGTGCAAATAGTAACCCGCAAAGTGCCCGTGTTCCCGCGGCAACGGCCCCGCCTTCGTCGCCCGCGGATCGGTGAAAGTCGGATCAACCCCAAACCCCGGCCCATCCTCCGTCCGCACCCGCACATCCCCCGCCACCGTCGTCGCGCCCGTCCCGTCGCCCTTGTAAGTCCCCACATTCGTGTGCCTGAAATCCAGAAACCCAACCGTCCAAAACGCCGCCATCCGCAGCCCATCCGTATCATAGCAAACACTCGCGCCCCCGAGCCGCACCACCAACCCTTTCGCCGCCACCGGCACCTTCGGCGAAATCTGCACGCTGTCCTCAAACACCGGCCCATACAGCATCTCCGAGCCCTTCGTCGGCGGAGCCTCCCCTTTCGCCGCCCGCGCCTTCGCCGCCGCCGAATCCTCCACCCCCCGCACTGGCCCAACACTTTCCAAAAACAAAAACGACAGCGCAACGGCAAGCAAACGGGAGGAAGCTTTCATAGACGAGAGGGGAACTTGGCACGCGCCAGCCATACTACTCCAATGCAAAACGCCGCCGCCGTTTTGGAAACTGAGCACGCGGGTCAACGACGGAGGAGTCACGTCGGGAAAGGTCAGCCCACTTTTTCCGCGTAGCGGTCGAAGCGATTTGAGAGGATGAAGAACGTGGGTGCCCAGAGACCGACGAAGATGCCGAATCGCTCAGCGTGCGCCTGAGTGTCGATGGCCTGCCCCCCGGTGAGAAACCAGATGGCGATCGAGCCGAAGATGGAAGCAAAGCCGAGGATGAAGCAGAGATTGCTGAGCAGTTTGAGTTGGGCGGGTTTCATGGAATTGGATTTGGTTTTGTGCCGTATGTCACGGATGCGAAACGTCTGCGTTTGCAGACCAGACGCCTCAAATTCACATCGTTCATCCCTCGGCCGGCTGAAGCACGGAACGACTCCCGAGCCGCGGCGGAGGCAAACCCGGTTTGTATTGTTGGCACGCCTTGGTTCCACCATTCTCGGCGCTCATGGAACCCGACCCCCAGCAACTCGAAGCCGAGATCGCGCTTTTGCGTCGGGTGGCGCAGGGTGACCGGCGGGCTTTCGAGGAGCTTTACGATTGCTTTTCGGGCGTGCTGTTTTCCATCGCTTACCGCGTGGTGAACAATCAGGAAGCCGCAGAGGATGTGCTCCAGGATGCGTTCATCCAGATTTGGGAAAAGGCACCGCTCTACGACCCGACCCGCGGCAAGCCGATCACGTGGGCAGTCACCCTCACCCGCAACAAGGCCATCGACCGTCTGCGCTCGACGCAGCGCCGGAGCCGCCTGCAGGACGACATGCAGCGCGAGTCGGAGACGGTTGAGCAGTTCGACGACCGAAGTTCCTTCGATGCGGTCGCATCGGGAGAGACGAGCAAGCTGGTCCGCGAGGCGATTCAAAAACTCTCGAAAGACCAGCGCGAGGCCATCGAGCTCGCGTTCTTTTCCTCCCTCACGCAAACGGAGATCGCCGAGCGCCTCGGCGAACCGCTCGGCACGATCAAGGCTCGGATTCGCCGCGGAATGTCGAAGCTCAAGGACGTGATCGGCCCCGAACTCTAGCGCGCCGCTTACGCCGCGATGCAGTCGGTGATTTCGCGTTCGCGCGCGACGAGCCAGAGGGGCTGACCCGCGTCATCGAGGATCGTCGTGATGGCGACCTCGACCCAGTATGGCGTGCCGTCCTTATGATAATTGAGGATCGTCTCGCTGCACGGGCGGTTTTCATGCACAGCGCGACGCATCCGCTCCGCCGTTTCGCGATCGGTCCCGACGCCTTGCAAGATCGGGCCGAGCTTCTTGCCGCGCAGCTCTTCGAGGGTGTATCCGCACATCGCGCTGAAGGCAGGATTGATCCACTGCACGAGGCCATCCGGGCCGGACATCACCATGCCCACGGGCGTGGAATGCTGCGGGCGGTCGGCGATCAGGGCAGAAAGGCGCTCCTTGAGTCCCGTCGAAGGCGCCGCGCTCGCAGGTGGCTGGGTGGACAGCATGACCGCAGCTCCAATCTCCGCGAGTCCGGCGACCAGTTCCCGGGCTTGAGGCTGAAATTCAAGGACGAGTTCAAACTGCTCGCGCTCCTGCGTCGTCATTGTCCCGGCCGCGTAGAGTGCGGCTTGGTTTTGCAGGAATTCGTTGAGCATTGGAGCGGAAAAATTGGCGAGATAAGGTGTTGAACAGAAGAGAATACGCCGCTCCGCCTGCTCTGGATACCTCCGGGAGTGCATTTTTTTGAATCGGGACTTCCTCCTGCGCCGCGAGGTCGAACTCGCGAAGAGCCAGCACATCGTCATGCAAGTGCGCTATCTCCAACGCCTCACCACAGAGTAGAAAGCCGCGATTCGCGAACAATCCGGGCAGATTCGCCAAGACTGCCAGACAGACTAACTCGCGTTGCGCGCGAACGCCCGGCGCAGGCAATTGGATGCGAATTCCGAGCGAATTTTCACAAAATAAAAACGCACCCGCCTCCATGGCATGAAGCGTTTGGCTTCCCACGAGAACGAATCATCGTCCCTCGAAACTAAACAAACAAACAAAGCAACAAACCTATGAAAAAACTCGCCATCATCGCCGCGGCCTTCGCCACGGTGTCAACCATACTCACCTCCAATCTTTCCGCAGCGGAAGAGAAGACGATCGTCGGCGTCGCTGCCGGCGCTGGCCAGTTCAATACGCTCGTCGCCGCGGTGAAAGCCGCCGGCTTGGTTGATACCCTGAGCGGCAAAGGGCCGTTCACCGTCTTCGCACCTACCGACGAAGCATTCGCAAAGCTCCCCGCAGGCACGGTCGATAGCCTGCTCAAGCCTGAGAACAAGGACAAGCTCACGGCGATCCTGACCTACCACGTTATCGCTGGAAAAGTCATGGCCGCGGATGTGAAAACCATGAACGCCAAAACGGTGAACGGCAAAGAATTGGCCATCAAGGTCGATGCAGGAAAAGTGACCGTCGGTGCCGCCAACGTCGTGAAGACCGACATCCCCGCGAGCAACGGCGTCATCCACGTCATCGACACCGTTCTCATCCCGTAACATGTTCTGTGCGCGGGGTTGGCGATTCCAATCGCCAGCCCCGTTCGCTTTTACCGACCAACCGCGAGCCGATCAACCTTCGTTGGCGAACGGTTCGCGCTTCGCACCCGATCGGTTAAGAAAGTGGAGCCTAGGGGGCGAACTTTCCAGTTATCAAGAGGCATTTTGGCGTCAATGTCCGCCAATCGCCGCAATAGCAGGCATGCGGGCGATGTGGTGATCTTCGCGGCCCTAGTGTTTGTCCGCCAAAAGACGCCATCAACCGCCACTTTCCTACCACGTATTTGGCAGGAAATTTGACATGGTGTGTCGAGAAATGCCCGACGCTGTCGGGAGAATTCGAGATGCATTTTCAGGCGGCATCTGAAGTAGCTTCGGTCCATCTTCCCCGCGCTGGCTTTGGGACGGCGGCGGCGCGAAAACCTTCAGCGTCGGCACTGGATCGTCACCACTGGTTCAGTTTTTTAATCCCGGCCGCGCATCAGATCGGTCGGAGCAAGCAAATGATCGCCAAGGACCGATGGCGGCATCTATGGTAGAGGCAATCTCGTGACCCGAAAAATTCCAAACCAAGCTTTGCTCTGGATCATTTTTCTCGGCGCTTCGATTTTGACTGCAACCGGCGAGACGCCCACCAATAAGGCCAAGGGCGAGGGTTGGTGGTCGTTGAAACCGGTCGTGCGACCCGCGTTGCCGGACGGTCCCGAAGCCAACCCGATCGATCGTTTCATCAATGCGGAACTCAGGCATCGCGGACTCAAAGCAGTAGGCACTGCGGATAAGCTATCACTGTTGCGTCGCGTCTATCTCGACCTAGTTGGCATTCCGCCGTCGCCGGCAGTGCAGGAGGCGTTTCTGGCGGATGATTCGACGGACGCTTACGACAAAGTGGTCGATCGACTTCTCGCCGATGAGCAGCACGCGGTCCGTTACGCGCGGCATTGGTTGGACGTGTTGCGTTATGCGGACGCAGATGAGCGGATGACGGCAGCGCCCGGGATCTATTTGTGGCGGGACTGGGTCATCAACGCCCTGCACGACGACGTGCCTTACGATCAGTTTGTGCAACTTCAACTCACCGGTCGCCGCGCCAATGAGCGCACGCAAATGTCGGCCACGGGTTATCGTTCGCGCAAAGAGCCGCGACCTGGCGATGAATTTGCCCTCGGTCTCCTGGCGCGAGGTACTGGCGAGGATCCGCAGGATCTGGCGATCAATGCTACCGAACGGTTTCGACGGCGTTCATGGGCATGACGGTGGGTTGCGCGAAATGTCACGACCACATGTATGACCCGATTTCGCAGAAGGAATACTACGCGATGAAGGCGCTGTTCGATCCGCTGGTCCTGAGCAAGATCACTCTCGCAAGTTCGGCGGACCTGATCGCTGCTGGAAAAGCGATGGCGGAAGCGGAGAAGAAACGCGCGCCCTTGGAAAAGGCCGTGAGCGACTTTGCTGCGCCTTACCAAGCGAAACTCTACGAGGAACGCGTGCTGATGCTGCCCCCCGAGGCGCAGGCAGTCATTCGCAAGCCGGAGAAACAGCGAACGGTCGAGGAGCAAAAAATTGCGGACGACTATTTCCCCATCCTGCGCATCGATGGCGACAAGCTCACCGAATCGATGCCCGAGGAGGCCCGCAGGAAATACCAGGAAATGCAGAGTCAATTAAATGCGGAAGGTTCCACTGCCGGAAGCCGCGGGCCGAGACTGCCGGTGTTTTATACCGTGGAGGCGGATGGGATGCGCGCGCAGGAAAAGAGTTACATCCTGACGAGTGGCGATCCTTTGCGTCCCGAAACGAGTCATGAAGTCAAACCAGGCTGGCCCTTTGCGACTTCGGAACCGGATTTTCGCGACGGTCGTATCGAGGCATTTGCGGACTGGCTGACCGCGCCGGACAATTCGCTCTTCGCGCGAGTAGCCGTGAACCGCTTATGGCAATGGCACTTCGGCGAAGGTCTTTTGAGGACCACGAGCGATTTCGGCGAACTCGGTGGCAAGCCATCACATCCGGCTTTGTTGGATTGGCTCGCCGCAGAGTTTGTGCAGTGCGGTTATAGCATGAAGCAGATGCACCGGTTGATGGTCACCTCCGACGCTTACCAGCGGACTTCGGAGGCGGGCGACGAATATGCGGGAAGTCAAAAGATTGACCCGAGCGACATCCTTCTGTGGCGTTTTCGATTGCAGCGTCTGGAAGCGGAACCCATTTGGGATGCCATGCACTCGGCGGCCGGTGATCTGGATTTGAAAGTAGGCGGCCCATCTTTTAGTTTAAGTGAAGGTGACGGCGGAAATCGTCGTCGCCGCTCGTTCGCCGGCAGCGACGCGAATCTCCAACGGCGCGGCGCCTACCTGGTGCGCGGATATTCTTCCAGCCGCGAGGTGACGCCAAATTTCCTGCAAACGTTCGATGTGGACGACGGTCGCGCGCCCTGTTCTCTGCGCACGCAAACGGTCACGGCTCCCCAAGCGCTGTTTTTGATGAACAGCCCCGACGTGGATAAAGTTTGCTCCGATTTGGCGTCGCGTTTGCAAAAGGAAACTACTGGCGATCTGCCGTCGTCGGTCGATCTCGCCTATCGAGTGACGCTCTCGCGTCCGCCTTCGACTAGGGAAAGGAACACAGCGCTCGAATATCTTGAAAGCGACGCCTCGCGGCTGAAACAGCTTTCCTGGCTCCTCTTTAATCTGGACGAGTTTTTCTATGTCCAATAGCTCCCGGATTTCAGAACTCTATCCCTGCGGACGCCTGGCGCGGCGCGACTTTATCCATCAGATCGGCGGCGGATTTCTAGGACTCGCGCTCGGCGGTCTTTGGGCGGAAGCGGGCGAAATCCAGGATGTTGTGATTGGCCCACACCACGTGGCCAAAGCCAAGTCGGTGATTTTTCTCTTTATGTGCGGCGGAGTCAGCCACATCGATACCTTCGATCCCAAGGACAATAAGTGGGCGGGAAAACTTATCGATGCGATTGGCTTTGGTGACAATCTCGCCGCGATGCAACGGCCGGTGATTCCAAGCCTGCGCACCTTCACGCGCTACGGGAAATCGGGCATTCCGGTTTCCGATTGGTTTCCCGAGGTGGGCGGTGTGATCGATGAAATCGCGATCGTCCGCTCGATGGGGAGCCACGAGGGCAATCATTTCCCGGCAGTGATTGAAACCCAGACCGGCCATCGCGGTCGGGCCTTTGATCATCCGACTTTTGGAAGCTGGGTTTCCTATGCTTTGGGCAGCGCCAATAAGAATCTGCCGACGTTTGTCAATCTCGGCCGGCCATCGTCGCCGGTGCAATTGACCGGCGGTTACCTCGGCGCATCCGTCGCCGCGACTCCGTTCCAGGCGGGCGAAACACCCATTCCGAATCTTTATCCGCCCAAAGGCGGATCGAGGACCGAGCGCGAGCGGCAGATGCAATTCCTGCAAACGATGAATCAGGAGTTCCGTGAACGTTACGCGATCAATTCGGATATCCAAGCCCGTGCGAAGGCTTACGAATTGGCCGCGCGCATGCAGCTTTCCGCGCCGGAGGCGGTGGATTTTTCGGGCGAGCCCGAACATGTGAAAGCTCTCTACGGAATCGACGAGAGAGAGACGGAGGAATTCGGCAGACAACTGTTGATGGCGCGCCGACTGGCCGAACGGGGAGTGCGTTACATCCAGATTTGTCATGCCGGCGGCGGCAACGGCGCGTGGGATTCCCACGGCGACATGAAAACGCACGGACCACTTTGCCATGCGACAGACAAGCCGATTGCTGGATTGATCAGGGACTTGAAACAGCGCGGGATGCTGGATGAAACGCTGGTGGTTTGGACGAGTGAATTTGGCCGCACTCCCTGGTCGCAGAACACGACGGGGCGCGATCACAATCCGAAGGGTTACACCTCATGGATGGCCGGCGGAGGCATCAAGGGCGGCATCGTTCACGGCGGCACCGATGAAGTGGGATACCAGGCCGTGGATTCGCCGCATTACTACAGCGATCTGCACGCCACGATCCTGCATCAAGTCGGCCTCGACCCTAAAAAGATGAAAGTGGAAACGCTGGGACGAACCATGAAGCTGGTGGAGGAAGGCGGCCCGATTAAAGAAATCATTACTTGATTGGGCACGCCGCCGACCTCCGCCCAACACACAGTACGAGTATGTTAAGATATCTGACCCTCCCCCTGGCTGTCGCCGCCTCGCTGTCGCAATTCGCCCGCGCCGAGGACTGGCCGCAGTGGCGCGGACCCAACCGCGATGGCATGTCACAGGAAAAGGGCTGGCTCGATCACTTCCCAGATCAAGGCCCGCCAATCGCCTGGAAAGCAACGGTCGGCCTTGGTTTCTCCTCCATCGTCGTCGGGGATGGGAAAGCCTACACCGCCGGACACGCGGACGGTTCAGATACCATCTTCTGTTTCGACGCTGTGACGGGGAAGGAGCTTTGGAAACAGAGTTACCCGGCCGAACTCGGTGACAAATTCTTTGAAGGCGGCACCACTGGCTCACCGACTCTCGATGGCAACCACCTCTACTGGCTCAGCCGCTGGGGCGATCTCTACTGCTTCGACGCCGCCTCCGGTAAAATAATTTGGAATCGCCAACTCGTAAAAGAAGCGGAGGCGCGTGTTCCCACTTGGGGTTTCGCGGGCGCACCCACCGTTTACAAAAATGTCCTCATCCTGAATGTCGGCGAAGCTGGCTTGGCGGTGGAGAAAGAAACCGGCAAGGAAGTCTGGAAGTCTGGTGAAGGCGATGCCGGCTACAACACGCCGTTTCCCGTGATGCGTGGTGACAAGACTGAAGTCTGGTTTGCCAACGGCGAAGCCTATCTCTCCGTCGCGCCTGATACCGGCAAGGAGAACTGGCGCATGAAATGGCTGACCCAATATGGCGTCAACGCTTCCGACCCGATTCCTTACGGCGACAAAGCATTCATTTCATCCGGCTACGGCAAAGGCGCCGCTTTGTTCAAGCCGGGCGCCGCGGCCGATGGGGAGCCCGACGTCATTTGGAAGAGCCGGGTCTTGCGCACGCAACTTAACGGCGCCGTCCTCGTGGACAAATATCTCTACGGTCCCGATGGCGACACTGGCGGTCGGGGCGAACTCAAGTGCGTCGAAATCGAGACCGGCAAACAAGTGTGGGCCGAACCCAATTTCGGCACGGGCGGTCTCATCGTAGCCGATGCCAAGATCATCGCTCTCGCTGCGAATGGAGAACTGATGATCGCGCCGATCTCGATCGAAGGCTTCAAACCAACCGCCCGCGCACAAATCCTCGGCGGAAAATCATGGACGGCTCCGGTGCTCGCGAATGGCTTGGTCTATTGCCGCAATTCCCGCGGTGAGTTAGTCGCCGTCGATCTCCGCAGGAAGTAACATGAAACGCCGCACCTTTCTCAAATCTTCGGGACTCCTTCTCGCGGGCGCTCCCTATATCCTTGGCCAATCCAATACCGCAAAATTCCGCACCGCGCTGATCGGTTGCGGTTGGTGGGGCAAAAACATTTTGAAAGAGGCCGCGGCGTCAAATCGCTGCCAGATCGTCGGCCTCTGCGATGTGGACGGCAACGGATTGGAAATCACCGCCGATCAGGTCAACGGCTGGAATGGCGATTCGCCCAAGACTTACAAAGATCACCGCGAACTCCTCGAAAAAGAAAAGCCAGACGTCGTGATCATCGCCACGCCCGATCACTGGCACGCGCTGCAAACCATCGATGCGCTCAAGGCGGGCGCGCATGTCTTCGTCGAGAAGCCGACCGGGCACACCGTCAACGAAAGCCGTGCCATGTTCAAAGCCGCGCGTGACTCCGGTTGCGTCGTCCAGGTCGGTCTGCATCGCCGCATCGGTCCGCATCATGTGAGCGCAATGAAATTCCTCAAATCCGGCAAGGTCGGGGAGGTCGGCATGGTCCGTCTTTTCGCGGACAGCGGCGGTGGCCATGAGAATCCGCAAGCAAACAGCGCCCCGCCCAAGTCCATGGATTGGAACCAATGGTGCGGGCCTGCGCCCTTGCGCCCTTTCAATGGGAAACTCCATCCCGGCGGCTGGCGCAATTTCCTCGATTACGCCAATGGCACCCTCGGCGATTGGGGCGTGCACTGGCTGGATCAGGTCCTGTGGTGGACCGAGGAAAAGTATCCCAAACGGATCTTCTGCACCGGCGGCCGAGCCATCGCTGGCGCGCCCGTTCTCAATGAGAAAGAACAAACCTCGGACGCTCCCGATCATCAGGTAGCCACTTACGAGTTCGAGAAGTTTACCTGCATCTGGGAACATCGAAAGTTCGGCGGCAACGCCACCGAAAAGCATTCCATCGGCGCCTACTTCTACGGCACGAACGGCATTCTTCACATCGGTTGGCGCGATGGCTGGACCTTTTACCCGCGCAATGATCGCGAAGCTCAGGTTCACGAAAAATCCGAACTTCAGGAACCCGATGGCCACAACCTCACACTTCTGTGGGCGGACTTCATGGATGCCATCGACCAAAAGCGTCCCGCCGTCGCGCGCATCGACATCGCCCACCGATCCTCCGTGCTTCCGCTCCTCGGCATGATTTCCTGGCGCGCCGGACGCAGCATTGAATGGGACGGGGACAAAGAAAGTATCATCAACGACCCTGAGGCCAGCCAACTCCTGCAACGCCCGTACCGCGCTCCTTGGAAATATCCCGAGATTTGATGGACACGTAGTCTGGCACTAGGACTGCCACAAAACTGCCAGCCCCGAGAATACAGGAAATCCACACCTGCCAGCCCATTGGTCTCGACAAGGTCATGTTCGTGGAGAACGGCCTGTCACCCAAGTTGAAGGTCTCCAACAGTGAGACAGGAATCACCGAACTCGAGCACAAGCTTCCTTACCGGCAGCCGGGCAATCCCGATGGAATCCGCAGCCTGTATAGCCGCGCCCGCGCGTCACCGCTCAGGGAACCTATCTGTTTCCGTCTTCGGGCTGGGCTAAGTGGTGGAATACGACAAGGACTTTAACGGGATTTGGGAACACGAAATCAGATCGCCTCGGGTCGCCCTCCGCCTCAAGAACGGCAACCCTCATCACCAATGAATCGATCCGGGCATCCTGGACAATCCCGGCGAATCCGAGCACTGAGCGACTACCTGTCGGTATCGCGCTCTGTCGGTGACTGGGCGCTGGCGCGGATCCACTGGCTGAGCACGTCGAGCGCGACGGCATCGACCACGTTACGCGTCAGCGGCGGCATCTGCTGAGCCGGCGCGGTCGAGCCAATGCGGACATGCAGCATCGACTTGGCCGGATCGGCCGGGACCACCAGCTTCGTGCCGTCGATGCCGAAGTTATTGCGCACCTCGCCATTGATGATGCCCTGGCTGGCCAGCGGAGTATCGAAGCGCGCATCCCACAGCGCGCCGGTGCCGTTGGGCCGGTGGCACTGCGAGCAGTTGGCATCGAGATACGAGCGCACCCGGTTCTCCAGCGACACGCTGGCATCATCGACCTTGACGGTGTGCGCGTAGCTTTTGATGGCATTTTCAACCAATCCGGGGGTGAACATTTGCAGGTAATTCCAAGTGCGAAGCTGATTGTCGGTGCGCCCGCCAGGATAGGTGAAATTGCCGTTGAGCTGGCGGGTCTTGGGTCCGAGGACGAAACCGGCATTGGGATTGTGGCACATGAAACATAGTCCGCGCGCAGGGTAACTCCATGTTTGATTATGGGTGCCACCGGACGCATCGGTGATTTTCAGAACCTCTTCCTGACCATTGGCATCGACGAGATCCGCGTCGCTGTCGTCGGCCCGCCAGCGATAGGTCGCGCCTTATCCAAAGGTGCCCGAGGGATCCAGCACCAGCAACCGCGTCTCGAGTCGGCGGCGCGCGCCAGTGGTCTGGTCGGTCACGATCTCAAAGTGCTGGACGAAAACAGTGCCGCCCGGCCACTGGTATTCGCCAGCAGGGGCGAAGCCGATTTTCGCCGAATCCGGCAACGCCACCCAATGCTTGATCTGCGCGCCGTCCGCCCAGACCGAGCTATTGAGCGAATAATGCACGACGCCGGTCTTGGCGGTAAGATGATTGTCGCTGAAAATTCCGGTGCCAGAGAGCGCGGCAGGCAGGCTGTCCGCAGCGGCGGGAATCCTCACACCGCTGACCGGTGGGCGGTAGTCAAGCCCGTAAGGAGTGCTGCCGGTAATGTCGATGCTCGCACTCGCCACCGCGCTGTCAGTGAGGCCGTTACTCTGGGCGATGGCTTTGATCAAACGGCTCCCGGTAATTTGGAACGGACCGGTATAGATCGGCGATGTGGCTTCGGGATCTTTACCATCGCTGGTGAAGCGGATCGTCGTGCCTGGCACGGAGTTGGAAATCCCCACCCACACCGGACCGCTGAAGCTGCCAGTCGGCGGCGTGATCACGGGCGTGGCGATTTGATTCCCAATGTCGAAGGCCGCGCTGCTCACGGTGGAAAGTTTACCGATGCTGGCACGCAGGGTGTAGCCCCGACTGGGTTGGCCGATGGCGAGCGCCGCGAAAGTCGCCACCCCTCCGACCGCCCTGACATTGGTCGTGCCAGAAAGCACGCCCATCGCCGGATTGCTGTCCAGCGTCGAGGTGACGGTATCGTTAGCGGTGGTCACCGTCTTACCGTTCGAGTCCTGGAGCGCCACTTTCACCACGCCGATCGGCGCGCCCACATTGGAGTTGGCCGGTTGCTAGATAACCGTGAGTTTCACCGACTGGCCGCCGCCCGTCCACCGCACGCGCCACAGCGAGCCATTGGCGCTGGCGCTGTTGGCGGCGTCCGATCCGCCGGGGATGCCAGCGCGGGCGATATACCACAGCGCGCCATCCGGGGCGATATCTACATCGATCGGTCGGTCGATCCCCGAGGCGAAGTCGGAGCGCGTGCCCGGATTGGCAGGATCGATCGATTTGATCCACCCCTTGTAATCGCTGAAGAAAAATCTCCCCGTGTATTCCGCAGGAAAGGCGTCCGCACCGGGTTTGGCTGGATTGTAGAAATCACCGCCGCACAGCGCCGTGGCATCGCCGCGGCCATGATCGTAGGCGTAAGCCGGCGCGCGGTAGCCGGCAGGCTGAGACTGGTCGCGGGGCGGGCCGTCGATGCCCGGCCAGCCATAGTTGACGGCCGCTGGCGCGACACCGGTATCATAGCTCTCGATTTGCTCGAAATTGGCCCCGACCATACTGAGGTAGAGCAATCCGGTGGCCCGCTGGACCGCGATGTTGAATGGATTGCGCAGCCCGAGCGCGACGATCGCCCGATTGCTGCCTGTATAGTCCCGGTAGTGGGAATTGTCAGTGGGGATCGACCCGTCCTTGTTGATGCGCAGTAGCTTGCCGAGCAGGTTGCCGCTATCTTGCGCGTTGGGGCCGTTCGCATTCTCACCGGTGCTGATGTAAAGCTTGCCGTCCTTGCCGAAGCTCAGGCCGCCGCCGTTATGCCAGCCGATCTTCGAGAGGTTGGTCAGTTCCCGCAGCACCACTTCGCTGCTGGCGTCCGCCATGTTACCTTTGATGGTAAAGCGGCTGACCCGGTTGTTGCTGGAAGTATGGTTGGCATGGGCCGGGTTGCGATTGTGGGTGTAGTAAATGTAGATCCAGCCATTGCCTGCGAACTCCGGATCGAAGCACACGCTCAGCAAACCGCGTTCGTTCCAACTATCCACCTTCGCCGCAATGTCCAGGACCGGCGACGGCAGCATCGCGCCACCGTCCACCCCCCGGAGCAGTCCCGGCTTTTCGCACAAAAACAGCCGCCCATCCGGGGCGAAGGTCATCGTCGTGGGATTGAGCCCGCCAGCCACCTGGGTCTCGGTGAATCCGGGTGGCAACGTCGCCGCGTCCAAGGTGGCCGCACCCAGCAGGAGCCATCCGGCGAGGGCGCGAAACAACGATGGAGGCAGTGGTATTTTTCGAATGATCATGAACCTTCCCAAGTTCCTTTTATCCCGTGACGAAAGGAGTGGAGCCTAGGGGGTTCGAACCCCTGACCTCCGCAATGCCATTGCGGCGCTCTACCAACTGAGCTAAGACCCCGTGAAAACGAGTCGGGGAAAATGAGGCGATCCGCGCCTCTTGGCAAGCGCGTTTTTGAAAGTTGCGTGCATCCGAAATTCTTCCCGCTTTCCACGACCCGCGCGCTCCGTTATCACCACCCGCCATGAAACTCCTCACGACGCTCCTCTCCCTCACCGCTTTCACGTTTTGCGCCTCCGGTGCCGTCTCCATTACGTTTGAGGGGAAAGAGGGTCCGGGCAAAGGCAAGCGCATCGTCCTGCTCGCCGGCGACGAGGAATATCGCAGTGAGGAAACCATGCCGCAGCTCGCGAAAATCCTCAGCGAACGCCACGGCTTCACCTGCACCGTCTGCTTTTCCATCGACCCCGCGACCGGCGCGATCGACCCGAACACCAAGAACAACGAACCCGGCCTCGAAGCCCTCGACGCAGCCGACCTCTGCATCACCTCGCTGCGCTACCGCGCGTGGCCCGACGACCAGATGAAGCACTTCGCCGACTACTACGCCTCGGGCAAGCCATTCATCGGCCTCCGCACGAGCACCCACGCCTTCAACGGCATCAAGGGCGAATACAAATGGTTCAACGACTTCGGCAAAAAAGTCCTCGGCGAAAGGTGGGTCAACCACTGGGGCGGGCACAAAAAGGAAGCCACGCGCGGCATCCTCGAGCCCTCGGCCAAAGGCAACCCGGTCCTCAACAGCGTCTCCGACATTTTCGTCACCACCGACGTTTACGAAGCCGCCCCGCCCACCGAAGCCACCATCCTCGTCCGCGGCCAAGTCCTCAAAACCATGGAGCCCACCGGCGAGCCCGCCGACTACACAAAAAAGCGCTCCACCGACAAGCAAGAGCAAGGCATCAACGACCCCATGATGCCCATCGCCTGGACCATCGAGACAAAAAGCGACGCCGGCAAAACCACCAAAGCCCTCACCACGACCATGGGCGCCGCATCCGACTTCGTGAACGAAGGTCTCCGCCGCCTCATCGTGAATGGCGCGTATTGGGCCACCGGCCTCGAGGTTCCTAAAAAAGCGAACGTCGATGTCGTCGGTGAGTTCGCACCGCGCATGTATGGCTTCGACGGCGGAGCCAAAGGAGTCATGCCGGAGTCACTCGGAAAGTAAGCTCCGCAGCGCGCCATTCCGGTGCACTCCGTGAAGCCGCCAGGGTTCATCCATCCCACCTCCGGACCCGTCCACATCATGCCGCAATGCCGATTTAGTGGGCATGACTGAACTCAATCTCAAAGGCAACTGGAACGAACTTAAAGGCAAGCTGAAGCAGAAATACGCCGCCCTCACCGACGACGACCTCACCTTTGCCGAAGGCAAGGAAGACGAACTCCTCGGGCGACTCCAAAAGCGGCTCGGCCAGGACAAAGAGCAAGTTCGCGACATGCTCGGCAAGCTGTAAGGCTTCCCGCCGTCCGCGGAGTCCTCAAGGCCCGCGCAGGAGGAGCGAAAAGGCTCCCTCGAAACATCACGCCCGGTTGCAATCGCAGCCGGGCGTTTGGGCGTACCAATTCGAGCTCGGCGATCCGCTGTCCGTTAGCTCGCACCAACCGCCAGCCCCACGCCCTGAGTTTTTCTGGTTAAAATCGCACACCCCGGCCTTCCGAGCACCTCCAGCAGATCAAAAAGCCACACATCACCCCCCAAACCACCCTCCCCACAGAGACGTTTGTCCAGATTGATCCTAAATCGACAATCAATTGACCAAGTTGATAGGTCAATGAAGCAAAAAGGATCATTCATGATCCCCCGAGAACGATCAACCATTCCCAAAGTACGGTGAATGATCGGCAACCCACAGTCCATCCCCCTCCGAGCTTCATCCACCTTCCTCACACAGCAACGTGCGCCCCGTTCCCCTCATCAACGCCGCACCGACGTTCTTCGCAAACCCTTCCGCCGTCTCCCTCCCCAAGCTCCCCCTGCAGAAGCCGCGGGTCAGGAATAAGGAAGGGCCGATTTTGACGCTGCTGCGTCGCGAACCAGAAAGGCGTATCGGACTGAGGAATTTCGCTTTTTAGGTGGACGATTTTGCTGGGTGTTGTTTAACACGCGGGGAAACCAACTAGCTCTATGAACCATCCTGTCTCTCGCGCCGCTGGAATCGCGGCTGCCGCTCTCTTGCTCGTGGCCTCCACGGCGTTCTCTCAGGTGCCATCTTACTATGCCGCCTGGGGGCAGAGCTTCAACGATACCTCGGCGGTGAGCCAATTCCCGCACGCGATGGCGCTGGATGGGCGCGGGAATGTCTTCGTGACGGGGCACGCGATCGTGGGGAGTGCGAAGGGATTCTACACGGCGAAATACGATTCGCTCGACGGGCATGTGGTGTGGCAGAAGGAACTGAACGGGGCCGGGACGAATGAGTTCATTGCGAATGATGTAGCGGTGGATTCGTCGGGGGATTGCGTGGTGACGGGCTCGCGAAATGTGGCCGGTTCGATCGACTACTACACGGTGAAGTACAGCGGCGTGGACGGCACGCTGGTGTGGCAGAAGTCTTTCAACGGAACGAACGACTCAGAGGATACGGCGCTGAAGGTGGTGTGCGACGGCGCGAAGGACGTGATCGTGACAGGGCGCTCGGGAGGCAAGAATGTGAACAACTCGACGGGCTTCGACTGGGTGACGATCAAATATAAATCGATCGACGGCACGCAGCTCGCGCTGGATTCCTACACGCAGACATCGTCGAATCTGGACGATGTGCCGGCAGGACTCGCGGTGGATTCGGCGAACAACGTCTTTGTGGTCGGCACGGTGCAAACGGCGCTGAATGTGAACCGGTTTTATGTGCGCAAACTGAAGTCCTCCGATCTCACGAAGCTGTGGGACATCACGCCGATCGATACGGGCACCGGGGGTGCCGATGCGGAGGGTGGAGCGACGGCCGTGGCGGTGGATTCCAATAACAATGTGGTCGTGACCGGCGGCTCCCGGGATGCGGCGGATCACTTCGGATATTTCACGATCAAATTCGCGAGCGCCGGCTCGGAGGTGTGGCGCTCGAAGGGACCATTTTCGGAGGATACCTTCGGCACTCCCTACGCTACGCGGCCTGTCGGGAGCACCCGCGCTAAGGCGATCGGGATCGCAATCGGCCCGGATAACAATCCTATCGTGACCGGCACGCTGATCGATGCGAGCGGGAATCCGGTGAGCCGGACGATCAAATACACGAGTGCCGGGTTCTTCGGCGGCGGGGTCGCCGTCTGGCCAACGGACGCGGTCGATATGGGGTCTGGCTTTGGGAACACCACGGCGCGGGCCATAGCGACAGACGGTGCCAGTAACGCGATCATCGTGGGCGAAACTCAAAACGCGGATAGCAACACGGATTTGTATATCGCAAAATATGACGCGCAGACCGGGGAGCGGGTCTATGCGACCTCTTACACGGGGAGTTTCGGCAGCTCGGCGGATTTGGGAGTGGATGTGAAAGTGGATCGCGCCGGGGATATCGACGCGCTGGGGTCGTTCGTGGCCGACAAGGGGACGGGGATCGGGCTGCGGGAGTTTGTCACTATCAAGCTCAACCGCCTGATCGCACCGACCGGGCAGGATCTTCCGGATGGCATCACCGGTGTCCCTGACAATGCGGAGATCAAGCTGGCCGGCACGCCGGCGATCGGCGCCAGCGGGGTGCTCGCCGCCAAGCTGTCTTTCAAGGCTGGCAAGAAGACGGGTGCCGCGCTTTTCGTGGAAGGATCCGCAGCGGGCGGTACGCTTCTGCCCGCGGTGAAAGAAGAGCCCGCGCCGGTGGGAGTCGGTGATTCCGCGGTGAATTGGGTGTCCTTTTCGGACCCCGTCGTCGCTGCCGATGGCGGCTACGCTTTTGCCGCGAAAGTGAGCGGACCTGGCTCAAAGGCCAATGGTGTCTGGGCGAATCTCAATGGCACCCTGCGGCTCGTTTTTCGGCAGGGCTCGGTGATCCCCGTCGCCGGCTCGACCGATAAATTCTCCTCACTGATGAACCTTGGCGTCTCCTCCGGCAACCTTGTCGCGCTGGTGAAACTTTCCGGCCCCTCATCCATGAATACCGCGCTCATCCGCGTGGATCAGAACAACGTCGGCACGGTGCTCCTGCGCACGGGACAAACGGGGCTGCTGATCGGCGGCGAAGACTACACGGTGAAGGGCATCTCGATTTTCGCCCCGGCAAAGCTGGAGTCCGGCGACGGGCGCTGGCAGGGGCAGCTCGGCGTCGTCGCACGGGTGTCGGCGGTGAAGACCTCCGACTCGAAGAGCAAGACGACGGCGATCGTCTCTATTTCCAATACCGGGACGAAGAACGCCTCTTTCTACACCGGCCAGACCGCAGCCGCGCCGCTGACAGGCACCTACTCGGGCTTCGGAATGCCGTCCACCGCCGGCGGCACCTCGATTTTTGCCACCAAAGCCACCCTCACCTCACACCCGGCTGCCAGCAATGCCGCGCTCATCTACTCCCTCACCGGTGCCGCGTTCAGCGTCTTCGCGGAGAAAGGCGCAGCGACCGGCGTCATCGGCCTCCCCCCCGCGGTGACATACGCCGATTTCAGCGATCCCATCGTGAATACCAGCGGCAGGGTTTCCTACATCGCGACTCTCAAAGGCAGCGCTGCGGAGGTGAAATCCAGCACGAAACAAGCGATCATATTCGGCTCACCCGCCCTTCTCCGGTTTTCCATCGCCCGAACTGGCGACTTTGCCACCGACTCCGCCGGCGACGCCACCAGCCTCAAGTGGACCGCATTCACCGCGCTCGCGCTCCCCGACGGATCGAGTGCGGGGCCCGTCTTCATCGGCAAACTGAGCACCTCTAAAAACAACCTCGGCCTCTGGGCACACGACTCCGTCGGCGATGTGCGCCTTTTGCTCCGGGCGGGCGACCACTTGGGAGATTTGGTGGTGAAAAAATTCACCCTGCTCAGCGTCGTGCCCAAGTCCATGTCAGCCGCCCGGAGCTTTGACTCCGCGGGGTCGGTAGTGGTCGCGTTGAGCTTCACGAATCGCACGACCGCACTGCTGCGCATCGGAATCCCGTAGAGGTTCGCCTTTAAAAAGACGCCTGGCTGCTACGCGGAAGGCCGCAGGAGGTCGCGGCGCTGGGTGATGGCGAAGTGGATGAGAATGGCGAGGACAAAGGCGGAGAGGCCGGCCCAGAAAAGACTCCAGCGGTCGGCCCCGGCGCGCGCGCTCCAGGTGAACCACGCGCCCGTGCCAAGATAGCCAAGGAGATTGCCGACGCCGCCGGTCATGACAGCAAAGAGAGCCTGGGCACGGGCGCGCCATGCGGGATCGATACGGCTGTCGAGGTAGAGCTGCGCGGTGATGAAGACGAGGGTGAAGGAGAAGCCGTGGAGTGTGATGCCGGCGAGGAGGCTGGCGCGGGTATCGAAGGCGCAGAGGCCGAACCTGAAAACGCCAAATGCGAGCCCGATGCAGATGGTCCTTTTTAGGCGAAGCCGACCCATGAGCGCTGCGAGGGCGAACATTGCGATGACCTCGGTGACCTGACCAAACGTCATCCACGCGGCGGTGCGCTGGAGGCCGAGGGCGCGCAGATGCGTGGGCGAGAATGGGTAGTATGCGGCAAGCGGGATGGCGAAGAGCGCGGTGGTGAGGAAGACGGCGCGGTGGCCGGGATTGCGGAGGAGGACAAGGGCGTCCCAGCCGAGGCGCTGGGAGATTGTGAGGCGCTGTTTATCGCGAATGGGCGCGGGGCTTTTCAGCCAGAAAGTGAGGGCGACGACGAGGAGCCAGATGCAGCCAGCGGCGTAGAGGGCGCGGATGGAGGTGTCGGCGCCGAGGAGGCTGATGGTCCAGCAGCCGACCATCCAGCCGAGGGAGCCGAGCGAGCGGACGGGGCCAAATTCTCGCTGGGGATTAAGGAGGCGGCCCAGGACGATGGAGCTGGCGATGCCCCAAGTCGGCGAGGAGCAAAGCGAGTAGAGCTGAATGAGCGCGAGGACGACGATAGGACTCGCGCTCTTCCCGATGGCATACGCCGCGAGTGACATCGCACACGCGGTGGCGATACCGAGGATTCGCAGGACGCGGACGGGCCCGAGGCTGCGGTCGGCGAGCGCGCCGAAGATGAGCGGGGAGATGAAAGCGGCGACGGCGGAGGTGGCAAAAGCGAGGGGCTTGATGGCCTGATAGCCATTGGTGTCGAGGACGGAGCCGATGGGGACGAACCATGCGCCCATGGCGGCGGCCTGGATGAAAAGTAGGGCCGAAAGCTCGGCGAACTCGGCCGATCGGCTGGTGCGTGACACACGTTCCATGTCCCACGCCGCGCGTCGGATGACAAGCCGGAGCTAGGCAAGCTTGGCGACTTTGGCGACGTAGGCGCGAATGTCACACTTCCGCTCGAGGCCGCGCGCATTCATGTAGCGGACGGTGCCGAAGATCGCGCGCTCGGCCCACGGGCGGTCATGCTGGCCGAATAGCCAGGCGACGTTGGCAAAGGAATTGGCGTCGCGTCCGTCGAGGAGGAGGCGATTGTTCAGCGCTAGCGCTGTGTCGAATGCCTGCTCGGGCGTGGAGCTCCACTCGATGATCTTTTTGCCCCAATACATCCGCATGTAATTGTGCATGTAGCCCGTGACGCGCATCTCGCGCATGGCGGCATTCCAATACGGGTCGTGGGTCTCACCGGCTTCGAGTTGGGCGCGCGTGTAGCAGTGCTCGCGGGGGTCGCCGCTGTGCGCAGCGAGGGTGCGGCGCGCCCACGCAGGGAGATTTTCGTAGCGCTCGTAGTGATCGTTGAAGTGGGTGAAATTCATCGCGAGTTCGCGCCGCACGAGCAGCTCCTCGATGAAGGTGGCAACGTCGGAAGCCGCTCCAACACAGTGTTTGCGGGCCTCCATCGCGAGCCAAACCGGGGAGATTTGGCCGAAGTGGAGATACTTGCTCATGTGAGAAACGTCGTCAGTCTGCGGCTGATTGCGGTTCTCCGCGTAGCACATGAGGCGTTCGGCGAGGAACTTGCGGAAAACTTTTTGCGCGACGGAGGTGCCGCCTCTGAAGAAGCGGGAGACGGGCTCGACGGAGAGGTCGAGTGTTAGGGTTTTCGTAAGCTCATCGATGTCGCCGAGCGGCATGGAGTGCGGCAGCGAAAGGCGATCCGCACGGTGGTTCACATGCCCGGCACTCAGCTCCACGAGATACTTTTCAAACTGCTTCGTAATCCGCGGGCGCAGCGTCCGCGCAGCATACTCGGCTTTGTCGGTGGCCGTCTCCACCGGCACGATCACGTCCGCCTCGATTTGCACCACGCGGCACTTCCCCTCCGCCGCGACAGTCCGCCGCCACGCCTTCTGGTGCCGCAAATAGCCTCGGTCGCACACCACCGCACATGCTCGCGAAGCAAGCGCAAGAGCCACTTCCGAAGGATAACCATGCCGCAGCACAAACGCGATGCCGCGCTTTTCCAGCGACTCTTCAATCTCGCGCAATCCCTCCAGCAGGAACGTGTAATGCCGCACATTTGCCTCTGGGTAATCGTCCATGATCCCAAAGACGACGACGACCGGCACCCCGATTTCATTCGCAAGATCGACGGCATATTCCAACGCGGGATTTGCCTCAGCTCGCTGCGACTGCTGCATCCAGTAGAGCACGTAATCGCCGCTCGCGATCTCGCACGGATTCAGCGCCACGACCCTTGCCGGGTCGATTCGCGGCGCGCTCATCCCGGGAAAAGTTCGCGCAGCTTTTTGCTGCGGTATTTGAAGATGCGAGCTACATCGTGACGGACGAAAAGCCAGTTGATCAGCGCGCCCCCCGGCACCGCGTATCGCACATGATCGATCGTCAGGGTTCCGCCATCACGCGGCTCGAAGCGATGCTCGTGAATCCACGCGCGAAACGGCCCGCGCACCTCCTCATCGACGAAGAGGAACGGCGGTTCCCATGCGGTGATCTTGCTCCGCCAACGCAGCGGGAAGCCGCGCACCTTCAGCCGATAATCGATGAGCGCGCCGACACGCATCGCAACCGGTTGCGGCGTGAGGATGTGAAAGCTCATCCATGGCGGCGTGATCTCCTGCAAATTCCCGGCGTCGGCGAAGAACGGGAAAACCTTCTCGATCGGGACGGGCAGCCACTGCTTGGAGTGAAATTCGTGCACCGTCATTCGCGTGCCCTGTTCCTGTTCACGGCGCGTTGCATTCGCAGCCGATCGAGCACCTCGCAGCACTCATCGAGTGAACCAACCACCACCGCGCCGATTCGGTCGAGCGCGTATCGATACCCCGCCGCACACCGGCCACCTGCAATGATCTGCGTGCCCTCAGGAAGAAATTTTTTAAGATCCAGAAGCTCTTCGGAAAGACACGGATCGTCGCCGGGATAGACGATGCTAAGCGCCACTGCGGCCGCTTCATTTTGCGCAACCGCACCCGCGATTTCCGCCGCCGGCAGACCGGCCCCAAGGTACGTCACGCGCCATCCGATGTGGCTCGCGGCGACGCCCACCATGAAGGCGCCGAGTTCGTGCAACTGCCCCGACGGTGTGCAGGCGATGAGGTTCGGCATCGCCGAACCCGGCGTGAAATATTTGTTCAACCGGCCGAGAAAAATCTTAGCCGCAGAAGTAAAAAAATGTTCGTGCGCGGCGGCAAACGCACCACTTCGCCACCGCTCGCCAACCTCCTCCGCGAGCGGCGAGACTACCATTTGCAAAACTCCGCGCTGTCCAAACATCACGAGTCCGCGCTGAAGCGCATCCTGCAATCCCGCACCTTCGAGCTGCTTCACCGCGTCGAGGCATTCCGCGCGCAAGGCAGCACTGGCATCCATGGCACGGCTACCTGCCTCACTGCGGGCTTTTCCGGTGATCGAAGAAATCTGTTTCATCGTCATCCCCGCAATCACACCGATCGAGTGTCCCGCCTGCGTCGCCTCGCGCAGAGCGATGAGCCGCTCAACCTCCCGGTCCGAGTAAAGCCGCCGGCCACCATCGCTGCGTTTCGGCGTCACCGCCGCGTAGCGCCGTTCCCAAACCCGAATGACGTGCGCGCTCAAGCCGGTTCTGGCGGACACATTTTGAATGGAATGAAGCGGCTGCTCTGACATTGAGACATCACTTAGACATTTAGCCAAGAAAACGGCAAGCCGAAATCTTCACAGCGCACGATTCATGCAATCAAGCACTCCCTCCTAGCACACATGCCGATACGCGCGCTTTCGGCGCCGACTGCGCATCCAATCCCATCGCTTGACATGCGACCCACCACACAATAGACAACTATTAGACATCCCAAACCACATGAAACTATTCGAACCCAACATCGATTCGCGAGGTCGTGCGATTCGCGCAGCAGGCGCAACAGCGTTTGCCGTCGGCGCAGCACTGAGCTGGCCCGCGTCGCGACTCTTGACCGTGTTCCTTTCGCTGGCATCCGCATTCATGTTTTTCGAGGCGGCGCGCGGCTGGTGCGCAGTACGTGCGTGCGGCATCAAAACGCCACTTTAAGCCGCCAAATGAGCAAGGAAGTCATCATCATCGGCGCCGGGCCCGGCGGTCTGGCGGCGGCGATCCTGCTCGCGAAAGCAGGGGCGCGCGTGCGGATATTTGAGCGGCTTCCAGTCGTCGGCGGACGCACTTCTTCGATCGAGGCTCAGGGATTCAAGTTCGATCTCGGGCCTACCTTTTTCCTCTACCCGCGCATTCTCGACGAAATCCTTCGCACCGCCGGAACATCCCTCCGCGACGAGGTGGAAATGGTGCGGCTCGATCCGCAATATCGCATCCAGTTCGGCGCGGGCGGGCAGATGGATGCGACACCCGATGCAGCCGAAATGGAGCGGCAAATCGCATCGATCTCACCTCACGATGCGCCGCACTTTCGGCGCTTCATGGAGGAGAACCGGCGCAAGATGGAGCTGTCGCAGCCGTGCCTTGAATCGCCGTTCGAGAAGTGGCGCGATCTTTTCCGCGCGAGCATGTTGCGAATCCTCCCCCTGCTCCATCCGCTAGAGTCGCTCGACACGTATCTGCGCCGCTTTTTCAGCGATCCGCGGGTGCGCCTCGCGTTCAGCTTCCAGTCCAAATACCTCGGCATGTCGCCGTTCCGCTGCCCGAGTTTGTTCAGCATCCTGAGCTTCCTCGAATACGAACACGGAGTCTGGCATCCGATCGGCGGATGCGGCTCGGTGACCACTGCGATGGCTCGGGTCGCGCGTTCGCTGGGCGTTGAGATTTTGCTCGATACTCCCGTGGAGGAAATGCTGTTCGAGGGACGCCGCGCAGTAGGCGTGCGCACCGCATCCGGCGATCACCGCGCGCACTCGGTCGTCATCAATGCCGACTTCGCGCACGCCATGTCGAAGCTCGTTCCCGACCGGCTGCGCCGCCGCTGGAGCGATGCTAAGATCACACGCAAAAAGTTCTCCTGTTCCACGTTCATGCTCTACCTGGGAGTGGACGGCACGCTCGACGTACAACCTCACCACACGATCCACATCTCGTCGGGCTACGAGGAGAATCTCGACCAAATCGAGCGGTTGAAGTGTGTCCCGACCGATCCGTCATTCTACGTGCAAAACGCGTGCGTCACCGACCGCACGCTCGCTCCGCCGGGCCAGAGCGCGCTCTACCTGCTCGCGCCCGTCCCGCATCAATCCGCGAACGTTGACTGGTCCCGCGAGCGCGTCGCATTTCGCAAACTTCTCCTCGAGCGCGCCGCCGCCGCGGGCTTCGGCGACCTCGAGTCGCGCATCCGATACGAGCGGATGATCACGCCCGCGGACTGGGAACATAGCTACGCACTGCATCGCGGGGCGACGTTCAATCTCTCGCACTCGCTTGACCAGATGCTTCACCTGCGTCCGCGCAACCGCTTCGAGGACCTCGACGGCGTCTATCTGGTCGGCGGCGGCACGCATCCCGGCAGCGGCCTTCCCGTCATCTTTGAAGGTGCCCGGATCACAGCACGGCTTCTTTGCGATGACCTTGGCCTCAAAAGCGCAACTAGCGCGAATTCGGAATCAATGAGCTTCCAGTCGGTTGCCTCCACGCCAGCCGTGATCACATGACCTCCACCGCCCCGCCCGCCACTGCGCGCTCGATCCCCGCGCAATTTCTCGCCGCTCAGAGAGCCCAGACTGCCTGGGCGGCTAGGTCGCTTGACCACCGCCTTCGATTCGTCAAACGCGTCCGCCATCTTCTCGCAGCACGCGCTTCCGATATCGCCGCGATCGCTGCGGATTCAGCGCATCGGCCGATCTCCGAGGCACTCACCTCTCAAGTCTTGCCACTAACCGACGCGCTTCGTTTTCTCGAGAAGCGGGCAAAAGTGATCCTGACGACCCGCCGCCTCGGCACGCGCGGACGCCCGCTGTGGCTGTTCGGCGTCGCGTCCGAGATCCGCCGAGAGCCACTCGGCGTCGTGCTGATCATCGCCCCCTCGAACTATCCCCTGCTCCTCCCCGGCGTACCGGCGATTCAAGCGCTGGTCGCGGGAAACGCAGTGCTGCTCAAGCCCGGCGCGCACGGCACCGCCACCGCTCTGGCGTTCAAAGAAGTGCTCGTCGCCGCGGGACTCGACCCCGACCTCATCGCGATATTGAAGGAGGATTCCGCGGCAGCGCGCGAGGCCCTCGCGCTCCCGATCGACAAAGTCTTTTTCACCGGCTCTTTCATCGTCGGCACCGAAGTCCTCGCGGCGCTCGCAAGCCGCGCCATCCCGTGCGTCGCGGAGCTTTCCGGTTGCGACGCTGTCTTCATTCTTGAAGATGCCGATCTCTCGCTTGCAGTCCGCGCATTGCTGTTTGGGCTCTCGTTCAATGCCAGCGCGACCTGCATCGCGCCGCGCCGCGTGTTCATCGCGCGCCGCGTCGCCGAACGTTTCGAGGCGATGCTCTGCGACGGCGCCGATTCGACCTCCGGCTCCCCGCCGTCCTCTTCTGAAACCGTCGCACTTCATATTCGTGAGGCGCTCGCGCGAGATGCCACCGCCCTCATCGGGGGGTTCGACGACACCGGGGAACTACGCCTCCCGTGCGTCCTGACGAGCACGCACCCATCCATGTCGATCATGCAAACCGCACACTTCGCGCCGGTCGTTTGCATCATCGCCGTCGATTCCGACGACGAGGCGCTCGCGCTGGCAGGCGAGTGCCCGTTCGCCTTGGGCGCCACGATCTTCTCCGCAGATCTCGAAGCTGCGCGACTGCTTGCCGGCCGGGTCCGCGCGGGCTCCGTCGTCATCAACGATCTCATTGTGCCGACCGCTGATCCGCGCGTGCCATTCGGCGGGCGCGGCCAAAGCGGATTTGGAGTCACGCGCGGCGCGGAGGGACTGCTGGAGATGACTGCGGTGAAAGTCGTGCAAGTCCGCCTCGGAAGGGCCCGCCGGCATTTCGCGCCGCCGCACTCCGGCGATGCCGAGCTTTTTCAACACTGGATCGTCGCGACGCACGGCGCGGGCTTCGTGCAGCGGGCGCGCGCAGTCGCGGCGATGATCCGCACGGCCTGGAGACGGAAACCATGAGCCTGCACTCCAAGCCCATCGGCATCGTCGGTGCGGGCCTTGGCGGGCTTGCGGCGGCTTGCACGCTTGCTTCGCGAGGAAACCGTGTCGTGGTTTTTGAAACAAACTCGTGGCTCGGCGGGAAGGCCGCGGTGCTTGAAGAGGATGGTTTCCGGTTTGATATGGGGCCGACGATTTTGACGATCCCGTCGGTTCTGCGGCGCATCTTTTCGGAGGCTGGACGCCGGCTCGAAGATGAACTGGACCTCGTCCGACTCGATCCGCAGTGGCGCAGTTTCTTCGCCGACGGCAGCACGCTCGATCTTGTGGAAAACACGGAGGCGATGTGCACGCGGCTCGACGCTTTTTCACCGCAGACGAAAAGCGGCGCGGGTTACCGGCGGCTCATGGAACTAAGCGCGCGGCAGGATGCGATCAGCCGCCAGTGGTACTTCGACAAGCCGATCGGCGGGCTGCGCGACATGTTCGATCTGCGCACAACTTTCCAGCCGGGCACACTCCGCGACGTGCTCGCGATGCGCATGGGCTCGACGGTCGCGAGCACGATGCGCGCGCACGCGCCCGATCCGCGCGTGGCGCAGATGCTCGATCATTTCGTGCAATACGTCGGCTCCGCGCCGGATCAGTCGCCCGCGATCCTGTGCGGCATCGCGCACATGCAGACGGATGAAGGCGTCTGGTATCCGCGCGGCGGCACTGGTGCGGTGCCGCGTGCGCTCGCCGCGCTCGCGGAAAGTCTCGGTGTCGAAATTCGCGAGGCGTGCGGGGTGAAACGGATCGTCGTGGAAGATGGCAGCGCGGTCGGCATCGAGACAAATGCCGGAGAAGTGGTGAAATGCTCAGCCGTCGTGTCGAATCGCGACACCGTGCGAACGCATCGCGATCTGCTGGGAGGCAAAGCTGGGCGGGCGTTTGCGCGCCGTCGCAAATACGAGCCGGCATGCTCTGGAGTCGTGCTCTACCTCGGGTTGAGAAAGGCATACGACCATTTGTTGCATCACAATTTCGTGTTTAGTCGCGACCCGCACGCGGAGTTCAAATCGATCTACCGCCGCGGCGAACCCGCGCCCGATCCGACGTGCTATGTCTGTGCGCCGGCGCGGAGCGACAGCACGGTCGCACCCGAGGGCGGAGAGGCACTTTACGTGCTCGTTCACACGCCGCATCTGCGTCCGCATCACGACTGGAAGAAAATGTTCCCGGAGTATCGGCGCGTGATTTTGCGCAAGCTCGCGGAATGCGCGGGGATGGAAGACATCGAGAGCCGGATCGTCGTCGAGCGTGCGCTCACCCCGCAGGAGATTCACGACCGATATCAGGTGCTCGATGGGGCGATTTACGGGCTCGCAAGCCACGGAAGATTTCTGGGCGCGTTCAAGCCGAACAACCGCAGCCCCGATGTGCGCGGCCTCTATCTCGCGGGCGGCTCGGCGCATCCCGGACCGGGAATGCCGATGGCGCTGATGAGCGGATGGATCGCGGCGGATGCACTCGATGCGGATTTCGGCGTCGCGCACGCAGACCCCACGCCGCAAGCCGCATTCGCGTGAACGCCCTGTCCCCCAAAGGCGCGCCGTCGATCTCGCCGATCGTTCAGCGGTTCTTTGCGAAGTACTCGCGGTGGTATGTCGCGCGGCACTTCTTCGCGGTGCGACTTCGGAAGACCGCCGTCCCGCCGGTCGGAGCAGGGCTGCCTTCCCCGCTCGTGATCTATCTCAATCACTCGTCCTGGTGGGATCCGCTGATCGCGATTTTGCTCGCGGAACAGTGTTTTCCGGAGCGTCCGAGCTACGCGCCGATGGAGGCGCGGCAACTCGAGCGCTACGGCATCTTCAGGAAACTCGGCGTCTTCGGCGTCGAGCCGGGAACAGCTCGCGGCGCGCGTGCCTTTCTGCGCGCAGCGGATGCGGTGCTCGCGCAGCCCGGTGCGATTTTGTGGATCACTCCGCAGGCGCGATTTGCGGATTTGCGCGAGCGTCCGCTCCGCTTTGCAGCGGGGCTCGCGGCTTTGGCCCGCGGATTTCCCGGCGCTCAATTCGTGCCACTCGCGATCGAATATTCGCACGGCGGAGAGCGCTTGCCGGAGCTTTTCGCGGAGTTCGGAGAGCCGGAGATGGGTGCGAATTTGCAGGCTCGATTTTCGAATATCGACGAGATGAGCGGGGCGCTCGAAACGAGGCTCACGGCAACGATGGATTCGCTCGCGGCGGCGGTGATCCGGCGCGGGCCTGAGGAGTTTCGCGAGATTCTGAAAGGTGCGCGGGGAGTGGGTGGGCTTTACGATATCTGGCGCAGGATGCGTGCGCTCGCCACTGGCGAAGAGTTTCATGCCGAGCATGGACCAGCCATCAATCGCTGATGTGGACAGCTCTCGCGCTCCTCTCATTGCTTCTCGCCGCCATACCGTGCGGGCTCTTCCTCGCGAATCTCCGCGAGTATCGCCCGCTCCCCCGCTCGGCCCTTCGCTCGCGCGGAATGTCGCTGCTCATCCCGGCGCGGGACGAAGAAGCGAACATCGCGGCAGCGCTGGCGTCGGCTTTGAAATCGGCGGGCGTGGAGCTGGAGGTGATCGTCCTCGACGATCACTCGACTGACGCGACGGCGGAAATCGTCAACGGTCTCGCGGCTCGCGATCCTCGCGTGCGGCTGATTCGCAGCGCAAAGCTGCCCGTGGGCTGGTGCGGAAAAAACTTCGCATGCCAGCAGCTCGCGGATGCCGCAACGCATCCTGTTTTGATTTTCATGGATGCGGATGTGCGGGTTTCGGGCATCGACTCACTCGCGCGGGTCGCGGACTTTTTGAAGGAAAGCGGGGTGGCTCTAGTGAGCGGTGTGCCGCTACAGACGACAGGGACTTGGATGGAAATTCTCATCGTTCCGCTCATTCATTTCGTGCTGCTCGGCTTTCTGCCGCTGCGCCGGATGCGCGCGACGACGGACCCGGCATTTGCCGCGGCTTGTGGACAGATTCTCGCGGTCGATCGCGACGCGTATCGCAGCAGCGGCGGACATTCCGCGGTTCGGGACCGCATTCACGATGCCGTCGCACTGACGCGGAATTTTCGCGCGCACGGGCTCCGCACCGATCTCTTCGACGCAACCGATTCATTCGCTTGCCGAATGTATTCCGATGCCGCGCAGGTCTGGAATGGCTTCGCAAAAAACGCGCACGAAGGGCTCGGCTCGCGCGCTCTCATCGTGCCGGCTACAATCGTGCTGCTCGGCGGGCAGGTGCTGCCGTTCATCCTCATGGCGACGGCGGCGCGAGCAGCGCACGTTGCCGCTGTCGTCGCTGTGATTTGCGCGTGGCTGCCGCGGCTTTTGGCGGCGAAAAAGTTTCACAAACCGATGATCGGCGCGGCATTGCACCCGCTCGCGATCGCTGTGCTGGTCTTGATTCAGTGGCACTCGCTCATCTGCCGCGCTCTCGGGAAACGCGTGATGTGGAAGACGCGCTCAGCCGGCTGATACATGCGGTTTGGCTACCGCACGATCCGTGTTGCGTCCGAAGCCTCTGAAGAGTCGCACACATGGCGATTCGCTATTTGGCCGCACTTGGAGACGGCGACTTTTTCAGCAGGAGAGGTTCTGGACGGCAAAAGCGCATCCATCCGGTCTTGAGGTCGGAAAGATAAAGGGTGTTTTGGGTGACTTTGGAAGGACGGCTGACGTTCTGTTCAATCACGATCAAGACGCACAGACCGGGATCGATTGCAGCGACAACGGCACTGTGGTGCAGCCTGTCCGCCCAGTAGGTTCCGTTTCCGCCGTCATGACTCCGGCCTTTGAATCGGGCATCGCGAAACTGAACCACATCGCCGGGCGCAACATTCGCCAAACTCTGGCCTAGCTCAGGCCCGTTCCTTCCAGCCTCGATAACTGCGACGCCCCTCTCCCAAACGTAATCCCCTGCGCGTGGAAAACCCCTGATGATTCCGGCAGCCCCGGCGGCCTGCAAGGCTTGCCCGACCAGGGTGGAACATTCACCGTTCCCTATCTTACTCCCGAAGTTTTGTCGGCAGAAAGAAATCACCTGCGCACCAAGGTCGGCACTTGTAGTAGCTTTTGAGCTTCCCGAGCCCGCGCCGTCCGCTGGCGTAACACGGAGATATTTGGCCACCTGATTTGCAAGCACAACCGGCCACGCGGGGTCTTTGAAGAAATCGGGTTGTTCAGTCTCGTAGCGATTGAAACGGTTGACAAACTCCCGATTGAACGCCGAGTCGGCCTGACCGAGAGGCGGATACTTTCTCACCGCCTCAGCCTGCGCGAATGCGGTCGTGGCGTAGGGCGGGAATGCGCCTTCCGTGACAATGGCAGAGGTGGCAAGCAGGCCAAGGACCATAGTTGCGAAGGGGCAAAGTTTTCTCATTTCAGCGTGCGCGGTGATGAAGGCCCATCGTCTGGTGCGAGGACGCAGCTCTAGGACGGTGAGTGCCCAGCTGCGTTGGAAAGGCGATCCGGCGTCAGGGTATCCACCGGTTCGGTGGCATACATTCCTTCCGCCCATTCGGGATTGACGTTTACGAGAACTCCCGCGCCGCGCTTTAGCGCCATGTCGCGTGAGTGTTCATCGGCGACGAAGTTGCGGACGCAGCTCAGGAGAAACGAGCGGAGCTTTCCCTTGGCGGGATCGACCGTGGCGAGGATTCCCTTTTCCAACAGCCGGGCTAAGAAGCCTTGCGTGAGATCCTCGGCATCGTGCGGTCCTTTTCCCGAGCGGCGGATGAACGCATAGACAGGATCCAATACGCCTCGCAGAGCGTGGCGAGCGCCTGTCTGGCGGCGAGATCAGTGCTGCTGGCGACCTGGCGCACGATCGACCAACGGGTAGTTTGGAAGGAGCGCGGGGCAAGTGGGGCATCCATGGTTTCTGAAAAGGATTACGGGAAAGCATCGCGCGGGTTACAAACGAATACGGCAAGTCAGGAAGAGTGAGGGCATTGGCGAATTTCGCGGCCACGATTTCGGCAGAATCCCGCTGCCGCAAGAGCTCGCGCTGCGGTCGGGTCGCGCGCCGCGCCATGCAGTCGTTTTTTTTGCAAGGTCTCTCGCAGTGCCGCGCCCTCACGATGCCATTGCAGGTAGATTCGCTCTGATTCCTGTAGCTCAGCCGCGAGCGGGGTCGAGGCCCGTGAGGGTGCCCGTGCTGCTGGCGAAGGAGGCGGCTTCGAGGCCGGCGCGCTGGAGGACGCTGACGAAGAGGTTTGGCAGCGGGTGATTTTGGACCGGGTCGAAGGCGAGGTGCTTGCCGTGGCGATGCGCGCCACCCGCGAGGAGGATCGGCAAATTTGTGGTCGAGTGAGCGCTCGCGTTTCCGAGGTTGCTGCCGAAGAGGATTTGCGTGCGGCCGAGGAGATGGGTGTCGTCTTCGGCGCTGGCTTTGAGGGCGGCGAGGAAGTCGAAGAAGGCTTGGAGCGTGGCGCGCTCGACGAGTTCGAGCTGGCGCATCATCTCGGGATTTTTGCCGTGATGCGACAGGCCGTGGTAGCCCTGCTCCACGCCTTTGATTTTCGGGACGGTGCCGTAGCCGGTGCCGCCTAGCGCGACGACTCGCGTAGAGTCGGTGCTGAGGGCGAGGCGGATGACATCGAAGTGCGCGCGGAACATGCCGACGAGGTCTGCGTCGTCGAGTTTCTCGGGTGGCCTGGCATCAACGACAGGCTTCGGCGTGTGCGTCCATGCTTGCGATTTCGTGAGCCGCTGCTCGGTCTCACGGACTGCGGTGAAGAACTGATCGAGCTTCTGGCGATCGGCGGCACCGACGCTGCGCTCGATGGCTTTGGCGTCGCCGAGGACGGTGTCCATGATCGAGCGACCGTCTTCGAGGTCGCGCTCTTGAGCGGCGATTTCGCCCGGCTTGCCGGTGAGGAAGAGGCGGCTGAAGGCTTTCGCCGGAGAGTGCTCGGCGGGAATGGAGACGCCATTTTCACTCCATGAAAGTGAGTGGTCGCCGAGCGTGAGCGATGCGAAGCGAGTGCGGTCGCCGATCTGGCGGGCGATGAATTGATCGAGGGAGATCGTGTTTTTGAACGAGCGGGAGCCGGGCTGCGGCGCTGCTGTGAGAAACGATTTCTCGGCGGAGTGGCCGCCGTCGACGCCGGGGTGGCTGAGGCCGGAGCAGATGGTAAAATCGCCTCGGAGCGCGGCTCCCGGCTGGAGGTAGGAGCTGAGCGTGTAGTCGGCGCCGGGCACATCCGGGAAGAAATTCGCGGGGATGAAGCTGAGCGGGATATTGATGGCGACGAAGCGCTGGGGGGCTGCTGTCGCGGCGGCGCGGGCGCGGGCGGGAAGCATGGCTTCGAGCAGCGGAAGCGCGAGGCAGACGCCTGCGCCGCGGAGGAAGGTGCGTCGTGTGAGTTTTTGCATGGCTGAGGTTTAGCGGGTGGCGAAGGTGTCGCTGGCGACGATTGCGTGGATGAGGGTGCGAAGTCCGCCGCCGGTAGAATCGGCACGGGTGACGATCGCGTCGATGGCGTCGCGGTCGCTGAAGCCGAGTTCGCGGCCGATGCCGTAAGTCATGAGCTTGCCGGCGAGGCAGTGGGCGAAATCGTCACGGCGAGCGAGGAGGAGTTTTTTGAATTCGCGAATGCCGCTGAATGGCTCGCCGGTGGCGAGGTGTCCGGTTGCGTCCACGGACGCGCCGGGGCCGACACTCCCCCAGCCTTTCTCGGCGTTGCTCACATTCCAGCGCAGATACTTTTCGCGAAAGGCCCCCGTCGGATCAAAGCTCTCGAGCGCGAAGCCGGGCGGGTCGATGAGCTTGTGGCAGACCGCGCAGCTTTCGCTCGATCGATGCTTGTCGAGCTGCTCGCGGATTGTGGTCGCGCCGCGAATGTCCGGCTCGATCGCAGGAGTGCCGGGAGGCGGCGGCGGCGTGGCATGCCCGAGGATATTTTCCAGCACCCAGACTCCGCGAAGCACGGGCGATGTCGAGGTCCCGTTGGCTGTGACTTTCAAAACGCCCGCCTGCGTGAGCACGCCGCCGCGCACGCTGCCGGCGGGAAGCACGACTCTTCGCATGGCGAGGCCGGTGACTCCGGGGATGCCGTAGTGCTCGGCGAGGCGCTGGTTCAACATGGCCCAGTCGGAGTCGAGGATGTCGGTGATCGGTCGGTCCTCGACGAGGAGTTGGCGGAAAAAGCTCTCGCCTTCGCGGACCATGCTCATCTGGAGGAGTTCGTCGAAGTCCTTGTAAAGTTTGCGGTCGGGCGTGGTGTCGGCGATCTGGCGCAGGCGGAGCCACTGGCCCGTGAAGTTGGTGATGAAGCGCTCTGCCTTTGCGTCGCGGAGGAGGCGCTCGGTCTGCGCGTGGAGGATTTTTGGGTCGCTCAGCTTGGCGCCGAGGAGTTCGTCGTCGGGCATCGAGGACCAGAGAAAATAGGAGAGGCGCGAGGCGAGTTCTGTGTCGGTGATGCGTTGCGCGTCGGGTCGGGATTCCTCGCGGAGGTAGAGGAAATTTGGCGAACAAAGAACGGCGACGAGGCCGGTGCGGAGACTTTCTTCAAAGGAGCGGCCAACATCGAGACGCGAGCGGATGAGGCCGAGAAAGCGGTCGGTCTCGCTGTCGGCGACTGGACGGCGGAACGCGCGCGGGAGGAAACGGCGGAGGATTTCGTGCGCGTCGTTGAGCGTGCCTATCGCGAGGTCGGTCTTGCCCAGGAGGCGCGCGTGGCTCTCGGGCGGCCACTGATCGATGATGGGGCCGGTGACCTCGACCGGCCCAAAGCCGACGCCCGGGTGCTTCATGCCGGGAGTGTTTTTCACGTAGCCCGGCAGGCCCTGCGCGAAGAATTGAATCGCCGATTTCGGATCGAGCACGGCTTCGATATCAAAGGTCTTCGGCTCTGGACCGACTTCGTAGTAGCCGAGATTCTTCGAGGTCGCGGCGACTCCTGCGAAGTTCGAGGCGTTCACCGTGAAGAAACCGAGGCCGGTGGTATTTTCGGCGGCGGCTTGGAAGCTGAAGCGGTAGCGGCCGCGCACCGGCGTGCGTTTGGAGCGCGTGGAGATTTTGGAGTAAGTGTCGTCGCTGGTCGTATAGAGGACGATGCGCCCATCGACGTAGCCAAACTGCCCGGAGTCGATGTAGCGCTGCACTTCGCCGAGCGAATCGCACTTCCATGTCTCGGTCGCGGAGCGCTCGCCGGTGACGATCGCCGCGTCCACGGCCATGCGCGCGGTTTCGAGGTAGCGCTGCATTTGCTCGGTGGAAAGCGCGAGCGCCGCGCCGTTGTTGTCGAAGCCACCGGCCTGCTGATCCTCGGGAAGAAGGCCTTTCAACTCGATGTCGATGCCGAGCAAATCGTGGAGCGTGTTCTCGTATTCCTCGCGGTTGAGACGTCGCTGGACGACGCTGCGCCGCGCACGGTCGGCTGCGAGCAGGCGCGGCTTTAGCTCGGCGAGAAAACCGGCTGCCGCCAGCTTGTCGGGGCGCGGCTTTTTGGGCGGCGGCATCTCGTCGTGCGCGATTCGGTCGAAGATGTGCGTCCACATGTCCGCCTGCTCGGGACCACCGATTGCGGTGTCCGCTTTTTCGAGATTCAGCCCGCCCTTCGTCGTGCCGCTCTCGTGGCAGTCGTAACAGTGCTTTTCAAAGAACGCGCCGGCGTCCTTTTGAAAATCTGCCGCCGTCAACCCCGGCGGCAGGAGTGCAGCACACGCGACGAGTGCACAACGGATATCAGGGAAGAGTAACAAAGCCACGAATCAGGCGCGACGACGGCGCAAGCCGAGTAAAGCCGTCGCCGATAAGAGCAGCAACGCGGCGCTCGCTGGCTCAGGGACGACGGTCAGCACGCCGGTGCCCGCGAAGAACGTGTCGTTCTGATAAGTCGCGCCGCTGGTGCTGCTGCCCCATGTGCCCGCGAGCTGAGCTGCGGCGCCAAAGAACAGACCGCCGACCGTTTCGTTCACGCCAGCAGCGAGGCTGATTTTGCCGTTGAGCAGTCCGAAGTTTTCGAGCCGCACGCTTGCGTTGTCGGCGATGGCGTTGCCGTTAAGGAGCGAAAGCAGCGCACCGTTTGCGATGCCGACGTCGCCGGTGATTCCGAGATTGGAGCTGAAAGTGCCGTCGCCGATTTGGAGCGTTCCAGCGCTGACATAGGCGGTGCCGGTGAAACTATTCGCACCAGTCAGGACGAGCGTGCCGGTACCAGCCTTTGTCAGCCCCATCGTGCCGGTGATCGCCGCACCGATCGTGTTCGAATTCGTGCCGCCCATCCAGACCACCCCCTCCGCAGGAGCGCCCACGGCGCCAAACTGCAGCGTCCCAGCGGCGGCGTTTCCACTCCCTCCGATCGTCCCATTATTCGACGCAAAACTCACCGCCCCACTGCCAATAATCAACGTCTTGCCGGCTCCGATATTCCCCGTGCCGCTGACCGTGTAGCGGAGAGAATTCACCGTGTCGCTCGTGTCGCCCGCAGGCACTGTCACGGCGCCAGTGCCCACATTGGCTCCCGGTCCCGCGGTTATCGACGATGCGAACTCGGTCGAAATCAGCGCCCGTATTCCGCCAGCTGCGTAAGTCGCAAAAAAGTCCGACGACCCCGCGAAGGCGTTCGTATTGCTGGCGGTGAGCCATGGGATGATGCTGATGGTCGTGCTGCCTTCCGCGCCGCCTGCGCCTTTCAAGAAAGTCGCGCTATTTCCCACCAGCAGCTGCGCGGTGCCGGCGAGCGTGCCGGCACGCACGAACCCCGTCGCTCCCGGCGAACGCTGGAGCGTCGCGACATTCAGCAGCGTGCCGGTGGAGCCCGTTTGCGCCGCGATTGTCGTCAGCGAATACCCGGAGTGAAAATCCAACACGCTCACATTGTCCTGCACGAGCGTGTTCAACGCCGCGCCGCTGAGCACCTGCCCGACTACGTTCAACGTTCCGCCGTTGAAGGTGATCCGATTTTGCGTCAGCCGTTGCCCGGGATTTGTGGTCATCGAAGATTGATTCCCCGAGTGCAGGCTGCCACCGCTCTGCACCACGCCCGCACTGAGCGCGCCGTTGATGATGACCTCCGCCGCATTGGCGATGGAGCTGTTGGTCACTGTGAGGCTTCCCGTATTCGAGGCCCCGACGCCTTTGTTCAGGACAAACGTCCCCGTGAAAGTCTTCGGCGGCGTCCCGCTCATGATCACCGTGGCGTTGCCGTTGTTCGTGAAAGTCCCGGTTCCGGCGAGATCGTTCGTCAGTGTGAATTGGTTTTGGCCCGTCGTTCCGCCAGTCACCGTCACGTTGCGCGCATTCGCCCCGCTACCGAGATCGAGCGAACCAACCGAGCCACCGACCGTCGTCACGTCTAAACGTTGCGTCCCGCTGCCGAGATTGATCGCGAGATTCGAGGCGAGCGTCACCGGCACCGCGATGTTGTTCGTCGGCGTGCCGGTCGCATTGAGATTGAGCTGCGCCGCCACTCCCGTCGCGCCACTGTCAAATGTCAGCCCGAATACATCGCCGGTCGCATTCGAAATCGAGAACCCGAAGTTGTTCCCCGAGGCGACATCATCCCCGAGATTCAACGTCCCGACCGTGATGAACTGGCGCAACCGGATCGTCTGATTGCCTGCGATGTCGTTGTTCACATTCGCCACCACGCCCGCTCCAGTTGGAAAGCTCGTGTTCGGATTCCAGTTGGACGGCACATTCCAGTCGTAATTTGTCGCGCCAATCGTCGGCACCCAGATGAATGTCTGCGCGTGCAGCGAGGCTCCCGCAAAGGCGCAGGCGGCAAGGAGGAGTGAAAGCGGGGAGGATTTTTGGGATGTGATGTTCATCGGCGAGAGCAAGGGGCGAAAGAGTAAGCCACCCGTCGAGCGCGCGCCATCCCGGTCTATCTCGAAGTTTCGTGGTCGTGCGTTTGTGTCGCAGGAAAGATCGTCGCCTGCCCTGCGCTGACTCTGGCACCTTGCCCCCGTGCACCCCCCCGCCCCGCGCCTTTACCTCCTCACCTGCCCCGGTCGCGAAGCCCTGCTCGCCGCCACCCTGCGCCCCCTCGCCGCCAGCGATTGGCCCGAGCCGCCCATCGTCGTCACCGATCCCGGCGCGCCCGGCTACGAGGCCATCGCCCGCGGCCACCTCGGCCTCCTGCGCCGCGCGGTGGACGACGGCGCCCCGGACATCCTCGTCCTCGAGGACGACCTCCTCCTCAGCCGCTGGCTCCACCACAATCTCCTCCGATGGCCGCCCCTGCGCCGCGGCGGCCTGCACTTCGCCACCCTCTACAATGTCGGCGGCCTCCGCCCCGTCGCCCCCCGCCCGAGCCCGATCTCGGCAGCGGCCCCTCGTGGTTTTCCGCCGACCCGCCCGCCATCCTCGGCGCGCAGGGCCGCATTTTCTCCCGCGCGTGCGCCCAGTTCATTTTGGAGAAAATGCGCGGCCCCGGCCTGCGACAGGATCAGCAAATGGCGCTGCTCGCCGCCATCCTCGGCCCCCTCTGGGTCCACCGCCCCTCCCTCGTCCAGCACACAGGCCGCCACAGCACCTGGGCCGGCCCCTGGCACCAGGCCTTCGACTTCGACCCCGAGTGGAAGGCCGACTAAGCGACGCTCACAAAGTCACGCCTCACGACCCCAAGCTCAGCGACTGCGGAGGGCGGCGCGGCTCCTGCGCGGTGGGTCTGCGGGGAGCAGGAGCCGTGACGCTCGGAGCAGTTCGCTTCAGCGGGGTTTTTGGTAAAATCCGCAAGTAGCTCAAATCACGATGCATCCGCAAGCGGCGCACTGACGGGAACGGAGATTCCATGCAAAAGTTCATGCAAAAATTGACTTCGCGAACGCGGCACAAAGCCATGCGACGCAGATCAATCATCACCGTGGGCAGTGCCGCAACTGGCTGCGAAACCACCTCGCAGGCGTCGATCACATCGAGGTTTAGCACTACCCGCGCGGCTGAACTTGCCGCCAGCGAACCTCACGCCGCAGCGCTCGCCGGTCGAATGGCTGCGGAAGTTTATGGCCTCGAAATCCTCGACGCCTCGATCCAAGACAGCCCAAACAACGCTACGCGCTTCCTTGTGATCGGACACGCCGCG
>JBBQZX010000018.1:0-113690 GCA_038207335.1 Chthoniobacterales bacterium | reverse complement strand
GCGCAGATGACGCGTTGAAAGCACTGGAAGCAAACTTGCCGCATGTGCTGGTGAGCGACATTGGAATGCCGGGAAAGAACGGTTACGCACTGATCGAGGATTTACGCAGACGGCCAAAGGAGAAGGGCGGCAAGGTTCCCGCCGCAGCTCTCACCGCCTATACACGCGTTGAGGACAGAGTGCAGGCAATGTGCGCCGGGTTTCAGATCCTCCTTCCGAAGCCGGTGGACGCGACGGAACTCGTGGCCACAGTTGCCGCCCTTGCCAAACAAGCCAGGTGATCGGCGAATGTTTCAAGAAGCGTCAGGGTGAGTGCGCGGTCGTCTCGCCGCCACCGGCGGAAGACGGTTCGATTTGCTCCGTCAGCTGATCTAAATCTCGTAGCTCAGTCGAAGATTAGAGCGTTTCCTTGGCAACTGCTGTGCAGAGAAGGGCGTTGAAAGCTGCGCATCGCCCGCTTGAGGAATATCCACCGCTCGCTCACCCTGTTTGAAGAGTCGTTCGCAATTCACGATCCCTGCGGGTTCGAGAGCATCAAGATGAATCGGATTTTTAAGCGGAATGTTTCCGCAGCGCGATCAGAAATGGTCGCGCTAATTTTTTGCCCACCGATCTCGGCGATCGTCGTGAGCTGCCCGTCAGCGACCGTCTAGGCACTTCGGCATGCCGCTCAATTCATGATGTGCGTCAGCTCGCAGCGCGTCGTCATCTGCTTCGAGAATCTCGGCGTCGTGCTCGACTTGGGCGCTGACGCATTAAATCGCCACTTTGTTGCGGCCACTCCGACCGACGAAGAAATACACGATGGCTCCGAGGACATGCAGGAAGAAGATCACGAGCAGCCAGATGATTTTGTTCACGCCGTCGAGCCGCGTGTTGGTCAGACAATCGATCAGCATCCAAATCCAAAACAATGTGGTGACGATGGCCAGGATGATGCCGAAGAGGCCGAAACTGACGAGGAAAGCGGGCAGGTGGGATTCGTTCATTGGGAGCTGATGTTTGGTTGAGGCTCACCGTCTCTTCGAAGGAATTCATCAATGTGGCTGCACGTCTCGGAGGCCCTATCAAATTCCAACGAGGTCAACTTCTCATTGGTTGAGCATCGAGCGGTGGCGTCTTCGTTCCGCCAATGAGTCGAGCGAACTGTTAATGGTCATCTTCGATGCCGCACCGGCGTGACTTTAAAGCCGCAAGCCAATGGGTGATCAAATATCTAACCGAGGGCTCGAAGCGGTGCCGCAGTTTTCTGGGGATTTCGCGGATTTGCGACGTGCCAAATGGCAATGGAGTGGCAACGTTTTCCACCATCAGAGTCGTTCGATGCCTTCACACGGCAGGGGTCGCAGGTTCGAAACCTGCACCGCGCACCATTTTTTCCGGGGCAATGGGGCGGCATCGACAAAGGCGCGCTGGCCTGTTTAGAACGACCTCATGCGTTCCCTCTTACTGTCCTCTCTCGCGGCCATGTGCGGTTTTGCGGCGACTCCGCTTTTTTCCGAGGAAAATGCGTATGGCCCGCTGTCCGAGGTGCACGCGGATGTGCCGCATGGGACGGTGACGAAGATGCCGCCTTGGCTGTCGAAAATCTTCCCGGACACGACGCGCGATTGGTCGGTCTATGTGCCCGCGCAATACAAGGCTGAGGAGCCGGCGGCGGTGATGATTTTCCAGGACGGGCACGATTATGCCGGCGAAAAGGGCGCGTGGCGTGTGCCGGTGGTCTTCGATAATTTGATCGCGAGCGGGGAGATGCCGGTGACGGTCGCGGTGTTCATCGATCCGGGGCACGATGTGGCGAAGGACCGGCCGAAGAGCGCGTGGAATAACAGCAATCGCAGCTTTGAATACGACTCGCTCGGCGATCGGTACGCGCGGTTTTTGCTGGAGGAGATATTGCCGGAAGTGGAGAAGACGCACCCGCTTTCGCACGACCCAGCGATGCGCGCGATTTGCGGCGCGAGCTCGGGCGCGATCTGCGCTTTCACGGCGGCGTGGGAGCATCCGGAGGCGTTTGGAAAGGTGCTCTCGACGATCGGGACTTTCACGAATATTCGCGGCGGGAATGCGTATCCGTCGCTGATCCGCAAGACGGAGCAGAAGCCGATTCGCGTTTGGCTCGCCGATTCGACGGGGGATTTGGACAATCAATTTGGCAACTGGCCGCTGGCGAATCAGCAGATGAATGCGGCGCTGAAATTTCAGGGCTACGATGTGAAATTCGAGTTCGGCGAGGGCTTCAGCCACAGCTCGAAACACGCGGGGCCGCTTTTCCCGGAAGCCGCGAAGTGGCTCTGGCGCAAGGACAAGCCTGCTCTCGCGGCGGCGAAGCAGAAGAGCATCGGAGGTGACATGCCGCTCGAGTCGATCCTCGTGAAGGGGTCGGATTGGGAGCTGGTGGCCGAGGGATTGGGCTTTGCCGATGGGCCGACGACGGATGCGGAGGGGAACTTTTATTTCTCGGACATGAAGGCGCCGGGAATTTTCAGAATCACGCCGGATGGAGTGAGGACGAAGATTTCGGATGAGGGTGCGAGCGGACTGAAATTCGGGCCGGATGGGCGGCTCTTTGCATGCCAGGGATCGCAGAAGCGGCTGGTGGCGATCGATCTCTCGAAGACGCCTCCGGCAGTGAGCGTGCTGGCGACCGACGTGCAGCCGAACGACCTCGCGGTGAGCCGAAAGGGGCAGATTTACTTCACGGAGACCGGGAAAAAACAGGTGAGTTTCATCGACGTGAATGCGGGATCGCCCGACGCCGCGCGTCCGGTAAAGGCGGCAGACACGGGCATCACCGCGCCGAATGGAATCACGCTTTCGCCGGACCAAGGGACGCTCGCGGTGTCGGATTACGGCGGCGAAAATGCGTGGGTTTTCCGCATCGCGCCGGATGGTACGCTTTCCGCGAAGTCGCCTTACATGAAGCTCCGGCTGCCGATCGACCCGGCGGGAAAGTTCGAGCATCAGCAACCGCCGCCTTTCAAAAAGGCCTCGGGCGGCGACGGTATGACGACCGACTCTGCAGGCCGCTACTACGTGACGAGCGCGCTCGGCGTGCAAATCTTCGACCCGACCGGTCGCATGTGCGGTGTGCTGCCAAAACCGCAACCCGGCAAACCGCTCACGAGTTGCACGCTCGCCGGTGCCGATCGCGGCTACCTCTACGTGACAAACGGCGACAAAATTTTTCGCCGCAAAGTGCAGGCAACCGGCAACGTCTTCAACGTCCCGGCGAAGTAGTCTTCACGGCGAGAGGCGCTCGATCAGCCAAGTCTCATTTGGCTGGCGGGCGTAGCGGAGGCGATCGTGGAGGCGACTGGTGCGGCCTTGCCAGAACTCGATCGTGGCCGGACGCAGGCAGTATCCGCCCCAATGCGGCGGGAGCGGGACGGTGTCACCCAATTTTTCGCGCGCTTCGTCGAACTGCTTCTCCAACTGGGCGCGATCGGTGACCGGCGCGCTTTGCCGCGAGGCCCATGCGCCGAGCTGGCTTGAGGGCGGGCGCGTGTGAAAGTAGCGGTCGCTTTCGTCGCGCGGACTCATTGTTACCGAGCCGGTTACATTCACCTGGCGTTCCAAACCGCCCCACCAAAACGTCAGTGCCGCGCGCGGATTTGCCGCGAGCTGCCGGCCCTTTTCGCTCTCGTAGTTTGTGAAAAACGTGAACCCGCGCTCGTCGCACACTTTCAGCAAAACCGTGCGCGACCACGGTTGCCCGGCGTCATCGACGGTCGAGAGCGTCATTCCATTTGGCTCCAGAATCTGCGCTCCATGCGCCTCCGCGAGCCATGCGTTGAATTGCAAAATCGGATCGCCCGCGAGTTCCGCGCGCCGCAATCCGCGCTGCGAATAATCGCGCCGCAACGCCGCGAGTTCAGCAGGCGTGAGCACGACCAAAAATCCCAAATGCCAAATCCCAGATCCTAAATTTCTTCACTCCTTCCGCGGCGGGAGCTCCACGATCTCGAACCAGTATTTTTCCAACGTTTGCAGGATGTCCACGAGCGCCTCGAAGGTGACCGGCTTCACGATGTAGCTGTTCACGCCGAGGTCGTAGCTTTTGAAAATATCCTCGTCCGCTTTCGACGTGGTCAGCACGACGACGGGGATTTGCCGGAGCTCGGGATCGCTTTTGATTTCCTTCAAAACCGTGCGCCCGTCTTTGCGCGGCATGTTCAGATCGAGCAGGATGAGACCGGGGCGCGGAGTCTCAGCGGGCGGCGCGTATTTGCCCGTGCGATGGAGGTAATCCATGAGCTCCTCGCCATTCGCGACGAAGCGCACATCGTTGATGAGACGACCTTCCTCGAGCGCCTCTTGTGTGAGGCGTTTGTCGTCGTCGTCGTCGTCTGCCATTAAAATGGTGATCGGCATGGCGTCTTTATTCATGGGTCAGGTGGGAGGGTTGATGCACCGGCAGCGTGATGATGAACGCCGCACCTTCTCCCTCGCTGCTCTTTGCCACAATGCTCCCTCCGTGGCGATCTGTAATTTTGCGGCAAACGGCGAGCCCGATGCCCGTCCCCTCGAATTCCGTGCGGTTGTGGAGCCGTTGGAAAACGACGAAAATCTGATCGGCGAATTTCTGGTCAAAGCCAATGCCGTTGTCCTTCAACATGAGCTGGCAAATCTCGTCGCCCGGTCCCGCTCCGGTGATTTCGCGCGCGGTGGCGTGCAGGATTTTCGCCTCGATTTGCACCTCGGGCACGTCGCCGGGCTTCTGAAACTTGATCGCGTTGCTGATAAGATTTTGAAAAAGTTGACGCATCTGCAACGGGTCGGCGTCGATCGACGGCAGCGTGCCGATTTCGACACGCGCGCCCTTTTGCTCGATCGCGACTTCGAGATCGGAGAGCACTTCGCGGACGATGACGGCGAGGTCGCAGCGCTCGAATGGCTGCGCGCGGCTCGTGATGCGTGAGAGCTTCAGCAGGTCTTGAATCAGCACTCGCATCCGCGTCGCGGCGTTCTCCATTCGCTCGAGATAATCGAGCCCTCCCTCGCCGAGCTGGACCGAGTATTTCGCGCGCAGCCGGTCGCCGAACGCCTGGATTTTTCGCAGCGGCTCCTGCAAGTCGTGCGAGGCGACGGAGGCGAAATTGGCGAGCTCGGCATTGCTCCGCTCGAGCTGCTGGGCGAAGCGCCGGAGCCGCTCTTCGTCGCTTTTTCGCACGGTGATGTCCGCGCTCACGCAGACGAGTCCGAGCACGCGTCCGTTGGCTTCGCGGAGTGGGACTTTGGTCGTGGAAAGCCAGACTTCATTGCCGCTGCGTGTGATTGCGGGTTCCTCGCGATCGAGCACGGATCCGCTACCAGTGAGGACTTCCTCGTCGCTCGCGGCATACATGGCAGCGAGGTTTTTTGGGAAAAAGGCGAAGACCGTCTTGCCCTCGATTGCTTCGCCTTCGCGCAGCTCGAGGAAGCGCCGGTGCGCGCGATTGTCCATGATGAATCGGCCTTTCACGTCCTTGAGGAAGACTTGGTCAGGCATTGTTTCCAGGATGCTGCTGAGGAGATTGTGCTGGTCGGCGAGCGATTCTTCGGCGCGGCGGCGCGCGGCGATGTCGCGCAAAATCGTCCGCCCGGCGATGAAGAGCGCGACGAGCGTGACGGCGGTTCCGACGAAAATGATGATCGTCGTGCCGATTGCGATTTCGTTGCCGAGTTCCTCGCGATTCGCGAGTTCGGTGCGCTCGCGGTCGGTGATTTTTTCGAGCACGACGCGGAGTTCCTCGCCGACTTTTTCGCGCGGCGAATCCTCGAACATCTTGAGAGCGCCGTCGAAGCCGCTCGTGCGGCGCTCCTCGATCTCACTGCCCTGGAGCGCGAAGCTTTTCGAGATGAGTTCCTTCAGTTCCTCGATGCGCTCGCGTTGCCCCGGCGTGCCGATCGTGTCTGTTTTCAGCACGTCAAGCGTATCCAGGACGGCGGACTGCGCCTGCTCGTAGCCGCGCAAAAACCGATCGTCGCCGGTGAGCAAAAAGCCGCGGCGTCCGCTCTCCATCTGCATCTGGTAACGCAGAAGTTTGTCGGCATTTGCGAGCACCTGATGCGAGCGCGCGACGAGTTCCGCGGTTTTCACGAAGCCTCGCGTGCTGCGCCAGGTGAGCAGCGCGATGGTGGCCAGCATGGCGAGAACGAGCCCGAAGCCGAGCAGCACCTTGTGCCGAATCGAGAGGCGCTGAGGCAGTAGAAAGACGGCCATGCGCGGGAGACGATGGAGGAAACTCGGGAGCAGGGCAACGCGCGCGGTTACTTCTCGGCAGAGCGGCGGGCGATGGTTTCGCGCAGCGCGGCGAGCTGATCCTCGGCGCGCTGAACGTCGCTCTTTCTGCCGATGCCGGAGGCGAGCAATTGACGCCGCCGTGAGACATTGAGTTCCGCGGCTTTGATCTCGGCGGTGTCGCGCGCGGCTGCTGTTTTCCTGGCATCCGCTGTTGCGGAAACGAGCGCAGTTTCGGTGGCTTCGAGCGCGTCTTTTGAGACATGCTGCGCTGCAGATTTCGCGCGCATTTCCGTCGCCTCGGTCTCGGCCGCCGCGAGGCGCGTGGCTGCGAGATCGGCAGTCAGGCGCACCAGTTTCAGCACGCGAGTTTCCGCCTCCACTTTCGAGAGAATGCCAGAGCGGAACAGTCGCTCGCCGGCTGCCGCGTTGTTGCGGGCGCGCTCCACCTCCACCTCCAGCCGCGCGACGCTGTGGTCCGTCGCGGGCTCGGGAAGCTCCGCGCGGTTGGGCATCAGCGTGGGCTCTACGTCGAGCAAATCGGTCGCGCCGCGCTTTGGCAGATCGTCCTCCGCGAGCGCGGTGGCAACGGCGAGGAGGGCGACGAAAATCGAGCGCGGGCGGCGCATCAGAAGGGCCAGAATTTCGGGATGAAATAGACGGAGAGGCCGAAGAACAGAAGGTTTAGCGGCAGTCCGGCGCGGAGAAAATCGGTAAAGCGATACCCTCCGGCGTTATAGACCATCGTGTTCGTCTGGTAACCGACGGGAGTGGAAAAGCTCGTCGATGCTGCGAAGCAGACGGCCATGAGAAAGGGCTTCGGATCGACGCCGAGCGTCGCGGCGGTGGTGAAGGCGATGGGCGCGAGCAGCACGGCGGCGGCGGCATTGCTCATGAATTCTGTCATCAGCGCGGTGAGAAAATAGACGGCGGCAAGGACTGCGGTCGGGCCGGACGAACCGACCAGCGCCATCGTGTGATGCACGATCAATTTCGCCGCGCCGCTTTTCTCGATCGCGATGCCGAGCGGGAGGATGCCCGCGAGGAGGAAGATCACTTTCCAATCGATCGCCGCGTATGCCTCCTCGAGGCTGATGCAGCGCGTGAGGATGAGCGCGACGCAGCCAAGCAGCGCGGCAGTGAGGATCGGCATGATGCCGAGCGCGGCAACTGTGACGACGAGCACGATGGTGCCGAGGACGATCGGCGCCTTGCGACTGCGGAGCGCAGGCTCCTCGACTTCGGAGAGGACGATGAAATTCTCGTCGCGGCGGAAGCGCTCGATCTCGGCGGTCGGCGCCTGCAAGAGCAGCGCGTCGCCGAATCGCAGGGGGACGTCTTTCAGCTTCTCGCGCAGAGTCTGCCCGCGGCGCTGGATGGCGAGCGCGATGGCGTTGTAGCGGCGGCTGAAGCCGATGTCCGCGAGCGTCATCCCGATCAGGCTGGAGCTCGGGGCGACGAGCGCCTCGACGAGCGCGACGCCGGCGGAGCGGAGTGTCGCGTCCTCGAGCTTGAAGCGCGGTTGGATCACGAGTTTCGCGGCGTCGCGCAGGTCCATGAGTTCGTCGAGTTTTCCGCTGACGAGGAGGATGTCGCCTGCACGGAGAGGCTCGTGGAGAGGACGCCACAGCTTCGATTTCTCACGCAAAATCTCGAGGACGGTGGCAGCGCGCGACTCGCCGAGGATGCTGGTGAGCACGGTCTTTCCGATCAGCGGAGAGGTGTCGGGGACGCGGAGTTCGATGATGTAATCGCCGAGGCCATACGTCTCGGTGAGCGGCCCGCTGGCGCGATCCGGCAGCACCCAGCGGCTGCACACGACGAGGTAAAGTGTGCCCGCCGCGAGCATGATCAGGCCGAGTGGGGCGAACTCGAACATCGAGAACGCGCCGCTTCCGCCTTGCTCTGAAATCGAGCTGACGATGAGATTCGTGGAAGTGCCGATGAGCGTGCAGACGCCGCCGAACTGCGCCGCGTAGGAAAGGGGGATGAGGAGCTTCGACGGCGCGACGTGGCTGCGCCGCCCGAGCGTGAGTACGAGCGGGAGAAAGACGGCGACCGCAGCGGTGTTATTGATGAACGCGGAGACGGCGCCGACGGTCACGACGATGAGCAGCAGGAGCGTGCCGGGCTTTTTCCCGAAGCGCAAAAGCGACCGCCCGACGACGCTGAGCGCGCCCGTTTTACGCAGCCCGGCGCTGAGCACGAACATCGCGCCGACCGTGATCGTCGCGGGATTGCTGAAGCCCGAGACGCCCTCTGCCGGGGTCACGAGCCCCAGCCCAAGCAGCGCGCCGAGCACCATCACCGCGACGAAATCCACCGGGAATTTCTCCGTGGCGAAAAGCACCACGGCGGCGATGAGCAGGGTGAAAACGATGGCGATTTGCATGAAGTCTGAGGGGGGCGGAAAACGATCGGAACGCACCCTGCGCGCAGCCGTCTAAAGCATCGCCGGGGAAAGTGGGAACGTGAATTTTCGCACTCCGCGCACATTTGCCAATGGCGGGCTGCTAGATCGCGGAGCACGTTCCGCCGATGAGAAATTCACTGGCCGTCATCGCGATCATCCTTGCGCTGATCGTCGGCTACGCCGCGGGGTATTTTACTTACTTGTTTCGCTTTTCCACCCCGGTGCAGCGGGCGGCGGTGCGCGGGGAACTCGTCGAGAAGAAGCCGCCCGTCTTCGTGCATCCGATGGTCGCGGAGATCGAAAAGGCGCGGAAGCTGAACGCGGCGGGCAAGAAGACGGAGGCCAAGAAAATCCTGAGCGACGACCTGAAGATCTACCCGCAAGCGCCCGAGGGGCGCGACGCGCGGGAGCTGCTCGGCGCCATCAATACCGAGCTCTTCTTCGGGCGCGACGACCTCTTCGGAAAGACCTCCTACACCGTCGAGCGGGGCGATTCGCTCGGCCGCATCGCGCAGAAGCTGAACTCCAGCCCCGAGATGATCATGCGTGCCAATTCGCTCGACTCGGCCATGATCCACCCAGGCGACAAACTCGTCGTGCCGGACGGCGATTTCACGCTCACGATCGACCTCGGAAAAAAGCGCGTCGTCGTGCATCACGGCGACGGCTTCTTCAAGCAATACCCCATCCGGTCCATCGACCTTCCGCGCAGCAGCCAGACGCGGATCACCACGAAAGTGACGGCGGCGACCTTCTGGAAAGACGGTCAGCGCGTCCTGCCGACCGCGGAGAATGTGGAAGCGGCGACGCCATGGGTGCAGTTCGCGCACAGCGGATATGTGCTCTACGGAGTCTCCGAGGAGGATGGCGTCGAGCCGGATGTGGTGGAGATCACCGAAGCCGCGCCCGCGACCGCCGCCAAGCCCGAGCCCGAGCCCGAGCCCGAGCCCGATCCCGACGTGCCCCCTCGCGGCATCGCGCTGCTAAAAGACGACCTCGCCGAGATGCAACTCCTCCTCAGCCGCGGCACGCCGGTCACGATCCTTCGCGAGCGGAAATAGCTGTATCCCGCCCCGCCTGAATGCGGAGCATCTTAGGGATGCTGCAGGCAGACGGCGTGGCAAAGCAGGATGCCGACACCAAGCGCTGGCGGATACTCGAAGAAGACACCGCTTCCGACGACAGAGGGCTAAGGGACTACGCCCAATACGGTGCATTGTCTGAGGAGGCTATCTATCGAGATGCACGGCATTTGCCGATGAACGCCCGATGCCGCATGCGCCGATCACGGGGATTTCAGAGCCGTCCGGGATCGTGAGCCAAGCGGCAGATGCACGATTTTCTAACACCGTGCCCGTTGTATCGGATGGCAGAGAAATCTGAAAGGACGGCGGACCGGGTCGATCTCAGGCGAGCGCGAGGCGCGCGGGTTCTTGGATGGCGCGGTGGACGGTCTCGGCGAGGGTGGCGGAGAGGTAGGGCTTTGGCAGGTAGTAGTTCGTGTCGAAGTCCTCGCCGAAGAGCTCGGCGCTGTAGCCGCTGCTGTAGATGACTTTCAAGTCCGGACGCGACTCGCGCAGCCGCTCGGCGACATCTTTCCCAGACATCCCGCCGGGCATGGACATGTCGGTGAGGAGCAGGTCGATGCGGTGCGAGTCCAGAGTCCACGCGGCGAGGGCGGCGTGCCCATCGCACGCTTCGATGACGGTGAAGCCGTGGTGGGCGAGGACTTCGGAGGCGAGTTCGCGCACCATGGCGTCGTCCTCGACGAGGAGCACCGTGGCGCCTTCGCCTTTCACATCGGTCGGCGCCGCGGCGAAGTCGATGGACGGCGCGGTGTCCTCGGTGGCGGGCAGGAAAATCTCGAACGTGGAGCCCGCGCCGGGCGTGGTTTTCACGGCGACCCAGCCGTCGTGCTGTTTCACGATCCCATAGACGGTCGCGAGTCCCATGCCGGTGCCTTTCCCGAATTCTTTGGTCGTGAAGAACGGTTGGAATATCTGCGCGCTCAATTTCGCATCCATGCCGACGCCGGTGTCCGAGACGCGGAGCAGGGCGAAGTTCCCGGCGCGTCCCTCCGGATGCGCGGCGTCCCTGTCGCTGGCGAAAGTGACGCTGCTGGTGGCGAGCGTGAGCATGCCTCCGGCGGGCATGGCGTCGCGGGCGTTGAGGGCGAGATTGAGGAGGACTTGCTCGATGTTGCAGACATCGGCGCGCAGGCAGGGGAGAGCTTCGTCGTGGGTGAGGACGAACTCGATCGAGCCTCCGACGAGCCGCTGGAGCATGGCGCTGATGTTGTTCACGATCTGGTCGAGCCGCACGACGCGCGGCTGCATGACCTGCTTCCGGCTGAATGCCAGGAGCTGTCGTGTGAGCTCCGCCGCGCGCGCCGATGCCTCGCCGATGGCGCGCAGGGAGGCCTCGATCTCGGCATCGAGTCTCCGCTTGGAAATTTGCAAGCTGGCGTGGCCTTGGATGACTGTGAGGATGTTGTTGAAGTCGTGCGCCACCCCGGCCGCGAGGGTGCCCACGGCGTCCATGCTTTGCGCCTGCCGGAGCTGCTCCTCGAGCAGTTGCCGCTCGGATGTGTCGTGCACGATCGCGAGGATGTGGGATTCGCCGCCGAAATCGATCGGCTCCAGCCAGAGGAGGCAGGTGCGCTTTTCGCCCGAGCGCGTGAGAAAATGGGTTGCTTGTGCCGTCACGCTGCATCCGCGGTCGATCTCCGCGAGATGCTCGGCATCCAGGCACAGGCCGATTTCCTGCGGGCACCGCCCGGCGATCTCCTCCCGCGAGAATCCCAGCGTGAGATGAAAGCTCGGGTTTACATCCACGTATCGATGTTCCCTCGCGGAGAGGATCGCGAACGGGAGCGGGGTAGTGTTGAAGGCCTTTGAAAAGCGCTCCTCCGATCGCCGCAGTGCGTCCTGCGCTGTCGCGCGGTCGAACACTTCGGATTGCAGCTTGCGATTCGCCTCATTGAGGGCCGCCGTGCGCTCACGCACCATCTTCTCGAGGTCTTCGAGCTTGCACGCGGCTTGCGAGGTCACGAGCCATCTGCGCGACTGTGCGTGTGCGAGCTGGAGCACCTCGATGTTGTCGAACGGCTTCTTCAAAATCACGAGACGGTCGGAGTTCCCAAGCTTCTCCACGATTTCGTGCCACGAGAAATCGGAGTATGCCGTGCAGATCACCATCTGGATCGACGGGTCCACAGCCCACAGCCGCGTGATCGTCTCGACGCCATCCCACCCCGGAGGCATCCGCACATCGACAAACGCCATCGAATAGGGCCGCTCCTCCGCCACCGAGCGCTCCACTTTTTCCAGCGCCTCGCGGCCCTGCATCGCTGATTCCAGCTCGAAAATCGCATGCACCTCGCGACTCGGCGCCTTACCGAAAACCTGCGCCATCAGATTGGTGACAGCCTCATTCGCAGGGCACGCGCCGTTCAGGATTTTTCGGAAATCGTCGTGGATCGCGGGGTTGTCATCGACGATGAGAATTCGGTAGTGCGGAGTTTCAGTGGTCACAGGGGTGTGTGGGTAAAGTGAGAGCTATTTCGCCCTCACGAGCGCGATGATGCATTCGCCGTGCCCGCCGACGCGGCATCGCTCCCGGCGACCGGCAGTGTCAGCGTGAATGTCGCACCCGTCCCCGGCCCATCGCTCGACCCCAGCAACGAGCCGCCCATCTCGTGCGCCGCATTCGCCCCGCTGTGCAGTCCAAAGCCGTGCCCGTCCGGCTTCGTGGTGAAGCCGAGAGAAAATACGCGTTCGAGATTTTCCTGCGCGATCCCCATGCCCGTGTCCGACACGGTGATTTTCACATTCACCGCGTTCTCGCACCGGATGGTGATGGTGATTCGCCTGTCCGCACTTGCGCTGTCGTCGAGCGATTGCTTCGCGTTTCGGATGAGGTTCACGAGGATTTGCAGCGCCTTGTGCTTGTCCGCGAGCACTGGCGGCACGTCTTGAAAATCGCGCACCACCGTCACCTCGTGGCGCCAGAGCGATGTCGCATTGATCTGAAGCGCGTCGCTCACCAACGCGGCCACCTCCAGCGGTTCCATGACGCCGGAGACCTTTGCGTAATCCTGTTGCATGGCCACGATGGTCTTGATGTGGGCGATGTTCCGCGTGAGCGCTTCGAGCTCGTTTTTGAGCGTCGATTGCTCCGCCACCAGCGCATCCGCCAGGCTGGTGATGAGCGCTGGAAGCACCTTCCCGCGCGGGTCGTCCGCGAGGAATGCCGGCAGCCCCTCGCCCTTCTCCCGGAGGAGCGCCGCGACTCTCGTCAGGCTCGCCACCTGCGAGCCGCACACCCGGTCGTTGATGATGGTGCTCGAGACGTTCACGCTGTTCAGCACGTTGCCGACATTGTGCAGCACGCCAGTCGCCACCTCCGCCATGCCGGCTTGCCGGGAGGCTTCCATCAGCTTCGCGTGCGTGGCCTCCAGCTCGGCTGCGGCGAGTTTTTGAGCCGTGATGTCCAGGAAAACTCCGCGCACCAGCACGGGTCGCCCATCTTCTGCCAGAATGCCGCCGCTCTCGCGGATCCAGACAGTGCGTCCGTCGGCGGCGAGCATCCGATAGTCGAACTGATACGTCTCGAGGCGCGCCACCATCTCCATGCAATACCCCACGGCCCACCCGTCCTCCGGGTGCAGGTGATCCGCCCAAAACGTCTCGCTCGCGAGCCACTCCTCCGGCGTGTAACCGAGGATTCGCGCCGACTGCGAACTCACGTAGCAGAAGCGAAACGTCCCCGCGTCCGCCTCCCAGACGATCGCGTCGAGCGAGTTGATGAGCGTCTCGATTTTCTTTTGCGAAATGCGGGCCAACTCCTTCTCGCGAACCTCCGCCGCCAGTTCGCGCGATGCCACTGCGAATGCCGTCACGCCGCTTGCCGCTGCGGTGAGCACCACGAGGACCGACAGATATCCGATCATGGTCAGCCGTGCCTGCTCGATCGCTTGCACCCAAGACGCCGCCGTGTAATCCACACCGAGAATGCCCTCCATTTTCCCCTGCGGATCGTAAAGCGGCGCGTAGGCGCTGACCCATGTTCCCCACCGGTCGGTGTAGGGCTCGCCGTCGAATTCGATGTGGCCGTCCAGCGCGCGCGAAAGCGTCGGCGTCACATCGGGATACACCTCTCCGAGCTTCGTGCGCTGCTCTCTCTCGCCTTCGTATTTTCCATCGTGATCGTAATCGGTCTCCGAATCGACCATCAGCACCACCGTGCCGTCCGGGAGTTTCCGGAAAGTGTAGATGTCATTGATACTGCGATTTACCGCGAGCCAGCGGATTTCCGCGGCGATCATTTCGAGATAAAGCGGGTCGTCCGGCTGCGTCTCCAGCGTCAGCTTTGCGTGACCCATTCGCTGCATTTCCTGCGCATAGGTAGGAGGAAATCCTTCGACCATCGTTCTCAGTTGCTCTTGCTCGCTGCGCCCCGCCTCATCGGTCGAAAACCAGCCGAGGATGAGAATCAGCGCGAGGATGAGCCAACTTTGGAATCCCGGACGGTTCACTCTCGTCCGCCCGAGCCACCAATGCACCGCTGAGAGCAGGAGTAGCGAGCCTGCTGCGAACGCGAGGTAGTCGAAGTGGGAGTGTAAAACGTGCAACATGCAGCCGCTGGCGAAGCGTTACGCCTAGCAATCGTTGATCCCGGACCCTCGTCGCTCTCTATTCAAGGAGCATCCGTCAGCGATTTCAGGAACGCCACGAGTGCGCGCTGATCCTCCGTCGTGAGCGGTAGCCCTGCGGCGGGGTGCTTCGCGAGATTCGGATCGAGTGTCTCGCTGCGCTCCACACCGTTGCAGTAGTGCGCCACGACTTCCTCCAACGTGGCGAAGCGGCCGTCGTGCATGTAGGGGGCGGTGCGGGCGACATTACGCAGGCTCGGTGTCGCGAATTTCCCCGCGTCCGCAGCGTTGCCGCTGATCGCTCCGAGGCCGATGTCGGGGTTGGCGCGATCGGGCGCGAGGCCGTTGTTGTGAAAGAGATTGTCCGTGAAGAGCGGCCCGCCGTGGCAGTGAAAGCAATCCGCGCCGCGCTTGCCGGTGCGCGGATCGTATTCGGTCATAAACAGCTCGAACCCGTGCTGCTCCTCGTCGCTCAGCTTCTCCTCGCCGCGCAGCATGCGATCGAATTTCGAGTGATTCGCCGTGAGTGTCAGCAGGTATTGCTCGAGTGCGAGCGCGAGCTTTTCCGCGCTGATCTCCCCGCTCCCAAAAGCCGCGCGAAACTCCGTCCGATAATCGTCGCGCACCGCTAGTTTTGCGGCCACGCGATCCAGCGATTCGTCCATCTCCGCGTGATCCTGAATCGGCATCAGCACTTGCGCGCGGAGAGATGGCGCGCGCCCGTCCCAAAAAAACGCGCTCTTCCAGGCAAGGTTCGTGAGAGGCATCGCGTTGCGCCTGCCGGTGCGCGCGTCCATGCCGGGACTGGTTGCGCGGTTGTCGGAAAAAGCCGTGTCCGGCCGGTGGCACGAGGCGCATGAAATCGACCCGTCGCGCGAGAGTGCGGTCTCCTTGAAAAGCGCGGCTCCTAGCGCCACACGCTCCTCGATCAGCGGATTGTCGTTTGGCAGCTTCGGCGGCGGAAAAGTGCGGCTGACTTTGAACCGATACGGCGTGAATTTTGCCGGCAAATCCAGCGGCGCAACTCGCGTGACAGCCGGAGTAGTCGGGGCCGCCCCGGTGGTCGCGCTGACAGAAAAGGCTCCCGGCAAATTCGCCATCAATGCCGCGCACACAGGATCGCCGTCGCGCGAATGCGTGGCAGTTCCGTCGCTCGCAAATGAGAGCGGACGCGGCGCCCGGAGCAGCGCTGCGATGTCGAAATCGAGTTGCACCGCGGCGTCCTGCGTGAGATCGAGCGCGGCTGCGAGCGTGATGCTCGTCCGGTGCGGATCGCGCGCCAGGTGATACGCGAAGCCGTCGAGCGGAGCATCCGCCGCCGTGCGGAAGCGGCCCTCCAGCGAGAGGAAAATGTAGCCGCCCTGCCAGCTCCAGTGCAGTCCGTTGAGATTGGGGTTCAGTGGATGATCGGCGGGAAAAGCGCCCGCCTCCGCGGCATTCGTTTTCGCGTCCGGCCCGATGAAAAAGCGCAGCGCGCGATATTTCCCGACCGGCACCTCCGGCAGCCGCGCGGACGTACGCCGCGCGCCTGCATCGATCCATGCAAACTGCCCCGGCAGTTCGATCCACTCTCCATTTTCGCCCTGAACCGCAAAGCCGCTCAGCAGATAGCTCAGCCGCGTGATCGATAGCGTTTCGCCCACAGCGTTCTTGTATCGCAGCGAATCGAGCAGCAGCGGCTCACCGCCAAAAGTATGCCGCATCGAAAGATCCAGCGCCGCACCCTCCGCCGTTGTCGCAGCGGCGATGAGCGCGACCGCGATGCAGCAAATGCGCTTCAGAAAGTTCATGCTTCCCCGACTTTCTCGCACAAGACGCGAAGCGCAACCGGCCCCGCGTGAGCGCATCTCACTGCGCCTTGAGCCGCGCAGCGCGCCTGGCCGCTCGCGTCGCGGACTGCGCCGCCAGCCCCGCCGGCGTGACCGTGAAGCCATTCGTGAGCGTGTACGTCACGGTCGCCGTCGGATTTCCCGGCGGGCCGGGAAAGGTCACGCTCACCGTCTGCGCGCCGAGCGCCGCGCCCGCCGGAATCGTGAACGAACCTGTCACCTGCGTCGCGCTGACGTGCACCAAATTCGTGCCATTGATCGTGCCGATCGTCGCGCTGTTGATGGGCGCATTCTGCGGCGGCGGATTCACCGACGGATCGAGATTGATCGTCAGCCCGACCGTCGTCCCACGCGCGCCGGAAGTCGGCGAGACCGTCAGAATTCCACTGCCGCCGCCCGTCGTGCCGCTGCTCACATCGTCGTAAGCCGCCAGCGCGGTGCGCGTCACGCGGTAGAATCGCTGCGTCTTCCCGACCCGTCCATTCGTGTCGGTGAAAGTCGTCCGCACCGCGTTCGCATCCGCCGTCTTCGTCGTCGAGAGCGTGCTCCACGCGCCCGTCAGATCGCTCGAACCCTCGACTTTATACGTGCCGCCTTCCGTGCTGCTCCAGACCACCGTCACGTCGCTGGCGTTCGGCGTTGCTGAGACCATCGTCTCCTGTTTCGACGGCCCGCCGCTGAAGAACGTCGTCACCGTTTCCGCGATGCTCGTCACGTATCCGCCCGTCGGCGAGCCGTAGTAGCGCTTCCCGACATTGTAGGGAAATTGCGACACCCCCGCGCTCGTGATCGCCACGAAATACGCATACGTCCCGCTCGAATACTCCGGCGTCACGCACAGCCGCCCGTTGTATTCATCCAGGTCGAAATTCACGCCCTGCGTCTTGCCGAGATCGCCGAGATAATCGTTGTCCTCGATGTAACGCCCGAGCGGAAAAGCCGAGCTTACAGCCGGCCCATACTGCGTGGAAGTCAGCGCCACCGCGCGATTTTGCACACGCCCCGCCCACGCGGGGATCGTCTGCCGGCCGGTGCTCGCGAGATTCGTCGTCCCGTTCGCACCATCGCGCGGCACATATCCGCACACCATCCGGCGCACCGTGCTCGCGGCGTTCATCGCGCTCCCGTAGCCGTATGGGCCGTAGATCGGATACCCATCCTTCGCCCATCCGATGATCGGCGAATGCCCGGGCGCACCCGTGCTTTCGCTGTAGGCCTTCGTCGTCGCATTGAAATCAACGTGATCCCCGAGCAGGTATCGCGGCCCGATCGGGTTCGCGTGGTAATGATACACCCCCGTGTTCTGCTGATGCGCCAGCGCCGTGTCGAAAGTGATCGCCTCATTCACAAACGCATCGCGATTCCAGATGCCGTTCCCCGTCACCCCACTCGGCGTCCCCGGCGGGTCCCCGTCGCGTCCATTCGTCGTCGAGTAAGACGTCGCATCCGTCGAGTCAAAGCCGTGCACCCCATCCACGAAAATCCCGAACTCATTCTGCACCACCGACTTCGTCCCCGGCACCGTCGGCGTCCTCGGCACACGGAAAATCTCCTTCTGATTCACCGGCAGATTCACAAACGCCGTCGTCCGCGACGCATCATTGTACCACGGCCCCATCGTGTGACTCCCCAGCCCCGTCGAGCGCACATATACCCAGCTCGCCGACGCCGCGATCTCCTGCACCCCGCAGTAAGCCGGGCTGCCCTGACTCTGCTGCCCATTCGTCCAAGTCGCCACCGTCGTCCCCGCCAGCTTCGCCGCATCCGTCTGGTAAATCCGCGCGTATTTCGTCGAATTCCCCGTGATCCACGAAGAAACCAGCGGGTCCGCAAAAGCCGTCGAAGCCAGCGCCAGCGCGGCGCAGAGGGGGAGCAGTTTCATATTCGCACTCATCGGGGGTGAAGATTAAGCCAGCATGAAAGCGGCGAACTTTCTCGCAAAAATTACGCGTGAACTTTCGCCCGACGTTCACGCTGGCTTAATGATCGGCCTGCAAATTTGCGGCCAGATCCTCCCGCCTCCATGCGCATCCTCATCATCGAAGACGAGCCCGATTTTCTCCGCACGATCGTCCAGGCGATGCGGGAGGAAGGCTATTCCGTCGATGCCGCGAGCGACGGCGAGGAGGGTTTCTACAAAGCCAAATCGGTCGAGTACGACGCGATCGTGCTCGATGTGATGTTGCCGGAAATGAACGGCTTCGAGGTGCTGCGGCGGCTTCGCGAGACGAGGAATACGCCGGTGCTCATGCTCACCGCGCGGCTTCAGGTGAAGGATCGCATCCGTGGCCTCGACACCGGCGCGGATGATTATCTTGCGAAGCCTGTCGATCTCGACGAACTCGCCGCACGGCTGCGCGCACTCGTCCGCCGCGCCAGCGGCACGGCTGCGGCGTCAGTGAAAATCGGCGAAGTCGAAGTCGATCTTGCCGCACGGCAGGCGACCCTTCGCGGGGTCGCCGTGCCGCTGAGCGCGCGGGAATTTGCAGTGCTCGAGTATCTCGTGCATCACCGCCGCCGGATCATCACGCGCACCCAGCTTTACGAGCATCTGCACGATGAAACGGAGACGCCGCTTTCCAATCTCGTCGATGTCCACGTCTCAAATCTGCGCAAGAAACTCGGCTTCGACTTCATCGCCACGCACCGCGGGCAGGGCTACAGCATCGGCCTGTGAGAATGCTCCCGCGCTCGATCCGCTGGCGCATCCAGATTTGGCACGGCGCGCTTTTGCTGGCGGTGCTCATCGGCTTTGGCGTCGTCGCGTATCGGCTCCAGCGGGCAAATGAACTGCGGCATCTCGACGATGCGCTGCGCCGCCGTATCGAGAGCCTCGCCGCGAGCCTGCAGCGAGGAGGGCCGGAGCACGAACCGCCGGGGCGCCGCCCACCGCGTCCCGAAGACGACCCGCAAAAGTTTCAACCGCTCCTTGAGGATGCTGCGCTGTTCGCTCCCAGCCCTCCCGCATTCTACTACACCGTTTGGCGCCGCGACGGGCTCCTGCTCGGCAAATCCGACCACGCGCCCGAGCCGCTCCGGGAGCCTGAGCCCGACGGTGATTCCATTCGTTCGCGCGCCGGATTTCGTGAAATGGCTCACTTCACGCCGCCCGGAGAATGTCTGCTGGCGGGCATCTCAGAAGATGCGGTCGATTCCGAAATGCGCCGCTTTGCTGGTGGGCTTGCTGCACTCGGTGGTATCGTTCTCGCTCTCGGCCTTGCTGGTGGCTGGCTCGTGGCGACTCGCGCCATCGCGCCCATCGACGCGATCAGCGGCGCCGCCGCGCGCATCGCCGACGGCCACCTCGATGAGCGAATCCCGGTCGCCGAGGCCGGAAGCGAACTCGGCCAGCTCGCCGCCATTCTGAATCACACGTTCACCCGACTAGACGCCGCCTTCGCGCAGCAGACGCGATTTTCCTCCGACGCCGCGCACGAACTGCGCACGCCCGTCGCGATCATTCTGGCACAAGCGCAGCTCGCGCTCAGCCGTCCGCGCAGCGTCGAGGAGCATCTTGAAATCATCACGACCATCCAACGCTCCGGCACGCGGATGAGCGCCTTGATTGAATCACTCCTCGAGCTGTCCGTGCTCGATTCCCACAGCGTCTCCGAGCCGTTGCAGCGGTGCGACATCGCGGAAATCACGCGCGCTCAAGTCCACCAATTCCGCATCCTCGCAGGCGAGCGCGGCATCACTATGCAGACCTCGCTCGACCCCGCGCCGTGTCTCGCCGACCCCGAGAAAATCGAGCGCATTCTCATCAATCTCCTCACGAACGCCGTGAAATATATTCGCCCCGGCGATGAGATTCTCGTCAGCACCGAGCACAAAGACGGGGCCGCCATCCTCCGCATCGCCGACACCGGTCCCGGCATTTCAGCCGAACATCTGCCCCACCTCTTCGAGCGATTCTACCGCGCCGATTCCGCGCGCAACCGCGTCACCGGCGGCGCGGGCCTCGGCCTCGCGATTTGCAAATCCCTCGTCGAATCGCAACGCGGCGAAATCGAAGTCAGCAGCCGCGAAGCAGGCAGCATCTTCACGGTGCATCTTCCGGTGGCATGATGGGGCGAGACTCCGTCGCAGGAGCCAGATCGGCGTGCTCGACCCGGCAATTTCCGCTTTGCGGCTAAAGTTTTAGCGCGTTACGCCGCCTCCGGCGGCGGGACGAGCGCGCGGATGTCGATCAAATACATCTGCCGCCCGCCGCCGCCGTGCGGCGAGTCGATGCACACCGCGGTGCCAATCGGGTTGCTGCGCGGATGGTTGTCGCAGCGCCATTCGCCGGCGTATTTGGGCGGCGAGAAAAAGTGCCCGAGCCATGTGCGCTGGCCCGTCGGGACGTGGAAAAGATATGGATTTTGCAAGCGGCGCCCGTCAGGATACGTGTCGTTGAGGATCCACTCGTTGCCGTGCCGCGGGAGATAGGTGTTGTGGCCGTTCACGATCATCACGTCGTGGCCGATCGGCTCGACGATGTCGCTTCTGTCCGTGAACAAATAGAAGCGATCCTCCTCGCTCATCGGATGCCCGGCGAAGGCCGCGATGTGCTGTGGATCGCGCCAGACAAAATGCGAGGTGCGTCCGCGCGGGTCGGTGATGAAGAGATCGCTGCCATCCGCCGCCGCAGTGAACAGGCGCGTCGAAAACTTCCCTTTCAGCTCCTTCGCACCGTGCCAGCGGTGGAGGAAGATGAAACGCGAGCCGTCCTGATTGAAAAGCAGGTGATTGAACCAATGCTTCGCACCTTCCGGGAAGCCGCCCTGAAACGGGATCGTCGCGGCTTTACTCAGCGGAATGATGAGTGCCCGAGCGCCGGTCGCCATGTCCATTTTCCAAATCCCCGCGTCGTCCGGCGCGGCGACATCGCGATTCGGGTCGTCGATGCCCGGATATCCGTACCCGGGGCGGCAGTCGTTGAGCCGCCGGAAGTCCGGCGCGATGCCCCACCGCGCTTCCGGGCTCAGATTGTAAACCGGGTGGGGCAGCGTCCGCTTTTTTCCGTTGAAGACATCGAGGATGTGGCAGCAAAAGTCGTCCGCGCCCGGCTCGCGATCATTCCACATGACCTCGCTTGCCGAGTCCGGGAGCCATTGCAACATGCAGCCCTGCTGCCAATTCCAGGCGCGCGATTCGCCGAGTTCGATCCATTGGTCGCCGTTCTCCAAATCGACCATGCTGACCTGAATTTTGTCGTCCGCCGTCGGCGAGCGGTGCTCGAAATCGACCTGATTTCCGAGCACGTATCGCCCGCTTGGGTCGAACTGCAATTTGTCGTAATACCCGAACCAATGAAATTTCGGCCCGTGTGTGATCGCGCGCACCGGCGGCAGCGTGCGTGTGTCGTCCGCGAGGAGTCGCGAGGCGAGCGCGGCGACGGCGGTGGTTTGGAGGAACGCGCGACGAATGATCATTGCGTCGTCGAGTTGCGCGGCCTACGGCGGTCCGGCGTCGAGGCGGATGTTGAGCTTTTCCAGAATCGTGCCGGTCACAAGCCAGAGCTGCGTGATCGATTTGCTCAGCTCGGCGCGCGTGGCGGCCTCGCGGCTGCGAGCGTCGTAGAGGCGCCGCTGTTGCTCGATGATGTCGAAGCTGGAGATCTGCCCTTCATCCAGCCGGCGATAGGCGATGCGGACGGCTTCCTCGTACAGCGCGCTGGTGTTGCGCGCGGTGGTGACGCGCTGCTGATTCACCTCGATGCGGCTGATGACGGTGTCCACATCGACGCCGATGCCGAGCTCGCTTTGCTTGATTTTGATGATCGCCTGCTCTTTCTGCGACTTCACGAGCGCGAGCTGCGCGCGGGCCTGCACGTTGCCCAGCGGGACGCGGAAATTGACCCCGACTGTCCACGACGGCGTGTGCCCCTCGAAGGCCTGGTCGAAGCTGTCTCTCGAGCTCCCCTGCGTGAGGCCGTTGAGCCCGTAGGTGGCGACGAGGTCGAGCTGCGGGAGGAGTTGGTTGCGCGCGAATCGCAGCCGGATGTCCTGCGCATCGGCCTCGGCGAGCGCCTGCTGGAAGTCGGGGCGATTCGCAAATGCCTGCTGCAAAAAGAACGAGCGGTCGATGGACGGCGGCGTGAGCGGCGGCTCGGCGACGGGGAGAAAGATGCGCGCGTCGTTAACCTCGAAGCGGTCGGTGATGAGCCGCTTCAGCGCGAACTGCCGCTCGAAGAGCGTGTTCTTCGCGGTGAGCAATTGCTCCTGATCGAGGGACACCTGCGCGAGCGCCTGCTGCACGTCGAAGGGCTGCATGAATCCGACATCGAGCCGCCGCTGATTTTGGTGCGCGAGATTTTCATCCGCCGCGATCGCATCCTGCCTCACGCCGATGTCCGCGAGGCCGAAGATCATGTCGTAGTAAGCCGCCATGACCGACTGGATGCTCGTCTCCACGCGCTGCTGCCACGTCAGGATCGCGATCTTTTTGCTGATCCGCGCGATGCGGACATTCGAAAGATTCGCCGCAGGGCCGAAGTCCTTGAGCAGCGGCTGGACGATCTGCACCTGCGCGAGCGTCTGATATTCGGGAAAAACCACGCGCGTGTCGCCGCTGTAGGTGTTCCGCAGGCGGTTCGACTCGACGAAGACCCCGTAGCGCATTCCCCACGGCGTGCGCTGGATGAGGTTCGCGGAAAAGCGGTCGTTCTGCTGGTCGAAGATGGTGGAGTTGAAAGTCGTGAGGCCGGCATTGTTGCTGACCGACTTCGAGACGGCCGTGGCGCTGTTGAAGGCGTTGGCGGCGGCGTTGAGATTGGCGCTGGCTGCGGACTGTAGCTGCGCGGCGAGCTGCTGATCTCCACCGGCCGCGGCAACCTGCGAGGCGGCGGCGTTGAATTGCGCGTTGATGAGCGCGGTCTGCGCGGCGCTGGAGGCGGCGACGTTGTTGAGCGCGACGGCTTGCGCGGCCGCAACGTTGATTTGGTTCTGTTGGCGGACTTGCTCGACGCTGGTGAAGTCGTTCGCATTCTCGGGTCGCCGCAGCGATTCCCGCGCTAGATCGATGCTGAACGTCGGGTCGAAAACGCCTGCCTCGAACCGCAGCCGCGCGTGTTCCGAAGCGATGCCGAGGTTGTCGAATTTGGCGTCGAGGTTGTTGCGCAGCGCCTGGTTGATCGCCTCGCGCAACGTGATTTTCTCGATGAGCTTCCCGTCGAAAATGCCCGCGCCTTTCGTGGTCTTGCCGGGCCGCGAAGTGCCGGTGCGAAAGGTCGGCGGCTTTACCGGATCGGCCGCACGGGCGGTGCAGAAACTGGCGGCGAGAAGGGCGAGCGCGAGCGCGCGCGGGCGGGGTGTCAGCATCGAGGAGAAATCAAAAACGGTAATCGAGGCTTACGAGGTCGCGAATCGACTGCAACACCAATTGCCCCCACAGCCGCGAGCCCGCGTCGATCTTGCCGCGGCCGGTCATGCCGGGGCGCAGCAGACCTTCCGAATTCTCAACCGACACGACCGCCTCGAAGGTGCGCTCGAGCGGCACGTCGTGCCCTTTTGCATCGACATACACCGGCACATCGCCGGAGCGCCGCGCTGAAAAAGCGGCGGGAATCGACTCGCCAAAAAACATGATCGGGTCTTCCGCGACCGTGCCGTGGAGCGTTTTGTCGGGGTAGGCATTCACCTTAAGCACCACCTTTTGCCCACGCTTCACGTAACGAACCTGCTTCTCATTCAATGCGATTTTGATCCGCATCGGGTCGAGCGCCGCGATTTCGCAGAAGAGCTCGTTACCCCTCAGCAAATGGCCGAGTTTCTTGTCGATGTCGCGCGTGAGAACGGTGCCCGTCGTGCGCGCGCGAAGCGTGAGACTTTCCACGTCTCGCTGCGCTTCCTCGAACTTCGCGGCGTGGCCTGCTTGCAGATTCTGAGCCTGTTTCAGCTCCGCCGGTTTTTCCATTCCAAGCGCGCGCGCGACCATTGCCTTCGAGACTTTCACGCGGTTCTCGACTGAGTTGAGACTTTGCGAAAGTTCGCGGTTTCCGAGCTTAGCGAGCGGCTGCCCGGCGGTGACGTGATCGCCCTCTTTCACGTAAATTTCCTCCACGAATCCCGGGACCTCCGGGCGCACCTGCTCGGGCTCGGCGAGCTCCACCGCGCCGACGCGTTTGATTTTCAAATTGACCGGAAGAAAGCAGGCGGCACCGAAGATTCCGACCGCGACGAGGCCGATGGCGGAGAGGCGGCGCAGGCGTCCGTGCGGCTTCCAGTCTTGTTTCGTGAGGTGCATGGTTTTGAAAAATCCAACGATGGGCAGCAGAATCCACGAGACGAGCGCGAGGCCGGCGAACCAGTCCGAGAGCCCCTCGAGGCCGAGCGGCTGGAGGTGCGGCTTCATGAAAACGATGAGCTTGTAGATGACCCAGTAGCCGTAAATCCACGAGAGCACGGCGTAGGTGTAAAAGAGCGCGAAGCGGCGGCGCGGGAGCGGCATCCGGGAGAGGACGGCGTCCTTCGAGCTGTGGCCGAAGAGCAGTTGATTGAACTGGTGCTGGATGAGCGCGCGCGCTTTGCCCTGCAGGTTTGGCACCTCGATGAGGTCGGTTAGGATGTAGTATCCGTCGAACCGCATGAGCGGGTTCGCGTTGAACATGATCGTCGAGACCGACGTGATGATGATGATGTTAAAGAGGAAATTGTGCAGCCAGCCGGGCTGGATAACTGCCCATAAAAAGACGGCGAAGGCGGCGAAGATGAGCTCGACGTAAATGCCCGCAGCCGAGACGAGCATCCGGTGCTTGCGATTCGACATGGTCCATGTGTCGCTGACGTTCACGAAAAAATAGGGCGTGAAGACGAGCGCCATGAAGCCGACCTCGTGGACCTCGCCGCCGAAGTGCTTGCACGTGAGCCCGTGGCCGAGCTCGTGAATCGATTTCACGACGATCGTGCTGACCCACATGAGCGCGATATTTTCCCAGTGGAAAAGATTCGCGAGCGCTTGGTCGAGCCCCTCCGAGTTGCGGATGAAAACGACGACTGCGGCGGCGATGAGCGCGCAGGAAATCCAGAGCACCGGCTGTGTCCAGACCCACCAGACCGGCTTGGCCATCCGGCCAAAAATCTTGTCGGGATCAAAAAGCGAGAAGCGGAAAAAGAAGACCTGGTTCGCGAGATTGTAGAGGCCGCCTTTCGATTTCTTTCGGGTCTTCGCGGCGTCGAGCCGCGCTTTCACGCGCATCCCCTGAACGCTCAAAAATTGCATCAAAGCGAGGTCGTTTGCGAAGCGCAGCACGCGCTCGTTCAGCTCCTCCGGGTCGTAGTCGAGCCGGACGTGCGGGTAGCGCTGGAGGTAGAGGTCGCGGATTTGTCCGAATGTGCGGCGTCCGTCGAAAAGCGTGGCGAGGAAATAATCCTCCGCCGTCATGCGGAAATATTGGAGCGAGATCGGGTCCTTGACGACGTAGTAACTGCGGCCCTCGTAAAGCTGCTTGTTGACGACTAGATCGCCGCGAAGCGCTGGCAGGACGATGTTCTCCTGCTGCGGCGGAGGTGGCGGGGAGATCGGCTCCGGGGCTGCGGCAGCGGTCGCGCTCATGTCACTTTCCTGTCTTTGAAAAGTCGGCGGTTCCGCGCATCCCGGCCTTGATTTTGTGGTCCTTGTTTTCGATGAGGACTTTCACGCGAAAGAGGCCACTGCCGGCATCGATTCGCGGCTCGATGAATGCGATTTTCGACTGAAATGTTTCGTTGCCAATCACCGGAAATTTCACCGGGATCTGCTCGTCGTTCTTGAGCGAGGTCATCAGCTTGGGATCGAGGTAAAACTGCACGAAGACCTGGTCGATATTCACGATGTCGATGAGCTTTTCGACGCGATCTACGGACTCACCGGCCTCCTTGTATTTCTTCACGACGATGCCCGCTAGCGGTGAGCGGACCGTCTTTTCTTTTAGCGAAACTTCCGCCGAGCGGTGCAGGATTTTTGCGAGCGCGAGCTGCGCCTGGTCTTCGAGCGACTTTTCCTTGCTCCCCATTTTCTCCTGGAAAAGTGTGTCGGAGCCCTTCGCCTTGAATTCGTAGAGTTCGATTTGCTTCTCGGTGCGCTCGACTTCGAGTTCCTCTTTTTCGGCGCGAAGCTGCACGATCACCTGGCCTTCTTTGACGGTGTCACCTTCTTCCACGAGCACATCGGTGATGACCTCCTGAAGCACGGGCGAGCTGACGCTGACGAGTTTGAACGGCAGGACGAGGCCCTGCGTGTCTTCGGCGCGGACGGCACCGAATGCGCAGAGGGCGATGGCAGAAAGAGCGATGAGAAATTTCATGAGTCTGAGAAAAGTTAAGCTGCGGGATCAGCCGATCATCCGCATTTCAAACCAATGCCAGACGCGCTGCCCGACGAGCCAGACGAGAGGCCGCCGACCGAGGTCAATCTTCGCACGGCCGGTGAGTCCGGGGCGCATGGCGGGGAGGATTTGTTTTGGGATGTCGAGGTTTTGCGCGGTGATGAGGAAGACGTTGTCTTTTTCACGCGGATAGGCCGCAGCGCTGATTTGCTCGTGGCGCGCGAGCTTCGCGTGCAGTTCATGTGCGCTCTGGCTGTAGAGAATGTAGTTCACATTGAGCGGCGGGTCGGTCGGTTTTTTCGGCAGTGCGGATTCGACGCGTCCGATTTCCTTTTCGTTCACATCGACCTGCAGCTCCCACTCGGTGAGTGAGGCGATCTCGGCGAAACCCGCGCCCGCTTGGATGAATTCGCCGACGTGCTGCTCGATGTCTTTGGTCAGCACGACGCCATCGATCGGGCTGCGGAGCGTGGCGGCTTCGAGGTCAGCGCGGAGCTTCTTTTCGTTCTGCTCCATGACCTGCGCCTGGAGCGTGGCGACCTGCGCGCTGGCTTCGTCGCCGATTCCGCGGTAGCGCTGCGCGTCGGCATAGACGCGCAGTTTTTCCTGCTCGTTCGTCGCGAGTTCGGTCTCGATGCGGTTGGTGTCCATCTGCGCGATCGGATCGCCTTTTTTTACATGGTCGCCTTCGCGAACGATGACTTTCTCGATGCGCCCGGGAATCTCGGGCACGACCGCGGCGCGGTGCATCGGGACGAGCGATGCGTTGCCGTCGACGCGGTCGAGTTTTGGATAGATGCAGACGACGGCGAGGATCGCGAGGATGACCGTGAGCTTGAGCAGCGTGCGGTTGCGCTTGCGCCCGGTGAGGAGCTGGCGAGTGCCGCGGATGCGCTTCGTGATGCCGAGAAATGGGAGCGAGTGATACTCGTCCGCGCTGCGCAGCGAGCGACTCGTGTGCGTCGAAAGCCACTCGGCGACGCGGCTGCCGGCGGGCGCATCTTTCGACCCCGGCTGCGGCTCGAAAAATCCCTCGCTCGTGCTCTCTGCGAAATACGCGCCGACGATCTGCTTATCGTCATCTAGCATCGGCGCGACGACCGCGCTGACGACATGCGAGAGCTCGAAATAGGCGAGGTCGATGGCGTCCGTGCGGCGCAGCACGATCGCGGATTCGTCGCCGTTCAAGGGTGCGCTTTCGCCGTTGGAATTTTGCAGGGCTTCTGCGCGAGCGAGCAGTTCCTTTTTGCTCAAAGTGACGAACTCGGGCCGCGAGTGCGCGCCGACGAATGCGGCCATCGCCTTCACCATCGAGCTTTTTTTCTCGACGGTTTCCTGCCCGGAAATCGAGAGCACTTTCCAGCGGTCGCCGTCGAGAGCAAGCACTGAACAGCGTTCGCAGCCGATGAGGTCGCGGCCGTAATTGGCGGAGAGGCGCGCGACCTCGAGCGGATCGAGCGAGCCGGCGAGGTCGCTCGTGAATTTCAAAAGGTGCTGGAGGCGCTGCGTCTCGAGCACGAGCGAGCCGAGACGGCGCGACTGGAGATGCTGCTCCACATTCGCCGCGAGCGAGGTGAGGAATGTGGCAAATTCGGCGTAATTCGCCGGCGTGACGTATGGCTGAAGCCAGACCTGCAGCACGCCGAGGACTTGCTCTTTGAGAAAGAGCGGAACGCTCAGAAATGGATACGGCGTTTTGTTGCCCTCAGGTTGAGGCGATGCGCCCTGGAGCTGTTGGAGCTGGCTTTGCAGCGAACTGTCCCCGGTCTGCGAATGGGCGGGAGCAAAGACGATCGGATGCTTGCTCTGGACGACTTCGGAGAGCGATTTGAGGAGGTTCGCGCGCTGCTGTTCGTCAGTCTGAAATAGCGTCGCCTCGAACTCGACTTGAGCCGCGAGCTGAAACTCGCTTTTGCCATCAGCGCTCGTCTTTCCGACGAGCCAGACCGCGCCGCCTTTCGCGTCGCAAGCCTGCACGACGCGGATGAGGAATTGCTCGAAATATTCTTCGCTGCGGACGTCCTTTTTGCTGAGCGCTGCGATCTCTTCGACGAGTCGTTGGATACGGCCGCGCGCTTCTTCGATACTCGGTTCCTGGGCCATTGGTGGGCAAGGAAGCTAGGGCGGGACTTCTCAAAAGCAAGGCGCACCCGCCTCCGCCGCGTCCAGTAAAGGCCGTGAGGGCCGTGAGGGCCGTGAGGGCCGTGAGGGCCGTGCTACGCGCCTCGCGGAGCCGATGGGCTGACCATTCGATACGTCGCGATGAAAAGCGCGAGGCCCGCGGGCAACATGAGCGGCATCCATGTCAGGCTCGCGCTGAAAACCGACATCGCAACCATCACGTAGATGATCACGCCGACAGCGCACGCGGCGAAGACCCGCGAGCGGCTCCAGCGCGGCGCGAACCAGCCGCCCAGCATCGCCAGTGCGATGGTTGCGAACTCCATCCACGCCGGAGCGCGATGCAGAAACGACCGGCTCTGCAACGTGGCGATCGCCGCTGCAAAAAGCTCGCCGACCGAGCCGTGGCGACCCGCTGCGAAGTGCAAGTTACGCGACTCCGCATCGGTGCGCGCGAGCAACAGAAAGCGCCCGTTGATCGTCTCCAGCGGAATATTCGTCGGCGTTTTCGCATCGGCCTGTGCGCTTGCAAGCACGAGTTCGTCGAATCCGCAGCGACCTCGCGGGACTCCGAAATCGACGCGCATTTCACCCCTCGCATCGATCGGAATATCGAATCGATCCGCGACGCGGATGTGCTCGCCGCCGACGATCTGCAAATCGTCGGGCGTCAGCTTTTCCCAGATCATGAGCGCCTGCAAAACGAACGATGGGACGACCTGCCCGCGGTATCGCAGCAGCAGCGGGACGGAGTGCAGCGCGCGCGTTTTATCGATGAGATTTGTGAAGCCTGTCGTGCTGGAAAGCCGGAACTCCTCCTCGGCCTGAGCCTTGATCGTGGTGAACTCCGGCACAGCGCTCAAATCGCCGCGCACATTCCTCACGAGTGGCACTTCCTCGAGTGGCGGGATGATTTCGGGATCTGCGGGAAAGCCGAGCTGCGCGCCGAGCAGAACGCGCCGCGCTCGCAGCAAATGCTCGCGCAGAATCGTCTTGTATTGGGGCAGCTTGTTTTGCAGATCCGCGCGCCCCGCCCGGTCGTCCCAGCGCAGCACTTCATCCGTCGCGAGGGCATCCGGCTCGAAGTTATTTGCCGCTTGAAAAAAGAGAGCAAAATCGAGCGGCGTCCACGGCCACGGATGCCCCTTCATGCTCGCCTCGTTGATCTCCACGAGCGTGAGCGGCACGGGCTCCTCGGAGCGGTGGCTATTGCGCGAGAGAAAGTCCGCGAATGCCTCGTCGATCTGCCGCACCGGCTCCTGCCGCGCTTCCCGCATCAGGACGAGGCCGATCACCAGCACGAGGATGGCAAAATGGGCGCCGCTGCGAAACATGGGGCGGAATTAAGGGGAGCCGCCTGCCGCCGCCAATCGCAAAATGGTCGCCTCTCGCGAGACGTGATTTTGAAAATCGGACCGCTCGGAAACGACCGCGGATGTCGCACACCACACGGTTTTCACTTTTCAAAATATTCGCGCATCCGCGAAATCCGTCGGTCAAAATCTTCGTGGCGCGACTGCGCGGGCAAAAAAAGCCGCCAGAGAGCTACGACAATGCAGGTCAGAGTGCCGTTGCTACCTTCCGGTCCTGGCGGGGTTCGTCAGCCTGCAATCCATAGTCCCTGGCGGAGCGCGGAATATGGCGCGGGGAGGAGTGAACACAAATCTTTTGTGAACATTTGGGGGAAACCGCTTGCATCCGTGAAAAAACGACGCTTAAAAGTCGGCCCACCCCACTCGCGGCGACTCTCCGCAAATGGTTCCCTTCATTTCCGCTACCCTCAAATATGGCTAAATACCTCCTCGGCTTTGCACTCCTGCTCATCGCTGGAACCGCGTACCTCGGCTACGAAACCAAAGTCAAAGTCGTCGCGCTGCAAGCGGACATCAAGCAGACCAAACAGACGCTCGCTGCGACCAAGGACAAGCTCGCGAAAACCGAGGCCACGTTGAAAGCGACTCAAGAGGAACTCGAGACGACGAAAGCGACGCTCGCGGATCGTGAGATGCAAATCACGAAGCTGAAGAGCGACCTTGAGGACACGACCAAAAAGCTCGCGGACGCGACGAAGGCCCTCGAGGATAAGACCGCGGAAGCCGACAAGTACGCCGCCGATTTGGCCAAGATTCAAGAAGCATTCAAGGGGATCAATCCTGAGGAAATCAAAGCGAAGGTCCAAGACATGGAGGCGCAGCTCGCGAAAAATCAAACCGAACTCGCGGAAATGAAGCAGGTCAACATTTCGCTCGAAGCGTCGAAGAAGGACACCGAAGGGAAGCTGTCTTCCACCCAGCGCGTCGTTCAGGAATACAAGCAGGAGATTTCCAAGCCCGGCCTCACCGGACGCGTGCTGGCATTCAATGCCGGGTGGAATTTTGTGGTTCTCAGCATCGGCGACCGTGCAGGGCTTAAGAACAACGCGCAGATGCTAGTCACGCGTGGCGGACAGCCGATTGCGAAGGTCAAAGTCACGACTGTTGAGCCTGCGACTTCCATCGCCGACGTCATCCCCGGCACGCTCGCTAAAGGCCAGAGCGTGCAACCCGGCGACACGGTCGTGCTGGAGTTGAAGCGCTAATCGCGCTATGCTTCGAAAACTGCATGGCCCGCTTTTTCGCGCTCCTCTTTCTCGCCTTGACGCTGCTGGCCGCCTCCGGTTGCGCGACTTCCCAGAGTGAGGATCCGAACCGGGTGAGCACGATCCCGTGGAACCGCCCGGAAAAGTGGGAGGGGCAGGGGGCACTCGGCGGCTTCAACCCGCAGAGCAACTGACCGTGCGGCTGTGCCGCTGTCTTGAGAGTCTGAGCACTTGATCGCGCCACCGCTGCTTGCGTATGACTCCGATGCCGCAGCAGCCTCGCATCCTTGTCATCCGCGGCGGTGCGATCGGGGACTTCATCCTCACGCTCCCGTCAATTCGATTGCTGCGCGAAAATTTCCCCGGCGCGCATCTCGAAATCCTCGGCTACAAGCACATCGTTGCGCTTGCCGAGGGCCGTTTTTATGCCGACGCCACGCGTTCGATCGAATACGCGCCGATGGCCGCCTTCTTCACACCCGGTGCCGAACTCGCGCCGGAACTCGTCGAGTACTTCGCCAGCTTCCAGCAAATCGTCAGCTACCTCTACGATCCGAATGGCCACTTCGAGGCCAATCTTCGCCGCGCCGGAGCGCGCAACATCCTCGCCGCATACTCGCGCATCGACGACTCCGCGCACGCCGCGATCCAGCTCGCACGCCCTCTCGATCGGCTCGCGCTGTATCTCGAAAACCACGCCGCCGAGATATTCCCGAGCGTCGGGGACCGTCTCTTTGCCGAGGAGTTTCTCCATGCCGCTCGCTGCCCACTGATCGCGATCCATCCCGGCAGCGGCAGCACGCGGAAAAACTGGCCCGCAGCGCGCTGGGCTGCCGTCGCACACGCGCTGCTCGACACAGCGCCGCATCCTCAGATTCTGCTGGTTGGCGGCGAGGCGGATGATGCCGCGCTCAACGACTTCGGGTTTGCGTCAGCCGGAGACTTTGTGCTCGCCCGCGACCTGCCTCTCCCGCACCTCGCAGCAGTGCTCGCAAATGCCTCGCTTTTCCTCGGCCACGACAGCGGCATCTCACACCTCGCTGCAGCCGTCGGAACGCCCTGCGTCCTGCTGTTCGGCGCGACCGATCCCGCCATCTGGGCGCCTGCAAATCCTCGCGTGCAAATCCTCGAAGCCCCCGCCGGCGACTTCGCGCAGATCACCACGGAGCGTGTCTGCGCGGAGGCATTCGCGATGCTCGAAGCGCGCGGAATGATCTAGACGCAAAAAGGGCGGGCACCTTCCGATGCCCGCCCAGACTTGATTTGCGGTCGATTAATTCGCCGCTTTGTGCTCGCGCACGAAGTCGATGCACTTCGTCACCTCCGGCAGCGAGTTGTCCCAGTTATACTCGTATTCGATGGAAATATTCCCCTCGAATCCCTGCGCCTTGTATTCGTTGAGGATCGCGCCGACCTCGCCGACGCCCGTGCCGTACGGTACATCGTGGCTCTGGCCAAACGCCTCCTTGTCCTTGAGATGGCTGCTGATGATGCGGCCTTTCAGTGTCTTCACACACCACAGCGGATTCAGTCCTGAAGTCTGCCAGTGGCCGGTGTCCGCGCACGCGCCGATCCGCGGGTCGCGACCCTTGCACACCTCGAGGATGTAATAGGGATCCCACATCCGATACTCGGGATGGTCTGGGCGGCGCGGGTGATCGTGGAAGCCGACGCGGATATCGTATTCCTTCACCATTTTCTCGATCGTATCGATCGCGTCCGTCGATTCCGTCGTAACGCCGTAGAGTCCCATTTTCTTCGCGAACTCGAAAATTTTCCGCGCCCCTTCCTCTTCTTTTGGGATGCCGACGACGCCATAATTCACCGCGCGGATTTTGTGCTCCGCGAGCTTCGCTTTCACCTTCGCGACCACTTCATCCGGCGCGTTGTGATCCCATTTCACGTTCGGCTCATCCTTGCTGAGTTTTTGGCCGGGATAAAATTCGATCACCTTGCCGCCTGCCGCCGCCGTCTTCTCTATGGCCTCGAAGACGGTGAAGCGATTGAAGGTATAAGCTTGGCAGCCGATGGCGAAGCCGTTGGTTTTTGCGTCGTCCGGGATCGGAACGGCATGAGCGATCGTGTTCATCGCGAGGGCGGCGAGCGCGGCGGAAAGGAGGGTGGGGATTCTTGTCATGCTTCGGAGAATGCGGAACCATGCGCGCTCTTAGAAAGAATGAAAATCCGCTCCCTCGAAACATTCATCGTCGCCCCGCGCTGGTGCTTTCTCAAGCTCACGACCGAGTCCGGCTTGGTTGGCTGGGGCGAACCCGTCGTCGAGGGCAAGGCCGACACCGTGCGCGCGGCAGTCGAGGAGATGAGCGATTTCCTCATCGGCAAAGACGCGCGCCGCATCGAGGACTTTTGGCAAGTGCTCTACCGCGGTGGATTTTACCGCGGCGGTCCGGTGCTGATGAGCGCGATGAGCGGCATCGACCAGGCGCTGTGGGACATCAAAGGCAAGGCGCTCGGCGTGCCTGTGTACGAGCTGCTCGGCGGCGCGGTGCGCGAGAAAATTCGCGTCTATGCGTGGATCGGCGGCGACCGCCCCGACGACGTGGCAAAGGAAGCGCTCGCAAAAAAAGAGCAGGGCTACACCGCGATCAAAATGAACGGCACCGAGGAGGTCGAGTGGATCGGCTCGCCGCGAAAAATCAGCGAAGCCGTCGCGCGCGCGGTGGCGATTCGCGAGGCGTGCGGGCCGGATTTCGGCATCGCGATCGACTTCCACGGCCGCGTCCACAAAGGCACCGCGAAGCTGCTCATGCGCGAGCTGGAAAGCGTGCGCCCGCTTTTCATCGAGGAACCCGTGCTCGCCGAAAACAACGAAGCTCTGCTCGACCTGCGCCGCACGTCATCAATCCCGATCGCGACGGGCGAACGGCAGTTCACGCGCTGGGGTTTCAAAACGCTGCTCGCCAGCGGCGGCGCTGACATCATCCAGCCCGATGTCTCGCACACCGGCGGCATCAGCGAGCTGAAGAAAATCGCGACGATGGCCGAGGCCTATGACGTCGCGCTCGCGCCGCATTGCCCGCTCGGTCCCATCTGCCTCGCCGCCTCGCTTCAGGTCGATTTCTGCACGCCTAACGCCTTTATTCAGGAGCAGTCGCTCGGCATCCACTACAATCAAGGCAGCGACGTTCTCGACTACCTCGCCGACCCCAGCGTCTTCCACTACCGCGACGGCTTCGTCGATCTCCTCACGAAGCCCGGCCTCGGCATCGACATCGACGAGGCGAAAGTCCGCGAGGCCGCGAAAGTCGGGCACCGTTGGCGGAACCCCGTCTGGCGCACCGAGGACGGCGTGGTCGCGGAGTGGTAAAAAGCGACGCTACTTCTTGACCGCGCAGGTGCCGCCGGTTGAGCAGCATTGTTTTTTCGGCGCGCTTTGGCAGGCGGTGAACGTGAGTGCGACAACGACGATTGAGAGCACGGTGAAGAGCGATTTCATGGGCTGGCTTTTACCCGACGCATCGGCTCTGTCCACCGCGATTACTCGATCCGCCGTGCCATTTCCTGCGCCTGCAGACACAGCTCGGCGGCGAGAAATGTGTGCTCCTGCGTCATCGCGAGTTCGGTGCGATTTAGGCAGTCGAGGATGAGCCCGCCGAAGAACGGGTAGCCGACCTGGCCGTGACAGCGGATGTGCTGCTCGCCGTCGTGATCGACGAGGTAAAGCTGGTCGCCTTCGTATTCGCGACCCACATCGACGTATTTGCGCAGCTCTATGTAGCCCGCGGTGCCGAGGATGAATGTGCGGCCGTCGCCCCATGTCCGCAGTCCGTCGGGATTCAGCCAATCGACGCGGATGTAATTCGTCGCGCCATTGTCCGCGACGAGATTCGCCTCACCCCAGTCCTCGAATTCCGGGAAGTTTTTGTGGTGATAATTCGCAACCTGCGCGTTCACGACCGTCGCGCTTTTGGCCCCGGTGTAGTGGAGGAATTGCTCGAACTGATGCGAGCCGATGTCGCACAAAATCCCGCCCGTTTTTTCCTTCGACCAAAACCAGTCCGGCCGCGTGCTCGGCGAGCAGCGATGCGGCCCGAGTCCCATCACCTGCACGACGCGCCCGATCGCGCCCTGCTCGATGAGCTGCCCTGCGCGCACCGCGCACTCCACATGCAGTCGCTCGCTAAAATAGACGGCATATTTTCGCCCTGTCGCCGCGACTTTCGCCCGTGCGGTGTCGAGCTGCGCGAGCGTGGTAAAGGGTGCCTTGTCGGTGAAGTAATCCTTCCCTGCATCCATCACGCGCATCCCGAGCGGGCCGCGTTCGCTCGGAATCGCGGCGGCGGCAGCCAGCTTAATTTCCGGCTTTTCGAGGATCGCTTCCAAGCTCGCGACTGGCTCAGCGGAGGGAAAGGTTTTGCAGAATTTCTCCACCTTCAACGGGTCGGGGTCATAGACGAACCGCAGGTCGCCACCCGCCTCGATGATCCCCTTGCACTGGCCGTAAATGTGTCCGTGATCGAGCGCAATAGCAGCAAAAGGGAACTCGCCTTTTTCGACGACGGGCGCGGGGATGCCCTCGGGGGCGTAATTCATTCCATCGGATTTCTGCATGGTCGCGACGCTACCGGAGGCACCGCGCAAGTCATGGGGAAAAACGATTGCCTCGGTCACGACTTCGCGGCGTGTGTATTCTTCGCGCGCTCATCCAACATGAAAATTTTCCTCATCCTGCTTGCGTCCGTGCTCACTGCCAGCGCTGCGCTTTCCGAAAAAGAACTCGAATCGATCGGACGGCGCGTCTGGAAAAACGAGTGTGGCGGGACTCGCGACGGGCTGACTTCATGGAATGTGGGTGAGGATTTTGCATCGCTCGGCATCGGGCATTTCATCTGGTATCCGCGCGGCGCGAGCGGGCCGTTCGAGGAGAGTTTTCCGAAGCTCGTGCGCGCGCTGCGCGACGCGGGAGTCAAGGTGCCAGCTTGGTTGCGCGACGGCGCGGATTGCCCGTGGAGCACGCGAGCGGAGTTTCAAAAAGATTTTCACAGCGTGCGGATGAACGAGCTGCGTGACATGCTGGCGGCGACGGTCCCGCAGCAAAGCCGCTTCCTTGCGCAACGTATGGACGAGGCGCTGCCGAAGATGGTCGCGGCGGCGCCCGGCGGGCAGCGGGACAAGATTCGCGAGAATTTCCGCAGTCTCGCGGCGACGGGCGCTGGGACATTTGCGCTCATTGATTACGTAAATTTCAAAGGCGAAGGAACGAAGCCGGAGGAGCGTTACAAAGGCGAGGGCTGGGGCCTGCTGCAAGTCCTTGCCGGGATGCGCGGCAGCTCGCCGGAGGCCTTCGCCGCGAGTGCCGCGAATGTGCTCGAACGACGAGTTAAGAACTCGCCGCCCGACCGAAACGAATCGCGATGGCTGGCTGGCTGGAAGTCGCGCGTCCGAGCCTACGGCGGCTAAATATTATGACGACTCTCGATCATGAATTCTCCGACATCGCGACGCCGGCTGGCCCGATGCGCACGCATCTTTTCCGTCCATCGGCGGAGGGAAAATATCCGGGTCTCATTTTGTTCTCCGAGATTTTCCAAGTAACGGGCCCCATCCGCCGCACTGCGGCGATGCTCGCGGGGAACGGCTTCGTCGTCGCAGTGCCCGAGATTTATCACGAGTATGAAGCGGCCGGGACGGTGCTCGCCTACGACTCTGCCGGAGCCGATCGCGGCAATGAATTGAAGGTCACAAAACCGCTCGCGAACTATGACGCCGACGCGCGCTCTGCGCTCGATTTCCTCGCCGCACAGTCGGCCTGCACGGGACGCCTTGGCGTTGTGGGCATCTGCATCGGCGGGCATCTCGCCTTCCGCGCGGCGATGAATCGCGACGTGCTCGCGACCGCGTGCTTTTACCCGACCGACATCCACAAGCGCAGTCTCGGCGAAGGTGAAGACGACGACTCACTCGAGCGCGCGGCGCGAGGGGATATTCACGGGGAATTGCTCATGATTTTCGGACGGCAGGATCCGCATGTGCCGAACGAAGGCCGACGGGCGATCCATGAAACGCTCCATCACGCCGGCGCGAATTTTCAATGGCTGGAGGTCAACGCCGCGCACGCGTTTCTGCGCGACGAGGGGCCGCGCTACAATCCCGTCCTCGCGCGTCAATGCCTCGGCATCGCGGTGGAGATGTTTCACCGCACGCTGCGCGGCGCATGAGCGATTCCCGGCTGAGCTGGCGCGCGACTTTTCTGATCCTCGTCGCGATGCTGCTCGCGGCGGGCGCGTGGGTCTTCTGGCGCGTCGAGGCGTGGCCTGCGCGCGCGGCGGGCGAGGTAAGCCGGGCGTTCGCAGAGGTCGCGCATTTGCAGCCAAAGATCACGATTCACGACCGCGTCTTTTTCGAGCAGACGACCTCCGTCCTCGACCTCGCCGTCGTGAGCCGCGAGACGCAAATCGAACGCGAGACGGAACACGAGTGGCTCGGCAGCACGAAGCGGATCAAACTGCGCGGCGTCTATGTCGTGAAAGCCGGGTTCGACCTCACGCAGCCCTTTTCCGTGCGCGTGGAAGGGACGCGCGTCACGGCGAGCGTGCCGCCGCCGAAAATCCTCAGCGTGGAGGAAAAAAGCCTCGAAATCCTCGCGCTCGAAAATGGCATCTGGAACAAGATCAAGCCGGACGAACTCGAGAGTGACATCCGCGCGCTGTCACTCCTCGCAAAGGCGAAAGCGCACGGCGCGGGCTTGGAGAGAGAAGCACTGACCACCCTTACCGATCGCTTGCGCAACAAGCTGGCCCCGGATTTCGATGTGGAGGTCCGCGTGCCGTCGCGCTCGGTATCGCGGGGGAGCGACCAATGAGTCTTGCCCATGAACCCGGGATACGGCGACTGCCTTGAAACAAAAAAACCCCGCCGGATGACCGGCGGGGTTTTTAATTACGAATTGCGGCTGAGGGTTAGCGGAGGAGGGTGACGGTCGGCCAAGGACCCTTGTTGCCGATCTGCAGCAGGCCGGGGTTCGCGTTCGCGAGTGTCTTAATATTCGAGAGATCGAGCCCCTCTTTGCGGATTCCGATCGTCTTATCGGGGGCATTGGCGAGCATTTCCTTGAGTTCTTGCAACGGGATGGATTTCCTAGGCTGCTTTTCGATGGTGCGTTTCGGACCTTTGTCCAGCGGCTTGCCGGTCATGCGTGCGAGTTCTGCATCGACGGATGCGAGTTCGCTGGCGAGCGCGCTGCGGCGGTCTTTGAGTTCTTTAAGGGCGGCGGATTCGAGTGAGGCGATCTCAGCTTTGAGTGCTTCGATGCGGTCTAACGAGTTTGATGGATTTGACATACTGGATTCCAAAACTATCGAAGGCTTGTGAGGCGTCAATACTTTCCCTGACAAAATTCGCACCTATTCAGAGATGGAGCTGGGGATAATTCCAATCGGTCCATTCCCCGGGACAATGTTCGGTCGGACATTGAAATCGAATGACTTCCTCGTCATCCAAGTTAAGGCGGATGTCATGACCGGTAAATAGGCGTTCGCACTTTGCGCAAACCCGCGTCTCTCCGAGCGACCACCACTGCTTAAATGGGTCGCTGGCTTGGAAGAGTTTCAGCTTACGACCTTCAGTTTGCGGAAGTGAGGCCATCGTCGCTCTGAATGTTGGCCGGACGAAGCGTGCGGGCAATATCCGGTTGTAGCTGCGATTTTTTTCGTCCGAAACGACAAAGATTACGCTCTACGACGGCCGCCTGCGGAGCAACGGTTCGAACGATGACTGCGATATCCCCGAACGCTATTCCTGCTTCCAGTTCCCCATGTCGTCGGCAGTGCTTGGCTTGCCATCAGGACCGCCGGAGAAGAGGTCGTATTTGTCGGGATTGTGCACGCCGGGCTGGACGTAGTGGTATTCGTGGCCAAAGGCGTCGATTGGCGCATCGTCCATCAGCTTGCGCCAACTCCTCGGTTTCGGCTCGCTCTCGGGCTTCGTGGTGAGGGCTTTGAGGCCCTGCTCGGTGGACGGAAGGAAGCCGTTCAGTGTCTGATAGACCATCAATTGCGTGCCGATCGACTGGATATCACCGCGGACTCGCGCTTCTTTTGCCACGTCGAGCGCACCGCCCATTTTCGAGATCGCGAAGCCAAGGAGGAGGACGATGATCACGACGACGATCATGATTTCGAGCAGCGTAAAGGCTGCGAGAGAGCGGGAGCGGGAGAATTTCATAGGTCAGGGAGAGAGTTCGTAATCGAGGTTGTGCCAGTGATGTTTGAGTTCGATTTCGACGGATCGAATGGCGATCGGGGTCGAGTCTTTATTAAGCGAAATTTCGAGTTTATTCAAGCCCGCGGCGAGGCTCGAGCCGGGGATGATCTGCTGGCAGCGAATCCAGCCGGTGTAGTGAAAGCGCATGTCTCGCTCTAGCGGGCGGACTTCGCCCTGGAAGCCGGGATCGGCGAGGTCGGGGAGCTGGAGCGCGACGTGACCGAGTGGATGGTCGTTGATGCGGAGGTCGGGCGGGTAGATCGGATCGACGTCGAGAATTTCGAAGGTGACGACAGCGACGAGAGGGACGGCGTCGAGTTCGAATTCGACGGCAGTGCGCGGTGCGGTGCGTGGGGTGAGCTTCACGATGCCGGCGTCGAGCGTGGCTTTGACGCGGCCGTAGAGGTAGGAGTCGTCGTGACTGGGTTGGGTTTCGATGGAGGCGTTGAAGGGATCGTCCACGGATGCCAGGGGCTCGAAGTCGAGCGCGTGGCGGCCTTCGTATTTTCGCAGTGTGGTGAGGAATGCGCCTCGAACGCTGGAGCCATCGCCCGGTGCGTTGATCTCAAGATAATCGAGGTCTGCCACCGGGATCGTGATTTTCTCGGAAGTCGGGAGACTCAACCCGGCACCGAGGTGGCTGGAGCTGTAGAGACGGCTCCCGGTTTCGGTCCAGCCGGAGATTTCGGGGCTTTCGCCGGGCTCGTCATCGAAGAAAATGCGGAGCTGAATTTCGTTGTTGAGATTGCCGAGGCGGCGGAGGCGGATGCGGAAGGTCGTCTTTTCAGCGATCTCGGTGGTGCGCTCGGTGTGGTCGCGCTGGACGGATTCGATCCAGATGGGGAGCGACGCTTTCGTGAGGCTGGCGGTGCCGATGGAGCGCAGGTCGAGCCAGACGGAGAACGGCGTGGGCTGCACACGCAACTCCTGAGCGGATGCGGTCGCGACGATGCCGAGGAGCGCGGCGAGGAGGAGGAGAAGACGCGGCATGTGCGGGGGCTCGAAAGCGCGGTTTGCTTATGCGCGGTGGCTCACGCGTGCAAGCCCTGCGTGAGGCTGAAGACCGCGCTGAGGACGCCGAAGACGACGAGGCCGACGACGCTGGCGATGGCGAGCATCACGAGCGGTGGGATGAGCGCGGAGGTGATTTGCACCTGCTTGTCGAGTTCGCGCTCATACACGTCGGCGATCATCTGCATCGTCGCGCCGAATTTTCCCGACTGCTCGCCGACGGACATCATGTCCACGAAAAGCTCGGGGAAAATATTCTGTTCGCCGAGCGCGACGGAGAGCGTCGCGCCATCGACGACCGCGCGGCGGACGGCGCTCATTTTTGCACGCACGAATTCGTTGCCGGAGATTTCCTCAAGCAGCTCGAGCGCGCGGAGCAGCGTCACGCCATTTTCGATCAAGGTGCCGAGCGTGCGGGCGAATTGCGCGAAGTAGCGGTAGCGGATGATGAGGCTGAAAAGTGGGAGCTTCCAGAGGAAGGTGTCCCATGCGTGGCGGCCTTCCTTGCTGCGGGTGAGTGCCTTGAAGGCCGTGTAGATGCCGAAGACGGCGAGCGCGGCGACCCACCAGTAGCTCGTGAGGAGGCGATTGGTCTCGAGTAGAACGCGCGTCGGCAGGGGGAGCGTTTGCCCGGTTTTGGTGAAAAATCCCATTAACTGGGGCACCATCACTTTGATGAAAACGACGATGAGTCCTAGGCCGACGACGACGAGGAGCGCGGGATAAACCATGGCCTGTTGCACGCGGTCGCGCAGGGCCTTCAGCTCGGAAAGATGTGTGACGAGACGCCGCAGGATGTCGGAGAGCGCGCCGCTGGCTTCGCCGGCGGAGACCATATTGACGTAGAGCGGAGTAAAGATGCGCGGGAAGTCGCGCATGACTTGCGAGAGGCTGCGGCCATCGACTAGGCCCTGGTGGAGGGCCTTGGAGAGCGCTCCGAGCCGCGGGTGCTTGAGCCGACGAACGAGGATGCCGAGGGCTTCGTCGAGCGTCATGCCCGCCGAGAGAAGGTGCGCGAGCTGCTCGGTGAAAAGGTAGAGCTGTGTGTGGGAGAGCGTGAGCGAAGCGGTCGCGGCGGGGGTGGTGCGAGCTTCTTCGGGCTTTGCCGGAGCCGCGGATGCCGACGCATTGGAAGGGCTCGCAGCGCTGTTGGCGCTGGTGATCGGCTCGATTTTGATCGGGACGTTGCGCGCCTTTTCGACCTGATGAATGGCGGCAGCGCGGTCGTTGCAGGTGAGGACACCGTCCACCAATTGACCTTCAGGATTGCGAGCGACGAACCTGAATTGTGGCATGAGCTTCAGAGTCTAGACCTGAAAAGCACGAAGGCAAGCCGATCGGCTTGCCTTCGCGAAATCGAAATGAGAGAAGCAACTCTCAGCTCATCCGCCGCCGCCGCGCGAGCAAGGCCACCCCGCCCAAAAGCGCCAAGCCGATGCTGCCGGGCTCAGGGACAGCAGCGAGGGTAAAAGCTGTTTTTCCACTCAGAGCTGTTGTTCCCGGACCAAACTGACCGACAATAAATTTAGCTTCTGGAAGCGCTGCATTTCCGGCAGCGTTCGCCAGTTGGCCTGTTGAGACAGCAGTGCTCCCGGCCGCAGCATCAGCTGGAAACGCCCAAGAGGAGTTGCTCGCAAGCGGCTCGTAAAAAATCCCGACTTCAAAGGCCGTGTTTATGCTTGTCGATATGTTGCTGTTATTTGTGGAGTTCAGTACCCAGATGTATACCTGCTTGCCAGCTAGCGCTATGGCATTGTTGTAGGAAGGAGTGTTTTTCGTGAAGTGTCCATCGTTGTTTCCGACCCCTGTTCCAATCGTGGTTGTAGCAGCTTCTGTGAAGTGTAAATCGAGATATTGCAGGTCTCCCACTTGAAAACGTGCTTGGATCTCGCTGTCGCTAATGTTGAAGTTGCCGATGCGTACGAAATTACCTGCCTGCAAGTCGGTGCCGTTCTTTGTGTCAAAGCCGTTGTTAGAGGACGAAGCGTTCCATGCAATTGTTGCAGCGTCCGACTCCATCGCCGCTGCAACGAAAATACTGGTGGCGAATAATGCGGTTAGTGCAGTTTTATAGATCATTTTCAGTGGGGTTAAAGCACACAACGGGGGTCAGAGTGAGCTGGGATGTTGCGGGCTGACCCAATTCAATGCAGCGCCGAAATTGTGCCGGACCACGACTGCGGCTCCAACGGGAATCGAAGTGTTTCCGGCATCTGCAAATTGGTCGTCGGCAGATCTCCAGCCAGTTCCTCCCTGGTTGGTCGGCAGATTCTGATAGTAGTAGGTATCGTAGCCAGTGCCATTCCAAAGTTGCACTTGATCCGCCGTTGTCGGGTCACCGCCTGCTGAGATGCCGCTCGCCTGCAAACCACAACTCTGGAGCGTCATTGGCGCGGCGTAAACATTTCCGAGAATGTTGACACCTGCTTGAACTGGAATAGAAGATTGGCCCGTCTTAACAGCTCCCATTACTACGACATTCGCTGCGGCGCTTTGAAGCCTGCGGAATACAAGTGAATCATCTGGATAAATGGGCGTTGCAGAGGCATCTGCAAAGTTGTCATCCGCTGACCTCCATCCCGTTCCGCCCTGTTGAGTAGAGAGGTTTTGGTAGTAATACGTGGAAAATCCGCTGGTCGTACCATTATTAGACCAGATCTGAAGTTGGTCAGCAGTAGTGGGGTCGCCTCCAGCACCTAGGCCAGCTGTATTGGTGGGCCCAAAAACGGTTGCGATGGTCCAGTGTTTGCGAATCTTGAAATTTGCGCCGTTTACGAGGGCAGATGCGAGTGGCTGAACCGTCGCAATCGTTTTCGCCGAAGCGTTTGTGGAGGCGATGTCGTAGGTGGTGCCTTCGCCGGGGGCAGCGGTGGCTTGGCCTACTGGGCGAACGATTTCGAGATAGTAGAGGCCGGCCGCTCCGTTGAATTGGCTGTCCGTCCATGTGGCCTCGTTGTCGGTTAGGGTCTTGGTACCGACGTTCACAGTTTCGGCACTGCCTTGATAGACAACGGGTTGCGTGAGGCCGAGCGCTTTGAAGGAGATTTTTCCCTGCGACCCGCCGCCAGTGCCGGCAATGTTCATGGTCACAAACCCGACCGGATCGGTCGTTGCGGTATCGGCGGAGGCGGTCTGGAGGAGCGGGGCCGTGATCGCGATGGCGAGGACGGCGACGGATTTCCGGAGGAGGAGGTCGAGTGATTTCATGGGGATGAGGGTTCTAATTAATGGATTCTGGGAGGGACGCAAGTAGTTTGTGATAAAATATTCTCTGAAATGGTGACAGTCGTGTCAGGGGTCAGAAGAGGAATCGTTTGGGAGGGGTCGCGCGGGGGCTTTTGGGGGGTGCGGAGCAAGTGTCGCTCAGCTCTTTGACAGCGTGATTCATGCCGCGAGGACGCGACTTTTCCCGATCCAGAGGAGGGCTTTGAGGCCGAGTTCGGCAAGGCTGAAGGGTTTGCCGACGAAGTCGTTGCCGCCCCGGAGGCTGGACTGGACACGATTTTCAAATGAGGAAGAGCCGGTGAGAAATACGATGGGGGTCTTCGCGTGGAGCGGTAGTGCGCGAATTTTCGTGCAGAGTTCGAAGCCGTTCATTTTCGGCATCCCGATGTCGAGGAAGATGAGCTCAAATGACGTCTGCGTGAGTATTTCGAGGGCGGATGCGGGTGTGGCGGCGGGGGCGGAGGTGAGGTTGACGAGGGAGAGCGCGGCCATGATGAGCTGGCGGGCGTTGGCGTCGTCGTCGACGACGAGGACTTGCGTGGCGCTGGGAGTGTCTGGGGCGGCGGCATCGGCGGCGATGAGTGTGGCGAGGAGGTCGATGGCTTGGCCGATGGTACGGATGCAGGAGGGGGTAACGGCGGCGGTCTGGCGATGGAGGTCGAAGATGAGGGACTCGGTGGCACCGGCCATTTGGAAAAGTGGGGCGCGAGTGGAGAGGGCGGCGAGCTCGGTGAACTGGTGGATGTCCTGGAGAAGCTGGGAAAAGCGAGTCGGGGAGGGGGCGGCGGCGGTGGCGGACGGAAGCGAATGGCGAAGCTGCGCGAGACGGTGTTCGAGAGCGCCGTGCGGCAAGCGCACGGGCTGCGGGGGCTGTGTTCCGGTCGCGATGCTCTCGTCGTCAAATGTCACCGCGCCGAGGATGGCTTGGATGAGGGTGGCGACGGGATTTGCGAACCGCTTGAGCCGCCGAGTGAGGCCCGCTTTCGTGGCGTTGCGGGCTAGGGGCTCGATGTCGGTGGGGAGGCCGATGATGGGGAGAAGGCGGGTGGATTTTTCTGCGCGGAGGCGATCGACGACCTCGGCGGCGCTCATGGTGGGGAGCGCCAGGTCGAGGGCGACGGCGCGGATCTGTTCGTTTGGCAGGAGCCGGAGCGCTTCTTCGCCTGTGGTAGCGACGACGGCGTGAAAGCCAGCGGCGGCCAGCCCTTCGCCGTAGATGGTCGAGAGGATGGGGTCGTTGGCGACGATGAGAATTTGCGGGGCGGACATGCTGGGAAGCGGGAGGCGCAGGAAAGTGTCGCAGATGGCTTTCCAGACAAGCCTTTGCGGATTTGCGGGGCGCTCTTTTCGGAGCTGGGTGGTGCGAAAAAAAAGCCTTGAGGGGAGGCGCGCTGGGGCTAATGTTCGCGCCCGTTTTTGTCAGGTGGCCCGGCCACTGCGACAGGGCGTTCGGATGAGTAGCTCAATTGGCAGAGCAAGCGACTCTTAATCGCTAGGTTCTGGGTTCGATTCCCAGCTCATCCACTCTTTTTGGAAGTTGAGAGTTTTTGGTTGAGAGTGGAGAGATCGAGTCAATGCGAACGCGATTCGGAATTCTTTTGATCGTCGGATTGCTGTGCGAGAGCGCGTTTGCGGGCGATTTGAGGCGCGCGGACATCGCGGCGGCGGCGCGGTATTCGACGGCGCGGCGGGGGCTGGAGCTGCTCGTGATCCAACATGAAAATGTGCTTTTTCATGAGGTGGAAAATGGTGCGGCAAGGGGAGAGCCGCATAAAATTTACAGCGGGACGAAGAGCTTTTGGGTGCTGGCGGCGCTGGCGGCGGCGGAGGATGGGATTTTGAAAATGGACGAGCGCGCGGCGGAAACGCTGCCGGAGTGGCGCGAGGATGCGGCGAAGTCGCGCCTGACGATCCGGGAGCTGCTGAGCTTCACGAGCGGGCTGGATGCGGAGTTTCATTTGCACAGCGATTTGCCGGATCGGAATTCGGTGGCGCTGCGGGTGCCGATCGTTGGGGAGGCCGGCAGGAGCTTCATCTACGGGCCGGCGGCGCTGCAGGTATTTGGTGAGATTTTCAAACGAAAACTCGCGGCGCGCGGGACGACGCCGGTCGGGTGGCTTGAGAAGAAAGTGATGAAGCCGCTGGGACTCGGGACGCAGATTTACAAGCTTGACGGGGCCGGGAATCCGCTGCTGGCATCGGGTTTTCAGATGACGGCGGAGCAGTGGTCGCGGATGGGGCGGCTGATCCTGCGCGGTGGCTCGCCCGTGGTCGCGGAAGGCTCGCTGGCACAGTGTTTCTGGGGCACGGGCGCGAATCCGGCGTTTGGCATTGGCTTCTGGAATAATCGCACGGCAGGCAGCGCCGGGGCGCGGGAATTCGACATCGAGGAGATGCTTGAGAAAAAGTGGGCGCAGCAGGATTGGCGGCGGGCGTGCATCTGCCGTGCGGCACCGGCGGATTTGGTGGCGGCGGTGGGCTCGGGGTATCAGCGGCTTTTCGTGATTCCGTCGATGGAGTTGATCATCGTGCGGCAGGGTACCGACGCGCGATTTTCGGATGGGGAGTTTCTGCGGCTACTGCTCGGGCGGTAAGGCGTTTTCCACCGCGGGCGTTTTTTTCTTCGCGATGATGAGCGTCGATTCCGCGCGCTGCCAGCGGTAGCCGAAGCCGAATGGCAGTGGAGCGGGATGAGCGCCGTGAAAAGTGGCGGCGAGCTGGGGCTGGAAGTGTTCTTTGAAAATCTCGATCGGGCCGGGATAGGCACCGCAGAAACGCAGGCGCCAATTGGTTGGGGCGAAGAAGCGCAGGGGGATCCCCGAGTCGTCCTCGACGAGGGTGCGGCAGTGCGTGAGGAGGAACTTTCGCACGGTGTCGAAGTTGCCGCCGTGCATTAGATAAGACGCGGCTTTCAAGAATCCGCTGCCCTCGCCGAATGTGTCGCACCAGCGCAGAAAGCCACTTTTTTCCACCGGGCCGTCGGAGAGGTCGGTCGAAAAGTAGTAGAGCGTCTGCGGTGCATGGTCGGTTGTGGTGAATGTGATTTTTACACCGGGATTTGCGCCTTCGCCGGGCGTGAGGGTGCCGTCTTTCTGGACGCGGAGGAATTCGACGGAATCGATGTGGCAGCCGGAGCGCGCGAGGAAAATGTAGAGGATGGGGAGCGTGCCGTTGAGCTGGTTTTGCTCGAATTCGGCGCGCATGTCTTTGCTGATGAAGAAGCCGAAATTTAGGGCGGAATCGAGCGACTGGCGCAGGAGCGCGAGCGAATGGGCGAGCGTGTCGGTCGGGACGCTCATGACATCTGGCAGCGCGCCGATGGGCTCGATGCCGCAGAGGATATAGGTCGAGGCGTCTGGGAAAAATGCGTGTGCGTAGAGGAAATCGGGGCCGCTGAATGTGTAGAAAAGTGGGGTGGTTTCGGTTGCGGCGAGGCCGAGGAATTGGGGCGACCAGGCTCGGATCGGAGCGAGTTGGCGGGATTCGAGTTTCCGCCACGCGGCGTCGAGTGCGCTGGCGTGCTCGGTCCATTCGTAGGTCAGCGAGACATGTTCCAGCGGTGTGCCGCGCACGGGTAGGCCGGCTAGGAAATGGGCTTGCTCGTCGGGTGGTGCGGGCTCGTCGGCGCGGGAAAATGGGGCGAGCAGTGCGACGGTGAGCGCGAGGATGCGGGCGGTCATTTTGGTTGTGAAAATGGCGGCGGATCGTCTGGCGATCAAGTGTGGCTCAGCCCCCCGCTTTGAGATTAGGCTATGCAAACTGCCGGTAGAACATGACGGCGGAAATCGTGAGGCCGATGACGGTGATGAGCTGGCGGATGCGCGGCTGCGGAATGCGCTGCGAAAAGTGCGCGCCGAGGAAATATCCCGCCAGCGCGCCTGCCGTCATGACCCCGGCCTTTGGCCAGTCGATGAGGCCACTGGCGACGAACCACGCGGCCGCTACGAGATTGATGAGCGAGCCGAGGATGTTCTTGAGCGCGTTCATCTCGTGGATGTCGGAGAGGCCGAGCAAGCCGAGCGACGCGAGCATCAGGATGCCGATGCCAGCGCCGAAATATCCGCCGTAGATCGCGACGCCGAATTGGAAAAGCACGGCGATCCAAACTGCGCGCCGAGTCGTGACGGGGGTTTCGCCTTTCTCGGTGCGCGCAAAGCGGCGGAAGGCGTTTTGCGCGACGAAAAGAACAGTCGCGAAAAGGATGAGATACGGGACGAGACGCGCGAACACCGACTCGCTCGTGCGCGTGAGCAACCAACTGCCAAGAAAGCCGCCAAGCGCGCTCGCGGGGATGAAGCGCCCGAGCCACGGCTTCACTTTTGCGATCTTCGAGCGGAAGCCGAAGATGCTCCCTGCTGTGCCGATGACGAGCGCCAGCGTGCTCGTCGCATTCGCGATGACCGCTGGCGTGCCGAACGCTAGCAGTGCGGGAAATGTGAGCATCGTGCCACCGCCCGCGACGGCATTGATCGCGCCTGCGAGCGCAGCCGCGGTGGCGAGGGCGAGCGCTTCGATTCCGGTCATCGCGCGCTATTTTGCAGCGGTCTTTTTGAGGAGTTCGGCGAGGGTGCGGCCGAGGGCTTTGACGCTGCTTTGCTTGAGGGCGTCTTTGAGCTGGCCGGCTTCGTCGAAGGCCGTGGAGGCGCTCGAAATCGCGACTTGGTCGGGCAGCACGATGACGCCGATGTTCCCCAATATGGAGCGCAACGTGACGAGGCCGCGCATCCCGCCAAGGCCGCCTGGCGAGGCGCTACAAATTGCGGCGACCTTCCCGCGAAAGCCCGCCAGTGCTTGCTCTGCGTCGGTTTCGGTGCGCGAGGCCCAGTCGATTGCGTTCTTTAGGACGCCGGTGATCGAGCTGTTGTATTCGGGCGAGGCGACGATGAATCCGTCGCACGCGACGAGCAGCGCTTTGAGTTTTTTGGCGTTGTCGGGGAGGCCGCTCTCGTCCTCCAAATCTCCGTCGTAGAGCGGCATGGGAAAATCGCGAAGGTCGATGAGCGAGACCTCGGCACCGGCTTCGCGCGCGCCTTCAGCGGCGATCGCGGCGAGGCGTTTATTGAAGGATTCGGTGCGCGTGCTGCCGGCGAAGGCGAGGATTTTTGGTGCATTCATTTTCACCAAGAAAACCCGCGAATGCCCGTGGAGACAAGGTCGAGGGTGGATTCATTCGGCGATGGTGGAGTGCGCGCGGGGGCGGTAAAGTGGGCGCATGATTCAGGAGCACATCGACCGAATTAGCACGAAAGTCCAAGAGAGCCAGTCTCTCGCCGAGCCGGGAAAGGCGGAGCTTTTGGCGCTGCTCGAGCAGCTCAAGGCGGAGGTCGGCATGCTGTCTGAAACGCGCGAGGCGGAGGCGATGCGGGTGGCGCGATCGGTCGATGCCTCGGCGGATGAAAGTATCCGCGGGGAGCGGCAGCCGGAGCAATTCGAAGGCGCGCTCGGCGAGCTGAATGCGTCGGTAGATGGGCTGGAGGCAACGCATCCGAAGCTCGTGGAGACGGTGAACCGCATCGCGGTGACGCTCTCGAACATGGGAATCTAAAAGGTCGCAACGCCGCCGCTAATCAATGCGCACGACGCGGGTTCTCGATCTACCCACGCATCTAAAAACCACACCTAAACAACCCACATGAACAAAACCTCCCTCACACTCATCCTCGCCGCAGCGCTCGCGCTGCCGGTGTTTTCCTCACAGGCGGCAGAGCCGAAAAAGGTCATCGTCTGCACGGTCACGACGGGCTTCCGACACAGCTCGATCGCGACTGCGGAGAAGACGCTACAGAAGCTCGCGGACGAATCGAAAGCATTCACGATCGTCGATTTTGCGCGGCAGCCCGATGTGCAGGTGCCGCGGAAGCCGAACAAACCGAATGAGCCGAAATCGGACGCCGATGAAAAGGCGAAGGCAAACTACGCGAAGGACAAGGAGAAGTATGAGGCGGAGATGGCGAAGTGGACGCCGGAGATGGATGCGAAGTCGAAGTCGGCGGCGGGCGATTTCGAGACGCAGATGAAGGCGAGCCTGGCGAAACTTTCGCCCGAGAATCTGAAGGCCAAAAACATCGACGGCGTGATTTTCGCCAACACGACAGGCGACCTGCTGCTGCCGGACAAGGACGGTTTCATCAAATGGATCGAGGATGGGCACGCGTTCATGGGGATGCACTCGGCGAGCGATACTTTTCACGGATTTCCCGGATATCTCGATATGCTGCAGGGCGAATTTGGCGGGCATGGCGCGCAAGTGCCGGCGAATTTGATCGCGGGCGATGAGTCGCATCCGGCGAATGGTGGGATCGGCGCGAAATGGGACTTGGTGCAGGAGGAGATGTATCACATCAAGCGTCAGGATTCGTCGAAGGTGCATGCGATTTGGTTCATGCGCCACGATCCGAATGAGGTGACGAAAGAGGTTTTCTTTCCGGTTTCGTGGTGCCGCATGGCGGAAAAAGGGCGCGTTTTCTACACGTCGCTCGGGCATCGCGAGGATCTGTGGGATGACAGCGCGGATTTGAAAGATCGGAAGAATTCCGTGGAGATGAGCAAGCAGTATCAGGCGCACATTTTGGGCGGAATCAAATGGGCGCTCGGGCTCGCCGACGGCAGCTCGGCACCAAATCCGAACGTGAAGTGACGCGCGTCATTTACGACTCATACCTATGAGATTGCTTTCACTTTTCCTCGTACTCATCGGCGCTGCGTCCGCGGCTTTCGCGGCGGATTCGGATGCCGGGTTCGTGCCGCTTTTCAACGGCAAAAACCTGGCCGGCTGGCATCTCCGCGAAGAGAATGGGCACAGCGCGTGGAAGATCGAAGACGGCGGCGTGCTACACAATGATTTGCAGTCCGGCGAGCACGGCGTCGATCTCGTGACGGACAAGAAGTTTTGGAACTTCACGGTGCGCTACGAGTATCAGGTGCCGGACGGGTCGAACTCGGGATTCTATCTGCGCGGTCGGCACGAGCTCCAGATCCTCGGCGACTTCGCGGCTGGCAAGCCCGCGAAGAACGGCAACGGTGCGATCTACAATTTCGAGGCGCCGTCGGAGTTCGTGTCGAAGCCGGGAAGCGAGTGGCAGACGTGCGAAGCGACGATCGTCGGGAACAAGATCACGGTGATTTTGAACGGCGTCAAAATCCACGACGCGGTCGAATGCGACGTGGCGACGGGGAGTGAGATCGACAACAAGGTGAAGGAGCCGGGCGCGATCTTTTTGCAGGGAAATCACGGGGCGGTGAGCTTCCGGAAGATCGAGATCAAGGAGCTGCCGACCGAGTAGCGGCTCGATCCTGCGCAGATTGAATTGCGATCAGCGCCGCCGATGAGGCGGCGCTTTTCGTTTGGTGCGGGTGGCGCGAATCGCACATTCTCCGGTGCTATGCCCGACGTTGTTGCTTTCGGTGAAATCATGCTGCGTCTCACGACGCCGGGGCATCAGCGGTTTGCGCAGGCGCAGCAGCTCGAGGTGACGTTTGGCGGCGCGGAGGCGAACGTCGCGGTTATGATCGCGCAGCTCGGCGGGAGCGCGGGATTTGTGACGCGGCTGCCGGAAAACGAACTCGCGGATCGCGCGTTGGATGAGCTGCGGCGCTGTCGCGTGGGGGTCGATTGGATCGTGCGCGGCGGGTCGCGGATCGGTGTTTATTTTCTCGAGCAGGGGGCGAGTCAGCGCGCGGGGAAGATCATTTACGACCGAGCTCACAGCGCGATTTCCGAGGCGTCGGCGGGTGATTTTGACTGGGAGAAAATCTTCGATGGGGCGCGCTGGTTTCATTGGTCCGGGATCACGCCTGCGCTCTCGGAATCAGCCGTGGAGCTGAGTCGCGAGGCGTGCGCTGCGGCGCGGCGGGCGGGGCTCACGGTGAGTTTCGACCTGAATTATCGGGCGAAACTCTGGACGCCGCAGCAGGCCGGCGCGGTGCTCGCGCCGCTGTTGGAGCATGTCGATTTGTGCGTCTGCGGCGCAGAGGAAGCGCGAAGCGTGCTCGGGATCGAAGGCGCCTCGGAGGCTGAGATCGCAGCGAAGATGCGCGAGAAATTTGGCATTGCGCGCGTCGCGATGACGCAGCGAAAGGCCGAGCGCGCATGCGAAACGGAATGGGCCGCGATGTTCTTCGATGAAAGCGGCGCGTTCACTTCCGAGACGCACGACATCGCGATCGTCGATCGAGTCGGAGCGGGCGACAGCTTCACCGGCGCGCTGATTTTCGCGCTGATGCGCGGTGACAAATCGCAAGCCGCGCTGGACTTTGCGGTGGCCGCGAGCGCGCTCAAACACACGATCCCCGGCGATTTCAATCTCGTCTCCCTCTCCGAAGTCGAAGCCCTAGCGCGCGGCACACACGGCGGGCGAGTGCAGCGCTGAAAGCGCCCATTTTCAAAACGAAAGGGATGGTGCCAGTTTCCGGCGAGGACACTCGCTAGCGTGGTTCGCGAATTGTCAATCCATATTCACGAAGCACCCGAGCGTTCTTGCCAACGCGCGCCGCCCCCGTTGTCCTCGTTTCCGTATGAATTCACTCTTCGATTTGTCGGATGAAATTGCGGTCGTCATCGGTGCCACGGGCGTCCTCGGCGGCGCGCTTGCCGAGGGCCTCGCGAGCGCGGGCGCGCGCGTCGCGGTGCTCGGGCGCAACGCCGAACGTGGCGCGGCGCGGGCGAAGGCGATCGTCGATGCGGGCGGGCGCGCAATGTTCGTGTCCGCGGATTCCACCGACCGCGCGAGTCTCGCCGCAGCGCACGCGGTGATCTCCGCGGAACTCGGCGCGCCGACCGTCTTGGTGAATGCCGCGGGCGGCAACGACCCGAAAGTCACGGTTACAGCGGAGCGCTCGTTCGAGCAGATTTCCGCCGACGATTGGCGCGCGAATTTCGACCTGAACCTCGTCGGCGGTGCGCTGCTGCCATGCCAGGAATTCGGCCCGGCGATGGCGGCGCGAGGACTCGGCAGCATCATCAATATCGCGAGCGTCTCCGCGCATCTGCCGCTCTCGCGAGTCGTCACTTATTCCGCCTCAAAGGCCGCCGTGCTGAGCCTCACGCAATTCCTTGCGCGCGAGTGGGCGACGAAAGGCGTCCGCGTGAACTCGCTGACCCCCGGCTTTTTCCCCGCCGAGCAAAATCGCAAACTGCTCTTCAACAACGACGGCTCCCCGACCGCGCGCACGCAATCCATCCTCGGCCACACGCCGATGGCGCGTTTTGGCGACGCGAAAGAACTCGTCGGAGCCGCGATTTTCCTCGCGAGCCGCCGCGCCGCGGGCTTCGTCACCGGCATCGACCTCCGCGTCGATGGCGGCTTTTTATCGCAGACGATTTGAGCAAGAGCCGTCTTCTGAGCTAGAGTTTCTCATGGCTCCCACGATCTCAAAAACCGCTCCCGACGGGTCGAATCTGAGTACCGAGCAGACGCGCGAGCTCATCGCGCAGGCCTGTCCGGCAAAGGATTTCAAAGACCGGCGCATCTTGCTGATCGTGCCGGATGCGACACGGACATGCCCGCTGGGGATGCTGTTTACCGGGATTTTCGATCAGGTCGGGCATGTCACGAAAGCCTTCGATGTGATGATCGCGCTCGGCACGCATCAACCGATGAGCGACGAGGCGATTTGTGCGCGGCTAGAGATATCGGCGGAGGAGCGGAGTGGGAAATATGCGGGCGTCCGATTTTTCAATCACGCGTGGGACGACCCCGGCGCTCTGCGAAATATCGGCACGCTGAGCGAGGAGACGACACGCGAGCTGACTGGCGGACTCTTCGCGATGGAGGTGCCGGTGAACATCAACGCGCGTATTTTCGACTACGATCAGCTCGTGATCTGCGGCCCGGTTTTTCCTCACGAGGTTGTCGGTTTTTCCGGCGGCAACAAATACCTCTTCCCCGGCGTGAGCGGGCCGGAAGTGCTCAATTTTTTCCACTGGCTCGGTGCGATCGTCACGAACCCGCTGATCATCGGAAACAAATGGACGCCCGTGAGAAAAGTGGTCGATCACGTCGGTGCAATGGTGACCGTCCCGAAGCTGTGCATGTGCATGGTCGTCGAGGCCGGACAGCTCGCGGGGCTTTTCATCGGCAGCCCGGAAGCCGCATGGGATCAGGCTTCCGAGCTCTCGCGGCGGCTGCACATCACGTATAAAGAGCGCCCGTTTCACACAGTCCTCTCGTGCGCTCCGAAGATGTATGACGAACTCTGGGTCGGCGCGAAGTGCATGTATAAACTCGAGCCCGTGATCGCGGATGGGGGCGAACTCATTATCTACGCGCCGCACATCCACGAGATTTCGGTCACGCACGGCGACCTCATCCGACGGGTCGGCTATCACTGCGTCGGCTATTTTTTGGGGCAGTGGGAGAAGTTCAAAGATTTCCCGTGGGGCACGCTCGCGCACTCGACGCACGTCGCGGGGATCGGAAAATACGAGAACGGCGTGGAGAAGCTGCGCGTCCGCGTGACGCTCGCGACCGGTATCCCGCGCGAGGAATGCGAGGCGGTGAATCTCGGTTATCGCGACCCTGCGACGATCGACCCGGCGGATTTTGCGAACCGCGAGGACGAGGGCGTGCTGCTGGTTCCGAAGGCTGGGGAGATGTTGTATCACCTCCGCGAGCGGCCGGAGTGGGCTCGCGAAATGTGAGCGTGTTGCGCGTGTTTGCGGTCGTCAGCGCGCTGTTCTGCGTATGGCGCGCGGAAGCGGAGGAGCGGTTTGTTTTTGAGAAGGCGGAGATGGGGCTGCCGTTCCGCGTCACGCTGTTCGCGGAGGATGAGAAGAGCGCGCGATCGGCTGCGGTTTCTGCATTTGAGCGGATCGCGGAGTTGAACGCGGTGCTGAGCGACTACGACAGCGACAGCGAATTGAGCCGACTTTCACGCACGGCAGGACAGGGGAAAGCGGTGCCGGTGAGCACGGATTTGTGGCGCGTGCTGGAACGCTCGCAGGCGCTCGCAGCGCGGACGGATGGGGCGTTCGACATCACGGTTGGGCCGTTCGTGAATCTTTGGCGCCGCGCGCGTCGGACGAAAGAATTGCCCGCTGCCGAAACTCTCGCGGAGATGCGGGCGCGGGTCGGTTTCAAAAATCTGCGGCTCGATGAGAAAGCGCACACGGCAGAACTGCTCGTGCCGGAAATGCGGCTCGATGTCGGTGGGATTGCAAAAGGCTTCGCGGTCGATGAAGCGCTTGCAGTGCTGCGAAAGCGCGGGATCACGCGCGCGCTGGTTGGCGGCAGCGGCGACATGGCGGCGGGCGACGCGCCCCCGGGCCAGCCGGGATGGCGGATCGAAGTCGCGCCGCTCGATATCCCCGGCGCGCCGCCGCCGGAGATCGTGTTCTTAAGAAACAGCGCGATTGCGACGAGCGGCGATGTCTTCCAGCGAGTGGAAATCGGTGGCGTCCGATACTCGCACATCGTCGATCCGCACACCGGACTCGGGCTCACAGATCACGGCCTCGTCACGATCCTCGCTCCGAACTGCACGACAGCGGACAGCCTCGCGACTGCTGTGAGCGTGCTTGGCCCCCAGCGCGGACTCGCGCTGATCGAAGCGACGCTGGACACAGCTGCGCACCTCGCGCGGAAGCCCGAAGAGAAGGTGGAATTTGTCCTATCATCGCGGTGGCCCGTGCAGCGGTGAACTCCGCGCCGCGCGGTGACTTTTTTGGAGGAGCGCGCTTCTCGAGAAAGCGCGGCTCCCACGCAAAAAGCGCCCCGCGTTCCTGCTTTTAGGAAACGCGGGGCGCTGGGAATCAAGCGTGCTGGCTGATTAGATGACTTCGGTCTTCCCCGGGATCGCCCGCGGGTAGTAGCCGTCCAGACCCGGATTGACCGGTGCCTCGGCGTCCCAAGCGAGGTTTTTCGGGAGCAGCTCGATCTTCGAGCCGATCGCCGCGTCCCAGTCGAGTTCCTTGCCCGAGTAGCCGGCCATGCGGCCGAATATCGCGGTCATCGTGCTCTCCGCGCCGCGCACCGCTTCGCTATATTCCTGGTTGTTGCGGATCGCGGTGAAGAGGTCGTCGTGCTCCTGCTGATACGGGTCTTTCGCGCCCTCTTTCTTGAAGCGCCACTGGTCGCCACCGGTGATTTTGTGGCCGCTCACGTCGCACTTTCCTTTCGTGCCGACGACGTGCTCGCTGACGCTATTCCAGCAGCCGGGCTGGTGCCGGCAGTAGCTGTAAGCGGTCGATCCGTCCGCGAAATCGAACTCGGTGGCGAAGTGGTCGAAGATCACGCCGTCATCCGTGCCGCCGAGATTGATCTCGCGCCCGCCCATGCAACGGGCCTTCACCGGGTGCGCGTTTTTCACCCAGTTGATGACGTCGATATTGTGGATGTGCTGCTCGACGATGTGGTCGCCGCCGATCCAGGTGAAGTAGTACCAGTTGCGCAGTTGGTATTCCATTTCGGTGAGCTTGCGGCCGTATTGCTTCTCGAGATCGACGCGCTTTTTCTGCCACGGGCGCTGGCCATTCCAGTAGCAGCTCATGGAGACGATGTCGCCGATCTGGCCGTCTTGCAGGCGCTTGACGGTCTCGAGGTATCCGTCCTGGTGGTGCCGCTGGAGGCCGACGCCGACTTTGAGGTTTTTCTTTTTCGCTTCCTCAGCGGCGGCGAGCACTTTGCGCACGCCCGCGGCATCGGTGGCGACGGGCTTCTCCATGAAGATGTTTTTGCCCTGCTTCACGGCCTCTTCGAACATCATCGGGCGAAACCCGGGAGGCGTGGCGAGGATGGCGACATCGCACAGTGCGATCGCTTTTTTGAATGCGTCGAAGCCGAGGAATTGATTCTCCGGCGGGACATCGACGCGGTCGGCGTGCGTCTTTTTCAGGTTGTCGAGCGAGCTCTTGAGGCGGTCTTCGTGGACGTCGGCCATTGCGACGAGTTTGACCGGGCCGAGGCCGTAGGTGCTGAGCGCTTGATTCGCAGCGCCTGAGCCGCGTCCGCCGCAGCCGACGAGTGCGATTTTCAGCGTGTCATTTGAGGCTGCGCCAAAAGCGAAACGCTCGGGCGAGATGGCGCCGAGAAGTGCGGCACCGGCGACGCCCGCGGAGCCGCGCTTGAGGAAAGTGCGGCGCGAGAGCGAGTCGGGAGTGATGATGTTTGTGGGGTTGTTCATGGATTAGTGGGACTGAATGTGAGCGCTCAATCTATCGGCGCTCCGCCGGGATTGGCGACGGCATTCTTAATTCGCGAAGCCGCTGCGGACTTAGGTGTGGCGGGGATTTGCGGAGAAGCGGGAGGTCGCGAGACGAACGCCGATCTCGCCAAGACCATGCGGCGTGCGCTATCTCGCTCGCTGACTTTTTCATGCGATGACACCGTTCACTCCACGCCCATTCGATCATCCACCGGAGCCCGCCTCGCCCGATGAAGCGCGCAACGATTCGATCTGCGCGGTGGCTGCCGGGCTTGCAGATCCGGCGGAGCGCGCGGCGTATCTCGATGCGACTTGCGGTGCGGAGGGAGAGTTCCGCGAGCGGATGGAAAAACGCGTCGCCGAGAGGGTCGCAGCCTCTCCCTCGGATGCTGCATCTGCGCCAAATCTGAAGCTGCGTGCCGTGCCGCCGGTCTGGAAATCCGCGCCAGTTCCAGCCGACGGCGATGAGAAAAAAGGTGCGCCGACGAGCACCGATCTCGTACGCGTTGCCGAGCCGCAGGGAGGCGCGCATCCGTCGGCGGTGGCGCTCGTGCCGATGTCCGCTCGGCAGCTCGCGACTGCGACCGCGCCGTTTCGCTCGAATACTTTTCCGTGGATCACGGCCACGGTTTTGGCGGCGGTGGTCGGCGCGCTTGCGGTCATCACTTTTCAGGAAAAAGAAGCGCGCCAGCGTGCCGAAAATGTCGCCGAGCAGGCGCGCGCCGCGAGCGCAGCGGCGGAGCGATCACGCGATGAAATCGCGGTGCGCGGCGAGCAGACTGCGGCGATGCAGAGCCAGCAACTCGAGTCGGCGCGCGCGGATTCAGAGCGGTTTAGGAAAGATTCCGAGGGCTTGCGTGCGGAGTCCGCGGAGTTGCGCGCGCAGGCCAGCGCGCACTCGCAGCAGGCGCTCGCCGCACGTGCGGAGTCCGACAAACTGCGCGCCGAACTCGAGGAGCAGCGTTCGCCTTCCGCGGCTCAAGTGACTGCGTCGCCGGTTCGTCCGGTCGTCTCAACGGCACCAGTGGCACCAGTGGCACCAGTGGCACCGCCGACAAATGCCGAGTCCGCAGCGGATCGCGCGGCGGCAGTGGCGACGGAAAATCTGGAAAAAAGAAAATATGCCGAAGCGGAAATCGCCGCGCGTGAATGGCTCGAAATCCTCGCCGCGCAAGACATCGCCGGCTGGCCTGCCGCAGATGCGCACAGCATTCTGGGAGTAGCCCTCTTTCAAAAAAACAAAGACGCGGAGGCGGGGGCTGAGTTTAAAGCCGTGGGCGACATCATCGAACCGCTGGGGGCGCCTGCCGCGGAGCCTGACAAGCAACGCCTCGCGGCGATTTCCAAACGGCTGCTTCATTTCTACGCCGCGAGCGGTCAGCGGAAAACCGCGCAGGAATGGAAACGCAAACTCGACACTCTCGCGCCGCGGTGACCCGAGCGCTGTAGCTGATCAACGATCCCGGCGAGCGGTTAAAGGAGGCGCGGATTCGCGCAGCCGCTCCGGCTCCGATCCACCCAAACAAAAAAACGCCGCCCTGAGAGTGGGCGGCGTTTTAAATTTTGAGTCGGTGCCGGTTGGCGATTCCCGCCACCGGCGCCGGCTATTTCAGCGTCTTCAAGACCATGTCGGCGAACTGCACCGTCATCGGTGCGCCGGCGTGGAGTTGCAGCGCGAGCACGCCCGTTTTCGCGCCTTCGGGCGTCTCGTCGGTCACGTCGATCGTCTGCATTCCGTTAATGAAATGCTGAAGGTGGTTGCCCTTCGCGATGATCTTGTAGTCGTTCCAATCGTCCTTGTTGATGCTCTTCTGAATCTCGTCGCTGTCGCCGACTTTGCCGACGACTTCGATGATCGGTTTTTTCGGATCCGCGGGGTCTGACTTGATCACCGTTTTCTCGCCGCGCTTGGCGAGGATGCCGCGCATTTTCTCTTCATACAGGATGCCGGAGTAAGTTTTCCCGCACTCGAAGTCCGCCTGATAGCCTCCGATGATCGGGCCGCTCTCGCCGGGTTGCAGGACTTTGCTGCGATATTGCACGCCGGAGTTGCCAAAGCCTTTGTCGTCGCCGGGGACGATCTTATATTTGAAAGTGAGTTCGAAGTCACCGACTTCGCCGTCGGTATAGACGAGGAAGGTGTTATGTTTGGTCGGATGCTCGGCGGTCGTCTTACCAGTGATCGCGCCGTTTTCCACCGACCAGAGCTCTGGGTTTCCAGACCAGCCTTCGAGGTCTTTGCCGTTGAAAATTTTGTGCTCACCCGCAGCGCTGTTGCGCGCGGGGAGGTCGGGGACATTGAGGACGGGAGCGTCCGCGGCGTGAGCGGCGGCGGTGCCGAGCGTGGCGAGGACGAGGAGTGACGAGAGCAGTTTCATGTGTGTGATGTGTGGGAGTTTGGGCAGGCAGGAGAACCTGCGCGAGCGCGAACCATTAGCGGAGAAGTCGCGCGCGATGCAACCTCATCGCTGCGCGTGATTCGTTCACCGACCCCAGCGCCCAAAATTTCCGATCTCAGAGTAGGCGCTGCCGACGCTTCATGCCGATGAGCGCACCGCCGAGGAGGAGAAGGCCGGCGCTGGTGGGCTCGGGGACGACGTCGAAGCTGAGGCCGCCGTAGATGACGTTGGTGTTGGAGTTGCCGCCTGTGGGCTGGGTAGGGCCATCCTTTGCGCCGTAGAGAGTGAAAACGTCGCCCTGCACGACGCCGCTGAGGTCGAAAAAGGCGAGCCCGAGCTCCTGTCCGGCGGGGACGACGCCGAAGGTGAAGGTGCTGGTGGCGCCGCCGCCGGTGGTCTGCGTGAGTCGGAAGTAGCCCGCGTAGTTGTCGGTGTTGTCGTAGATGAGGCCGATGCGGAGCCCGGCGGTGGGGAAGCCGGTGCCAATGGTGATGTTCAGGAGAGGGGACTCGGTGCCAAGGGCAACGCCTCCGCGCAGGGCGGCTCCGCTCTCGACGTCGGAGACGGTGGGGCCGGTGGGCTGGGTAGGGTCGTCGAACAGTTTGTACCCGTAGCTACTGGCGAGCTGGTTCTGGCCGTTGAGACTGTTGGCGAGGGTGAGGTAACCGGGGACGGAGTTGAGGGTGCGGATGACTCCGTTATTGAAGGTGAGGGGGTCGGCGGTCTGGACGCTGCCGGCGGTGCTGTTGACTGCCGCGTCGGTGCCGTAGAGGACGTAACCAGCGGTGCCGTAGATGTTGTCGCCGTCGGGGTCGAAGTTCTTGAGAAAGTTGGTAGAGCGCCAGCCGTCGATCTGGTCGTTGTTGGCTCCGGGAAGGCCGGTGATGGAACCGGCAAGAGTGACGCTCGCGGCATGTGATGCACTCAACAGAGCTAGAGAGGCGACGGCGGAAATGAACAAAGGGGAATACCGCATTTGTCTGCGATGGATACTCCGACGCTTGCGACTTTCAACACGAATTTGGTCAGCGTCCTTTCCGGCATTCTAGGAGGTGGGAAATCTGCGATGTTAACAGCCCGCTTGCGCGGCTGTCGCAACTCGCTTGAATCAGCTTCCCATGAAAACTTCACCGCTCCTCATCGCTCTCGCACTTATTGCATCCCCGCTTTTTGCCGCACCGACGGAAAAGACTGAGCCAGTGAAGGCTAGAGCGCCGCAGGCTCCTGCACCGCGCGTCTCGAATGGGACGCCGGATGACGTGGCGAAGCTCATCGCGAGCAATCCGAAGGTTACGATTTTGGATGTGCGGACTCCTCGAGAATTTGCGGATGGGCACATCGAGGGGGCGAAAAACATCAGCTCGGTCGATCCCGATTTCGACGAGAAGATCGCGGCGCTCGATCCCACGCAGCCGATCGTTTTGCATTGCGCGGCGGGGGGGCGCAGCGGGCAGGTTTTGCCGAAAGTTGAGGCGTTGAAAGTGCCGTCGATCCTGCACATGAATGGCGGCTTCAGGGCGTGGAAGGAAGCGGGCAAGCCGGTCGTGAAGTAAGCGACCATGCGGCTTCCCACGTATTTGGCCGCAGCGGCGGCGGTGGTATTCGCGGTCGCGCGCGCGATGGCGGCGGACCAGCTTTTGGTCGAGGCGGAGAGTTTTGAAAATCCCGGTGGCTGGGTGCTCGACACGCAGTTCATCGAGATCATGGGCTCGCCGTATCTCATGGCGCACGGGATGGGCGCGCCGGTGAAAGATGCAACCACTACGGTTACATTTCCGGGCGCGGGGAAATATCGCGTCTTTGTGCGAACGAAGGATTGGGTCGCGCAGTGGAAAGCTCCGGGCGCGCCGGGGAAATTTCAGATCGTGGTGGATGGCAAGGCGCTGCCGGAAACGTTCGGAACGAATGGCGCGGAGTGGGCATGGCAGAATGGTGGGACGGTGGAAATCGCGCAGTCGACGACGACGCTGGCGCTGCATGATCTGACGGGATTCAACGGACGCTGCGACGCGATCTTTTTCACGAAAGATCCGTCCGCCACGCCGCCGAACGACGCGGCGGCGCTCGCGAAATGGCGGCTCGCGACGCTCGGCTTGCCGGAGAAACCGGCGGATGCCGGGACGTATGATTTGGTGGTTGTCGGCGGCGGCTACGCGGGCATGGGGTCGGCGCTCTCGGCGGCACGCATGGGCTGCAAGGTGGCTCTGGTGCAGGATCGACCGGTGCTCGGCGGAAATGGGTCGAGCGAAATTCGGGTGTGGGCGATGGGCGGGATTCGGCGCGGGCTTTACCCGAATCTCGGCGAGATCGTGGAGGAATTCATGGATCAGGCGAAGGCGTCTCCGGGGACGTTTGAGGAGTTCGGCGACGACAAAAAAGAGGCGCTGGTGCGGGCTGAAAAGAACATCTCACTTTTCCTGAACAACCACGTCGTCGAGGTGGAAATGGCGGACCCGAAGCGCGTCGCGTCGGTCACTTCGCTCGACACGCGGACGAGCGCGCGGCGCAAATTTTCCGGGCGGCTTTTTGTCGATTGCACGGGGCACGGCACGGTGGGCGCACTCGCGGGCGCGCAACTCACGGTGCGCGAGACGGAGCATCTCGGCATGAGCAATATGTGGCGATGGGACACGGCCGAGACGTCGCAGACTTTTCCGTCGGTGCCGTGGGCGCTGAATCTCGAGATGGATGACTTTCCGTATCCGCGCCGCGGACACGCGGAATGGTTTTGGGAGGGCGGCTTCAATGTGAATCCGATCACCGGGCTGGAGGAGACGCGCGACTGGAATCTACGCGCGATTTTCGGCGCATTCGACGCGATGAAAAACAAGGGCGGCAAGGCGGAGCACGCGAATGCGCGGCTCGAATGGATCGCCTACATCGGCGGCACGCGCGAGTCGCGGCAACTTCTCGGCGATGTCCTGCTGACGCGCGAGGACATCGCGGAAAAGCGGCCATTTCCCGACGGCACGGTGCCGACGACTTGGGACATCGATCTGCATTATCCGAAAGAGCAATACGCGAAAAAATTCCCGGAAAACCCGTTCATCTCGAAGGCGATTTTCGACAAAAAAGTCGATCGCGAGCACGGGTATCCGGTGCCGTATCGCTGCATGTATTCGCGGAATATCGACAACCTTTTCATGGCCGGGCGCGACATCAGCGTGACGCATGAGGCGCTCGGCACAGTGCGCGTGATGAAGACTGGCGGGATGATCGGCGAGGTCGTGGGAAAGGCGGCGTCGTTGTGCGTGAAGCATCAATGCACGCCTCGCGAAATTTATGAGCGCTACTTTCCCGAACTGAAGGAGATGCTCGCGCTGAATGGCGTCGCGCGGCGCGAAACGGTGGATGCGCCGATTCATCTGCCGGCGGGCTTCAAGCCGCCGCCGGTGCAGCCGGTGAAGCTCGTTGGCGTGCCGGGTTTGCCGGTCGCCGCGCTGCCGGGGCTCGCGCTCGACGATTCGCAGGCGAAGCTGACGGGAAAATGGACGGAGGGCAGCGGGCTGCCAGGATATTTTGGAAATGGATACCGCTATCGCAGCGCGAATGACGACGGCGCGGCGCGGTACGAATTCAAGATCGCGAAAGCGGGCAAGTATGATGTGCGGCTCAGTCCGGGCGTCCATGAGAACCGCGCAACGAATGCGCCGGTGACGATCGAGAGCGCGGATGGGGTGAAGAAATTGACGGTGAATCAGCGCGTAGCCTCGGCGCTTCCGGGCGGGTTCAATTCGCTCGGCGTGTTCCATTTCGACCCGGCGAAGCCTGCGGTCGTGATGCTCGGTGGAGCGCCTGCGGATGGAAATGTCCACGCGGATGTCGTGCAGCTTTTGCCGGTGCCGTGAGGCGAGCGAGGCGGCTCAAAATCCCGTCTTGCGATGTTTTCGAGTCGGCATGCTTTTCTCCAAATCTACCGGCTCGCCGTGCTCGTCGCGATCGCGTGGATCATCCGCGCTCACGCAGTGCGGCTGCGGATCGAGGGGCACGCGCCGATTGCTCTCGATGAAGTGCGCGAGATTTATCCGACGGTAGCGGAACTGAGCCCGGATGCGGGTGAGCGTGCGGGGATGTGGGTGCGCGATGCGGACGGGAACGAGCTGGGTTATGTGCTGCGGACTTCGCCGTTTGCGGATGGAATCGTGGGGTATCGCGGGTGGACGGATTCGCTGGTTGCGTTCGATCCGGCGCTGCACGTGGTGGGGGTTCGGATTCATGCGAGCCAGGACACTCGTGAGCATGTCGGCGACGTGCGTGACGACCGCACTTTTCTCAAAACGTGGAACGGAAAATCGTGGGATGAAGTCGCGCGGCGGACGCCGGAAGAGGAGGGGATCGAGGGGGTGAGCGGCGCGACGATGACGAGCATGGCGATGGCGGAGGGAATCATGCGGCGACTGCAATCCGCCGACGCCGCGCTCGCGGTGCGGCCACCGCCGATCCGCTGGCGGTGGCACGACTCGGGGCTCGCGGCGGTGATTGCGGCGGGGCTCGTGTTGGCGTTCACGGGGACGTATGGGCGGGCGTGGCTGCGGCGCGGATTTCAGGCGCTGGTGATCGGTTACGTCGGGTTCGTGAGCGGGGATTTGCTGTCGCAGTCGATCTTCGAGGGCTGGGCGGAATCGGGGGTGCCGTGGCGGACTGCGCCGGGACTCGTGCTGCTGCTCGCAGCGGCGCTCGCGGTGCCGTGGGTGAGCGGGAAGGCGCTCTATTGCCAGCAGATTTGCCCGCATGGCGCGGCGCAGGAAATCCTCCATCGCATTGCGCCGCGGCGCTGGCGCATCGGCGTGCCACACGGGCTGGATGCCGGTTTGCGCTGGCTGCCGCCGCTGCTGCTCGCAGTGGTACTTTTTGTGACGCTGCTTTCGCTTCCGATCGAGCTGGCGCATCTGGAGCCGTTCGATGCGTATGTGGTGAAAACGGCAGGCGCGGTGACGATAGCGATCGCCGTCGCGGGGCTGGTCGCGTCGCTTTTCGTGCCGATGGCGTATTGCCATTACGGCTGCCCGACCGGGGCGCTGCTGAATTTCATCCGCGGTCGCGGGCGGGCGGATTGTTTTGGGCGGCGCGATGTGGCTGCCTTACTGCTGGTCGCGCTCGCGGCTGGGCTCTCGTGGAAAGCGGAGGCGATCCACGCCTGGATGACACGGGTGTAGGTGGGATCGGCGACCCGCCTACAGCGTGAGGAGCGCCTCGCGAATTTGGGCGGCGAAGCGGGTGAGGTAGGTGAGGTGCTGGTGCGATTCGGCGAGGGCGTCGCCGCTTGGGGAGGAGTTCGCATCCAGCGTTTGCAGGCGATTGAGTTGCGCGGCTACCGCGGCTTCGAGCGTTGTTTGCAAGGCGATCCATTCGTCGCGAAGGCGCGATTTTTCACCATGTAAAAGTGCTCGGGTGAGGGCGCTGGAGGCGGCAGCTTCGCGGGCGAGAAAGGCGTCGAGGCGGGTGCGTGCGTCGGCGAGGCGCATGAAAAGATCGGCGAGCGAGGGCGGGATTTGGCGCGGGGCGACGAGGGATTCCGTATGGTCGAGTTCGAGAAGGTGCCGCAGCCGCGTGACGGGATCGCGGAGGGTGGAATGCGCGACATTCAACTCGGCGAATGCGTGGGCGTCGCCGGTGGCGGCAACATCGGGATGGAGCGTGGCGGCGCGTTGATGAAAGGCGGCTTTCAGTCCATCGATATCGAGCCAGGCGTGGCGTGGCTGGCCGAGGAGCACGAAATAATCGGTCATGTGCCGTGGCGAATGCGCAGGCGCGTGGGCAGCGGGCAAGCGGAAATCACGCGGGGCTCAAAACCGATTGCCGTGGCGCGAGAATTGCAGTAACTCGCGTGTCATGGGTCTCATCCGCTCGCTATTTTGGTTCGCGATCTTCCTCGCCGCGACGTTCGCATTCACTGTGCTTTTCGAGCACGGACCGGCAAATTTTTCGGAAAATGCCAGCAAGGAGTTCCAGACTTTGCAGTCGCTCTACGGGAAAAAGGTAGAGCGGAAAAAGGACGAGAGCGACCGGATCGGGCGCGGGAAGTGAGATCGCTGAATGCTGATTTCTGATCGCTGATTGCGAAGTGCCCGCGCGGGCGGAACGGATATGGTGAGAGGCGGTGTGAACGGTTTTGCGGGTGGGGATTGTCAAAGCGGAAGCCGACGTGTTAGCTAGTTGCCTCCCTGAATTTATGGCTCTCCAGACCGAAAAAGATCTCACCGAAAAGACGCGCGCACTGTGGCTGAAAGCCCTCGCTGCGTATGAAGTCCGCAACTTTGGCTACACGATTTCGCTGATCCAGGCGGTGCTAAAGGAGGCACCCGCTTTCCTGGATGCGCGCCGTATTCTCCGCCGTGCAGAGATCGCCGCTACAAAGGGAAAGAGGAGTTTTTTGTCCGGCCTCTCAACGGCTTCGATGAAGGGCGGGTCGATGGTGAAAAAGGATCCCCTCGCGGCGATGGAACTGGCGGAGAAAAGCCTCGAGGCGGACCCCTACAATGTGCAGGCAAATCATCTGCTGAAGGACGCCGCAAAGGCCGCGGAACATCCCGAGGTGGCGGTGTTCGCGCTCGAGACGATCATCGAGGGGAATCCGAAAGACGTGAAGACGATGCACGAACTCGGCGATTACCTGAACTCGATCGGCGATGCGGACAAGGCGGTCGCGGTCTTTTCAAAAATCGCGGAACTGAATCCGGCGGACCTTGCGGCGATCAAAAAGAGCAAGGACGCGTCGGCACGTGCGACGATGAAATCCGGCGGATGGGAGCAGGTGGCGGACTCGGGTGGAAAACTGGACTATCGCTCCTTGATCAAAAACAAGGAGGAGGCGGTGATGCTCGAGCAAAAGAATCGCGTGGTGAAGAGCACCGAGATGATCAACGAGCAGATTGCGGAGCTGACGCCGGAGTTCGAGGCGAACCAGCAGAATTCCGATATTTCGCGGCGGCTCGCGAAGTTGTGGGAGGATCGTTATGAGATCGAGGAGGATGAGGAGAGTGTCGCGGGGGCGATCTATTTTTATGCCCACACGAATGAGATCGTGAGCGGCAGCGACCCGGCGGTGGCGCGCAGACTTTCCGATCTTCAAATGAAGAAGCTCGACGGGGAAATCCGTGCATTTGAGGCGTGGCTCGCAGAGTACGGTGACACCGACGAGGCAGTGCAGGCGCAGGAGAATCTCGCGGAACTTAAAAGGCAAAAAGCCGGGTTGCTCATCAGCGAAGCGCGCAAACGGGTGGAGCGGAATCCGACCGATTTGCAGCTTCGTTACGAGCTCGGCGAACAGCTCGTGGCAGCGGGCGAATACACCGAGGCGATCTCGGAGCTCCAGCGCGCGCGGCAGAATCCGAATGCGCGTCTGAAAGCGATGAATTTGCTCGGCCAGTGCTACACCGAAAAGGGGATGCTCGATCTCGCGGTGAAGCAGCTCAAGGATGCGGCGAGCGAGATTCTGGCCATGGACTCGATCAAGAAGGAGATCGTTTACAAGCTCGGGCTCGTCTATGAGCGGATGGGTAAAAAAGAGGAGTCGCTCGAGGCGATGAAGCAAATCTACGAGGTGGATTACGGATACATGGATGTGGCGAAGCGGGTGGAAAGTTCGTACGGCGCGTAAAGTCGTGCGCGGCGGTGCCTCCGTTTGCGGCATTCAGTTTTAGGTCGGTGATGAGATACGTGCTCGCCGAAAGGGAATTTGGCGCATGCCCCCGCGTCAGAAGGATTTAAAAATCCCTGTTGACGCCTGCGCGGAATCCCTCCACTTTCTCAGCAGTTTAGCGGCACTGGTGCTTCGCCCGCTCGGGCAAACTTTCTCGCAAAACTTCCTCGTTTCCTAGCCGGAAGGCTGTCGCGAATCTCCATCCTTCACCGAATCAAAGTCTGTATTCATCGCGGGTCGCGCGAAGTGATCCCACGTTACACCTTCTCAAGGGCCCGCCTCGACCCGAAACGAGGCGAAGTGCATCCACGGTCGGAATACCCAGCCGACTTGCGGATGCCCGAAAATCCCGCTGGCGTCCGCGGCAGTCCGATACCCTGTGGTAATCGCAGTGATGTCGCGGATTCCGCGAGGCCCGTTTCCATTTCCCCGCTTCCCGGCTGAATCGCAGCCACCCATTCATCCCCAATTTTTCTCCGGCAAAAGGCGCCGGTCCGACAATCCCACATGCCCACTATGACAGAGCCCGCACAGCAGCCGTTGTTCGACACCGAAGAACCGGCTGTACCACCGAAAAAAGCCGCCAAGCCCCGCGCATCGCGAGCGAAAGCAAAGCCAGCCGCGGAACAGGACGGCGAAAAGCCGACTGCTGCAAAAGCTCCCGCGAAGCCGCGTGCGTCGCGCAAGAAAAAGGTGGCCGATGCCGCGCCCGCCGATGCTGCTGCGGAAACAGCGAAGTCGGCGAAGGCGGCTGTGCCGGCCGGGGAAAAAGGGATCGCTCCCGCGGCAGAAACGCCGGTGCCGAGAGTAGAGTCACCTGTCCCGTCGGCGGAGGGAAAAGCGCAGATTGCGAGCCCGGCGCGCGCTGAAACGCGGGCGGCCGGGAGCGGCGATCCTGGCTACAGCGGACACGCTTCCGGCGTGAATGCTCCGGGAAACAGCGGTCATGTCGAGGAGTGGCGGCCATCTGCGAAATCTGTGCCAGAGCCGGTTCCCGAGCCTCCGGCACGCGTGACGGAGCCCGTCGCGGAGCCGCTGGCTGCCGCTTCCGCGCCCGTTGCGGAGCCGCCGTCTGCTGCGCCTGCGCCGCGGCAGTATCCGGTTTATGTCCCGAGGCATGTCGCTAAGCAGATGGAGCAGGAGGGGAAAGAAGCGCCTCTCGCCGTGACTGCGAGCCAGGCGGCCGAGATGCAAATTCCCGTCGCCGAGCCCTCCGCGCCGCGCCCGCAGCGCGAACCGCGCGAGCCTCGCGACGACCAGCAGCGCGGTGACCGCCACGATCGGCGCGGACGCAATGACCGCCACGACCGCGGCCAGCGGGGCGACCGGCCGGAGCGCTTCGAGTCCGAGGAGCGCACCGACATGGGGATCACTGACCCGCTTTCACCCGATGAAGAACTCGGCAGCGGCGAGGGGATCGTCGAGATTTCCGGCAAGGGCTTCGGCTTCATCCGCGATGCCAAGCGCGGCTTCAGCCAGCATCCCAGCGATATTTTCGTAACGCCCGAACTCGTGCGCCGATACCACTTGCGCGATGGCCAGTGGCTGAAAGGCGAGACGCGCAAAAGCAACCGGGGTTCCCAACTCCATCGCATCCTCGAGATCAATGGCGACGAGCCCGAGAAGGCGCGCAACCTCCCGGCGTTCGACGAACTCACAGTCATCAGCCCGCTCGAGCGCATCCGCCTCGAGACCGTGCCGGAGCGTTACACCACGCGCATCATCGACCTGATGACGCCCATCGGCAAAGGCCAGCGCGGCCTCATCGTCGCGCCGCCGCGCACCGGCAAGACCACGCTGCTGCAGCACATGGCCGCAGCGGTGGCGAAAAATCACCCCGAGCTGAAGCTCATCATTTTGCTCGTCGATGAGCGGCCCGAGGAAGTCACAGACTTCAAGCGCACCTGTCCGCACGCCGAGATCATGGCGAGCTCGAACGACATGGATGTGAAATCTCACACACGCATCGCGACGCTCTGCATGGAGCGGGCGAAGCGCCTCGTCGAGGCCGGCAAGGACGTCTTCATCCTGCTCGACTCGATTACGCGAGTCGGCCGCGCCTTCAACAACGCCGCCACCGGCGGGCGCACCATGTCCGGCGGTCTCGACACCCGCGCGTTGGAAATCCCGCGCAAGATTTTCGCCGCCGCGCGCAACACCGAGGAGGCTGGCTCGCTCACGATCATGGCCACCGCGCTCATCGAGACGAACAGCCGCATGGACGACGTCATCTTCCAGGAATTCAAGGGCACGGGAAACATGGAGCTCGTCCTCGACCGTCGCATCTCCGAGCAGCGCATCTATCCCGCAGTCGATATCTTCCTCTCCGGCACGCGCCGCGAGGAACTCCTCGTCCCCGCCGACGACCTGCACAAAATCCACGTCGTCCGCCGCGGCCTCTCCGGCTACAAGCCGATGGAAGCCATCGAGCGCCTCATCTTCTTCGCGAAAAAATTCCCGACCAACGAGCAGATGCTCCGCGAAATCCCCGGCTGAGCCGCGGGGCTTGTTTCGATTTGCGGAGAAAATTGCGCGCTCGTTTTTCCGCGCACGGGTTGTGAGATTTCGCGCGCCTTCGCGCTGAAATCCTCCCGCTCAATGCAATCCCACGCCCTTCTTTTCGCGCTCGTCGCCACCGCCGCGTTTGCCGCGGAGCCGCCCATCCCGCCGACGCCGGACAAGCAGCCGGAGCCCCCGTTCCCGCCTTCAAAAGACGGCGCGCTGCAGATGCTCGTGCCGGGATTCACCGTGCGCGAGCTGCCGGTGAAAATCACGAGCCTGAACAACATCGAATACGCCGCCGATGGTCGGCTTTTAGCGGGCGGATACGACGGGCGATTCCATCTCCTGCGCGACACCGATGGCGACGGGCTCGAGGACAAAGTCATCACTTTCTCACCCGCAGAAAGCGCCGACTATCCGCTCGGCATGGCGGTGAAAGACGGCGTCCTATACGCTGTGCTCGCGGATGAAGTCGTGCGTTTTTCCGACACGGACGGCGATGGCGTGCCGGACACACGCGTCACCGTCGTGAAAGGCTTCGCCAATCCCGCGCTCGAGAAGCTGCCGTATCTCAATCACCGTCGCGTGGACAGCGCGCTCGCGCTCGCGCTCGCGCCGGATGGGTCGATTTACGTAACAATGGGCAACGCCGGATACAGCAATCCCTACTGGCACGACGGCACGGTGGAAAAGGGGCGCGCCGCGAGTGGCCCCGTTGGCACGCCGCACTACTCGCCTGACAAGCGCCACGGCTGCTTGCTGCGCATCGCGCCGGATGGGAAAATCGAGCAACTCGCGAGCGGCCTCCGATACGTCATGGCGCTCCAATTCAACAAACTCGGCGACCTTTTCGGCACCGACCAGGAGGGCGCGACGTGGTGCCCGAATGGCAATCCTTTCGACGAACTCCTGCACATCCAGCCCGGCAGGCACTACGGATTTCCGCCGCGTCATCCGCAGTTTTTGCCGGACGTGGTCGATGAGCCGAGCGTCTGGGATTACATGCCGCAGCACGAGAGCACCTGCGGCTTCCGGTTCAACGGTCCTGCGCCGGGACGCGCGGTTTTCGGCCCGGAGTTTTGGGGTGAAAATGCGATCATCACGGGCGAATCGCGCGGCAAACTGTGGCGCACGAAGCTCGCGAAAACCGCCGCCGGCTACGTCGCAAAAACTGATCTCTTTGCTCGCATGGGATTGCTCGCCGTCGATTGCGCGATCTCGCCGCAGGGCGACTTACTCGTGAGCTGCCACACCGGCGGACCCGACTGGGGCAATGGGCCAAAGGGCGCCGGGCGTCTTTTCAAAATCAGCTACACCGGCAAAGACGCGCCGCAGCCCGTGCTCACATGGCCCGCGAGCGATACGGAGACTGTCGTCGCATTCGACCGCCCGCTTGATCCCTCAGCGTGGAGCGACATCGCCGCGCGCACCAGCATCGCCGATGGCCGCTGGGTGGATGCCGCCGATCGACTGGAGGCGATCCGGCCCGGATACGTCGTCGTGCAGATGCAGCAGCGCGACAAGCCCGGCGCAGTCGCCGTGAAAAGCGCGCGCCTCAGCGAAGACCGGCGCAGCGTCGTCCTCGAAACCGCCCCGCGCGTATCTGCGGTGAATTACGCCCTCACCATCCGTCAGCCCGGCGGCGCGCTCGATCTCATGCACGATCTCAGCGGCGTCGAGGCCGAGTGGCGCGGCGAGCGTGCGGACGCCGCGAACAAGCTCTGGCTGCCTCACGCCGACTTCATCGCCGCCCGCGCATTCACCCGAGGCAGCGTGGCGCACGCCGCCTTCTGGAAGCAAGTCGCCACACCCGGCACCCTCACGCTCCGCGGCCAGGTCGACCTTTGGAAAATGCTCATCCCCGTCACCCAGCCCGGCTCCGATCTCGGCTACACGCCCGAGCCCGAGGTCGTCACCGTCGTCTTTAAAAGCGACGCCGCGCTGAAACTTTACGCCCCCGGCGTGAAGATCGAGCAGCTCGGCGCGCACGAGGCGAGCTTCACGCTCACGCCCGCCGGCGAGGGAAAATATCTGCCCTTCACCGCGACCGTCACCACGCCTGTGAGCACGGTCGATGTCTCGTTTCACACCAGCCGCGATCCGCGTCCGCGCGCACTCGGCACCCGGCGCTTCCTCGTGCCATTCGCCACCGCCGCGCTGCCCGGCGAGCAGCGCCTCGCGCACCCCGAGATCAACGGCGGCGATTGGGAGGCCGGCCACGCCCTCTTCAAAGGCAAAGCCGCCTGCGCCACCTGCCACAAACTGCGCGGCGACGGCGTCCAGGTCGGCCCCGACCTCAGCAACCTCTCCTTCCGCGACTACGCCAGCGTCCTCCGCGACATCTCCGACCCCAGCGCCGCCATCAATCCCGATGCCGCCGCCTACACCGTCACGCTCGACGACGGCACCGCGGTCATCGGCACGCGTATCGCCGAGACTGCCGCCGAACTCCAGATTGCCCAGCCCGGCGGCGCCGTCGCAAAGCTCGCAAAGGCCCACATCTCCAAGACCGAGCCCCTCGCCATTTCCCTCATGCCGCCCGGCCTCGACAAAACCCTCACCCCCGGCGAGCTCCGCGACCTCATGACCTACCTCCTCACCGAGCCGCACTGAGCCGCACTGAGCCGCACTGAGCCGCACTGAGCCCCGCGATTTTCCCTCCCGTTTGCGAGAAAATTCAGCCACAGTCCGCGACTCTTATGTCCGATCCCGTCCGCGTCCGCTTCGCTCCCTCGCCCACCGGTTTCCTCCATGTCGGCGGCGCGCGCACCGCGCTTTTCAACTGGCTCTTCGCACGCCACACCGGCGGGAAATTCATCCTCCGCGTCGAGGACACCGACCGCGCGCGCCACGTCGATGACGCCGTCCAGGTCATCCTCGATGGCCTCCGCTGGCTCGGCCTCGACTGGGACGAAGGCCCCGAAGTCGGCGGCGACCGCGGCCCCTACTTCCAGAGCGAGCGCGACGACATCTACGAGCGCTACTTTCAGAAACTCATGGCCGGCGGCCACCTCTACGAGGGCGAAAGCGGCGCCTGGCGCTTCCGCTCCCCGCGCGGCACCGTTCACCTCGACGACATGATCTGCGGCACCATCGCCTTCGACATGAGCGACCCCGCCACCCATCCCGACATGACCATCCGCCGCCCCGACGGCTCCTGGATCTTCCACTTCGTCAACGTCGTCGATGACGCCGAAATGGGCATCACCCACGTCCTCCGCGGCGAAGACCACCTCTCCAACACCCCCAAACACCTCGAACTCTTCGGCGCCCTCGCCATCGCCCCCCCGCGCTACGGGCACATCCCCCTCATCCTGAACCGCGACGGCACCAAAATGAGCAAGCGCGACCAGGGCGCCAGCCTCTCCAGCTACCACGACGCCGGATACCTCCCCGCCGCCGTCCGCAACTACCTCTGCCTCCTCGGCTGGTCCCCCAAAGACGACCGCGAACTCCTCCCTATCGAAGAAGTCACCCGCCTCTTCGAGCCTGCGAACATCAATCGCAAAGCCGCCCATTTCGACATCGAGAAATGCCACTGGCTCAACGCCCAGCACATCGCCGCCCTCGACATTGACGCCTTCACCGACGCCGCCATCCCCTGGATCGAAAAAGAGCACATCCACTACGGCTCCCGCATCTCCCTCCAGCCCGTCCTCGCCCTCATCAAAGAGAAAATCAAACAACTCTCCGAAGTCCCCGGCTGGATCGGATACTTCTTCGACGACGCCTACCCTTTTGATCCCGAAGCCGTCGCCAAAACCCTCCAAAAGCCCGGCGCCCTCGACCGCCTCCGCCAGCTCTCCGCCACCTACAGCGCCCTCGACACCTGGGATGCCGCCACCCTGGAGGCCGCCCTCAAGGCCCTCGCCGCTGAGCAGCCCTGCAAACCCGCCGAATACATCCACCCCGCCCGCGTCGCCGTCAGCGGCCGCAGCATCGGCCCCAGCCTCTACCACATGCTAGAGGTCCTTGGAAAAGCGCGCGTCCTAGAGCGCATCGAGCGCACCCTCGGGCAGTTTGCGTTGTAAGAGACGCTCGGGAATGGCTTTGCGCGGTTAGCCCTCGGAGGTCGTGGGAGGCCGCCATCAGAGTAAAAGTGCGGCTCTGCAACGGGCAGAGGGCGTCTGTGCTCGCAAAAGGCGCGCCCGGCTGGAAAAAGTAGGTCTCCTTTTTGCCAGCCGGGTGCGCCGCTGGCGAAAAGGGGCTCTGTTCTTGCGAAAATGGGCACCTGTTTTCACCAGCCGGGCGCCCGGCTGGCGAGACGATGACCTGCTTTTTGCAGCCGGGCGCACTTTTCGCCAGCAGCGCGCCCGGGTGGAGGGAATGAGAGGGCTGAATAGCGACGGGTGAGTGGTGGCTGGAGCGGAGGGCTCGAACCCGCCGACCGGCCTTGCGAATGGCTCAGGGCCGTTCCTTCCAAAGGCCTCTGGGCTGGAATCTGCCCGCCCCGCACCCCTTCGGCCACACCCGCCGCCGCGACGCCCGCATTTTGCCCGCCCACTCCGCCGGGACCGTGCAAGCAGTGCCCAAGAGCACTTAGCCGGGGTGAAATGCGAGATGCCAGAAAGGCCAGGAGCTTTCACACGAAAACCAGCGGATGCCCGCTGGTACAAGGTTTCGCGTCCGACGCATGGCCGACACAAACATGTAACCATACACCTTTTGACCCTTTTCAACCGGCCCCTAGCGTAGCCGCCGAATCAGCGACCGACCGAGCGAACCTTCCCAATCCCCGCCCGGCGCCGCGTGCCAAACGCACGATTCGCAACCGCAAAACCCAAACATCCATGAAACTAACACATCTCAAAATGACAGCGCTCGCCGGCCTCGCCGCCGTCGCGCTGACAGCGCCATCCGCCATGGCGCTGACCTACAACGCGGACGACCTTTTCCTCGGCTTCCGTCAGGACGGGAACACAAATCAGGACTTCATCGTCAACCTCGGGCAGGCATCCACCTTTCGCGATGCGACGGTGCCTTTCACGCTGACGCTGACGAATCTCAACAGCCAGCTCACGACGCTATTCGGCTCCACCTGGAAAACGGACGGCACCGTCCTCTGGGCGCTCGTCGGCACCCCCGGCTCACAGCCCGTCGGCTCCGATCCCGGAGATATCCTCTACTCTTCCCGGCCCGCGGATTCGGCGAACTATTTGACCACGCCCGTTCCTTCGACCGGCTCCAACCAGGCCGGCCCCTCGAACAACATCCTCTCGATGAAGAACTACTATCTGCTGCCCACCACTCCGGACGGCACGGTGGCAAACTCGGAAATCGGTAATCCTGCGAACTCCAACTCCTGGTCCACGCGGGCCTCGACGGATTTCGGCAGCGGCAACATCGGGCCGATCGAAAATTACACGAACGGCCTCGGCCTCGACCTCTTCCGCGTGCCGGAAGGCAGCCCTTCCACGACGCTCGCGACCAACGAAGGCCGGCTCACCCTCGGCAGCGGCGACAACGTCACCTTCAGCCCCGTCCCCGAGCCCTCCACCGCGCTGATGCTCGGCATGGCCCTTAGCGGCGTCCTCGGCTTCCGCCGCAACCGCAAGACAACCCTCGCATAACTCAATCCAACCCACCGACTCCGACATCTCACTAACCTCCATATTCACATGAAAAAGACCTACATCCTCGCGGCCAGCATCGCCGCTCTCTCCATGATCCAGGACGCCTCCGCGGCGACCGGCATCCGCCTCACCGGCTCCACTGCGTTTCGCTCCGCGACCGTGAACGCCATCAAGAACGTCATGACCTTCAGCGGTAATGGCGAAGGCTACGGCTACGTCGGCACGAGCTTCACCGGTGCGGCCAGTCACATCTTCATCGGGAAAATTCCGTCCGTCTCCGCGACGGAGGTCTTTACGATCAAGACGAACTGGTCCGGCTCCGGCGCAGGCATCCGCGACGTCTCCGTCCCGAACAACCTGCCCTTCATCGCCGACGGCACCACCGTCTCGCCCAGCGGCACGCCGAACCTCGCGACCAGCGTCAGTGAGGCGCCGGAAATCGCGATGTCCGACAACAAGCAGAGTTCGACGACCTTCCTCACGCCCAATCTGAACATCGCGTTCAAGGTCGGGATCATCCCGTTCGCGTATGTCGCGAGCAAGGACACGCCTGCGGGAGTGACGAACATGACCGCGCAGAACTTCAAGGCGCTCTACAATACGGGCCGCATCGCGGTTTCGTTCTTCACGAACAACCCGGCTGACACGCAATACATCTATGCCGTCGGCCGCGATCCTTTCTCGGGCACGCGTCTCGACTCGCTCGCGGAGCCCGGCTACGGCACGCAGAACGTCGTGCGCCAGTACAAGCCGACGCTTTCCACCACAGCCGGCAGTCTGAACACGGTCCTCAGCATCGCCCAGTATCCCCCAACGGCCAGCGTGCCTGACGCAGGCAACGACGGCGAGAGCAGCGGCGGCACGGTCGGCAAATTCCTGCGCTACACGACGATGAATGTCACCGACACGGCGCGTGGCACCACGGCCCCGACTTCATTCATCGGCTACGTCGGTGAAGCGGACTCCTACACCGCGGTGTTCGACGCCTTCACCTCGCTGACCGGTGCAGACCAGGGCAATGCACGCTACCTGAGCTTCAACGGTGTGGCCGGATACGGCGGCACTGCTAAGAAGCCCGCCACCGTTTCCGTCACCAACGGCAGCCCGGTGGTCGGCCTCGTCGCGGGCGCGCTCAACGACACGACCGGCCTGGTCGTCGGCCAAGTGATCAGCGGCAACGGCATCGCGCCGGGAGCGTCGATCCTGAGCATCAATGCTGGCGCCAACACGATCACGCTCGACAGGAACTCGACCGTGACCGACGGCGCGCTGGCTGGCGTCGTCATCGGGGCGCTCCTGCCCTCGACCGTGCGCAATGGCACCTACACCTTCTGGAACTATGAGCAGATGCTCTGGAAGAGCAGCGTCATCGGCACCAGCGGGTTCAAATTCAGCGGCGCCACCGCGATCAAGAACCGCATCCTAAACTTCGACTACTCCTTCGCCGGCCTCGCCGATGATGCGTCGATGACCGTGTCGCGCGACGAAGACGGCGGATTCCTTTCGCAGAAGTAAGACGATTGGTTGGTAGCGCGTCCGGCTGAGATTGCCGGGCGCGCTCGCCTTCCGTGTAGCTTCTCGAAATTCAATCGTGCCGGTGCAGGTGGAAACGCCCGCACCGGCTCTTTTCGTAAAACAATCAACCCGCCCATGACTTTCCGCCTGACTCCTCTCGCCGCCATCCTGCCCCTGGTCGTCGTGATCGCTGGCGCTGCGATCTATTTGAAAGTTCAGCCCGAAGCGGAGACGACCACGCTCTCGGCGCCGGCGTCGGCGCCAGCACTAACAGCCGCCCCCGATTTTCACCCCCCGCCCACGCATCCCTTGTCAGCCATCGTGAAGAGCGCTGCTGCCGATCGAAGTGTGGCACCGAGAGCATCGACGCCTCAAATGGGCAATACCGCGTCCGCACTGGTTCTCGTTACGCCGAGAGCTGAAGTTCAGACCGCGCCGCCTGCAAAAGGACGAGAAAGCCAAGGCGATGCGGGGGCGGTGCGCAGCCTGCCGGGACAGCCTGAAGCGAATTCTTTTCACCCCGCCAATCAACCGACCTTCTCCGCACGAATCAACGGAGGCCGTGGCGGAGTTTCCAACACGCCTTCCGCTGTTCCAGCGAGTAACTCAACTGCCAGTGCAAAGCCTGCGCCACTGCCGCTCGCATTGCAGGGGATCGATCCAGTCGCGGCTGGGTTTACTCCCACTCAAGCGAAGGCGCTCGATACTCTGCGCGATGAATTTGTGAAGGATATCGGCGGTGAACGTCAGAGCCCGAACGACCCTGCATACGCGGAGCGATGGAACGAAGCGCAGCCAAAAAGCGACGCGCAGATGCGACTCTTCTTCGGCGATGGATACGCCAACGCGCTGGCCTTGCGCGCGGCGCAGGCGGATTACGCCGCGGCGCATCCGCAGTAGGATTGGTAGAGGTGTGCGATTCTTCTAAAAAAGCGGCGCGAAGGGGCGGAGGGCTGCCTCCCCCAGTCTCACGGCAAAGGTCTTCGCAGCCAGGTCATGCTTCGTGACTTCCCTGCTGGCAGCGAAGTCTTCCCGCATCATTGCGTCGAGTTCACGCGCTTGTTCCGGGGCGTGCGCGAGGAGGTTGAGCTCGAAGTTCAGCCGCATCGAACGGTTGTCGGAATTCGCGGAGCCGACCATCAGCCATTCCTCATCGATGAGGATGGCTTTGGTGTGATTCAGCCCCTTCTCGTACTCGAAGACTCGGATGCCCCACGAGAGCAGGTCTTCGTAGTAGGATCGCCCGACGATGACGATGTAAGGATGGTCCGATTTTCGCGATACCAAGAGGCGCACGTCAATCCCGCGAGCAGCGCAGATTTGCAAGGCGGAAAGTAAGAGGATGTCTGGAGCGAAGTAACCCGTGGCGATCCAAACACGACGCGAGGCAAAGTTGAGCAGCGTGGTAAGGGACTTTGGAATCGGCTCGCGCGGAAGGTCGGGCCCGCCGGCGACGACCTGGCACAGGTGACCTTCACCTGACAGCGCTTCTGGATAGAACTCGGCGCCGAGAATCTTTTCCTCCGTGGCGTAATACCAATCCGTGGCAAACGTTTCTTGGAGAAAGGTCACCACGTTTCCCCGCACTTCGATCTGCAAATCGCGCCATGCGCCGATGGCTGGATCTTCGCCGGCATATTCGCGTCCGATATTCATCCCGCCGACGAAGGCGACCTCGCCGTCTATGATCTGCAGCTTGCGATGATTGCGGAGATTCAAAAGCCGCGAGTGGCGGCGAAAAGGCATGGAGTGAAAGCATGCAAATTGACCTCCGGCTTCGCGAAGAGGATCGAAAAACGAGAGCCCGGTCCCGAAGCGACCGACCTGATCGACGAGCAACCGCACTTGCACGCCGCGCCGCGCCGCGGCGACGAGAGAATCGAGAAATTCGCGCCCGCGGGCATCGGCGCGCCACACGAAGAACTCGATGTGAACGTGATGTTTTGCGGATGCGATGCGCTCGAGCAGGGCGGGGTAGAATGTGCAGGCATCGACAAGCAGCCGCAGGTCGGTGCCGATGGCGGGCGGTATTTCGTTGATGCTGGCGAGAGCGCGTACGAGCGACGCGGCAGCCGGGGATTGATTGCTGACTTTCTCCGTTGCTGCGGCATTTTCCCCATGGCGCGAAAACTTTGCCTGTGCCGCACGGCGCAGGCGCTTGCGCTTGATACGATCGGCACCGAGTAGCAGATAAGCGAGCGCGCCGAGGTAGGGAAAAAGGAGGATCGACCAAACCCATGCGAGCGTCGCCGCAGGACGTTTTTTCGAGAGGAGGACGTGCGGGATGGCGGCCCAAGTCAGGACGTAGCCGGCAATGAGAATGCCGGTCATCGAGTCAGCGGTTGGCGCATTCTACGGAGTCGTATTGCGGAGCGCGGCGCGAGTCGAGGAAGATGCGAGCGGCGGCTGCGGACTACGCGGACTCGCGGCGTGACCGGCTTTTCTTCCCGCTCTTGGTTTCCAACGTCGCGCAGGCTTTGTCATGGAGCGCCTTGAACTCGCCCGCCAGCTTTTCGAGTTCGTCCTCAGTGAGTTCTTCCGAGTCGAGCATGTCGTTGCGCGCTCCTGCCATTGCGCGGATAAGTTCGTCGAGCTTGAGATGCACAGCTTTCGAGTCGCGGTTCTGCGTGCTTTGAATCAGGAAGACCATGAGGAAGGTGACGATGGTGGTGCTGGTATTGATGACTAGTTGCCATGTGTCGGAGTAATTGAAGAGCGGACCGCACGCCACCCAGATCAGAATGGCCAGAATTGCCGTGGCGAAAGCCCACGCGGAACCTACGGCTTTCGACGTGCTTTTCGATATGAGGACGAATGTGTCCCGGATGGATTTGGATGACTGATTGGAGGCGTGGTTTTGAGAGGCTGACATGGTAGTAAGAGTGACTGTAATTCGCGGGAGAAAAGCGCGTTGGCCGTTCACCCTGATCCCTGCATAGGGTGGGATTTCCCGTTTCGGAAACATCCCCACGGAAAGAGAAACGCGAATTGTCCATGCTATGAAAATCAAATCACTCCGAGACCTTTACGTTCACGAACTGAAGGATCTCCTCAGCGCAGAAAGACAACTCATCAAGGCGCTCCCGAAGATGGCCAAGGCTGCAACCAATGAAGAGCTGGCGGCCGGATTCGAGGAGCATCTCACGCAGACGGAAGAGCACGCAAAGCGCCTCGAAAAAATCCTGGATGGACTCGGCGAAAGCAACCGGGTGGAGAAGTGCCTTGCGATGGAAGGACTCATCGCGGAAGGCGAAAAAGGCGTGGAAGAAGACATGCCAAAGGAAATGCTCGACGTGGCTTTGATCGCCATCGCGCAAAAGGTGGAGCACTACGAAATCTCCGGATACGGCACGGTCCGCACTCTCGCGGAAACGCTGGGCGAAGACGACGCGGCAGAGCTTCTCCGGACCACGGAGGATGAAGAGTCTGCAACGGACGAGAAGCTGACATCGCTTGCGGAAAGCGCTGTGAACCCCGCGGCTATGGCGCTGAGCGAAGAGTAATCGATTCGCCTGTCCTCGGCATTCACGACCATGAAGCACCCCGGGCTGTCTTTGACGGTCCGGGGTTTTTTTGCGCTGCGGCGCGGAGTTACGCGCAACCCGAAATCCACACGCGAATGGATTGTATGAAAATGAACGACTACCGGCAATCGACTGAAGGTGCGATGGGTTGGATCCTTCTCTGGGTCCTCGGAATTCCTATTCCAATCCTCTTCTTGTTCTTCCTGCTCCGCGGTTGCACGTGAGGTGCCGAAAGCCGTGAAACAACCGGAATAGATCATCGCCTCTTCCTTTGGCAATGCGTGCGATTTGGAAAGGGGCGATCAGCTTCGGGTTGGTCAATATCCCCGTCGCCTTATACTCGGCGGCGCGCCGTGAAGAGTTGAAATTTCGGCTGCTGCGATTGAGTGATCTCAGCCCAGTGAACTACAAGCGCGTCGCCGAGGTTGATGGGAAGGAAGTCGCATGGGATCAGATCGTCAAGGGGTATGAGTTTGAGAAAGGGCGATTTGTCGTCTTGAAGGACGAGGATTTTGAGCGGGTGGACATTGAGGCGACGCAGACTGTGGAAATTACGGACTTTGTGGAGCTGGAAGAAGTCAACCCGATCTACTTTTACAAGCCCTACTACATGGAGCCGGAAAAGGGAGGGGACAAAGCGTATGTGCTTTTGCGCGAAGCACTTCAGGCCACTGGGAAGATCGGGATTGCCAAGGTGGTTATCAGGACACGTCAGCATCTGGCGGCTGTAAAGCCGCACGAACGGGGGCTCATGCTGGAACTCATGCGTTTTGCGGATGAACTTGTGGATGTGGCGGAATTCAAGCCGCCTGCAAAAGTGGAAGTAGGTAAGAAAGAATTGGAAATGGCGAAGTCCTTGATCGCTTCGATGACGGATAAGTGGGAGCCGGAGCGTTATACCGATGACTATCGGCTGGCGCTGGAGAAGCTCATCGAGGAGAAGGTCGAACATCCGGACAAGGCGGCCGGCAAGGCACCGAAGACTCAGCGGGCGACGAAGGTCATCGATCTCGTCGCAGTGCTGCAGCAGAGTCTCGAGAAGACTGGGGCGGGAAAGAAGGGTGGAAAGTCGAAGCCGCCGGCAAAAGGCCGCGCGCACAAGAACGCGGCATAACTTGAGATGTCGCTGCGCGAGTACCAGCGGAAGCGTGATTTTTCGAAAACCGCCGAGCCGGGGGCGGGCAAAGGAAGGAAGGGCTCCGGGAAGCTGCGGTTCGTCATTCAAAAGCATGATGCTTCGCGGCTGCACTATGATTTCCGGCTAGAGCTGGGCGGCGCGCTGAAATCGTGGGCGGTGCCAAAGGGAATGCCATTCGCCAATGCGGAGAAGCGGCTGGCGGTGCAGGTGGAGGATCACCCGATCGACTATGCGAGCTTCGAGGGAATCATCCCGGCAGGGCAGTACGGCGGCGGAACGGTCATGGTATGGGACTTCGGAACTTGGGAACCGCTGGGAGGCGCGCCACAGGAGGATTTGGAAGCGGGTAAGCTGCACTTTTCACTCGAAGGAGCGAAGCTCTCTGGCGAGTGGACGCTGGTGCAGACGCGGAAGGGCGAGGAGTGGCTATTGATCAAGAGCGGCGATGGGATGCGGCCGGTCTCCAAGAAGCGCGACGATGAATCGGCGATCAGTGGTCGGACCATGCGGCAGATCACGGCAGACAAGGACGCGAAGTGGGAATCGAAGAAGAGAACCACGACAAAAAAGCAAACGCCGGCGCGCGGAGGAATGGCGCCGAAATTTGCGGATCCGATGATGGCGAAGCTCGCGAGTGCGCCGCCGCGAGGCGGAGAGTGGAGCTGGGAGTTGAAGTTCGATGGGTTTCGCGTGCTGGCGCTGAAGGATGGCGCGGGGGTGGAGTTGCGTTCGCGGAACGACAAGGCGTTGACGAAGAAATTTCCCGAGGTGGCTGTCGCGGTCGCGTCGCTCGGAGCGAAACGGGCGGTGTTCGATGGGGAGATTGTGGCGCTCGATTCGGAGGGGCGTTCGTCGTTTCAGATGCTTCAGGCGTTTGAACTCGGCGAGGAGCGACCGCCGCTTTGCTTCTACATTTTCGACCTGCTGAATCTCGATGGTGAAGACATGCGCGGACTGCCGCTCTCGGAGCGAAGGGAGCGGCTAGAGCCGCTGCTGGATAACGCGAGCGGCGTGGTGCGTTTTTCCGCGAATATCGAGGCGGAGCCAGAGGCGCTGCTGGAGCAGGTCAAGGCTCGCGGGCTCGAGGGGATTATCGGAAAGCAGCGCAATTCGGCATATGAAAGCGGGCGGCGAAGCGGGGCGTGGATCAAAATGAAATGCGTACACGAGCAGGAGTTCGTGATCGGCGGCTACACCGCGCCACAGGGGACGCGTCAGCATTTCGGTGCGCTGCTCGTGGGCTATTTCGAGGGGAAAGAATTGCGGTTTGCGGGGAAGGTGGGGACAGGGTTCGACACGAAGCTGCTGCGGGCGCTGCATGCGAAGTTCCAGAAAATCCGGCGAGAGACATGTCCTTTCGCCGATCTCCCGGAGAAGAGCGGTGGACGGTGGTCGCACAACATCACGCCGGCGGAGATGAAACGGTGCCAGTGGCTGGAGCCGCGAATTGTGGCGCAGGTGAAGTTCACGGAATGGACGGCGGATGCGAAGCTGCGGCACCCGGTTTTCCTTGGTATCCGCGAGGACAAGACGGCGCGCGAAGTAGTGCGGGAGGTGTAGCTGAGATCCCGCCTACAGTGCGAACGACTCGACGATTTTCGACTCGGCGACGGCGTCAAAAGGAAGACCGTTGATGAGCGCGAGATGAGCGGAGCGACGGAGGGCGGCGGCTGCTTCGCGGCGGTAAGCGGCGGCGAGTGGCGCTGGCGAGAGGTTGAGGCCCTCGGATGCGAGGTGCGCGAGGAGGGTGGCGCGGATTTCGTGGGCCATCGCCGTGAGAGCAGTCGTGGCGGGCTGGTGCTTGTGGTCGTAGCCGCTGCCGCCATCTACTTGGCAGATTTCGCGCGGATCGATGCGGCGGAAGAGTTCGCAGAGCATTCCGACTTCCAGCGCCCAGCCATCGGCGGGCGGGAGTGCGGCGGCGACCGAGCGGGTGAAAGCGCACTCGCCGGCGAGCGGGTATCGGAAGCTGAGGAGAAAATCGAGCAACGGGTGATGCCCCGCGAGGCGGATAATCGCGTGCAGAAGCGGGGCGAAAAAGAGGCGGCTGACGCGGCCGTAGAGGCGGTCGGTGGCACGGGAATAGTACATTTTCGCGAATGAATATCCGAGCTCCGGATGAGCGCACGCGAAGCAGAGCCGCGCGAGATTTTCGCGGCGAAAAGAGAGCACGTCGCAATCCTGCAACGCGATGATCTCCACGCGAGCCTCTGTGCAGAGCAGCGCGAGCGCGGCGGAGACATTGCGGCCCTTTCCGCCTGCGCCGTCGTGCTCGAGGAACCGCACCCGCTGCGGTAGAGGCGCGCAAATTTCGCGGGCGCGGATCATGTCCTCGGAGGTCGCGGCATTCACACTCAGTACTATCTCGGCGAGGAAATCCGCACCCCTCAACTCGCGCACGATGCGCTCGAAAGCCGGGCGCGCGAGATCGCCGCCGTGGCACGGCAGCACGAGCGCGATGGGTCGCTTTTCCGCGAATCTGGCCAGCTCTCGCTCGAGAGTCGGCGAGCGATCTTCCCCGAGCTGTTGCAGCGTGGTGATGAGGCCGTTCTGCGCGAAGTCGCTCATCCGCGAAGCGGCTTTGGCGCTGGCTTCACGGCTCGATCCCGGGCTCGTCGTCTTCCAGTTCGTCTTCGATTTCCTGCTTCATCTTCCGTGAGAGGAAGGGACGCAGGAAGCCGTAGAGCAGATAGGTCAGGAAGATCGCGAACGGCATCCACTGGTAGAACATCACGGTCGCAATGAGCACGGCGACGATCGCGATGAACTTCGGAGCGGAGCGCGTGGTGCGCAGATTCAGCGCCTTGAAGCTCGGGTATCGGAATGCGCTGAACATCATCCACGAGAGAAACAGCAGCAGCGGCGGCAGCACGTATCCGGCGAGCCAGTGCTCGAGGCGGTAGTTATTTAGCCACAGCATGAAAAGCGTGAGTGAGGCGACGAGCCCGGCGGCGGCGGGGATGGGAAATCCGCGGAATTCCTTGTTCGCTGCGGCGCTGTTCGCGGCAGCGAGGCAGTTGAAACGAGCGAGCCGCATGGCACCGCAGACAAGGTAGATGGAGGCGACCATCCAGCCGAGTTTCGACGAGTCGCGCAGCACTACGCGCGAAACCATGAGGGCGGGAGCGACGCCGAATGAGACGATGTCCGCGAGCGAATCGAACTCGCGCCCGAACGGGCTCTCATTGCCGCCCCAGCGGGCCACGCGGCCATCGAGCGCATCGAAAAGACACGCGCCTAGAATCGCCCAAATCGCCATTTGGAAGCTGTGTGTCCCGCTGTCGATGCCGTTCAGCTTTTCGAGCAGCGCGCCCTCCACGATCTTCAGCGTGGCGAGGAAGCCGCAGCATAAATTCCCCGCCGTCATCAAATTCGGCAGGAGATAAATTTTCGGCAGTCCGTCGTCGGGATGGTCGTTCATGGGAGGCCCAATTCTCTAAGAAGCGAGTTCGGCGATGATCGTGGCGCCGCCCTGCACTTTGTCGCCGACCTTCGTGGTGATCTTCGCGGTCATGGGAAGATAGACCTCCGTCCTCGAGCCGAAGCGGATCATGCCGAAGCGCTCGCCTTTTCCCACCGAGTCGCCGAGCCGCGACCAAGGCACGATGCGTCGGGCGATGGCGCCGGTGATTTGGCGGACGAAAAGGGTCACGTCGGCGCGCTCGAATGCCCATGCCATCGCTTCGTTTTTCACCGAGCACTCGGGGCGGCGGGCATCGAGAAAGAGGCCGGGGTAGTGCTTTACGAAAACGACTTTGCCGTCGATCGGCGCGCGGTTCACATGCACGTCGAAGACCGAGAGGAAGATGCCGACGCGTTGGCAGCGGGCTTTGAGGAATTCGTTTTCGTCGATCTCGATGATGTCCGTGACGGTGCCATCAGCGGCGGCGACCACGGACTTTGGATCAGCGGGTGTTTCGCGATCGGGATCGCGGAAAAAATTGATGCAAAACAGGAAGAGCAGCGCGGCGACCACGAGGAGCCATGTCCAGTGGACGAGCCACGCGATGACTGCGATCGCGAAGACCGTGGCGAAAATGTGGCGGCCTTCGAAGAGAGTTTGGAAACGCATCGGGCGGCAATAGTCCGGCGGGAAGCGGGCGGGTCAAGCGGATTGGCTAGCAGATGACTGTATGGGGTTTGCAATGGAACCGATTCGTGGAATGCTAAAAATCGATGAGTTCCCCACGTCCCGTCCGCGCGGCTCCCGCCATCGCGTTTTCCCTCTTGATCATGTTCACCGTGTGCGCCCGGGCGCAGGTGGTGATTTCAGAATTCATGGCGGCGAATTCGAACACCGTCATCACGGATGAAGAAGGGAGCCATGCTGACTGGCTGGAACTGCAGAACAACGGCGCGAGCAGCGTGAATCTGAATGGCTGGTATCTCACCGACAAGTCGAGCGACCGCAGAAAGTGGCGTTTTCCGGTCACGACACCGGCGGTGAATCTAGCATCCGGCGCGCGGCTTCTGATCTGGTGCTCGGGAAAAGATCGCAAGGCGGATGCGACGCACCTGCACACCAATTTCAGCCTCGACAAGAGCGCGGGGGGATATTTGGCGCTCGTCCGTGCCGACGGGATCACGATCGAACACAGCTACGCGAGTTATCCGGCTCAGCCGGATGACGTGGCTTACGGGATCGGTGGGACGACGCAATGGCAGGCGTTGGTGGGCCCTGCTCCGGGTGCAGCGAGCTACTCGCTGGGAATCAAGGTGCGCGTGCCTTCCTCCGCAGCGGAGATGAGTGACGGGTGGAACAACGCAATCTACAACGATGCATTAGTGCCTTGGTATGCACGCACGATCGGGCTGGAAACCACATCGACCTATCCGAACCTGAGCTATCGGGGAGTCGGCTTTGACACAAGCAGCGAGCATAACTATCTCGTGCATTCCTCGGGCAGCCTGCGCTACATCCCCGGAATCACGCCCAATACGGCCTGGATGTCCACCGTGCAGGCGGTGGTCCAGGTTCGCGCGGCTTTCACTGTGGCGGATGCGAGCCAGGTGAAAGATCTACAACTCAAAATGCAGTGGGAGGATGGGTTCGTCGCTTATCTCAATGGGACAAAAATCGCCGAGCGGAACGCGCCCGCGACGCCTGCCTATACCTCCACCGCGACCGCGGATCGGCTGGATGGCGGATGCGAGGACTTTGAGACGATCACTCTGAGCAACGCGCAGGCTTACCTCGTGAATGGAACAAATGTGCTGGCGATCCTTGGCTTGAATGACAACGCGAGTAATCAGATTTTCATCTGCACGCCGGCTCTCGACGGGCGGCTTACCACGGCCATGAGCGGAGGCACTATCGGCTATCTCCAAGCGCCGACACCAGGCGGGGAGAATGCGATCACGACGAGCGCGGTGGGGCCGATCATTTCAAAGACGACGAAGCAGCCGGAGCAACCAGCGAGCGGCTTCGGAGTGCCGCCGCTGGTCATTACGACGACGGTGAAGCCCTCGATGAATCCAGTCGCGACGGTGCAGTTGTTCTATCGGACGATGTTTGGGGCTGAAAGTTCGGTGACGATGACTGACAACGGTGGAGGCAACTTCGCCGGCTCGATCTCCTTCATTTTGAGTCCCGGACAGATGTTGCGGTGGCGCGTCGAGGCCACAGACAGCGCGGGAGCGAAGAGCTATGACCCGCCATACACCGCGACCACTGACAATGACCGATACTATGGCACTGTCGCTGAGAATTCGGCGCTGAGCACTTCACAACTCTCGGTGCTTCATTGGTTCGTGGATCCTGCAATCGATGGAAATAGCAGGAGCAAAGTTGGCGCTCGGTCTTCTTTCTTTTTCCGCACACAGAAGGCGGACGGCTCGTGGGAGAATAACTTCTACGACAACGTGGATGTGCGAATTCATGGTCAGTCGTCCTCCGGATTTCCGGTGAATAAGAAGAGTCACAACATTAGTTTCAACCGGGACAACCGCTTCAAATGGAAGGATGGAGAGGATCGCGTGAAGGGTCTCAATTTGATCACCGATTACGCGGATAAGGCGAAAGTGCGCCACACGCTCGCGTACGAGACTTTCACGGCGGCGCAGACTCCTGCACATTTTGCTGTAAAGCTGAGAGTGCAGAAGAACGCGGGTTTCTGGGGCACTTACGACCTAATCGAAGATGCTCACGAGCAATACCTTGCACGCGTGGGACTGGATCCGAACGGGGCACTTTACAAGTGCTACAACTATCTCGATAACGCGTCTCAATCAGTGAATGACGGAAGCGGAGTGGAGAAGAAGACCCGTGAATTTGAAGACAGCAGCGACCTTGCAAACTTCGAAGCTGGACTGAACCCCGCAAACTCCCTGGTGAGCCGCCGGACCTATCTCTACGACCACGCAAACGTCCCGGCATTGATCAACCTTTTGGCGGTGCAAACACTCATTCTTGGCAACGATTTCGGGCACAAAAACTACTACATCTACTGCGACAGTCTCGGCACGGGCGAATGGTGGGTGCTGCCTTGGGATGAGGACTTGAGCTTTGGCCATACTTGGGCGAGCGGGCCGTCCTATTTTGACGATGACATTGACAGCCAGGCAGGGCTGCAACTCGGCGCGACCGGAAGCAACCGGCTCATGCAACTCGTGTATCAGACTCCGGAGCTGGCGCAAATGTATGTTCGCCGACTCAGAACCTTGATGGATCAATTCCTGATTTCTGCCTCCGAGACAAACGGGCCGCTCGAACAGCGGATCAATCAGAAGCTGGATGCGATGGACCCTCCTGGCGCAACTTATCAGACCGATGCGGATCTCGATCTGCAGACGTGGGGATATTGGACGGACGGGAGTGGTACAGCCATCTCAGGTGCGGGGCAGGATGCAGCCACGCACGATCATGGGATGCGCAGGCAGGCTTTGCGGATTTTGAACAGCAATCCGAACCCGCCGTATCCTTCGTCTTCGTCTTACGCCACGCTTGGCAATCGGAGCACGATTCCGGCATTTTTGCCGGGAAGGCGCGCGAGGCTCTATGGGGACACGAGCGGTGTCGCCGGGCAACTCATCCCGACTGCGCAACCTGCAGCCCCTTTACTTTTCATCCTGCAAGTGGACTACAACCCCGGCAATGGCGAGCAGGAGTATTTTACGATCAAGAACACGAGCGGCACGGCGATCGATCTCAGTGGCTGGAAGGTCGCCGGTGCGATCGACTTTACGTTTCAGGGCGGGACGGTGATTCCGCCTTTCACGTCTGGCTCGGAGAACATCGGATTGCTCCATGTGGCCAGAAATCCGAAGCAGTTTCGCGCACGCACGGGCGGTGTCACGGGTGGGCAGCTCCGATTCATTACGGGTCCCTACAAGGGACGGCTTTCCGCACGTGGCGGGACGATCGAACTGCGCAAGCCGGATGGTACGCTTGTGCTCTCGAATACTTTTACCGGGACGCCAACCGCTGCGCAGAATTTCCTGCGCGTGACGGAATTGAACTTTTCGCCGAAAAAGCCGACTACTGCGGAAAGCGCGGCTCTGCCGGGTGTGGACGCGGGTTCATTCGAATTCATCGAATTCACGAATACAGGCACCAGCGCGCTGAGCCTCGGCGGCGCGCAATTCGACGAGGGCGTGACGTTCGTTTTCCCAACTCCGTACACGCTCGCCGCGGGCGCTCGCTGCCTCGTCATCTCGAATCTTGCCGCCTTTCATCTGCGCTACGGGATGGGGCTCGATAGCCTTATTGTGGGGGTTTTTGAGGGGAGCCTCGATAATAGCGGAGAAGAGTTGCGTATCCTCGATCCCGCCGGGGAGGAGGTGCTTCGCTTTACCTACCAGCCTTCATGGTATTCGCTCGCGGATGCCGGCGGATACTCGCTCGTGACGCGCACGAGTGCGCCAGTCTATGATAGCTACAACGCTGCGACGACTTGGGCGCTCAGCGAGAATTCCGGCGGTTCGCCCGGCGGCGGAGACACGAGTTTCTCGCAGATTTTCGATGGCTGGAAACACGATCATTTTTCCGCTGCTGAGGAGGGCAATTCACAAATCAGCGCACTGTCTGCCGACCCGGATGGAGATGGAGAGAACAATTGGGCGGAGTATGTTTTTGGACGCGACCCAAGGACAAACCAAGGTCACTACACCCCGACTTTGTCGACAGTGAATGTCGGCGGTGTGGACTACCTCGCGATTACTTTCGACCGGCGGAAGAATGCCAGGGATGTGAGCTACACCGTGCAGGTGACGGGCGTGTTGGGAGCGGGTAATTGGGTGCCAGTCGATCTGCCGGTGGGAAGCGCGCAGGATCTCGGAAACGGGATGGAGCGCGTGAGTTATCGCGACAACCAGCCGGCGAGTGCGTCGCCGCGGTTCATCCGCGTGCAGGCGCTGTGAGGAGGGCGGTGCGGGAGTTGTCAGCGAGCTGCGCGGGGGCTAGACTCATCCGATGACGACTGCGACCGGGATCGATCCCGACATAACGATGCGGGAGCTGCTGGGAATGTATCCCGGGGCGCAGCGTGCGCTTTTCAGAAAGTACCACATTGGCGGCTGCGCGAGCTGCGGCTTTGCGCCGGAGGAGACGCTGGCTGGTGTGTGTGCTCGGAATGAGGGTCTTCCAGTCGAGGAAGTCGTGGCGCACATTGTGGCGAGTCACGAGAGCGATTTGAAGCTGCAGATCGCGCCGGGGGATTTGGCCGTGGCATTGAGAGAGGACGTCAAAGCACGGCTGATCGATGTACGGACGCGCGAGGAGTTCGACACCGTGCATATCGCCGGAGCGATTTTTTTCACTCAGGAGCTGATGAATGAGGCGCTCGCGGAGTGGGATCGGACGGCTCTGTTGGCGGTACTGGATCACAAGGGAACGCGAAGCATGGATGCCGCGGCGTATTTTGCGGGGCACGGTTTTGAGAATGTGAAAAGCGTGCGCGGTGGGATGGATGCATGGAGCGTGGAGATTGATCCGGCATTGCCGCGATACGATCTGGAGTGAAATTGCGATTTTTATGAGCGACGACCTGCAGCAGCGAATTCACGAAGCGATCCGCAATCCGAAGAATGTGGGCGAGATGGAGGGCGCGGATTCTGTGGGGACGGTCGGGAGCCCGGACTGCGGCGACATGCTGCGGATGTGGGTGAAATTCAAGGACGACGGTAAGGGCGGGAAGCTGATCGATCGGGCGACGTTCCAGACTTTCGGCTGCGAGACGGCGATCGCGGTGGCGAGTGTGGCCACGGAACTGATCGCCGGGAAGACGATCGAGGAGGCGCTATCGATGTCGGGGAGCGATCTTTCCGCTCCGCTCGGGGCGCTGCCTCCGATGAAAATTCACTGCGCGCAACTCGTGGAGGGCGCGTTGCGCTCGGCGCTTGCGCCGGAGACTGTGACGGCGCCGATGGGATCGGTGAAAGGCTCGCTGGTGGAGAGCTTCAGCGCGCCGCAGGCGGGCGGGGGGAAGAAGATCGTCATGAAGGAACGGGCGTGAGTGAGGGGAGGCGGAATTCCGGGAGTCGCGACGCGGCACCGCAGCCGATTGCGAATGTCCCCGTCGTCAATGTGAGAATCGCGACTTCAAAGCAGCTTCAGGCGCTGCCTCGCGTCGGGCCGGTGCTCGCGTCTGCGATTATCAAAGGTCGGCCGTACGGCACGGTCGAGGATCTGATGCGTGTTCCCGGGATCAAAGAGAAGATGCTGGAAACCTTGCGCCCAAACATCAAAGTCAACTGACATGGAAAACACCGAACGCACACTGACTCGCGACTGCGAGGCCATCCGCATCCCGAGCGGCGAGACTTTCACCATCACGGCGGGGACGCAGGTTTATGTGACTCAGGCGCTGGGGGGGAGTTACACGATTGCGACGAGTTCCGGATTGGCGCGGATTACGGATGCCAACGCTGACGCGCTTGGGATTGAGCCGAGCGCGACGAGCGAGCCGGCGGCGGAGGTGAGCGGCGACGACGTGCCGGTCGATGAGAAGGCGGTGTGGGATCAGCTCAAGACGTGCTACGACCCGGAGATTCCGGTGAATATCGTCGATCTCGGACTGGTGTATGACTGCGCGGTGTCGCCGCGCGAGGGAGGCGGCTCTCGCGTGGATGTGAAAATGACGCTGACCGCGCCGGGCTGCGGCATGGGGCCGACGATTGCCGCGGAGGCAAAGGCAAAAGTGATGAGCGTGCCCGGGGTGCGCGACGCGGAAGTGGAGTTGGTATGGGATCCGGCGTGGAATCAGGCGATGATCAGCGAGGCGGGAAAGATGAAGCTCGGGATGATCTGAGTCGCCGACGAAGGAGCGTCGATCTCGATTCAGCGTGAGTCGCTCGACGATGTTCACGTCCGGGAGTCTCTGCTTGCGTCCGGCGTTGGGATGTGCCACAAATCCGCCGCGCTTCCCTCCCGGCGCTGCATGTCTCCATGCGAAAACTCCACCTTTTCCTAACGTCAGCCTGCCTGCTTGTCTCCAGTGCCGCCGTTTTTGCAGAGGTAAAATTCGAGCTACAGACGCAACATCCGGCACCGCGGCTGATGATCGCTCCGGCTCCCGCGGCGCTGAAGCCGCCGCGCAATCCAAATGTCATCGACCTTCAAGATTCGGTGCAAAAGTCGCGGTTTCAGGCGCAAGGCATCGTCGGACGCATCGACGAGCGCGGGGGCATTGGCTTCGATCAAAGCTTCGTGCGCGAAGTGGTCGCGAGGGATGATTCGCGGTGGGTGGAATACCAGCGATTCCTCATGGTCGCCGCGCTCGGGGCTTTCCTCATTTCGGGCTGCTGGTTCCTTTGGCCGCGAAGCAAAAAGCGGCGGCGGAAATCCCGGCGTCCAGCGCTCGTGCCGCAGCGCACGCGTTCGCGCTTCAGCTACTGACGAGGAGAGGACTCCAGAAGGTCGCCGATGTAGATTCGGTGCGCCGCGCGTTTCGCGGTGTCGTGCGATTTCGCGTCGATCGCCTCGGCGCTGAAGCCCGCTTTGCCGAGCCGCGCGACGAAGCCGGGCTCTTCGCCTGCGGCCCAAAATGCGACGCGACCGCCGGGCGAGAGAGCGCGGGCGATTTGGGCGAAACCTTTACGCTCGTAAATCCGCGAGTTGCGCTTTTGCACGAGGCTCGTCGGGCCGTTGTCCATATCGAGCAGGATTGCGTCGTAGGGCGCGGCGGAGGCGCGGCGGATCACTTTGAAAACGTCCTCGGTGAAGACCTCCACTCGCGGGTCGGCGAGAAGTTTGCCATTCACGGCGGCGAGCAATTCGCGATTCCATGCGACGACTTCCGGAAGCAATTCCGCCACATGCACGATCGCCTGCGGACCGAGCATTTCCAGCACGCGCCTCAGGCTGAAGCCGAGACCGAGGCCCCCGATGAGCACGCGTGGAGCCTTGCCGCGCGAGAGGTGTTCGCACGCGACCTCGCCGAGCAGCAACTCTGATGTGGTGGAGTAAGTGCTCATCAACTGCCGTCCGGCGAGCTTCAGGTAGTGTTGGCCGTCGTGCTCGTGCAGCGTAAGCAGGGAGCCGTCGGGCGTGAGCGTTTGAGCTATGGTGCGAAAAGGAATCATCGGGTGGAGACTCAGCCGAATATGCGGTGAGCGGAGAAGAACAGGATGCTCAGCAGCACGACGATCGGGAGCAGGATTGGGAGCGCGAATTTCAGCGTGAAACCGAGGAAGCCGGGCGTGTGGACTTTGGCGTGTTCTGCGATTGCTTTGACCATAAAGTTCGGTCCGTTGCCGATGTAGGTCATCGCACCGAAAAAGACGGCGCCGAGCGAGATGGCGCGGAGGAAGTTCGAGTGCGTAGTGACGAAGGTCGCCACGTCGGTTGGATGGTTAATGTCGAGGCCGAAGAGTCCAAAGGCCGAAGCTAAAAATGCGAGATAGGTCGGAGCGTTATCCAGCGCTGCGGAAAGTCCGCCGGTGAGCCAGAAGAACTGTGTCTCGCTGTGGAGACCCAGCTCTGTCGCGTGCCTTTCCAAGTAGCCCAAGGCGGGAACCATCGTGATGAAGATGCCAGCGAAGAGCCATGCGACTTCTTTGATGGGGTGAAAGTTGAATTCGTTGGACTCGTGGATTTTCCTCTTGGTCGAAAACCACGAGCTGAGGGTCGCACCGGTCATGACCACCTCACGCCAGCCGAGTGGAAGAAAAACGCCGATGATGATCAATGTGATGAAGATCAAGTTGTGAAGCCCATCGAAGCGCCATTCTTCGTGCGCGGTTTCCTTGTCGCGGATGTCTTTCGGCGCACGGAGAAAATTCCGGTTGTCTGCGAAGTAGAACATGCCGATGAGCATCCCGACGCCAATGAGCCATGCCTGCCAGCACTGAGCTAGAACCCACCAGAAAGGCACGCCTTTTAAGTAACCAAGGAACAACGGCGGATCGCCGATGGGTGTGAGACAGCCGCCGACGTTGCTGATGATGAAGATGAAGAAGACGATGTGAAAGGCGGTGATGCGGTAGCGATTCATCCGAATCCAAGGACGGATGAGGAGCATGGATGCGCCGGTAGTGCCGATGACATTTGCAAGGACTGCGCCGATGAGAAGATAGAGACAATTGATGCCAGGAGTCGCTTCGCCTTTCACCCGAATGTGGATGCCGCCGGTGACAATGAACAAGGAGCCGACGAACACAATGAAGCTGCCATATTCGATCGCGGTGTGCAGCATCGGCTCGGGTTGGCGCAGGACTGTGAGGTAGTAGGTGAGGGTAATGGACCCGAGAACTATCGCGACCCAATGGTAGTAGCGCTCCCATGTGTGCTTGATCGCGAGCGGACCGATGGCGATGGCCAGCAGAAGGATGGCAAAGGGGATAAGCAGCAGGATGGACGGCTCGGCACCGTGGGCGGTGGCAAGCATTCAGTGAAGCGGTGAGATGAAGATGCGCATGACGTTCACGCGGCCGCCGGGGAAGTACCAACGCTTTGGAAAGTCGAAGCTGCGCTGCGCTGCGATGTAATCAACGGAGCTCGGGGCGTTGGGATAGTTCGGGTCATAGACAATGAAATGGATGTCGCCGTTGGCGCGGCGCTGCATGTCATAGACGACGACGGCGTGGTTCATCCACGGAAAGCGTGACATGTAGATGGCGCGGAGCTTTTGCTGCTCCATGGAGTCGGCGAGCCAGCGTGCGCCGGCGGCCTGACCGGCGCGCGGGTGGCCGGTCATCATGCGCCAGTTGCCGACGCGGAAGTAGGTGGGAAGCCAGTTGCCGAGGTCTTCTTTCAGCAGGCCCTCGTAGGCGATGGAGAAGGCGTGGAGGTCGGGGTATCCGGGGATAACGACTTTTTCCTCGCGGCTGCTCCAGACCGGGATGCGGCCGATGCGGCGGATGAGTTCGTGATATTTCTCGCGTGAGGTGCGTGGCTGCGATGGCTCGAAGCGGACGAACTGGTGGAATTGCAGCACAGAACGCGCGAGGACGAAGCAGCGGTGGCCGAACTCGACGGGCTTGTCGCGTTTGTTGATGTGAAGAGTGCCCTGCTCATCGACGCCGTATTTCAGGACGGTGTCGTTTGAAAATGCGAAGGTGTCGCGGCGTAGGTCGAAGTCGCGGGCGGTCGCGGAGGCGCAGAGGGTGATGACAGAAACGGCGGTGAGAAAATTACGAAACGCTGGCACCGAGGGAGCATCACCGCGAGGGCGCGCGGTCGCGAGGGCGAATCGCCGCGCGCGCCGAGTTACAGCAATTCAGCGAGTTTGCGGCGGTCGGCCTTTCCATTGGCGGTCATCGGGAAGGCGTCGAGGAATTTGAATTTGCGCGGCACCATGTAGGCGGGGACGCGGGCGGCGAGGCCGATTTTGAGCTGGCTGGAAAACTCGAAATCGGAGCCGGTGCGTGCGACGGTGGGGACGATGAATGCGGCAAGTGAGTCGGTGCGCCCGCCTTTGATGACGGGCAGGACGACGGCGTCGGCGACCTCCGGCAGTGCGCGGAGATTCGCCTCGAGGTCGCCGAGTTCGATGCGGTAGCCGTTTACTTTCACCTGCCCATCCATGCGGCCCTCGAAGAAAATGAGCCCGTCGCGCTCGCGTCCCCAATCGCCGGTGCGGTAGGCGCGGACACAGTCGAGTTGCTCGAATGCTTTTGCGGTGAGGTCTTCGCGGCCGAGGTATCCGGGACTGACATTTGGACCGGCGATTATGATTTCGCCCCGCTCGCCATCGGGGACTTGCTCGCCATTTTCACCACGGATGAAGACGCGCGTGCCGGGCATCTCAAGGCCGACGGGGAGCGGCGAGTGGCGCGCGAGGATGTCGCGATCGACGCGGATGGAGGTGGTTGCGACGGTCGCCTCGGTGGGGCCGTATGTGTTCCAGACTTCGGCGGATGGGAAGCGCTCGATGAGTTGCGAGGCGGTCTCGGGCGCGAGCGTTTCGCCGCAGAAAAGGAAGCGCTGGATCGAGGGGAGCATCGTGGAAGTGAACGTGCGCTCGATGAGACACATCTGCGCGAACGACGGTGTGGAAACCCATGTCGTGACGCCGGAACGGGCGAGCGCGAGGTAGAGATTTTTGAGGTTCGCAACTTCGTCTTTTGTGATGCTGAAGAGCGTGCCGCCGGTCGCGAGGCTCGAGTAAAGGTCCATCACGGAGAGGTCGAAGGAGAACGGTGCCTGATTCAGAAATACCTCGCCGAGTGGCTTGAATGCTTGCTCGGCGAGCATCCATGTGACGAATGCGGTGAGATTTTCGAGCGTGATGACGACGCCCTTTGGCTCGCCGGTGCTGCCGGAGGTGAAGAGGATGTAGAATGGATCGGTGCCATCGACACGTCGCGGTTGGACGGCTCGGCGCGCGCGGGATTCCTCGGCGATGCGCGCCGGCGTGAGGACGACTCCGGCGCGCGCGGTTTGCACGATGCGCTCGACGCGATGAGCGGGGATGGACTGGTCGATCGGGACGTAGGGGCGGCCCGATTTTACCGCAGCGAGAAAGGCGATGAGCATCTCGGGCTCCTTGTGGCCGGAGACGGCAACGGGCGCGCTGTCGTCGCCGAATTCATCGAGAATCCACGATGCGAGGGCGTCGGAGCGGGCGAGCAATTCGCCGTACGTGAGGACGCGTTCGCCGCTGATGTGGGCGGGGCGCTCGGGCGCGACGCGTCCCCAGTGGTCGATGCGGTCGAGGAGGTGCACGGGTGATTTTTAGAAGCCCTGATAGACGAACGCGGGCGTGGAGAAATCGCCGCGACCGTAGAGGACGACGAGGCCGGCGATGACGGCGAGGTAGTAAATGGTGAGCAGCGTGAGTCGCACGCCGGAGCGCAGCCGTGGGTGATTTTCGATCCAGTGTGCGATCATTTTACGGGTTCATGCGGCTGAGGACATCGGCGACGAGGAGGCGCGGAGTGGCCCACTTTTCGCGCTCGAATTCGGCGGGGGAAATCTCGACGCCGAGCTCGCTGGAGAAGGCGACGATGAGCTCGACGGTCTTCATGGAATCGAGCACCTGCAGGTCGTAGAGCGCGAGGTCGGGATTGGTGCGGACTTCGTCGGTTTCGGCGGAGTTGGCGAGAATATCGAGGATTCGGTCGGTGGGAGACATGAGAAAAATTCGAGAGGATTTAGAGGCAGGCCGATAGCACGATGTTCACAATTTTTGGAGGCGGTCGTGGTAAAAATCGTCGAGCACTTTGTTGTAGTAGAGCCAGCCTTCGCCGCTGAGGTGGTCGAGGAAATCGACGGTGAAGCCGTTGTCTTTTTCGTGGTCGCGGAAGTCCACGAGCGGGATGTCGTATCTGCCGGCGAGCATGTGCAGGCGGTCGAGGTATGCGGTGCGGGCGTCGGGCGAGATGCCATAGACTTCGAGCCGGATGTCCTCGATCGGCATGGAGAGCAGGAGCGGCTTTGCGCCGAGTTCGTTGAATGTGCGCATGAGCAGCTCGACATCGGTCCACTCGTGCGCGCGGCTCATCTCGGTGATGAATGTTTTGTCGCGTGAGGCGCGTGGCAGATTTTTGCGTTTCACCTCGTTTTTCTTTGCCTGCACGGAGGCGGCATTGGCGAAGCGCGCCGCTTGCTTGAGGATTTGGTTCCAATTCAGTGCGCGTAATCCGTGTGTGGGATTTGGGTTCAATTGCTCGTCTTCATCGAGGATGTGCAGCGCCGTCTCGAAGTGGTCCTGTGCGCGTCCGACGCCGACTTTCATGCGGCCCAGCGGCCACGCGAGGCCGTAGAGGAAGCGGTCGAGCGCGGTGTCGCCAGCGAGGTGGCGCAGGCCGAAATCGAGCAGCGGCCTGCCGTCGATCGTCTTTGGAAATGCGAGCATCCTGCGCGCGACATCGCGCTTGAGACGGTGGCTGAGGTGGCTGTTGAAGGTGAGCTCGAATGCCTGGAGCGCGGAGAAATTCCCCTCATACCAGGTCGGGTCGAATGTCTCGGTGAAGAACCAGCCGGGCGACATCGAGTAGGCTGTTTTTTCGCCGCGGATGTCGCCGCCGACAGCCGCGACTTTCTGCAATATGGCGAGGGATGAAGTGCCGGGTTTGCCGACCGGGAAGACGCGGAAGCCGGTCGGGTAATCTTGAAAAAACTGCGACGCGTTGTTCGGCATTTCCTTCACGAGCTCGGAGCTGCCGTAGAGGACGAGCAGGTCGGGCTCGGCGAAGGCGTGCCGCTGGAGCGCGACGCCCTGGAGCTTTTCCTCGGTGAACTCGGGCGCGATCGCGTGGATGTAGCGCGTCTCGAGCTGGTCGCACCATGCGAGCGCCGCGGCGAGAGCGACGGCGGAGATGGCCACCGCGAGCAGAGCGGCGAGCAGATGGGATTTTTGGGCTGGGGAGCCGGGAGTCACGAAACAGCGATAATGGAGTGGCGCCGGGGATATTGAAACGCCGCACTTCTCCAGCCGCGCGGCTCGCTTTTCTTTGGATCTTCCGCGACGGATGGGGCGATGAAAATCGCAGTTCTCAATCACGGCGGACGCGACCCGGAGCAGCATTTCCCCGATGTCGCGGGAGTACCGGATGACGCGGTGCATCCGCCGGTGAATTTTCACGCGTTCGCGGCGTGCACGGGCGGCGGATTTTATCGGAAAGACGCGGCGATTGCGGCGGGCAGGGGCGCTGTGCTGCTGCTGCTGCGGAATGACCTGAAGACGTGCCGACAGGTGATGCTCGATCTGCGGCGCGAGGGGAAAACGGTGGCGGTTTCGTTCAAGGAATCGGGCGCATTTCAAATCGCGGGGCTGCTCGCGAATTCCGCGAAACTGCGACTTTTCCACGAAATCTGCGAACGCGCAGATGGCGCGATCGCGGCTGTGCCGGACCTCGTGCAGCTCTATCTCGGTGCGGGCGCGCGGGCGGTGGAATTCATTCCGACGCCGTATCCGGTGGAGGATTCGCGTTGGGATTTTTCGCATCCGATCGAGGAGCGGCGCGGAATTTTTCTCGGAACGCGCGAGCCGGGGACGGCTTCGCGTAATCATGTGGCAGCTCTGCTCGCGCTGCGGCAAATCGCGGAGGCGATGCAGGAGGCGGTGACGGTTTTCAATGTGGATGGATGGCGCGGGCGGCGGTGGATTGCGGCGCTGCGGTATCCCGAGGGGCTGCTGCGTGTGGTGGAAAAGCGGCTGCCGTATCCGCAGTATTTACGGACGCTGGCGCGGCACAAATTGGTGTTTCAACTCGATGCGAGCGCGGTGCCGGGGCAGGTCGCGGGGGATGCACTGCTGTGCCGTGTGCCGTGCGTCGGTGGGAATGGGGCGACGGAGCGGCTGGTGTTTCCAGACCTGTGCGGGCATGGGCGTTCGCATGAGCAGCTCGTGGATTTGGCTGCTCGGTTGCTGGAGCATCCGCACGATTGCGAGGCGATGACAACGCGCGCGCTGGAGTTGGCGAGCGGGCGGCTTTCGTTTGCCAGCGGGGCTCGGCAGGTGACGGAGTTTTTTGGACGGATCGGGAGATGAGCGTTCCCGAAATTGCAGCGCTTCGCGTTACGCGAGGAGTTGGTCGCGGGTGATGCCGTGGAGGTCGAAGACGCGGATGATGGATTCTTCGATCAGATTATTCGGGCAACTCGCGCCGGCGGTGATGCCGATGACGAGCGGGCGCTCGGGGAGCCAGTTTTCGGTCGCGATCTCGTGTCGCGCGTGGATGTCGTAGTGGACGATGCGCTCGCGGGATTCGAGGCGGCTGGCGTTGCGAATGAAGTAGGTCGGGAGCTTTGCCTCGCCCATTTCGGCGAGGTGCGAAGTGTTCGAGCTGTTGTATCCACCGACGACGAGGAGCAGGTCCATCGGGTCGGCGAGCATGTCGCGGAGGGCGTCCTGCCGCTCCTGCGTGGCGCCGCAGATGGTGTCGAAAAAGCGGAAGCTTTGCTTCGCGTTTTCAACGCCGTCACGGTCGCGGATGGCGGCTTCGATGCGGCGCTGCACCTCCTCTGTTTCGCCGCGCATCATCGTGGTTTGATTTGCGACGCCGACGCGGCGCAGGTGCTGGTCGGGGTCGAAGCCCTCGCTGTGCGCGCCGCTGAATTTCGCGAGGAACGCCGCTTTGTCGCCACCCTGCCGGATGTAGTCGCAGACGTAATCGGTATCCGCGAGCGTGAGCACGACGAGGTAGTGGCCTTTGCCATTGACCATCGCGCGGCTTGCTGTGGCCTTGGTTTCCTCGTGCTCGGCTTTGCCGTGGATGATGGAAGTGACGTCGTCGGTCGCGTTTTGGCGCACGCGTTTCCAGACGCTCATCACGTCGCCGCATGTCGTATCGACGATCTGGCAGCCGCGCTCTTTGATGCGCGCGAGCGTGGCGACTTCGGTGCCGAATGCGGGGACGATGACGACGTCTTCCGCGCTGAGTTGTGACACGTCAGCCTCTTTTTCCTCGCCGACGAGATTCTTGATTCCCATCGCGCGAATCTGCTCGTTGACCTCGGGGTTGTGGATGATTTCGCCGAGGATGAAGACGCTGCGATCGGCGAAAACCTTGCGCGCCGCGTAAGCAAGATCGATGGCGCGCTCGACTCCGTAGCAAAAGCCGAACTGCTTCGCGAGCCGCACAGTGACTTTATCGCAGGTCAGCGTGCCTCCCGTGTGGCGCAGTTTTTCCACGACCTCGCTGCGGTAGTGCGACTCGACCTGCGCCTGCACGGCGGCCATGACGTCGGGTGTGCGAAGATTGACGCGCTGCGGTTTTTGGGGCGCCGCGGCTGTGGTGTCGGGTGTGATCATGGAGATGCGATTTTTAGAAAAAGAAGCGGTGGCCCGATGCAACCGACGCACCGAGCCACCGCGAGAATAAGGGCGAACCGCGGGTAGCGCTATCCGTCGGTGAGCAGCGGGCCGGAGGGATCTTTGAACCACGCGGGCGAGTGCAGGAATGCGCGATCGGGATCGGGGTCGCGGCTTTGGTCGAGGCGCTGAACATTTTTGCCGATCGTGGCGTCTTCGGGCTGTGTGCTCGCGATGTCCACCGGCGTGCCGACGTGGACGAGCGCGAAGAGGCGTGCGGCGGCTTCCTTGTGCAGGCGGATGCAGCCGTGGGTGTGTGGGTACGGGTGGACGAAGCCCTCGTGGAACCCGTAGGCGGGCGCGAATTCGCACCAGTAGGCCATCGGGTAGCCGGCGTCGGGCTCGCTTACGCGGCGCTTGGTTTTGTCTTTGAAGATGATGGAGAAATGGCCCGTGGGGGTGGCGCTACCGGGCTTGCCGACATTTCCTTGTACGGCCATGAGGCAGCGGTCGCCCTCCATGACATAGACGTGCTGGGTGGAGGTGGAGACTTTGACGCGGACCTTTGACGGGTCGTGCGGCTTGTAGGCGGTGACGTGGTAGGAGCCGCCACCGCCAGTGGTGGAGGCGCACGCGGAGAGAAGCGCGAGGCTGGCAGTTGCGCAGACGATTTGGAGAAGGCGTTTCATTAAGGCGTATGCAAAAGCGCAGGCGGGATGGTTTGTCAACGGCGGCAGCGGTTTAGAAAAATCGCCGGTGTTGCTCGAAGTTCGTCTCGAGGCGTTCGCGGAGCGCTGTATGCGGGTCGGCGGGTGGCGGCGTGAGGGCGGCGGCGACGCAGAGATCGGCCATCGCGGCGACGTCTGCGAGGGCGACAAATTCGGCGGCGATCGTGTGTTCGGGTGTGACGTTGTGGTAGTTGCCGAGCGCAACGCAGAGCCCGGCGGCGCGGTATCCGTAGAGCTGGTAGGCGGTCGCCTCGCAGGTGCCGCCGGACATGAGCGCGCGCTGATGCGGGATGTCTTCGCGTTTCGCAAGATGCTGAAAATGGGCGCTCGTGGCGGAGTCGAAAATCGCGGTGCGGTCGCCGACGCGGAGGATTACGCCCTCGCCCATCTTACACGCGCCGCCACGTTCGGAGCTGGTTTCGAGCGAGACGATGGTGACGGATTCCGGCACGCGGCGGGACTTCGCGAGCTGGATCGCGCCGACAAAGCCGACCTCCTCGGCGCGCGTGAAAAGCCCGTACACAGAGGCCTCCGCGCCGGTGCGCTCGAGTTCGTGAAACATCGCTACGATTGCCGCGCAGCCGATGAGATCGTCGCACGCACGCGAATTGATGCGATCCTCGCGGAAGTCGAATGCGGGCAAATCCCACATCGCGAATGCGCCGAAGTCGCGCGTCGGCGCGCCGCTTTCGAGCACGTCGGGCGGGACGCCGCCGAGGAATTCGCCGGCGACGAATCCGGGATGATCCATGTGCGCGGCGAATGCGAACGCCGGCTCCGCGCCGCCGCGCTGGTATCGGGCGATCAGGTTTCCGAAGTCGTCGAGCTCGACGGAGACATGCGGGCATTGCGCGAGCTGGATGGCGAGTTCAGCGCGGACGGCGTCTTCGTGAAAGGGCGCAGTGGGCTGCGCGAGGAGCGCGCGGCAGATGTCGAGCAGTGGAGCGGATGGCATGGAGTGGGTGCGGCTTTTCCGGAAAGGACAAAAGGGACGCCAGCGATGGGAAAATTGGCTACACCATTTTCAAATCAATGACGCGCTGGAAATTTTTTCGATATCGGCTCGAGGAATTCGGGTGCCGCGCGCTCGAATGGACGATCCCGTTGCTCTCGCGCCGCGGGGCGTTGCGGCTCGGCTCGGCGCTCGGGTCGCTGGCATACAAGCTGGATGCGCGGGGACGGACGGTCGCACTCGGGAATCTCGCGTGTGTTTTCGGGGACGAGTTTTCACCTGAGCAGCGGGAGAAAATCGCGCGCGCGTCCTACCAAAACTTCGTCCGCACGATGCTCGATTTATTTTGGGCACAACATCTCGTGGTCGCGGATTACCACGAGTGGCTGCGTCTGGAGGGCTTTGAGGAGATCCGCGAGCAGCTCGTGCGGGAGAAACGCGGGACGGTCTTCATGTGCGTCCATCAGGGCAATTGGGAATGGGCGAGCATCGGATGTGGCTTCGTCGGATTTCACAACACGGTGGTTACGGAAAACTTCAAAAACCCTCGACTCGCCGCGATTTTTGCGCGGATGCGCGAGGTCTCGCTGCAAAAGATCATCCCGCAGGAAAACTCGATTTTACGACTCCTGAAAATCGCGAGGCGCGGCGGAACCACCGGGATGCTCATCGACCTAAATCTCCCGCCCACACAAGCGGCGACGGTGATCGAGGGCTTTGGGATGAAGATGTGTGTGCCGCTGCTCCACGCGGTTTTGGCGCAGCGTGTGAACGCGCTTCTGGTGCCGGTGGAAACGCTCCCGCAATCCGACGGGACGTGCCGCATCATCGCTCATCCGGGGCTCGTAATCCCGGATGGCGCGTCGCTGCAGGAAATCGCGCAACGCTGCTGGGACGCGATGGAACCGATGATCCGCGCGCGCCCGGAGTTGTATTTGTGGGCCTACAAACATTTCCGATACCGCCCAAAAAACGCGACGCGCGACTATCCGCCGTACGCCAACGAGTCGGGAAAATTTGAGAAGCTGTTGAAAGCGGTGAGCGACAAGTCCGGGTAGTGCACCCGGCTTAGTTACTCGTCGTCGTCCTCACCGTCCGCGTCGTCTTCGAGCGGCTCGAGTTCGTCGTCGCTGAGGAAATGCCGCTTGCGTTTCGCAGCCGGCAGCGGCGCGAGTGTCATCGTCACGCTTTTGCCCATGAGCTTCGGCTCCATCTCGACTTGCGCCATTTGGACGAGGTCGTTCTTGATCCGCACCATGAGCGCCATGCCGAGATCCTGATGCGCCATTTCGCGCCCGCGGAATTGCAACTGCACTCGCACCTTGTTCCCCTTGTCGAGGAATTCTTCGCTGTGCCGCATCTTCGTTTCGTAATCGTGATCGCTGATGTTCACGCGGAATTTCACTTCCTTTAGCTTGCTGCCGCCGTGCTTCTTTTCTTTGTCCTGCTTCGAGGCCTCGTATTTGAATTTGCCATAATCGACGATGCGGCAGACGGGCGGATTGGCGGTGGGGGCGACCTCGACGAGGTCGAGGCCGAGGCCCTGCGCGTGCCGGATGGCGTCGCTGAGTTTCATCACCCCGAGCTGCTCAGCGGTGGAGGCGACGATGACACGCACTTCGCGAGCGCGAATGCGGCCGTTAACACGAATTTGTTGGATTTGGATGGGTGGCGTTCTAGTGAGGCGGGGAGCCGTGGAGCTGCGGGTCCGCCCGTTGATCGGTTTGTCGCCGTGGTCGCGGAAACCGTGGGTTTCCCCTCGGCGCCCGTGGCTCCCGCGCCCTCCGCGCTGGCGACTGCGCGCGGCTGGCCTCTGCGCATGGAGCGCAGTCGTACCGGGATGTAGGAGAGAAAGTGGAGGGCGGCAAGGGGTTTTTTCGCGCCACCTGAGCGGAGGATTTTCAACCGTGGCGGTCGCGACGCTTGCTGCGGGTGGAGAAGACGAAAGGCGGGCGCATTTTCTCCTCCCTCGCCGCGACCGTCGCGACCGCCACGGTTGAAAATCCATCGCCTCTTTACGCCGCTTTTTCTGGACGAAGATCGCGCGTCTCCCCTCACTGCTCGCGCCATGGAAGAACAAGCCAAAACATTCCTCTTCGATCTCCTCAACACGCCGAGCCCGACGGCCTTCGAACTCGCCGGGCAGCGCAAATGGGCCGCTTACGTCCGCCCATTTTCCGACCGTGTGGAAAATGATGCGTACGGCACCGCGTGGGCCACGCTCGATGGAAAAGGCGCGAAGCCGAAGCGCCTGATGCTCGAAGCGCACGCGGACGAAATCGGCTACATCGTGAAGCACATCACGAAAGAAGGCTTCCTCCGGCTCGACCGCATCGGCGGCTCGGACACCGCCACGGCGCGCGGACGGCGTCTCGATATTCTTGGTGAAAATGGACCTGTTCGCGGGCTCATCGGCAACACCGCGATCCATCTGCGCAAAGACAACAAGGACGAAAAATCGCCGCAGATTCACGAGCTCTTCGTCGATATCGGCGCTTCTTCGGCGGACGAAGTGAAGGGCGCCGGCATCCGCGTCGGGCACCCGGCGGTGTATATCGATCGCGTCGAAGTCTTCGGAAAAAATCGCATCGTCAGCCGTGCGATCGACAACCGCATCGGCGGCTTCATCATCGCGCAGGTGCTCGCGAATCTGAGCCGCAGCCGCGAGCAGCTCCGCAGCAGCGTGATCGCCGTGAATGCCGTACAGGAGGAGATCGGCGGGCACGGCGCGAAGATGGTCGCGCACCGGCTGATGCCCGATCTTTGCCTCGTGCTCGATGTCACGCACGCGACCGACACGCCCGGCATCGAGCACGACATCCACGGCGACGTGAAGCTCGGCGGCGGGCCGAGCATCACGCATGGGACGTGCAATCATCCGCTCGTCCTCGCGCGCATCATGGGGGTCGCCGAACGGCTCGGGATGCCGCTTCAACACGAGAGTTCGTCGCGATACAGCGGCACGGATACGGACGTGATTTTCAACACCGGCGAGGGCATCCCGAGCGCACTCGTCTCGCTGCCGTTGCGTTATATGCACTCGGTCGTCGAGACCGCCGATCTCGGCGACGTGGAGAAAGTGATCGCGTTGCTGACGGCGTTGGCGGAGTCGATTTCCGAAAGCGACGACTTCAGCGTGCGGCTGTGAGCGAGACGTGAGCGCGAGTAGTTCCGCGTTTCGGTTTCTGCGTCCCGCCGAAACAAGCTTTTTTGACTCGCGCGGCAACTCGGTCGCGCGCTTGCGTTCCGGTGCGGGACGGTTAAACGTCCCGGCCATGCGAGCATTCCAAATCGAGCTTCCGCGCTTTCGGCGCGTGCTCGGGGCGATCCTGCTCGCACATTTTCTCGCGATCCTCGCGATGGCGGCGTCGCCGACGCTGCACGAGCGGATGCACGCGGATTCGCACGCGGGCGACCACGATTGCGCGGTGGTGTTATTTACGGGTGGCGGTGTGGAGGCGGCGGCTGTGGTGGTGATTTTGATCGTCGCTCTGGCGGTGCAGAGCGGCTCACCGCCGGTGCCGGCGGGTGAGCATGTGGAGAGGATCTTCCGCGTCCTGCGGATATTGGAACACGCGCCACCGGCGCGCGGGTAACGAGCGGAACGCGGCCCTCCCGGCTGCTGGTCCTTCGAACTCGTGACAGGCGGCGAACGCCTGTCTGCCGTGACAGGCGAGACGCCTGTCTTTCACGCGCATCCGCCCTGTCGGCGAACGCCCTCCATTCATCCAACCACGCAGAAAATCTCTCTCGCTTTCACTTTGAAAAAATATCTCGCAGCTCTCGCGCTGTGCGCTTCCGGCGCGCTCGGTGCGGAGGATTCCAAGCCCGGCACAATCCAGGATCAACTTGCGGCGATGCAGGAAAGCATCCGCCAAATGCAGACGCAGCATCAGCAGGAAATCGATGCCTTAAAGAAACAGCTCACTGATCAGCAGACGCTCATCGAGGCGCTGCAAACTTCGGCGGCGACGAGCACCGCGCCTCCGCTTCCCTCGGGAAAAGGGGAAGCTGCCGGGCCGTCGCTCACGCCTCCCAACGTGCCAGCGCCGTCCGCGGCTCCGCCGAAAATGGAGTTTCCGACAACGGACGACGCGCTCGTTTCCTCGCGCGCGCCGGCTTCGGCACAGCCCGCGGCGGCATCGGAAATCATGCCGACGATCGACACTTCGGTCGTGGCGGGGCCGACGCTCGGCGGACCGCCGATCACGCTGGGAGGCGGCTCGAAGATGTATCTGAACATCTCGCTAGACGTGCTCATCAACGCCGCCGCCTCCACCGCTCGAGACCTCGACATCATCGAAGTCGGCGACCACGACCCGATCCACCGCGGATTCAATGCGCGCAACACGGAGCTCGTTTTCGACGGCGCGGTCGATCCGTATTTCGAGGGCTTTGCGAACATCGTCTTCAAGCTCGACCCGCAGAATGAAACGTCGGTCGAAGTCGAGGAGGCGTTCGCGCAGACGACGAGCCTGCCGTGGAATTTGCAGGTGAAAGCCGGGCAGTATTTCTCGCAGTTCGGACGCATCAATTCGATGCACCCGCACACGTGGGATTTCATCGACGCGCCGCTCGTCCAAGGGCGGCTGCTCGGGCCGGATGGACTGCGCGGCGTCGGCGTGCAGGCGTCGTGGATCGTCCCGACGCCTTGGTATTCGCAGCTCATCCTCGCGGTGCAAAATGGCGAAGGCGGCACCGGCTTTTCGTTCCGCAATACCGGCGACGACGGCAAGTTTGCCGGCCGCGAAACGATCGACCGGCAGCTCCGTGGCATTCAGGATTTCGTCTTCGTCCCGCGCTGGGAAAGCGCGTTCGACTTCGGCAGCACGAAGACTTTGCTCACCGGCATCTCCGCTGCTTTTGGCCCGAACGACACCGGCGCAAACGCGCACTCGCAGATCTACGCGGTCGATGCTTTTTACAAATGGAAGCCCGACAACGCCGGCGGCGGTTGGCCGTATGTGAAGTGGCAGACCGAGGCGATGTATCGCCGCTTCGAGGCCGGGCGCGGGCTCGATGATTCGTTCGCGGCGAGCGAGATATTCCGCGACTGGGGTGCATATTCGCAGGTCGTGTGGGGATTCAAGACCGGCTGGGCCGCGGGCGTGCGCGGCGACTACCTGCACATGACCGACTCCCAACTCACCGATGACCCGGAGCGGCAGAGCCGATGGCGGCTCTCGGCGGACCTGACGTGGTTCACGTCCGAGTTCTCGAAGCTCCGCCTGCAATACAATCACGACTTCCTCGAAGCCTCTCATTTCCTCGGCGGACGCGACGTTGATTCCGTCTTCCTCCAGTTCGAATTCGCGCTCGGCGCACACGGCGCACACAAGTTTTAGCCAACCCAAAAACCCATGAAAATCAGATCCATCATCCTCATCGCGGCGCTCGCCGCGGCCCTGCTGCCGAGCGCGCAGGCGAAACTCAACGTCGTGGCCACTCTGCCTGACTACGCCGCGCTCGCGCGCGAAATCGGCGGCGACAAAGTCGATGTCACATCGCTCGCGAAGCCGACCGAGGATCCGCATTTCGTCGATGCGCGGCCGAGCTTCGTCGTCAAACTCCGCACTGCCGACGTGCTCATCGAAGGCGGCGCAGAACTAGAAGTCGGCTGGCTACCGCCGCTCCTGCAAAATGCGCGCAACGAGAAGATCGAAGCGGGAAAACCGGGCCGCGTGGTGGCCTCTCAAGGCATCCGCCTGATGGATGTCCCGGCCACGCTTTCGCGTGCCGCGGGCGATGTCCACGCATCGGGAAATCCGCACTTCATGGTGGACCCAATCATCGCGAAAGCGGTGGCTCAGCATATCGCGCAAGCCTTTGCCACGCTTGATCCGGCGAATGCGGCGGGCTTTCAGGCGAATTCCGCGAAGTTTGAAACGGAGATCAACGCGAAGCTCCAGGAATGGGGCCGCGAGCTGCTGCCATTCAAGGGCCAGCAGCTCGCCGCGTATCACGATTCGTGGGTCTATTTCGCGCACCGTTTCGGTTTCGCGCTCGAGACATTCCTCGAGCCGAAGCCGGGCATCCCACCATCGCCGTCGCACCTCGCGGACGTAATCGGGAAGATCAAGACCGATCACATCAAGGCGATCCTCGTCGAGCCGTTTCAGAATCGGAAGATTGCCGAAAAGGTTGCCAGCTCCACTGGCGCACACGTCGTCGATGCCGGGCAATTTCCCGGCCCCGCCGAAAGCTACACCGCACACATCGATCAACTCGTCGCCGCCGTCGCCGCGGCTTTGAAATAAGCCATGTGGGAAGTCATGTTCTGGCCCATCGCGGCCTGCGTTTTACTGCCGTGGCTGCTCGTCTATCTTGGCCTGCATGTCGTCGCGCGCGGCATCATTTTCATCGACATCGCGATGGCGCAGATGGCCTCGCTCGGCATCTGTCTTGCGGTGCTTTTGCATCTCGATTTGGAAAGTCCGGCGACCTTCGCCATCGCGCTTGGCTTCACGTTCGTCGGCGCCGCGATCTTCTCGCTCACGGGCAAGCGCGAAAGCAAGGTGCCGCAGGAAGCGGTGATCGGAATCAGCTATGTCGTCGCCGCTGCGGCGGCGGTGCTCATGCTTAGCCGGGCGGCGGAAGGGGATGAGGAAATCAAGAACATGTTGGTGGGAAATATCCTGCTCGTGACGCCAGGCGACGTGTGGAAATGCCTCGGCCTTTTCGCGCTCGTCGGCGCGTTTCACTTTGCGTTTCGGAGAAAATTCGCGTTCGCGTCGTTCGACCGCGAAGCCGCTTACCAGCAGGGTTTGCGGGTGCGGCTGTGGGATTTTCTTTTTTACGCTTCGTTCGGATTCGTGGTCACGAGCTTCGTCCGCATCGCGGGTGTGCTGCTCATTTTCACGTACCTCATCGTGCCCGCGGTGTGCGGGATCAATCTCGCGACGAGCTTGCGAGATCGGTTGCTGATCGGCTGGGTGCTGTCGCTCGTCGGAGGCGTCGTGGGGCTGCTCCTGTCGTTCTATTTCGACATGCCGTCGGGGGCTGCGATTGTGTGCGTCTTCGGCGTGCTGCTGGTGGCCATCAGTGGCATCGGGGCGCTGCGTCGGGCGTGAGTCGCGACCGGAGAACGCGCGCACAGGCACGGGGACCGGAGAGAGCACGCTGGATGGCACCCCGCAGTCGGCGCAAGGGGTGTGTTGTCCCGAAGCAATCGACAGAGCGAGCACTCCAGTTTACTCCGCTCGCTCGATGTCTTTCAGGGCGAGGATGCGCTGCTTTTTCGCGCCGTAGTCGAGGGCGTGGAATATGCGGATTTCATCGATGCGCCGAGCCCCGTTTAGCGCGTCGAGGCAGCGCGTGTATTGCTCGGCGAGTTCGGTCGTTTCGAGGTAGCGGCCGCGCAGATTTGCGTCGGCGTATGCCCGCGGGTGGTGTCGTGAGAAAAGGTGAAAGCGCAGCCAGCGGCGGTCGGCGCGCGAGACTTTCTGCGTCTTGCGGAAGAAGCCGATGAAGAGCAGGAGCACGAGATACGTATCGACCTGCGCCTGGAGCTCGAGGTTGCGCGCGTATTCTTCGCTGTGGATCTCGCGCACGCCCCGCTGGAATTGCAGCGACGCGTGCAGCGCGTGATTGATCTCCTCGATGAACGCGATGAGCTGCCGAATGTTCGCGTCGCTCACGCCGCGGCGCGGATCGTTTTTCTCGAGCTGCTCGATGAGCCACTGCGAGTAGTAGATGCCGATGTAAAGCTGATCGCCGGTGCGGCGCAGAAAAGTTCGCGCGAGATCGCTCAGCTCGCGCGCAGCCGCGCCCGCCGCGCGGCTGAGCTGCCCGCAGCGCTGGCGGCCGATGAGGCAGTCTTCGAGATTGATCCCGACCTGCGCGTAGGTGCGCTCGAAGAGCCGCTGGATTTCGCTGAAGAGCGTGGCGCTCACGCGGCGATGAGGTGGCCCGGCGAGCGGGTGGAGTCGAGATGGAGCAGCGTGTCCGAGAGCCGGTTCAGCGCGAGCCGCAGGTCGTGAAATCCCGCGCCAAGCTGCTCGTAAATCCCGCTGAGCGAAGCCGAGCGCGCGACGTGATGCGTGGCGACCGCCTTGAAACTCGTGCTTCCGAGTTCCTCATAAAAAGAGACACCCGGCCCGCCACGCTGTGAGCGTCGCGCGACGGTTTCGTGAAAAATCCCGGTGAGGAAGAGTGAGTAATTTCCGACGTGGGCGCGGATCAAAAACGTCTGAGAGGGCGACGCATCGCGCAGCGCGATCATCATGTCGGAGAGATATTGGATCGGCGCGGTTTGCCCATCCGCGGGCGAACGCATTCGAGCGGTCTGCGAAAAGTTTTCCAGCAGCGACGCGACGTAATCGCTGACCGCCCGATCCGCGAGCGCTGTCTCTTTCAGCACATGGCGGATCAAAACGTAGAAGTAGAGCTGCGGCGAAATGTGCAGCGCCGCCGAGTCTTCGAGCACCGCGGCGAGCAGTCGCGGGTGATCGAGAATGCAGTCCCGCGCGTCGGCATCCGTGAGGAGTTCGACGAGGGTGATTGAGTCCCGCTCCGAGTTGGAGAGTGTCTTCACGACGAATTGAAAATCGTCCGCCGTGAACCGATCCCGACAGTTTGCTTTGATCATCGGAACTCCTGCGTAAGCATCGCGTGTGCCGCTGCGCTCGGCCATTGATTTCCGGTCGCGCGCACCCGAATGATTCCACCCGATGCGCCGTGCCGTTTACATCCTTCTCGCGCTGTGTTTTGGCGCAGCGATCGGGTTCGGCTGGTACGCATACGAAAAGGGATTTACTAGAAAATGGCGCGCTTTCGTCTCTTCCGAATTTCACAAACGAGGAGTCGAGATGTCGCTGCGCCAGCTCGCGCTCGAGCCGTTCCGCGGCATCGTCGCGCGGGATGTTAAAATTTACGATTCGCGGGAGCGAAAACGAACGCTCGCGGTCGTGGACGAGGTCCTCCTCGTAATCAATTTTGCGAACTTTTTCAAAGGCGAGCAGTTCATCGAAGCGCTCGACCTCAGCGACGCACGCCTCACGATTCCGATCGACGCGCGAAACTCGCGAGGGCCGTCCATCGATGTGCGGAGGCTGAGCGGAAGGCTGTTGCTGCCGCCGAAACAGCTCTACCTCAGCCGCCTCTCGGCGGAAATTTACGGCGTCCAGATCACCGCAGGCGGCCGTCTCATCAACCCGCAAGCTTTTCGTCAAAAGCCCGGCGACGGCTCCGCGACTGCCGCGATCGAGCGCGTGGTGGAAGAGTTGAAGGCGCTGAAATTCGATGGCGGATCGCCGCGGCTCGATCTGCGATTTAGCGGCGATGTCGCGGAGCCGGAGAAGATTTTCGTCGAGGCAATACTCGATACGCACAAAATTCAGCGAGGCGATCTGCGGCTCACAAGCCTCCACGCCGAGGGCTGTTTCCGCGACGGCACGATTGAGCTGCGGCAACTCACCGCGACCGATAAAAAAGGCGCGCTCCAAGCGAGCGGCGACCTTCATTTGAAAACGCAGGCGGTGAACCTACGACTCCGCTCCAAGCTCGACGCCGGGGCGATCGCGCGAAATTTCCAGCCCGGCGGTGTGGCCGCCGACCTGGCATTTTCCGTCGCGCCCTCGATCGATCTCACAGCGCAGGGAAATCTTCACGAGCTGCCCGCGATGCAGGTCATCGGGCATGTGGCGTTCCCGCGTTTCAGCTACCGCTCGCTCGCGTTCGAGAGCCTCGCCGCGGATTTTTCCTGGCAGGATGGAAGCTGGAGCGTACGCGACGCACGGCTCGTGCATCGCACCGGAGAACTCGCTGGCGACGCGATGCAGTTGCCGGGCGATTTTCGCGCAGGGCTCCGCAGCACGATCAATCCGCGAGTCCTTGTCCCTTTTTTCACGGGAAAAGCGGCCGACGTTTTTTCGCAGTTCGACTTCACGGATTCACCGGAAATCGTCCTCACTGCGCGTGGAAAATCGCCGAAACTCGACGCATTTTCCGCGAGCGCGGAGGTGAAAATCGGACGCGCGAGCTTTCGCAACTCGCGTTCGGAAAGTCTCGTCGCGACGGTGCGTTATGGCGGGCGAAAGCTCACGATCGATCCGTTCAAGTTGCGCCGCGAGGAGGGCACTGGAAGCGGCGCGGTGACGGTCGATTTCGCGCGAGACGAAGTGCACCTCGACGACATCCACGCGAGCGTGAATCCGGCGGAAGTCATCGTTTGGTTTGTCCCGGAAATCTTGAAAGACATCGAGCCGTATCGCTTTCCAAGAAAGCCGCCGAACGTCTTCGTCAACGGGATCGTCCACATCAAGCACGGCAAGACGACCCACCTCGTCATCGACGTCGATGCTCCCGCGGGGATGGATTACACCTTTCTCAAAAAGAACCTCAGCGCGCCGCAGTGTTCGGCGAAATTACTCTTCACCGACGACTGGCTGAAAATCACCGATCTCTCCGCAAGCCTGTTCGGAGGCCGGTTGCGGGGTGATGCCGACATTTCCATCGTGAAGGGGCGGCCGGGTCACAGCGTCTCGCTCGAGGTGGAGAACATTGACTTCGCCAGCCTCACGAAGCTCTATTTCAACTACGACGGTTCGCGCGGGAGCATGAGCGGGGCCTACAGTTTCACAGGCCGCGGCGACGATCCGCGCACGATGCGCGGGCGCGGTGAGGTCGAGGTTCACGATGGAAATGTGTTCGCGATTCCGTTCCTCGGGCCGTTCTCGGGCATCCTGAATGGCATCGTTCCCGGACTCGGCCACGACGTGGCGCATCGGGCGTCAGCGGCTTTCACGATCAGCGATGGTGTGATCGCGACGGACAAGCTCGTGGTCGAGGGAACGGGCTTCAGTATGATCGGCGCGGGGAAACTGATGTTCCTCAATGACGCGATGGATTTCACGATGCGAATCAATGCGCGCGGGCTGCCGGGCGTGATGCTCTATCCGGTCAGCAAGCTTTTTGAATACGTCTCGGACGACACGCTCTCGAAGCCCAAGTGGCGTCCCAAAGCGCTTCCGAGGATTGGCGGCGAACGGTGATATCCCGCTCGCGAATTTCGTTTGGAGCGTTTTCGCACCCCGCCTAAGTTCCGCGCTCCACTTTTATGGCCACTTCGTTTGCCGCTCGCTCCAACGCCGATCTTCTCGACCAAAACTACGAACTCTGGCGGCGCGACCCTGCTTCAGTTGATCCGAATTGGGCCGCGTTTTTCGACGGCTTCGAACTCGGCTCCGTGCAGTCGAAAAATGGAGCCACCGCTAAAGCCGCTCCAGCACACGATTCGCCAGCGACGCTCCAGACCCGCGTGGATGGTCTCGTGTATGCCTATCGCACGCTCGGCCACACCATCGCCACGCTTGATCCGCTCGCAGAGGCGCGGCCGGAAAATCCGATGCTCAGACTGCGCGAACTCGGCTTTGACAACAAAGACCTCGACCTCGAAGTCAGCTCGAAATTTTACCTCGGCGGGCGGCGAATGCGGCTGCGTGAGATGATCGGCACCCTCGAGGCGACCTATTGCGAGAGCATCGGCGCGGAGTTCATGCACATCCAGAATCCGCGCATTCGTAATTGGGTGCGGCACCGGCTGGAATCGCGCGCGGGCGCGGAGGCGACGTCGCGCGAAGTGCAGGTGGCGCTGCTCCGCGCGCTGATGGAAGCGGAGTCGTTCGAAGTTTTTTTGCACACCAGCTACGTCGGGCAAAAACGTTTTTCACTCCAGGGCGCGGAATCGCTCATGGTGATCCTCGACACGATCCTGCACAAGTGTCCGGGCTCGGGCATCGAGGAGATTTGCATGGGCATGGCGCACCGCGGCCGGCTCAACGTGCTGGCGAATTTCCTGCGCAAATCGCTCAACATCATCTTCACCGAGTTCACCGAGAACTACATTCCCGATCTGGTCGCGGGCGATGGCGACGTGAAATA
>JBBQZX010000017.1:0-115786 GCA_038207335.1 Chthoniobacterales bacterium | reverse complement strand
GTTTCACCGGATGCTGATGGATGGGGTGAAGGTGGAGTTCACCAATGCGCAGGGCGAAAAGGAGACGGATCACGCGCAGCTCGTCGATTTCCAAAATCCGGCGAACAACGACTTCCTCGTGGAGAATCAATTCACCGTCACCGGGACGAAGAAACCGCGGCGCCCGGACCTCGTGGCGTTCGTCAACGGGCTGCCGCTGGGGATCGTGGAGCTGAAGAATCCGGCGGATGCGAACGCGGATGTCTGGAAGGCTTACCAGCAGCTCCAGACTTACAAGGAGGAGATCGCGGACCTGCTCGTCTTTAACGAGGCTCTGGTGGTCTCCGATGGGATGAATGCGCGGGTCGGCGCGCTGACGGCGACGCCGGAGTGGTTCATGCCGTGGCGGACGATTGCGAATGAGAACGACCGACCGGCGCTGGAATTCGAGCTGGAGAAGGTGGTGCGCGGCTTTTTCCGGCCGGACTTGTTTTTGGATTACATCCGCTATTTCGTGCTCTTCGAGCAGGACGGCGATGCGCTGATCAAGAAGATCGCGGGCTACCATCAATTCCATGGCGTGCGGGAAGCGGTGCGGGTGACGCTGATCGCCTCGGCGACGGAGGAGAGCAGCCGCGTGCGCGAAGAGGAGCGGGCGACTTATGGGAAGACGGTCGAGCGCGGCTCGCACAAGGCGGGCGTCTTTTGGCACACGCAGGGCTCGGGCAAGAGCATCTCGATGTGCTGCTACGCGGGGAAGCTCCTGCAGCAGCCGGTGATGAATAACCCGCCGCTGGTGGTGGTGACGGATCGCAACGATCTCGACGGGCAGCTTTACCAGCAATTCTGCGCGGCGAAGGATCTCCTCAAACAGACGCCCGAGCAGGCGGAGAGCCGGGAACAGCTCCGCGAGATGCTGGGCGCGCGGCAATCGGGCGGCATCATTTTCACGACGATCCAGAAATTTTCCCTGCTCGACGGCGAGAAGGCGCATCCGGCGCTCTGCACGCGGAGCAATGTGGTGGTGATCGCGGATGAGGCGCACCGCAGCCAATACGGGATCAAGGGAAAGCTGAATACGAAGACGGGCGAGTATGTGTTCGGCAATGCGAAGCATATGCGTTCGGCGTTGCCGGGGGCGTCGTTCATCGGCTTCACGGGGACGCCGATCGCGCTGGAGGATCGCGATACGCGTGGGGTTTTCGGCGATTACGTCTCGATCTACGACATCCAGGATGCGGTGGATGACAAGGCGACGGTGCCGATCTACTACGAGAGCCGGCTGGCGAAGCTGGACATCAACCGCGAGGAGATCGACGCGCTGAACGACGACGTGGAGGAAGTGATCGAGGACGAAGAAGACGTGGCGGCGCGGGAGACGGTGAAGAGCCAATGGACGCAGCTCGCGAAGCTGGTGGGCGCGCAGCCGCGGCTGGCGCAGGTGGCGGCGGATCTGGTGGAGCATTTTGAAACGCGCACGGCGGCGCTGGAGGGAAAGGCGATGTTCGTGGCGATGAGCCGGGAGATTTGCGTGAGTCTTTTCGCCGAGATCATGAAGCTGCGGCCGGAATGGGCGGGGACGAAGCTGCCGAACAGCACGGGCTGGAATCCCGAGGACGGCGCGGTGCGGATCATCATGACGGGGAATGCGACGGATCGCGCGGGCGTGCAGGAGCACGTTTACACCAAGGCGCAGAAGAGGCGGCTGGAGCGGCGTTTCAAGGGCCCGGCGGACCCGCTGAAGATCGTGATCGTGCGTGACATGTGGCTGACCGGCTTTGACGCGCCGCCCTGCCACACGATGTATGTGGACAAGCCGATGCACGGCTACAACCTGATGCAGGCCATCGCGCGGGTGAACCGGGTCTTCAAGGACAAGCCGGGCGGGCTGGTGGTCGATTACATCGGCATCGCCGCGGAGCTGAAGGCCGCATTGAGGATTTACACCGACGCCAATGGAAAAGGTCAGCCGACGCTCAAGGCGGAGGAAGCCTTGAAGGTGCTGCTGGCGAAGCTGGATGCGGTGCGCGGGATGATGCACGGCTTTGACTACGGCGACTTCGCGACGAAGCCGCTAGCCTTGCTCGCTCCGGCGGCGAATCACTTGCTCAGCCTTGATGATGGCAAGAAGCGTTTCCTCGATGTGATGGCCTCGGTAACGAAAGCGTATTCGCTGTGCGCAACGCTGGACGAAGCCGCCGCGCTGCGGACGGAAATTGCCTTCTTCTCCGCCATCCGCGCCGCGCTGGTGAAACACGGAGCGGTCGATAAGAAGCGCACCGAGGAGGAGAAGAACTCTGCGCTCAAGCAGATCCTCGACAACGCCATCCGGGCGGAAGGCGTGAACGACATCTTCGCCCTCGCGGGCCTGGAGAAGCCGGATATCGGACTGCTGAGCGACGAGTTCCTCGAAGACGTGCGCCAGACGCCGTTGAAGAACCTCGCGGTGGAACTGCTGGAGCGCCTGCTCAAAGACGAGATTCGATCCAGCAGCCGCACGAACATTGTGCAGGAGAAGAAGTACAGCGATCGCCTGCTCGCCACGCTGGCGAAGTATCACAACCGCGCCATCGAAACCGGGCAGGTGATCGAGGAACTGATCGCGATGGCGAAAGACTTTCAGCAAGCGCTCAAGCGCAACGAGGAGCTCGGCCTGAATCCCGACGAGATCGCCTTCTACGATGCCCTCGCCGAGCGTCCGGAAGTTCTCCAGCAGATGGGCGACGAAACGCTGAAGAAACTCGCGGCCGAACTCACCGAAAAACTCCGCTCCAGCACGACGGTGGACTGGCAGGTGCGTGATAGCGTCCGCGCGAGTATGCGCCTGCTGATCAAACGCCTCCTACGCAAATACAAATATCCGCCGGAAGGACAGGAAGAGGCGACCGCGCTGGTGCTCAAGCAGGCGGAAGCGCTGGCGGATTCGTGGTCTGGCGGGCGTTAGAGCGTGCTGCTTTACGGGGGCGCGCTCAGCGCCAGCAGTGTGTGGACAAATTGCGATTTTCCTCCGCACATCCGAAGTCGCTCCAGGCATTCTCTTCAGCCGAGTGCCCGCCATGAAAGGCTGCTTCATCGCGTTCATCGTCTTCGTCTCCACCCTCTCCGCGCAGGCAGCGCCGCCGGTGCGGAACACGGTGCAGGCGGCGAAAGTGCGGCAGGAAGGTTACGGACTCGGTCGTGGCGCGATGTTTTATTAAGGGCGTGAATGCATGGATGGACGACTGGGTCTATCCACCGCGCAAGGGCGGCCAAGCCGCTCGCATTTCTCCGCGGAGTGAATCGCCGCGATCGTTCGTTCTAGCGCGGCTCGGCGGCGAGCAGGCGCTCTTCGACCATTTCGCAGAGGGTGTGGAGGAGGAATTTGTGACCCTCCTGGATGCGTGCCGTGGCGGGTGCGGGGACGATGAGATCGACGGTCGCGAGGCCGCGCGCGTGACCGCCGTCGCGGCCGAGGAGGGCGATGCTTTCGAGGCCTTGGGTGCGGGCCTCGCCGAGCGCGGCGAGGATGTTTGCGGAGTTGCCGCTGGTGGTGAGCGCGATGAGGACGTCGCCCTTTTTCCCGAAGCCGCGAACCTGTCGCGCGAAGATTTGTTCGAAGCCGTAGTCGTTGCCGATGGCGGTGGTGAGGCTGCCGCACGCGGTGAGATTCAGCGCGGGATAGGGGCGGCGATCGGTGATGAATCGGCACGCGAATTCGGTGGCGAAATCCGCGCCGTCCGCCGCGCTGCCACCATTGCCGCAGACGAGCAATTTGCCGCCGCCGAGGACGCAGTCGCCGACGATCTGTGCGGCCTGCTCGAGCGCGGGCTGGAGCGCGCGGAGGCTGTGCAGGCTTTCGATCGCGGCTGTGTGGGCTTTTTCAAAGATGCTCATGGAGTGGAACCGCGCACGCTACGGAGCGCGTGATGGGAAGCCAAGACCGCACGATTTTCAGCGCAGAAAGTCGGAGCTGCCGACGGGTGCGATGCGGCCGACGCTGGCATCCGGCAGGCGCGTGTCGGCGGTGCCGGGATACATGCTCATGGCATCGACGTGGCCGTCGGCGAAGAGGATATTTGCGCGCGCGCCGTGGCGGAAGTGGATCGTCTTGAAGCTGCTCTCGATCATGTAGAATTCCTCGAGCATCGGCTTCTTCGCGGAGGCGGGCGGCTGGAATGAATTGACCTGCGCGCAGTCGCCGAAGACCAGCGTGCGCGCGGGATGTTCGAGGTTGGAAAGGTTCACGCCCGAGAGTGCGGTATTGAAGCCGTAGCCCCAGCTCGCGCCCTTGAATTTCGGCTTCCACAGAGAACTCTCGTACGGAAACGCGGGGCAGACTTGGATGCCGCCGACCTGCTGGACGTAGGGAAAAAGCGGGCCTTTCGTCTGGTCGAGCACGCGGCTGCCTTCCGCGCCGCCTCCGCCTTTCGGCTCGAGTCCGAAATACCAGAGACGGCCCTCCGGCACGGTTTTCGAGTAGGAGAAAAAGACGCGGTCGTTGTCGTTGAGATAGAGCGAGGTGGCGACGCCGAGCTGGCGCAGGCTGTTCGCGCAATACGCGCCCTGCGCGACTTTTCGCATTTTCTCCACGCCAGAAAGAACGAGTGCCGCGAGCACCGCGACGATGCTGAGCACAACGAGCAATTCCACGAGCGTGAATGCGCGACGATGATCCCGAGTTCGCGACGATTCGGATTGAAGCAGGAAAACAGGAAAACAGGAGAGGGGTGCAGACGGGAGAAGATCGCACCCGCCCCTTTCTGTTTTTCTGTTCTCCTGTTTCGTCTTCTCATGCATTGCTTCGATCAAACGTAGCGGTTGTCAGCGGATCCGCTTTTCCTCCGCAACAAAAAGGCCACGACGCCGCTCCCGAGCAGCAATGCGCACGATGGCTCCGGCACGGGCGACGCAAACCCGAAATCCTCGAACGTGATGTCGGCGATGAGCGACGGGTCTGCGGAGGTCGTGAAGCCGTCGTTGTAGGCCATGATCGAGAGTGCATTCACTTGGAATGGAAGGCTCGAATCATAGGTGGAAAATCCGGGCGGCATATCGAGTCGGATCGCTGGAACCTCGGTATTCAGCGCGGTGAGCGTTCCGTCGGCGTTCACGCGGCTCATCAAAAGCGCGAGCGTGTGATTGCCGGCGGTAAAGGCGAGCGTGGCTTGCAGGATGGTGTTTTGTGGCAGCTCGGTGATGCCGCTGGCGTTCGCGCCGAGGTCCGAGTCCGTGCTGAAGTTCGCGGCGAGATTCTGAAAACCGTCCATCCCGGGCTTTTGCGCGCCGACTGCGACCGGCGTGAGCGTCGGCCCCGGAGTCGTCGGATCGTAATTGCTGAGGTTCGGGAAGTAATTCAACTCGACGGTGTGAAAGAAATTGTCGCTCCCGTAATTCGTCGGGCTGCCAGTGCGGTCACCGCCGGTGAGCCCTGTATTGATTAGGCCAAACGCGAATTGCACACCTTGGTTCAGCGGTGCGCTCGTGACTGAAAAACTGAACTTTACCGAGACCGAAAAATCGGCGCCGGCTGAGAAAGTCTGGCCGAGCGGACGTTGAAGCCGGGCGGTTGGCAATGAGGAGTTCAGATGCACGGACAGCGAACCGGCGGAATCGCCCGCAAATGCAGGAGCGGTGTTACTCCACAGAAATTGCGAGTTGGCGTTTGAGCCGATGCCGAAGTTCCAGCGTCCGGTGGAAATGGGGTCGGTGGCGAACGCGTCGAATACGTTCAACGCGGCGTGGGATGCCTGTGCCGCGAATGCGGCCAGGCAGATGAGGAGTGCTTTTTTCATGGGTCTGTCTCGATGGATTTATGAGAGAGACCGTGGCACGCGCCGAGGGCATGGGAATGCCGTGGGCAACGAAACGAGCGATCCCTCATTGCTTCTTTTTTGCGAAGAAGTTTTGACGCGCCGCTGCCCGTGGCAGGGCCTGCCACTATGAAAGCGGCGGCGCGAATGAGCGCGGATCGAGGAAATGTTCTGACTTCTGGCTTCTCGGCGAAAATGACTTCGCCATCCTTCTCCCCGCCTTCACTTTCGCTCGCGCGAAAATTGGCAATTTGGGGAGTCGTATCCAGTCACAGCAGCGCAACTGTTTCCGAATTTCACGGAATTCCATCGTTCGACCCGCAGGCTATTTTGACTCGCAAAGAACTGGCGGCGGACTGTAGGCGGTGCATGTCGCGCGACAAGCGATTTCGTTCCGAGCCGCACCAGCAAAGGATTTGCGGGCGGTTGCACTTCGCTATTGCCCGAAGAGCCACCGCGCGCCACGTTGATTCCATGATTGCCCCGCTCGTGCTGCTTTTGGTCGTCGTCGTTTTCCGTGTGGTGCTCGGCATCGCCGGGAGCGCGGACATGACGTGGCTGCATAATTTCTCCCCCGTCGCCGCAGTCGCGCTGTGCGGCGCGGTCTATCTGCCGCGCCGCGTGGCGTGGTCGCTGCCGCTCGCGATCCTTTTGCTGAGCGACATCGCGCTGAACCTCTTCCACTACCACGTCCCGTTTTTCACGATGGAAATCCTCCCTCGATATTTCGCACTCGCGATGATCGTGGGCCTCGGATTCGCGCTGCGCGGAAAGGTGCGCATCACCGGGATGCTCGCGGCTGCGCTGGCTGGGTCGCTCGTTTTTTATGTGATCACGAACACGGGTTCGTGGATCGGTGAGCCGGCGTATGCGAAGACCTTTGGCGGCTGGCTGCAGGCACTCACGACGGGGCTGCCGGGCTATCCTTCGACGTGGTTTTTCTACCGCAACACGCTGGCGAGCGACTTGATTTTCACCGCGCTTTTTGTCGGCTGCATGTCCTTCCGCGCGCCTGCCCGCGAGCCCGAGCACAAGCTCGCGCCCGCGCCTTGGGCGTAGGTTTTCTGCCGCGACGGTTGCGGCGGTCACGTTGCGTTGACCCATCGGCGGAGCGCCGCCATATTCCGCGCCCGCGCCACCCGGCGCACCACTTTCATGCCGCACACTCGCACCCGTAATTTCTGCATCATCGCCCACATCGATCACGGGAAGACCACGCTGTCCGACCGCCTGCTCGAGTTCACCGGCACGATCCAGAAACGCGAGTCGCAGGAGCAACTCCTCGATGCGATGGACCTCGAACGCGAGCGCGGCATCACGATCAAGTCGCACCCGATCGCGATGAAATACACCGCGAAGGACGGGCATCATTACAAACTCAACCTCATGGACACGCCGGGCCATGTGGACTTCGCCTATGAAGTCTCCCGCTCGTTGGCGGCGTGCGAGGGGGCGCTGCTGATCATCGACGCTGCGCAGGGCGTCGAGGCGCAGACGGTCGCGAACGTCCATCTCGCGACCAAGCAGGGGCTCACGCTCATCCCGGTCATCAATAAAATCGACCTGCCGAATGCGGACATTCCGACCGTCCTCAAGCAAATCGAAGACATCCTCGCGATCCCCGCGGACGAGGCGATCCAGTGCTCGGCGAAAGCGGGCATCGGCATCGAGGGCATCCTAGAGGCAGTCGTCGCGCGCATCCCTTTTCCAAAGGGCAACAACAACGAAAAACTGCGCGCGCTCATCTTCGATTCGATGTTCGACACGTATCGCGGCGTCGTCGTCCATGTGCGCGTCGTCGATGGAATGATCAAGGCCGGCGACCCGATCAAGATGTTCGCCACACCGGGGACGTATGAGGTGAAAGAGGTCGGCATCTTCCGCCCGCAACAGCCGAAGATGCTCCCGCAGGAAAGGCTCGAGGCCGGCGACGTCGGCTACGTCATCGCGAATGTGAAATCGACCAGCGACGCGAAAGTCGGCGACACGCTCGTCTCCGCGCGCGCCTCCGCCACCGAGCCGCTGCCGGGATTCCAAGTCGTGCAGCCGATGGTTTTCAGCGGCATTTATCCGATCAATACCGCCGACTTCGAGCACCTGAAACTCGCGATGGGCAAGCTCCAGCTCAACGACGCCGCGTTCGTCTTCCAGCCCGAATCCAGCGTCGCGCTCGGCTTCGGATTTCGCTGCGGCTTCCTCGGGCTGCTGCACATGGAGATCATCCAGGAGCGGCTCCGTCGCGAGTACAACATGGACATCATCGCGACGTATCCGTCCGTGATTTACGAGATCATGAAGACCAACGGCGAGGTGCTCACCGTCGATAATCCCGAGCACATGCCGGACTTCAGCGTCATCGCGGAAATCCGCGAGCCGATGGTGCGCTGCTTCATCATGATCCCAAACGAGTGCATCTCCGGGCTCATGCAGCTCATCATGGACAAGCGCGGCGAGGTGAAGCACACCGAGTCGCTCGACACCAAGCGCGTCATGCTCACCACCGAGCTGCCGCTGAATGAAATCCTCGTCGATTTCGTGGACAAAATTAAATCCATGACGCGCGGCTACGGCTCCATGGATTACGAGCAGGCGGGCTACAAGGCGTCGAAGCTCGTGAAGCTCGACATGCTCGTGAATGGCGAGCCCGTCGATGCCTTCAGCTCGATCGTGCATCGCGACAAAGCCGAATCCCGCGGGCGCGCACTCGCCGCGAAGCTCAAAGAAGTCATCCCCACGCAGCTCTACCAGGTCGCGATCCAGGCCGCCATCGGAGGGAAAATCATCGCCCGTGAAAGCGTGAGCGCGCAGCGCAAAGACGTGACCGCGAAGTGCTACGGCGGCGACATCTCGCGGAAGCGCAAGCTCCTGGAAAAGCAGAAGGAAGGCAAAAAGCGGATGAAGTCGATCGGCCGCGTGAACATCCCGCAAGAGGCGTTCATCGAAGTGCTGAAGACGAACTAGCTTCGCCGTCCGCCGGGCACCGATTCACCTACCGCAGGCCCAGTTCCGCGAATCCTTGGTAGTGGAGAGTCTGGTGACGGAGCCAAGTCGTGCGTTTCATCACCGCCTCACTCATTTGGGCTCTGTCAAGGCAGCGGTGGTCGGATGTGCTTCACCCGAGAGCTTCAGCAGGCGCTGCGATTCGCCGAGCAGAAACGTGACATCCGTGAAGGGTTCGAAACCGATGTCATGCCAGCGGACCCGGCCGGTGCCATCCACGAGGAAGACTCCGTGGAGCGGCATATTTTCGAAGTCATCGAAAGCGCCGTAACGCTTGAAGACACTGCGGTCCCCGTCGGAAACCACAGGAAAGGGCAACGCATCCGGCGTGCCTGCTCCGATCGTGTCCTCCAGCCCGCCTACCGACTCGGTGCTGACTGCCATGACGGAAATGCCCGCCTCAGCGAAACGGGTCGTCATCGGTGCAAACGCGGCCAGTTGTTTCACGCAGTGCTGACATGCACTTCCGAGGTAGAAGATGACGATGACCGGTCGGCCGCGATAATCCGACAGGGAAACCTGCGAGCCCGCAGGTCCGGGAAGCGTGAACTCCGGCGCCGCGGAGGGCTGCCAGCGAAACGGGCCGAGCGAATCCAACGGCGGACGGATGCCGACATCCGTCGCGGCGGATTGCGGGAGTCGCCAGTCGTCGGGCAACTGCAACTCCGCCGCCAGTGGTTGCAAGCGGCGCATGACAGGCACATCGAGATTTGCCTGTGCGGCAGTCACGCGCAGCTTTTCGAAGACTTTCCCTGCCTCTTCTTTCTGTCCGCAGCGCGCCAGGATATCCGCGCAGTTCGCCAGCGGTTGCACCTGATTGCGGAGGCTGTCAGCAGCGTCGCGGGCTAGTTTCATCGCACGCTCTTTGTCGCCGAGTTGCAGCCAAACCTGAGCTAGCCGCTCCTTCGGGATATCCATGCCTTCACCTGCGAGGCGACGGGCGGTGGATTGATCACCTTTTGCAAGGGTGGCGAATAGACGCAGTTCCTTGAGTGTCTTACCGACCTGCTCTTGGGAGCCATTCTCTTTCGCGGGCTTTTCCTCACCCGCATCCCGCTGTTTTGTCACGAGCTTTTCCAAGTCCGCCAGCCGCGCAGCGCCCCCAGTCTGGTCGCCGGTCGCAAAATGCGCGAGCCCCAGCGCCCAGAGCCGCCGCGCTTCTTCCGGCAAGTCATCCGTTGCATCGAGATACATTGTGTCTCCCAGCCGCAGGATTTCATCCCAAAGTTCCCATCGCACGAGAGTCTCCAGCAATCGCACGCGGCCAAAGACCGCACTGTTTTGGCGCTTCCGATTCGCCGTCACTGAAGTGTCGTTGAGCTTGCTGTCGTCCGGCGTTTTGAGCAGCGAGTTAAAGCGCGGGTGACGTGGCAGTTCGATCATGTTGCGCGCCAGGTCGAGGGCATCGGATACCCGGCCCAGATGGTTCAGATTCCTGACCAGCCACTCGTTGTTGTGCGCGTAGTTGTGAATCTGGTCGGGGAGCAAACGCGTGCGCATCATGTAGGCATGATCTACGCGCGCTGACGCCTCCTGCTGCCAGACTGCATCGGCATACCGCTGGAGCGGAGCATAGGTATGCACGGCGATGTGCCACATGTGCGCGATTCCCGGCGAGCCCTGGCCGCAATTTGCGGCGGCGTCCAGCGCCCGGCGCTCGGCCTCGCCATTCCATAGATGGATGCGCGCGTGCTGCACGGGATGTTGCGGACTAACGGCCAGCACCTCTTTGGCCAGCGCATCTGTGGCGGTGTGGCTGGAAATGCCGAGCCGTCCTTCGTTATCCCAGATTTTGAACACGAGGAAGGTTTTGGCTTCGATGTCGTCGGGGAATTCCTCGACGATTTGCTCCAGGCTGCGGACATACTCGCGATGCCTTTTATTCTCCTGATCCTTTCCGCTGCCGCCTCCGGGAGTTTTCTTGTTCGGGTAGAACTTGCTGAGCGATTCCAGGTAGAGACGCTCTCGGCGCGTGAGGTTATCATCCTTCATTCGCGACTCCGCCTTGCGGATAAATTCCGCCGCGCGCTTCTCGTTATAGACATTCGCCATCGCCATCCCCCACAGCGCCATGACGCAATCCGGGTCCAGCATTGCGACCTGACGGAACGAGCGCTCCGCCTCGAAATACCAAAAGCCGTGAAGCTGGCCGACGCCTTGATTGAAGAATAATTGGGCCTGCGGGTTTCGCACCGTGACGGGAAAATCAATCTTCGGCATTCCGGGCATGAGCACCGCTGCCTGACGCGGGCCTTCGTCAAAAGCTTCGCCGTGCAGCGAATGTCCGGCGAGGAGCGCAGTGTCCGTAACTTCATCGGCGAAGCCAAAACCAGGCAAGGCCAGCCATACGACGCAGAGCAGAGACACGTGGAAAGGATGGGATGTCGTTTTCATGGGGGGGTTAGCTACGGCACTAGCGCGTCGGTGAAATGCTCTTCGACGGCGCAGGGAGCGTGAACCGGAAGCTCGCTCCCGCTCCGTGGGTGCTCTCCGCCGTGATGCTCCCCCCGTGCGCTTCCACGATCTGCTTCACGATCGCCAGTCCGATTCCGATTCCTTCTTTTTCCGGGTCCGTCGCCAGCTTGTCGAAGACCTTCGGCAGCATCTCCGGCGGGATCCCTTCGCCGGAGTCGCGCACCGTGCAGACCACGCCGTCGGCGTCCTCGCTCGCCGTCAGGGTCACGCGCCCGCGTGAGGCGTATTTGAAGGCGTTGCTGAGCAGGTTCTGGAAGACCTGCGCGATCAGCCCCGCATCGGCGCAGACAGTAAGCTGGCGCGGGATCTCGTTGGTGACCGCCACGCCTTGGTTCTTTGCCACCGCGGCGAGGTCGAAGATCAGCCGCTGCGCCACCGGCCAGAGCTCGAAAGTGCGCCGCTCCGGCTGCAGTGAGCTCACCATCCCCGCCGGCTGCGCATGGGCATCCAGCACCCGCTTGATGAGCCCCTCCACGCGCTGCAGATTGCGTTTCAGGCTTTCGAAAAGCTCATCCACCTCCGGCACCGCATGGTCCGTGCACGTCTCCTTCAGCTCATCCACGAGCAGATTCACCGCATTCAGCGGCGTGCGCAGATCGTGCGCGATGAATGCCAGATGCTCGTCCTCGCCCTCCTTCAGCAGATGCGCCTGCCGCTCCGCAAACGCCACGACCGCCATCCGCACATCCGTGTCGATCCGTCGGCTGATGATCCGCGCCGCTTCGCCGATCAGCAAAAGGCTGTGCCGGTCCGCGATCGTGAAAAAGGCCGCCCTTAGCAGATTGAACTCCTCCACGACCTCGCCCACATCCAGCCCATCGCTCACTCGCTGCACCCCGTGCCGCGGCTGCCCGCTCGGCACCGCATCGGGCTGCACCCGGCCCTCCCGGCGATCCGACAGATCGCGGATGATCCCGGTAACCAGGTCCGGGACGTGATCGGTGAGCGTGGCCCGATCGAGCTTCAACTCCGCGAGGGCCTTGCCCGCCTGCGTCCGCCATTCGTCGATGATCTCCTCACGGCATTCGGCGAAAACCCTGGCAAGTGCTTCGACCGTGGGATGTTCTTCGGGCATGAGGAAGTCCACCGTGGACGGGCCGCGCGCGTAACGCCAGAGCCGATCCGAGCCGCCTCCTGCGTGCGACTCGACGCATGGCAGGAGCCGTGCAAAGAAAAAGCCCCGCGCGCCGAAGCATGCTGGGCTCTCCCCTCCCAAGAACGGGAGATGCGAGTGTTACACGTTGGGAACGGCGGCTTCGCTGACGGTGCTGATGTCTTCCGCGCCGGCGTCTTCAAGATGACCTCGGCCCGGTCGAGATGATCGCCATTTTCCGCGTGGGCGGAGACGAGGTGGGTCGTGCGCGGAGGGTGTAAGCGCAGGCATCCGCAGGAGGTCGAGGTTGTAGGATGGCCATTTTGGCCGCCGGTGCGAAGATCGAGGGGCGGGTGGCCAGGAATGGCCGGCTACAATTGGTTTTCTCCAGAAGGCACCCCGAGGTCCGGGCCGAGTCTTGCCAAGCGCCGGGTGGTGGCGATGATGCGCGCCCTTTTTCCATGAATCTCGATCCCGCGTTTCTGCGCTCGCTCGCCGCGAAAGTCGGCACTCCGTTTTGGCTTTATGAGGCGGCGGTGATCCGGGCGAGGATCGCAAATGTGAAGGCGATGACGAGCGGGGAGGGCGTGCAGGCGCGCTTCGCGATGAAGGCGTGCCCGACGACGAAGGTGCTGCGCGAGATGCAGGCGAGCGGGATTTGGATCGACGCGGTGTCGGGGAATGAAGTGCTGCGAGCGCTGCACGCGGGACACGCCGCGGGGAGTGAGCCGCCGGTGGTGTGTTTCACGGCGGATGTGTTTCGCGACAACGCGATGGAGGTGGTGCTGAAGCACGGGATTTTGCCGAATATCGGCTCGCCGGGGATGATCGCGGATCTCGCGCGGGCGGGTTTTCGCGGGGGGATTTCGATTCGCGTCAATCCGGGATTCGGGCACGGGCACGTGAACTCGTGCGACACGGGCGGGCCGAGCTCGAAGCATGGAATCTGGTGGCACGATCTCGCGGAAACCGCCGAGGCTGCGGCGCGCGCGGGGATGCGAATCGTGATGCTGCACGCGCACATCGGGAGTGGGCCGAAATTCGAGGAGCTCGTGGAAAATCTCACGAAGCTCGCGGCGGAATTCGCGGAGTTGATCCCGAAATTTCCCGATGTCGGTGCGGTGAGCTTGGGCGGCGGCATTCCGCACAATTATCGCGATCCGAATTCGCAGGTGCCGCTGGAGCCGCTTCAGCGCTTGTTCTCCGAGTGCCGGGAGAAAATGTGCGCGGCGGCGGGACGCGCGATTCGGCTGGAGATCGAGCCGGGGCGGTACTACGTCGCGCCGGGCTGCACGCTGGTCACGCGCGTGGCGGATGTGAAGCAGACGCGGACGAATGAGAAGGGGCGCGGGATGAAATTCGCGATGGTCGATGCAGGGTTTGTCGATCTCGTGCGGCCGGCGATGTACGGGAGTTTTCACCGCATCGAGGTCGTCGGGAAATCGGGCGATGAAGAGGAGATCGTGGTCGCTGGACCGCTGTGCGAGAGCGGCGATGTGTTCACGCGCGACGAGGCGGAGTTGCTCGTGCCGCGTGCGCTGCCGCGCGTGGAGGTCGGCGACTTGCTCGCGATCCGCGACGCGGGTGCGTACGGCTACGCGATGTCGTCGAATTACAACTCGATCGGAAAGGCGCCGCAGCTTTGGGTCGAGACAGACGGGTCGGTGGAGATGATTTCGCGGCGCGAGACGCTGGAGGATTTGCTGAAAGCGGAGACGAGCGAGCGGCTGTAGTTCGTCGCGATTTGCGCTTCAAATTGCGACGCGCAGACGTTTTGCTGCGCGGCCACATGCGCGCGATTTTAGCACTCGAAGACGGACGGCACTTCATCGGCGAAAGCTTTGGCGCGACGGGCTCGGCGATCGGTGAGGTTTGTTTCAACACGTCGATGACGGGCTACCAGGAGGTGCTCACCGATCCGTCGTATCGCGGGCAGATCGTGGCGATGACGTATCCCGAGATCGGAAATTACGGCGTGAATGCGCTCGATGAGGAGAGCGGCGAGCCGCATGTGCGCGGGTTTGTAATCGAGGAACTGAGCCCGATCCCGAGCAACTGGCGCTCGCACGGGACGCTCGACGATTATCTCAAAAAGGCGGGCATCCCCGGAATTCAGGGCATCGACACGCGGGCGCTCACGCGGCATCTGCGCGACAAAGGCGCGATGAAAGGATGCCTCACGAGCGAGGATATTTCAGTCGATGAAGCGGTGCGCCGGGCGGGCGAGGGGACTGGCGTCGTCGGCATGGATTTTGTGAAAGAAGTGACGCCGGCCGCGGCGTATGACTGGGACCCGGAGAGCACGCTGAGCCGACGCTGGACGATCGTGAAAGGCGACGGCGCGAACACGGAGATCACCGAGGACGGCGAGGTGTTCGAAAAGCTGCCGCCGGTCACGCATTCGATCGTTGCGTACGATTTTGGGATGAAGCGGAATATCCTGCGGCGCTTGCGGCAGGAGGGCTTCAAAGTGCGCGTCGTGCCCGCCGACACGTCCGCTGCGGATGTGCTCGCGTTGAAACCGGACGGCGTCTTTTTGTCGAATGGCCCCGGCGATCCGGCGGCGCTCGGATATGTGCATGAGAGCCTGCGCGGGCTGATGGGGAAGACGCCGATTTTCGGCATCTGCCTCGGGCACCAAATGCTGAGCTACGCGGTCGGCGGGAAGACTTTCAAACTCAAGTTTGGGCACCGCGGCGGCAATCAGCCGGTGAAGGATCTCGCGACGAACAAGGTGACGATCACTTCGCAAAATCACGGGTTCGCGGTCGATCCCGACTCGCTGCCGGCGAATGTCGAGGTGTCGCACATCAATCTCAACGACGGCACGGTCGAGGGCCTGCGACACAGGGAACTGCCGGTCTTCAGCGTGCAATATCACCCCGAAGCCGCGCCCGGTCCGAACGACGCGAGCTACTTCTTTCAGCAGTTTGCCAAACTCATTGATGAACACGGCTCGCGCCGCTAATCTCCCCGCCCCATGCCCACGCTCCAGATCACTCTCCCCGACGGCACCGAGCAAACCCACGAACTCACCGAGAGTCTCATCACGATCGGCCGCAGGCCGGATAACACGATCGAGATCGCGGATATTTCGGTCTCCAGCAACCACGCGCAGCTTCTCGGTGGCTCCGCGGATTACACGCTGAAAGACATCGGCTCCACGAACGGAACGACCCTCAACGGCGCGCCCGTCGCAGCCGATGAGGAGCGCCCGTTGCAAAACGGCGACGCGATCGTTTTCGGAAATATCGAGTGCCTCTACGCCTCCGAACACGTCGGTGCCGAGCAGCCGATGCCCGCCTCTGAAGGCGTCGCAGCCGTCGTCGCCGAATCGAGTGTCCGTCCCGCGGATTTCGCAAATGCGTCTCCATTTTCCAGCAAGAAAAAGGAGAAGGATCCGATCGGTACGGCCATCCTTGTTTTTGCCGGCGTGGCGATCCTCGTGTTCGTTGCGGCGGCGGTGATGGCATTCTCGATCAAGTCGCCGATCTAATTTCGCGTCTTTGTCCGCGATGATCGCGCCGACTTTGCCGCGCATCATCTGCACCATTCGCGAACTGCCCGATCTCACGGCGCACGCGGGCTCGGATTTTTGGAAAACGATCCAGCCGTCGTCGCTCTCGGAGGCGATCGGTGGAGGGGAGCCTGACCAACCGACCGCGCTGCACCTCGCTTGTGATGCGCGCGAGCTACGCGTTCTTTTCCACTCCACCGATCGCGATCCATGGGCCACCCTTACCGAGCGCGATGGGCCTCTCTACAAAGAGGAAGTCGTGGAGGTCTTTCTCGATCCCGTGGGCGACTTGGAGTGCTACTTCGAGATTGAAGTTAATCCGCTCAACGCAGTCCTCGATCTCGTTCTCCGGCGAACCCGGAGCGGCTATGCAAAATCGCTGGCGTGGCGCTGCGACGGGTTGCGAACACGCGTCACATTCGGCACCGCCGCGTGGACAACAGAACTCGCCATCCCTTTCTCCAGCTTGATCGCCGGGCCACCGCCTGCGCCGGGCGACACGTGGCGCGCAAATTTCTGCCGGATCGATCGCCCGCGCACGGGGCCGCGAGTTTTGAGCGCGTGGAGTCCGCCGCGGCGTCCCACATTTCACACGCCGGAGCGTTTCGGCGTGGTGGAATTTCGCGCGCTGTAGCTGACTCCGCGGGCCGATCGGTGCATATTGGTCGGATTGAAAAACGCGACCTTTTCCAAACCCGACAGCGCTCTCGTCATCGTCGGGCACGGCTCGACCGTGAATCCCGATTCCAGCGCACCGACTTTCTCCCATGCCGATGAAATCTCGCGGCGCGGCGTATTCGGCGAAGTGCATTCGGTCTTTTGGAAAGAGGAGCCGAGCCTGCGGCAGGTGATGCATCTCGTGGAGCGGGATGAAATCTACGTCGTGCCGAACTTCATCAGCGAAGGTTACTTCACCCGAACCGTCATCCCGCGGGAACTCGAGTTAAGCGGCGCGGAGACGCAGCGCGCGGGCCGCACGATCCGATATTGCGAGCCGGTCGGCAGCCACCCGCGCATGACCGAACTGCTGCTGAAGCGCGCGCTCGAAATCGCGCCCGGCGTGCCGCCGCACGAGACCACGCTTTTCATCGTGGGCCACGGCACCGATCTCAACGACAACTCCGCCGTGGCCGCAAAACGCGAGGTGCAGGCGATCGCCGAACGGGGGATTTTCGGCGAGGTGCTGAATGCCTACATGGAGGAGGAGCCGCTCATCTCGCGGTGGGATGAACTCGCGTCGCAGCCCAATGTGATCGTCGTACCGTTCTTCATCGCCGACGGGCTGCACAGCTACCAGGACATCCCCGTGCTGCTTGGCATCGAGTCCGAGCCGACGGCGGCCGCGAGCCAGCGCGATGTGTTTCGCCACAATCCGCACCAGCTCCGCGGACGCACGCTTTTCTACGCCAGCTCGATCGGCACCGAGCCACTGTTTGCCGATGTGATTTTGGATCAGGTCGCCGAGTTCGACCGCGCGAACGGCACGCGATGAGTCGCGATATTTCGCAAGCGCTCGCACGCTGGCTCGACGACGACTTCCGCCAAATCGGGGAGATCGCGATCGAGCCGCAGGGCGAAAATTTCGAGCTGCGGCACTACCGCGACGTGGGTCGCGACGACTTGAAAACGCACACCGATGCGCGAGCGCTGGCGACGTGCGACGACGCGGGAAATTTCCGTCCGCTGAAAAGCGCGCCGACGCTGCGACGGGGCTGGAGCCTTGTGCTGGCGGGCATCGGCGAGCTGCACAGCGCGCTCGATGTCTTCTACCCCGCGATGCTCGGCACGCTGCTCAGCCACGAACGCGGTGAGCTTTTCTCCATCCTTCTGCGCGAGACGCTCGCGCGCCAGAGCGGCATGTACGCAGTCACAAAAAAGATCACCGACGAGCAGGCCGACGCGATGATCGGCGACCTTTGCAAATCGGACGGCGGCTGCCTGAAGACGATCCTGTGGCGCATCGCGCCGGATCGCGCGGTGACTTCGCTGCCGCCGGAAAAATTCGACCCGACCGCGACTCAACCGCCCGGCGCGGCACGCACGATTCCCCTCCTGTGCTCGGAAGCCTGCAACCTGCTGGTGGCCAAAGCGCGCGAAGTCGTGAAACGCGCGCAAGCATGATCGTCACCGCCCGCATCGTCGTCACGATGGACGGAGCGCCGATCGAGCACGGCGCGATTTCGATCGACCACGACCACATCGTCGCCGTCGGCACGCTGGAGGATATGCGCGCGCTCGACGACGGGCCCGTGCTCGATCTCGGCGAGCGCGTCGTTCTGCCGGGGCTCATCAACGCGCACTGCCACCTCGACTATACGATGTTGAAAAAAGTGATCTCGCCGCCCGCGAGTTTCACCGCATGGGTGCAGCGGATCAACGCGCTCAAACGCGGGCTCGACGATGACGATTATCTCGCCGCGATCTCGCGCGGCTTCGGAGAACTCAAGCGCTGGGGCACGACCACCGTCTGCAACATTGAGGCATTTCCCGAGCTCATGCCGCGCATCGTCGATACTCCGATTCGTACGTGGTGGTTCTACGAGATGATCGACATCCGGCACCGCATCACAACGGACGATGTGGTTGCCGGCGCGCTCTCGTTTTTCCAGCGGCGCGATGGCCGGCACGGCGGCTTCGGGCTCAGTCCGCACGCGCCCTACACCGCATCGACCATGCTCTACGGCCTCGCGAATGACTGCGCCGCGACAATGGAAATGCCGCTCACTACTCACGTCGCCGAGTCGCGCGAAGAGTTCGCGATGTTCCGCCACGCGCGCGGCCCGCTGCACGCATTCATGTCGTCGCTGCAACGACCGATGAGCGACTGCGGGCGCACGACACCATTCCAGAATCTCTGGCGCAGCGGCGCGATCGACCGGCGCTGGATCCTCGCGCACATGAACGAACTCGACGAAGGAGACTTCGCCCTGCTCGCGGAGGCCGCGTCGACCGGCGGCCCGCACATCGTGCATTGCCCCGGCAGCCACGCATATTTCGGACATTCGCCGTTCGCATTTCGCCGCCTGCTCGAGATGGGCCTGAACATCTGCGTGGCCACCGACAGCCTCGCGAGCACCGACTCGCTCAGCCTCCTGCGCGAGCTCCGGCGCGTGCGCGAGCGCGAGCCGTGGCTCGGTGCGGAGGAGCTTTTGAAAACGATCACGCTCAACCCGGCGCGCGCTCTCGGTCGGGCCGCGGAGCTCGGGCGAATCGCTCCTGGCGCGCTTGCCGACTTGATCGCGCTTCCGACTTCGGGTGACGTGACGCATGTCCACGACGAAATCGTCAACGAGGAACGTCCGATTTCGTGGATGATGATCGATGGTCAGGACGTTTCTTAAATTCATCGCAGTCGCCGCTCTCTTCCTCGCTCCGGGGGCGGAGGGTGCGACGAAGAAAAAAGCGAAACCCACCCCGCGACCGACGAAATCCGTCGCAACTGCGCGCCCCACGCCGACGCCAAAGAAGCCCGCGGACTATCACCTTTTAGCCGAAGGCGAACTCCCGCTCGCGGCCCGCGGCGCGATCGTGATCGATGCCTACACCGGCCAGTCGCTCTACGAAAAGAATGCCGACGCCGCGCAATTTCCCGCGAGCACGACGAAGATCATGACGGGGCTGCTGGTGATCGAGGCGGGCGACCTCGAGCACGAGGTGGAGGTGACGCTCGAGGACAGCAAAGTCGGCGAAAGCGGGCTCGATATCAAACCCGGCCAGCGCTTCACGCGGCGGCAGATGCTTTACGGGTTGCTGTTGAAAAGCGCGAACGACGTGGCGCACGCGCTTGCCCGCGACAACGCCGGATCCGTCGAGGCGTTCGCCCAAAAGATGACACGGCGCGCGCAGGAACTCGGCGCGACTTCGACACACTTCATGAATCCGCACGGGCTCCATGATCCGCTGCACTTCACCACGCCGCGCGACCTTGCGAAAATCGCGCGCGCTGCCATGCAGCAACCGCTTTTCCGCGAGATCGTCGGGACCCAAAAGCACCCTTGGGTCACCGAGTTCGAGGTGCGTGATCTCTACAATCACAACCGCCTGCTCGCGCGTTTCGCCGGCTGCACCGGCGTGAAAACCGGCTACACGAATCCGGCGCAACAGGTCCTCGTGAGCGCTGCGGTGCGCGACGCCCGCGAGGTGATCGCCGTCGTGATGCACACGGATAAACCGGGCATCTGGGAGGACAGCATGGAGCTGCTCACCTACGGCTTCGAGCACCCGCCGAACGGCGAACTTGCATCGCGCGAACGCTGACTTCGGTGCCCCGATCACGCGATCGTATCGCAGAGGTACACCCAAAGATCGGTCCCGAAATTCTCCGCCAGTCGCTCGCCGAGGGCCGTCCCTGCTTGCTTCTCGTGCAGCATGGCGAAAACGGTCGCACCCGAGCCGGACATCAGCGCACCTGCGACTTCCGGCTGCGCGAGCAGCCATTGCTTGAGCTGAGCGAGGAAAAGATACTTCTCGAAAACCGGCCGCTCGAGGTCGTTCGACAGCAGCCCCCAATCAAAAACCTGTGGCGTGTAGGAAATCCCGGGCACCTCGAGCGAATCCTTCCACCGGCTGTAAGCCCACGGCGTCGGCACCTCGAACGGCGGCTTGATGAGCAGCAGCGCGAGTTGCTCCTTGAACTCAAAGGGCACGACTTCCTCCCCGCGCCCGCGGCAGATAGCTGCGGACTGGAAGACGAAAAACGGCACGTCCGACCCGAGCTGCGCGGCCATGTCGGCGAGCGACTCGCGCGACAGGAGCGTCTCGAAAATCGCATTCAGCGCGAGCAGCGTCGTCGCCGCGTCGCTGCTGCCGCCGCCGAGCCCCGCGCCGTGCGGGATTTGCTTTGAAAGTGCGATGCTCAGGTGCGGCTCGATCCCAGCCTCCGCGCAGAAAAGCCTCGCGGCGCGCACCACGAGATTCGAGTCATCCGACGGGATGGTCGCGTCGTCGCACGTGAACTCCAGCCCGCCCTCATCCCGCGCCTCGATCGTGAGCCGGTCGAAGACCGACACCGGGCACATCAGCGTGTCGATCTCGTGATACCCGTCCTCCCGCCGCCCCCTCACCGCGAGGGACAGGTTAATCTTCGCCGGAGCGAGCAGTTCCATCGGACGCCGCCGTCACCGCATCGCGCGCGCCCCGCGCTTCGACGTATCCTGCGTCCGCTCGCGCACGGTCTGCGACACGATCCGTGCGACATCCCCATTCGGCGAAATTTGCAGCCCCGTCTCCTTCCGCTCACCCCGGTCGATCGCCGGACTGAACTGCGCCACCCACCGCAGATCCTTCTTCAGCAGCGAGCCCGACTCCAGCGCCAGCGAAGTGATCGTGTGCTCCTTCGCCAGCCCCGCCTCGCGCAGATAATCCGTCGCGATCTTCAGCGCCTGCTCGATCGGCATCTCCGGCCCCGCCAACGCCTGCGACACCAGCAGCAGCGCAGCTCCCGTGATTGCGGTCAGCGTCTTCATAGCGCCGCCATCGCCGCCTGCGCCACAGCGTCCTGCGCCTGCCGCCCGAGAAATGCCCGCACATCCGCCAGCTTTCCGGCCGAGCCCAGCTTCACGTTTTTCCGCGCGATGAATGCCGCGTACTCATTCATGAAAATGATCCCCGGCGGGCGAAAATCGAACTCTCCCGGCTTGCTGTGGAAATACTCCCGGTGCACCCGCGTCCACACCAGCCGCCCATCCGTGTCGATATTCACCTTCGTCACTCCCAGCTTCGCCGCCGGCAGATACTCCTCCTCATTCACACCGCGCGCGCTCGGGTCCAGCGTCCCGCCCGCCGCGTTGATCCGCGCCACCTCATCCACCGGCACACTCGAGCTCCCGTGCATCACGATCGGCGTCGGAGGCATCCCCGCCGCCGCCAGTTGGTCGCGGATTCCCTCGATCACCTCGAAATGCAGCGACTGCTGCCCCTTGAATTTATACGCCCCGTGGCTCGTCCCGATCGCCGCCGCCAGCGCATCGCACCCCGTCTTTTCGATGAACTCCACAGCCTCCTCCGGATTTGTCAGGCACGCATTCCCCTCATCCACCGCGATGTCCTCCTCCACGCCCCCCAGCATCCCAAGCTCCGCCTCCACACTGATCCCGCGCGCGTGCGCCCGATCCACCACCCGCTTCGTGATCGCCACATTCTCCTCAAAGCTCTCGTGCGACGCATCGATCATCACCGACGAGTAAAACCCCGAATCAATGCAGTCATAGCACGTCGATTCATCCCCATGATCCAGATGCACCGCGAAAATCGCATCCGGGAAAATCTCACTCGCCGAGCGGATGATCGCCTCCAGCATCCGCTTCTCCGTGTACTTCCGCGCCCCCTTCGAGATCTGGATGATGAACGGTGCCTGACTCTCGATGCAGCCCCGGAAGAGCCCCATCGTCTGCTCGGCATTATTGATATTGTAGGCCCCGACAGCGAATTTGCCGTAGGCCACTTTGTAAAGGTCGGCGGTAGTAACGATCATGAGCCCGCGACTAAACTCACGCGCTCCTTCTCCGGCAAGACCAACCTTCCCGCGCATCCAATCCGATGTGAATGAAACCTCCGACCGAGGAGATGCGGAGACGCGGCTATTCTAGTGACTCTGCATTCCTGGAGAAAATCGCACCTATTTGGAGCTTCTGGACCGTTTTAGTTCAAACTCCGCGCGGTCTCCCGCTTCCACGTCTCCGGCACCTCGGCAGTGAAATCTTCGACTCTCCAAGCGGCAGATCTGCATTGCTGAATCGCTGGAATTCTGGTTCAAATTCGCGCGAGGTTCGCATGAAATTACCCCTTCATCTCCGGACGGTTTGGGCGTTGCTGGCTTTTGCCACGCTGGTTGCGGGTTGCATGAGGGCTCCTCTCTCGAAAGCGCCGCCGCACGCGTCATCCGAGGGAGCGACAAAAAGCGGCGCGGGGCGCGCGCCCGCGAGCGTCGAGCCAGTCGGCGGTGGAATCGAAATGGCCGACCAAGCAAAGCCCGATGCCGCCGCTGAGCCCGTCGAGCGGGATGCCACGAGAGCGGAGGAGCGCCATGAACCCGTCGCGGTCGGCGAGGGAATGCCCGAGAAGCCCCGGAAGTTCGTGAAAATGGCTTCGCAACCGCATCAGATCGACGTGGTCGAGCAGGTGCCCGCAATGTCGCGCGACGAAAGTCGGCCTCGCATGCCCACGGCAGTGCGCGGCGAAACTGCCACTCCACCCGCCGCAGAGCCGCCGTCGGTTGTCGCTCCGCCTCCGGCAGTGGGCGCTGCCGCCCCCGCGCCCCCGCCGGTCGCGACCGGCCGAGTCACCATCAATTTTGCCACCGACCGCGAGTGGACGCAGAGCGAGCGGCAGCCGAAGTGGTTTGGCGACACACGTGCCGATGGGCGGCTCGAGTTCCATTACGGCGTCTGCCAGGTCAGCATCCCCATCGCCGAGCACGAGGTGAACGAAGTCGAAAAGCCGTTCTCCATTTTCGGCATCAGCCTCCCCGAAAACCCGAAGAAACACGTCATCGTGGAAAAGCCGCTCCTCTCGGCAAAAGACCAGTTCTTCGCCCGGCTCGAGCGCGAAGTCGCTCGTCGCCCCGAGACCGAGCGCGAGGTGCTCGTGTTCATTCACGGCTTCAACAACACCTTCGACGACGCCGCCAGCCGTATCGCCGTCCTCGCCTACGACATGGGCTTCAACGGCGTCCCCGTCCTCTACAGTTGGTCGTCGAAAGGCTCATGGTCACCTATCGGCTACAAGCACGACGAGGTCGCCGTCGCCGCGACATCCACGCGGTTCACCACTTTTCTCCAAGACGTTATCGACCACACCCGCGCTGCCGGAGCGAGGCGCATCAATGTCGTCGCGCACAGCATGGGAAATCGCGCGCTCGTCGATGCGCTTCAGACTCTCGCGCGGATTTCGCCCGACAAGCCGATCATCGATGAAGTCGTGATGGCCGCGCCTGACGTGCCGGCATACGGATTTTCAGACACGCGATGGGCCAGCATGCGCGGCCCCGCGCGCCACACCACCCTCTACGCTTCTTCACACGACCGGGCTCTGGAGGCTTCGCAAAAGTTCAGCAGCTTTCCGCCGCTCGGCCTCGCCGGGACAGCGCTCTTCCTCGCCGACGGTCTCGACACGATCGACGCGTCCGATGTCGATTTCGACCAACTCGGGCTCAACCATACATACTTCGGAGTCAAGGCGGTCATCGACGATTTGAAGCTCGTCTTGCACGAGGGCCTGCTCCCCGCGAGACGCAAACTCTCCGAAATGAAGCGCGATCCGTGGACGTTCTGGACATTTCGGCATGCGCTTATTCCGTGACGGTGAAGCTTCTCGCGTGGCGCGAAGCCATCTTATAGAGCGGTCGAAAGGCGCGGGAAACTCCACGCGGTCGCAAAGTTGAGTGGGCCGGGAAGCCGCTATTTTACACAATCTCCGGCTCGCGGCTACATCTGGCACCGCTGCTGCTTAGACGGGATTCGCCGAAATATTCGCGAAACTACTTCACCGCCAATCCTATGAACGCCAGCCGCTCCGCCCTGCCATCCAGCGATGAAGAGCCCGCGACGAAAGGCTTCGAGGGAGTCATGGTCTCAGCAAATCTGCACAATCTCGTGCAGATGGAATGCCTCGGAATGCACACCCGCATGATCCGCGTGGATCGCGGCGATGTAGTCGGGCGCATCTACGTGACCGGCGGGCAGATCGTCCACGCGGAAGTCGGCGGGCTCGCGGGGCAGGAGGCGCTGTTCGAGATGATGACGTGGACGCGCGGGGCCTTCTCGCTGGAAGACGGCGTCCGGGCCCTCGACGAAACGATCACGCGGCCCTGGGAAAATCTGCTGATGGAGGCCGCCCACTACCACGACGAAAAAGTCCACGCGACCAGCACTGTCACCCTTTTTCCACTACCACCTGCTCCTATGATTGAAACGCTCGATATGACTCTATTTGACGATCCCGAAATCCTGAATGCGGTGCAATTCTCCGTGGACGACGAACTTCTGGAGGCCAAGGGGGACGACCCCGAGGCGCTCCACAGTGCCATCGCCTATGCCTCGCAACTCCTCGTGCACGTCGGCGCCGCTCTCGGCATCGAGGGGCTCTTCGAGGCGCAACTCATCGGTCCTGAAAAGAAGATGCTCTGCATCGCCACCGCCGCGGGGACGACCGCGGTGGTGACCTCTTCCAAAACCAACCTGACTGCAATTTCCAAGAAGCTCTCCTAGCTATGAATCAAGTCCTCAAAGCGCTCAAAGACATCCCCGGTGTGTTCGGAAGTTTCGTGCTGACGCCAGACGGCGCGCTCGCTTCCCGAGACATGCCGGAGGTTTACGCAGACTCCATTTTCTCCGAGATCGGACGCCGGCTGAACGGCATCAGCGAAGCCGCCGAGCCGCACATCGACGCGGTGAACGAGTTGGTGGTGAAATTCGAGAGTCACTGGCTCATCAGCCGCCGTCGACCGGGCTTCACGTTCAATGTGCTGGCCGAGCAGAGCGTGAATTATCCCGCGCTGAAGATGGCGCTGAACGTGGCGATCCGCCAAATCGGCGACGTGACGGTGACAGCGGCCCCAACCGCCTCTGCAGTGACGGCGGTGCCTGTCGCAGCCAGCTCTCCCACAGCTCCGGAGGCTCCGAAGCGCCGCTGGCGCGGGCACGTTTTGGACTAGCGAGCTGTAGCCGGGATCGCCGATCCCGGTTACAAAATGCCCGCGTCTTCGGCGGTGATGGCGGCGATGCGCTCCATGACTCGTTCGCTGAGGTGCTGGTAGAGCTCGCGGCCTTCGCCGATGAGGTCGGCTTTTGTGAAGATGATCGGCTCGCCGACGACGAGGGTGATGGGGGTGAAGAGGCGCGGTTTTCCCCCGCGAGGAAAGGCTTGGTGCGCTCCAAAGATGCGCATGGGGACGACGGGGGCGAGGGTCTTGGCGATGACGAGGCCGACGCCGGGTTGCGCAGGCTGGAGCCGGCCATCGAGGGTGCGCGAGCCCTCGGGAAAGATGACGCTGCAATGGCCGGCGCGGATGATTTTGATGAGTGACTTTAGTGCGCTCATGTCGGCGCGCTCCTGATCGATGGGGACGACGTTCATGTCGGGCAGGAGGGGGCCGAGGATGGGGGCCGCGAGAAGGGTCTTGCGCGCGAGGTAGTAGATCTCGCGGCGGCAGGCGATGCCGGCGAGCGGGGGATCGAGATAGCTCTCGTGGTTCATGGCCAGAATGGCTGGGCCCTCCTCGATGATGCGCTGGCGGTGGATGACGCGGTAGTCGAAGAAGGTGCGCCCGATGAAGCGCGCGAGGTGGTAGCCGGTCTGGTAAATCGCGCCCATCAGCGGTCGCCGAGGTCGAGGCCTTTCATCTTGAGCCGCCCGATGATCTCGCCGACGACGCCGTCGATGGTGAGGTGGGAGCTGTCGATGACGTGCGCGTCCTCGGCGATGGTGAGGGGGGAGACGCGGCGGGTGCTGTCCTGCCGGTCGCGCGCGCTGATGGTGTCGGCGATGCCTTGCCGCGAGCGGCGCTGGGCGCGGACTTCCGGCGAGGCGTCGATGTAGAATTTATACGGCGTCTCGGGAAAGACCGCGGTGCCGATGTCGCGACCCTCCATGACGAGGTCGGCCTCGGCGGAGTACGCGCGCTGGAGCGCGACGAGCCGGGCGCGGACTTCGGGGATCGTGGCGATGTTGGAGACGTTGGCGATGACCGCCTCGTCGAGGAGGTGCGGCGTGGGGTCTTTGCCGTCGATGAGGATTTCGCTCTCTAGCCCGCGTGTGCCGCAGCGGACGTCGGCCTTTTCAAACACGGGAAGGACGGCGGCGGGGTCGGAGGTGTCGAGCCCGGCGGCGACGATGTGCCAGGTGATGGCGCGATACATGGCACCGGTATTCACGTAGAGGTATCCGAGGCGGCGGGCGAGGGCGCGCGCGACGCTGCTTTTGCCGGACGCCGCGGGGCCGTCGATGGCGATGACGAGGTGCGCTTCGGCGCTCATTTAGATGTGCGGCGCGCCGGAGAAGACGGGCGTGTGCGGCTGGCGTGGGTCGCGCATGATGTGGCCGAGCTGCTCGAAGAAGCCGGGGTAGGAGGTGCCGACGCAAGCGGTATCCACGATCGTCGTTTCGCCTTCGGCAAAAAGGCCGGCGATGGCAAAGGCCATTGCGATGCGATGATCGCCGAAGCTCTCGAGGCGCGCGCCGTGGAGAGGCGCGCCGCCGGTGATCTCCATCCCGTCCTCGGTCTCGGTGACTTGCGCGCCCATCGCGCGGAGATTGGTAGCGATCGCCGCGATACGGTCGGTCTCCTTCACGCGCAACTCCTTCGCGTCCGTGATGATCGTCTTGCCCGTCGCGAGCGCACCGGCGACCGCGAGGATCGGAAGCTCGTCGATGACGTTCGGGATTTCCTTCCCAGCGATGGTCGTGGCCTTCAGGCGCGTGCCGGTGAGCTTGATCGACCCCGTCGGCTCGGCCTCCTCATTTTCAACCACCACGCGGATGTGTGCGCCCATTCGCAAAAGCACGGCGAGCACGCCGTTGCGGGTTTCATTGAGGCCGATGTTTTTCACGAGCACTTCGGCGTGAGGATGCGCCGCGGCGGCGACGAGCCAAAATGCCGCGCTGGAGATGTCGCCTGGCACGTCGAAGTCGCGCGACTCGGGCGTCTGCCCGCCATGGATGCTGACGGTGAGGTCCTCTTTTTTCGGGCGGACGAGGAAATACTCGAGCATTCGCTCCGTGTGGTCGCGGCTCTGTGTGGGCTCGGTGACGCTAGTCTTTCCGCTGGCAAACATGCCAGCGAGGAGCACCGCGCTTTTCACCTGCGCGCTGGAGACAGGGGAGAAGTATTGGATCGGCTTGAGCTTCGAGCCCTCGATGAGCAGCGGTGGGCGCCCGTCTTTTCCCTCAGCCGTGATCTTGGCGCCCATCTCGGTGAGCGGCTCGATGACGCGGCGCATCGGGCGTTTCGAGAGCGACGCGTCGCCGATGAGCCGCGAGCGGAATGGCTGCCCCGCGAGGATGCCGGCGATGAGGCGCATGGTGGTGCCGGAGTTTCCGCAATCGATGTCGCGTGTCGGCGCGGTGAAAACGCCTCGCCTACCGTGCACGACGAGCGTGGTAGAATCGACGTTTTCGACTTCGATGCCGAGGGCGCGCATTGCCGAGACGGTGCACAGGCAGTCCTCGCTCGGCAGGAAGCCGCGGATGACGCACGGGCCATTTGTCATGGCCGCGAGCATGACGGAGCGGTGCGAGATGCTCTTGTCGCCGGGGACGGTGATCTCGGTTTGGATTGCCGGTGCGCGGCGGATTTTCCAGTCGCTCATCGGTCGGTGCGGCGCAGCGAGTCGCGCCGGTTTTTTGCTTGGGTGAGAAAGTCGTGCATCGCGTGTTTCGGGGCTGCCGGGCCGAGGAGTGTTATGATTTCGCGGAGCTTTTCAATCATTGCCTCCGCGGATTTTTGCACCGCCGCGCGGTTGGTTTGCAGGATCTCGGTCCACATCGCCGGCGGACCGCTCGCGACCCGCGTGGTGTCGCGAAAACCCGGTCCGCACAGCGCGAGTGCAGCGGCGTTTTCACCGGCGACCATCTCGACGAGTGAGGCTGCGAGAAGATGCGGAAAGTGGCTAACGAGTGCGACGGCTTCGTCGTGTGCCTGAGGAGAAAGTCGCGCCACCGTGCAGCCGAGCATTTCCCAAAATGCGCAGACCTCCGCGACTGCCTTCGTTTGCGAATCCGCATCGGGCGTGACGATGCAAGTCGCTCCCACAAAGAGCTCCGCCCGCGCGGCATCGAGCCCCGCCTGCTCCGAACCGGCCATCGGATGGCTCCCAACGAAGCGCGCCTTGCCTTTGAAAATGGGCGCGAGTTCCGCGGCCACCGCCGCTTTGACGCTGCCGACATCGGTGACGAGCGCGCCCGGAGGAATCAGCGGAGCGATCGTGCGCGCGAGCGCCGGCATCGCGCCGACAGGCGTGCAAAAAACGACGACGTCCGCATCGCGCACGACCTCAGCGAGGTCGCTCGAAGCAAACTCCGCGACTCCTTTTTCCACCACCTCTGCCGCAGCCTCCGCTCGCCGGGCCCACATCGCGACGGACACTCCGTCGCGCGCGTGCAACGCGAGCGCGATCGAGCCGCCGAGAAGTCCGGGGCCGAGGATTGCGACTTTCTTCATGCGACAAAAGACCCCGGCTCGCAGCGCTGTGCCACGAGCCGGGGTCGGGAATTTCTTGCGACCTGCGAGCCGTTTACGGGACGAGGAAAATCTTGCCTGTGTAGGGGTCCTTCACTTCCGTCCCGGGCGGAAATCCGCGGACATCGACATAGCCTGAGGAAGGCGCGTAGGGGCTCGTAACGAAGCCATCTTTTCCGGCGACTTTCTTGCCGTATTCGGGGTTCCCAACAGTCGGGGCGGTCGGCGGAACGACGGGATCGTTGTTTGTAGGCGGCGCGGGCTCTGGCTCATCGTGGCGCACCGGGCGATCCATGGGTTCATCCTGCGTCACCGGGGGATGATACGGTGGCCGCTGGCCATGCTGTTTTGGAGGCGTGTTATTGCAAGCCGTGAGAAGGCCAACTGCCGTAACCAAAACGGCTGGAACGAAACGTCGATTCATAAGTGGGCGACGGTTTAACCGATTCCGATTTTCCCTGACAACCGAAAACTGCATGTGATGCCACGCGTACGGAAGACAGCCGTCCCGGCTGTCACGATGCGAGTCGTCGGGCACTTTTGCACCAGATAAGGAGGCGGGGACGCCGACGGCTAGCCCCAATCGCACAGCCCCTCGATCCACGCCGCCGACCCGTCGCGCAGCCACGCGTCGAGCTGCGCCTGATCCTTGAGCTGCTGCCCGCGCATCCGCGGCACTACTGCGAACCGCGTGTCGATCTCCGGCAGCGCGCTCATGTCGCCCCACAGTTTTTCGAATTGCGTCACCGGGAAAACATCCTCCTGGCCATGACCCCAACGCTTCTTCACGTCTTTCAGCGTGATGTAAGTTGGCATCTTCGCCGCGAGACTACGGATCGCCTGCGCCACTTTTTCGTCGTCGGAAAGCTCCGCCCGCGTGAGTCCGAACGCCGCGAGCAGCCGGTCGAGATCGATCCAAGTCGTGAGCGTATTGTAATAGCTCAACGCAAATTCCGCCTCCTCGCGCGGCATCGCGAGCCCCTCCACGAGCCGCACCCTTCCATTCACCCGCGCCAGCCCGCCGCCGCGATCCTCCAGCCGCCGTGTGATGACTTCGAAAGTGAGGCACGCGCCCGACCCGATGTGCCGTCCGAGCAACGCGGGATCAACATTCGCGCCCAGCGTGTCGATATTGTGCAGCATTAAAAATCGCGTCTGCGGTCGCTCCGCGAGCAGTCGCGCGAGCGTGCCATTGCGAAGCAGATTCGGCACTTCGAACCAATGCCCGACCGGATGCAGACATTGCAGCGGGAGATTGTCCGTGTAGTCGCTCGCCTCGCCGCTGGCGCGCGCCCAGCCGATCAGCGCTGCGCGCAAACTCTGCCGCACTTTCTGCTGCTGCTCATCGAGCATCTGCTGCGGCATCTCCTCCCACGCGAACCGCAAATCCCGCTCCGTCGGCACCATCCGGAGCCCCACGTTTTTGCCCGGCGAAAGAAACAGCGGCCCGTTGTATCCGTAATTTTTCTCCTGCTCCAAAAACGCCGCCGTCGGTCCGTGCGTGAGATAGCTTGTCGTGAAAATGTGAGGCAGTTCCGTGCCCGCCAGCCGCCCGATTTTGCGGCTCTTCGCGAGGTGCGTTTCGAGGAAGGTGCGATGCCGTCCGTGCAGCTTGCAGAAAGGATGCAGCGCCTTCACGACTCCCGCGCCCTGCGTCCAGCGCGACCCCGCGCCGGCGGCGAGCGTGACGACCGCGACCTCGCCCGAGCGCAGTGCCGCGAGGCCAATGTCCCGCGCCGTTTTCGAGTCGAAATTCGTCGCATCGAAAACGTCGCCGGGCTGCACGTCCTCGATCACCGAATTCGCCGGCAGCCGGTTCTGCGCGAGCCCAATGCGCCCCTCGCGGAGCTGCCCGCGAATCTGCTCGTGCTGCTTCGCATCGAAGCCGTGCTCGGCCAGAAGCGCCGCGAGATTTTCCCCGCCCGACGCCTCCGCTTTCCCGCGCGGCAGCATCGCGTCGAAAAGCGTCTGCACCATCCCGCGAAGTTCCGGCTTCGTCCGGCACGCCGCGCCGAATTTATCCAGCTCCGCGCGCCGCATCGGCGAGAGCGTGCGGCGATCCTGCCGTAGCAATTCCGGCACGGTCAGCGCGTAATATCCCGCAGGCATCAGCGCGTTCGCACCCGCGCGGAGGTCGGCAAAAGTCCCGCGCTCATTGATCGAAAAGTCATACACCACCGGCTCCATCGCGAACGGCAGCGCGTGCTCCAGTTCGCGCTTCGTCGCGCTCATAATCTCCTGCAGCCGCTTCTGCGCGGCTGCTTTTTTCTCGGGCGCAAAGATAAAACCCATCCCGCCGCCGGACATTCCGCCGAGCATCCAAAAGCCCCAGAAATCCGAGCCGAATTCCGCGCGCACCTGCTCGATCAACCGCTCCGTGTAAAACGTCGAAGCCCACGGAATGATCGTCTGAATCGGCCCCTGAAAATTGCGTGTCGTCACCTCGCCGACGTGCGCGATGTCGCCGTCGCGCAGCGCATCGAGGATGTCGCCGAGGATGCCGAGCGCCTCCGCTCGCCCGCGCCATTCAGCCGCGCTCCGCAGCAGATATTTCTCCGTCACCATCTCGAGAATCGGCCCGACATTTTGCGCCATCCCGCCGTGAACGAGCACGAGACTTTCCTGCAACTTCTTCCGCGTTTCCGCCGACGCATCCGCCTCGTCGAGGATGCGATGTTTCGGCATCAACCGTCCGCGGCTCACGCCCCACTCCGCATCGCCCGTCTGCGCAGCCACGCCCTCGATCAGTTTCATTCCCGGCCACACGCCGCCGGAATCCTGCCAGCCGCCTCCGCTGCCCCCGATCCATTCGCCGAAAAGCGCGCGCGCCAGCACCAGCCGCCGCTCGCTTTCCTTCAGCTCGCCGGTCAGCGATTCAGCCTGGCTCGTCGCCCTCATGCAGACGCTCACGAGCGCCGCGAGCAGGTTCGTCGAGACCGCGAGCCGCGAGCCTTTCGGGATGTCATTCACCGAGCTCACGAGCTCCAGCCCGCGCCCCGGCCCGACCATCGTCGCGAGCAAATCTGCGAGACTTTGCCCTGACCCTTCGATCCCCGGCGGCACGAGTCCCGACGCGATCACCGCCGCCTTGAGCAGGCCGAGGTAGTCTTTCGCGAAGTCGAAAACCTCCGCGAGATTGGCGATCTCCGCGCGAACGCCGAGGTCCACGCTCACGAGCCTTAGAACCGGCTCTTCGATCACGCGCAGCCACGCCGAGACGGGCGGTTGCGTCGCCGAATCGCGTCCATGCACGCCGAGATCGACCGAGACATTCAGCACTTTCGCGCCCTCGGGGTAGTCCATTCCGAGGAAAAAAATGTCGCTCCACGCGCTGTGAGTCAGGTCCATTCGCACCGGCGTGCGCTCGCGCAAAATCGGGAATGCATCGTCCTCCCCATTTCGACGAAGCAGCTCGTCGCGAATCTTCAGCGGCTGATCTTTCGGATGCCCCATTCGAAACATCCACTGATTCCCCCGCACCCCGCGAACGCTGCGTCTGACCTGATCCGCGAGCGTCTGAAACGCGAGCCGATGATACGCCGCCGCGAGCGCGCTGCTCAGCGCGTCGCTCGGCCCATTCGCATTTTGCGCAGTTAAAAAAACGTCGATCGCCTCCTCGAAGCGCCGCTGCAGCAGATGCTCGTAACCGTGAAACGGGATCTGCCCGCTCGCCTGCAATTCCGCGCGCGCCGGCAGATGGAAGCGATGGATCGCATACAGAAAAAAGAGTGCGCGGACCCGCTCGTAAAGATTCTCGCTCTGTCGCCGAAACGCATCGAGTGCCGCCGCCTCCGCGCGCAATTCCTCGAACGATAGCGCGAGGCAAATTTCGTCGAGCGACCGGTCGCGCAGCGCCGCATCCTCCGCCGTGATGATGCAGAGAAGCTGGCTCACTTCAGTTTGGTCGCGAGCAATTCCACGAGCCCGGCGAGCACCTCATCGCGGTCGTTGCCGGAGAGCGCGAGCGCGAGCTGCGAGGTGAGCAATCCGTATTTCACACCGAAGTCGAAGCGCCGTCCCTCCAGCTCGCAAGCGAGGTAGCGCTCCTGAGCCGCGAGCTTTGCCAGAGCCGCGCGGAAGTTGATCGCCGGCGCATTTTTACTCCCGGAGAAAAGCTCGCGGAGCACGCGATGTACGGTCGGCGTGAGGACGTGCATCCCGAAAAAGCAGAGATAAAAACCAGCGCGCAAACCCGGCACGTCGAGCTTTTGCTCGGCCTCCGTCGGCGTCGGTTTTTCGAGCACCGCCTCGACTTGGTAGAGCCGCTGCGCCGCGTTCACGAGCTTGCCGCCGACCGCGCCGTAGTAGCGGAGCTGGCTCTCGTGCGTCGATTGCACGGCGGAGACGGAGCAGTTTTCGAGGCGCGCGATTTCGACGAGTTGCTGCGCGCAACCGACCGCCGTGGCGCTCAGATACAGGTGATCGCTGACGAGCAGCAAAAACGCGTCGTCGCCGCAAAACGCTTCCGCGCAATGAATGGCGTGTGCGTATCCTAGGGGCTGCGGCTGCTCAATGAAGGTGAGCCGCTCCGCGTGCCGCCCCGCCGCCTCGCGATACGAGCCGTCGTCGCCCGTCGCGATGACCACGCCGATCGTCTCGATGCCCGCGCGCAAAATCTCTTCCACGATGATCGCGAACGCCGTCTTCGTGACGCCATCGCGATCGACGAGCGTCTGCAAAGGCAGCGAGCGCTGGCTTGTGCCTGCAGCAGTGATGAGCGCTTTTTTGATTTCCATGCGAGGCCGCGAAGTTTGCGGAGCGCGCCGAATGCGTCAATCAGCCGCTGGACTCGCGCGCGGCATTGACCCTCAATTTTCCGCGTCGCAACCTGCCTCATGCCCGACTCCTCCCAGTCCGTTTCTAGCGCACCGTTTGGCCAGCTCCCCGATGGGAAGAACGCGATGCTCTACACGCTCACGCATCCCCGTGGACTGCGCGTTGCGATCACGGATTTTGGGGGAGCGATCACGTCGGTTTTGGCACCGGACCGCGACGGAAAGCTCGCCGATGTCGTGCTCGGATACGACGACGCCTCAGGCTACGTGGGCGGACGCTCGCATTTCGGCGCACTGATCGGACGCGTCGGAAATCGCACGGCGCGCGGCACATTCACGCTCGATGGCGTCACCTACACTCTTGCGAAAAACAACGGGCCGAATCATCTGCACGGAGGGCCGAACGGATTCGACCGCGTGTTATGGGAATCAAGCGCCAAAGAGGATCCGGCGACTCCGACACTCGAACTTTCGCTCATCAGTCACGACGGCGAAGAGGGCTATCCTGGCACGCTGCATGTGAAGGTGACCTACTCGCTCGTCTCCGCCGATACGCTCCAGATTCGCTACCGCGCCGAGACCGACAAACCGACGCCGCTGAACCTGACGAACCACTCGTATTTCAACCTCGCCGGGCACGCCGCCGGCGAAATCATCGACCACGAATTGAACATTTTTGCCGATTGCTTCACACCAATCGATGCCACGCTCATCCCGACCGGCGAGCTGCGCGAGGTCGCCGGCACGCCGTTCGATTTTCGCACGCCGCATCTCATTGGGGAGCGCATCGGCTCGGCGGATGAGCAGCTCAAAAGTGCGGGCGGCTACGACCACAATTTCGTCCTCGACACCGCAACACGCGCAAAGCCGGAACTCGCCGCGCGCGTCCACGAGCCGCGCTCCGGCCGCGTGCTCGAAGTCCTCACCACCGAGCCCGGCATCCAGTTTTACTCCGGCAATTTCCTCAACGGAAAAGAGGTCGGAAAAGGAGGCTCGCATCACCCGCACCGCACCGGCTTCTGCCTTGAGACGCAGCACTTTCCCGACTCGCCAAACCACCCGGCCTTCCCCTCCGTGATCCTCCGCCCCGGCGAGACTTTTGACTCCACGACGCAGTATCGTTTCATCGTTTGAAAGGGCTTTGTTCGGCGACTCCCCAGGCCCACTCTCAACGAAATGAAAACCGTGACTTTATCTCTCGTCGCAGTTCTTGGATTTGGTTTCCTCCCGATGCAGGGGCAGGATTTGGCGGAGATTGGAGAAGCAAAGCGCGAAACCCCCGGATGGGGCACGGCGACCGATCCTGATCACGACTGCAAGTTCTTCGTTGCGGAAGATGCTTTGCTCATCAGCGTCCCGGGTTCGCGCCCCCATGATTTGGCCGCTGACATCGGCACCACAAACGCGCCGCGTGTGCTTCAACCTGTTCGAGGCGACTTTACCATCCAAGTGAAAGTCGAGGGCCGTTTTGCACCGGGTGACGACTCTACGAAAGCCGGACGAACGGGCTATAACGGTGCCGCGATCGTGGCTGTGTGCGACGATCGGAACGTCGTTACTCTGGCGCGCGCCGCCCTTCAACATCCAGGCGAGGAAGCCGTCCCGTATGCAAATTTTGAGATTCGCGTTGGCGGAGAACTTCAGCGCATCGGGATGACTGGCGACCACCCGATTCCTAAAAACGGACCCATGTTCCTGCGGCTAGAGCGACGAGGTGCAAAGTTTCTGGCTGCCGTGAGCGCGGATGGGATTTCTTGGGACGTTCTCGACCCAAAGGAAATTCCGGCGGAGTGGCCCAAGGAACTTCAGGCTGGCATTGCCGCCATCAGCACCTCGAAGGACGAATTCAATCCGCGATTCTCGAATCTCCAAATCCTCAAATAACCAATTCACCAGCGCGTCCTGTTGCGGCGGCACGGCGAGTTCGCTGACGACGCTTCAGCGGACGAACGCGAGGTCCAGGGCGGTGGCGGTGAGGAAGACGAGGCCCACGAATGCGTTGCTCTGGAAGAAGGCGAGATTGATCGCGGCGACATCCAGGCGCTCTGCGCTGCGGTGCTCGAAGATGAGCGCACCGGCGATGAGCGCGAGGCTGGAAAAGTAGATGGGGCCTAGCTTCGCGAGCCATCCGAATGCCGCGAGCACGCCGAGCATGATCCAGTGCAGCGTCTCGGCGAGGCGCAGGCTGCGAGGGATGCCGAGCGCGACGACGAGCGAGCGGAGACCTTCGCCGCAGTCGAACTCGTGATCTTGCGTCGCGTAAATCACGTCGAATCCGGCGACCCACAGCAGCACGGCGAGCGCGAGGACGAGCGGCGGAAATGCGAAGGCGCCGGTGACTGCGAGCCACGCACCGACGGGCGAGACTGAAAGCGCGAGGCCGAGGAAAAAGTGACTCAGTGAGGTGAATCGTTTTGTCAGCGAGTAGAAAAAGACAATCGTGAGCGCGACGGGGGCGAGCCAGAAACAAAGACGATTGATGAACCACGTCGTCGCAATGAATGCGGCGGAACTCGCCAGCAGCAGCGCGACCGCGCCGCTGTGCGAGATGAGCGTGTGGCGGGCGGCGGTGCGCGGGTTGCGCTGGTCGATGCGCCAGTCGGCGAGGCGGTTGAAAGTCATCGCGGCGGTACGGGCGAAGATCATCGCGAGCAGGATGAGGGCGACGATTGAGAGCGGTGGCAACCCGCGCGCGGCGACGAGCATCGCGCCGAGAGCGAATGGCAGCGCGAAGATGGTGTGCGAAAACCGGATGAACCGGAGGACGCGGACGATCACTTTTTGATGTCGGGCGCGCGGGAGTCGTCGGGCTCGTCGAACATTCCGGAGAGCCGGTCATCCACTCGCAAATCGACGAGCCGCCAGACGAGTTCCGGTTTGTAAAAGTAGAACCGCCACCGAAGCGGGAATTCTTTGCCGAGCGAGACGTAGGTGCGTCGCAGCAACCGCTCGCCCACGCTCTTCGACTCGACCATTTCAAATCCGACAACCGCGCCAAAAACGTCGATAGCCTCGTGCGTTTTCGACTTCAGCGCTTTCAATTCCTCGGGGCGCTCCGAGATTTTCGAACCCTTCGTGAGCGTCCCATACGCGCCGTCGATGTCGCCCTTTTGGAGCTGCGTGAAGAAGTGCAGCGCGAACTGCGCAGGCGCTTCGGCGGAACTCAAATCGAACGCGCTCTTTTCCACCGGAGGCTGTGCTGGAGGGGCTTCTTGGCCATCGGGCGTTTTCGCGCCGGGCTGGAAGACCATCGTTTTTCTCCCCGGCTTTTCCTGCGCGAGCAGGGGCACGGAGAGAGCGGTGATCGTGAGAAAGGCGAGTGCGAGGCGAGGCTTCATGCGAGCAGGGTTTCCAGTCTTTGCCGCGCGCGGGATGTGAGCGGCAAACCGTGGGCGAATGTCAGGATTTCAAATTCGAACCGCAACAGTTTTCCCAGCGCCGCGCGCATCACTTTTGCATCCGCGCAGTATTTGTCGGGGAGCAGGCCGAAACCGTGCGAATCGACGTTGATGAGCGCGTCGCCGATGGCGACGAGATGATTTTCAAAATGGAGCGCGATCTCGCCGGGACCAGCGCCGGGAATGCCGATGGCCGCGAGGCCGGGGACGATTTCGCTGGCGTCAGTGAGTTCGCGATCGACGGCAATTTCGAGTGAAGAAATCGCGGCGGGACGTGCGCAGATGGGGATCGAAAAGCGGGCGCGAAAATCGGCTGCGGCGCGGGCATGGTTGCCGTTTGTGAGGACGATTGCGACCGGTTTCGCGGCTTCGGTGAGTTCGTTGAGCGCGGATTTTTGCAGCGGGATCGGGTCGATGAAAACAAGCCCGCTCGCGGTGAGGAGCGCGGTGCTGGAAAGGTCGGTCTTCACCGCTGAATCGTACGCTTGCCAGAAGGCGACGCGCGGTGTGAGGAGCTGAAATTCGGAGGCGGCGCGGCTCATTCTTTTCGGAGCGAATGGCCGCGCATGATCGGCAGCGACTTGGCTCGCAGCTCGTCGAGTAGATGCGCGGCAGCTTGTTGTTTGGTGCGGACGCGGGCGTTCGAGTCGAGCTGGAATTCGGCCTGCGTGGCTGGCGCTTCGATGTTTGTAAATCGCAGTCCCGCGAGTCTCAGGCTGGCGTTGCGGTTCCACGTTTCGCGCAGGAGTTGCGGCAGCAAGGGATAAATGTCGGTCTCAAGATCGGATGACTCGGCGAGTGTTTTTGCGTGTGTGGTGTCGGTGAAATCGGAGTAGCGCAGGCGGACGCCGACAGTGCGGATCGCCTTGGCGTCGCGGCGAACTTTACTCATCAGCTCGTCGGCCATCGTGTGGAGCGTCTCGAGCACGAAGGCGCGGTCGGTGACGTTGCCGTCGAAAGTTTCCTGCATCCCGTAAGACTTCGCGTCTTCGTGCTCACAGACGACGGGACGCGGGTCGATGCCGAGTGCAAATTGGCGAAGCTGCGGCGCGAAATTTCCCGCGACTTGCACGAGAAAATCGAGCGGCGCTTTTGCGATTTGCGGAATGAGATGGAGTCCGTTCTCTCGCAGATGTTCACCGAGTTTTTTGCCCACGCCTGGAAGCCATGTGCATTCGAGCGGGGCTAGAAAGTCGAGCTCGGTGCCGGCAGGAACCTCGACGATGGCGTTTGGTTTTCGGAGCTTCGAAGCGATTTGAGAGATGAGTTTATTCGTTCCGATTCCGAGCGAGACGGTGATTCCGAGTGCCCCGGAGATCCTTTGCTGGAGCTGATTCGCGGCTTCCAACGCAGTGATTTGCGAGTTGCCGGTGAGGTCGAAGTAGCCCTCGTCGATGGATGTGCGCTCGATGATCGGCGTGAACTCCTCGGCGAGGTCGAACATGCGCCGCGAGTAGGTGCGATATTTCGAGAAGTCGCCGCTGACGAGAACGAGATGAGGGCAGCGTTTCTTCGCCTGCACAGTCGGCATCGGGGTATAGACGCCGCACTTTCGCGCCTCGTAGCTCGCGCTCGCGATGATGCCGCGCGTCTGCCCACCGACGGCCATCGCTATGCCGCGCAGCGCCGGATTCTCCGCCTGCTCAACGGACGCGAAAAACGCATCGGCATCGAGATGGATGATGCGGGGCGAACGGTGAAAAACCGGAGGTTGCGGCATCGCGAATTCAGCGAACCACGCTGCGCTCACCATTCAGTCCCGGCATCGCCGGATGAGGGCGACCATAACGCCTTGGACGATGAGTTCCTCGCTCGGCGTGAGGTTGGGGAAACGCGGGTTTTCGGATTTCAAGTAGGCCGTGCCACCTTTAATGATGAGGCGCTTCAGCGTCGTCTCGCCATCAATGAGAGCGGCGACGATGTCGCCGTTTTTCGGCTCGCGGGATTCGAGGATGACTAGGTCGCCGTCGCTGATTTGTGCGTCGATCATCGACTCGCCGCGGACTTTCAGCGCGAACATGCGCGATTTTTTTCCGAGCCCGAGCGTGGTGGTATCGACCGAAATGACGGCGTCATTATCCTGCTCGGTGACCTCAGCGTAGCCTGCCGCGATCTGCCCGTAGAGCGGAATGTCCACGATGGTTTCGCGCTTGTATTTCGACACCACGGAGAGTGCGCGCGCCTTGCCCGCGCGGCGGTGGATCACGCCTTTTTTTTCGAGCGCGCGGAGGTGGTTCATCGCGGCTGTCTGGCTGGCGAAACCGAAGTGCTCCTGAATCTCGCGCGTGGTCGGCGTGACGCCGCTGGATGCCTGCGCGTGCTCGATGAAGTCAAGAACCTGCTGCTGGCGCGTGGTGAGAACGGTGCTCATGTTCTGTCGAACACTAGCGAGGATGCTAGAGACGGAAAGCGCAAAGATCGGAGGGCGATCGGCGAAATGGGTGGTTTATTTCATTCTTCAGTGACCCTGCGGCGGTGGCTTGTTGGTTGCCGCAGCGATTCGTTTTGAATGCCGGGACGACGGCGTGTAAGTCGCTTGGATGAACATTTTGATCCTCGCGGCGGGTTATGCGACGCGCCTCTATCCGCTCACGCAAAATCGCGCAAAGCCCCTGCTGGATGTCGCGGGAAAGCCGATGATGGAGTGGGTGATCGACAATCTCGCGCCGATCGACGGGATCGAAAAAGTGTATGTGGTGACGAACAGCAAATTCGCGGCGGACTTTCAAAAGTGGGCGGACGGCTATCATGCGGCGCATCCGAAGCTGACATTTGAGATCGTGAACGACGGCTCGACGAGCGACTCGGACAAGCTCGGTGCGATAGGGGATATTCAGCTCGTGATCGGGCGCGCCGGGCTCGCGAATTCGGGGCTGATCGTGGTCGCGGGTGACAATCTATTTTCGCAGAGTCTCGAGGATTTCGGGAGATTTTGTGCGGAGAAGGAGCAGCCGGTGCTCGGGGTCTATGATGTCGGCTCGTTGGAGGAGGCGAAGAAATACGGTGTGGTCGCGGTCGGAGCGGATGGGGCGCTGACGAGTTTCGAGGAGAAGCCGTCGGAGCCGAAGAGCACGCAGATTGGGATCGCGTTGTATTATTACCCGGCAGCGATCGTGACCGAATTTGCGACGTATCTCGCGGCGGGGAATAACCCGGATCAGCCCGGGCGCTTCGTGCAGTGGCTCTGCCCGCGCTTGCCGGTGCTGACATGGGAGGTGCCGGGGACGTGGTTCGATGTGGGGAGCAAGGAGACGCTGGAGGAGGCTGGCCGGATTTTTCAGCAGTTTGCGTGAGGGGCTGTAGCCGGATCGTTGATCGCGTAGGGCGGGAGTGCCGAGAAGGGCCAGCGATCGGGATCAGCGATCCCGGCTACAGCATGCCTTGCGCGGATAGGTTTTCGCGGAAAGAAAGCGGCCCGGCTTACTGCGGATGAGCAGTGGCCGGGCCGGTGATATTTGGCGTTGCAGCAGGAGCTTTTAGAACGGGATGTCGTCGTCCGACGCGTCGAGGTCGGGGTCGGCTGGTGGGCGGGGCGGGGGAGCTGCCGGGCGGCTTGCCGGACGCGCCGCAGGCCGGCTCTCGCTCTGCCGGCTTTCGCTATATTCGCGTTCGCCGGCGGCGTTGCTGCTCCCACCTCCGCCGCCGTCCTCACGGCCGCCGAGAAATTCGAAGCTGTCCACCACCACGCGCAGCTTGCTCTTTTTTTGCCCCGTCTGCTTGTCGTCCCATGTGTCAAGCTTCAGCCGACCTTCAACGTAGATCGGGCGGCCCTTTTTGAAATACTCGCCGATGACCTCCGCAGTACGGCCAAACGCGTCGAGGTCGATGAAGGTCACTTCTTCGCGCTTCTCTCCGCCGTCGGTCGAGTATTTGCGATTCACGGCGAGGCCGAAACTCGCGATGGCTGTGCCTTTCGGCGTGTATTTGATCTCGGGGTCGCGGGTGAGATTCCCCATCAGCATCACTTTGTTCAGATTCGGCATAGCGCGCGGGTCTGTTGGGGTTGTGGCGGGCGCCTACTTTTCGGCCGGCGATTTTTTGGCGCTGAGCTTCTGATAGTGCTGGCGGTAGATGTCCGGGTCGAGCTTGAGCTTGTTTTGGAAGCGCTCGATGAAGGTGGGCTCGGCGTTGAAGACGAAATTCACGAAGTAGCCGCTGTCGAGCTTTCCGGCGACGTAGGAGAAATGCCGGCGGTCCATCCGCTGCACTTGCTCCACTTGCGCGCCTTCTTTCGTGAAGTCTTTTTCGAGGCGGTCGATGATGTCCTTTGCGCCTTCGTCGTTGCCTTTGACATTGAGGACGAGGAGTCCTTCGTAACGGTTTTTCATGGGATTCGGTTTGGTTGGTTTGGTTAGTTAAAGGAATTCATAGCCGCGGCAAAGCCTTCACTCTGCGCGCAGTCGATGGCGGAAATCGCGCGGGCGAGGCTGTCGTCGAGCGCGGCTTTCTCGTCGTCGGAAAATCGCCCCAGCACGTGGCCGGTCGCCTCGCCGGGCGTGGAGGAGCCGATGCCAATTCGGAGCCGCGGAAACTCCTGGGTGCCGAGATGCGAGGCGATGGATTTCAGGCCATTGTGCCCGCCGGCGGAGCCGCCGGAGCGGAGCCGCAGCTTGCCGAGCGGGAGCGCCATGTCGTCGGAAATCGCGAGCACTGCGGCAGGCTCAATTTTATAAAAATCGCAGACGGCGCGGACGGCTTCCCCGCTGAGATTCATGTAGGTAAGCGGCTTGCAGAGCATCGCGCCGCCGGTGCGCGCGAGGTCGCACTGCCACGATTTCTCGTGTTTGAACTCCGCGCGGGCGGCGGCGGCGAGGCGGTCTGCGATCATGAAGCCGACATTGTGGCGTGTGTCGCGGTATTCGCGCCCGGGATTTCCCAAGCCGACGATGAGGCGAAATTGCACGGGGCGAATTCGTGCCGGCGGGGCGCGCGATTTTCGACAGCGAGCGGGAGCAGTCCGATCCGGGTTTCCATAAATCGAATGCTCCCGCGCGACGCTGCGTTACTTCTTCTCGGGCGCGGCGTCTTCCTTCTTCTCCTTGAGCACTTCGGGCTGCGGGGTGGCTTCGCCCGCGGCGGGCTCGACTTCGACTTTCGGAGCGGCGATGTGGACCACGGTGAGCTCGGGATTTGCCCGGACGGTGACGCCCGCGGGGAGCTGGAGATCTTGGACGTGAATCGCGTCGCCGACCTTCAGTGCCGTGACGTCGATCGTGATCATTTCGGGTAGGTCTTTCGGCAGACACTCGACTTCGAGCGAGTGCAGGTTGATTTCGAGGACGCCGCCGTTGTTCTTGACGCCGTCCGCCTCGCCGGTGGTCTCGACGGGCACTTCGGCATGCAGGACTTCGTTCGCATTCACCGCATGGAAATCGACGTGCAGGATTTCGCGCGAGACTGCGCCGTGCTGCACTTCCTTGATGAGCGCGAGGCGGTTTGTGATGGCGCTGTTGTCGGAAATTTCGAGCTCGACGAGAACGTGCTCGCCGACCGCGTGGCTGAGGACGCGGTTGATTTCACGCCCGACGAGCTGCAGCGGTTGCGGCTGATCTTTTCCGCCATAAATGACGGCGGGTACGAGCCCTTGGCTTTTGATTTTCTTGACTGCAGTGCGCCCGATCTGGGTGCGAGTCTGCGCGGATAGTTTGATTTGTTTGGCCATATTTAGATTCGTTCTGTTTCGCTGATTTTGAAGAGAGATGAGACGGATTCGTCGTTGTGGATGCGCTTGATGCCCTCGCCAAGCAGTTCGGCGATGCACAGCTCGGTGATGGGAAAACCTTCGCCATCGCGGACGGGGACGCTGTTTGTAGTGATGAGCTCGCTGAGCGCGGAGTCGCGCAGGCGCTCGATCGCGAGGTCGGCAAGCACAGCGTGAGAGACGGCTGCAATGACGTTTTTTGCGCCGCGTTCCTTCAGAATCTTCGCGGCGCTGGTGAGTGTGCCGGCGGTCTCGGTAAGATCATCGACGAGCAGGACATCGCGCCCTTCCACCTCGCCGATCACATTCATCGCCTCGATCTCCGTCGGGCTGATGCGGCGCTTGGCGACGATCGCGAGTTCAGTGCCGAGCGCTTGGGAATATGCGGACGCCATTTTCAAGCCACCGACATCCGGCGAGACGACGATCAGGTTGTCGAATTTTTTCTCGCGGATGTAGCGGATGAGCACAGGCGCCGCGTAGAGGTGATCGACCGGGATGTCGAAAAAGCCGGCAACCTGCTGCGCGTGGAGGTCCATCGTGAGCACGCGGCTGACGCCGGCGGCTGTGAGGAGATTTGCCACGAGCTTTGCGGTGATTGGCACGCGGGGCTGATCTTTCCGATCCTGCCGCGCGTATCCGAAAAATGGCATGACCGCGGTGATCCGCGCCGCGCTAGCCCGCCGCGCCGCATCGACCATGATGAGCAGTTCCATCAGGTTTTGATTCGTCGGCGGGCAGGTCGGCTGGACGATGAAGACATCACGCCCGCGGATGTTCTCGTTGAATTTCACGTAGGTCTCGCCATCGGGAAACGACGTGACCGTGGCATCGCCGAGCGGGACGCCCACGAACGCGCAGATGCGCCGCGCAAGTTCAAGGTGCGCGGAGCCGGCGAAAATCTTCAGTTCGAGACGCTCGGGGAGCATTTTGGCAAAAAGGGACGGCGACTCTAGAGGGTGAAAATGGAAAGACAATGGGAAAATCGGAAGGGGCTCGGCGGCAGAAAATTACTTTCTTTAATCTCGAAAGGGTCGGGATCCACCACGGTGAACATGTCGGGGGGAAAAGCGCGTTGGGTTATGAAGACGCGGCATTTGCGGAAACGCGGCTGGGAAAAGCGGGATAATTCTGCGCAGTTCTCGTGCGGTCTATTGCGCATTTTGGCGAAATTCCCGCTTTACAAGCCATTCGCGCATTCCTACCACTCTGCCCATGCGAGCCCCCGGCTCGCTACAAACCAAACAAACCAAGGAAAAAATACATGAACAAAATTGCACTCAGCCTGCTCGCAGGTTTCGCAGTCGCTGGCTCTGCTTTTGCGGGCCACGAAGTCAGTCACAAAGACTACAAGCAAATGCCTGAGCCGGAGCCTTGCTTCCGTGCCCAGGAACTCCAACTCGACTTGTTCGGCAGCTATACGAACTCGATCGAGCGCAGTGATCACGGCGACGGGTTCGGCGGCGGTCTCGGTGTCAACTACTTCTTCTGCAAGTACGTCGGCATCGGAGCATCCGGCAACCTATACAAAGGCGAGGCCAATGGCGCATGGAACTTCGACACGAGCCTCATCGCTCGTCTCCCGATTGAGTCCGGCAGCTTCTGCATCGCGCCTTACATCCTCGGCGGCGGCGACCTCACCACCGACGGCACGACCGTTGGCGGTTGGCACGCTGGCGGCGGTCTCGAGTGGCGCGCAACGCACCACCTCGGTATCTTCGCCGAAGGCCGTTACATCTGGGCGGAAGACCGTCCGGCTGCAATGAGCCGCGTGGGTGTCCGCTTCGTGTTCTAATTCAGAACCGAGCCAAAAAAAACTCAAAACGCCGGAGTGGAAACACTCCGGCGTTTTCTTTTGCCCGTGTGTCTCGGGGCATTCGCAAATGCAGGCGCAGTCTTGACTCGCGCGCCTTCCGTGCCGCAAATGAACGTTCGCATTTCGCGAAAATCCAAACCCTCATTCCCGCCCACTCCATGCGCTTCGGCATCAATACGTTCCTCTTCACCTCGCCCTTCACCACCGACAGCGTGAAGCTGTTCCCAAAATTCAAGGAATGGGGCTTCGACACCGTCGAGATTCCGATTGAAGACCCATCGCATGTCGATCCGGCGCGCGTGAAATCCGCGCTCGAAAAGAACGGCCTCGAGTGCGGCAGCATCTGCGCGGCGATGGGACCGGGCCGCGATTTCCGCGGCAGCACCGACGACCAAAAAACCGCGATGATCTACTGCAAGGGCCTCGTCGATCAGGCTGCGGCGATCGGTTGCCCGCGCATCATCGGCCCGCTCTACAGCGTCGTCGGCCTCACCGGCGCGCATGAGGAGATCGCGAAAAAGCAGCACTTCGACTCCGTCGTGCGCAATCTGAAAGAGCTCGCATCCTACGCCGCGACGAAGGGGATCGACCTCTGCATCGAGCCGCTGAACCGCTTCGAGACCGATTTTCTCAACACCGTCGATCAGGGCCTGAAACTTGTGAAGGCCATCGGCGCGAGCAACGTGAAGCTGCACCTCGACACATTTCACATGAACATCGAGGAGAAAAACCAGGCCGATGCGATCCGCAAAGCCGGTAAATACCTCGGCCATTTCCACGCCTGCGGCACCGACCGCGGCATCCCCGGAAATGACTCGCTTGAGTGGAAGGGGATCGTGAAAGCTCTCAAGGACGTCGGCTATGACAGCGACATCGTCATCGAGTCGTTCACGACCGACGTGAAAGTCATCGCTCGCGCCGCTGCGATCTGGAGAAAAATTGAGCCGAAACGCGACGACATCGCGACCGTGGGCTTGGCAAATCTTCATCGCCTCTTCGGAAAAAACAAAAAGCCGAAAACCAAAAAAGCCGCAGCGAAGCCCGCGAAAAAAGCGGCTCGCTGACGCACGCGGAGTGCTACCCGGTTGCCGCCGCACCCTGAGCTGCGTCCGCCTCGCCCACAGTGCCAAGCCCGACCGACATCCGCGTCGACGACGCTCGACTTTTCTACCTCCCGGTCGAGACCCGGATGCCGCTGAAATTCGGCGCGCAAATCCTCACCCACGTCGTCTGTGCGCGAGTCTGTGTGCGAGTTGAGGACTCCATCGGTCGCAGTGCCGAGGGCTGGGGCGAGACGCCGCTCAGCGTGGCGTGGGTGTGGCCATCCGAGCTGAGCTGGGAAGCCCGTGAGACGCGAATGCGCGACTTCTGCGAGCGTCTTGCTGCCGAGGTTTGCAGCTTCGGTGAAACCGCCCACCCGCTCGAGCTAGGCCACCATTTTCAAAACCAGCGCCTCGACGCCCTGCTCGCCGAGCACAACGCCGCGCATGCCGGCGACCCGATGCCGCATCTCGCCGCGCTCGTCTGCCACTCGCTCTTCGATCTTGCGATTTACGACGCATTCGGAACGCTCCACGGCGTTCCTGTCTTCGACACTTTCACGCCTGACTTTCTCGCCTCCGACCTAGCGACATTCCTCGAACCCGCCGACCGCTTCGCCAATCGATGGCCGTCCGATTTTCTCACTCAGCGCCGCGACCGCCTGCCGGTCTGGCATCTCGTCGGCGGCCTTGATCCGATCGATCCGAGCGAACTCACCGGCGCCGAACCCGCCGATGAATACCCCGTGCTCCTGCGCGACTGGATTCGCGCCGATGGCCTACGCTGCCTCAAAATCAAGCTGCGCGGAAACGACGCGGCGTGGGACTACGACCGCATCGTGCGCGTCGGCCGCATCGCGATCGAGGAGGGCGCGGACTGGCTCACGACCGACTTCAACTGCACTGTGACCGACCCGCTCTACGTCACCGAAATCCTCGACCACCTGCTCGCCGACGAGCCGCGCATCTCCGGCATGTTGCTCTACGTCGAGCAGCCATTCCCGTACGACCTCGAGGCGCACCGCATCGACGTCCGCAGCGTCAGTGCGCGCAAACCGCTCTTCCTCGACGAAAGCGCGCACGACTGGAAATTCGCGCGCCTCGGCCGCGAACTCGGCTGGACCGGCGTAGCGCTGAAAACTTGCAAGACACTCACCGGCGCGATCCTCAGCCTCTGCTGGGCGCGCGCACATGGCATGACACTCATGGTGCAGGACCTCACAAACCCGATGCTCGCGCAAATCCCGCACGTCCTCCTCGCCGCGCACGCCGGCACGATCATGGGCGTCGAGAGCAACGGGATGCAATTTTACCCAGCCGCCTCCGAGCCCGAGTCACGCGTGCATCCCGGCGTCTTCCGCCGCCGCAATGGTGTCCTCGATCTCAGCACGATCCGCGGTCCCGGCTTCGGATACCACATCCCGGAAATCGACCGCACGCTCCCCGCGCCAGCGGCTTCATTCGGCGCGTAGTGAGCCGCGCGGCGTCGGCTTTTCTTCGGGAAAAATCGCGCCTCAGTGCTACTCTCAGGCATCCATGAATGTCGGCATTTTCAACCGCATCGCCCGCGCGTTTCGCCGGCAGCCGCCGCTGCACCCGATCGATCGCAGCATGGCAAAACGTTGGGTGAAGCAGCGCCTGCTCGTCGTCTTCCCCGCGCTCCGCAACAACCCGCGCGCTCTCGAGGAAGCCTACCGTGCCCTCAGCCTCGGCCCGCGCCCCGGTGACGAGGAAGGTGATGCGATGGTGGTCTTCGAGATGAAGCTCCCCGGCGAGGAAGACTGACCGGTTCGCACTCCGAAAATCACCCGCACTGCGCCCGCTGCCGCAGCCAGTGGTCGCATACCACCAGTGCTGCCATCGCTTCCACCATCGGAACCGCGCGCGGCAGCACGCACGGATCGTGACGCCCGCGCGCTTTCAATTCCGTCGGCTCGTGTGCGGTCGTCACCGTCTGCTGCGATTGGAAAATCGTCGCCGTAGGCTTGAACGCGATCCGCATCTCGATCGCCTCGCCGTTGCTGATGCCGCCTTGGATTCCGCCCGAACGGTTGCTCGCCGTCCGCACCCGAGCGCCCTCCATCACGAAGGCATCGTTGTGCTCGCTGCCCTTCATTTTCGTCCCCGAAAATCCGCTCCCGATCTCGAAGCCTTTCGTCGCCGGCAGGCTCATCATCGCCTTGGCGAGCTCAGCCTCCAGCTTGTCGAAAACCGGCTCGCCGAGCCCCGGCGGACAGCCGCGGATCACGCACTCAATCGTCCCGCCGACGCTGTCCCCTTCGCTTCGGATTTGCTTGATGAACGCGGTCATCTCCTCCGCTGCCGCCGGGTCCGGGCAGCGCACGATATTCGCCTCGACTTGCTCCAGCGTCACCGTCGCCGGATCGACTGCGGCCGTGAGATGGTGAATCGATTTGACATACGCCACGATATCGAGTTGCGGAAATTCCTGCGCCAGCGCGGCTTTCGCCACCGCCGCCGCGGCCACGCGCCCGATCGTCTCGCGCGCCGACGCCCGCCCGCCGCCCTGCCAATTCCGAATCCCGTACTTCGCCTCTGTCGTGTAATCCGCGTGTGACGGACGGAACGCGCTCTCCATTTCCCGATACGATTCCGGGCGCGCGTCCTTGTTCATTACCGCGATGCAAATCGGCGTTCCGAGCGTCTTCCCTTCGAAGACCCCGCTCAAAATCCGGCACTCGTCCGCCTCATCGCGCGGCGTCACGATTTCGCTCTGCCCGGGCCGCCGCCGGTCGAGATCGCGCTGGATCAGCGTCTCATCGAGCGGGATGCGCGGCGGACAGCCGTCGATCACTACGCCGACTCCACCGCCGTGCGATTCGCCCCAAGTGCTGATTTTGAAAAGGTGGCCGAACTGGCTGGACATGATGTTTTTCTAGCTGGTGAAAAGTGGGGCGGACGAGGTTCTTCGCTTCGCCCGCGTTGGCAAGTAGGGAACACTCCGCCCGCCGATGGAATTCGAGATCACGCACACCACACGCTACAAATACGGGCATCCCGCCGCCGAGGCGTATGGTGAGGCGCGGCTGCGTCCGCCCGATTCGCCGTCGCAGACCGTCGTGAATCACCGGCTCACGATCGACCCGGATGTGAAGGCCTCCGGCTACACCGATCACTTTGGGAATCACGTCGATTTCTATTCGCTTCCATTCCGCCACCGGCACCTCGTCATTGTGAATCAGGCGACCGTCCGTACGCATCCAGCGGAGCGCCCGGCTGAGAGCCTCGATCTCCGCGTCGGCGACGCGCGGCAAATCCTAGGCTCGGCGATGCCCGACATTTTCGAGTATCTCCAGCCTACCCGCGTCGTGCCGATCGGACGCGACGCGCTCGTGTGGGCGAACAAATATCTCGGCAGCCGCGCATCGATCGGCGAGGGGCTCCAGCGATTGAACGAGGCGATTCACACAGAGTTCAAATACCAGTCCGGTTCGACGGAAAACTCCACGCCGCTCGCCGCGATCTGGAAATCGAAAACCGGCGTCTGCCAGGATTTCGCGCACATCATGCTCAGCATCGTGCGCACCGCCGGCCTGCCTGCGCGCTACGTCTGCGGCTACATCGAGACCGATCCGCCACGCAGCGGCGCGCGCCTCACCGGCGCCGTCGCGACCCACGCGTGGATCGAGACGCTCGTCCCCGGGATGCGCTGGGTGGCCCTCGACCCGACCAATCGCCAATGGGTCGGCGAGCGCCACGTCGCCGTCTCGGTCGGCCGCGATTACACCGACGCCACACCGTTGCGCGGCACATTCAAAGGCAGCGGCGGCCAGGTGATGCGCGTACGAGTGGTCATGAAACGGCGCAACGGCACACGCATCCATCCATGAAAGTGTTAATCCAATATCAGACGCAATACGCCTACGCGGAGCCCGTCAGCTTCTCGCGCCACTTGTTCCGGCTATTTCCAAAAGCGGACCGCCATCTCGCCGTTCGCCGTGCCGATTTCATGACGAATATCGACTCCGCCGTGAGCTATCGCCGCGACCTTTTCGACAACGAGATCGCTTCCTGTTTTTATCCCGAAAAATCCGCACTCCTCGCCGCGACTCTGCGCCTCGAACTCGAAGTCGAGCCGCGCAACGCCTTCGGCTTTCTGCTCGATTCGCACGCGCTCGATTTGCCGTTCAAGTATATGCCCGAGGAGGAATACGTCCTAGCGCCATATCGCGACGAAGCGGCAAAAATCGAGCTGCCATTTTGGAAGCCTCCCGTCGCTGCGCAGCCGACAATCGGCGTGCTCGTAGAGTTAAACAGCGCGATTCACGACCACCTCGAATACGAGCGCCGGGAGGAAGGCGCGCCGCGCGCGCCCGCCGAAACACTCGCTCTTGGGCGCGGCGCGTGCCGCGATTTCGCCGTCCTGCTCGCGGAGACTCTGCGTGGGCTCGGCCTCGCTGCTAGGCTCGCCAGCGGCTATTTATGCGAATTCGGTGCGGAGAAAAAGACAGCCGAGGGCGCATTGCACGCGTGGACGGAAGCGTATCTGCCGGGTGCCGGCTGGGTCGGCTTCGACCCGACGAATGGCGTCCTCTGCAATCACAACCACATCACTGCCGCGGTCGGCCTCACGCCCGCCGATGTCTCCCCCATCCTCGGCCGCTACTTTCACAAAGGGCACGTACCCGCCGACATGACCGCATCGCTTTCCATCCATGAAGTCGCCTGATCCCATCGCCGCCACCGTCGCGAAAATCGCGTCCACATTCTCTCTCCACCGCGTCGCGCTCACGCTGGGCGGCGAGCCGACCTACGTGCCCATCGAGCCGCTCGGCAGCGAGTGGAGCATCACTGCGCTCGGCCCCACGAAGCTCCGCTACGCTTACGCCTTCGCCGACGCGCTCATCGCGCAGACGCTCCCGCACGCCCTCGCGATTTACTCGCCCGGCAAGCAATACCCCGGCGAGCCGAACCCGCGCTGGGCGATCAATCTCCTCTGGCGTCGCGACGACACGCCGATCATCGAGCACCCGCCCGCAGGACGACCCGCGGGCGCGCTCGCACGGATGAAAAGCGCGCTGCTCTCTGCGCTGAAACTCAAGGTGAAATGGCTGCGCGCCAGCGACCCCCTCGACCCCGAGCGCGCCGTCTGGGTGCTGCCGCTCGACCACAATGGCAAACGCTTCACGAGCGCCGACTGGAAGCTCGGCGCAAAATTTGACCTCCTCCGCGCGGACGGTCCCGCTGGCCTTCGGCTCCCGCTCGCGGCTGTGCCAGCGGGCATCAGCCGGCGCGCGCTCACGCTCGAGGAGCGCGATGGACAGCTCCACGTTTTCCTCCCGCCGCTGCTCCAGCCGGCATTCATCGACCTCGTCAATCGCCTCGCCACAGCCGCGAAAAAAGCATCCTGCGCCCTACCCGTCCTTTCCGGTTACGTCCCCTCCGACGATGCGGAGATCTGGATGCGCGTCGGCATCACTGCTGACCCCGGCGTACTCGAAATCAACCTCCCTCCATGCGCCACATGGACCGACTACGACCGCTGGATGCGCGACCTCGAACGCGCCGCCGAAGCCGCTGGACTGCGCTCGTTCAAAAAGTCTCTTAACGACGAAAAGGGCACCGGCGGCGGAAATCACCTGCTTTTCGGTGGCCCCAGCATCGAGCAAAACGCGCTCTTCACCCACCCGCGCTGGATCACCTCGATCCTCCGCTACTGGCAGCATCACCCCTCGCTCGCCTACATTTTCACCGGCCAATACGTCGGCCCGTCCTCGCAGGCACCGCGCCCCGACGAATCCGCCAGCAACCTCTACGACCTCGAGCTCGCTTACCAATTCCTCGCACAGCTCCCGCCCGGCGATCACCGCGGACTCTTGAGCGAGACGCTGCGCCACCTTCACACCGACTCCTCCGGCAACACGCACCGAAGCGAAATCAGCTTCGACAAATTCTGGAATGTCGCCTTCGACGGCGGCTGCCGCGGCCTCATCGAATTCCGCGCCGTCGAGTCGCTCCCGCGCGCCGACTGGATGTCGGCTATCGCGCTCCTCTGGCACGCGCTCGCCGCACACCTCCTCGCGCGCCCATTCGACGAACCGCTCATCGAGCACGGCGACGCGCTGCACGACCGCTATTTCCTGCCCGCGCATCTGTGGGCCGACTTCGCCGTCATCCTGCGCGATTTGAAAAAGGGCGGCTTTCCGCTCCCCGAGAGAATCTTCCGAGACATCGCAGCCTGGCGTTTTCCCGAGATGCTCGCGCACCGCGACGACACCGCCACGCTCACGATCCGTGCAGCTCACGAAGGCTGGCCGCTGCTGTGCGAGCAGCCGCTCGAGGGCGGCAGCACCAGCCGCTTCGTCGATACCTCCATCGAGCGCATCGAGTTCCTCGCGAGTCCGGATTTTGCGAAAAATTGCATCCTGCATGTCAATGGACGCCGCCTCGATTTGGTGCCCTTTACCGGAGGCAAATTTGGCACCGGCCTGCGATACCGCCGCACCGCGCTCTACCCCTCGCTCCATCCCGGGATGCCGCCGCAGATGCCGCTCGTCGTCACGATCTCGCGCGGAAAAAAAATAACCGCCTACCAGCTCCTAGACAGCAGCCGCACCTTCGAGCCCATCGCGCATCCTGCGCCGCCAACGAAAAAATCCGCCCCCTGCAAAAAGCTCAACCCCACGCTCCTCACCTGCGATCTCCGCCTGCCCTGATTCAAAGGGGTGCGCGCTTCCCTCGATAACAATTGACCCCGTCCGAAACTCACAATTTCACTCACCTCACCCGCATGAATACACCCCGCCGCACCTTCCTCAAAACTCTCGCCGGCACCGCCGCCGCAGCCTGCGCCTCGCCGCTTTTCGCTGAACCCACCGCGCCGAAACTCAAGGCGCCGATCAAACTCGGCATGGATAACTTCGCCGTCCGCGCGATGGGCTGGAAAGCCGCGCAACTCCTCGACCACGCGGCCTCGCTGAAACTCGACACGCTCTTCATCTCCGACCTCGACAGCTACGAATCGCTCGACGACGCCGCGCTGCAAAAAGTGAAGGCAAAAGCCGACGAACTCGGCATCGACCTGTACGCCGGCGGCTGGAGCATTTGCCCCACCTCCACGCGCTTCAAAAAAGACTGGGGAACGGCTGAAGAGCTTCTATCCACCGGCATCCGCGTCGCAAAGGCGCTCGGCTCGCCGGTCTTTCGCTGCGTCCTCGGCGCGGCGGAGGATCGAAAAACCGCGGGCGGAATCCGCGCCCGCATGGCCGACACCGTGAAGGTGCTCAAGGCGTGTGAATCGAAAGCCAAAGATGCGGGCGTGAAAATCTCGATCGAGAACCACGCGGGCGACATGCACTCGTGGGAGCTCGTGGATTTGATCGAGGCGGCGGGTAAGGATTTCGTCGGCGCGAACATCGACTCCGGCAACGCCGCCTGGACGCTCGAAAACCCGATGGACGTGCTCGAAAATCTCGCGCCCTACATCAACTGCTCGAGCCTGCGCGACGACATGATCTGGGAGACTCCCGATGGCGCAGCCGTCGCATGGACAGCCGCCGGCGAGGGCCTCATCGACTGGGAAAAATACGTCGCCCGCTGGGCTAAAATCTGCCCGACCGTGCCGATTCAAATCGAGACGATCTCCGGCTTCTCGCGCAATTTTCCCTACAAAAAACCGGAGTTCTGGGAGCACTACGACAAGCGCCCCGCGGCCCTCGCGCACTTCGAAGCGCTGGCAAAACGCGGTCATGAGATTCCGTCATTCAAAGCCTCCGAGGGCGCTGACAAAAAACTGGCCGAGCAGGATTTTCAAAAAGCCGAACTCGCCCGCTCGATCCAATACCTTCGCCAAAAAATCGGCCTCGGCGTGAAGGCCTAACTGCAGCCTTGTTCGCCGATCACGACGAACCCTAACCGCTTGCCCCGTCTCCTCGCGCGCCTTACTTCTTACCCATGCACTTCCGATCCCTTTTCGCTGCCGCACTTCTCGCTTTCACCGCCACAGTCCATGCTGACGATCCGACCTCTTTTGAAGTTGGCGCCATCAAGTTTTCCCGTCCGAACGGGTGGGATTGGGTGCCGGTCAACTCGCCGATGCGGAAGGCGCAGTTGAAGATCACGAGCGCCGACAAGTCTCAATCAGCGGACATCACGTTCTTCTATTTTGGTGCCGGCGGCGGCGGCGGCGTCGATGCGAATGCGAAGCGCTGGGTCGCGCAATTCGAGAGTAAGGACGGCGCGGCGAAAATCGTCCCCATGGAGTTCGATGGAGCGAAAGTGACTGTCGTGTCGACGGAAGGGACCTATCGAAGCGGGATGCCCGGCGGACCGGTTTCAACGCTGCCCGACCAGGCACTCCTCGGCGCGATCATTCAAAACGCGGCGGGTGATATTTTCGTCAAAATGACCGGCCCAGCGGATCTCGTGAAAGGAAAGCACGAGGAGTTCATGGACTTCATCAAAGCCGCCGCAGCAGCAGCGAAGAAGTAATGCCCTTCCGCCCACCGCGCCGATTTCCGATGAGTTATTTCGTCACCTCCTTCATCTCAATCCTCCATTTCATCAGCGACGACCTCGTGCAGGCCGACGCCACCACCACGATCGGCGAACTCTTCTGCGACGAATTCGACGACCTCGATTTCGAGCTCGCCCTCTGCTGCTTCGAAGCCACGCACAAAGTCGCCTTTTCCGACAAGCTCTGGGAGATCGACCCCGAAGACTACGAAGACCTCAGCATCGAAGAATTCCTCGACACCCATCTCACGACAAAAGAAGAGCGCGACCCCCTTTTCGTGACAAAGCGCTTCCTCATGTTCCAAGAGTCGCTCACTAAAGCCCTGACGGAAGAAGCCGAAGACCAGCCGCCGGATGAATACTGACGAAAGTTTTTTACCCTAGTCAATTACACCGACGGCAGGAGCGGGCGGATGTAGCTCCAGAGGTAGGCGGATAGGTCTTCGGTGTTGTGGAGGAGGTCTTTCAAAAAGTAGGAGATGGTGACTTCGGGCGCGGCGAAGATGAGCAGGGCGGTGAGGAGGAGAAGGTTCATCAGGTAGATGATGACCAATGAGAAAAAGGTGCCGTGTTGAGTCAGGTCGCTCTGGCCTTTCGGGATCATCCAGACTGTGAAGGTCATGTGAAACGACCATGTCAGCCCGATGAATGCGAAGAGCCACGGAGTGTAGGTCGATAGGTCGTAGAAGACGCTGGCGATGCCGTAGATGACGACGACCGCGAGGCTGTAGAGCGGGTAAAAGTAAGGCGCTAGCGCGATCCAAACGTTGTGCTTGTCAGTCAGGATGTAGCCACCGTGCCGGGCGACTTCGAACTCGATGACTTCTCCTCCCATGATCCAGACCCAGATGGCGTGGGTCAGTTCGTGACCAAAGACATAGACGCGCAAAGGGCGCGGTTCGCCGCAGGCCCAAATGCTTCCGAAGAAAGCGAGCAGCCACAGCACGGCTCCGAGAGTGAAGAACCAGAACTCTTCGCTGGCCCAAAATGAGTGCTTCACCGCCGCGTGGGAGAAGCTCGCGAAAAGTGTCTGCGTCAATACTCCCGCGACCGGCAGGAGAAAGAGGCCGACGAGGGTATTGAGCCACCACGTTGGCACGGCCCAGGCATGGTCGGCGGGCGACGCGCCGAGCAGCAGCTTGCGCCCGGCTTTTTGATTCTTAGGTTGCGCCTTCTTAGCCACGATGAAACTCAGTCGTGGTGGCGATCAGCCGCATCGCAACGGCTCTAGGCCCGGCCCATGTAGTTGCCGTTACGGGTGTCGATTTTGACCAACTCACCTTCTTTGATGAACAAAGGGACATTGACCACTTTGCCAGTCTCCAGCGTGGCAGTTTTCATCACGTTGTTCGCGCTGTCGCCCTTCACGCCTTCCGCGGACTCCGTGACTTTCAATGTCACCGACGCCGGGACTTCGACTTGCGCGGCTTTGCCTTCCACATACAAGACGTCGACCTTCAGATTTTCGACGAGATAGTCCTTTGCCTCGGAGAGCAGATTGTCATCGAGCGAAATGGTCTCGTAGGTCTCCGGGTCCATAAAGTGGTAGCCCTGATGGTCCTTGTAGCTGAACTCCACTTGAGTGCGCTGGATGTCCACCGTCTCGACTTTGTCCGTCGAGCCAAAGCGCACATCGGCCGATTTTCCCGTGCCGATGTAGCGGATGATCGCTTGCACGAATGCGCGCAGATTGCCGGGCGTGCGGTGCATCACTTCGAGGACGATGGCGACGTTGCCATTGTAGCGGACAGCCATGCCTTTGCGGAGATCGTTTGCCTGAGCCATAGGAGGTATTGGGTAGTTTGTGGTTTGGAAAAAGGGGTGCGGACTATTGGCATTCGCCAGTCCACTGGCAAGCGCGGCGTTGATCTGCGCTCGACCCCGCGCTGCCGCGCCGGCAGGGTCGCGCCGGCCCCTCCAATGACCGACGAAGCAATCCCTCCGCCCCGTCCTGCGCGCTCTCGCTGGTATCGGATTCTATACGTTCAAGTGATCATCGGCGTGTTGCTCGGCATTGCGGTCGGCGCCACTTTTCCGGACGCCGGGAAAGCGCTCAAACCGCTTGGCGACGGTTTCATTAAGCTGATCAAGATGGTCATCGCGCCGGTGATTTTTTGCACGCTCGTGCACGGCATCGCGTCGATGTCGGATTTGAAAAAGCTCGGACGTATCGGCGGCAAGACGCTCCTGTATTTCGAGGTCGTCTCGACACTCGCGCTCATCCTCGGCCTCGTCGTCGTGAACGTCTGGAAACCCGGCGTGGGCTTCAATGCCAATCCCGCTGCGCTCGATGCGTCGCTCTCGAAAAGCTACGTCCAGCAGGCACACGCGCTCGGTGCGAAGGAGTTCTTTTTGAACATCATCCCCGGTTCGTATTTCGGCGCATTCGCGAGCGGTGATTTGCTGCAAGTGCTGCTCATCTCGGTGCTCACGGCGTTCGCGATTTCCGCGATGGGTAAGCGCGCAAAGCCCATTCTATCGGCCCTCGCAGCCGTCTCGCAGATTTTCTTCGGCATCATCCGCATCGTCGTCCGCGCCGCGCCGATAGGCGCATTTGGCGCGATGGCATTCACGGTCGGGAGCTACGGCCTCGGCGCGCTGAACAAACTCGCGATGCTCATGCTCGCGTTCTATTTCACCGCCGCGCTATTCGTCGTCGTCGTGCTCGGGCTCATCGCGCGGTGGAGTGGTTTCTCGATTTTTCGCTTCCTGCGCTACATCCGCGAGGAGCTGCTGCTCGTGCTCGGGACGAGCTCCTCAGAGCCCGCGCTTCCGGGGATGCTGGTGAAAATGCGGCGTCTCGGATGCGCCGAATCCACCGTGGGGCTCGTGATCCCGACGGGCTACAGCTTCAATCTCGACGGCACGAACATCTACATGGCGATGGCCGTCGTCTTCCTCGCGCAAGCCACGAACACGCCGCTCGATTTGTCGCAGCAAATCACCGTTCTGCTCGTCGCGATGATCTCGTCGAAAGGCGCGAGCGGCGTGACGGGCGCGGGCTTCATCACGCTCGCGGCGACGCTCGCCGTGCTGCCGAGCGTGCCCATCGAATCGCTCGCGCTGCTCGTCGGGATCGACCGCTTCATGAGCGAATGCCGCGCTCTCACGAACCTCATCGGCAACGGTGTGGCGACCGTCGCGATCAGCCGCTGGGAAAACGAAGTCTCGCCCGAGACGCTCAACGCACGGATGCGGGAATGCTGATGGGCGCTTGATTTGGCGGCGGCGCGCGCAGCCCGGAGAGGGCGGATTTGGCGAAAATGATCGCCGTCACGACGAGCACTGCGGCGGCGATTCTCCACGCGTTACGGTCGCGCTTGGCACGGGCATTCTCCGGAGAAGGGAGCGGCGGTTGCGCGAACCAAATGCCGATGGCTGCGCAAAGACAGCCAACGACCGTGAGGCAAAATTTCAGGAACGCTGCGAGGAATGCGATCCGCGGAGCCGCCAGCGATTCCGTGTGGTCTAGGAAGTGAAGGAGTGCCCAATTTTCCACCCCATCGAAGCCGCCCGCGAGCCACTGCAATCCTCCGATGGCAAACGTGATTCGCGCGAAGCCGGAAAAACGGCGCCCGGTGGCATCACGGGCTTTAATTGCAGCTACCGTTTCGTCCGCGGCTTTCACGGCGGCGGCACGTGCCGTCCAGAAGCGCGCCGCCGCAGCGCAAGCGGACGAGAGCAGCGCGACGTAGAAGAGGATGAACGGGAAATCGACGATGAGTTGGGTGCGCCATTGCCATGTCGGATGCCAGCCGATCCATCGGGCGAGCGCTTGGGAAGAGCCCGCGAGTTCGACTGCTGCCATTTTTCCCGGACCGATGATGGTGAGAGCGATGCCGAAAAATGTGGCGAGGCCGGCAAGCAATGCGAGCGGCTGCCATCGAACCGGCTCGGGGCGTGCGTCGTCGAGAAGGCGCAGCCCCCGTTTCCACTCCGCCCACCCGAGGACGAGCGCGAAGAGCCCGGCCATCGATATGCCGATGATGTTTTCGTCTTCGCGCGGGATCGCGGAAAAATGTGCGGCGACGAACGTGACGCCGCATGCGAGAAGCGCGATGAGTGCGGCGGCGAGCAGGGCGCGCAGGACGACGAAAGATTTCAGACGTCCGGTGATGTAATCGGTGAGCCCGGCGACGATGACATTTACGCCGATGGTGACCGCGAGCAGAGACCAGCCGAAATTTTTCACCTCGTCGTGCCCGAACAGGATGCCGCCGAAAATCAGGATGAAATCGAGGACGTAAATGACGCCGATCCAATGCTGAAAAAATAGCGACGGCAGGCTGCGCGGCACCGCGACCTCGACGATGTGCCAGAAGATGCGGCCGAGCATGGCGATGCGCTGCGCGACGCGGCCCGCGGGATCGGCGCGATAAGTGTGCGCGAGCTGCTGCAGCATCCGCCCGACGATGTCGGTGGAGCGCGCGATGAGCCGCACGGCACTCTCAGCATCGACGCTGCGATCGACCTCGTAGCTCTTCGTGTAGAAATCCCACAGCTTGTCCTCCGTGCCGAGGCAGCTCTGGAGGATCGCCTCGACGCGCGTCGGCAGAGCGGGATCGTTCGCTAGCGCCGACGCGACGAATTCGCGGAGCGCCGCGGCATCGCGCCGAGTAGGCCCGGCGTCCGAGACAAATTGGCCGATCAGCTTGCAGATGGACACATGATCGGCGGAAGTAAGTTCATCGCGGAGGATCGCTTTTTGTGCCTCGACGATGAGGCCGCGACGGATCGCTTTTTCGGTATCGTCCTCGGGCGCAAACACTGCGCAGATCAGCCTTTCCGCGCCATCGAGCCGGCCCCAGAGCATGTCATTTCGCCGCCACGAGCGCTGGAGGAATGCGCCGAAATTCATGAGCGTCGTGCCGGCCAGTTTGCGCCGAGGGTCGTTGCGCTCGTCGATGAGACCGACGGCGTCTTCCGGGCTGATGCGGCTGACTTGCACGATATTCGCCTCGCCCGCTCCGCTGCCAAACTGTACGGGAAATGTGACGAGATCGTAGAGCTGAAACGATTTCCGGAAATGTTCGACGATCCGCCGAGCGAGCACGGCGGCGTCCGCAAAATCGGTGTCGGAATCGCTCGAAACGGCTACGCCGCCGGCACCGCCAAATGAGGCGCGGAAGAACTCCTCGATCTCGCGCAGGGCAAGCATCCGCTCGGGTGGTGCGATGAGGTCGCGGGCGAGCGCAGGTCGCTCGGAGGCGGCGGCATCCATGAGCGCGACTAAGTCGGCCCACGCGATGCCGAGTTTCCCGATGAGATCACCGAGCGTCACGCTAGTGGTCGCGTCGCCGATTTGGATTTCTTGTGGGCAGCGGTGCATCTCTTCTTCGCGCCGTCGGTTCGCGAGGACGTGCGGGCTGACTTTATTCTTCTTGATCGCGTTCAGCTCGGCGCGAAAAGCCGCGCGCCATTCAGAGTCCATCTCCAGTCGCGCGATGATGCGGCGGGCTTCCGCGCGCGCCTCGGCACGATTGGCTGCCGCCCCCGTGCCGCGAGTCTGGATCGAGACGAACGCACTTTCGATGATCCGAAAAGCATTGTCGTCGAGGCGCGCGAGTTCGTTGATACGCCGCGCGGCGAAGGCAAGTCGGCGCAGGCAAAAACGTATGTCGAAATCGGCGAGAAACGCGTTTTCGCTGCGTTTTCCAACGCCGTTTTGGTTCGCGGCAAAATTCTGCGTCCGCCAAGCACGCACGACCTCGAGCAACGCCGAGCCCTCCTGTGAGTCCGGGCTGAACGATGCCGCTTGCGCGATTCTCTCGCTGAGCAGCGCGGTGATTTCCTCGAGCTTCAACCGGTGATACGCGCCGTAGCTTACCCCATGCAGCGCGATCAGGTCCGCGAGCCATGAATCGTGAAACGGCAGGCGAAGCCATCCGACCGGCGTCGCTGCGAGATCGTCATCCACATCGCGTGACAGCGCACCGATTCGCTCGACCATGCGGTTGCGCTCGAAGAGCCGTTCGAGGTCCTCGCGTATCGTCTCCTGGCGAGGAAGATCGACCACTGCCGCGAGCACATTCTGGAGAAAATCGGGCTTCTCTTTTTTCTCCGGCAGCCGCTCGGGATGCTCGGGCGCGGGCTCGATGTAGATCAGCTTTCGCGCGACTGGTACATCCGCGCGGCGGCGCATGAGGATCGCGGTCGCGTGGCTGAAGGGCTTGTTGTCGAGATAGCCGCCGTCGCCAAAAGCGCGATCGCGAAAATCCGCGCGGAGCTGGGTTTGCAGCTTGGCCCGATAGGCTTCTAGTTCAGTCTTCGCCGGTCGCTCCGACTTCCTGCCGCTCAGGCGCTGCTGGATCTCGGCAAGCGAGGTGCGGAGGTAGTTTTCGAAAAAGCGCCCCCAATCCGCGGTGCGGTCCGCTGCGTCGAAATACGGATGACCTTTCCAAAAAGTCCGCGTGACTGCATCGATGTCGCTGAGCCGCATGGGCTCGAATGCGAATGGAAACGACGAAGTGCAGCGTGCGGCGTACGCGAGGAAGGGATCGTTTGGCTTGAGGAAGTCGTTCGAAACGCCGTCGTCTTCGCTCTGATTCTTGTTCACTGCGTCGAAGTCGTCGTAGCGAAAATGGAAGACGTTCCGATGCTGCCGCTCGAAGATGAGTCCGTCGGCGAGGCTGATGGGCAGGGGGATTCCGGCGATGTCGGTCGTCGTGATGAAAAGATCGAGCTCGGCGACCAGTGGGGAGGCAGCGGCGGGCTCGGCGGCTGCCGGCGGCTGCATCGTCTCGAGCGCTTCGAGTAGTTTTCGATACATTCGCTGGTTGTTCAGGAGCGATTCGCGCGGCTCGGCGACCCGGAGTCCGTACTCGCGCAGGTCGGCGATCGAGCCGCTGTCATTGAGCAGGCGCGCGAGGTCGCCTTCGCTCATCCACAGGTTTTTCAGCCCGTCGAGGCCCTGGTTATTGGCAAGCGCTTTCGCGAGAAATACGCCGTTAATCCCGCCCGCAGAGGTGCCGGAAATCACATCGACGATGAACCGCGTCTTAATCTCCGCGGAGCGCCACGCATTCCAGTCGTCGATCTCAGCCTCCGGCACTCCATCCAGCGGCTTCGAGCGTGCGACGAGTTTTTTGCGCTCGTTTTCCAAGTACTGCCCGAGCCGCCGATAGACTGGCATCGCGCCTTTCAATTCCGCATCCGGGACGAGAGCGTCCGCGCCGCCCGATGTGCTCGGCGCTGTTGCGCGCACCATGTCGAGCAGTTCCTGCGTGACGCCGTTGATGTAAATCGCGAGCGACACGCCGCCATACATGACGACTGCAAACCGGACTTCGCTTGTGAAATTGACGTTTGGAAGATTCGCGTCGGGCATCGTGAAAAAGATGCGTGGCCTCGCTGAATGCGACCGCAACGCACTCGTGTTTTACGCGTCGCGCTGCGCCTTCTGCAATAGGGTGAAGCCCCCCCTAAAAATCGCGCTGATGTTTGCGCGGCTTGTCAGCGCGGGGTTTGCGCCGAAGGTATCCGCCCTCGAAATGAAAACGGTCCTTCGCGTCTTTGCCTACATCCGCGGCTATCCTTGGATGGCTGTGGGGACGCTGGCTTGCGCGGTGGTGACGACGCTCATGGTCACCGTTTTTCCAAAAGTGACGCAGCTCGTGATCGACGAGGTCCGCGCCGGGCATCGCGAGAATTTGTGGAGGTATGCGGTCATCGCGCTCGTCACATTTTTCCTGCGCGACCTCTTCAACGGCCTGCGGATCGTGCTGAATAATACGTTCGAGCAGAAGGTGATCTTCGACCTGCGGAGCGATCTCTACTCGCACATCCAACAGCTCCCGCTGACGTGGTTCGATAACCGCGCGACTGGCGACATCATGACGCGGCTGCTTGAAGATGTGACGTCTGTGGAGCGCGTTTTAATCGACGGAATCGAGCAGGGAGTCGTGGCCGTTTTGCAGGCGCTCGTGGTCGGCACACTGCTGTTTTTTTATAACGCGAAGCTCGCGCTTTTGGCGCTCGTGCCGCTGCCGCTTTTGATCGGCGGCGCGCTCGCCTACACGCTCACCGCTCACCGGCGCTATCGGCTGCAGCGCAAGGCTTCATCGGCGATGAACGCGCTTCTGCACGACAATCTCGCGGGCATCCGGCAGATCAAAACGTACGTCCGCGAACGCGAGGAGCACGCGCGTTTCAACGGCGTGAGCCAGCAGCTCCGCGAGGCCACGCTCGTCGTGATGCGCGTGTGGGCAATCTACAATCCGACGATGACTTTTTTCAATTCGCTCGGGCTCGTGCTCGTCATCGGATTCGGCGGGCAGGCCGTCCTCGACGGTGCGATGAGCGTCGGCGATCTCGTCGGTTTTCTGCTGCTCGCGGGCTTTCTCTACGAGCCGATCGGGAAGCTCCACAGCCTGAATCAGCTCATCCAATCAGGCCGCGCGGCGGGCGAGCGCGTGTTCGAGATCATGGATGAAAAAGTGGAGCCCGGCCACGCGGAGCAGGATGAGCTGGTCGAGATCGCGGGCGATGTGCGCTTTCAAAAAGTGAGCTTTTCATACGACGAAGCGGTGCCGGTCCTGCACCAGATCACGCTGCACGCGCGGCCCGGCGAGACGATCGCGCTGGTCGGCCACACGGGCGCTGGAAAATCGACGCTCGTGAATTTGCTCACGCGTTTTTACGAGTTCGATTCGGGCGAGATTTTGATTGATGAAAAACCGATTTCCTCGCTCTCGAAAAGCGCGCTGCGCACAGCGGTCGGCATGGTCACGCAGGAGAGTTTTCTTTTCAACGGAACGGTTCGCGACAACTTGCGGCTCGGAAATCCCGAGGCGACGGATGGGGAGCTTTGGGATGCGCTGGAGGCGGCGAACGCGCGCGATTTTGTCGAGCGTCTGCCGGACGGGTTGGAGGCGATCGTTGGCGAGCGCGGGGTGAAATTGAGCGTCGGCGAAAAGCAGCGCATTTCGATCGCGCGGGCGCTACTGAAGGATCCACCGATCCTCGTGCTCGACGAGGCGACGGCGAGCGTGGACACGCAGACGGAGCGGCTGATTCAGCAAGCGCTCGACCGGCTTATGGCGCAGCGCACGAGCTTTGTGATCGCGCACCGGCTCTCGACCGTGCGGCACGCGGATCAAATCCTAGTGATGGATCGCGGGCGGATCATCGAGCGAGGACGGCACGAGGAGCTTATCGCGCTGAGCGGCACCTACGCGAAGCTCTGCGCAACGAGCCTCATGGAAACGCGCCCCGATAGCGCGCTCGCCGCCAGGTAGCGCACGCGCGCCCGCGGCTGATTTCGGCGCCCTCGCCGAGACGAACATTTTTTCACCGCCCAAATCCAAGCGGCGCGCATGGACTCAAAAACGTCCTCGCATTTCCCCCAAGAATCAGTGCGGCACTGCGGGAAAATGATGGTGCGGCGCGACGCGAAAAATTTAGTGAAATCGATCGTTGACCTTTTTTTGAACGCGACGGATAAGGTGTCGCGTTTTGGGAGGAAATGGGACGAATTCCCAAAGCGCACGCGCGATGAACCTCATTCAACCAGACTCTGCTCGGCCGCTGTTCGCGGGCGAGTTTCGCCATTCCCTCGATGGCAAGAGCCGCGTGACGATCCCGTCGAGTTGGCGCTTCGAGGAGGAAGCGGAGTTGTTCCTCATGCTGAGCAGCAACAAGGACTGCGTGAAGGCGCTGCCGCGCGTAGAGCTCGACCGGGTGCAGGCCGATGCCGCCCTGAAATATTCCGGCGTCCAACTGCTCGAAATCCAGCGTACGCTCGGTGCGAGAGCGCGCCAATGCTGGATCGACAAAGCCGGTCGGCTGGTCGTGCCAGATGACTTTTGCAAACGCTTCGCGCTCGCCGGCGAAGTGGTGCTCGTGGGGGCCATGAAGTCTTTCGAAATTTGGAACGTGGCGGAGTTTGAGATCGTGCGAATGCACTCGGAAACGATCGCGACACCGTGCCTCGCTGACCTCGGCTTATGACGGCCACGGCAGAAGTCAAATCGTTGCCGCGAGTCACTTCGCGGCCTCGCATTCCCATTTTGAAAATCGCACGCCACGAATATCACGAATCCGTCCTGCTCGCGGAAACCGTCGAGCGGCTCGCGCCCGTGCGGGGCCGCGTGATCGTCGATGGCACACTCGGAGGCGGCGGACATTCCGAGGCGCTGCTGGCGGCCGGCGCGTGCGTCATCGGGTTCGACCAGGATCCCGACGCGATCGCATTTGCATCGAAGCGGCTCGCGAGATTCGGCGCTCAGTTCACCGGGGTTCGAGCCAATTTCACCAACATCGCCGCCGTGCTCGATTCGCTCGGTATCGCGCAGATCGACGGCGCGCTCATCGACATCGGCGTCTCCTCGCATCAGCTCGATTCTGCGGCACGCGGCTTTTCATTCATGCACGACGGGCCACTCGACATGCGCATGGACCCAGGCGCGCCCATCTCCGCCGCCGACCTCGTGAATACGATGAGCGGCGAGCAACTCGAGCGCATCTTCCGCGCATTTGGCGAGGAGCCCGCCGCGCGCAAAATTGCCGCGCGGCTCGTGCGTGACCGCATGGTCGCGCCTTTCACCCGCACGCTGCAGCTCGCGGAGGCGGTGGAAAGTGTCGTTCCTCGCCATGGCAAGACGCATCCGGCGACTCGCGTTTTCCAAGCGCTCCGCATCGCAGTGAATCGTGAAATCGAAGCGCTCGAAACTGCGCTTGCGCAATTTTCCAGCCGGCTAGCGAACGGCGGACGGTTCGCCGCAATCACGTTTCACTCTTTGGAAGATCGCGTCGTGAAAGCGTTCTTCGCGCACCGCGCGGCGGAGTTTCTCGACCGCCCAGAGTGGCCCGCGCCGCGCCGGAATCCCGATCACATTTTCAAGAAAATCACGCGCAAGGCCGTCGCTGCTTCCGACGCCGAGCAGCGCGCCAATCCGCGGTCTCGAAGCGCGAAACTACGGGTCGTCGAAAAGCTCTAACTCCCCCAACGCCATGGCCGCAAATCGTCATCGTCACGCCAATACCGTCCCGCTCGCACTGATCACGGGATGGGTGCTCATCTGTGTGGTGATCGGCTTCGCCGGGCTTGGATACGTCTATCTGAAAAACCAGAGCATCACGACTGGGACGAAGACCAAGGCACTTGAGCGCGAGCTCGCCGAACTCACTACGCAGGACGAGGTCGTGCGTTCGAAAATTGCGCTCCTTTCCTCCCGCGCCGCGCTCCAGCGCCGGCTCGACTCAGGCTTCATCAAGCTCGTCCCGATTACCGACGATCGTCTTGTGCGCCTCGACCTCGGCTCGAGAAAATCAGCCAGTGAAATCCGCGCGGTTTCCAACGAAAGGACGACGCCATGAGCGGCACCTCGAGGCGTGCATTCATGACGTGCTGCGGCCTTGCGGGCAGCTTCACGGTCTTCTCCGCGCGGCTCGTGCAGTTGCAAGTCACACGGCACGACGAATTCGCCGCTATGGCAGCGGAGAAGCACGTCAACAAAGAACCGATCTACGCGAGGCGCGGCGCGATCCGAGACGTGAACGGCGAGTCGCTCGCGCAAAACGAGCCGATGAAGATCGTGATCGCCGATGGCTCGCTGATGGAGGATCAGCCCGCGATCGCCCGCATCGTCGCGAGCGCGCTCGACATGCCGGAGACGCAGGTTTTGGAAAAGCTGGCGACGCAGCGCGTGTCGAAAACCGATGGCAAACAAACGCCATCGCGCTACATCGTCATCAAGAAAAAAGTCGCCGACAGCATCGCGTGTGACATCGCCGATCAGCTCGCGGCGCAGAAGCTCCGCGGCGTTCATTTCGAGCCTGATACCGACCGCAATTATCCGAACGGCTCGATGCTCTGCCACGTCGTCGGATACATGAACAAGGACAACGTTGGTGTGGAGGGCATCGAAAAGAACCTCGATGAATTTCTCTGCGGTCGCGATGGCTTTCGATACGTCGAGCGCTCCGGTACGGGGCGCGAACTCGTCCCATATCGCGGCCAGGAGCGGGCTCCGCGCGACGGTTGCGACGTACAGCTCACCGTGGACATGGGGCTCCAGCAAATCGCGGAAAGCGAACTCGAAATCGCGTGCAAACAATACCGCCCGAAGATGGCGACATGCGTCATTATGAATCCGCGGACCGGCGCGATTTTGGCGATGGCAAATCGCCCGAATTTCGACCCGAACGAAATTGACCCGAGCGACGATCCGATGGTCATCGCGACGCGCCTGAATCGCGCAATCACCGACATGGTGGAGCCGGGTTCGACTTTCAAAATCGTGCCGACCGCCGCTGCGCTCAGCCTCCGGCTGGTGAATCGCAACAGCTACATTTTTTGCGAAAATGGCGCGTTTCTGTGGGGCGGCAGCACGCTGCACGATCACCGCGGATACGGCGATCTCACGATCCAAGAGTTGCTCATGCACTCGAGCAATATCGGCGCTGCAAAGCTCGGCATTCAGCTCGGCGAGCAGCGGCTTTACGAGGCCGTGCGAAAGTTCGGATTCGGCGAGCGTACGGGCATCAATCTCCCGTTCGAAATCCCGGGCGTCGTGCATCCGCCGCACACTTGGTCAAAGATTTCGATCACGCACGTGCCGATGGGCCAAGAGGTCGCCGCGACTCCGCTGCAAATCGTCACCGCAATGAGCGCGATCGCGAACGGCGGCGTGCTCCTAATGCCGCAAATCGTGCAGTCGATCACCGACCAGGACGGAAATGTTGTGCAGTCGATGAAGCGCACTGAAGTGCGCCGCGTGGCGACCACGGAGGCCGTCGATATCGTGCGCGAGGGACTGGTAAAAGTAGTGAGCAAAAAAGGCACCGCGGCCCTCGCGCACGTTTCGGGGTTCAGTGTCGCGGGCAAGACCGGGACGGCCCAAAAAGCCGGGCCACACGGCGGATACGATCCCGACAGGCACGTCGTTTCCTTTGTCGGATTCATGCCCGCAGAAGCGCCGGAATTTACCGTGCTCGTCATGCTCGATGAGCCAAAGGTGAAGCGCGAAAACAACTACGGCGGAATCGTCGCCGCGCCTGTGTTTTCCCGCATCGCGGAGCGGGCCGCGCGCTATCTCAATCTCACTCCTTCGCCGGAAGAACCGGACAACGAACTTATCGTGACGCAGGCAGGCTCGGTTCGCGACTAACGCTTTCAAAATGAAACTCGAGGCGCTGCTTTCCGCCACGGCCACGACCGAGATCGACGGTCCGGTTGATCGCGAAATCACGTCTATTTCCTACGACTCACGCCGCGTGCAGCCGGGCGCGCTTTTCGTCGCTTTGAAGGGCGAGAAAGTCGATGGCTCGCATTTCGTCTCGCAGGCTGTGAGCCAAGGAGCGGAGGCTATCGTCAGCGAGCACGGCGAGATCAAATTGCGCGCCACGAACATCGTCGCACCGAACGCGCGCATCGCGCTCGCGGACCTCGCCGCGGCGTTTTACCAGCACCCCGCGAAGTTCTTGAAAATCGCGGCCGTCACCGGCACGAACGGGAAGACGACCGTTGCGTTTTTGATCAAGCACATCTGCGATCAAATGCTGCTGCGCTGCGGCCTCATCGGCACGGTGCGATATGAATTCGGCGAGCGCATTTTGCCCGCGCCGCGCACTACGCCGGAGTCGCTCGATTTGCACGAGCTGCTCTGGCAGATGCGCTCGGCCGGCTGCAAGACCGTCGCGATGGAAGTCTCCTCTCACGCGCTTACTCAGGAGCGCGTGCGCGGCGTGGAGTTCGACGCCGCAATTTTCACGAACCTGACACAGGATCACCTCGATTATCACGGCACGATGGACGCCTATTTCGAGGCGAAGACGCGGCTCTTCACCGGCCTCCGCGACCAGTCGAAAAAGAAGGGGAAAGCGATCATCAACCTCGACGACCGCTTCGGCGCTCAGCTCGCGAAACGGTTTGCGAACGAACTGCCCGTCACGACTTACGGCGTCGGCGTCCACGCGGATTTCCGTGCGAGCAATGTGCGCATCGACTTCAACGGCACCAGCTACCAGCTCGATGCCGGCGGCCGCAGCTACCTTGTGCGCCTGCCGCTCATCGGAAATTTCAACGTCTATAACTCCCTCGCCGCGATCGCCGGCGCGAACGCTCTCGGCGTGGATATCCGCTCCTCCGTGCTCGCGATGGCGAATGCGCCGTCCGTCCCCGGCCGTCTCGAGCGAGTCCCGGCGCAGCGGCAGTTCAAAGTTTTCGTCGATTACGCGCACACCGATGACGCACTGCTGAATGTCATCAAGACATGCCGCGAACTCCAGCCGGCGCGGCTCATCGTCGTTTTCGGATGTGGCGGAAACCGTGATAAAACTAAGCGTCCCCGGATGGGCGCGGTCGTCGATGAGCACGCCGATTTCGGAATCATCACGAGCGACAATCCGCGCAACGAAGACCCGCTGGCGATCATCGCGGACATCAAGCCCGGTATGAAACACGGGCGCTACGAGATCATCGCCGACCGGCGCGAGGCGATCACGCGCGCGATCGAAATGGCAGAGCCGCGCGACATCGTTTTGATCGCGGGCAAGGGGCACGAAAATTATCAGGAAATCGCGGGCAGCACCGTGCCGTTCGACGACGTGGCGGTGGCGACCCAGGCGCTCGAGGTGCGGCGCACGGAATACAACGGGTGAAAATGGAGCCCACAAAAATCGAAACTCTCACCGCGTGGGCAGCGGGGACGCTCGTCTCCGGCGACCCATCGCGGCTCGCCGAGGTCATCTGCACGAATTCGCGCGCGCTCCAGCCCGGCGAACTTTTCCTCGCGCTGCGCGGCGAGAATTTCGACGGCCACACGTTCATTTCCGAGGCCGCGGAAAGCGGCGCGCTCGGCGTGATTGCAGCGGAGTTCCCCGCCGGTTTGCCCGTCGACTTCGTCGTCATCAAAGTCGCGGACACGCTCCGTGCGCTGCAGAGCATCGCCGCGGAATACAGGCGCAGCCTTGGTTTGAAGGTGATCGCCATCACTGGAAGTAACGGAAAGACCAGCACGAAAGACCTTACCGCCGCCGTGCTCTCTGAGCGGTTCCGAGTCACGAAGACCGCTGGCAATTTCAACAACCACATCGGCCTCCCGCTCACGATGCTGCGCGCAAAGAAGAGCGATGAGATCGGCATCTTCGAGATCGGTATGAATCATCCCGGCGAGATCGCGCCGCTCGCGAAAATGGCCGCGCCGGATGTCGCGATCATCACGAACATCGGCGTCGCGCACATCGAATACATGGGTAGCCGCGAGGCGATCGCGCAGGAAAAAGGAATGCTCGCCGAGGCGCTTCCGTCGGACGGCACACTGATTTTGAATGGCGAAGACGAGTTCTCCAATCGCATCGCCGCGCGGACGAAAGCGCACGCGATTTTTTGCGGAACGGATAGCGGCGGCGTGCGCGCCAGCGACATCCAACAAGACTTCGGGGGAACGAGGTTCCGTCTTCACGCTGACCAACCCAGCGTGGAGGCGGAGCTTCCCGTGCCCGGCAGGCACATGGTTTCCAACGCATTGCTCGCTGTCGGCGCGGGTCGCGCATTCGGCCTCTCGCTCGAGGAGTGCGCCGCCGGTTTGCGCAAGCTCGAGCTCACGCGCGGGCGGCTCGAGCAGAAGTCCGCGCGCGGAATCCAAATCCTCGACGACAGCTACAACGCCAATCCCGACTCGATGACCGCCGCGCTGCAAACGCTCGCGGAAATGCCAGTCGCCGGACGCCGCATTGCCGTGCTCGGACGCATGGGCGAACTCGGATCCGAAAGCGGAAACAGCCATCGCCTCGTCGGCGAAGTCGCCGCAAAACTCCGCATCGACACACTCATCGCCGTCGGTCCCGAGGCGGCGCTCGTCGCCGATGCCGCCTTGCTCGGCGGTGTTTTGCATGTCGAGAAATTCGACGCGATAGACGAGGCCATCATAGCACTTCGCCGCTTCGCGAAAAGCGGCGACGTCGTGCTCGTGAAAGGCAGCCGTTCCGCTCGCATGGAGCGCATCGTGGAGGGCTTGCAAACGCCATGATGTATTACCTCTACAAGCTGAGCATCGCTCCCGCGGCGGATTTCCTCCGCGCGTTGAATGTCTTCCAATACATCACCTTCCGCGCGGTCGCGGCTGCGCTGACCGCCTTCCTTCTGTCGCTGACATTCGGAAATTGGGTCATCCGGAAACTCATCTCCCTCAAGATGGGCCAGCCAGTTCGCACGAAAGAAGAGGTGCACAAACTGTTCGAGCTCCACGGCGGAAAAGCTGGCACGCCGACAATGGGCGGCGTGCTGCTGCTGGGCAGCGTTTTCATCTCGTCGATCATCTGGGCGCGCCCGGATAACATGGCCGTCTGGCTGCTTCTTTTCACGATCGTGTCGTGCGGACTGCTCGGTTTCTGGGACGACTATTTGAAGATCACGAAAAAGAACGCGAAGGGCGTCAGCGAGAGCACCAAGCTCATTGGGCAGGCGGCGGTGGCGGCCGTCGTTACCGCGTTTTTCCTGCTGAATCCCGCGATCGAAATCCAAGCGAGGGCGATCTACGTGCCATTCTACAAGACGCCGCTCATCTGGAATCTCGGCGCTTTCACGATCGTCTTTTTCGGCCTCGTCATCATCGGCGCATCGAATGCCGTGAACCTCACCGACGGCCTCGACGGCCTCGCCGCCGGCTGCACGATCACGACCGGAGCTGCATATTCCGTCCTCACCTATGCGGCGGGAAATGTGAAACTCGCGCAGTATTTGCAGATTCCGTACTACTCGTTTGCGGGCGAACTCACGGTGGTTTGCATGGCGATGGTCGGAGCGTCGTTCGGCTTCCTGTGGTTCAACTGCCACCCCGCGAAAGTCTTCATGGGCGACACCGGTTCGCTCGCCATCGGCGGCTTTTTCGGAGTCGTCGCGATCTGCTGCAAGCAGGAGCTGTTGCTCGTCGTCGTCGGCGGCGTATTCGTCGCGGAGGCTGTCTCCGTATTGATCCAGCGCACTTGGTTCAAAATCACGAAGCGCATTCACGGCGAAGGTCGGCGCGTCTTTCTGATGTCGCCGATTCATCACCATTTCGAGCTGAAGGGGTGGAAGGAAAACACAGTCATCGTCCGGTTCTGGATTCTCTCTGTCATGTTCGCGCTTCTCGGACTCGCCACTCTCAAGCTCCGTTGAATGCACGCTTCCACAATAAGTTGGTGGCAGTCCTCGGCGCTGGTGAAAGCGGCGAGGCAGCCGCGGTTTTGCTTCATGAGGAGGGCGCTCTCGTGACCGTGCTCGACACCGCGGAGGAGAATAAACTCCGCAAGAAAATCGACGCGCTCGGGCGTCTCGGAATCCGCGTGCTGGCGGGGCTCGCCGCCGAGCACGACACAACTCGATACGACCTCGCGGTGCTCAGCCCCGGCATCGATCCGGCGGTACCGCTCGTGCAGAATTTTCTCCGCAAACGAGTCGAGATGATCGGCGAACTCGAACTCGCGTACGAGATGTGCGAGTGCCCGATCGTCGCGATCACGGGGACAAACGGGAAGACCACGACGACGCAGCTCGTGGAGCAAATGCTCAACTCGTGCGGCGTGAAAACCGTGGCGAGCGGGAACATCGGTCCGGCGTTTTCAGCGCGCGTGCGTCAGAGCAAGGAACTCGATGTGATGACGATCGAGGTCAGCTCATTCCAGCTCGAGCGGATCGAGCGTTTCCGCGCGGAGATCGCCGTCTGGCTTGGATTTGCGGCCGATCACCTCGATCGATACGCCAGCATCGAGGAGTATTACGCCGCAAAGATTCGGGTCTTCGAGAATCAAACCGCGGACGATTGGGCGGTCGTGAATTTCCGCGACCGCCTACCGCAACTCGCCGCCAAAAAAATCACGTTCAGCGCGTTCGTCGCCGGCGGAGATTTCGATCTCCGCGAGGGCACGATTTTTTACCACGGTGCGGCGGTGCTCGCGATGCGCGACACGAATCTGCGCGGTTCGCACAACGCGGAAAACCTGATGGCCGCGCTCGGTGTCGGCGTCGCGCTCGGCCTCGAATTTTCGCAAATGATCCCGGCGCTCGCGGCGTATCGTGCGCTCCCACACCGCTGCGAAGTGCTTGGAACGATCGCCGGCGTCGAGTGGATCAACGACTCGAAAGGCACGAATCTCGACTCCGTCGAAAAGGCGTTGCACTCCGAGACGCGGCCCATCGTGCTGATCGCGGGAGGCAAGGACAAAGGCTTCGAATTCGACTCGCTCACGGCGCTCGTGGCGGAGAAATGCCGGGCCGTCGTGGTGCTCGGCGAGATGGCCGATCGCATCGAGGCGATGTGGGGCGGCCACGTCCCGTGCTCCAACGCGGGCCGCTCGCTCGAAGCCGCCGTGCAGCTCGCTCGCGATGCCGCGCAGCCCGGCGATGCCGTCCTTTTCAGCCCCGGCACGTCGTCGTTCGACATGTTCAAAAACTACGCCGACCGCGGGAACCAATTTCGCAACCTCGTCCTGACCCAACACCCAACCGCACCATGAAGCTCCCAAAAATCACGAACCTGCTTCGGCTGAAGACCCGCAAGAAATACCAGGCCAACGCCGCCGCGCGCCGCGCCGTGCCGGCGATGGACGACTACGACGCCGAGCCGCAGACACGGCTCTCAAGCGCGTTCTTCGTCGTGCTCATTCTGCATGTCGTGGCGGTCGGCGGCATCTACGCCTTCAACAGCATCAAGGCGCATCGCGGGCCGCAAGACCCCGCGCCTCCGACGCCGCCGTTGCTCGCAAAAGCCGCGCCTGTCGCCGCGGCGCCCATCGCCAAATTGGAGGCAACGGAGCCGATGCACGCTGTCCCGCCGCCCGCATCCACAGTCACTTCGCCAATTTCCGGCGCACGGATTTACAAAGTAAAAACGGGCGACACGCCGGCGAAAGTCGCCGCGCAATTCGGCGTGAAGATCGCCGAACTCTCGGAGCTGAACGGCGCGAAAACGGTGGCGTCGATGCACCCCGGACAGTCGCTCAACATTCCAAAAGGGAAGCCGACCCCAACGGCGAAAACCGAGGAAACGCCGAAGGTCGCCGCGAGCGCGAAATCGACTCCGAAATCGTACGTGGTGGTGAAAGGCGACAACCCGGTCTTGATCGCGAGGAAACTCGGGGTCAGCCAGGACGAGCTTTTGAAAATGAATCACATCGACGACCCGAAGAAGCTCCAGATCGGGCAGACGCTGAAAGTTCCCGCGAAGAAAAACTGAGCGATCGGGCGAGCGATGAATCGAGCAAAAGGACCGCACTTTTCGAGGCGCTGAGATGCACCGGAAGAGCGTCTATTTTCTCGTCGTTGCGGTCGCGATCCTCGTCGTGATCGGCTGCGTCATGCTCTTCAGCACGAGCGCGTTTGCGCGGGACAGCCACGGCAATCCGAACTTCTTCATCAAGCGCCAGTTCGCGTGGCTCGCGGTCGGCTTCGTCGTCTGCGTCATCACCGCGAATGTGGATTACCATTTCTGGCAGCGGACTTGGTACATCTGGTTTGGCGCGTCGGTGCTGCTGCTCTTGTTTTGCTTCATCCCGCCGTTCGGCCAGCGTATCAACGGCTCGGCCCGCTGGCTGAACTTTCGTGTCGCCTCGTTTCAGCCGTCGGAGATGGCGAAGTTCGCGGCTGTGTGTGCACTCGCGTGGTGGTTTTCGCGGGAGGAAACGGACGCCCGGAGTCTGCTGAAAGGCTTCGTAGCTCCGATCGCGGGCGTCGGCATATTGCTCGCGCTCATCGCGCCGGAGGTGGACATGGGCAGCACCGCGCTCATCGCGACGACCATGTTCATCGTGATGTTCGTCGCCGGCACGCGGCTGCTCTACATCGCGCCGATTTTCGCTGGCGGCATCGCGGGGATGCTGTTCATCGCGACGCACTTGAAAGAGCGGCACGGGCGGCTGATGGCGTTCCTCGATTTGGAAAAATTCAAGGACGGCGCGGGACTCCAGCAGTATCAGGCGCTCATCGCCTTCGGCTCTGGTGGCGTCGAGGGACTCGGGCTCGGCAATGGACGCCAGAAAATGGCCTACCTCCCCTTCGCACACACCGACTTCATTTTCCCGATGGTCGGCGAGGAACTCGGGCTCCGTTGCACGCTGCTCATCGTCGCGTGCTACGTGGTCATCGTTCTCTGCGGTGCCGTCATTTCAACTCGTGCGCGCGACCGATTCGGGATGCTGCTCGGCTTCGGAATCGTCGTGATTATCGCACTCCAGGCGGCGCTCAACATCGGCGTCACCACGGCGCTTTTGCCGAACAAAGGGTTGCCGCTACCGTTCATTAGTTATGGCGGATCGAACCTCGCGTTCTGCCTCTTTTGCGTCGGGATTCTCATCAATATTTATCGGCAGGGCGTAAGTGAAAAAGCGGACAAGACGAGCATCCTGAGACGGGTCAGTGCTCGGGTGAAACCGCGGGTCATAAGAATCTGACGCGATGAAATTCGTCATCGCTGCCGGCGGAACCGGTGGCCATTTGTTCCCCGGCCTGGCAGTCGGCGAGACCCTGCTCGCGCGGGGCCACGAGGTCATGGTTTTGATTTCGGAAAAAGAGATCGATTCGCTCGCGACGCAAGGCCGCTCCGAGTTTCGGATCGAGCGCGTGCAAGGCGTCGGGATGCCGAAGATTTTCTCGCCCGCGATCATCGGATTTTTGCGGCGGTTCAAGGCCGGCTACGACCAGTGCCGCCGGCTCTACGATGAGTTCAAGCCGAACGCCGTGCTCGGCATGGGCGGGTTCACTTCGACTGCGCCGATTCTCGCCGGACGGCGGCGGAAAATTCCGACGTTCGTGCATGAGTCGAACGCGATTCCCGGCAAGGCGAATCGGCTCAATGGACGGCTCGTGAGCGCGGTGCTTTTGGGCTTCGAGGAGTGCGCCAAGCACTTCGGAAAAGCGCGCGGCATCGTAACCGGCACGCCGATCCGCAATTCGCTCGCGACCCGTATGGATAAAGCATCCGCGCTCGCGGAGTTCGATCTTCACGCGGGGCGAAAGACGCTTTTCGTCATGGGCGGCAGCCAGGGCGCGCAGGGGATCAATCGCGCGCTGCTGGCCGCGTTGCCGGAGTTGGCGAAATCGGAGATTCAGGTCATCCATCTCACCGGTCGGCAGGACGAGGAGGCGATTCGCGGGGCTTATGCAGCCGCGGGCATTCCGGCGTTCGTCGCGGCGTTTTCGCATCGCATGGATGCGGCCTACAGCGCAGCGGATTTCTGCATCGCGCGGTCTGGCGCGGCGAGTCTCACGGAGTTGTCCCATTTCGGGCTGCCGAGCGTACTGATCCCGTATCCGTTTGCGGCCGAAGATCACCAAACTTTGAACGCGAAAATCTTTGCCGCAGCGGGCGCGGCGAGGCTATTGAATGAGTGCGAAATCACGGGCGAGATTCTCGCAAAAAATCTCCACGAGATTCTCGACGATCCCGCGCGTCTCGCCGAGATGTCCGCCCGCAGCGCGAGCCTTGCGCCGAAGCAAGCAGCCGAGCGCGTCGCCGATACGGTTTTGAAATTTTGTGCTTAAAGAAACGTCATATCCAGCGGTGCGCGCCGCGGGTTTTTTCGCGTAATGGATACCGGTCAAATCCTCGCGGAAATCCTCGTCGGCGGTGAGCTGAAAATTCACCTCATCGGTGTCGCAGGCTCTGGAATGAGCGGCATCGCGGGGCTGCTCATCGCGCTCGGGCATCACGTCAGCGGTTCGGATAAGGTGTCCACGATCGAGGTGCAGCGCCTGGTAAATCTCGGGCTGGAATTTTACACGCCCGCGCAACCGGAGGCGGTGAGGCGCGCCGATCTCATCATCTATTCATCGGCGATTCGCGCGGGGCATCCCGATTACGACGCGGCGCTGCAACTCGGCAAAAGCATGGTGCGCCGCGCGGATGCGCTGACGGCGATGATGAACTGCAAAAGGGGAATCGTGGTCGCCGGAATGCACGGCAAGACGACGACTTCCGCGATGGCGGCGCATGTGCTGCGGCACGGCGGCGTGAAGCCGTCGCACTACGTCGGTGCGGAAATTCCGATCCTCGGCACGAATGCGCATTGGGATGCGGAGGGCGAGTATTTCGTGGCAGAAGGGGATGAGAGCGACGGCACGCTCGCGTTTTACCATCCCGAGCACGCGATCGTTTTGAACATCGAGGAGGAGCACCTCGACTATTACGAAGACCTTGTGGCGATCGAGAAAGTGTTCCGGCAACTGCTGAGCCAGACGAGCGGAAAGGTCTTTTTTTGCGCCGACGATGCGCACGCCACGCGCATTTGCTCCGAGCATCCGGGCGCGATTTCGTACGGTGAAAGTCACGCGGCTTTTTTCCGGTTCGACGATTTTCACGCGAAAGATTTTCAGTCGCATTTCCGCGTGCTCCGCAGCGGCGAGTCGCTGGGGGCTGTGACACTCAATGTCCCAGGCCGGCACAACGTCAGCAACGCGCTCGGCGTCATCGCGCTCGCGACGGAACTCGGCGTGCCTTTCGCAAAAATCGCGGAGGCGCTGGAGACGTTTTGCGGCGCGCGCCGGCGATTTGAAATCAAGCATCGCAGTGATCGCGCGATGATCGTGGACGACTACGCGCATCACCCGACCGAGATTCGCGCGACACTCGCCGCGGCGAAAAGCACGGGGAGAAAACGCGTGCTCGTGATGTTTCAGCCGCATCGCTACAGCCGCACGCAGGCGCTGAAAGAGGAGTTCGGACGCGCGTTTCATGATGCGTTTGCGGTGGTCATCACGGATGTGTATGCAGCGAGCGAGGTGCCGATTCCGGGAGTCACCGGGCAGACGATCGTGGATGAAATCACGCGAGACGGACACGAGCGCGCGACTTATCAGCCGGACCGGAAAAAGCTCGCGTTTGCGATCGGACAAATGCTCGAGCCGGGAGATTGCGTCATCACGCTCGGCGCGGGAAATATCCACGAGACGGCAAAACTACTGGCTCGCGATGTGGCGGTAATGGAAGAGCTACAAACCGTGATCGGAACTGGCGCCGTGAAATTGTATGAACCGCTCGCGAAGCACACGACCATGCGGGTTGGCGGACCTGCACAGTTTTGGGCGGAACCCGAAACTGAGGAAGGATTTGCGCGACTCGTTCGGTATTGCGGGGAGCGCGGAACGCCGCTTTTCGTGATGGGCCGCGGCTCGAATTTACTAATTCGCGACGGCGGAATTCGCGGCGTTGTCGCCCACCTTTCACACGGCGAATTTCGACACCTCGAAGTCCATGACGGACAGATCATCGCGGGCGTGGGATTGAAGCTCAAAGAGATCGCATATGCGGCGCGCGATGCGCAACTCGCGGGCTTCGAGTGGATGGAGGGCATCCCGGGAAATGTCGGTGGCAGCCTGCGGATGAATGCGGGGGCGATGGGCGGCGAGACGCTCGATCAAGTCGTCAGCGTGCGCTTTGTGGATGGCCGCGGAGCTTTTCACACGAAGACCCCCGGGGAGCTCGACGTGCATTATCGCCACGTCGGTTCGTTGGTTGGGAATTACGCGGTGTCGGCCACTTTCAAGGGAGCGCCCGGTGAGTCGGAGGAGATCGAGCGACTGCTCGAAGCGTCGCAGCAAAAGCGGCGGACGACGCAGCCGCGCGAGTCAAGCGCGGGATGTATTTTTAAAAATCCGGGGCCGGTACCGGCGGGAAAATTGGTCGATGAACTTGGTCTGAAAGGCGCGACTTCCGGCAAGGCGCGCGTGTCGGAGATTCACGGGAATTTCATCGTGAATGACGGCGGCGCGACGGCTGGAGATGTGCTGGCATTGATTTCGCGGATCAAGGAAACGGCGCTGCGGGAACGCGGAATTGCGCTTGAGACTGAGGTGCAAATCATCGGCGAGGAGGCCGGGCTGCACGACTGACGAAAATTTATGATCGATCTCAGGAATAAAAAAATCGCGGTGTTGATGGGCGGGCCGGGCTCGGAGCGGAAGGTGTCGCTCAAGTCGGGCGAAGGAGTCGTCGAGGCCCTGCGCGGACTCGGCGCTGAGGTCGAGTCGGTGGTAGTCGATGGGCCGGATTTCTCGGTGCCGGAGGGGACGGAAATTGCGTTCAATGCGATCCACGGGACGTTTGGCGAGGATGGCCAGTTGCAGCGAATTCTTGAGTCTCGCGGCGTTGCGTTCACCGGCGAAGCCGTGGCGGGGAGCGAGCTGGCAATCGATAAAATCGCGACGAAAGAGCGTCTCGTCGCGCGGGGCGTGCCGACCGCGAAGTTCGAGATTCTGCGCGATGGCGCGTCGCCGACGCTGCCGCTGCCATTCGTCATCAAGGCACCGCGCGAGGGTTCGAGCGTCGGTGTTTACATCATCCGCGAGGCGGGCGAACTCGATGGCAAGTTGCGCGAGGCGCGTCGATTCGGGAGAGAATTGCTCGTCGAGGAATTCATCTCGGGGCGTGAGTTGACAGTCGGGATCGTTGGCGACGTCGCGCTGCCGATCATCGAAATCGTCGCGCGTGACGACTTCTACAATTTTGAAAACAAGTATCCGTTTCTGAATCCGAACGCCGCCGGTGCAGATCATTTTTGCCCCGCGACGTTGAGCGCGGAACTCACGCAAACCGTGCAACAGACAGCGATCGCCGCGCATCGGGCGCTTGATTTGCAGATTTATTCGCGCGTGGATTTTCTCCTCACCGACGCGGGCGAACCGCTCGTGCTCGAGATCAATACGATCCCTGGCATGACACCCTCCAGCCTTTTGCCGGAAGCCGCCGCCGCTGCGGGAATCAGCTACGGCGAGCTTTGCGCGCGCATCGTCGAACTTTCACTCGCCCGCTCCTCTCCATGAAAAACGGCAACTCCCGCAACCAGCGCGTGTCGAACCAGCGGCAGCGTAAACAGCAGCACCTCCTCGAAGTTACGATCCGCCGTGACAAAGCCGTCGCTCAGCGAAATCGCGCGATCTTTTTCACATCATGCAAAATCATCTGCTTCGTCGCCATTGTCGCGGGCATCTACATCGGCGGGAAGGAGGGGCTCCGGCGTTTTCTGTGGGAGAACCCCGATTACTTCCTCGCTCCGCTGCGCGTGACCACCGACGGCGCGCTTACGCGCGAGCAAATCGTGATGGCGAGCGGCATTATCGAGGGGCGCAATATTTTCACCATCGACCTCACGGCGGCGCATGACGCGCTCGAGAAACTGCCGCAGGTCGAGCGTACGGAAATCCAACGCACGCTGCCGAACCATGTCGATATCAACGTCATCGAAAGGCGACCGATTGCGTGGGTCACATCGAGGGCCGACGAAGATCCGACGAGTTCGGAGCGGTCGTTTTTGATCGATGCGCGCGGGGTGGTGATGAGGAGCAAGACGGTGCTTCCCGAGTATCTGCATTTGCCGGTGATCTCTGGCGTCGAGGTGGATAATCTCGCGGCAGGCCAGCGCATGCAGACCTTTGAAATGCAGGCCGCGCTCGATCTCGTGCGGTTGAATGCCGACAGCACCGGATACCAGGCGCGAAATATCGACGTGTCAAAAGGCTACTGCCTTGTCGTGACCGACACGACGCACGCGCAGGTCACCTTCGGGCTCGACGGGATCGATCGGAAGCTGGACACGCTCAACCGTTTTCTCGAGCGGCCCGAGATGAGAATGCGAGAATTGCGCACCGTGAACTTGATGGTCGATCGCAACATCCCCGTCACCTTTGCCGACAGCGAGCAGGAGAGCGAAATCCCGTCAATCGCCTCGCCGCCGAAGGGGGAGTCTTCGCACGAAAAATCCACCGGCAAGGCGACGCCGACCCCGTCGAAAAAGCCGTCGAGCGGCACACCGACGCCGTCATCTTCAAAGAAAAAAGAAGCCACGCCGACGCCGCGGAGAACGCCCGCGGACTCGGTCAAAAAGAAGTTCAAGCTCTGATGGCTAGCGAAGACATCGTCGTCGGCTTGGAGATCGGGACATCGAAGATTTGCGCTGTCGTCGGCGAGACGCGCCGCGATGGCACGGTGAAGATCCTCGGAGTTGGTCAGGCACCCTCGCGCGGTGTAAGGAAAGGCGAGATCGTCGATTTCGACACTGCGGGAAAGTGCATCCGCGAGGCGCTGGCCGATGCGGAGGAAAAGAGCGACGTCATGATCCGCAGCGTTTTCCTCGCCGTATCGGGAGGCCACGTCGAGAGCTTCAACAACCGCGGCTCCGTCACCATCCCCGACGATCGAGAAGACATCTGCGAGGAGGACTACGAAGACGTGCAGGCAGCCGCGCGCGAAGTCACCATCCCGCCTTCCAACATCTTCCTGCACTCATTTCTTCAGCGCTATTACGTTGATGGGCAGGACGGCGTCCTCAATCCCATCGGCATGATGGGCCGCAAGCTCGAGGCCGACTTTCACATCGTCCACGGCATCGGCAACCGAATCAAAAACAGCATTCGCTGCGTGAAGGAACTCGACATTGACGTCGAGGAAATCGTCTTCGGCGCGATCGCTTCCGCACTCGTCGTCCTCGATCTCAACCAGAAAAATCTCGGCGCCCTTGTCATCGATATGGGCGGCGGTACCACTGGATACGCGGCCTACGTCGATGGCGGGATCAAGCAGAGCGGCTGCATCGCGGTCGGAGGCGACCACATTACGAATGACATCTCACTCGGCCTGCGCATCCCCATGGCGCGGGCCGAGCGGTTGAAAATCGAAGAGGGCGGTGTCACCCTCGGCGATTCCCTGCCCGGAGAAACCGTGGTGCTCAAGGATGAGACCGGATTTGCGGGGCGCGAAATCGAGCGCGAGATGTTGAACACCATCATCCACTGCCGCGTCCGCGAAACACTCGAGCTCCTGCGGCGCGAGTTCGACGACTCAAACTACCTCGACTTCCTCGGCGCCGGCGTCCTCCTCACCGGCGGCTGCTCCATGCTCGACGGAGTCGATAAGCTCGCCGAGGAAATCTTCGGCCTTCCCGTCCACCTCACCCACGCCCATACCGTCAGCGGCGTCACCTCCGCCTTCGAGAATCCCCAGTTCTCCACCGCCATCGGCCTCATCAAATATGCGCAAGCCATGCAGGGAGAAAAGCCCCGCGGCTGGCTCTCGCGCATGGCTCGCAAGATTCCCTTCTTCGGCATCTGGCTGCTCATCCCGGCCCTCCTCGTCATCACCGTCGTTCTCTTTTTTACCTTCCGGCCATGATCGAATTTCCTCGCACTTCCCACGCCGTGGCCCGCGAGCCACGCGTCCAAATCCTCGGCCTCGGGGGCGCGGGCACCAACGTCCTCGACCGCATCCAGCTCGACGGAGCGGACGGTGCCGAACTCATCGCCATCAATACCGACCTCCAGTCCCTCACCGGCTCCGTCGCTCCGGCAAAAGTGCAGCTCGGCCCGAAAACCACGCGCGGCCTCGGCGCAGGCGGCGACCCTGAACTCGGCTACGAAGCCGCCGAGGAAGTCGCAGGCGACCTCCGCGCGGCGCTCGATGGCGCAGACGTCGTACTCATCTGCACCGGACTCGGCGGCGGCACCGGCTCCGGCGCAGCGCCACTCATCGCCTCCTACGCGCGTGACCTCGGCGCACTCGTCGTCCTCTTCGCCACCATGCCGTTTTCCTTCGAGGGAAAAAGGCGCATGGCGCAGGCGCAGGACGCCCTCGCCACCCTTCATCGCTACGCCGATGTCGTCGTCTGTTTTGACAACGACAAAATGGCCGATGCCGTCTCCCCCACCGCCGCCGTGCAGGACGCATTCGGCGTCGCCGACCAGACCCTCAGCCAGAGCGTCCGCGCCATTTCCGCACTCATCCGCCGCCGCGGTCTCATCCACGCCGGACTCGACGAACTCGCGACGGTCCTCCGCCGGCAGAACCCGCGCTGCGTCTTTGGCAGCGGCGACGCCGACGGCGACAACCGCGCCCATCTCGCACTCGAGCGCGCCCTCAAAAGCCCCCTCATGGACCGAGGCCGCATGCTCTCCGAGGCCGACAGCGTCCTCGTGAATATCGCCGGCGGCTCCAACCTCACCCTCAACGAAGTCCAGATCCTCATGGACGAGCTTAACCGCCACATCGCCGACCACACCCGAATCCTCTTTGGCATGGCCATCGACCCGAGGCTCGGCAATCGCCTTGTCGTCACCATCCTCAGCTCCGTCGAAGCCGACCCTGGCATCGACGCCCCGCGCATCGCGCCACCCGCCCGCGAACCCGCTCCAGACCTTGATTCCCAGGCCGTACCCGAGCCGCACATCTCCTTTGTCGAGTCCGATGAAGATGTCGTCGCCGTGCCAGCGGCGCGCGCTCCAGTGCGTGTGCCCGCTGCCGCCCGTCCGCCCGTCGTCGAGCCTGTCGCCAAGCGCGGAGGCAAACAGGAGCAAATGCAATTTGAGCCAGTCACCCGGGGTCGCTTTGAGAAAAGCGAACCCACCATCGTCGATGGCCAGGATCTCGACGTGCCCACCTTCCTCCGCCGCAACGGCCGCGCGAAGTAGCCCGCGCATTTCGCACATTCCGCATTGCTTCCGCCGCGCCAAGCGTACAGATAATCCCCCGCCATGGAACTCCCAGCCGTCACCGCACCCGACAAAGACCAGCGCCTCTGGGCCACCCTCGCCCACCTCAGCGCATTTACCGGATACGTCACCCTCATCGGCTTCGTCCTCGGTCCACTCCTCGTCTGGCTCCTCAAGCGCGACGGCAATCCCTTCGTCGATGACCAGGCCAAGGAAGCCCTCAACTACCAGATCACCCTCTTCATAGTCGCTATCATCGCTGTCCTCTTTTGCATCACCATCATCGGATTGGTCATTGGCGTCCCGCTCCTTTGGGCGCTGCCATTTTACCATGTCCTCTGCATGATCGTCGCAGCCGTGAAATCCAACGAAGGCGTCGCCTTCCGATATCCGCTTACAATCCGCTTCATTAAATAGCGCGCCTGTCTGCCGGTCGTCCTTGTCCCAGCGTTCCCTGAGCCTCCCGCGCCGGTTGACACCCCTCGCGCCCCCTTTTACCGGTTGCGCATGAAACACTCCGCCATGCCCTTCCTCATTCGCGGAGCCCTCGCCGCGCTCCTCCTCGCCGGCCTTCGAGAAAATGCAGCCGCCGACTGGCTCCACTACCGCGGCCCCTTAATGCGGGGAGCCTCCACAGAAAAACTCCCCGCGACCCTCCCAGAAAACCCGCGCATAGCGTGGAAAGCCTCCCTCGGCATCGGCACCTCTGGGATCACCGTCGCCGGCGACCGCGTATTCTCCATGGGAAATGCCGGCGGCAAAGACTCCGTCTTCTGCTTCGACGCAAAAACCGGCAAACAAATCTGGCGCCACCAATACCCCCTCGCGCTCGACAAACGCATGTTCGAGGGTGGCACCGCAGCCACCCCCACACTCGATGGCGACCGCGTTTACACCGTCAGCCACCAAGGCGACCTTTTCTGCCTCGACGCGGCCACTGGAAAGCCTCGCTGGTACCAACATCACCAAAAAGACCTCGGCGGACGCCGCCCCCAGTGGGGCTACGCCGGCTCTCCCACCATCGCCGGCACTCTCCTCCTCCTCGATGTCGGCGGCGACGGCTCCTCCACCGTCGCTCTCGACAAACTCACCGGCAAAACCGTTTGGAAAAGCGGCTCCGACGACGCCGGTTACGCCTCCATCGTCCCAGCCACCATCGATGGCAAAAAGACCGCCGTCGTCTTCAAAAGCAACGCCCTCCTCGGCCTCGACTCCGCCGACGGCCGCGAGCTCTGGCGCTTCCCCTGGAAAACCGACTACGGCGTCAACGCCGCCACCCCCCTCATCCTCGGCGACCGCGTCTTCCTTAGCAGCGGCTACGGCACCGGCTGCGCCATGCTCCAGATCAAAGGCGGACACGCCACCCCGCTCTGGAAAAACAAAAACCTCCACGCCCACATCAATACCCCCATCGAAACCGGTGGCCACATCTACGGCATCGACGGCCAGGCCGAACCCAAAGCTCCCCTTGTCTGCCTGGACGCCGCCACCGGCTCCATCGCCTTCACCGACACCACCGTCAGCGGCGGCAGCCTCATCCTCGTCGATGGCCGCCTCATCGTCCTCAGCGAAAAAGGCGAACTCCTCATCGCCCCCGCATCTCCCACAGGCTTCAAGCCAGTCGTCCGCGCCCAAATCCTAGGTGGTCGCTGCTGGGTCCAGCCCACCTATTCCGGCGGCCGCCTCTTCGCGAAAAACAACGCCGGCGATCTCGTCTGCATCGCCCTTGGCGAGTAGGCCGGTGAAACTGCGAAGCGAACGGGACATTGAAGAAAGTGTTGTAGCCGGAATCCCCGATCCCGCGCGCAGCCCTCTGCCTTGGCCTTCGGTCGGTAGAGTTCATTCGTCTCGCACACGAATCGAGACGGGCTCATCGTCGCCGACTTCAAACCAACATCCGTCATCTGCAAAAACGCTTAAAAGCCCTCCAGCGAGCCGTCGCAAATCTTTAAGATCCTGTTTCTGAATGTTTGGAAGCTCCAACCAAAATTGTGACTTTGCCATCGTGGATGACGTCACGGAGGGGCAGCCGCCGACCATTCGGCTCATCGATTGAAGAGGAAAGCCGGGGTGTTGATGAGTGCCCAGGCTAGGTCTTGGGCACCCGTGAGACGTTTGTTGACGATTTGAGCTTTGCTTTGTTCGGCGTCGGCGCGGAGGCGGATGAGCGCGGGGTCGAGAGCGACGGGCTGCTCGGCGGTGGCCACTGCGGCGCGGCGGTCTAGGACGCCTTGGTCGGTGCCGGGCGTGAGCTGGAGTTTGGCGAGGGTGAGCTGGCGCTTGAGGAACTCGGGGTCTTTCTCGTGCCAGTAGGCGACGATGGCGGCGGTTTGCTCCTGAGTGCGCGCGGCGGGGAGGGTTTTGAGGGCTTCGGCGACGGGGGCGGGGAGGCCGATGTTCAGCGGCATCGCAGAGGTCGTGGCCCAGATGCGAAAGCGCGCGATGGTGAAGCCGCCTTTGCGCGGGTGGTGCAGGTCGAAGCGCAGGCGCACGCCTTTCTGGGCGTTGCCCAGCGGCTTTTCGAGTGAGAGTGCGGCGTAGTGTGGCACACCGAATTGATTGCTCACTGCCCAACCGTTGTTGCCGTCGCCGCGCTTGCCGTCGATCGCCTTTTTCACCTCGTAGTCCTTCTGGCTGTAGTCAGCGATGGCGTCGGCGATCTTGGCCTCCTTCGGGCTGCCTTCGCCGCCGAAGACAGTGGTCTTCAAGCCAATTTCCGTGAGGACGAAGTTGCCCTCGGTGAAACGCCCGGGGCCGAAATTCGCCTCCTCGGCGCTCGGCAGCACCTCCAGCAGAAATCCGGTGATGCCCGCGAGCTTGGTGTCGATCTTGATGGTGTAGTCGCTGCCGTCCGGCCGCGGCCCGCCGGCCTTGATGCTGCCGTCCGGGAGCTTCTCCAGCGTGATGCCGCCGGTCGCCTTGAACTCCACTGGGTCGAGCGTCTGCCAGCCCGTCAACGTCCGCACCGCGGGCACGGTCGCCTCGAAATTCGCCTGCGCCTTTGCCAGCTCCCCGGCCTCGTAATCCTTCACCGCCTTGTCGCTCGCCAAGATGTCCGCCTGCCGTTTCGTCTCCGCTTCCGCGAGTTTGGGCGCAATCTCAGCCTCGTAACGCGTGAGTTCTTTTTTCGCCGCATCGCTCGCCGCGACGCGCTCGCCTTCCGCTTTCGCGATGAGCGGTGCTTGCTCGGCTTCCTTCGCCGCGAGCTTTTCGTCGAGCTTCGCGTTGTCGCCTACGATCACGCCCCAAGATGCCTGCACTTTCGCGATCTCGTCGTCTTTCGCGTGGCGGTTCAGCACGCGGAGAAACATCTCATCCACGAGCTGCCGGTCGTCGGGCTGTGTGCTGACCATCTTCGCGAGCGCATTTTGCGGGTCGCCGATTGCGTCCGCCACCGCCGGTCCGCTGAGCATCGCCATTACGCTGCCGAGGCGGATTTCGCCGCTGCGCTCGCACTCGCACGAGCTCTCTCGTGCGGGCCGTCCGAGGCTCGCGAGGAAGCCGCTCGGTAGATCATTCGCCGCGTCCGGAAGTTGCGAGGCGCGTGTGCCGGCGGGCACGCCGGGGAAGTGCGTCTCGCTGCCGACGACGCGCATGACGGAGTCGTAGAGCACCTCGGCCGGGAGGCGGCGTGGCGTGGCGTGCGAGTAGTTGATCTTGTCGTCCGCGTTCCACTGGTTCGTCGCGAGCTCGAGCTGGTAGGTGCGCGACTGGCAGATGATCCGCACGAGGTGCCGCACGTCGAAGCCGTGTCCGACGAACTCCTGCGTGAGGTAGTTTAGCAGCTCGGGATTTGTCGCGGGATTTCCGGCGCGGATGTCGTCGAGCGGCTCGATGATGCCGACGCCGAGGAGGTAGCCCCAGATGCGGTTCACGTAGCTCATCGCAAAGTAGCGGTTGTCCGCCGAGGTGAGCCAGTCGGCGAGCCGCTCGCGCCGCGTCGCCTTGCTGCCCGCGTCCGATTTTGTAGCAAAGGGAAACTCGGGCGCGGCGACTTTATTCGTCCGCAGGTGCGTCACGTCGCCGTCCGTTTTGTCGCGCACGATCTCGTAGAGTGGCTTCGCATTTTCCACCGCGGTCCCCTCGATTTTCTGCCCGCCGCTCGCCGGGTCGCCATCGAGCTGTACCTGCGCGAAGAACGCCGCGAGATGGTAGTAATTATCCTGCGTCCAGCGCTCGAACGGATGGTCGTGGCACTTGTTGCAGTTGAAGCGCGTCGCGAGGAAAAGGTGCGTCGTATTTTCCATCGTCTCCGCCGGTTCGCGGAGGATTTTGAAGTAGGACGCCGCCGGGTTTTCGCGGTTCGATCCGCTCGCCGTCATGATCTTCCGAACGAATTGATCGTAAGGAGTGTTGTCTTCGATTTCCTTGCGAATCCATCCGCGAAATGCGGTCGCGCCGTCCTTTCCGAGGAACTTGGAATTCACCTGCAAAAGGTCCGCCCACTTGTTCGTCCAGTGGTCGATGAAATCCGGGCTGCCGATCAGCTTGTCGATCAATTCCTCGCGCTTCACCCGCTGGTCGCGCGGGTCGGCATCGAAGGCGCGCACAGCATCCGCGGTCGGCGGCACGCCTGCGAGATCGAGATTCACGCGGCGCAGAAACGTCTCGTCGCTGCACATCTGCGACGGCTGGATTCGCATCCGCTCCCACTTCGCCGCGACGAGTTCGTCAATGCGGCTGAAAGTGGGCGGGGAGTTCCAGACGAAGCCCGTGCGATCGCCCATCACGGTCACCGTCGTCGCGGCGTAAGCGCCCTCGTACCGTGCGAGCACCGGCGCTTCGCCGCGCCGCAGCGTCTTCATCAGCCCGCCGCCATCGGTTGCCATCACGTCGCTGTTGCCGCTCTCCACAAACGCCTCCGCGCTCACGTCGCGCGTCTCGCCATTCGTAAAGGTTGCGACCACCCGCATCTGCTGCTTCGCGCCGATTTCCTGAACGACTGGGTCTTGCGGAAAGATCTCGATTTTCGCCACGCGCGGCGCCTTCACGTCGAGCTTCGCGCCATCCGCGATCCATGCGCGGAGAATTTCGTAATACTTGTCGCCGAGCTTCGTGCGCTGCCCCCCCTCATGCGGCACGCCCGCGGTCGCTTTCAAAAGCATCAGACTCTCGTCCGGCTCCGAGACATTCAGCCTCCGCGCCGCGAGGTCGTCTTTCAGCGAACGCACGTCGAAAATCGGGTCGTATCCGCGCAGAGAGAGCTTGAATCCGAACTTCCCTTCCTTCGCTCCGTGGCACGTCCCGGCGTTGCAGCCGAGTCGCGTCATCACCGGATTCACGTCCCGGATAAAATCCACTACCGGCGTTTCTGCCAGCGCAGAGACATCGACCGGGATGCTCGCGGATTGGCCTCCAGCCTCGATCTTGAGCTCACCGAGGCCATTCTGCTTCGGCTCGACATGCCCGGTCTCCGAGACATTCACGAGCCCTCCCGCAGCGTGGATTTTCGCGAGCCGCGTGACATCGACGCTGTCGCCGGAGGCCAGCTTCGCGGTCACGAGAATCTGCGCATATTCGTATTTGCCGTGCAGCTTCACCGCGCTCGGAACGACTTCGAGCGAGACGATCGTCGCGTCTTTCGGCAGCGCCTCGGGCGCCTCGACGGGCGCCATCGTGACGGCATTTGCGAATGCGTGACTGCAGAGCAAAAGCGTCGCGGCAGTGAGTCGAAGAAAGGGATATTTCATTTTGCAGCAGGTGAATTTTCGGCAGTCGTGACTTTCACGCCATCCATCGGGACGGGAATGAACTCGCGCTTAATCGCGCCGCTTGCGACGTCGATGAGGCGCACTTTTCCATCCTCTCCAGCAGCGGCGACGGTCGCCCCATCCGCGCTGAACGCAACGGCGTAAATGCCGGAATCGATGGCGACGGAGTGAAGCAATTTCACGCCCTTCGTGAGGTATTGATCGAGTGCTTCGCGTTCTTTTCCCTGCACGGCTTTGTTGTCTTTCGTCAGCAGTTTTTCGATGTCCGGCGGCAGCGCGTCGTCGTAATCGGCGGTGCAAATATTCACCGTGCCGTGGCCGTCGAGACTGCTCCCAGCCACGATCTTCGAGCCATCGGGGCTGTAATCGACGCCATAGATTCGCCCCTCCATCGCGGGAAATTGCCGGATGTGCGCGGCGTCGTCGCCGATCTTCCGCGCGGTCGTGCGGAAGATGCGATACGCCTGCGGTACGCCGTCCGAGCCCCCGATCAAAATCTCGTCGCGCTTCGGATGTCGCGCGACCGCGTGGATGCCGCCGCGGAGCGCGCCGGGCGTGATCGACGAGATATTATCCACGAAGCGCTGCGACGCGAATTCGGTCAGCTTCACGCTCATGTCGCGGCTCACCGAGACGACGTGATCGCCCTTCATCGAAAAGACCGTGTCGAGCACCCAATCGCTGTGCGACGACTGCGTGAGCACCTGATTACCGGTCGCCGCCTCGATCGCGCGCACCGATTTATCCGAACAGCCGAACGCTACGAACTTGCTATCAGGCGACCAACTCACCCCATACACCGTGTCGAAAGTCACCGGCACCGAGACGTGAAGCTTCCTCTTCTCCACGTCCCAGATTTGCACCTCGCCCATCCGCGCAGGCTGCCCCCCCGCCACCGCCAGCCATTTTCCATCAGGAGAAAATCGCACCGACTCGAGCCTCTGCGAAAGCCCGACGAGCCGCCCGACGATGCCGGAGCCATCGGTCTTTTGCAGCACCACCTCCTGAAATCCCGTCACCGCCAGGAGCTGCCCATCGGGCGAAAAATCGAGCGAAGTGACCACCGCCGGGTGTGTGTAAGCCGGCGGATGCTCCGCGTCGAACCGCTGCTTGGCATTCGCTGGCGTGTCGTCCACCGCGCCCTCAACGATCCATCGCCGGATCGTCTGCAGATCGACCTCCGGCAGCGGCGGCTTCTTCTTCGGCATCTCCGCCTCACCCTTGTCCGGTGTGACCTGCTCCATCAGCAGACTCTTGTCTGGGTCCTTGGGGATGATCGCCTTCTCCCCCTTCGCCGCACTCTCCCCGCCCTCGATGAGCTTCGCGAAATCGGTCATCACGTAGCCGCCCTTCGCCTTCGCCGGCTGATGACACCCCTGACACTGTGCCTGAAAGATTGGCCGAATGTCTTTGTAGTAGCTCACCGGCTTGCCGGGCTCCGCTGCGACGGCAGTGGAGGAAAGGACGACCCAGGCGATCAGGTGACGGGGGGACATGCGCTGAAGTATAAGGCGTTTCGGGCGATTTTGTTAGCAGTCGGAAGGCTGCGAGGCGCGATCCTTAAATCTGCCAGAACGTGATAGAATCGATTCCTGATCTGCCGTTTGCAATCCTTGGAAGATCAAGGCCTGCTCAAGCTCTACAACTGGTCGATTTGGTCGCCGGGGAGGAGGCGGGGGTCGTCGGCGGGGTTTTTATTCAGGCTTTTGCGGCTGTAAACGGTGACCTGCCGGTTGCGGCTGAGCTTGATTTTATCCCCGGCAAAATCAGCGGGGCCGCCCGCTGCGGCGATGCCAGAGAGGAGCGTGAGGTCTGGCGACCAGACCATGCGCTGCGGAGCGCGGACTTGCCCGCCGATGGTGACGTAGCGGGCTTGCGGCGCGACGTTGATCGTGGCTGTGGGGTGCGTGAAAATCTGCGCCTCGACGAGTCGCTGCTCGATCGCCCGCTCGAGCTGGCTCTGCGTGAGTCCGACGGCGCGCACCTGCCCAGCGAAGGGGATGTTCACGAAGCCGTCGCCGCCGATGGTGAACGTCTGCGCGAATGGCACCGCGTCTTCCGGGGGCATCCCGCTCATGCGGAGCTCGAAGACTTCGCCGGAGCGAAAGGACGCGCTTTGGTTTCTGCTGGGGTCGGCGGCGGTGGCGCGGCGGACATCCTGCGCCTGCGAGCCGATGACGGTGAGCAGGAGCGCGGTGAGGAGGAGAAACTTCTTCATGATTTTTAGTATTCTTCGCCGTCTTCGCGCGGGCTCACGGTCGTGCCGGCGGGCGTCGGCGCGGGGCGCAACGCGGGACCGCCGCGGCGCGGGGCTTCCTTGCGCTTCGGCGCGTAGTAGTCGTTGTAGGCGTTGTAGTAGGAATATCCGTCGTCGTGCTTGCTATCGACGTTGTTCAGGACGACGCCGATGAGCGTGCCGCCAGCGTGGATGACGGCCTGCTTCACCCGCTGGAGCATGGCGCGCGGGAAGCGCCGATGCTGCACGACCATGATCGTGATGTCGCACTCGCTCGAAAGCACCGAGCCGTCGCTCACCCCGAGGATCGGCGGAGAGTCGAAGAACGCGAGGTCGTATTGGCCCTTCACTTTCGCGATGAGATCGACCATGCGCTGCGAGTTGAGAATCCCGACAGCGTCGCCCGGCAGATTGCCGCTCGGGATGAAGGAGAGATTGTCGATTTTCGTCGTCCGCGTGATCTCGTCGAGCGTGGCGTGGCCGGTGAGGTAGTCGGTGAGGCCGTGGTCATTTTCGATGTCGAAAAATTTGTGCTGCGTCGGCCGGCGCAAGTCGGCATCGACGACGAGGACGTTGTAGCCGCCGAGGGCGCAGGTGTAGGCAAGGTTGTTGAGCGTGGTGGATTTTCCCTCGCCGGGGCCGCCGCTCACGAGCGTGAAGGTGTTCGCGTTGCGGTCCGGTTTGTTGAATTCCACGTTCGCCCGCAGGATGCGGTAAGCCTCGGCGTCGGGCGTGTCGCCTTTGGTCTTGATGAGTTGCGAAATGTCTTTCGGCACAACCGCGAGCACGGGGATTTGCAGGTATTTCTCCACGTCTTCGAGTGTCTTCACGCTGGTGTCGAGATACTCGATGAAGAACGCAAGGCTGACGCCGACGATGAGCCCAACGAGCGCCGCGAGGCCCATGTAGGCGGGAACATTCGGCCGTTTGGTGTAGATCGCAGGTTCCGCTTTTTCCACGATCTTGAACGGCTCGAAGAAGTTGTTGCGGTTGAAAAGCTCGGTCGAGATGCGCTGCTGCGCGGATTCGAGCAGTTTCTTCGCCAGAAGGTAGCGGCTCTTGGCCTCGGTGTAGTCGCCGGTTTTCGCCTTGTCTTTGATCTGATTCTGCATCGCGTCGTCGAATTTCGCCTGCAACGCCGCAAGGTTGCGCTCCTCTATTTCCAGCTTGCTTGCCTGATTTTCAGTCACGCTTTTCAGTGAGGACTCGAGCACGCTGGAATAGTATTCGCGTTGGGCTCGGATGGCCAAAAGGCGCGGGTGTTTTTCGCCGAGGCCGTTAGCCTGCAGGCGAGACTCCTCGGAAAATCCCTCCTGCATCGCGGCGACCATTTTGATGACGTTCTGGTCGTCGATGTTCAGCGTCCGGAGCACCTCTTTGAGCTCCTCCGGCTTCAGCTTCATGATTTGTTCGAGGTTGCCTTTGATCCGCGTGACAACGAGCCGCTGTTCATTGAGCTGCTGCTCGAGCGCGACCACATTTCGATCGGCGGTATTCAGCGCGGAACTGAGGCTTTCCGGGTCGGCGTCGATGATCGAGTCGCGCTGCCGAATTTTCGCCATTTCCGCGGAGGCCTCTTCGACTCGCTTGCGCTGCTTGTCCGTCTCCTCACGCACCGTCGCGAGGCCGCGATCGATGCTCTCCTGCAGGTCGCTCAGGCGCTTCTCGCGATAGACGACCGCGATGGTGTTCGCAATATTCGCTGCCTCCTGCTTGTCCACGTCGTAAACGCCGATTTCGATGAGGCCTGTGTTGCGGACTTCATGCAAATCCAGCATTCCAAGCAGACGAAGGTAGGTGGTTTGCGCGTCGAGCTTGCGACCTTCAATCGCCCACGCGTCGGCGAGTTTGAGCTGATCGATAACGGGATACAGAATCCCGGTTTTCTGCATGATATTGAACTGCGTGGTGATGTAAGCCGGGTCGGCGATCGAGCGCCCAACGTTGCCGCGCTCGCCGATGTCTCCGACCGGTGCCGAATTGTCCGGTTTCACCTCGCCAGTGACTTTCGAGTAGTACTCGCGCGGCAAAAAGTAGGTCGTGACGCCCGCTGTGACCATGACCAGAAGAAAGGCGAGCGTGATGAGCCCGGAGCGCACTTTGACGATGCGCCAGTAGTCGAGGAAATGCAGCCTGACTTCATTCGACTCGTTCATGGGATTGGAGGACATAGGAAAGCTTGGAGGGGCGCGAAAGTAGCCGTGGTGATGCTAATCCGCAACGGCGGAACTGGCAATTTCGCTGGGTGGAGTGGAGGGCTTGGCGGAGACAGACTGGCTGGGTTTTTCGTTCAAAAAGTGTAGGCGCCGCCGAAGAAGAACCGGTTGCGATAGTAGTCGCGGAATCCCTGCTCCGAGATGAGCGTTGTGAAGCTGTAGTTTGCGTTGAGCGAGAACTGCCGCGTCACGAGGTAGTTGAGCTGAAAGTTGGCGTCGTAGGTGCTCGTGATGTCGTCCTGCATGTTCTGGCCGCTGACGGTGTCGTGGAGGTAATTGATCCCCACGGAACCGCTGAGCCGCGGGCTGAAGGCCTGCGAATAGCTGAGGCCGAAGCGATACACGAGCCGCGTTTGGCCCGCCGTCGCGGGCTCCTCGAAGCCGAAGCGCGTGTTCGCGTTCACCACGGAGGTCGGCCCGATGCGATAGGCGACGTTGGCCTCGAGATACGGCGAGGAGTTGCTGATTCCAGACTCCGTGAACGTACGGATGGACTCGCCGATACGGACCGAGCCGCTAAGCACGCGCGAGAGCTGCACCTCGGCACCAACGAGCAAAAACGCGGACGTGGAGTCGCGGGTCGAATCTTGTGCATACGTCGTCGAGTTGTAGCGGCCCTCGAGCAGCAGAGTCATGCGCGGGCTGAAGAGGTATCGAAATTCCGCGCCTCCGACGACTTCGCTGTAGTCGCCGTTTTGCTGGAGCTTTTCCTGAAAATAGAGCGCGTTGTCGCTAAGGCTCAGCACTGTGGTGAAGCGCGGTGAGACGCGATACGAGAGGTCGATTTTCGCGTTGGTGTTGATGTATGCGCTGCCGGTTTGGTTTTGCGGCGTGTTGATGCGGGAGAGGTCGGGCTGCGTGAGATAGGCGCCGTTGAATTGCGTGGTGAATTGCAGTCGCGGAGTGAGCCGGTAGAGGAAGCTAAAAACCAGCGCGCCGTTGTAGTCGATTCTGCTCCGTGTGGGCCGACTCCAGTTGTAATCCGCGCCGCCGTTCAGGTCGAAAGTGAAGAGCGAGCGGGCGCTGAAGAGCTGGATGTCGATGCCGCCGTTTGCGCGGGTCACGACGCTCCCGTCGCGCTCCTGCTTCGGAATTGCAGGCTGGACGAGCACGCGCTGGGTCTTCGGAGCCGTGCCGGGGATGATCTGGTTGGTAAAGCCGATGATTTGGCCGGGCCGGGTGATGATCAATCCGCCCGGTCCGATTTGCGTCGTTGCGGGGCCTCGGACGGGCACCTGCTGGATGGTTGGTGGTGTGCCGGGATCGACGATCACTTCCTGATAAACGGCGGGAAATGACGGCGTATTGGTCGGGGTCTGTTGGGTGTTGTCGTCGTATCCGAGCGACATGGAGACGTTGTATCGGAAGCGCGGGCGCGCCAGTCGGCCTTCGCCCGCCGTGAGCGAAGTCGCGGAGGCTCCGTAAAAGCCCGGCAGTGAAAACGATGGCGCCGCCGCGGTGGGCACTTTCGGCGTCTGAAATCCCGTGCCTTGCAACGACGACTGTGAACCGGTCGTGGACTGCCCACCGCTTGTCGCGCCCGGAATTGGCTCGGGGATGACCGGTGCGGGCGTGCCAAAGGACGAAGACGCCCCACTACCACTGCCAAAAGACGAACTCGCACCCGGGGTTGAACCAAACCCCGAACTCTCAGGCGCCGTCGAGCCGCCAGTGCCCGAACTACCGGAGGAGCCGGTGCCCGTGCCGCTCGACCCCGCTGCGGGGCTCGATGGGCCGTTGCTGCTTGCGCCGCCATCGACCTGCGCGAGCGCGGCGCGAGAGCAGAGGCAGCTCGCGACGATCATAGCAATCCAGGGCCGGTGGAGGATCATGAAAGAGCGCTGGGCGGAGAAAATCGACGGGGGAATGGCAAAGGGCCGATGGGATTAGCGGAGGAAGCCGAGTCGCGCAACTCCAACGTCGAAAAGTGATAAAATCATTCGAGCCGGGGACGTTGGAGGCGTTGGCGAAATTTACAAGTGACAGTCACATCGCGCGGTTGACGGATGTTTCAACGCATTTAAGGTAAATGGCATTAACATTATGGATTCCACCCGCGACGAAACGATCATGCGAGCCGATGCCGAGCGGCTGGCGGATATTTTCACGGTGCTCCAGCGGTGCTTCATGCTGAATCTTTCCAAGGAGCTTTCGCGCGGAAATGTGTCCTTCCCGCAATACTTTTTGCTCGGCTTTCTCACGCAGCAAAAGACCCTCACGATGACCGAGGTCTCCGAGAAAATGGGCCACACGACGGCCGCCGCGACGGGGCTCGTCGATCGGCTCGAAAAGCTCGGTCTCGCGAAGCGAATGCACGCGAAAGACGACCGGCGAAAAATCCTCGTGCAGAGCACCGCCGCGGGCGATGCGCTCGTCGCGAAAGTCCGCGAGGACATGATTTCCAATCTGCTGAAAATGATGGCCAACCTCGATGCGGACGAGCAGAGAAACTGGATCACGATTTACGAAAAGATTTTCACCTACTGCCAAGCCAAATGACTCGACGACTCCTCGCTGCCGCACTTCTCTCCCTCGCCTCAGTTCTTGCCCTTCCGCTCCTCGCCGAGGAAGTCCGCGCGGCGCACGCCGTGCAGAGCACGCTCTCGGGCGACCTCACGCTGGATCGTGCCGTGCAGATCGCGCTTCGGCAGAACGCCGAAATCCTCAAGGCGTTCCAGGAGATCGAACGCACGCGCGGGCTTGTGATCGAAGTCCGCGCCGCTGCGCTGCCGCATCTCACGATGACGGGCAACTACAGCCAGCAGGATCGGGCGCTGCTCGAGAGCGGCGGTAGCAGTTTCGGGAACAGCAACAATTCCTCGCAGGGCCAGAGTGGAAATTCGCAGAGTTCGCAAAATTCCAGCAATCAAACCGATCAGAACGCCACTCAGGATCAGTCGCAAAATCAGCAGGAGGGCCGGAAATCGAGCGTCAGCAGCAGCACAGTTTCCGGCCAGTCGGGCAGCGGCTTCAGCGTAAATGACAAATCGTGGCAGGTGACTTTTCAAGTACGGCAAGCGCTCTATACCGGCGGGCAGGTTGGCGCGGCGCTGAAGATCGCAAAATTCACCGAGGACTCGAGCTACTGGAAGCTGCGCGATACTGTGGACATGGTCATTTCAAAGACCCGCCAGCAGTTCGTCCTCGCGCTGCTGAATCGCGCGCTCATTACCGTGCAGGAGGAGTCTGTGAATCTTCTCACGAATCAGTTCAAGGATCAGCAAAACCGCTTCGACGCCGGCACGGTGCCTCGCTTCAACGTGTTGCAGGCCGAGGTCGAACTGGCCAATGCGCGGCCTGATCTCATCAAGGCTAAAAACAATTACCTCCTCGCGCTGCTCCAGCTCGCGAAAACACTCGCGGTCGATGCTTCGACCGGCTTGAAGCCCGCGTTCAAGCCCGTCGGTGAGCTCGGCATGCCGCCGCGAAATTTCGGCCTCACAAACGCCATTGATCTCGCAAAAGCGCGCCGCCCTTTTCTCAAAGTCCAGCGCCAGATGATCCTCATCGAGACGCAGCAGATCAAAGTCGCGCTCGCCGGATACAAGCCGCGCCTCGACGCCAACGCGGGCTACGAACTGCGGAACTCGCGCCTCAGTGACGACCTCTCAGAGGTCGTAAATGGCTGGTTCTTTGGCGTAACCGGCTCGTGGAATATTTTCGACGGCGGCGAGACCTACGGCAGAACCAAGCAGGCGCACGCCCGGCTCGAGTCGGCGCGGATCAACTATCAAGACTCCGTGCAACAGGTGGAGATCGAAGTGGAGCAGGCGTATCTGGATCTCACCCGGGCGCGGCTGACCGTGCTGAGCCTGCAGAAAAGCGTGGAGCAAGCGCTCGAAGCCGTGCGCCTTTCACAGGAGCGATTTTCCGCCGGTGCCGGCACGCAACTCGATGTCCTGAATGCCAGCGTCTCACTGACGCGCGCCCGCACGACCGAGCTCCAGGGCCGCGCGGATTACAACACCGCGCTTGCTGAATTCGACCGCGTCACCGCTACCGACACACGCTACGACGATGCGTTCCGCGACCCTCTCGCGGTGAAGGTGAAGACCGAAGAAGCCAAGCAGGGGAAACGCCCGCCTGGGTTCCAGACAAAGGCGCGGCTGCGGGACGAATAACGTGGCCCCTGCGCACGAGGTTTTCCCCGCGCTCACGGCGGTTCCATTTTTACGCCACGGCTTCACCACCCGCGTCCACGGCATTGAGGTGAAAGTCGATCGCGCCGCTGCCCTCGCGCGCCTCGACGCCATGCATCTAGCGAGCCGTATGGTACTCGGCATCGCCGAAATGCCGCTCGTTCTCGCTGAGCAAATCCATGGCTCCGAAATCGCCCGCGCCGATGCAGCGCTGCCTGCTCCCGCGACAGGTGCGGACGGACTCATCACCGCTACGCCCGGGCTTTGTCTCGGCATCTACGTCGCCGATTGCTGCGCCGTTTTTCTCGTCGATCCCGAGCGCCGCGCCATCGGCCTCGTGCATTCCGGGAAAAAGGGCACGGAACTCGGCATCGTCCCTGCGGCGATCGATAAAATGCGCACGGAGTTCGGCTGCGAACCCGCCCGCATGATCGCCCAACTTAGCCCGTGCATTCGCCGGCCGGCTTATGAGATCGACTTCGCCGCCGACATCCGCCGCCAATGCGCCGCCGCCGGCCTCCGCCAAATCCACGACCCCGGCACCTGCACCGCGAGCCACCTTGAGCGTTACTATTCCTACCGCGCGGAACTCGGCAAAACCGGGCGGATGCTCGCGCTCCTCGCCTTCGTTTGATCTCCTTTCATTCGTCCCGAAGATGGACGAAATGGCTGCGCCCCATCGCGGAGTTGTCGCCGCTCCGACCGCGCGATACACACATCCCCGAACTCCATGAAACGCGCTTTCGATGAAAACAAGCCCGAACTCATGGACTGCCCGCAGCCCGTCAGTCCCGAGCTTGAGCGCGACCTCCTCAATCTCGTTGCCCTCAACCGCTACTTTGGCGGCCATCGCATCACGCGCCGCTTCCTCTCTGCGTGGCTCCAGCGCGGCCGCAAATACCGCATCCTCGACCTCGCCACCGGTGCCGGCGACATGCCCCGCCTCATGCTCGACTGGGCGCGCACGCGCGACATTTCGCTCCACATCGACGCCGTCGATGCCAGCCCCGCCACCCTCGAAATCGCGCAAAAACTCAGCCCCGCGCACCCTGGCATCAACTTCATCCAAGCCGACGCCCTCACCTTCGAGCGCGACACCTACGACCTCGTCTGCTGCTCGCTCGCGCTCCACCACTTCAGCGACCACGACGCCGCGTGCCTCCTGCGCCACTGCCGCCAGCTCTCCCACCGTTTCGTCCTCGTCGCCGACCTCGAACGCAGCCCCTTGAATTCCGCCGGCATCTGGGCTGTCACCCAGTTCCTCTTCACTGAGCCCATGACCCGCCACGATGCGCGTCTCTCGGCCAGGCGTGCCTTTTCTTTTGGCGAAATGGATACCCTCGCTCACACCGCTGGTTGGCGGGGATACGGCCACGCCCGTTTCGCATTTTGCCGCCAAGCCCTCTGGCTCGACGAGCAAACCCCCGCGGAAATTCCGCAGCCCGCGCTTCCGCTGGATGAGGCATTTCCCTGCCCGGGGTAGGGGAACTGCAACGCCTACAAAAGCCCGCGTAGAATCTCAAATACCTGCGTGGTTTCCATGAAGCCGCCGATCTTCTCCGCTCCCACTCCGCGCGCGATCCCGACGACATCCTCCGCCGTGTCGATCGCCGACGGCGTCTGAAAATTCGCGGGCTCCGTCTTGTCCTCCGGCCCGTGCGGGCCGCTCGCCCAAGTGATCGATGGATGCCCTGTCGGCCCGATCCCCAGCAGCGCCACGCCATGATCCTGCCGCAGCGGATACCCGTTTAAATTGAACCCGCCAGTCGCGTGAATCCCGACCGCCACGATTAGCGACTTCGACCCAGCATATTTCGCCGCCGTCGCCAGCGCATGATCCAGTGAAAGCGTCTCCCGCAGCGTCCGCTCGCCTTGATTTGTCTCCGTAGCGCGCGAAGGCAACGCCGCATCCACGATCAGCAAATACCCATTCCGATCCCCTTGCAGACACTCGATTGCGCGCCGCACCATGTCTGTTAATGAAGGCTGTGCGCTCCCGGATTCCACCTGATCGCTGAACGCAAGCGTGCCCGGCGCAAATAACCCCAGCAGCGGCTTCGAGCGATAAGAGCTCACCTCCTCCAGTGCCGCTTTCGTCGCCACCAACTCGCGCCCATTCGCCTGCATCTCGGCGACAAGATTGCGCCCGTCTTTTCGATGTCCGCCTTTCTCCACCGACAAAAACTCCGCCGCGCCGCCCCCGAGCGCCACATCGAGCGGATGCATTTCCGCAAATTGCACAGCGATTTTATCCGGGTCGCGCGAGTCCGCGAGATGCGCGTAGAACGCCGCTGGCGCGGCATCCGCGAGCTGTCCTGTCGTCACGATGCCGACCGAACGCCCCTGTGCCCGGGCCAGCTCCAGGATCGTCGAAAGCGGCCGCCCATCCGCCATCGAGATCACTCGATGATTCACCCGCCGTCCCGTCGCGATCGCCGTGGCCGCCGCCGCCTCATCCGGCACGGCAAAATCGTGCGCCGGATTCGACATCAGCGCCACATGCGGCCACGATTCCAGCGCCAAATGATGATCCGCCCCGCCCTCGAAAAGCCGGGCTGAAGTCAGATGCCGCACGACCATCCCATCGCTCAGGAAAAGGATGATCCCGAAAGGCTTCTGAACCACCCAAAGCCGTACGTAAAAAACCCCAAACGCCACAAAAGCGAAAAGGCAAAACAACGCGAGCAATTGATTGCGGAGCTTCATTTCAAGCGGCGGATCGAATGCGTGGACGCTTCCGGCTGCCTATTCCTTGCAGGCAGGCATTTGAATGCGCTCGGGCAGAGCGTCTGCACTTCGCATCCTGCGCAGTCGGCTTTTCGCGCGGTGCAGCGGCGGCGTCCGTGCCAGATGAGCCAGTGGGAAAAAAACGTCCACTTTTCCCGCGGCACGAGCGCAATGAGATCGAGTTCGATTCTTTCCGGCGTCGTTTCTTTCGTCAGCCCCAGCCGCAGCGAAAGCCGCTGGACGTGAGTATCCACGACCACTCCGTCGTTGATCCCAAACGCATTCCCGAGCACCACGTTCGCCGTTTTTCTCCCGACTCCCGCAAGCGCCGTGAGTGCCTCCATCGTGCGTGGCACCTCCCCGCAGTGCTTGGCCACGATGTCCGAGCAGCACGCGCGGATGTTCTTCGTCTTCGCGCGATAAAATCCAGCCGACTGCACGAGCCTTTCCATTTCCTCCACCGGGATTTCCGCAAAATCGCGCGCAGTCCGGCAGCGTTGGAAAAGCGCCTTCGTCACGATGTTCACGCGCTTGTCCGTGCATTGTGCGGACAGGATGGTCGCGACGAGCAGTTCGAGTGGGTTCGTGAAATCGAGTTCGCAATGCGCGTCGGGATAGACGCGCTCGAAGATCGAGATGAGCGCCGCGACGCGCTCAGCGCGCGCTTTTCGTGAAGCGAGTGCCACCGGCGCGCGGCCTATTTCGCCGGCCCCTGCAATGCGTCGATTCGCTGCTTCGCCGGCTCCGCGTGCGGCGAGTCGGGATACTTTTTCACGAGATCCTCGTACGCCTTCACCGCGTTCGCCTTGAGCTTCACCTTCTGCTCTGGCGTGAGTGCGCCGGGCGGCAGCGGCGACGCTTTCTTTTGGCAGGCAACGACGCCGAGGGCGATCGCCGCATAGGCAGGGAGGATCAGGATTTTCTGGAACATGGAGGCAGGGATGCGCGTCATTTGCTTATCTTTTTCTCGATCAATTGTGCCCCGCGCCAGAGGCCTTCCGGAGCGAGTTCCTGCTCCGCCGGGAACATCGTCCCGATCTTGATGTAGTTGTTGATCGCCACGTCGATCTCCCCGGTTTCCTCGGAGATTTTTCCGATCAAAAGCATAGCCTGCGCGCGGAGATGCGTGTCGGCGTTTGGGTTCCGCACGATCGGCGAGAGACGCTCGAGCGCCTTCTTGTAATCCTTTTTCTGCGCCTCGCCCGCCGCGATGCCGTAGTCGGCTTCCATCAGCTTCGGCGAGTAGGGATACTTCGTCTTGAGTTCGGCAAATTTCTGCGCCGCCTCCGCCGTCTTGCCCTGCTCCTGCAGCACCTGACCGAAGCCGAAAAGTGCGATCGCCTGAGCCTCGGCAATCCCGCGCGGTACTTTGTCCGGTGTGACATTCGCAGGGATCGGGTAGTCACCCGCGAGCTTCTCATAGACTTTTTGCGCCTCGTCGAGCTGCTTCTTTTTGATGAGCGCCGTCCCCCACAAATCGAGATCGGCTGGCGCGTAGATCAGTTTCGGATCGTACGCCGCCTTCATCACCGAGTAGGCCTTCGCCTCCTCCTTGTCTGAAATGTATCCGGCATACGCGAACTCGATTTTGTTCTTCGTCGATGGCTTATCCGCGAATTTCTTCGCGAAATTCAGGAAGTAATCCTCCACGTCTTTGTCCGTCTTGATCTTCGCCCGCAGCATGAGGATTTGGCACGCGAGCAGATTCTGTAGCGCCGCGGAAACCTCGGTGTTTTCAGGATATTTCTGGAGCACCTCCTCGGCGCTGCTCACCGCGTTATCGATCCCTTTCTTCCACTCGGTGCGCTGCTTTTCATTCAGCGCGAGATACGGTCCCTGCTCCTCGCCGTACTTCTTCCAGTGCGTGCTGATCTTAACCAGCGCCTTTGCCGCATCGGGGTCCGCGGGCCGCTTCTTGATGAACTCCTCATACGTCGCGATCGAGTCCATCGGCTTCTTCTCCGAAGCCTGAATCTGAGCAATATAATCGTAGGCCGCGAACAGGCGCTCGCTCTCGGGATACTTCTCGATGAACTCCTTCATCACCGCTTTTACCGGCTCGTATTCGTTCTCTTTCTGATGGATCGCAGCAATCTGGAAATACGCGATCGGCCCTGGTTCGCTGTCGGGAAACTTCTTCGCGAGGCTGCGATAAGCCTCAATCGCCGCCGCTTTGTCCCCCGCCGCCGAAGCTGCCTGCCCCTGCGCCAGCATCGCCCCGGGAACCAGGCTGCTCTCCGGATATTTTTCGATGAACGCCTTCAATTCGCCCCGCGCCGTCTTTGCATCGCCGCTGCCGAGCGTCATCTGCCCGACCCAAAACGATGCCTGCTCCGCCTCCGGTGAGGTCGCGTATTTTTCCCGCACATCTTTGAATGCCTTGATCGCCTCCGGCACTTTTCCGGTCTGTTGATAGATGATTGCGATCCCGTATTCCGCCGTTGCCGCCTGCTCCTTCGTCGGTGTGCCGGCGAGGAATTTCTTGAGCCCCTCGAGCGCCTCGTCGTACTTCTCCATCGCGCTCAGGGCCAACGCTCGCCGCATCGCAGCATCCGCGGTGAATTTGCTCTTCGGAAAATTCTTCGCCTGTTCGTCAAAGTAATGGATCGCTTTGTCCGGCTCTTCCTTCGCAAGAAAAGCGACGCCTACAACCAGCGCGAGATTTTCCGCGATCGGATCGTTCGGATGCCCCGCCATGAATTTGTCATATTCCGTCACCGCCTTGTCCGTGATGCTCTGCGCCGCATAGGTCAGCGCGACGAAATACTCGACCTGCTTTTTCAGCTCCGGGTCCTCCACCGCCGGCTGCACGTAGCTCAGTAGCACACGCGCTTCGTCGAATTTTTGCAGCGTCAGGAAAATCTGTCCCATCTTGACTTTCGCCGAAATCGTCCGCTCGGGCCCGTCTTTCAACACGGCGGCTTTTTCCAGCTCTTTTTCGAGAAAGCGTCCCAGCCGTTTGTATTGCGCGACATCGCCGGATTTGAGCGCGTTCGTCTTCGCGTTCTGAATCGCCGCGAGCCGGTTTTGCTGCGCCGTGATGACCTGCTCTTTCGGCAGCACTGCGCGAAAAGCAGAGAGCGCGCGCTGGAGGATCGTCGCCTTCAGCTCCGCGTCGTCGGTGAAACTCCCGCGCGCCGCCATCATCTCACCGAGCTGATATTGTGCGCTATTTGCGAGCGCGATGTCGCTGCGTTTCCCGATGATGTCGCCGAGCAGCCGCCCCGCCTCATCGTAAGCCGCATCCGCCGTCGGATCCTTTGCCGTGGCCTTTTGCATCGAGACATTCGCCTGTGTGCCGAGCACCACCGCGAGCATGTACTCCGTGTCGAAAACCGAGGTGCTCTGAGGGTACTTTTTGAGGTTTTCGCGCAGCGGCGGTGCGGCATCCTCGAATTGCTGGATCGAATAAAATGCGCGTGCCTTGCCGTAATTCGCCGACTCGACTTCCTCGCTGTTGGGGAATTTCTGGATGAACTCGTCGAACTTCTTGATCGCATCCTGAAACGCCGTTTTCCGAGCCGGCGCATCCGGTGGCAGTTTTGCCGCTTTCGCCGAAAGAATCTGCGGCACGAGTGAATACGAAAGCTCAAGAATTTCCGGCGGCACGTTCCTGCCCGCGATGTTTTTCTGCAGCCACTGCACCCCTTTGTCGTATTCGCCGGTGAGGAAGTAGATGTAGCCGAGTCGCAGATTCGCCTCCGGGATGAGGGGCGAGGTCGGGTAATTTTTCTGGATGCCCTCGTAGAGCTTGATCGCGGTCGGGTAGTCCTCCTTTTCCAGCGCCTGCTGAGCCGCCTGGGTGTCGAGAACATCGCGTCCCACGGGCTGCTGCGCGCGGAGTGCGGGGCTGGAGAAAAGTAAAGCCGCAGCGAGCCAGAGGACGCGTGCGGACGACAGGGGACGGACGAGATTCATATGACTAAAAGGGGAGTGCGCGGAACATACCGAAAGGCGGCAAAACTGACTACCCTTTATTGACGCGCCACCCCGGGAGCCGTTCAACTGAGCCGGTCGCAGGATGATCGCCTTCACTTTTGCACTGCCGGAGGAGAGCCAGGATTTCGTGAAATTGCTGCCCGATCGGCGTTGTGTTGGAGCGCGCGATTTCGTCGGGAAAATCGGCGAGATTGAAGTGCTCGTCGCGCACACTGGAGTCGGCCTCACGAGCGCTGCGGAGCGAGTGAGAGAGCTGTTGGAAACGCACAGTCCCACGCAGCTCATCACCGCCGGATATGCTGGTGGACTCGATCCGAAACTGCGGATCGGAGACCTCGTTTTCTCCACGAATTTCTCCACGCCCGCGCTGCTCGAATTCGCTCATGCGCAATTCGCCGCGACCCCGCGCGTCCATTTCGGCGGCCTCACGAGCCAGTCCGTCGTCGCCGATTCCATCGCCGCGAAAACGCGCCTCTCTCGCGAAAGCAGCGCGCTCGCCGTGGACATGGAAACCGCCGCAATCGCCGCCGAGTGCGCTGCCGCAAATGTCCCGCTGCTGTCCGTGCGGGTCATCAGCGACGCCGCTGGCGATCCTCTGCCTGTGCCGATGGAACGCTGGTTTGATCTTCAAAAACAGCGCCCCCGCATCCTCTCGCTGCTAACCTTCCTTGTCACTCATCCGAGCCGCATCGCGCCCTTTACCCGCTTCGTCCGCGCTCTCGCTCCCGCCCGCCACCGCCTCACCGAAACGCTTTCCGCGCTCTCAACTCATTTGTAGAGCTTGATGATCGCCCGCGCGATCGCCTCCGCGAGCTTCTGCCGGTGCGAAGACGTCAGGATGTGCTTCGCCTCCGCCCCATTCGTCAGAAATCCGCACTCCGCGATGATCGACGGGATGCGCGTATTGCGGATCACGTAAAACCCGCGCGTCCGCACATGCCGATCCTCCGTTCCCGCCGCGCGAACCACCTGCGCGTGCACCGCCGCCGCGAGCTTCGCGCTCTGCCGCGTGTAATAATAAGTCTCGATCCCATTTGCCCCCTCGCGCGGCGCGGAGTTGAAATGCACGCTCACGAAAATCGCGTCCCGCTGTCCGTTCGCGATCGCGCACCGCTGCCCCAGCGTGAGGAAATAATCGCCGTCCCGCGTCATCACCGTGCGAAAGCCTGCAGCCTTCAAAAGGCTGTTCAGCCGCTTCGCCACATCGAGCGTGTAAGGCTTCTCTGGGATGCGCTGCCCCGGCCCGCCGCCGCGATCGTGCCCGCCGTGTCCGGCATCGATCACGACCGTCCGCACCGCCCAAGACGGCACGCCGAGGGCAAGAAATATGACAACAAAGAGGAGCTGAAAACTGGAGCTTTTCATCGCTTCCGAAAATTTCGCAACCGCCGTCGAATGCGAGCGCATTTTTCAAAAACCCATTTTTTTAACCCGCAACCGCTATCCACCACGAGGGAGCAAAAGAACGAAGATTGATCGTGAGTCTGCGACTAGCGGTCCGTGCAGCCGCCAAGCATCGCCCCTCCGTGGCTTCGTGGTTTAAAAAAGCTGGAGTCCCCCGGTGGAACGAATGTGTCAAATTGGCGAAAATTTTCGACTAAGGTGGGGTGGACGGGGGGATTGAGTGAGCGGAGAATCGGTGTGTGCGCCTGCGGCATGATACGATTGTCCACAGACTAAAAAACCCCAAAACACAGCATCACCATGAGCGATATCCAACCTGTCACCTGGCACCAAGACCCGGCGCATTTCCGCAAGACCTCGCGCCGCGACTTCCTCTACGTTGGTCTCGTCGGCGGCCTCGGGCTGTCGCTCGGGAATCTTTTCAAGCTCCAAGCCGCGGAGCAGGCATCCATGCTCGATCCGCTCGTGGCAAAGGCCGAGTCGCTCATCCACATCTATCTGCCAGGCGGCTGCGCGCACCAAGAGAGCTGGGACCCGAAGCCGTTCGCGCCGATCGAGTATCGCGGCCCGCTCAGCTCGATCGAGACAAAGCTCCCGGGAATCCGCTTTTCGCAGTACATGCAGAACACCGCGAAGATCGCGGATAAAATTACGGTCGTCCGCTCGATGACGCACGGCGAAGCGGCGCACGAGCGCGGCACGCATAACATGTTCACCGGATATCGCCCGTCGCCCGCGCTGCAGTATCCGTCGATGGGCTCCGTGGTCTCCCACGAGCTCGGATCGCGCAAAAACCTGCCGCCTTACGTCTGCATCCCGAATGTGCCGAACGAGTTCGCCGGCAGCGGATACCTCTCCTCGGCGTGCGGGCCGTTCAGCCTCGGTGCCGACCCCGCGAATAAAGGTTTCAACGTCCGCGACCTCAACATGCACGCGGGAATCACGCCAGAGCGCTTCGACCGGCGCCGTGGCATCCTCGCCACGGTGGACGAGCACTTCCGCACTTTGGAGAAAAGTGACGCGATCACTGCGATGGATAGCTTTTACCAATCGGCTTACTCGCTCGTCTCCTCGAAGGAAGCGCGCGAGTCGTTCGACCTCAGCGCCGAGCCCGAGGCGATCCGCAACGAATACGGCATGAACGACGCTGGCCAGCGGATGCTCATGGCGCGTCGGCTCGTCGAGGGCGGCGTGCGTTTCGTGTCGCTGACTTACGGCGGCTGGGACATGCACTCGAATGTTGCGAAAGGCATGGAGAATAGCCTCCCGAAATTCGACCAAGCTTACGCCGCGCTCATCACCGATCTCGATCGCCGCGGGATGCTCGACAAGACGCTCGTTATGGTCAGCTCGGAGTTCGGGCGCTCGCCGAAGATCAACAAAGACGCTGGCCGCGATCACTGGCCGCGCGTTTTCTCGATCGCCTTCGCGGGTGGCGGATTCAAGCGCGGCTTCGTGTATGGCGCTTCCGATCCGACCGGTTCCGAGCCCGAATCCGACCCGCTCACGGTCGAGGACATGGCCGCGACGGTTTACAATCAGCTTGGCATCCGCGGCGACAAGAAGCTCATGTCGCCCGGCGACCGCCCTGCTGCGATCGTGAAAGACGGCACTGTTGTTACCGACTTGCTCGCCTGATTTTTTCCAGCGCGCAATCCGCGCTGCGAGTTGGCGTCCCACTTTGATCCGGCGTCGATGAGGCGCCTGCTGCGCCTGCACGCCCGGGTGCCTTTCTTCGCATGAAAAAATCCCTCCTCTTCCCTGCCGCGCTTCTGGCGCTTTCCTCCGGCGTGCTCGCCGGTTCGCCGCGCTCATCGACCGTCTATCCCAGCGCGGCGCAGCGTGGGACGGAGAGCGAAATCGAGTTCCGCGGCAGCAATCTCGAAGACGCCAAGACGGTGATGTTCGACGAGCCCGGCTTTGAGATCGCGACGGTCTCGGCGGCGAAAGACAAATTCAAAACGAAGCTCAAAGTCGCCCCGAATGCGCGCCTCGGGGAGCACACATTTCGCATCGTCACTGCGTCCGGTTTGTCGGACGTAAAGCTCTTTTATGTCACGCCGTTTCCGGTGGTCGAGGAGGTCGAAAACAAGGACGACCCGAAGAAGCCGATGCCCGTAGCACTCGGCACCACCATCGTGGGCAAGACGCCGGGCGAAGATCGCGATTACTTTGAAATCGAGGCCAATAAAGGCCAGCGCGTGAGCGTCGAGATGATTGGTGCGCGGCTCCAGACCGGCAATCTTTACGACCCGTCGCTCAGCATTTCCAAAGCCGACGGCACGCGCATCGCCGAGGTCGATGACACCGCATTTACCCAGCAAGATCCAGTTGCGAGTTTTGTCGCGTCGGAGGATGGGAAGTACGTCGTAATGGTGAAGGACTCGACCAACTCTGGACAGGGTGAATGCCAGTATTTGCTCGATATCGGCTCCTTTTCACGGCCGCTCGCCGTCTATCCGCCCGGCGGACACACCGGCGAAGATTTGAAAGTCAAACTCCTCGGCGACGCGAGTGGGCCGATCGAGAAATCGATTAAGCTCCCCGACCAGACGAGCGATCGATTCGAGGTCTTCAGCGAAGATGGCCAGCCGACGCCGGAGCCCAATTACATCCGGGTCTCGAGCTTTCCAAATGTGCTCGAAGCGGAGCCGAACAACAATCCACCCGACAGCAAGCTCATCGACCAGTCGCTGCCGCTCGCCTTCAACGGAATCATCCAGGAAAAAGCGGACGTCGATTGCTTCCGATTCAAAGCGGTGAAGGGCCAGAAATACGACGTGACTGTCTGGGCGCGCCGCCTCCGATCGCCGCTCGATGCGGTGCTCTCGATTTTCGATGCGAAAGGCAACCGCATCGCGCAAAACGACGACAGCGGAAACAGCGACAGTTACCTCTCGTGGACCGCGCCCGCCGACGGGGAATTCGTCATCGGCGTCGAGGACCAACTCGGCCGCGGCGGCCCCACTTTCACCTATCGCGTTGAGATGACCGCCGCCGAGTCGCGCATCGCGATTTCGCTGCCCGAGATGGTGCAAAATTCCAACCAGGAACGCCGCGCGATCGTCGTGCCGAAAGGCAACCGTTACGCCAGCCTTATCCGGGTCAAAAAGACTGACATCGGTGGCGAAATCCAGCTTGTCCCAGACGGCCTCCCGGCTGGCGTCACCGCTAGTGGCCTCACGATTGACAAGAGCACCGACACCGTGCCTGTGGTCTTCGACGCCACGCCCGACGCCGCGCCGGTCGCGAAGACATTCGGCATGAAAGCGCAGGCCGCCGACGCGCCGAAAGACAAGCCGGTCAACTCCGAAATCAGCCAACTCATCGACATCATCGAGAACGGCAACCAGAAATCATATTACTCGATTAACGAGGACAAACTCGCCGTTTCCGTCACCGACGAGATTCCGGTGAAAATCAGCCTTTCACAACCAAAGGTGGCGCTGCTGCAAAACGGCTCGATGAATTTGAAAGTCACGGCCGAGCGCAAAAACGACTTCAAAGGCCCGATCAATCTCGCGCTGCTTTACTCGCCGCCCGGCATCAATTCCGGGGGCACGATGCAGATTCCTGAAGGCAAAGACGAGGGCACCGTGCCGCTCAGCGCGAACGGCAATGCACCTCTGCAAAAGTGGAAGGTGTGCGTCGTGGGCAACGCGGATTTTGGCAAGGGAGTCGTCTGGTTCAGCACCGCGCTCGTCGAGGTCGAAGTCGCTGCGCCGTTCATGGCCGGGCAGATTGTCCGCACCTTTGTCGATCAAGGTGACAGCACCACGGTGAAGGTGAAGCTCGAGAATAAAATTCCGTTCGATGGGAAAGCGAAAATCACCCTCACTGGCCTCCCGCCAAACACGACAGCGGATGAAAAAGAAATCACGAAAGACGACAAGGAAGTGACCTTCAACGTGAAGGCCGAGCCCACCGCACCCGCCGCCTCGCACAAACAACTCTTCTGCCAGTTCCAGCTAATCAAAGACGGCGAACCAATGACCACGGCCTTCGCTCAGGGCGGCATCCTGCGAGTCGATAAAGCGACCGTGGCGAAGGCGACGAAGTAAGCGCTGGCGCCGGGAGCTTTGATCCAATCCACCGGGATCACCGATCCCCGGATACAGATTCATTTCGTTTTGTGCAGATCGGACATGCGCGCTAATTTCCCCGCCATGCTCCGCCCTGTCGCGCTGACTTTCCTCCTCTCCGCTGCCGCTTTTTCCACGGCCTCGGCCGAGCCCGAGTCGCACATCATGCCGGCGAAAATCGACACGCCCGCTGCGCCCTCTGACATCACGCCGAACGCGCCGACGCCGAGCTGGGAAACGCAAAAACACGCGCGCACTTATCTCCTCGGCATCCCCGCGCCGCGCGGCCAGATCGTCGATCGCAACGGCATCCCGCTCGCGCAGACACGCGTGAGCTACAACCTCGCGATCGCATTCCCGACACCGCTCACATTCTCCGACAGTCAGGTCGCTGCATTCGCCCGCGCGCAGATCATCCGCGCGCAATCGCTGCTTGGACGCGCGATCACGTTCTCCCCCGATGCCGCGCTGAAGCACTACAAAAATCGCGGCGTGCTGCCTTACGTCATCGCCCAGGATTTGCGCCCGAGCGAACTCGCGATCATCAAGCGCGACCAGCCGGAGAACCTCACGCTGCAACCGGTCTATCAGCGATTTTATCCCGAGGGCGCGCTCGCCGGCCATATCATTGGATACGCCGGACGTGCCGGCAAGATGGCCGACGGCCCGATCGAAAATAACGAACTGCTTTGGCCGAATGCCGAGGGGCGCGATGGGCTCGAGCAGACATTCGACGAGCAACTCCAGGGGAAGGTCGGGCAATACAACATCTCGTTCGATGCGCGCGGCGCGAAGCAGTCCGAGCAAATCTCCATCCCGCCGCAACCCGGTTACAACGTCGTGACCACCATCGACTCTCATCTTCAAAAACTCTGCGAAGACTCGCTGCAAAAGGGCTGCAAGCGCGGGGCAATCGTCGTCATCGACCCCAACAACGGCGACGTGCTCGCGCTCGCTTCATGGCCGACGATCGATCCAAACGCGTTCGTGCCGGTTATCACCGGCGACGCATTTCGCGCGCTCCAGGCCGACCCGAATATCCCGCTCCTCCCGCGCGCCTATCGCTCGTCGTATCCGCCCGGCTCGACCTTCAAATGCTTCGTCGGCCTCGCCGCGCTGCAGTCCGGCATCATCGCTCGCGACGACGAATTCAGCTGCCCCGCGTCGCTCGAAATCGGCAACATGACTTTCCGCAACTGGAAGAAGACCGGCTCGGGAATGCTGAACTTCGCCGACGCGCTCACGCAGTCGTGCAATACTTGGTTTTATCAGGCTGGGATCAAGGTCGGCGCTCCGACGATCATCGACTACACGCAGCGGCTCGGGCTCGGCCAGAAGACCGGCATTCCGCTGAATGCGGAAACCGATGGGCGGATTCCGACGGAGGAATATTGGTTCAAGACCTACAAGCACCGCATGTCGAAAGGCGACGTGGCGAACCTCGCGATCGGGCAGGGCGACACGCAGATTTCGCCGCTCCAAATGGCGCAGGCGATGGCCACGCTCGGCAACGGCGGCACGCTCTACCAGACGCGGCTCGTGCAGCAGGTGCAGAGCATCGACGACCAGATCGTGAACGCATACGGAGTCCGCGCGCGCGGCCAGGTGGAGATCGATAAAGGCGTCATCAGCGAGCTGCGAAAAGCGATGACCGCGGTCGTGGAAAGCCGGTCAGGCACCGCGGGCCGAGCGCAAGTCGATAACGTGCATGTTGCCGGCAAAACCGGCACCGCGCAGTGGGGCCCGAAACATCGCGAGCGCACCGCCGCATGGTTTGCGGGTTTCGCGCCGGCGGACAAACCGCGCTACGCCTTCGCCGCGCTCTACGAGGGCGAAGTCGATCGCAACGATGTCCACGGCGGCACCGCGGCCGCGCCGCTGATCGGGAACGTGCTGCGCGAAGTCTTCAAAAAAGAGCCGAAGGAATCGAAGAAGAAAAAGCGCAAGCCGGATCCCGACGAAATGGACGAAGACATCCCCGTCCGCCGCGCCGAAGCCGTCCAGTCGCCGGACGAGAACTAACAGCGGAGGTTAACCGCAGCGACCGACGCTACACAAATGTGTCGCGGCTCGCGGGGAATTTGCGAAACCTCGCCGTCCCATGAATTCCGTCCGCGTCGATGTCGATCTCGGTCCGCGCAGCTATCCCGTCGTCATCGGCGCGGATTTGCTGCCGTCGCTCGGCGCGATGTTGCGCGATCACGGGCTGCGGCAGACCGGCGCATTCGTCATCACCAATCCACAGGTCGGCGCGCTCTATTTTGAAAGTCTTACCACCGCGCTGACTGCGGCGGGCTTCACGCGGATCGTCCGCCACGACATCCCGGCGAGCGAGGAGGGGAAAAATTGGGACGAGTTTTCCGGCACCTGCACCGCGCTCCTCGCGGCGTTTCCCGATACCGGTTCGATCCCGCTCGTGCTGCTGCTCGGTGGCGGCGTCGTCGGCGATCTCGGCGGATTCGCAGCCGGCGTGTTCCGGCGCGGCGTGCCGTTTGTGCAGCTTCCCACTACGCTGCTCGCGGCGGTTGATTCCAGCGTCGGCGGAAAGGTCGCCGTCAATTTCGGCGGCGTGAAAAACATCATGGGCATCTTCAACCAGCCGCGCCTCGTCGTCTGTGACCTCGCGCTGCTCGGAAGCCTCAGTCCGCGCGAACTGCGGAGCGGTACCGCGGAGATCATCAAGTACGGCGGCGTCTGCAACGCGTCGCTTTTCGAGCAGCTCGAAAGCGGCGATTTGGAAAGGCTCCTCGTGCTCGAACCCGGGGCGCTCATCGACATCGTCGCGCAGTGCGTCCGGCTGAAAGCGGCGGTCGTCGCGCAGGATGAGTTCGACAAAAAGGGCATCCGCAACGTCCTCAATTTTGGCCATACGATCGGCCACGCGCTCGAGCTTTCCGCCGACTACTCGCTCACGCACGGCGAGGCGATTTCCATCGGCATGATCGCCGCCACGCGCCTAGCGCTCGCGCTCGGGATTTGCGAACCATCGTTCGCCGACCGGCTTGAGGCCTTGATCCAGCGCGCCGGACTGCCCTCCGCGCATCCCGCGGCACCGGAACTTTTCGACCGAATCATCCGCGCCATGCAGATGGACAAGAAATTCCGTGACGGCAAAAACGTCTTCGTCCTCCCGACCGAAATCGGCGCATGGCGGCAGTGCGAGGACGTCCCCTGGAATCTCGTCCACGACGCCGTCCGCTCGGTTCTCGCGAGCTGATGTGACTTCGCGCTTTTTCCCGCCGCTTCGCCCGCCGACACTTACCGCATGAGATCCCTCCGAGAGCAATACGACGGCGTCGAGCGCCTGCTCGAATTCGACTTCGTCCGCGCCACTGAAAACGCGTCGCTGAATTCGCTACAATGGTTTGGGCGCGGCGAGAAGGAACTCGCCGATGCCGCCGCGTGCGACGCGATTCGCGGCATGTTCGACAACATGGACATCAGCGCGGAGGTCACGATCGGCGAGGGGATCAAGGACAACGCGCCCGGTATTTTCAAAGGCGAACATCTCGGCTCGTGGCTTCCCGGCACCACGCGGTTCGACATCGCGCTCGATCCCATCGACGGCACCACGAACATCGCGAAAGGCTCGCCGAATTCCATCTCCTGCATCGCGGCGGCGATCGTGCAGGAGGGCGAAAAATATTCGCTCAAGGACATCCCTTCTTTCTACATGCTGAAGCTCGCGTACGGCCCCGAGATCGTGCGGCACATGGCCCGCACGGGCGCGCAGTCGCTCGCGCTGCTGAGCCCCGTCGCGGAAAATGTGCAGGCCGCCGCGGCCATCCTCGGCAAGCGCGTGCAGGATGTCGTCGTGCTCGTGATGGACCGCCCGCGGCATCAAAACTTGATCGCCGAAATCCGCGCGACCGGCGCCGCACTCCGCATGATCAGCGACGGCGACATCGCGGCTGCGATCGCACCCTCGATCGCCGATGCGGGCATCGATCTATTCATGGGCGTCGGCGGTTCGCCGGAGGCCGTGCTCGCTTCGGCGGGGCTCAAATGCCTCGGCGGCGACATGCAATCGATGATGTGGCCGCGAGACGAAGCCGAGCGCAACGAACTCGCCGCCGGCGATTCCGCGCACGAACTCGGGCGCATCTTTCACGCTGACGATTTGGCGCGCGGCGAAAACATCATCTTCTGCGCGACCGGTATCAGCGACAGCCCGCTCGTGCGGGGCATCCGCGTGCAAAAGCACTGTGCGATCACCCACTCCGTCCTCATGCGCGCCAAGACCCACTCCCTGCGCTACATCGAGACGCATCACGAACTCCGGACAAAAAGGCTCCCCCTGCGCTCCGAAAACTCTGCGCCATATTACGAGCCCGAGGCGTGAGTCTCCGCATGAAAAACGCGCTCCTGCTGTTGCTCGCGCTGCTCGGCGCGCTGACCGCAGACGCCCTTGAGATCAAGGACGTGCGCTGGGGCTTCGACGGGCGCGTCGTGCCGGACCGGTTCGCGATCCTCTCTGTGCTCGTGGAAAATCCCACGGCGCAGCCATTCGATGGCCAGATGATCCTGGAGCAAACGCAGGGCATCGGCGGCACTGCTGGCGCGCCGATCGTCCAGCCGATCTACGTCGCGCCGGGCAGCGCGCGATACGTGCAATTCCAGCCCTACATCTCTGACCAAAACACCGGCTGGCATCTCCGCTGGGGCCGCGATCAGCGCGATGTCGATGCCCCCACCTCCGCCGGCCCCGCGCGCGTTTTCCTCGCCGACCCCGAGAGCACACTCGCGGCCGCCGTGCGGATGAAAATCTTCCCCGACGACCTCTTCCCCACCACCGTCGGCGCCACCGACGGCCTCGCCGCCGTCGTGCTCGATCACGTCCCCCGCTGGGAAGTCGCCCGGCGCGAGGCCTTCATTGATTGGCTCCACCGCGGCGGCGTCGTCCATCTCCTGCGCGGCGCGAATGGCACCCTCCCCGAATTCACCGCGGAACTCGCCCCGCTCAACGGCACCGCCGACCGCTCCCGCATCGGCGCAGGCGCCGTCTTTCGCCACACCATCGCGCGCGCCGACATCACCGAACCGTTCCTCGACGAGCACGGCTCACCTGCGCGCGACTTGCGCAATGGGAAACAAATCAACCTCTACGCATTCGACCAGACCCTCCTGCAAAAACTCGCCAGCCTCACCAAGCCGCGCATCGCGTGGTGGCTCGTCTATCTCCTCACCGCCAGCTACCTCGTCGTCGTCGGCCCCGCGCACTTCCTCACCGGGCGGCGCATGAACTACCGCCTCTCCATCCTCGCATTCCTCGGCATCGTCGCCGCGTATGCCGCCTCATTTGCGTGGGCCGGGCGGCGCGGCGCGGACGAGACCCAGCGCGTCCACTCCATCTCCATCGCCCATTCCCTCGGCGGCACGCGCTACGACGTCATCCAGTGGATCAGCGCATTCGTCACCCACGGCGACCTCTACAAACTCACCCACGCCGCCCCCTCCAATCTCTACTCCGTCGGCACCAGCGACCCCGTCCACGGCCAGATCCTCAACGGCCGCGACGGCATCCTCGCCGTCGATCTCCCCCTCTACTCCTCCCGGCCCTTCATCCATCGCGGCGTCATGCAGGGCGACGACACCAGCGTCACCGTGGAGAAGTGGGAGACCGACTCCGCAGGCACCCTCACCGCCCTCACCCTCCGCCACGGCCCGGCATTCCCGCAGCCCATCGATGAGATGGTTTTGAAATGCGTCGACCAGTTCTTCACCATGATCGTCACCGGCGACCGATTCACCCTCAGAGCTCCCGAGCCCGCCGACACCTTCTTCGCAAACGTCTCGCAGGAAATCCCCTCTCCGTGGATGACGACCCAGGAAGGCGACCAAGCCGCCTGGCTCAGAAAGTCCATCAAGACCCTCATCGCGCGCGACCTCGGCGGCGCCGAGCGGATGCCCCACGAGATCCCGCCCCCCGCGCTCGCCCCCGACGAAGCGCTCCTCTACATCCTCACCCGCGCGCCCGCCGGCTTCCACCTGCGCGGGGGCGACTTCGCCTCCGAAAACGGCACCGTGCTGTACGTCCAGAAAATCACCAAGCCGGAGCCGTGACACGCGGAGCCGTTCGCTGCAGCGCATGGTTAGGCCCCGTTGGTGTGTGCATGACTCAATAACTCCTGTGCTGTAGTGGGTGTCAATGCTCGCGTGAGCAATGGATTAGCCAACTCGTGAATGATGTCGCGGAAGCTGGAATAATCCACATCGTCTCGACACTCGATAGCGTCTGCCCATGCCTCAACATCGGTGACGGTGAGGCTGCCAGAGAGATACCGCTGCAACACTGAGCGAACTGAAAGCGCGTCCAGAGTGACGAGTGGCTCGTCACAATCCCAACCAAACTCGCGCAATGCCGACAGCGTCGGTGCAAGAGGAGCGTCAAAGCGAACCAATCGCTCAACCAACTCTGTGCGTGATGTGCTCATGACGTGTGTAGCGGCCTAACGACCCCAAGCTCAGCGACAGCGGAGTGCGGCGCGGCACCTGCATGGTGGGCGGAAAGGCGGCGGTGGAAGCAGCTACCGTGACGCACGGAGCCGTTCGCTGCAGCGCATGGTTAGGTGTCATGTTTCAGGAGGTTGTCCGCACGGGAAGGGTTTGGCAGGGTGGTGGTGGATGAACACTCAACCGCCTCAAATTCCGCACGGACAACATGCACGCTAATGCCACTCTCACGCCTTTGAGGCGAGCCCAAATGG
>JBBQZX010000016.1:0-118847 GCA_038207335.1 Chthoniobacterales bacterium | reverse complement strand
TTGAAAGCAATCGGCGGCCTGACAGATGGCGTTGAGAAAACGATCCACTTCGTCGTGCGTGAGCGCGATCTCGGCGGCGTTGCGTTTCAAGACTTCCTCGTATTCGAGCAGCAGGTGATTGCTGAGCACGAGTCGCCATTCTCCGCGACGGAGCCGTTCGAGAATCTCGAATGCTGCGCCGCGTCGCGAGAGCAGTGCAGCGAGGATCACGTTGGTATCGAGCACGGCTCGGGTCATTGGACGCGCAGGTTATGACGGCCACGCGTTTTCTCCCAACCTCGAATTTTCTACGACAAAAAGGACAAACACAGCTGCGCACTCGAAGTGTGTCCGCACGCTACGCTCCAAATTTTCCAAACCGAAAAACATCCATGAACAACCAAGACCTCATCCGCCTTGGCGTGCCACAGGGCGACGCCGTAAAGCTGGCTTACGAGCACATGCGCCGCCTGTTTGCTGGTGGGCTCAATCGCGAGCAGGTCGAAGCGGATATTTTCAACATCGTGGCCAATCCGCCGGCGTTCTTCGCCGATGAACTGCGTGCGCCGCTGGCTCGCGCGATCTATCGCCCGGCTTTCACGCCGCGCGCGGAACTCGCGCCGTGGCGTCAGTGGGGCGAGGGGCTCGAAGCCGAGGCGGTGAAGCAGATGGCCAATGCGTGTGCGTTGCCGGTTGCGGTGGCGGGCGCGCTCATGCCGGATGCCCACTTGGGCTACGGCCTGCCGATCGGCGGCGTGCTCGCGACGGATAATGCGGTGATTCCTTACGCCGTCGGCGTGGACATCGCGTGCCGCATGAAGCTCACCGTCTATGATCGCAAGGCGAACACCCTCGCCGGTCAGCGCGACCGTCTCGCGAATCTCATCGAGAGCGAGACGCGCTTTGGCATGGGCTGTGAGTTCAAGGAGCGCCGCGAACACGACGTGATGGACGAAGACTGGACCGTTTCGCCGGTGACGCAGCGCCTTCACGAGAAAGCGTGGAAGCAGCTCGGCACTTCGGGGTCGGGAAATCACTTCGTCGAATTCGGCGCGTTCACCGTGGACGCGGAGCAGGCGCGTGCGCTCGACCTTGAGCCGGGCGAATACCTCGCTCTGCTCACGCACTCGGGTTCGCGCGGAACCGGTGCGCAGGTGTGCGACTACTACAGCAAGCGCGCGATGGCTCGTCACGAGAATCTGCCGAACGCGCTCAAGCACCTTGCGTGGCTCTCGCTCGACGACGCCGACGGCCATGAATACTGGGCCGCGATGAACCTGATGGGCCACTACGCAGCCGCGAACCACGCGCTCATCCACAAGCACATCGCCAAGAAGCTCGGCGCGCACTTGATCCTCGACATCGAAAACCACCACAACTTCGCGTGGAAAGAAACGCATGTCGTGAACGGCGAAACGCGCGAGGTAATCGTGCATCGCAAGGGCGCGACGCCCGCGGGTGCCGGAGTGCTCGGGGTCATCCCGGGCTCGATGGCGTCACCGGGCTATGTCGTGCGCGGCAAGGGTTCGCCCGAGTCGCTGAATTCGGCGTCGCACGGCGCAGGCCGCGTGATGAGCCGCACGAAGGCGATGCAGTCCTTCACCTGGAGTGCGACCAAGAAGCTGCTCGCCGAGCGCGGCGTCGAACTGCTCTCCGCCGGCCTCGATGAAGTGCCGGGTGTCTATAAGGACATCCACGCCGTCATGGCCGCGCAGACCGATCTGGTCGAAGTCCTCGGCCAGTTCGATCCGAAGCTCGTGAAGATGTGCCCGGCCGGCGACCGCGCGGAAGACTGAGTGATTGGCGATTGGTGATTGGCGGCACCTCCCGCGGGATTTTGAAAATGTGCGCGATCGGCGTGACAAACGCGCCGCGCGGGAGTTCGGTGCTCGGATGCAGCCGGGCGCATCCCTTTTCCCATGAAACAGCGCCTCATCCAGCAGCTTGGCCGCAGTGCAAGGCTGAAGGTCGTCAATGAACTCAAGCGGTCGCAGGGGCTGAGCGTCGGGGAGATCGCGGAGCGGCTGGGGATGAGCTACATGGGGGTGAAAGGCGTCTGCGTGGAGCTGGAAAAACGCGGGCTGCTCGATACGTGGCGTACGCCGCACGGGGTGGGCCGGCCGCATCTCGCCTATCGTCTCACCTCGCGGGCTCACGATCTTTTCCCGACGGAAAGCAATGCGCTGACGCTCGATTTGCTGGAGTCGGCGCAGCGGCTTTTCGGGCCGACGGCGCCGGAGAAATTGTTGCTCGTCGTGTTTCAGAAAAAGGCCGAGGGCTACGTGTCGCGGCTGCGCGGCGAGACGCTCGCGGGTCGGATGGAGTCGCTCGCGAAGCTGCGGGATGCGGATGGGTGCATGGCGGAGTTTCACGCTGAGGAGCCGGGGGCGCGCATCGTGGAGCACCACTCGCCGATCCTCGATGTGTTGCGCGCGTTTCCGCTCGTGGCGCGGTTGGAAGCGGAGATGTTTAAGCGGGTGCTCGGGGTGACGATCGTGAGGGATGAGGAGACAGCGTCGGGGCTGTTTAGGGCGACATTTTCGGTCGCGGTTTAACTCCATTTCGTTAGCCGTCGGTGGCGTACGACGAGTAAGTCGAGGTTGTGCGCGTCGCGCTCACCAAGCGCGCGGAGTCTTCATTTTTGGACGCGCGCCCTGCTACGAGCGGGCTGGATGCACCTCTGCCTTGGATGAGCGACAGGTTCACTTCTTGGGTTCCCGCTCAGTTCACGACCTCGATGAGATAGAGCAGTTCCTCCTGTGCTTCCTGTTCGGAGGAAACCGTCTGGGCGATCTCCGCTTTTACCAAGTCGCGAAAACGCTTTCGCAAGCGATGGATGGCGACCTTTACCGCTCCCTCGGTCAGCCCGAGTCTAGCTGCGGATTCGGCCTGGCTAACGTCGGCGGCATCCCCGGTGAGCCACGGCTTCAGCAGATGAAACTGTTCGGCCTTTCCCTGCCGCTCGTGCTCCGCCGCGAGCGCCGCGAGGGCGAGTTCGAGAACAGCGAAGCCCCATTGCCGATCAAAGAAGGCATCGGGCGCTTGATATTCCAGGGCAGGGTAATCATGGCCGGGAGAGGTATCCGTGCCCGAAATCAACGGCACATGTTCATGCCGGGCGCCGCGCTTGGCCGCGCGGAGCCGGTCGCGCGTGTCGGCGAGGTGATGCTTCACCGCACCAAGCAGGTAGCCACGGAAGCGGCCCTTCTCTCGCTCCGCGCCCGCGATGACGTCGCCTGCGAGCAGCCGCGAAAAGAATTCCTGCGTGAGATCGCGCGCGTCGCCGAGGTCGTGTGAAGTCCGCGCGATGTAGCTCTGCACCGGCGCATAATAGGCCGCGCACAAATCCGCCAGCGCCGTGCCCGCTTGTGTCGATGCGCCCTGTGCGACAATCACCTGCGTCCAGCGCGTGGTCAGAAAAACATCGCCATCGCTCATTGGCGCTCCACTTCATTGATCGGAAATGACGCGGGTGCGGGTGCCATCTGAAAAGCAGGAACGGGCCGGTCGCTCGGGAGATCGATTCCGGCGAAAACATCCCACCAAGCGGTGAGCGCAGCGCTCGGGACAGCGCGATCTTCCACATGCAAGAGCTGGAACGAAATCCAAGTTCTTGAGTCGCCCAGTTGCGCGGCCTCGCTGACGTGCGGGAGCGGCTGCACGTCGGGCGATGTCACTATCACTGGCACGGCGAATCGGTTCTCGATGCGGTGAAAAATCACGCCGGTGTCCGGGTCCACCAAATCCAGGATCCATTGATTGCCGAACTTCCCCTGCTGCGCGGGGTAGGCGTGCCAGCGGAGCACGAATCCAGTCTCGCGCTTCGGATCGGTCTTAAAGACAAGACTCTCGCCCAGCAGCGTCTTGGGTTCATCGTTCGCCGATTGATCGAGTGTCAAACGCACCAGTGCGCCGCCGGGCCAGATAATCCGCTGCTCCGCGGTGAACAGCGCGCGAGCCGGCGGCGGCGGCCGCGGCGAGCCGGGCTCACGCACTACCCGCGTGACTAGATGATACTTCCAGCCGTCGCGATGCAGCGACGTGGCGAACTCCGGCACCGCGCCCTCCGAAAGGGGATGCGAACCTTTCCACTTCCCCTCCATTTCCTTCGCCAGCGCGCTCGCTTCCGCTTCGGTGAATTCCTGCGGCAGCGTCCACCCGAGCACGCGTCCGCCGTGCAATCCCACCCACGTTTTCTGTTGCCAGGTGCGATAGCCTTTCTTCGGAGCCTTGCCATCCGGCGAGGGCGTCACGTCCTGCCAGACTTCGATGGCGAGGCCGTAGTTCGCATCGCGCTCGAAGTGCATCTGGATGTCCCGCGTGCCCGGCGGATTTTCGACGCGGAGGACTTTGAAATCGATGTGCTCGGGAATGGGCGGCGCAAGTTCGACGGCTTGGGCGCCCGGTCCCATCTGCTGGCCAGCCGGGCTTGGAGGTGCTTCTGGCGTAACCACCCGCGCAGGCTCCACCAACGCCCGCGCAGCGGGTTCGGCGGTGTCGCGTTCCTGTTGCGCCGTCGATCTCCAGATGCTGATGAAAGTGAACACGCCGACGCCGAAGACGAGCAACATCACGCCAATAACCCACAACACAATTCTGCCGGCAGCCCCGCCTTTGCGCAGGAGCATGACCATCAATGCAATTCCACCGGCGGCGAGGAGCAGGACCACCGCAACAGCGACGATCGCCACGAGCGGGAACGACACTCCGAGTCGTCGGGTGCTCTGCGTGGCAGGCGCGTCGCTATGCACCTGCAAGATGAGCGCTTTCCCCTGGATTTGGCACAGCTCGATGCTCGCGCCGCTCTCGGTTTTCGCGCTCGTGGTTTTCGTGCGAAGCAGTTCGTCCGCGAGGTCGCGGAAGTTGCCGGCGAGTTCCTCGCGCTGAATGGTGCTTCGGGATCCCCGGACGATTCGCCGGACGAGAAGGACACGATCTTCGCCGACCTTCGTGAGTTCGATCCCGATGGAGATGCCGAAAAGCTGCGTCCTCGGATCGGGTTCGAGCACGGTGATGGGAGTGTTGGCGCGCGAGAGCCATGCCATTCCGCGCCGGGACGCCAGCACGTCCCACGTCAGGCTCACGCTGTCCTCGTTGTGCGAACTGCGGCCGAGGACTTCGACCCAGTTCGGATCGGCGGATGTGAATGGTGGCGCGACTTGCAGCGAAGCGCGATAATCGTCGCCCTCGCTTTGCTGCACTTCGAAGAGCGTCCCCGCGAAAGTGCGGCTTGCCAAGGCGGGCAGCGGGCCGATGGGGCGGAGATTGTCGAAGGCCAGTTTCGCCAGGTTCGCGTCCGGCAGCACGAATCCGAGCCGCACTGTCTGACGGCCAGGCGAGAGGATGTGCCACAGTTGATTGCCCGCGTGCGGGGTCGGCGTGATGAAGGTGCCGGTGAAAGCAGGGACGAATTCCGGATCCGTCGCGACGGGCAAGTGGCGTCCTTCGAGTACGGCGCGCAGTTCGGCGTTGCCGCGCGCGACCTCGGTTGTCACGTCCACGATCACGACGTTGTTGCGCACTTCCACGGGAGTGATGTCGAAACGGGTGACGCCCGACTGCGAGCTGGCTTGTACGAAGAACTTCACGAGCAAAAGCCCGATGAGCAGCACGCTCATGACGATGGCGGAGGCACGCGCGTACCGCGAACCCATCAGCGGCCGCAAGCGATCCACCTGCGGGCGAAAATCGCCGGCCGCCGTGGTGCGAAGTTCCGGCTCCGGACGGGCGCACGGATCGTTTGCCTCTCGCATGATCCGCCGCAGGTTACGCGCAACCCGAACTGCACCCTGCAAAACCACAATGACCACCAAGCCGAATATTATCCATTCCGCAGCACTCATAGGGGCTCTTTGTGGGCGAGTTGCCGATACAAACTCACAAATGACGATGGGTGCGGCAATCAGGAGGAGCGGCCAGAGCGTCCCATGTGCGATCAGCGCTTCGGGATGCCGCGGCCAGGGATTGGCCGCATCGGCCGTCTTCCTCCGAAATGCTCGCAGCAGTGCCCAAACCAAGAGCGTCAGACCTAAGCCGATCCCTAGCACCTTCGCAAAAATCATCAGCATCTGCTCAGTCGTCGTTGCCTCCAGAGCTTTTTCACCACCTCGCCCGAGCGATACGATGAGGGAGACTGCAAAGAGCGCTATTGGCAGGAAAGTACCACCGATGATCAGCCAGACCACACGGCTCCTCCAGACTCCTCGTTGAATTTTGGCATCGGGAAGCCCACCTGTTTCCGAAAGGCCAACGCCGCGCCGGGCGGCGGCTTCACTGAGGTAGGCAACGCCGATCAGACCAAACATGCCAAGGAAGCCGAAAGCAGGCCAGAACGAGCGCCATCCCGGGAGGATCGCAAATACGGCGAGGAACCCGACATAGCCGATACGGGAAATATTGAGAGTATTGATGGCACCGGCTGAGTTGACGCTGCCGAACAGCTTTTCCCAGAATCGGACGTATCCGGTTTTGATGGCAGGGCCTGTCGTGATCCGGAAACCCCACGAGGTGATGTAGTCGGATTGGGCCGGACTGGGGATGGCTGCCGCACCGTCGGCAATCGTCTCCACCTGCGTCCGAAACTCATTCGCCGTCTGGAAGCGCAATTCCGGCGCATTCTCCAGCGCGCGGAGGACGATTTCGTCGAGGCGCACATCGATCTGGACTTTGCGCGAGGGCGGCTGGAGGCGAGTGCCGGGGAGTTCGCCGGTGAGCAGTTCGTAGAGGACGACGCCGAGCGAGTAGATATCCGCGCGGTGGTCCGCGCCGGTGCGCGCCTTCTGCTCCGGGGCCATGTATTGCGGCGTGCCGGCGGGCTGTGATTCTAAAAGACCGACGCTCGGCGATTCCGCACCGAGCATCTTCGCAATGCCGAAGTCCGCGATCTTCACGCGGCCTACTTTGTCCAGCAGCAGGTTCTCCGGCTTGATGTCGCGATGCACGATGCCGTGCTCGTGCGCGTATTGCAGCGCCTCGCAGACCGGCGGCACGATCGCCAGCGCTTGCTCAGGCGTGAAACGCCCCGCCTTCATCGCCTGCCGGAGATTCACGCCATCCACGAACTCCATGAGCAAAAAGTAAAAGCCGCCCGCCTGGCCGAAATCGTAAATGGTCACGATGTTCGGATGATTCAGCGCCGCCAGCGCGTGCGCCTCATGGGCGAAACGCTCGGCAAACTTTGGATCGGCCACCCGCTCCGGCGCGAGAAGCTTCAACGCGACGATACGGTTGAGCGATTTCTGCCGCGCCTTGTAAACGACTCCCATGCCGCCGCGCCCGAGGCATTCGAGAATCTCGAGTTGAGGAAAGTGCGGCGCCAGTTCCTCCGGTGTTTGAGGCGGCCTCCGCTCCGTCGCGCCCGCGCCGTCCTCCGTCGGAGCGGCCAGCCTCGCGAACAAGCATTTCGGGCAAAGTCCCTGCGGAGCCTGCTCGGGCAGTGGTGCGCCGCAATTCGGACATTCGGCGGCACCGGCGGAAGCTGATGGATCAACGGGCATACATTTTACTGAGGAAAGCCGACTCCAAAGTTACACGCGATGCGGATTTCGCGTGCTCGTGTTGCAATCGCGCATCGCGTACGAATGCTCGCGCTGCGCCGCGGAGATCCTTTTGACGCGCGCTTTCCGGCAAGCGGCTGGAAGTAGCTACATTTGATGCCTCAACCGAAACTCCTTGGGCGTCATTCCGGTGCGCTTGCGGAAGTGCTGAGTGAAGGTGCTCTGGTCGCAGAATCCGTGAGCGATGGCGATCTCCATGACTTTTTCATTGGTCTTGATGAGCGCCTCGGCGGCTTTCTGAATGCGGATGCGCAACATCAGTTCGTAGGGTGTCACGCCGAGAGCCTGATTCACCTTCCGGTATAAGGTGCGCTCCGACATTCCGCACGCGCGAGCTAGTGCTGCGGTCGTCAGAATGCGGTCGGAATGGCTTTGAATGAAGCCCAGCACCCTTGCGACATCTCGTGCCGGTTGATGCCTTGCCAGTCCTTCGTCGCGCCGAGTGATGCCCATGAGACCGATGATGGGGCCATTTCTGCCGAGCACTGGCACCTTGGTGGTCAGAAACCAGTCCAGGTTGCGCTGTTCATCATACCAGACCTCCAGGCGGTTCGTGAGCGGCTTGCCGGTGCGAAAGACCTGCTCGTCATCGTCGCGAAAAGCTCGTGCGATGCGCGGCTGGAAAAATGCCTCGTCGGGTCGCCCGATCATATCGCTTTCACGTTTCAGGCCCAGGCGCTCGACAAGATTTCGGCTGCCCGCGATCATCCGACTCTCGCGGTCTTTCACAAAAAAGAACACATCTGGCAGATGCTCGAATATGGCGCGAAAACTCTGCGGATCGGCCATTTTCTCGAAGAAGGAGTGTTGGAGGGTGCTCTTTGTCATGGCAGGATCATAACAGATTTTGACAGAGAGGGGCACCCGCCAGCGGGGTATAAATCGGTGATGAGATTCCTCCCCTTACAGAGCTTTGCTTTACCGACCCACCGCACCCCAGGTGACGGCCACACACTCCCTGCCTTTGTCGCCGCAGAAACCAAAACCTATATGTTCAAATCTGCGTTCAAGGTGCTCCATCTCCTCTGGTTGAGTATCGCACTCTCATTCAGTCCCGAAATAGCCTCCGCCAAGACCGCTGCGAATGGCCCTGGCGCATGGCCGGATGTGACGGTGACGGACAATGGCGATGACACGGTGACGATGGCCAACGGAATCGCCTCGATAGTCATCGTGAAGAAGACCGGGCGGCTGAACTCCTTAACTTACACCTACAACAACGACGGCGCCCCGAAGACGAGTGAGACGCTGAGCGGCAAAGGGCAATACTACTACGGAGGGTTCAGCCTGGGCAGCGGAGTGTATGAGTATTCGCTCGCGACCGATCCGGCCCGCAGCGACGGCGACCTCGCCGATGTGAAGCTGTTCAGCACCACGGAGAAGAATGGCGAGATGGAGATTCATTTTTCCATGCTCCGTGGCTCACCGGGCTTTTACTCCACCGCCACGATGACCCACCGCAAGCAGGACGAGAGATTTGAGGTCGGTGCGTGGGGTGTCGTTACGCGCGTCGCGCCGGTGTTCAACTGGCTGAGCGCGGATGAGAACCGCAATTGGTTCATCGGCGTGCCGACGAAGAAGGGCGTGAAAGTGCCGGACTCACCGCATGAGATCACGGTCTGTCTCGATGGCACGCGGGCGGGGAGCTACGAGGACAAATTCATCTATGCTCAGGATCACGCGAACCTGCGGGCCTGGGGATGGAGCAGCGTCGGGCAGGGCGGTTTGAATATCGGACGCTGGATGATGACGACGATGGAGTTCAGCAACGGCGGGCCGCTGAAACGCGACGTGTCGGTGTATCCTTACAGCGAACTCAATAACTCGATCCTCACGGGCGAAGTGGGCATGGGTTCGGATGGATACATGGATGATGGCGAGGTTTGGACGAAGACCTGCGGGCCTTGGTTCATGTATCTGAATCACGTCCCGCTATCGGTCGCAGACGCCAAACAGGCGGCGCAAATGCTTTTCAAGGACGCGCAGGAACAGGCGGACGTGGAGGCAAAGGCGTGGCCGTATGCGTGGTTCAAGAACGAGCATTACGTGCCTGCTGCGGGGCGAGGCGTTGTGAAGGGCAAGTTTGTCATTAGGGACAGTGGCAATCCCAATGCCTCGGCAGGCGGGTTATGGGTCGGCCTTCAGCGCCAACCGCAGACTTACAAGGGTTTCTACGATTTTCAAAAATGGTCGAAGACTTATCAGTGGTGGGTGAAAACGGAGCCGGACGGAAGCTTCACCATTCCGCATGTCATCGCGGGCGAGAACTACTTGCTGTGGGCGTTCGGGTCTGGCACGTCGGGGACGTTCCTCTCGCAAAAGCTGGCCGGTGGCAGCCCACCCTTTGAGTGCAATCTCCCCGCGAAAGAATTCACCGTCGCGGTGAAAGCCGGAGAGACGAAACAGCTCGGCACGCTGATTTGGACGCCGGTTCGCGCGGGCGCGACGGTGTTTGAATTGGGAACGCCCAATCGAAAGTCGGACGAGTTCCGTCACGGCGAGGACTACTGGGTTCCCGGCACGCCGCCGAAGCTCGGCTTTCCCACGCCGGTGTGGGGTGGGCAGATGGAGTTCCCTTTGGATTTCCCCGACGGCATGACTTACACCGTGGGCAAGAGCCAGTGGACGAAGGACTGGAACTATGTCCTTCCCGCCATGGCAGACGCGAGCGGGACTTACCAGCCTTGCACCGGCACGATCGCCTTCGATCTGGCGAAGGTGCCCGCGATCGGCGCGCTAGCCTCGCTCTACATCGCACTCGCCGGGAATGATGGCGACAAGGTGATCGTGAGCGTGAACGGCGCAAATCTTGGGGATACCGCCGGAGGCGAAGGCGCATCTCATGCGATGCCGCCCGTTGGTTTCGCACCAGCGTATTCCGACACGAGCAGCATTCATTTCAGCGATCACGGGCCGTTCTGCGACCAGCGCATCACGTTCCCAGCCGAGCTGCTGCGCGCGGGCAGGAACACCATCACGATCACGATGGATACGAGAAAGATGAACGCCTTTCTGATGGTGGATTACCTGCGGCTGGAACTGCCGGGTTACGTTCCGCCAGCGCCAGAAAACGTCACCGCCTTTGCCGGCAACAACCGCGTTTTAATAAGCTGGCTCGTGGTTCCCGGGGCGATGAATTACGACATCCTTCGCTCGACCAGCCGCGATTCTGGCTTCGCCCCGATTACGACCGGACATGTCGCGCAGGTGTGCGGGAGTGGTGCGAGCCGGGCGACGTTTGCGGACCCGACTGCGGTCAACGGAACGCAGTATTTTTACGCGGTGAAATCCGTGAATCCCGGCGGGCGCAGTGCCGAGTCGCCTGTCAGTGCCGGGGCCAAGCCCGAATCGGGACTTGCTGCGAACGCACCGTCCGCGCCGGAGAATATGAAGGTCACCGGCTCCGGGCATCACAAGGTCGCGCTCAGTTGGGGCGCTGCACCGGGGGCGAACTATTACAGCGTCTGGCGCACGACTCTTCACACCGATGGCGTCGGCGGCACGTATCCACTGGGGACGGTGCTGATCGAAGACGCGACGACGGGCACGAACTACACGGACAGCTCGCCGACTGACGGGAGAATCTACAGCTACCATGTGACAGCGGTGAATGCCGCCGGGAGCAGCGGTCCATCCAGCGCCGTGACTGCGGTCCCATTGCCAGTGCCCCCCGTGACGGCACCGGCGTCGCTCACAGGTGGCTGGAAGAAGTTTCGGGAAGGCACAGGCATTGTGCTGAATTGGTCGCCCGTGCCTGGAGCCACGGGCTATGTCATCTACCGATCATCCAGACCAAACCCATCGTTTTCCTGGCCGGCGGACTTTTTGACCGCACTCTTGGAAACGACTTACTTCGACCAAGGCAACACCGATAAGAATGCCAAGGTGAAAGGTCTCAACAGCGGCAGCGACTACTATTACCAAGTGACTGCGGTAAATGCCGGCGGCATCTCGCCAGCGACCACTGTCCAAGTAACGGCCCAATAAAGCACCGTGAAATCGATCCTCTTTTCCGTTTTCCTTTTCGCCGAATTCTTCGGCTTGCTCCATGCCGCGGAGCCCATCGCCGTCTTCGCACCGGACGCGCGCATTCTCTTCCAAGGCGACTCGATCACCGATGGCAATCGCGGGCGCAGTGCTGATCCGAATCACATCCTTGGTCACGGGTATGCCTTCATCATCGCCGCGAAATATGGCGCGGCATGTGCGGCGCTAAACCTCGACATCATGAATCGCGGAGTGTCGGGCAACACGGTGCTCGATCTCCAGAAGCGCTGGGCCAAGGACACGATCGAGCTGAAACCCGACGTGCTCAGCATCCTCATCGGGATCAACGACCACTCGCACGGCGTCCCGCTGGATCAATATGAGCAAGTCTATGATGCCTTGCTCGCCGAGGCTGTGACTGCCAACCCCAAGCTGCGACTCGTCCTGTGCGAGCCGTTCACGCTGCCGGTCGGAAAGCGGAAGGAAGACTATGAAACGTGGCGGGCCGGAGTGCAGGCGCGGCAGGATGTGGTCGCGCGGCTCGCTGCCAAATACGGCGCGGCGCTCGTGCGCTTTCAGCCGGTGTTCGATGCGGCTTGCAAAGTCGCGCCCGCGGAACACTGGATCTGGGATGGCGTCCATCCGACTTACTCCGGCCACCAATTGATGGCCGACGAATGGGAGCGCACCGTCCGTGCAAAATGGCCGAGTCCATGAAGACGAGATAGCACACAGCCAAAGCACCGTGGTTGCATCAGCGACCATTTGCAGAGGATTGAACTAGCGCTTCGCGGCGTTTCCGCAAAATCGCGAACTGCTGCGCGCGTTTCCGCTCGTGCGCGACTGGAGGCGGAGATTTTTGGGGCGCCTGGTCGGTGTGGCTAGCGTGAGGGACGAAGACCCGCGTCCGGGCTGTTCCGGGCGACATTTTCGATCGCGAAATAGGGCGCGGCATTTGAGCGAGGAATGCGGACGTTGATGGCTACGGGGTGCCGCGGAGCTGAAGTTTGGAGGGGGCGAAATTGACGGGGGTGTGGGATGCCGGCGGGGTGGGCTTTTTGAAGAGGTTATCGAGGAAGGTGGCTTTTTGGGGGACGCCGTGGAGGAGTTCGGCGGTGTGGGCTTTGAGCTCGGCGGGGGTGAAGTCGATGCCGCTGCGGGAGAGGACGGAGCCTTCGGCGAGGGCGAGCTCGAGGGCGGCGCGCTGGGTGGCGACTTGGGCTTCGGCGAGGCCTTGTTTTACCTCGAAGAGCCCGGCCTCGACTTCGAGGACGCGCCGGCCTTCGACTTTGCCGACGCCGAGGCGGTCGCGCTCGGTGGTGAGGAGGCTTTCGTTGAAGTTGATCATCGTGCGGTAGTCGGAGGCGGTGGCGCGGGTGGTTTTGATTTTCTGGATGGAGGTGTTGAGGGCATTCGCGAGCTGGGTCTCGATGCCTTTGGTCTGCATTTCGATCTGGCCGACGGTGGCGAGGATGGCGGCGTATTCGTGCCGGCCGCGGATGCCGCCGCCGAGGGGGATGCGCATTTCGAGGCCGACGGACCAGGAGGGGAAGCTGCCGTTGCCGACTTCGCTGGCGGATTCGCTGGGGGATTCGCCGAGGCCATTGTAGCCGACGGAGCCTTTGGCATTGAGCTCGGGGAGGCGCTGGTTGCGGGCGACGGCGAGGCGGATGAGAGCTTCGTCGAGTTTCTTTTTTTGGATGAGGTAGTCGGGGTTGAATCGAATGGCGCTGCCCCAACTGTCGCCATAGGAGGGGACGGGGGTGCGAAGCTCGGGGTCGTCGGCGGCGAGATAGATGACGCCGGTGTCGCGCGGGGTCTGGCCGGCAAAGGTGAGGAGCTGGCCCATGGCTTCGCTGAAGTGCTGGAGTGCTTCGTTGCGCTTGGTGCGGCGGAGGGCGAGGCCGGCCTCGGCCTCGAGGACGTCGAGCTCGGCCCCTTTGCCGGCCTTAGCGCGCTCGCGGCTGTCGGCGAGGATGGAGTCGGCGACGGCGACGGATTCGTCGAGGAAGCGGAGCTGCTCCTGGGCAAAATAGACGCCCCAGTAAGCCGATGCGGCCTGCGAGAGTGTGACCATGAGCTGGCGCCGATATTCCTGAAAGGCGGACTCGGAGGTGATGGCGGCGATGCGGAGATTGGCGAGCGCGGCGGTGGCACCGCCATTTTTCAAGAGCGGCTGGGTGACGCTGAGGCCGAAGAAGCTCTGCCATTCATTGGTGCGGCCGGGCGCGGTGGAGGGATCGACTCCGGCGGCGGTGAGGGGGCGGAGGTTGTTGTTGAAGTTGTTGAGGGTGTAGCCGAGGCGGACTTTGCCGCCGATGGGGGTCTGGTTTTCGATGCCGAGGTCGTAGAGGTTGTTGTGCTCGTCGAGGATGGGGACGCCCGCCAGGTTGCGCTGTTGCTCCACGGTGTTGGGACGGCGGTTGCGGGTGTGCTCGGCGCTGCCGACGAGCTCGGGCTCGAAGGCGCCCTTTTCGGCTGCGGCGCGCTCGCGGCTGGATTCGGTGCCGAGGAGCTGGGCCTGGATGGTCTCGTTTCGCTCGAGGACCATGCGGAGATATTCGCGCATGGTGAGCTTTACTTTGAGGCCGGGTGGGCCGTCGCTTTTCGCGGCGCTCATCGCTGGGATCGAGAGGATCGCGATGAAGAATGCGGAGGCGAAGAGGAGTCGATCAAGGCGCATGTGCGGGAAACTGGAGATTCGGAAAAGTTGGACTTGCTGCCGCGGCGGCCGGTGTTTCTCCCGCGTGATGCCGCCGCCCGCAAGTGTTTTCCGCGAAACATATCGATGGCTGCGGTTCGTGTGCCAGCGGCCTTTCGCGGGCGACTGGTGTTTTTGGAAAGCGGAGAAATTGGCTCGACACGCGCGAGCGGCGTACGCAGAAGTCTGCGCCATGAAGCGAGCTTTTTCTTCGCCATGTGCAGCGCTCGCGGGCTGCGTGGCGCTCATGCTTTCCGGCATCGCGGCGCGCGCCGTGACACTGAGCACGAATCTCACGCAACCGATCGATGGCGTGGAGCGCATCACGAATACGCGGTGGCTCGGATCGCAATTCAAGACGGACGGGCAGGGGTATCTGCTGGATGCGGTGACGCTCCGGTTGCAGCGCAATATCAACGGAGCAGTGGAGGCCGCGATTTTCACGGACGACCACGGAAGGCCAGGGAAGCTGGTCGGGATGCTGAACTCCTCGGGAGCGATCACCGGCACTCCGCGCGATGTGACCTTCCGTAGCAGCGATGGCGGGACGACGAACTTCACGGCGACCGCGAATGGCACGCAGACGAACATGACGATCAATCTGCCGGGCGGGGTGAAAATCTCGAATGCGAACCCTTTCGCCGGCAGCGGAGTCGGCGGGGTGCAGGTGTCGGGGCAGCGGCCGGGCGGCTTGCCGCTGGCGGCGGATTCGACCTACTGGGTGGTGACGCGCGCGACGAGCGGGCAGTTCGCGTCGGCCTACACGGATAGCGAAAATGGCACGGGAGTGGGATTTTCGCCGACATGGGCGCACAGCGAAAACGGCGGCGCGAGTTGGAGTCCCGAGTCGCTGTCGCCGCTCTTTCTTGGGGTCGATGCGAATACTTTCGCGCCGGTGTTTCTCCAGTTTCGGATCGACTACGAGGCGATCGCGTCGGCCATCGGGAGCGCGCTGCCGACGGCGCTGGTGCAGCGGGAGGCACTGTTCGGGACGGTGCGCGATGTAACTCGCGATGTGAATGCGCGGCTCTTCCGCCAGCGCGTGCGGTCGCGTTCGCTCGACCGCGAGGAGCGCCATGGGGTGGCGTCGCGCTTCGAGTATTTCACGACGGGCGAATACAGCACGAACGATCAGGAGTCGCGGTTCCCGGCGAGCGGCTTTGGCTCGGATGTCTTTGCGGCGACGACGGGCTTGGAATTTCACGTGACGCCCGAACTCACGCTCGGCGCGGCTTTCACATATGTGGAAAGTGACAACGATCTCGGGCTGGGCATCGGCGATTTGAAGATCACGGGCGAGGCGTTCACGACGTACATCGCGTTCTCGAAATGGGGTTTTTATGCCGATGCGCTCTACAGTTTCGGGACGTTCCAGCATGAGATTCGGCGCGACACGCTTTTCGGAAAAACGGCGCTCGCAAAGCCCGACAGCCGCACGCACACAATCGAGCTGAACCTAGGCTACAACATGGATGCGGGGCGGTTCGTGACTGGGCCGTTCACGACGCTGACCTACATCACCGGCGATCTTGACGGTTACACGGAGACGGGCGGCGGCACGGCGAATGTGCGCGTTGGAGGGCAGAATTTCGACTCGCTCGTGTCGCGCGTCGGCTGGCAGGTGTCGCGGCCTTTTGAATTCCGCGGTGTGGAGTTCACGCCGCAATTCCGTGCCGCGTGGACGCATGAATTTCTCGACGAGTCGGAGACGGTCGGTGTCGGGCTCACGCAGTCGCCGTTCGAGATCGGGAGCGGCAATCGGTTCACCCGCGTCGGGAGTTTCAATGCCTCGACGAAGACGAAAGCTCCGGGCGCGGATGCGCTGGAGATTGGCCTCGGAGTCGTCGTGCAGATTTCCGCGAACTTCGGACTGGTGGTCGATTACTCAGCGCGGCTGTGGCAGGCGGATAATTTCGGCCAGTCGGTGTCGCTCACCGGCAACTTCAAATTTTAACGCAGGCGGGGTTGATTTGTGCTGCGAGGTCGGCAGGTTCGCCGTCCGTTTTTTCTATGATCCGATCCATTTTTTGCGCCGCGCTCGTGGCATTCATCCCGATCACGCGATCCTTTTCCGCGGAGGCGAAAGTCGTGACGGGAATCACGGAGCCGTTTTTCGATGTGACGCTGAGTTCGTCGGTGCAGGGAACCATCCACGCGGAGAAATTTCAGGAGGGTGAGGAGGTGAAAAAGGGCGACGTGATCCTCGAACTCGACAGCACGCTGGAGGAGCTGGAGGCGGAACGGCGGAAGTTTGTGATGGTTCACGCGAAGGCGGACTACGAGGCGACGAAGACGCTTTTTGAAAAGACGAAATCGGTGAGCAAGGACGAGATGGACAAGAAAGAGACGGAGTTTCGCGTCGCCGCTGCCGAGCAAAAAATCGCGGACGAGCAGCTTAGCCGGCGGCGCATCGTGGCGCCGTTCGATGGCACGATCGTCGAGTATTTTCTCCAACCCGGCGCGAGCTGCGAACCGTACAAGCCGATCGTGCGAATGGTGGACACGAAGCGGTGCTATTTCATCGGGCACATCGAGGGGACGGCGGCGTCTGATTTGAAGCTCGGGCAGAGCGTGAAGGTGGAGGTCGAGGGCGCGAAGAACGCCGTGAATGGCAAGCTCGTGCTGATCGCGCCGGTCGTGGATTCGGCAAGCGGACTGGCGCGGGTGAAGGTGCTTTTCGACAACGCCGACGGCAATGTCCTGGCCGGGCTCGCGGGGAAAATGACGCTCGAATAAAACGATGGGATCGGAACTGAACGACACGGATGAGCGGTTCGAGCGCGCGACGGATGAGCTGGCGGCGCTGCGAAGATTTCCCGGGACCGCGAAAGAATTTTGGCCACGGCTGCTCGCGGCTTGCGCGCATCTTGCGCTCGCGGACGTCGCGGCGCTGATGCTCGGGCGACCGGGGCAGACGCCGCGCTGGATCAAGATCAGTGAATGGAATGCGGGAGGCGCGGCGACGCGGCAGCGGGCGAATTTCGCGGCGTTCATCGAGCAGGCGGCGGAGCGCGGGCTGGGCGAGGGGAGCTTTGTCGAGCAGGACGACGAGATGACAGGAGCGTTCACTGTCGGCGTACGGATGAAGCTCGCGAGCGCCGAGGACGAACTCGTGCTGGTCGCGCAACTCCTCGATTTCACCGAGGCTGCGGCGCGGGATGCGCTCGTGCGGCTGAGCCTCGCGGCAGACACGCCGGCGCTGTATCAGGCAAATCTCGCGAGTCGGCAGGCGCAGGCGGACGTGGAGAAATTTGCGACCGTGCTCGACCTCATGGTGCCGGTGAATGCGGAGAAGCGCTTCATCGCCGCGCTGCTCGCGCTGTGCAACGGCGTGGCCGCGCGGCTCGTGTGCGACCGCGCAAGCGTCGGCTGGATCGAGGGCGGATATGTGCGGCTCAAGGCGATCAGCCGCACGGAGAAGTTTGACCGGCAGATGGCTGCCGCGCAGTCGCTCGAAGCGGTGATGGAGGAGTGCGCGGATCAGGATGAGGAAATCCTGTGGCCGATGCCGGACGGCGCGGGAGTGGTGGCGCGGGATCACGAAAAATTCGTGAAGGAACAGAGCGCCGGGCATCTCTGCTCGGTGCCGCTGCGCATCGACTCGGAGGTCGTCGCGGTGCTCGCGTGCGAGCGGCAGACGGCACCTTTCACGGTGGTGGAAATGCAGCAGCTCCGGCTGCTTTGCGATCAGCTCGCGCCGCGACTTGGCGATCTGAAAAAGCGCGACCGCTGGGTCGGTGCGCGCGCGGCTTCGGCGCTCCGCGAGCAAGCTGCGAAGCTCATCGGGCCGGAACACACGTGGCCTAAAGTCTTCGCGATCCTCGGCGTGATTCTCCTCGCTGTGCTATTCCTGTGGCGCGTGAATTATCGCGTCGAGGGGACGTTTATTTTGCGCAGCGACGCGGTCTCGTATCTCACCGCGCCGTTCGAGGGATTCATCGAAAAGGTGATGGTTCGCCCGGGCGATGCGCTTTCAAAAGGCGCGGAAATCGTGGCGCTCAACCGCGCGGATTTGCTGCTCGAGCAATCCGCCGCCGCGGCTGAAATCACGCGATACGAGCGCGAGATGGAAAAGGCGCGCGCCGGAAATCTGCTGGCCGAAATGCGCATCTCGCAAGCGCTGATGGAGGAGTCGAAAGCGAAGCTCGACCTCGTCATACACCGGCTGGAAAACGCAGTGCTGCGCGCGCCATTCGATGGCGTGATCGTGGAGGGCGACCTGCGCGAACGCATCTCGTCGCCGGTGAAACAAGGCGAGCCGCTCTACAAGCTCGCGCGCATTGAGGGACTCTACGTCGAGGCGGAGGTGAACGAGCGCGACATCAAGAATCTCGCGGTCGGCTCGGAGTCGGAGTTCGCGTTCGTCTCGCAGCCACGCACGACGTTCAAGGCAACCGTGCAATCGATCGAAGCCGCGGCGCTCGCGAAGAAGGACGGCAACGTTTTCGTCGTGCGGCTGAAGCCAACGGAGTCCGCGGAAAAGTGGTGGCGTCCGGGCATGACCGGGCTGTGCAAAATCGAGAGCGGTAAGCGCACGCTGTGGTGGATTTTCACGCATCGCACCGTCGATTTCCTGCGGATGAAATTCTGGTGGTGATTCATGCCGGGCGATCCTTCTGCCACATTTAGCGAGTCGTGGTATCGCGTTGCGAAGCAGCGTATTTGCCTGCGTCCGGGCGTGGTCGTGCGGCGTCAGGACTTCCGCGGCGAGCGCTGGATCGTGCTGGAGAATCCGTTCAGCAACGAGTTCTTCCGGCTGCGGCCGGAGGCGTTTGAATTCGTCGCGCGGCTGCGCGCGTCGCGCTCCGTCGAGGAAGTCTGGAGCGAATGCCTCGAACGTTTCCCCGACACCGCGCCCGGCCAGGAAGCAGTCATCCAGCTCCTCTCGCAGCTCTACTTTTCCAACCTCCTCCAGTACGACACCGCCGCCGATGCTGCGCAGCTTTTCGAGCGTTTCAAACGCCGCCGCCAGCGCGAGATCGGATCCCGCTTTTTGAACATCATGTTCATGCGGTTTCCGCTTCTCGATCCCGATCGCTTCCTCGTCCGCACGCTGCCGATTGTCGGCAAATTCATCTCCATTTTCGGTGCGCTCATCTGGCTCGTCGTCGTCGGCTTTGGCGTGAAAGTCGTCGTCGATAACGTCGGCGGATTGTGGGCCGAAGCGCAGACCGTCCTCGCGCCGGCGAACCTCCCATTCCTCTACCTCGCGCTCGCGCTGGTGAAGACCATCCACGAATTCGGACACGCGTATTTTTGCAGAAAGTGGGGCGGCGAAGTCCACGTGATGGGCCTCATGCTCATGATTTTCACGCCCATCCCGTACGTCGATGCCACGTCGAGCTGGGGCTTCCGAAGCAAGTGGCGGCGGGCACTCGTGGGTTCCGCGGGGATGATCGTCGAGCTCTTCGTCGCGGCGATTGCGGCATTCGTCTGGGCGAAAACGGGGCCCGGCGCGGCGCACAGTATCGCGCACAACATCATGTTCGTCGCCTCCGTCTCGACGCTCATCTTCAACCTCAACCCGCTGCTCCGCTTCGACGGCTATTACATCCTCTCCGACCTCATCGAAGTCCCCAACCTGCACCAGCGCGCCACCGCGCAGCTCAAGCATCTTTTCGAGCACTACCTCTTCGGCGTGAAGAAATCCGTGAGCCCGGCGCGCACCACCGGCGGCGCGTGGGGCTTTGCGACCTTTGGCATCACGAGCGCGATTTATCGCGTCACGGTTTTTGCCGGCATCCTGCTCGCGATTGCCGATCGCTTTCTCATCATCGGGCTCATTATGGCGGCGGTCTGCCTCATCTCGTGGGTCACGGTGCCGGCCATCAAATTCGTGCAATATCTCGCCTCCAGTCCTCGCCTCACGCGCGTGCGGGGCCGGGCGATCGCGGTCACTGGCGCGCTCGCCGCGGTGCTGCTCGTGATCTTTCAAATCGTCCCTTTTCCGCACCACTACCGCGCGCCGGGAGTCGTGCGCGCCACGCAGCGCACGGAGATTTCGACGGACACCGCGGGCATCGTCGAGGCGCTCCTCACACCGCCGGGCAGCCGCGTCAGCGCCGGGCAGCCGCTCATCCGCATGAGCAATCGCGAACTCGAACTCGACCTCGCGCAGACCGTGGCGCGTGCGGAGGAAGTGCGGGCGCGCCTTTTGAAAGCGCAGAAATCCGAGACCGCCGACCTCAAGCCGCTGCTCCAATCGCAGGCCGCCGTCGCCGAGCGGCTCGCGAAATTGCGGGCCGACGCCGCCGCGATGACCATCCGCGCGCGGCACGACGGCGTCTGGGTCGCGCCGGGCATCGGGGATTACCTCGGGCGCTGGCTCAGCCGCGGCTCGAATCTCGGCCTGCTCGTCGATCCCTCGTCGTTCGAGTTCGTCGCCACCGTTTTGCAGGAAGATGCCGACCGCGTCTTCATTCGCCAGCGACCCGGCGCGGAGGTGCGGCTCATCGACGACACCGCCACGGCCCTCCCTGTCGGCGAGTGGCGCGTGATTCCCGGCGAGCAGCGCGTCCTGCCCTCGCCCGCGCTCGGCCAGCGCGGCGGCGGAGACGTCCCGGTCGCCGCAGACGACGAGCACGGCAGCAAATCCGCCGAGCCGTATTTTAAAGTCATCGGCAAGCTTCCCGCCGACCACGAGGCCGCCCTTTTCGACGGCTGCTCCGGCAAGATCCGTTTCAATCTCCAGTCCGAGCCCCTCCTCACGCGCTGGGTCCGCGACCTCCGGCAGCTCTTGCAAAAGCGCTACCAACTGTGACCCCGCTCGTCCCGACGCACGACTACCGGCGCACCGCCTACCGCGTCCCGGCGCGTCCCTTGAAAGGCATCGACGCCGCCGTGAACGACGCCATCGGCGCCTACCACCGCCGCGGCGCTATCTTCTCCCAGCTCGAAAAAGACGCCCTCGAAGTCGAGCGCCTCGCCGCCGAGACTACCGCCCTCTCGACCCGCGACCTCCACCGCCGCCTCATGGAATACCGTGAGACCTTCCGCCGCGGCGGACGCGAGAGCGACGCCTGCCTCATCCGCGCCCTCGCCGGCATTCGCGAAGTCTCCGCGCGCGAGCTCGGGATGCGCCCCTTTCTCGTGCAAATCATCGGCGTCCTCTCCCTGCATCGCGGCTTCCTCGCGGAGATGGCGACGGGCGAGGGTAAGACTCTCACCGCCGGGCTCGCCGCCGTCCTCGCGGGCTGGACGAAACGCCCCTGCCACATCGTCACCGTCAACGACTACCTCGTCGAGCGCGACGCCGAGCGCCTTGGCAAACTCTACGACTACTGCGGCGTCCGCGTCGGCTGCGTCACCGGCGCAATGCAGCCGGAGGACCGGCAAAAGGGATACGCCTGCGACGTGACTTACACCACCAGCAAGGAACTCCTCGCCGACTTCCTCCGCGACCGCCTCCGCGTCGGCGCGCTCCACAATCCCACCCGTCGCCTCGTCGCCCGCCTCCTCGGCTCGCGCGCCGCCGCCATCGAGGGCCTCGTCATGCGCGGCCTCCACACCGCCATCGTGGACGAGGCCGACAGCGTCCTCATCGACGAAGCCGTCACCCCCCTCATCATCTCCGCCACCCACGAAAATCCGCTTTTGAAAGACGCCGGCCAGGCCGCGCAGAAGATCGTCGCCGACCTCGTCGAGGGCATCGACTACCGCCCAAATCTCCGCTTCAAGGAAATCGAACTCACCGAGGCTGGCCTAGCGAAAGTCGCAGCCACCAGCGGTTCGCTCCCCGGCGTCTGGCGCGGCGACTCACGCCGCATGGAACTCGCCATCCAGGCCCTCGTCGCCCGCGAATTCTTCCACCGCGACAAGCAATACATCATCGAGAAAGGAAAAGTCGTCATCGTCGATGAATTCACCGGCCGCCCCATGCCCCAGCGCACCTGGCGCGAGGGCATGCACCAGGCCATCGAAGCCAAGGAAGGCCTCGAAATCTCCGACCCCTCCGAGACGATCGCCCGCCTGAGTTTCCAGCGCTTCTTCCGCTGCTTCCACAAGCTCGCCGGCATGACCGGCACCGCGCGCGAAGCCGCCGCCGAATTCTGGCAAGTCTATCGCCTCCCCGTCATCCCCATCCCCACCAACCGCCCCTGCCTCCGCGAGCACTGGCCCGACCGCGTCTTCGCCATCGAGGAGCAAAAGTGGCACGCCGTCGCCGACGAAATCGCCCGCGTCCATGCCACCGGGCGCCCCCTCCTCGTCGGCACCCGCAGCGTTGCCGCTAGCGAAAAACTCGCCGTCCTCCTCGCCGAACGCGCCCTCCAGTGCGCCATCCTCAACGCCGTCCGCCTCAAAGAAGAATCCGCCGTCATCGCCATGGCGGGCGAAGCCGGCCGCATCACCATCGCCACGAACATGGCCGGGCGCGGCACCGACATCTTCCTCAGCCGCGGCATCGCCGCCGCCGGCGGCCTCCACGTCATCGCCACCGAGCGCCACGAATCCCAGCGCGTCGATCGCCAGCTCTTCGGCCGCAGCGCCCGGCAGGGCGACCCCGGCAGCGCCCAGGCATTCGTCAGCATCGAGGACGAACTCGTCCGCCGCCACCTCCGCCCCACCCTCCAGCGCATCCTCCGCCGCGCCGTCACCGACCATCTTCCCTCCTGGGAAAAGATCGCCCACATGGCATTCCGGCACGCCCAGCAAAACGCGCAAAGCCTCGCCTTCAAGCAACGCAAAGCCGTCATGGGAGCCGACCAATGGCTCGGCGAAGCCCTCTCCTTCTCCGGCGAAGAAATCGCTTGAGCCGCCCCGCCGCCACTCCGCCCCCGGCACCGACAGCGCAGTGCCCTCCACAGCCGAGCTGGAGCGAAGCGCGCCGTCGCCTCCGCATTCGCTCATCGGCATCTTCTCCATTGTGTCGGCCGTAGGCGGCACTTTGTAGGATGTCGCCGACCGACGTGGGACAAACTGACGCCGACGCCACCCAAACTGCCGCCGACATGGGGCAAGAAGGTGCCTACAGGGCAGCGGTGGGGGACGCAGACGAGGGCTTTTCTAAATCAGTCGCCCACTTTCGCGATGAGCGCGGCTCGGCTGCGAATGCCGACCTTCTCGAAAATCGCGTGCAGGGCGTTCTTTACGCTTCCGAGCGCGCGGCCGGTCGCGGTGGCGATTTCCTGGTTGCTGTGTCCTTCCCGCACGAGCCGGATCAGCTCGCGGTCGGCGAGGGTGAATGCGGCGAGTTTCATTTTGCCGTTCAATCGGCGCGGCGGGGCGGCGTCGTTTTTCGGCGGCTCGAACTCGATGAGGAAGACCGGCTTGCCCAGCGGATCGATGTGCTGGACGTGCAATGTAACCTTCGCAAAAAGGGCGGGGCACTCGGGGTGCGGCACGGTGAGACGCTCGGCGGTGCCCGTCGCGGGACTTTCGCGGAGGGAAGCTTGCCAGCGTTTTTTCAGGCCCACGCATGCCTCGCGCAGGGGCTCGGGGAGCACAAAGCGCGGCGTCTTCAGGTGGGCGCTGGCCTCGCCGAGATGCCACCGGGCACACAGCTCGCGCGCGGCGCGATTCGCATCGGCCACGGTGAGGTCCCAATGAAGCAGACAGGCCGCGCGCGCCGGGTCGATAAGGCTGTGGAGTTCGCTCCGCACGGCGCGTTCCCTTTCGATCGCGCGGATTCGGCGGAGGGCGGCGTCGATGTGTGGGTAGAGGCGGTCGAGGATCGAGACCTCTTCATCGGTGAAGTCCGGCTGGCCCTCGCCGCGACTAACCGAGAGAACCGCCTCCGGCATCCGAGGCGGGTCGTCCCAGAAATACATCCCGATGGCATGGCGGAAGCCGATGACCTGCATCACTTCCCGGTAAAATCGCGAAGCATGGAGGATCTCATCCGGCGGCAGCGTCTCGCGGGTATTAATGAAGCGGATGCCGGGATTCGCCAGCAGCACAGGCATCGCGGGGTGTTCACGGAAGAAGACGCCATCCGCGAGCTGCGGCCCGAAGTCGCGTCCCCGGGAATCCATGAAACGGAACGGAACCGAGCCATAGGCGTGATCTTCGTGCCGGAGAAAAGCGCCGGCGAAATCGCACGGAACCGCACGCTGAAGCAGGGCGAAGAGAGCCTTGATGACCGCGTCGCCGGTGATCGCCGCTTGCAACGCGACGAGCGGCTTTTCCAGTGCGCGGTTGAGGACGCCGGGCGATTTGCGGAGCGGCTTGGCCATGAGCGGAGAGTGTGGAGCTTTTGCAAAAAGAGCAACCCCGTCGGCGGCAGTTCAAGCCTGCGTCGCCCGACGAAAAGCCGGCGCTATTTTGTGACTTTAGTTTGATGGGCGGTCGGCAGCGCGGTCACTATGGTGCTAAGGCCGTCAGCTTTACGGCCCGGCGGCTTACCCTTGGTAGTCTTATGAAAACGCACTCGGTCCACTTGTTTCGCCTTGTTTGTTCCATGCTGCTTTCGCTGGTGCCGCACGGATGGGCTCAGTCCGCCAGCATCCAGTACGAGGCGCGCGACATCGACGATTCCTTTGGGCCGGGCGGCGATCTTTGGGAATACCGGTATCTGGTCAGCGATCCGGGCGGCATTTTTCAGGAGAATATCGGCTTCGATGTCTTCTTCCCGCCGAGCCTGTATCGCAATCTCTCCGACCCGGCGCCGCCGGTGAATGGCGACTGGGACGTGCTCACTTTCCAGCCCGACGCGAATCTGGCGTCGGACGGCGCCTACGATGCGCTGGCGCTGAAGAACTTCCCGCGGCTGGCGGATCCCTTTGTTGTGCGCTTCATCTGGCTGGGGGGGGCGAGCGCGATCCCGAGGGCGCAGTCGTTTGAGGTCAATCAGTTCGATGCCGGAGGCAATTTTATCCAGACCCTGCAAACGGGCATGACCGTCCCAGAGCCGACGACCGCGACGATGCTGCTCGCCGGTGCGGGTCTGCTCGCGCTCCGCCGCCGGAGGCGCTTTCTGGCGGTGCTGCTGGCCGGCGGACTCCTCGCGCCGAGTGGGGCATTCGCGCAGGCATCCGTGCCGGAGCTGACGCTCGACAGTATCGTGCAGGTGCGGGAGGAGCGGATCACGCGCACGCTTTACGAATACGAATACCGGGCGCGCGTGAAGAACTCGGGCACGCGCCGTTTTCAAAATGTGGCGGCGACGGTGACGACGAATGCAGCCGCGATCACGCTAAGCGACGCGGGGGTGAGCTTCGGCGACGTGCTCGTGAAGGGTGTCGCACAGAGCACGGATACGTTCACCTTTCGATTCGATCGGCGGGTGCCGTTCGATCCGACGGCGTTGCAGTTCACATTCGCGGGCACTGCGGTGGCGCCGGTGGCGCCGGTGCTCTCGAATCTCGTTGCGCCGGCGACGCTCGTGCGCGGCACCGCGGGGGTGGTGACGTTCGACTTCGCCGACGCCGATGGGGACATCTCGGTGCTGAAGTTCACCCGGCAGGATGCGCTGGGAAGCAGCGCCGAGGACCTCGCTGCGTCGCTCGCACACATCTCCGGCGCGAGCGGGCGGGCGACGCTCCCGCTCGATTCTGCGAGCCTGCCGTTCGGGCCTGTGGAGCTTTCGCTGACTCTCCGCGACGGGCAGGATGTGGCGAGCCAGACGGTCTCTTTCACGGTGAATATCACGGGCCCGGCGAACACGGGGGTGGCGCCGAGCGTGGTGGCGTTTGCGCCCGAGGTGGCATCGTACGATCGCCCGGTGCGCGTGATGGATCGCGTGCGGCCCCGGCTTTCGCTCGAGGTTGCGGATGCGGACGACGATCTGGAGCTGTTGCGCGTGCGCTTCACCGAGCCGGGCGGGTCGGCGCGGCTATCCGAGTTTCCCGCGGATGAATTTCTGCCGACCGCGACGGGCACTCGCACGGGCTCGGTGAAGCTGGATTTCAGGAGCGATTCCGCGCTCGGCAATTACACGATCGAGGTCACGCCATTCGACCGCAACGGCCACGCGGGCGCGCCGACTACGACGACCGTGCAGCTCACCAGCTTCGGCGGCGCGCGGTCGCGCTTTTATGTCAATGCGCCGAATCCGGGCAGTGGCTCACCCGGGGATCAGATCGATCTTTCCGGCTTCGGCTTCTCCACGACGCCCGGCGCGGAGACGGTCTTCGAACTGGGTGAGATTCCGTGCGAGATCGTCTCGCTCGATGCGTTTCAGGCGCGCGTGATCGTCCCGGTCGGCTCGCGCACGGGTGCGTTCACGGCCACGCAGCCGGACGGCTCGCGCGCGGTGTCGCCGCAGAATTTTACCGTGGTCGAGCATGTCGTCATCGCACCGGATGCCGAGGAAATGCCCGCGGTTTCGGTCGGGGGGACGGTGTCCTTTTCAGCACGCGTCGGGACTGCGCAGGTGGATCGCTCGGTGGCCTGGCGCGTCAATGGCGTGCCGGGCGGAAGCGCCGCGCTCGGGACGATTTCGCCCGCGGGGATTTACACCGCGCCAGCCATACCACCTGCTGGCGCGGTGCAAATCACCGCGGCACTGACGGCGAGCCCCGCAGTCGTCTCGGTCGCGACGCCGGTCGCTGTTTTGCCGCCGGTCGCCACGCCCGGAGAGGTGCCGGTGCTTGCGGCTTTTGGCGCGACTGTGCCCGCCGCGGATTTCCGGTCGAGCGTCACCATCCCGCCGGGCGCGCTCGCGGCGAATGCCACGATCACCGCGCGGACTCTCGGCTCCGCCGAGCTGCCGGACGCGGGGCCGGGCCGGCGCACACTCGGCGCTGCGCAGTTCGGGCCGGATGGGCTGACTTTCACAGCACCCGTGTCGGTGACGATCCCGCTGACCGTCTCGCGGCTGCCGGGCACGGCGCTGCGGCTGCGATTCCTGCAAGCAAACGGGACGTTTGTCGATGAGGGCATCACGGCGCTGGTGAATGCCACCGGCGATGGCGCAGTGGCGTCGATCACGCACTTTACCACGCCGACGGTGGATGAAGCCGCAGCCGCGAATCCGCCCGGAATCGCGCCCACCATCACGAGCATCGAGCCGACGGAGATCGAGGAAAACGCGCTGCAACCGCTGCGACTGACGGGCTCGGACTTGACCGGCGACCTGCGCGTGGAGATGCGCAATCCCGACGGCTCGCTCGCTGGCGGGATGCGCCCCGGCACGCTCGTCGCCGCCGGGGACCGCGCGGGCTTCGTGCTCGATACCGACGCGATCCGCGACCTCGGCGAGAGCCAGACGCGCGTCTATCGCGTCCGGCTCGTGCGTGCCCATGACGATGCACTTTTCGCCGAAATCCCACTCACCGTGCGCGGCCTGCCGGAGCTGGAAGTGTCTGCGGGCGAGCACCTCGACCTGACCGAACCCGCGCCGATGCGCCTGTCCACGCTCACGCTCGGTCGGGATGCGCGCGTGCGGATTCTTTCCGGCGTTTTCAATGCGACGGTGCTCGGCGAGACGCGGATCTACGGAACGATCGACGCGAGTGGCGAGCGGGGCGCGAATGCCATTCAGCAGGCTGGCGGCTTACGCAGCCGGGACGGAGGTGCAGGCGGCGACGGCGTCCCATCTTCCGCCAGCTACGGCCAGAACGGTAACGACCCGGTTGGCGTTTCAGAGCCGTTCCAGCTTCCACCCCCGCGCCGCATCGACAACCAAACGCGCAGCGCGCGCGGCATCGGAGGTGCCCCGGGCGAAGACGCGAGCTTCGACCCAGTCAGTCTCGTAGCCGCCATCGTCGAGTGCATTGGTACGCTTGGAGTCGCTTGCCCGGAAGCCGTGCGGCAGCTCATCGAGCAGGGGCAAAGTGCGCTGAATGTCGCCGACGGCTCGACCAATGGCCGCCGGGGTCTCGGCGCTCCCGCGCTTTCGACTTTCCTCACGACCGGCGGCGGAGGAGGCGGTGGAGGAGGGGAACTCAGCGTGTCGGTGTTTATCCTCGGTGGAATGAATCTCTACGGCGGGGGCGGGGGCGCGGGCGGTAGCGGGGGTGCTGGCGTCCTCCTCACCACCGCACGGTCGATCACCGGTTCGGGAGCTTTCGATTCCGCCGCCCCGGTCGTGGACGCGCGCGGCGGTGATGGCGGCGACGGCTCGAGCAAGAGCTCGATCCACGTTCGTGCGCTGTTTTTCGAGGTCTATTCCGAGGGAAATGTGGATGCCTTTTGGGGTGGAGGCGGCGGTGGTGGTCGCACGGGCCTCGTCACGGTCAATGCCGCGCAGGGCGTCCTTCTCGACTCGACGGATCGGCTCCGCATCGGCGGCGGGCACGGCGGACGCGGCGGGGTGACGGTCATCGACGCGGTGAATTCGCGGAACCAGGAGTCTTATGAAGACAGCACCGCCTCCGATGCCGAGGGTTATCGCGGCGCACGCGTCATTCGCACACCGATTTTCAGCCCGCTCGCTTTTGCTCCGCGCGTGGTCGGGCGCTCGGTCGTGAACCTGCGCTCGGAGCGGACCCTCGACAAAGGGCCGCTGCGCTTCACCGTGTATGGCGAAGGCGGCAAGGAGCTCACCGTCGTTGCGCGCTTCGACGAACCCACTCAACGCTACGAAGCGAACGTCGTGCTCTTTCAGGGATTCAACACGGTCACCGATCCCGGACTCCTTCAGGGCAATCCCGTCACTGCCCAGCGCCTGCTGATGCTCGGCATCGATACCGACGGCGACGGTCTCACCGATGAAGATGAAGCCGACTTCGGCACCGACCCCGCTCTCGCCGACACCGACGGCGACGGCCTCAGCGACGGACAGGAACTTGCCTTTGGCTCCGATCCGCTCTTCGCCGACGGCGATTCCGACGGCCTCTCCGACGGTGCCGAACTCGCCGCCAACACCGACCCCACCAAGTCCGACACCGACGGCGACGGCTTCACCGACAGCGCCGAAGTCTTCCTCGGCTCGAATCCCCTCCGGGCCCAATCCGTCCCGACCTCCATCCCGCCCGGCACCCTTTTCGCCAGCAGCGCCGCGGGCTCCGGCTCATTCCTCACGCTGCTCAATCCCGCGGATGGGCGCAACCAGGGCCTGCTCGGCAGGCCCAATGCCGGCCTCGGCTTCGGCCTCGCCTTCGACGAAATCTCCACGCTCTACATCGCGAACCTCACCGGCCTTTCCGAATACGACCCGCTCGCCATGACTGCCAGGCCCATCGGCTCCTTCGGCAACGACGGCGGCGCGCCCATTCGTTGCACCTCGCTCGCCTACAACCCCGCCGACCACCGCCTCTACGGCATCGAGATCGGACCCGCGCCCGACTTTGCCAATACCGCGCAACTCCTCCGCATCGACCCCTTTACCGGAGCGGCCACGCGCATCGGAGCGCCGGGCGCGTATGCCATCCACGCCCTCGTCTTCACCCGTGACGGCACCCTTTTCACCACAGCGGACGGCTCGGTGAACTCCGACCGCTTCATCGAACTCGACCCCGCGACCGGCGCACTCATCCGCGTCATCGGCATGACCAACGCCGCTCCGATCTACGGCCTCGCCATCACCCGGCAAGACGTGATCTTCGCCGCGCAACCGCTGCCGAACAACTCGAGCCGCATCCACACCATCGACCCCCTCACCGGCGTCGCCATGCTCACCACCAGCGTGCCGCGCAACGTCTTCGACCTAGCGATCAAGCCGCCACCCGCGCCCGCATTCACCCTCCCGCCCGTCGCCTCCGCATCGAGCAATCCGAATGAATTCGACTACCGCTTCGCCACCGGCGACCTCGATGGCGACGGCAAGCTTGACGCCGTCGTCCTCTCCTCGAATTACTTCCCGCACTACGTCTCCATCCGCCGCGGGGACAACACCGGCGCCTTCATCGAGACCACCCGCTTCCAGCTCCCCGGCTTCAGCTCCGACATCGGTGAGTCCGTTGCGCTCGGCGACCTCAATGGCGACGGCCGCCTCGACATCCTCATAGACAACCCTGAGAACTCCTTCCCCGGCCCGCGCGGCCTCGCCTTGCTTTTGGCAAATGTGAGCGCGCCGGGCGAGTTCGATGCGCCAGTGAGCATCGGCACCAGCGCCGGCCTCGGCGGAGGCCTGACCCTCGCAAACGTCAACCCGCTCGACGACGCCTTCCTCGACATCATCTCCGGCGGCACCGCCGACCACACCTTCGTCACTCTCGGCGATGGCCAGGGTGGCTTCGGCACACCCATGGATTTCGACGCCGCCAATCGCATCAACGGCCTCACCGCCGACATGAATGGCGACGGCTTCCCGGACCTCCTCCTCACCTCCGTGGACGCCCCCCAGGGCATGTCCGCCTTCTCCATCCGGCTCGGCGACGGCCACGGCACCTTCGCCCCCGAGGTCGTCCACGTCGTGCCTGTCGAATATTTCGATCGCATTGCCACAGGCGACTTCGATGGCGACGGTCGCCTCGATGTCGCACTGCTCAGCCTGCGCCTGCTCCCCAGCGGCGATTTCCAGAGCGAGCTCATCCTCATGCGCCAAGACCCCACCGGCGCATTCGCCGCCTCCTCCACCGTCGTCTTCCCCGGCTTCAACGACAATGTCCTCGCCGTCGGCGACCTCACCGGCGACGGCCTCGCCGACGCCGCCGTCGTCACCCGCACGCCCGACTCAGACCAGGGGATCCTCATGGTCTTCGCCGGTCGCCCCGATGGCACCCTGCGCGCCGGCTCCAGCACCCTCCTGCAAAGCGGCGCCTACGACCTCCACATCGCCGACGCGAATGGCGACGGCCGCCCTGACATCATCATCAGCGAGACGGGCAATGGCACTGGCACCCGCACCTACCTCGTCGAGCCTTCCTTCTAAGCCGTCCGGCTCGAGGTGAACCGATCGCCTTCTACGACAGGCGACCCTCCTTTTTGCTCTGCAACTGTATTGAGCGGCTACGGCGCCTGATGCAGCGGGCCTGCGGCTTTGAGTTCGGCCACGCGAGCTTCCGTGGCGATGGCGGCCCCTTCTTGGCGGGCGGCTTCGGCGAAGGGGCTCCAGTTCTGGACGGCGTGGAGCGAGGCGGCGAGATCTCGCTGCGCCAACCACTCGCGCTGCCGGGCGCGGAAGGCTTCGCGCTCGGGGGCGGGGAGGCGGCCGAGGGCCAGCTTGTAGGTGGCATTCAGCGCGTGGTCGGCGGCGTTGAAGCGCGTACCGGCAGGCGAGGGGAGTGCGCCGGGGGTGAGTGGCTCGGCGTGCAGAGGGGCTTGCGTTTCCCAATCGTCCGGCTGGCCATTGCCGCGACCGACCGCCCAGCGGTTGTGCGCCTCCAGCCGGTCGGTGAGCTCGAATTTCCCGGTGCGCAAATTGTAATAGCACAGCCAGCCTCGGATGGTGAGCCCGCCGTCCACGGCCTGTGGGTGGCCTTCGGGCACTTGGAGATTCCCATCCAGCGCGAGCAGGATGCGGCCCGAGTCCGTGCTCCAATCGACGAAGCTGACGGTCACCTCCGGCGTGGCTTCCGCGCCTTCCAACCCGACTTCGCCCATCAGAAACCTCCCCACCTTCATCCGCAGCTCCTCGATGCTTTCGTCCGTCGCCTCGACTTTCCAGCCCTCGGGAGAACGCGTGTAAAGCATCACGTCGCCGATGCCGCGGAAAACGACGAGCAGCCACTCGCCATCGGGTGAGAGAAAGCACAGCGGCAGTGTGGCGAGGGCGTCGTCGTCCACGATGAGGTCCGTCTTGTCGCGCTCGGCGACGAGCTGCTTCATCGACTTCAGACGCGCGGGCGCTTTCCCCCGCTCCTCAAAGCTCAGCTCGTGCAACTCCGTTTTCCAAGTGATGGAAAAGGACGCGTCCAGTGCGCGCAGGATCGTCAGCGCAGCGTCCTTCGCCTCGTCGGCGTCCACGGCTTCCTCCTCCGCGGGCGCATCGGCGTCGTCCGGGTATTGCGTCCACTTGGGCACCTTCTCGTCTGGCATCACCTTGTCATAGGTGCGCGTGATTTTCGACTCGATGAACCGTCCCTCGGGCACGCTCCAGACGCCGTGGAGCTGCGCCCACCAGACGCGTGCGCCGTCCGAGATATTGCCGTCCGGCTGGGAAGAGGCGCGGCATTCGACCTCCAGGCGGTCGCCGTCCCAGCGCCACTTCCACGAGTCGTCGTCCACGATGGCAAAGGGAGAGCGCCGCTCCGTCTCCAGCCACGGCGTGGCCTTGCTGGCTCGGAAGTCGGGACGAAACAGCGCGACCAGAGAGGCGAGCAGATCGCTCTGGCGGACGAGATGCCCGTCGCGGAACTCCAGCAACAGCACCGCCTGCGGGGTCGTCATCGCCTCCACGGTCACGACCGCCGCTGTGCTGGTCGGATTCCACGCCGCCCGCAGTCCGCTTGCGAACGCGCGCGGCACGTCGAGCATCCCGAGCGGTGCGAGAGGCAGCGAGGTCGTCACGATAAAATTGCGCGCCGCCTGCCCGACGACTCCGAAGTCCGGCACCAGGATCGCGATCTTCCCATCCGGCGAGACGCACGACAGCTCAAAGCCCACCTCCAGCGCATCCGGCCGGCCCGGCACCACCCCCGGCCCCCGCATCTTCCCCGGCACCGCCCGGCTGCGCACCGCACCGATCCCAGCGGCCCCGCGCGCCTCCTGCACGGAGCGGATCGTTGTCTTCCCATCGCGGCTCGGCTCCAGCACGAGCTCGTGGAGGCGGTTCTCCGCCTCCGCCTCCACCTGTCCGTGGGCCCAGACCCGCATGATCGCGTCGTCGTCGATCACCAGCGCCCCGGACTTCAGCCACCGCTCGGGCGTGATGTATTCATTGCGCACATGGAAAGTCCGCGGCTTCCCGTCGATCCACTCCGTCCGCATCCCCAGCTCCGGTAGCTCCACCTCCCGGAAGCCCTTTCCGACCCGCTCGAAGACTTGCGTCGTAGTCCAGCGCCGATGCGCGCTCGAAAAAGCACACCGTCGGGAATCCGGCGCCCAGAGCAGCGACGGGCTGCCCGCCTCCTCGTCATCCTTGAAGAGCGTTGCCAGCACCTTCCGCGACGGCATCGCGACCAACTGCACCGATTGGATACCGTCCCTGCTGTCCGGGTCCGCCTCGCCGTCCCGCAGCACCCGCATCGCAAAAGCCCCATCCGGCGAGTGGGCCGAGATTTCCTCCGCGAGCCTGGGCTTCGCCTCCGCGACCGGCATCGTGGAGAAAAAGCACATCAAGAGCAGCCCGATCGACGATTTCATGGACAGCGATGAAGGACGAATCCGGCGTCGAAAGCAAACCACTCCTGTTTCATGCCTGCTTGGGATTCCTTGCAAAATCGGACGATTGCGGGAGAGTCTCGCCACGGTGTCCTTCGACGCTGTTTCCCCACTCGCACCGCAGATTCCCTCATGTCCTTTCGCTCTTCCGGTCGCTTCCCACAGATCCTCGCGGCTTGCGCTTGGTTCACTTTTCTCGCGACCAGCAGCGCGCTGACCTACCACATCGGCTACATTTTCGACGAGGCGAATAATCCTGGGAAGCGGGCGCAAGTCGCCGCTGTGATGGATGTGGCGATGGCGGTGTATAATTCTACGACGCAGATCAATGTGGACATCAATGTGTCGTGGCATCCTGGGATTCCGACGGCGCAATCGGATTATAATGGGACGCTGGGCTTTGGCGGTTCGATCAGTGAGCAGGTGGCGATTCACGAGACGGCCCATTATCTGGGGAGTGGGACTTATGGGTCGTGGGCGGGAAATTTCGACGGGGGCGGGGTGTGGGTGGGCCCGGCGCTGCGGCGGTATATCAAGCTCTTCGATGGGCCCGGCGCGGAGATCCGGCAATCTGGCGTCCATTATTATCCGTATGGGTTCAATTACGGGAACGAAGACAGCCCGCAGGCACGACGGCGGATCGGGCGGCTGATCGAGGCGATGCGGCAGGATATGGGGATCACGGATGGGGATGGGAATGGGATTTCGGATGAGTGGGAGCGGCAGAAGATCGGCTTTGCCGGGCAGCCGGCGGCGGGGGATGCCGATGGGGACGGGATTTCCAATTTCGATGAGTATTGGACCGACAGCCAGCCGCTGTGGCCCTGCCCTGTGAAGAGCGGGCACGTGTACCAGCTCCGGTCGCGCCTGAGCCAGAAGCTGCTGGAGGCGGATGGGACGACGGCGGGCTCGAATGTTCGACAGAATCCAAACAGCGGCTCGAGCTTGCAGAAGTGGCTCGCGACCTATGTCAGTGGCGGCTACTGGAAATTCACCAACTTCACCAGTGGCAAGGCGATGGAGGTGGCGGGATTTTCGACCGATCCGTCGGGGAATATCATCGCTTGGGACGACACCGGCGGCACGAACCAGCAGTGGCGCATCTTCCCGAGCGCGAGCGGGGCGGCGTATTGGAAACTCGGGAACCGCAACAGCACGAACATGGTGGTGGATGTGGACGGCGGGACGGGCGCGGTGGGGGATAACGCGAACATCGCCCAATATTTCGACGACCAGAATGCGTTCAATCAGGACTGGGCTTTCGATGACGTGACGGCGGGGGTGGCCAGCGACGGACTGGTGGCGAATTACAAGATGGAGGGGAATGCGCGCGATTTTGGGGGGCGCAATTTCCACGGGACGGCCAGCGGCGGGGTGACTTACACCACGGGCCGCGTGGATGGGCTCGCTGCGACTTTCAATGGGAGCAATGGGTCGATCCGTGTGCCAGCAACCGTGGAGCGGAACTTCACCGTCGCGTGCTGGGTGAAGACCACAGCGACGGCTGGCGGGCCGCAGTGGTATAATGGGATGGGCCTCATCGATGCGGAGGTGCCGGGGGTGGCGAAGGACTTCGGGCTGGCGATGGTTGGGGGGAAGGCGGCGTTCGGGGTGGGGCAGAACGACCTGACGATCACCTCCGCCGCGACGATCAACGACGGCGCGTGGCACCACGTCGCGGCGACGCTCGACACCGGCAACGGTGCCATGCGCCTCTACGTCGATGGCCTCCTCAGCGCCTCCGGCACCGGCCCGACCTCCGCCCGCACCGCCCCCTCGACGTTCACCCTCGGGAGCATCGCGGGCGCGAACGGCTTCCTCAATGGTTCCCTCGACGAAGCGCGCCTCTACAACAAAATCCTCGCCGTGGACGAAATCGCGCGCCTCGCACAGACCGGCAGTTCCATGGTCGCCGGCTACGGCTTCGAGGGCACGGCGCGCGACGTCACGCGTTTCAACAACCACGGGGACGCGATGGACGCGACTTTCACGACCGGGAAAATCGGCGCACAGGCCGTGCAGCTCAACGGCACCAGCAGCTTCGTCAAGCTCCCGGCGGCCGTCACGAGCGACTTCACCGTGGCCTTCTGGTTGAAAACTACGGCTGTCGGCGGCACGGGCCAGTGGTATGCCGGGAAGCCCATCGTCGATGCCGACGTGCCGGGCGTCGCGAACGACTGGGGCATCTCCGTCGGGGGAAATCACGTCGCCTTCGGCACCGGCAACACCGGAGCGGGCACCACCATCGAGTCCGCCACGAATATCAACGACGGCACCTGGCACCACGTCCTCGCCACCCGCACCAATGCCACCGGCGCCATGAAGCTCTTCGTGGACGGCGCACTCCAGGCCACCGGCACCGGCTCCACCGCCCTGCGCGATGCCCCCGGCGGCATCCGCGTAGGCAGCACGCTCTTCGGCGGCGCATTCTTCACCGGCGCCGTCGATGACTTGAAAATCTTCAACTACGCCCTCTCCTCCACCCAGGCCGCTTCGCTCGCCGCTCCCTTGCCCGCGCTGTGGACCGCCACGGACATCGGCCTCCCTGCCAGTGACGGCTATTCCGGCTACAACGCCGCGAGCGCTGCCTTCACCGTCACCGGCGGCGGCGTCGCCGGGACGGCGGACCAGCTCCAGCTCGTCTCCTCGACCGCCACGGGCGACCAAATCCTCGTCACCCGCGTGGACTTCTTCCCCACCAATACCGCCTCCGCCACCACCGGCATCACTTTCCGCGGCAGCACTGCGGCGGACTCCGCATTTGCCGAGCTCGCCTACGACCGCGCCCAGCAGGCCCTCCGCTTCCGTCAGCGCGACGCCACCGGCAGCGCCGTCCTCCAGACCGGCGCCAGCGTCTCCATCTCCGGGCAATTCTGGCTCCGCCTCGTCCGCGTGGGCAATACCTTCGCCGCCGCCTACTCCACCACCGCCGGCACCCCCGGTGCCGGCGAATGGACGGTCGTCGGCAACCACGTCACGCCCCTGCCCACCACCGCGCTGGCCGGCCTCCGAGTGAGCTCGGGTGTTGCCGACACCCTCGCCACGGCCGGCTTCAGCAGCGTGTCCATCGTCGTGCCGACACCGGGGCAGGCTTGGAGGCAGAAATATTTCGCCGACATTGCAAACCTCAACAACGCGCAGGATCTGGCCGACCCCGACCGCGACGGGCTTCCGAATGTCATCGAGCGCGCCTTTGGCCTCGACCCCACCCTCCCGGACGCCATCGCCGCCCGTCCGCAGGCCGCCAACGACGGCACCTACCTCAGCCTCACCTACCAGCGCAGCCTCGCCGCCTCCGATCTCGCCCTCCAGCTCGAGTGGAGCAACGACCTCGGCACCTGGTATGAGACCGGCACCACCGACACCCTCATCAGCAGCGGCGGGGGCGTGGAAATTCGCACGGCCCGGGTCCCCATCAGCCTCCTCGACCCCACCCGCGCCTTCCTGCGGCTGCGGGTGAGGTAGAGGCGCGGCGTTCTACGACGGGATCACCGCGTTGTAGCTCTGCCTCGAGGGCCCCTTCTCCCCGCGCGTATTGAGCCAGCGCACGGCGAAATAGACCGTCTTGCCTACATCTCCGGGATCAAAGTCCGCGCGATAAGGCATCCGCGTCTCGATCGCGAGCAGGGACATCGCGTTTGGATTGGGCTTAGCAAAGACGCCGCTCGGCTTTGGCAAAAGGCTGAAGCGCCGTCGCGCGAGACTTTTACTACGCAAACACCGGATCGAAGTCGTGCGCCCTTTGGACGCGGGCGCCCCAGCTCGAATCCTCGCCCACGTGCTGCACCAGCGAGGGGCGGTGGACCCAGATGGGGCCTTCGCCGCCGAAGAGCCAGGCGAGGCGTTGGGCCTGCATGCCGGGCGCATCGTCCCAGATCAACAGCGCCCGGTGCGCCGCGGCGCGCCGGATCAAGATCGCCTGCGCGCTGAGGAAGGTGTCGGGATGCGTAGCAAATGCGCGGGGCATCGTGCCCCACCGCGCATCGTCCTGGAGCGAGGGGTTGAAGAGCGAGGCGAGCACGCAGCGTTCATCCCGCAGCGCCTCCCACGAGGCGACGAGTGTGCCGATCTGAGGGTGAAAATCGAGGTCGTCCTCCAGCAGCAGCAGCCAGTCGCGATCTTCCCCCTCCTCCTGGAGCGCGCGCGCCATCATCCCGGCGTAGGCCCGCGCGACCTGCGTGCCGCGCGCCGCAGTCCCCCATGCGCTTTCTCGGACCTCCGACTGCCAGTCGCAATGCACCGCTGGCGTCGTCCGCCAGTCGGTCCCCGCCCAGTGCGCCAAGGTTTTCTCCACGACCCCGACGCGCCGGGGACAAGTGAGCATGTGGACAGATGGGAGAGGGTGGGGCATGGAGCGGGCCGTGAAGGGGTGGTTTTATTGAGATAGCCGGGATGATGAATAACCCCGGAGGCGGGACGATTCGCACAAGATTTCACGGGTGCAATGTTGAATTCCGCGCGATTTGCCCCGCAAGTGGGATTTTTCGCAGGGAAGGGCGGACACAGGAGACGTCCGCAGCGCTGAGACGTCCAGCGCTGCTTGCCGGACAGCTTCAATCTGGCTTCCCCACTGGCAGCGAGTCGGGCTTTTCGCCAAAGGGCCGAGCAGGGAGGCGATGGGCGCTATTTTCCGATGCACCAGAGGGCGTCGCCGGCACGGAGGAATAGGGCGGTGCCGGAGAAGACGGGGCTGGCGCCGGTGCCGGCGGGGAGGCGGGAGCGGGCGACGAGACGGGCTTCGCGGGTGGCTTCGAGGACGACGGTGTCGCCGTCGTTCGAGGTGAGGAAGAGGTGGCGACCGGCCAGGGTGAGGCTGGCGTAGGCGGCGGGGGTGCTGCCGGCGGAGTCGGGCAGGAGGGCGCGGGACTCGACGATGGGGGTGAGGGGGCCGGTGCCGGTGGCGTCGACGATGGAGAGCGCGCCGTCGCCGGTGACGATGAAGAGGAGGCCGTCGTGGAGGAGGGGGGAGCCGAAGATGTCGCCGGGGACGGTGGCGTTCCAGGCGGGCGTGTCTTTGAAGGTGGCGTCGAGGCGGAGGGCGGTGATGTCGCTGTCGCCAAAGATGAGGAGGCCGTCGCTGGCGATGGGGCTGGATTGGCTGGTGTGGCCGAGGCCGCTGGCGAGGGTTTTGCCATCGGAGGCGCGCACGAGGTCGCCAAGGGAGGTGAGGATGAGGTCGGTGTCGCCGGCGCGGCAGGGGGCCGGGGTGCCGTAGGAGGATTGGGCGTCGGTGTTGACCCAGAGCTGGTGGCCGTCGGCGGGATCGAAGGCGAAGAGATGGGTCATGTGGACGATGATTTTCCCGGCCACGATGATGGGGGAGGCGCTGCGGCCGTAGCCGGTGCTGGGAGGTGCGACGATTCCGGTGGTCCACTGCCGGTGGCCCTGGAGATCGACGGCCGCGAGGAGGCCGTTGGCAAAGAGCGCATAGACGTTGCGCCCGTCGGTGACTGGCGTGGCGGCGGCGAGGCCCGAGCCGTCCTTGGGGGGGATGTAGTCGGCGATGCCGCGGCGGGTCTCCGCGTCGGGGAGTTCGGCGGGGGTGAGGGAAAGCTGCCAGCGGATCTTGCCGTCGGAGCGGTCGATGCAGATGAGCTTATCCGGCTCCGCCGTGACGAATACGCACCCCTCCGCGAGCACCGGCGACGAGTAGCCACTGCCGACGATGGTGCTCCAGCGCACGTTCTTTGTCGCCGACCACTCAGTCGCAGGCGTGGCACCCGGAAAGCACCCGGTCCCGTCCCCACGCCAGCCAAAAGGCCGTGCGAGCGAGCAGCGGAAGTCGGCCGACCCGAACGCAGCAGGCGCGTCCGGAGTCTCCGCCCGCGCGACGCCTGCCACAGCCACAAACGCCGCGATCGCACGGAGCAAGCGCCCCATTTTACCGCTCCCCGATGCAGTAGAGAAACCCCGGAGTCCGCCAATACATCCGCGCGCCTTCAAAAAAGGGCGACGCGAGATTTTGGACCTGCTCTTTGCCGTCCTTCGACTCCGCGAGGAAGTTCACGGCGATCTCGCGATACTCCCGGCCCGGCGCGATGACGAGGGTGCGGCCCTGATTATCCATGAGGTAGATGTGCCCGCCTGCGAAAGTCGGGCTCGCAGCGCACCCCGCCCAATTCCAATACTGCGTGCGCGGCTGGAGGGGGAGGACTTTGCGATAGACGAGGTCGCCGGTTGCCGCGTCGTTCACGACTAGGCCCCCGCCCTGCGTGACCTGATAGATGAGCCCCTCGACATACAGCGGCGAGGCGACGTAGCTGCGGTCGAAAGGCGACTTCTTCTTGTCGAGCGGCAGTTCACTCTCGGCCCAGTCGGTCTTGAAGGCATAAGCAGGCTTGAGCTTCGCATCGTCCGCCTTCGCCGGGATCGCGAAAGCCTTCAGGCCCTTGTGCTCGTCGTTGTCGCGCGGGTAGCCGGTGTGGGCGAAAATCGTCCCTCCCTCCACGATGGGCGTGGACACCGAATCCCCGAACGTGCCGGGATCCCACACCGCCCGCCCATCCCGCACGCGGGTGAAAAATCCCCACTGAAAGCCCGCGATGAGCTCCCCGCCCGACTGCAAGCGGAAGAGCGAGCCGTAGGTGTTGAAAGCCTTGGCCGGCGTCGTCCACGACAGCTTCCCGGTCGCCGCATCGTAAGCGCGCATCTCATTGGCCCAGACCACGAGTCTATTTTCCACCAGCAGCGGACTCGCGAAATTCCCATGCTCACTCATATCCATCCCACCGCGCGCGATCCACAGCCGCCGCCCCTCCAGGTCGTAGCACGCGACGACCCCGGTCGTGTAGAAAACGAACACTCGCTTCCCGTCGCTCGTCGGCGTCGGCCCGCTGAAGCCGAAGACCGCCTGCCGCCAGTCGTGCCCATACTTCTTCTTGTCGATCGCCGCCTGCGCCTCCTGGATTTGCTTTTCAAGATCGCGTTTGTGGGCCAGCGCGGAATCCAGCTTGCGCGGCGCGGGGGAGGTCGCCGCCGTCGGCTGTATCGCATTCAGCGCGGTCACGGCCTCCGAGTTCGCCTTCTCCAACTCCGCGGCCAGCGGCACCAGCTTTTCCGCATAAGCCGGCTCCGCCTTGCGCTCCTCCGCGCTCAACCCCTCGAACTCCGGCGCGGATCGAATCCACAGAATCCGCCCCGTCTTCTTGTCCAGACAGACGAGATCGTAAATTTCTGACGTCAGGAAAATGCGATCGCCCACCACGATCGGGCTGCTCACCCCACCATTCGGAAGCGGCGTCATCCACACCACCCCCTTGGTCGTGTAGCCGTCGCCAGCCGCCGTTCGCGCCCAAGTCGTCGGGCCATTCGCAGCCGGGAAGCGTCCCGTCCCATCCCCGCGCCATCCGACGGGCGCGTCGGGAGTCGGCGCGGCGCCGGCATTGCCCGCGAGGGCTAAAAGTAGGACGCCGAGGAGGGAAGTGCTGGAGGGAAGCATGACGCGCAGCCTTTACCTCCCTGCACCGTCGGCAAGCCAAATCGCCGAACTGGCGCGAGATTTTCGGGCCTCGTCGGGCTCGCCTTTGGGCAGGGTTGGGGAGTTGTGTTGGGAAATGTGATTGCGTCCTTGCATCGGCTCCCCGCGGCGGGGCGCGAGAGGACGCTCGCCACGACACTGGAGAGAGGAGCGGGGACAGATCTCGCGCCAGAGGGGCGCGTGTCGCTGGTGCATCTAAACGTGGCGCGGGCAGTGGAAGCTGTAAGGTGCCCGGCGCGTCCTTGAGAGCGGGGCATGTCACATGCAAAGGAAGGAGATGTGCCAGATGCGCTGTTCGAGCGGGAAGGATGTGTGGGTGCGCGTCCGGGGGATCGGCGGCAAGGCGGGCTTCGGCCCCTGGAGCCAGCCCGCGCACCGGGTGGTGCCGTGAAAGATCGCGCCGGAGATTGAGCATCGGCGGGAAGCCCGTGCCGCAGTTAGGGGCGGCCCCTGACACTTGCTGCCCGAGTTTCTCGCGAAGTGTCTGGCATGAAACTCAATACCATCGCAGACCTCTTCCACCACGAACTCAAAGACCTCCACAGCGCTGAGAGCCAGCTCATCAAAGCGCTGCCCAAAATGGCGAAAGCCGCCACCAACCCGGAGCTCGCCTCGGGCTTCGAGCAGCACCTCGAGCAGACCAAAGGCCAGCTTGCCCGTCTCGTGCAGATCGGCAAAGACCTCGGCCTCGCCCTCGGCGGCCACAAATGCGCCGCCATGGAAGGCCTCGTCGGAGAAGGCGCCGAACTCATCAGCGAAGACGCTGCCGACGATGTCCGCGATGCCGGCCTCATTGGCGCCGCGCGGCGCGTCGAGCACTACGAGATGGCGGGCTACTCCACCGCCATCAGCCTCGCCGATCACCTCGGCCACGCCGAAGCCGCAGTGCTCCTCCAGGCGACTCTGGATGAGGAAAGTGAGACCGAGGAGAAGCTCGCAGACCTCGCCGAGGGGATGCTTCTCGCCAGCGAATAACCAACCACGCCGACGCCGGGCCTCGCGCCCCGCGTCCGGCACCCTCCACAAACTGAAATAAAAAAACCCGGAATCGAACCTATGAACACGAACCAAGACCCCAAAGACATCGGCCGCCCCGACGCCAACCGCGACCCGATCACCGGTGAGCCCGGCTCCCATCCCCTCGGCACCGGCCTCGGCACCGCTGGAGCGGGCGCTGCCGGAGCAGCCATTGGTGGAGCCGTGGGAGGCCCTGTCGGTGCGGTAGTCGGCGCAGTCGTCGGCAGCATCGTCGGCGCCGCTGGCGGGCACGCGGCTGCGGAAGCCATCGACCCCACCGCTGAGGACGCCTACTGGCGCGAAAATCACACCACCCGGCCCTACGCGCAGGACGGCGATTTCGACGCCTTCCGCCCCGCTTATCGCGCCGGCTACACCCTGCACGACTCCGAGGCCGCCGACTACGACACGGCCGAGGCCGACCTGCGCCGCGCCTACGAGGCCGATCCCGACCGCACTCTCGATTGGGAAGTCGCCCGCCCGGCCGCGCGCAACGCGTGGACGCGCGCCCGCGAGGCAAGCCTCAAATAAGGACAATCCCCCGAAAGCAAGAAGGTGGCTGGGCAGCGGCTTTCCCTGAGCCGCTGCCCACTCGAGCCCGCGGGTGGCGAATATCGCACCCGCGCTTCTGCCGGATGCCTCAACGACGCCGTGCCTGGGGGGCATTTCACCCCACCGCGAACCTGCTGGAGCGAGGGATTGAAGCGCGACGCGAGCACCCAGCGTTCAGCCCGCAGCGCCCCTGACGAGGCGACCAGCAAGCCGATCTGAGGGTGAAAATCGAGGTCGTCCTCCAAGCAGCAGCAGCCAGTCGCGGTCGCAGGCCTAAAGCCTGCAAGCGGGTCAATGGCCCACCGGCGTTTCTCGCAATCGCGTCGGGGGATACCCGCCGGCCTACTTGTTATTTCCGGAGTCGGTGCCGCCGGAGTAGGGGATGGTGCAGTCGGTGACGAAGTTGTTGCGATACTTGGGCGCGCCGGTGTTGGTGAAGTTGATGCCGGTGGCGAAGCCGGTGACGCGGTTGTTTTCGACGAGGTAGCTGGCCGAGAAGGCGAGAAACATGCCGGTGGTGCCGCGCGTGGACTGATCGTTGAGGACGCGGTTGTTTTCAATGACTCCGGCCTGCAAGCCGCACTGGATACCGACGGCCTGCTGGCCGGGGGTGGCTTGGGTGCCGATGATGTCGTTGCCGATGATGGTGCCGAAGCCGAGGTCGAGGACGAGGCTCATCGCGTTGTAGGAGGCGGGGGTGCCAGTGTTCGTGATGACGCAGTTTTTCGCCGAGCCGATGGGGCCGAGGAGCTGGATGCCCGTGGCGCCGCTCTTTTCCACACGGAGGTTCTCGACCGCAACGCCAGTGACGGCGGCTTGGTTGCCATTGAGCCGCACGCCGGTGTCGAAGCCGCGGACGGTGCCGTGTGAGACCGCGAGGCCACCGTGCGACTGGGCGTAGATGCCGGTGACATCAGTGCCGGCCGGAAGGGTATTCGTGATGAGGAATCCGCCGAGATCGATGGAGACGTCGTCGGCCTCAATAGAGATGGCCGCAGTGGCGGTCTTTGTGAGAACGAGGTTCTTTTTTAAAGCGTAATGGCCGGGCTTGAGGATGCGCGCTGGTAGGGAGTTGATGGTCTTGACGACCTGCGCCCCGGCCTCGGTAAGCCCGGAGGCAAGAAGGGCTGCGGTGGCGAAAAAGAGGGCTGCATGATGGTGTTTGGTGTGCATGGGCGACTGAGTTACAATGTGAAATATAAAAGGCAAACTATTTCGTTTAGCACGAGCGCACCATCTCTGCGAGATGGGCGCATTGCCACCTCACTTTTCAACCGAGCCGAGCTTCCTTTAAATGCAATCACAAAAAGAGCGGCGCAGTATCGTGAAAAAGATTTATCGGTAAGGCGATATGCAAGCAAATCCCTCGGGTGCCTTTATTCGTGTTGGACTGCGTTCGATCACGAAGGGGTCGCGATCGAACATTGCGTGGTTTGTTAAAAATGAGCATCAAGAAGGCACTAAGTATATCGATTATTGGATACGCAAATGAGATTCTCGCTTGATGAACATCAATTCCCGGAATTCTACAGCCGACCTCGAGCCAATCTAGCTGCATTCTTGACTCGAAATTCAATGCTTTGTCCAACCCGCAAACCTCCCAAAAAATTTTCAGAGAGTCGGTTGACAGAGCCTTGATGCGACGCTTTTATCCGGTTCCCGAGACTTCAAAAAAGCGTGCGTCTAAAACACATCAACCCTGCGAATCCGTTCGAGCTGCAAGCGCTCGAGCCTCGGGTTTTGCTGTCGGCTGATCTCTTGGCCTCAGCGTCGGCGGGCGCGGTGAAAACGGACCATTCCCAAGCCTCTGAGGAGGTCGCCGTGGGGCAGCAAGAGGCTGCGAGTCTGGCCCAAAAAAACTACGTTGTCGCATACAACGCGGCCGATCAAATCGGCGATATTTTTGAGGGGATGACGGGCGACGCTGCCGCGACCCCCGCGCAAAACGCCGAGCCTGCGGCAGCGCAGGCGGCGCCACCGGAAAGCTCTACGACGCCGGTTCCGAGCACAAATTCCGAGACACCTGCAGCATCTGCTTCAGATTCTGCGACACCTGAAATTTCACCAGCAACCGAGTCGGCTCCGGCGACTGAAACGGCGGCGACAGGCGAGCAGATTTCGTCGCTCCAGCCTGCAACGCAGCAGCCCAATGTCACGACCGTCGCCGCTCCGACCGACGATTCTGTCACGCCGGGAGTTCTCGAGATCAATCCGGCAAATTCGCTCGTCGAGCAATTGACGACTACTTTGAAGGCGGCCAACGCACCGCCGGTAGATGGCTCGGAATCAAGTGTAGATCAGCCTTCGCAGTCGATTGCCTCACAGGAAGACAATTCGACCGAAGGCTCCTTCGTGTCCAATGATCGGCCGCAAACTGTCCAGGAAGCGGCGGCAAACGCGGCTTCGACGGCCTCGACGGGCGCGGACATTCATCTCACGACCGATTCGCCAATCGTCGCGCAAGGCACGCTTTCGATTGCCGCCTCCGAGACGCTTTCGGGCAGCGGAACGATCGTCGGCGACGTCGTCAATCGCGGTACCGTGAGCCCCGGAAATTCCCCCGGCATCCAAAACGTCACCGGCAATTTCACGTTCGCTCGCTCGGGCACGGCGGTGATCCAAATCGGCGGATTGACTCCCGGACCCGGCACGCCGATCGACAATGGATACGACCAAATCAACGTCACGGGGGCGGTTGAATTTGGCGGCACTTTGCAGGTCACTTTGATCAACGGATTCTCACCGCAAGTCGGCCAGAAATTCGACATCGTGACGTTCGAAACGGCGTCTGGCAGCTTCGACAATAACGCCGGACTGGTGATCGGAAACGGCCTCTACTTCCGCCCCACGTATGATCCTGCGACGCACAAATTGACCCTCACGGTCGTCGCGCATTCGGCCACGACAATTAATCGTCCGGTCATTTTCATCCCCGGTTTTGCGGGCAGTTTTTTCGCGGACGACACGCCCGCCGGGGTGGAGGAGTGGCTGCTGAATCGCGGCCTCGCGCCGGAAAAATTGGTGCTTGAGCCGCTAACGAACACCTATTCAAATTTGGAGCAGTCTTTAATCAATGCGGGCTATACTCCCGGCGTTGATTTGTTCGTTGCTAACTGGGATTGGCGTCTGCCGGTCGCCCCGCAGGATGGCGTGATTGACGGAAATCTGAGCAACGTCACCGTGACTGGCATCACTGACTCCGTTTATGAGACAGGCGTCGATTACCTTGGTTATTGGCTGGACAAAGCATCTTCGGCTTGGTCCGCGCTGACCGGGGCGGTCCTGCCCGCCGTCGATTTCGTGACCCACAGCACCGGCGGCCTGATCGCCCGTGCTTATATCGAGAGTGCGGCTTATGGCGCAGCCTATGGGACGGGCAAGACGCTACCGAAGGTTTTCAACTTTGTCGAATCCGCAGCGCCGAATCAGGGTACAGCCGGGACGCTTTCATTGCTGCAAAATGATTTCAGCGATAAAGCATCCACCCGCGTTTTGGGTCGCGCCATCAATGAGGCGTATAAGCTCGTTGCGAGCGGACTCAAGTCCATCACGAATCCAGACGGCTCGACGACGACGAAAGCGCAACTCGATGCGCAAGGTGCGAATGCTCAAGCGTGGTTCATAGGCCGCTATGTCGAGAGTTTCAAGGATTTGCTCGCGACTTATGCCTTTGTCGATCTCGACAATGATGGCACATTCGAGTTGCTCACGATTGCGAACGGGGGATTTGAGAACACGCTCGTTAAAGACTTGAATGGCGGCACCGACCGGAACGCTTTCGTGGATCGCGTGCTTGGAACGACCACCGTCATTTACGGTGACGAGATCGAAACGGAGAACCGCGTCATCGCCGAGACGGGTTTCCAAGCGAACCTCGGGCGAAAAAATGAGATTCTTCCATTTAGTCAATATGTCGGGAACCTGCCGGGATCGACGACCCATTGGTTCGCCGAAGCCGGCAGCAACCCGAGCGGACCGGAAGGGGACGGGACGGTGCCGACAGAGTCGTCGATTGGGCAGTTCATCGGCGACTCCGCACGTCTGGCGAGCGGCAAGATTGTCCTGACGGCGATCAGCCATATCGATGCGGGTGTCTCGGTCGATCACACCGGCCTTACTAATAACCTCTACGCGCAGCAGCGCACCATCGAGGCACTCACCGGCGTGCGTCCGGTCGCGAGTTCGATTTCAACCAACCTGCAACTCAGCACGGTCGTCGGCGGGTTGAAATTGCTTCAATATGGTTTCATCAGCCCGGTGGATTTGGGCCAGGAGATTTACGCTCGCGTGAGCCCACTGCTCTCGACACTCAGCGCGACGACCCGACCGGACCTCGATACGGTCATCAGCCTCATCTTTTATACCGTGGACGGCCTAGCCGGCGGTGCGCCTCTGACCGCTGCGCTCACCACGACAGTTGGGACGGGTTCCTTCGGGATCGCTCCGGCGGCGGGTGGCGAGAATGGCTACGCGTATCTCGCGCTGACCGGCGTGTCGTTGCTCGCCGGGACCGCGGGCAAAGGCGTGAAACTCGATTCCGGGAAGCTCGGGCTCGTGCTCTTCACCGACGGTACCTACTCGCTCGACTTGTCCGGCACGGCGAGCATCGTCGGCGTGACCGGGCTCAACTTTACTGGAACGCTTTCGCTCCTCTCGAATAACTCAGGCGCGGTGAACCAGACGCTCACGGTCGGTGCGGCGACGGTGCCGGTGAACTTCGCGCAGGACACAAGCTTTGCGCTCGGCGGTACGCTGACACTGGCCACACCGGTTGCGGACCTCACTGGCAATTTCGTGGTCGCGGTGAACGGCGCGGAGGTTCTCGTCGGCGCGTCGAATGTCGCGGCGTTTGTCGGCGACAAACGCGGGCCGGGGACAGCGGACGACGTCGGCATTCGCGTGAGCGACGCGCAGTTCGGGCTCGTGATTTTGGCGGATCAAAGTTACGCGTTCAGCGCCTCGGGCAGCGCCGCGCTCGTGGGAGTGCCGAATGCCACGGTCGCGGGGGCGGTTGTGATCCAGAAGAACACGTCCGCATCGACCGTGCAGCGGGCGGTGACGGTCGGCCCGGCGACGGTCGCGCTGAATCTCGCGACGGGCGCTTCGAGCGTTTCGGGTGCCGGGCTCGTGTTCGGCGTTGCGGGCTTCGATGTCGGCGGCGATTTCAATTTCACGCAGGGCACTGCTCCGGCGCTTGCGGTCTCTGCGAGCAACGTCCACCTCACGCTCGGCGCTCCGGCTCTCGCGGAAGTCATCGGCGGCGCGGGCAGCCTCGCGATCACCGACACCGGCGTGACCGGCAGCGCGACGGGCACCCTGAAACCCGATGTGCCCGGCGCGTCGTTCGCGGGCAACTTCACCGTCGCCATCGCGGGGGCGAATCTCACGGTGATCGGCAATCCCGCGACGCTCACGGTGCTCGGCCAAACGCTCACGGGCAACTTCCGGCTCGAGCGCACGACGACTGGCGGCGGCGAGCAGGTTGTTAAAATCTCCGCGACTGGAATCGGCGCGACGCTCGGGTCGCCCGCGGTCGTCACGATGGCGGGCGGCAGTGGCGCGCTCATCGTGCGGAGCGCGGGGATTGCGGGTCGGTTGAGCGGGGGAGTGAGCATCGCGTCTGGTGCGGTGAGCGTTCCATCGGCGGGCCCTGGCGTGACGCCTGCGGTTTTCGACCTGCTCTTAAATAACACCGCGGCTGCGATCACCGAGACGTTTGCGACCGGCGGGACGCTGGTTGTGCCTGCGGGGCCGTATGTGCGGTTCGCCGCGACCGGCGATGTCACGATCACGGCGGCTGGCTCGACGCAGTTGATTAGCGGCAGCTTTGCTTTTGAGAAAACCTCGCGCACCTCGGACGGCTTGTCGGTCGTGCGGCTCGCAGCCAGCGGGGTGACCTTGAAATTCGTGACTAGCGGCGGCACCGACCTCGTCAGCCTCACTGGTGGTGAAGGCTTCTTCCTTTTTGAAACCGCCGGTTTTGCGGGCCGTATCAGCGGCACGGTCGCGGCGACGCTGCCCGGTGTCTCGCTTGCTGCAACCGCGAGCGCGGAAATCAGCACTCTCGCCACTCCGGTGAGCGACAGCATTGAAGTCGGCGGCTCGACGCTGACGCTCGACGTGCCCGCCGGTCCGTTCCTGCGTGTTGCAGCTCACGATGCGAGCATCGTCGTGGCGGGTCAGCGGCTCGCGGGAGATTTCACTTTCACCAAAGTCGCAGACACCGTCTCGATCGCGGTTACCGGGCTGTCGCTGAGCTTTGGCGACGGCGCGAGCACGTTCATTACCGCGCGCGCGCCGTCGGCTACCCTCACGCTGAGCGCCGCTGGCGTCGCTGCAAATGTCACCGGCGCCGTGCTCGACGCGGCGCTTCCGGGCGTGAGTTTCGGTGGCACGTTTGGCCTCGCGCTCGACACGACGGTCGCGACGCCATTTGCCCGGCTGACCGGCACCGCGACGCTCGGGGTGCAAAATGCGACGATTGGCGGCGCGTTCACGATCGAGCAATTCACGACCAGCGGCGGGAGCAAAACGGTAAGAGTCGCGCTGAGCGGCGTCACTCTCGCGCTCGCGGACGGCGGCAGCACGTTCGTCAACGTGACGAACGGAACCGGCACCGTGCTCGTCGATGCGACTGGCGTCGCCGCGGACTTCGCGGTCACGGCAGCGGTGAACATCCCCGGGGGGACGTTCAATTCCACCGCAAACGCGCACCTCCAAATCAACACGCGCGCCGCCGCCGTGGACGAAAGCATCGCCGCGCCGCACGATCTCGTCCTTCCCGGCGGACCGTTTGCGCGCGTCGAATTGACCGCGGTAACGCTCACGATCGCGGGAAGCACGCTCACCGGAAATTTCGCGTTCGACCAGACGACTCGGCCCGGCGGCGCGAAAATCACGCGGCTCGCGATCGCCGATCTCAGCATCACGGCGGCGGGGAATAGCATCGTGAATGGCGAGGGTGCATTCGTGCTGCTGCCGCCGAGCGGCGCGGCGACCGGTGGCCTCGCGGGCTTTGCGAACGGCGCGCTTTCCACCTCAATCGGCAGCGCGAATGGCGGCTTCCGCATCAACAAGAGCGGCTTGTCGGTCGAGGAAACGATCACCGTCGGCGGTCGCACGCTGACGATCCGTTTCGATGACGGCGAGACGAACCTGTTCTCGTTTTATGCGGAGAATCTGACGCTGAACATCGGCGACTTCATTGCGATTCAAGGCAACATCGCTTTCAGCGGCACCGGGGCGAAGCAGACTTTCGCGGGCGACGGGCTCGAGTTGTTCCTCGGTCGCGGACCCCCGCGACTTCCCAACGGAGACCTCAACCCGCTCGCGCAGGGCATCCTGTTGCGCGATGCCACGGTGGGTCTTGTCAAGATCGGCGCGACCTACGCGCTGATGGCCACGGGCACCATCGAGGTGGTCGGGGTCAGCGGAGTGACGCTCAGCGGAACGGCGCTGGTGCGAGTGAACACGACAGGAGCGGCGGTGGATGAGGTGCTGACGATCGGCACCGGGGGGCGCGAAGTGCTCGTGAAATTCAGTGGCGCGGTGGAGACGGCGGTGGCGGGATTTACGCAATTCGAGGCGAAGAGTCTGGCGCTTTCGATCGGCGGGCAGACGCTGAAAGGCGATTTTACTTTTGCAAAAGGAACGCTGGGGACCGGCGACGCGGTGAAGGTAACGGCCAGCAACGTCTCGCTGGCGTTCGGCGATGGGACGAAGAATTTCGTTTCACTCTCGGAAGGCAGCGGCGCGCTGCTGCTGACGAACGCCGGGGTCGCTGGGCGCTTGTCGGTGCGAGCGCAAATGGAAGTGCCGGGCGTGGCATTCGACGGGGCGGTCGCGCTGCAAATCAATACCACCGCGGTCGCGGTGAACGAGGTCGCGCCGGCGCTCACTCTTCCTTCCGGGCCGTATTTCCGTGTGGCAATCGGCGAACTCGCCCCGGCGACGCTGACCATCGCAGGGCAGGCGCTCGGCGGCACGTTCTTCGTCGAGCAGGTGAAAGACAGCGCGGGTGCTACAGTCACGCGCATTGCGGCGATCGCGGTGACGCTCAAGCTCGGCGCAGCGGGTTCGCCGTTCGTGAATGTAACGAACGGGCGCGGCTCGATCATCGTCCGCGCGGCGGGCGTGGCGGCGTCGCTCGCGGCGGACGTGGCGATCACGCTGCCGGATGCGTCGCTCACCGGCACGTTTGGCTTGAGCATCAACACGACGAGCGCGGCGGTGAACGAGGCATTTGTCCTCGGCGGCGAAAGCATCGCGCTTAACCTGCCTGCAGGGCCGTATGTGCGCGTTGCGGCGACGGGCGTCGCGCTCACCGTCGCCGGACAGAGCATCACCGGCGATTTCGCTTTCGAGCGCGTCGCGAAAGCCGCTGGTGGATCGCTCACGAGGTTGGTCGTCGCGAATGCCGGACTTTCACTCGGCGGCGGAATCGTCACGGTCAGCGGCGCAAGCGGTGCGCTCGTGCTGGAAGACACTTCGACCGGATTCGCGGGCAGTTTCGCTGGTTCAGTCGCGGTAAATATCCCTGGCGTTTCGATCGGCGGCGCGCTCGAAGTTCAGATCAACGACTCGTCCGTGGCGGTCAGCGAGAGCTTTGTGGTCGGCGGGTCGGTGGTCACGTTGAGCCTGCCCGCCGGTCCCTACCTGCGCGTCACAGGCAGCGGTATCTCGGCGACGTTGCCGGGCGCTACTTTGACCGGTGACTTTTCCATCGTCCGCACCACGGCCGCATCGCCGCGGCTGCTCGTCAGCGTGAGCAACGCCTCCGTTTCGCTCGGCGACGGGCTCATCCGGCTCGACGGCGCATCCGCGAATTTCCTCGTCGCGGCGGGCGGCATCGCGGGCGAATTCAGCGGCAGCGTCTCGGTCGCCATTCCGAACGTCAGCTTCACCGGTGCATTCAAGGTCGAACTTAACACGATCGGCCTCGCGATCACCGACACGCTCACGCTTTCCGGTAGCCTGCCCGGTGTGCCCGCGAGCATCCCCTTCAATATCCCCGCTGGCCAGTTCGTCCGCTTCCGCCCGGCGGTGCCGACCGTCACGGTCGACATTCTCGGACAATCCTTCAGCGGTGATTTCGGGATCGAAACCGATCTCGCTGTGGGCGGCGTTCGCATCGCGCTGAACGGCGCGTCGTTCAAAATCGGCGTGCCCGGCACGACTTTCCTCGATGTCACCGGCGCGACTGGCGCGTTCCGCATCGGTGGCGCGGGCGTGGCGGGCAGCCTCAGCGCGAGCGCGGCGATCACGATTCCGGGCATCGATCCGATCACGGCGAATGTGCGCGTCGAGGTGAACACCTCCGCGCTGGCGGTGAACGAAAGCATTGCGGTTGGCGCGGGCAGCATTTCGCTCGACCTGCCCGCCGGGCCGTTCGTCCGCGTCGCGGTGATCGGTCTCAACGCGCAACTCGGCAGCGTGGCGCTCAACGGCGACTTCTATTTTGATCAAAGCGTGCAACCGGACGGGACCAAGACCACGCGGTTTGCCGTGGCCAACGGCGCAATCACGGTGAGCGGAAATGGGATCGTGAATGCCGAGGGCGCGTTCCTTGTGCAGACCGGCGGCATCGCGGGAATCCTCAGCGGCGACCTCGCGGTGGCGGCGGGCGGCGCGACCGTGAGCGGACGCGCGGGCTTCCGAATCAACACCTTCACGACCGCAATCAACGAAAGCCTCACGCTGAATGGCCGCGACATTGCAATCGTTTTTGGGCCGTTGGAAGCCGGCGCGCCCGGTGCGCCGTTCTTTGGGTTCTTCGCCGAGAATCTCGTGCTGAACATCGGCAACTTCGTCACGATCGAGGGCAGTGTGAACTTCGTGCAAAGCGGCGGACGCAGCACATTTGCGGGTGCGGGCTTGCTCGTCTTTTTGGGCCAAGGGCCGGCGCGTCTCCCGAGCGGCGAACTGAATCCTACGGCGAGCGGAGTGCTGGTCAGCAATGCGCGCGTCGGCCTCATCCGCGTCGGCGGCGGCTACGCGTTGAGCGCGACCGGGCTCGTGCAATTCCTCGGGATCAATGGCGTGACCATCGCGGGGCGGGCGACCGTGATCGTCAACACGACCGGCACGATCATCGGCGAGACGCTCGCGATTCCCGGCGACAACAACGACCCCGGCATCACGCTGGCATTCCCGACCGTCGATACGGTCACGAATTTCTCGGTGCTCAACGGTGAGCTCGCGTTCGCGGGCCAGTCGTTGAAAGGCAACTTCGCCTTTTCCAAAGTGACCGGCGGCGCGGCGGGCGACATCCGCATCGCGGCGACGAACGTCTCGCTCGGCCTCGGCGACGGCGCGACCGATTTTCTCTCGGTCACGAACGGCTCGGGCGCGTTGCTGCTATCGCCCGCGGGTGTCGCCGGGCGGTTCAGCGGGGATGTTACGGCGAACATTCCAAACGTCACGCTGACCGGCCATTTCGCAGTGGCGATCAACTCGACCTCCGCAACGGTGAAAGCGAACTTCGCGGTCGGAAGCGAGCAGGTTTCCGTCGATGTGCCCGCGGGTCCGTATCGCCGCGTCGAGCTGACGCAAACCGATGCGACGCATCCGGCGACGCTCACGATCGCGGGGCAGACGATCAGCGGCAATTACGCGTTCGAGCAGGCGCTCTCGACGACGGGCGGCGAGAAATTCGTGCGCGTTGCGGCGACCGATGTGAGCATCGATCTCACCGCCGGTTCAACGCCGATCGCAACGGTGCGGAACGGCGTCGGATTTTACGTCATCACCGCCGCCGGGCTCGCGGGACGCGTGAGCGGCACGGTAACGATCACGCCGCCGGGTGGAGTCTTTTCCGGCGACTTCGCGCTCGCGGTGAACAGCACGGCGGTGGCAGTCAGCGAGACGTTCGCGGTCGGAGAAAAAGTCGTGAGCCTCGCGGTGCCTGCCGGGCCGTATGTGCGTGTCGAGGCGTTGAACGCGCGGCTTACTTTTCAGGGTGTCAGCATCGCGGGTGACTTCGCGTTCGAGCAGGCGACGAGCGGCGCGGTGAAAGTCGTGAGCGTCGCGGTGACGAATGGTTCGGTGCAACTCGGCGGCGACCTCGTGAGCGTCACCAATATCCACGGCGCGCTGCTCATCAATAGCACTGCGCTCGCCGGAAACATCACCGCGTCGGTTGCGCTGAAAGTGCCGGGCGTGAGCTTCAGCGGCGACGTGAGCTTGCTCATCAATACCGGCGCAACGCCGGTCAGCGCGAGCTTTGCTGTCGGTTCGCGCACCGTGACGTTTATTGTGGATGGCGGGCCGTTCGTGCAATTCACCGGCACGAATCTCGCGCTCGCAGTCGGGGGCCAAACGCTGCGTGGCGACTTCACTTTCGAGCAGCAGACGATCGGCGCGGCGAAGATCGTGCGCGTCGCGGCGGCGAATGTCGTGCTGAGTCTCGGCGGTCCGCCTGCGATTCTGACCGCGACGGGCAGCGGCGATTTCCTCATCACGCCCGCGGGTTTTGCGGGCGAGCTCACTGTCTCGGTGATGACCGCGATTCCCGACGTGACGTTTGGCGGCAACTTCAAGCTGCGTGTGAACGCGACGACGGCGGCGGTGAATCAGACATTCAAAATCGGTGCGGCGACGAACACGCTGACGCTGCCTTCCGGGCCGTTCCTGCGCGTCGAGGGGAGCGCGGTTTCGCTCGGCGTGCTCGGGCAGTCGCTGACTGGGAATTTCGTGATTGAGCAGACGGCGGCGACCGACGGCTCGAAGGTCGTGCGCGTCGCCTTGAGCGCGATCACGCTCGGCCTCGGTGGCACGGCTCCAACGAATTTCGTGAACGTCACGAATGGCTCTGGATTCGCGGTGCTGAGCACGGTGGGACTCTCGGCGCGGTTCGGCGGCACGGTCGTGGTGAACGTGCCGGACGTCGTGTTCAGCGGCGCATTCACGGTCGAGATCAACAACACGCTCGCGGCGGTGAACGAAAGCATCGAAGTCGGCGGCGGCATTCAAACGCTCGTGCTGCCCGCCGGGCCTTTCCTTCGCGTCACGGGCGACGATTTGCAGTTGAAAGTCGCGGGCCAAACGCTGCGCGGCACGTTCTCGTTCGAGCAACTGACGCGCAGCCCGACTGACAAAATCGTGCGGGTCGGCGCGCGCAATGTGAGCCTCGCGCTCGGCGACGGTTCGAGCACGTTCCTAAGCGTCACGAAAGGCGAGGGGACATTCGTTCTGACGAGTGCAGGGATCGCGGGTCGGGTGGCGGGTGCGGCGTTGATCACGATCCCGAATGTCGAATTGAGCGCGGCGTTCAGCGTCGCGGTGAACAACACGAATGCCGCGGTGAATGAGACTTTCGACATCGCTGGGACGCCGAGCACGCTGGCACTGCCGGTCGGGCCGTTCGTGCGGGTTGAGGGGACGAATGTCACCGCGAAGATTCTCGGCCAGAGCCTGAGCGGCAATTTCAGCTTCGAGGCAACGGGCACGGTTCCGAACCGCGTGGTCAGCGTGGCGGTGAGCAACGTGGGGCTCGCGCTCGGCGACGGCACAACGGATTTTGTGACCGTCACGAGTGGCGGCGGCGCATTCGTCTTCAAGCAATCCGGGCTCGCGGGCGAGGTCAGCGGGACGGTCGCGGTGAGTATTCCGAGCGTTACTTTCTCCGCCGGTCTGCGGCTGCAACTCAACACGACCGGCGCGCTCGTGAATCAAACGTTCCTCGTCGCCGGGGTCAGCATGACGCTCTCGTTGCCGGCTGGAAATTACGTGCAAGTCGCGACGCTCGTCGGTCAGCCGGCGACGCTCACGGTGCTCGGGCAGACGCTCTCGGCGGAGTTCACGATTCAGAAAACGACGGCGACGGTCTTGGGCGTGGTTCACACGCAGGTGAGCGTGGCGATCACCAACCTGACGCTGCAAATCAAGGACGGTGCGACGACGTTCGTGAACGTCACGAATGGCACGGGCGCGCTGCTCGTGACGCCCGCGGGAGTCGCGGCGTCGTTCACGGTGAGCGCGACGCTCGGTGCGCCGGGCGTGTTCAGCGTGACCGGCGGCGCGGTCAGCATTCAGATCAACACGGCGGCGCAGCCGGTCGATGAAACATACAAAGTCGGCGTGGCGGAGGTGACGCTGCAAGTGCCCGCCGGGCCGTTCATCCGCGTCGCGATCATCGGCGCAAACGTGACGATCGGCAACGAAGCCGCGGTGCTTACCGGCGACTTTTTCTTTGACCAGACGACGCGCGCGGACGGCTCGAAAGTGATGCGCGTCGCAGTCAACAATGTCACGGTGACTGTCGCCGGGCAGTCGCTGAAAAACGGCTCGGGCGCATTCGTAATCCTGCCGACGGGCTTTGCGGGTTTCCTCGCGGGCGATGTTGCGGTGGCGACCGGCAGCCTCGAGGTCGGTGGCAGCATTGGCCTGCGCGTGAACAAAACTGGCGTCGCAGTGGACGAGACGATCGTGCTGAACGGCCGCACTTTTGCGATCCAATTCCCGGACGGCACGAGCACGTTCAGCGTCTTCGTCGCTGGGCTCACGATCCGCGTCGGCGACTTCGTGGAGATCCAGGGCGACAGCATTTCATTCACCCAGACTGCCGGCGTGGACACGCTGATCGCGTCGGGCGTGAGCGTCTTCATGGGAAGCGGTCCGGTGATGCTCGACGGCACGACGCGCAACCCCGCCGCGCAAGGCGTGCTGCTCTCGAATGCGCGCGTCGGCGTGCAGCGCTTCGGAGCGGCGGGCACTTACACATATGCTGTGTATGCGGAGGGCACGCTGGAAATCATCGGGTTCTCCGGGTTCACATTCACCGGCAGCGCAACCGTGCGCTTCAACAACGCGGGTGCGGACAAGACGGTGACTTTCCCGAAAGCGGACGGCTTGAGCGACACGATCACGATCACCGGCGGCACGGTGCTCGCGCCGACGGCGTCGTTCACCGGCGACCTCGCTCTGACGGTCGCGGGGCAGGCGTTGAGCGGCACGTTCGGCTTCTCGCAGAGCATCGTGTCGGGGGTGAAAGTGACGAAGATCGACGTGTCGAATGCGAGCTTGTCGCTAGGCGATGGGACGACGGAATTCGTGAGCATTACGAATGGCACGGGCGGCTTCATCGTGAAGCCGACCGGGCTCGCGGGCCGCTTCTCGGCGACCGTCGCGGTGAATCCTGCGCTCGGCTTCAGCTTCTCGGCGGGCCTCTCGGTCGAGGTGAATACGACGACCGCCGCGGTGGCTGACACCGTGCCGGTCGCGGGCGCGATCACGCTGCCCGCAGGGCCGTATCTACGGCTCGCGGGCGACAACGTCACGCTTACCGTTTCGGGCCAAACCCTCGTCGCGAATTTCGCGCTAGAGCGCTTCACGAAGACCGACGGCACCGTGCTGCTGCGCGTCGGCGCAACGAATGTGCAGCTTCATCTAAAAGCCGACGCGGCCGGCCCGGATGTGGCATCGCTCACGGAAGGCGAAGGGTTCTTCGTCGTGAGCAGCGCCGGCCTCGCGGGCCGCATCGCCGGCGCGCTGACGATCACGATTCCGGGCGGCGCGTCGGCTTTCAGCGGCACTTTCACGCTCGCGATCAACAACACGCCGGTCGCGGTCAACGAGTCCTTTGTCATGGCCGGAAAGACGATCACGCTTGCGCTGCCGAGCGGGCCTTTTGTGCGGGTCGAGGGAACGGGCGTCACGCTGCGCGTCGCAGGTCAGTCGCTCGGCGGTGACTTCGCTTTCGAGAAAATCACGACGACCGGCGCGGGTGCGAAATCGGTCGTCCGGGTGGTCATCGCGAACGCGCACCTGAGCCTCGGCGACGGCACGAACGAACTCGTGAGCCTCACGAATGGCGACGGCGCGTTCATCGTCGAGACAGTGGGCATCGCCGGGACGGTCGGCGGCACCGTGCGGCTGAACGTGCCGGGCGTCAGCTTCGGCGGGACGTTCCAACTCGCGCTGAACACGACCGGCGCGCTCGTGCAGGAGACTTTCAACATCGGTGCGCGGGCCGTGGTGCTCAATGTTCCCGGCGGCACCGGGCCGTATCTGCGCATCGCCGGGACGGGCGTTTCGCTGACGGTCGCAGGCCAGACGATCGGTGGCGATTTCGCGATCGAGCAGCTCACGAAGTCGAACGGCGAACGCGTCACGCGCCTCGCTATTTTGAACGGCAGCATCGACATCGGCGGCGGTCTCGTGAGCGTCGGAAATCTCGCGGGCGCATTCATCTTCACCCCGGCGGGAGTCGCGGGCCAAATCGTCGCCAGCGCGCAACTTAACGTCGCGGGCGGGTTGGCATTCAGCGGGAAAGTCAGCGTGAAGGTGAACAACACGCTCGCCGCGGTGAACGAGAACTTCACGGTCGGCACCGAAACCATCGCGCTGACGCTGCCCGCCGGGCCTTTCGTCCGCGTCGAGGTCGCGCAAATCGACGCGCTCACGCCCGCGACGCTGACCGTCCTCGGCCAGACCTTGAGCGGCAATTTCGCGCTCGAGCGCTTGACGAATCCGGCCGGTGAAGTCCGCGTCCGCATCGCGGTCACCGAGGCGAAACTCAGCCTCGGCGACGGCACGACGGAGTTTGTCAGCGTCACGAATGGCCACGGCTTTTTCGTGCTCTCGCCTGCGGGCACGGCGGGCACGCTGAGCGGCACGGTCGGCCTGAATGTGCCGGGCGTCACGTTCACCGGCGCGTTCTCCGTTTCGCTGAACAACACCGCCGCCGCGGGGGACGAAAGCATCGTCGTCGCGGGCCAGACGGTGCGCGTGCAACTTCCCGCCGGGCCTTATCTGCGCGTCGCCGCGAGCAACGTCTCGCTCAGCGTCGCGGGCCAGGTCATCAGTGGAAATTTCTCGCTGGAGCAGGTCACGCGCGGTCCCCCGGGCAGCGCGAGCCGCATCGTGCGGGTCGCTGCGACGAATGTCAGTGTGGTGCTCGGTGATGGCACCACGGCATTCGTCAGCGTCACTGGCGGAGAGGGAAATTTCATCATCCTGCCGACGGCCACTCCGGGCGTGTCGGCGATCGCGGGACGGCTCAGCGGCACGGCGGCGATCAATCTTCCGGGCGCCTCCTTGAGTGCGACACTCGTCGCGGAAATCAACCAGACGGGCTTGCCGGTGAGCGAGCAATTCACGGTCGGCGGTGCGACCACGACACTCACGCTCGACGGTGGAAACTACGTGCGCATCTCAGGCACGGGCGTCGCGCTGACGATCGCGGGCCAGACGCTTCGCGGTGACTTTACTTTCACGAAAAACAACGCGACGCAGCAGGTCGATGTCACGGTCGCGAACGTGCATCTCGGACTCGGTGACGGGACGTCGGAATTCGTTTCGGCGAATGTGGCGAGTGGCTCGCTCACGCTGAAACCCGCGGGCGTCGTGGCGAATATCACGGGCATCGCGGTCACGACGAATATCCCGGGCGTGGAGTTTTCCGGAATGTTCACGATCGCGGTGGACACGACGAACCCGGCGAACCGCTACCTGCGTCTGACGGGTGACGCGCTGACGCTGAAATTCTCGGGCGTCGCGCTGATCGCAAATTTCGCGTTCGAGCAAACCACGAACGGCCTCGGCGAGCGCATCGTCCGCGTCGCGGTCAGCGGCGTGCAATTCGATCTCGGCACATTCGTTCACATCGCGAACGGACAGGGTTCGCTACTCATCAACCGCACCGGCATCGCCGCGGATTTCTCGGTCAGCGCGAGCTTCCCGGGCCTCGCCGCCGCCGGGCTGGCGCTCAATTTCCAGACTGCCCGCCTGCAACTCAACACCAGCGCGACGGCGGTAAACGAGACGTTCGCGGTCGGCGGGCAGACGCTCACGCTCGACCTGCCCGTCGGACCGTTCCTGCGCGTCACCGTGCTCGGTGCGACGCTGAACGTCGGCGGCGCGAGCGGCTTCAATCTCACCGGCGATTTCCTTTTCGACCAAACCGGCACGGCGCCGAACAACACGACGCGCATCGGCCTCGCTAACATCGCGGTGACGATCGACGGGCAGGGGATCAAGAACGGCGCCGGCGCCTTCATCCTGAAACCTGCGGGCATCGCGGGCATCCTGACGGGCGAGGCGAGCGTCGCGGCGGGACCGGTCAGCGTCGGCGGCAGCTTCGGCGTGCGGATCAACACGACGATCGCGGCGGTGGACGAGACGATCACGATCGGCGCGAAGACGATCAACGTGCGGTTCAGCGACACCGAAGTGAAAGTCGGGACGCAGAATTTCACGCAATTCTTCGGTGGTGACCTGTCGCTGAACATCGGCAACTTTGTGACGATCGAGGGCAATGTCAGCTTCTCGACGATCGGCGGAAGGACGGTCTTCGCGGGCGAAGGTCTGAACATCTTCCTCGGCCAGGGTCCGTCGAAGCTCTCGAATGGCGAAGTCAATCCGCTCGCGACCGGACTGCTCGTGAGCAACGCGACCATCGGCCTGATTAAATTCCCGAACGGCACCTACGCTCTCGCCGCGACGGGCACGGTTGCGGTCGTCGGTTTCGACGGAATCACGGTCAGCGGCAACGTCCTCGTGCGCTTCAACAACGCGGGGCAAATCGTGAACGAGACGCTGACGATTCCGAACACCGCGCACGACATCCTCGTGAAGTTCGACACGACCGCGCTCGTTACGACGTTCGAGGCGACACAGCTCAAATTGTCGGTTGTCGGCCAGACGCTCACGGGCGACTTCGCCTTCAACAAGCAAGTGGTCGCGGGCGCGCAAGTCATCAGCGTCGCTGCGAAAAATGTGAGCCTGAGCCTCGGCGACGGCGCGACGAGCCTCGTCAACGTCACCGGCGCGGAGGGCGCGCTGCTGCTGACTTCGACGGGTGCCGCGGGTTCGCTGAGTAACGCGCAGGTCACGCTGAACGTTCCGGGCGTGCAGTTCACCGGAACCTTCTCGATCGCCGTGAATGGCACGACGAGCGCGGTGGACAAGACGTTTACGATCGGCGCGGACACGATCGCGCTGAAGCTGCCCGCCGGGCCGTTCCTCAGCGTGAAGGCCGACAACGTCACGCTCGCCGTCGCGGGCCAGACGCTCTCGGGCAGCTTCGCGCTCGAGCAAATCGCGCAGACGGGCGGCACGAAAATCACGCGCGTCGCGGCGAGCGGCGTCACCCTGAAACTCGGCGACGGCACCACTGATTTCGTCAGCGTCACAAATGGCCGCGGCAGCTTCCTCGTCATCACCGCCGGGGTCGCCGGTCGCCTCGACGCCGACGTGGCCCTGAACATCCCGGGCGTCAGCTTCACCGGCGCGTTCGGCATCGCCGTCAACAACACGACCGCCGCGGTGATGCAGACGTTCATGGTCGGCGGCACGACCACGACGCTCGACCTGCCCGCCGGGCCGTATGTTCGCGTCGATGCGATCGGTGCAAAATTGACGGTGGCGGGCCAGACGCTCGGCGGCGATTTCGCGTTCGAGAAAGTCACGCGCGTCGGCTTCGGTTCCACCGTCCGTCTCGGGGCGAACAACGTGACGCTGAAACTCGGCGACGGCACGACCGACCTCGTCAGCCTCACGAACGGCACCGGCAGCCTGCTCGTCACGACCACGGGCATCGCGGGCAGCTTCAGCGCGAACATCCTCACGAGCATTCCGGGCGTCACGCTGAGCGGCGCGCTTTCGCTGCAAATCAACAACACGAACGCGGCCGTCAACGAGACACTGATGGTCGGCGGCGCGAGCGTCTCGATTGTCCTGCCCGCCGGTCCGTTCGTCCGCATCGCGGGCACGGGCGTGGGCGTGAATGTGCTCGGCCAAAGCATCACCGGCGACTTCGCGATCGAGCGCGCGACGAACACGCGCGGCGAAACGAAATTGCGCGTGGCCATCGCGAATGCGCGGCTCGCGCTCGGCGACGGGACCAACGAACTCGTCGTCGTCTGCGGCGCATCGGCTTACTTCGTCGTCACGGCGGCGGGCATCGCGGGCTCCTTCACCGGCAGCGTCGCGGTGAATCTGCCGGGCGTTTCATTCGCTGGAAATTTCACCGCCGAGCTGAACAATACGACCGCCGGGATCGATGAGAGCTTCGTGGTCGGCGCAGCGACGGTTGCGCTGAAGCTGCCCGCCGGGCCGTTCCTGCGCGTCAGCGGCACGGGCGTTGCGCTGACCGTCGCAGGACAAACGCTCGCGGGCAATTTCGTGCTCCAGCAATCGATGACGCTCGCCGGCGCGAAGGTCGTTCGCATCGCGATCAGCGGCGTCTCGCTGAAACTCGGCGACGGCACGACCGACTTCGTTTCGCTGACCAACGGCACGGGTGCCTTCCTCATCACTCCGGCCGGAGTCGCGGGCAGCCTCAGCGTTTCTACGGCGTTCAACATCCCCGGCGTGCAACTCACCGGCGACGTTTCGATCCAAGTCAACAACACAACCGCTGCCGTGAAGGAAAGCTTCACGGTCGCAGGCGCGACGATCTCACTCGACCTGCCCGCCGGTCCGTATGTCCGCGTCGCGGTTTATAATACCAACCTCATCGTCGGCGGCGTGCTGCTGCACGGCGACTTCGCGTTCGACCAGAGCACGCGGGCCAACGGCACAAAAGTCACGCGCATCGCGCTCGCGAATGTCGAGGTCAGCTTCGGCGGGCAGGGGATCAAGAACGCCGACGGCGCGTTCGTCATCACGCCGACGGGCGTCGCGGGAATCATCAGCGGCGACATCGCCATCGCCGCAGGCGGCGCGAGTCTCGGCGGGCGCGCGGGCTTCCGCGTGAACAAGAGCGGCGGCGCGGTCGATGAAACGATCGACATCAACGGCCGCACGATCGCCGTGAAGTTCACCGCCGGTGAAGGCGACCTGTTTGCGTTCTTCGCCGAGGATTTGACGCTGAACATCGGCAATTTCGTGACGATCGAGGGCAGCGTTTCGTTCGCGAATGTCGGCGGCAAACTGACCTTCGCCGGGACGAACCTCGCGGTTTTCCTCGGCCAGGGTCCGGGCCGCCTCGCGAATGGTGAAATCAACCCGTCGGCGACCGGTTTGCTGCTCACCGAAGCGCGCGTCGGCCTCATCAAATACCCGAACGGCACCGTCGCTTTCTTCGCGACCGGCAACGTGCAGGTGCTCGGCCTCAGCGGCATCGTCCTGAGCAGTCAGGCGACCGTGCTCGTCAACACCACCGGCCTCGAAATTCACGAGACGCTGACCATTCCGAACACCGCCGACAGCATCGCGCTCGACTTCAGCGACCAGCAGAAAAATCTCACGTCGTTCCAGGCGCTGAACACCGACCTGCAAATCGTCGGGCAGAAGCTGCACGGCAACTTCACGTTCGACAAAGTGACCGGCGGTGCGGCGGCAGGTTCGCTTCGCATCTCGGCGACGAACGTCAGCATCGGCCTCGGTGACGGGACGACCGATTTCCTGAGCGTGACGAATGGGAGCGGCTCGCTGTTGCTGACTCCGGCGGGCGTCGCGGGCTCGTTCGCCGCGACCGTCACGACGAACATTCCCGGCTTCACGCTGAGCGCCGGCACGCTCTCGCTCGCGGTGAATACGACGACCGCGCCGGTGAAGACCGACTTCTTTGTCGGCGCGACCAAGATCACGCTCGACGTGCCCGCCGGGCCGTTCCTGCGCGTGAGCGGCGATTACGTCACTATCGCCATCGCGGGCCAGTCGCTCGCCGGCAATTTCGCGTTCGAGCAAACCGGCTCCGCGCTGACTGGCAACAAGGTCGTACGCCTCGCGCTGACCAACGTCACCGTCGCGATCAAGACCGGCACGCAAACGGTGATCAGCCTCACGAACGGTGAGGGGATTTTCGCGGTCAAAGCGACGGGTTTCGCGGGTCGAGTGAGCGGCACGGTGACGATCGACCCATCGCTTGGGCTCGGCTTCCGCGGCAACTTCTCGCTCGCGATCAACAGCGGGACCGCAGCAGTCACCGAGACGTTTGCGGTCGGAAACCGCACGGTCGCGCTCGACCTGCCCGCCGGACCGTATCTCCGTATCGAAGGCACCGGCGTCGAACTCGACGTGCAGGGCATTACGCTCAGCGGCGACTTCGCGTTCGAGCGCGTGACCAAAGCCGGCACAACCGAGAGCCGCGTCCGCATCGGCCTCGCGAACATCCGCCTCGCGCTCGGCGACGCCGCCAGCCCGGTGCTCGAAGTCAGCGGCGGCAGCGGCTTCTTCCTCGTCACACCGACCGTCGGCATGGTCCCCGGCGGATTCGCGGGCACCTTCACCGCGACGATCAAACTCAACGTCCCATCGGTCACGCTCGGCGGCACTTTCAGCGTCGTCTTGAACAATACCGGCAGCGCGATCGACGAGACGTTCCTCGTTGGCGTCGCGCCGGTTTCGTTGAAAGTCGATGCCGGTCCGTATCTCAAAGTCAGCGGGACGGGCGTGAGCGTGGGCTTGCTCGGCCAGACGTTGAGCGGCAACTTCGCGTTCGAGCAGAAGACGGTCGCCGGGGCCAAGCGCATCCGCGTCACCGCGGACAACGTCGCGCTCAATCTTGGCGCGGGCGCGGTCAGCGTGACCGGCGGCGCGGCGACGTTCCTCATCACTCCGGCGGGACTCGCGGGCGACATCTCCGGCGTGCTCGCGGTCAACGTGCCGGGCGTCGTTTTCTCAAGCACGATCAAAGTCCGCGTAAACAACACGCTCGCCGCGGTGAGCCAGACGTTCACGAATCCCGCCGCGACGCTCAACCTGCCCGCCGGTCCGTATCTCCGCATCGAAATCGGCGACGACACTACGCCGGGCACGCTGAGCATCCTCGGCCAGACGATCAGCGCGAATTTCGTGCTCGAGCAATCGACGCGCGCCGACGGCAGCAAAGCGGTGCGCGTCTCGGTCACGAATGGCACGCTGAAACTCGGCGGCACCGACACCGCGCCGCTCGTCAGCGTCTCGCAAGCGACCGGATTCTTCCTCCTTACGCCCGCCGGGCTCGCCGGGAAAATCAGCGCGAGCGTCGCGCTCAACGTGCCGGACGTGACGTTCAGTGGCGCGTTTTCGATCGAGGTCAACAACACGAGCGCGTCAGTAAAAGACAGCGTCAGCATCGGGACTTCGACGCTCGCGCTCGACCTGCCCGCCGGGCCGTATCTCCGCGTCGCGGGGAGCAATGTTGTGCTCGGCATCGCGGGCCAGTCGCTGACGGGCAACTTCTCCTTCGAGCAGTTCACGCGCGGCACGGGGCCGACCGCGACGAAGCTCGTGCGTATCGCCTTCAGTAACGTCGCCCTCTCGCTCGGTGACGGCACGAACACCTTCCTCAGCGTCACCGGCGGCACCGGATATTTCGTGCTGCGTCCGGCGGTCGCGGCGGCTGCGCCCGATCCGGCGGTCCCTGCCGGCATCGCGGGCACGCTCAGCGGCACAGTCGCGCTGAATGTCCCGGGGGTCACGTTGAGCGGAACGCTTTCGCTGAAAGTGAACACGCTGCCCGTCGCGGTCACGGAAACCTTCACGGTCGGCGGCACGGCGACGACCATCGATCTCCCGGCGGGCAGCTACGTGCGACTCGCGGGCACCGGGCTGAAGCTCGGCGTTTCCGGCGTCACGCTCTCAGGCGATTTCGCATTCGAGCAGCTCACCTCGACTCCGGCGACCGGCCCGGCTTCGAAAGTCGTCCGCATCTCGCTCGCGAACGTCAGCTTCGGCCTCGGCGACGGGACCAACGATTTCGTGAGCGTCACGAACGGCAGCGGCGACTTCATCTTGAAAACGAGCGGTACCGGAGCGAGCCAGGTGAAGGGGCTCGCGGGTCAACTCAGCGCGACGGTCGCGGTGAACATTCCGGGCGTCACGTTCGACGCGAGCTTCTCGGTTCAGGTGAAAACGCTCGACGCCGCGGTGAACGAAACATTCACCGTGAACACGCCGACGGGCACCGAATCGCGGACGCTGGACATCCCGACGGTCGGGCAGTTCCTACGCGTCACCGCGAACGACGCGAAGCTCAACGTGCTCGGCCAGCAGCTCGGCGGCACTTTCGCGATCGAGCAAATCAAGACGCGCGGCGCGGACAACATCGCGGGCACCGCCGACGACCAGAAAGTCGTGCGCGTTGGAATTTCCGCGCTCACGCTGAGCATCGGGCCGGCGGGCGCGCCTTACGTCGAGGTGCGGAATGGGCACGGCTCGATCCTCGTGAACAACCTCGGCATCGCTGCGAGCCTCACGATCGATCCCGTGCTGACCGGGCCGAATGCGGGGCCGGGAATCGCGTTCACGCTGCCGGGGATCAACGTCACGGCGTCGGTCTTCTCGGTGCAGATCAACACGCAGGCGTCGATCGTGAAAGAGTCGTTCACGTTCGGCACACCGGCGGTGACGGAGACACTCGACCTGCCTGCCGGGCCGTTCGTGCGCGTCTCGGTGATCGGTGCTTCGATCGACATCACATCGGTGAGCGGTGAGGTGATTCGCGGCGACTTCTTCTTTGAGCAGGGCCAGCGGAATGAGTTCGCCGGCGCATTGCCGATCGGGACCGCGACCGCTCCGGTGACGGCGATCACGACCGCCGACCTGAATGGCGACGGACGTGCCGACCTCGTCGTGGCGCGCGCGGGGCAGCCGCTGCTCGTCTATTTGAATACCGGCACCGCGACGCCATTCAGCGCCGCGCCGATTGCGCTGCCGGCGAATTCCAACGCCGTCGCGGTCGCGGTTGGCGACGTGAACAACGACGGCAAGCCCGACATCGTGGTCGGTCGCAACAACGCGGCGAATCTCGTCTTCCTCAACACCGGCACGAAGAACGCGTCCGGCATCTTCACGCTGAGCTTCGATGCCGGCACCGCGCTCGATCCGGGCGCGGCGGGCGACGCAACGAAAGCAACGACCGGCGTAGCGATTGCGGATCTCGACGGCAACGGCATCCGCGACATCGTCATCGTGAACAGTGGCCGTCCAAGCCTCGCTTACCTCAACACCGGCGCGGTCGATGCAACGACGAAACTCTTCGTCCTAAGCTTCGCCGCCGGGCTACCGCTGACGACCGGCACGCCGAACAGCACGGCGGTCGCGGTCGGCGACGTGAACGGCGACGGACGCGCTGACATCGTCATCGGCAACAACGGCTTCTCGAACCTCATCGTCGTGAACAACGGCGTGACCATCCGCTCACTCGGCGTGGCTCCGGCCAACGGCAAAATCGGCGGCATCGGCCTCGAGTTCCGCGTTACGGTGAAGCTCAACGGCGCGGCAGCCGGCACGTCGTTCGTCATCACCGCTGCGGCGCAGGCGGACAACACGACGGCGCAAAATCTCGTGGAAGACTTCACCGCCGCACTGACCAGCGTCGGGCTCGGCACGAAGCTCGCCGCTTCGCTCGACGGCGGGAACATCGTCCTGCGCGCGGTGGACAAGACCGTATTCAAAGTCGAGGTCTCGGCGCAGACCGGCGTGCTCTTCGCCGAGAACGCCGACTCGCTGCTCGGCGGCGCGAAATACACGACGACGCTGGTTGCGCCGGCGAGCGGACAACTCGGCGGCACGTTCACCTTTGGCGTGAAGCTCAACGGCGCGGCGACACCGACGGTCGTCACGATCACGGCGGCGGCGCAGGCGGACAACGCCGGCGACGCGAGCACGACGTTCGATGCGGTCACGGCGCGCGCGCGGCTCGTCTCCGACTTCAACGACGCGCTCGCCGCCGCCGGACTCGCCACGAAGCTGACCGCCGAGCCCGTCACGATCGGCACGGACGCGGGCAAGATCACGTTTCGCATCCTCGACGCGACCGTCACGGCGTTGGTCATCGTGAATCAAACGCTGACGCTGTTCGACCCGGTGAGCCTCACCTTCACGAGCACCGGCGCGCTGCCGCTGAACGGTAAATTCCTTACGGATTTCAAATTCAGCGTGTCGATCAACGGCGCCGCCGCGGTGCCGGTCACCGTCTCCGCCGCCGCACAATCGACCAACACGACGGCGGCGAATCTTGTCGGCAACATCAACGCCGCGCTCGGCACCGCCGGGCTTGGGACGAAGCTCTTCGCCGGTCTGTCCGGGACGAAACTCACGCTGACGACGAGCGATCCGACGGTCGTTTCGATTGCGATTTCCGCGCAGACCATCGCGGTCTTCGGTGCGATGAACGCGACGATCGTCGCCGGTCCGAGCATTTCCTCCGCAGAGGACGCGCCGGCGAATGGCCGTCTCGGGACGTTCTTCAACTTCCGTCTGACGCTGAACGGAACGACCTCGCCGACCGACGTGGCGATCCCGGCTGCGACGCTGGACAACAACAATTCGATCGCGGAACTCGTCGCGGACATCAACGCCGCACTCGCCGGCACGCCGACCGGAAGCGGCGGCTTCCTTAGCGCGAAAGTCCTCGCGCAGCAGGACGGCAACCGCGTGCGCCTCACGGTGATCGATCCGGCGATCACGACGTTCACGGTCGCATCGCAGTCGCAGGCGTTCTTCAACTTGACCGCCGACAGCCTCACATCGCGAACCGCACTCACCGCGACGGCGGACGCACCGGCGAATGGCCAGTTCCTCGGCGACCTGACTTTCACGCTGAAACTCAACGGCTCGGCGACCGGCAACGTGGTGACGGTCACCGCCGCCGCGCAGGCGAACAACACGAGCGCGACCGACCTTCTCGCGGACATCAACGCCGGGCTGACCGCTGCGACGATCGGCACGAAAGTCACCGCGGAATCGGTCGCCGTGACCGTTTCGCCGGGCGTCATCGAGAACCGCCTGCAACTCCGCGCGATCGATCCGGCGGTCACGTCGATTTCGCTTTCGGGTCAGTCGCTCGCGATCTTCGGACCGACGGCGAGCACGTTCACCAAGTCTCCGGAATTCTTCAGCGGCACCGATCTTCCCGCGAATGGCAGCTTCGGCGCGGACCTCACTTTCACCATCCTGCTGAGCGGCGGCACGACCAAGACCGTGACGGTCACCGCCGCGGCGCAGGCCGACAATGCGGACCCGGTGGCGAGCGTCGCGCGGCAGAATCTCGTCAACGACATCAACGGCGCGCTCGTCGCGGCGGGCATCCCGGCGGCGCAATTCAATGTCACGCTGGCGGGCGGCAAAGCGCACGGCGTGAGCGATCCAGCGGTGATTTCCGTGACCTTCGGCGGCGGGGCGCTGCCGGTCTTTGCCTCGTCGGGAGTGTCGCTGCCGGGCTTCACCTCGATCGTCGATCTCCCGGCGAATGGCCAACTCGGCGCGGCATTCACTGTGAATTTCACGACGAACGGAACCACGTCCGGCAGCGCGACGGTGAGCGTCGCTTTGCAGGGCAACAACGCCGCGCCCGCGGATTTCGTCATCGATCTCAACAGCCAACTGACCGGCTCCGGACTGGTCGCGGAACTCATCGGCAACAAGCTGCGGCTGCGCGCGAGCGATGTCGGCGGCGTCTTCGCGCTCGCGATCAGCAGCGAAACCCTCGCCCTTTTCAACACGGTGCAGGACACGCTGTTCGATCCGGTGAAGAGCCTCGTGATCGACAGCGCGAATGGGAACACCGCGACCACCGCCATCGCGCTCGGCGACGTGAATGGCGACGGTAAACTCGACCTCGTCGTCGGGAAAGACGGCCAGCAAAACGTCCTCTACATCAACAGCGGCGGCGCGATTCCGTTCGCGACCGCGGTGAGTATCGGCAGTGCGCCGTTCGCGGTGCGCGCGATTGCGGTCGGTGATGCGAACGGCGACGGGCGCGTCGATGTCGTGCTCGGCGGGAACCTTGCGCAGAGCCGGCTCTTCCTGAACAAAGGCGATGCGGCGGACCCGTTCGGCGGCGTGAACGCGATGCTGATTGGCCTCGCGACCGATCACACGACCGGCCTGCTGCTCGCCGACATCGACCGCGATGGCGACCTCGACCTGCTCGTGGGCAACAACGGCGAGGGCGTGAAACTTTACTCGAACGGCGTCAAAGTCAGCCGGTTCGCGATCGCGAATCTCGAGCTGAGCTTCAACGGGCAGGGGATTAAAAACGGCTCCGGTGCGGCGCTGCTGACGAGCACCGGATTCGCGGGCATTTTCAACGGCGAGATCGACCTGAGCGTCGGCGGCGGCTCCGGCGTGAGCGCGGGCGGCACCGTCGCGGTGAGCGTGAACACAACCGGCGTCGATATTGATGACGCGATCGCCTTCAACGGCCAGGTCTTCCCGATCAAGCTGCTGGCCAGCCCGACGATCAAATTCACGATCGGCAACTTCATCATCAACATCGGCGGGTTCGTCACGATCGAGAGCAAGACGATTACCTTTGACCCGAACAGCGGGTCCGGCATGGGCGTCCGCATTTTCCTCGGCCAGGGCCCGGCCACGCTCGACGGCGAAGAGGCGAACCCGGCGGCGAAGGGGCTGCTTATCTCGAACGCGCGGTTCGTGTATCAAAGGAACGGGTTCGGACAATTCGCGCTCTACGCGGAAGGCACCGTTTCGGTCGTTGGGATTCCCGACCTCACGCTCTCCGGCCTCGTCTCGGTGGTCTTCAACAACACGCGCACGGCCGCCGGCACGGCGGGCACTGCGACGATCGCTACGCTCACGCTCGACGGCCAGTCGATCACGATCCCGGCGGACGCGGTCGGCGTCTCCGGCGCGCTCACGCTCGGCGTCGCGGGCCAGACGCTTACCGGCAATTTCAGCTTCGACATCAGCAAGTTACCCGGGCCGGATGGCCTGCCGGACACTGCGGACGACATCCGCCAGATCAAGGCCGGCGCGGCGAACGTGCATCTCGGACTCGGCGACGGGACGACCGAATTTTTGAGCGTGAACAACGGTCGCGGCGCGTTCATCATCGGACCGACGGGGCTCCTCGGCAGTGTCTCCGCGGATATCGCGTTGAACGTTCCCGGCGCGGTCACTTTCACTGGTGCCTTCACGCTGAACATCAACAACACGCCGAACGCCGTCGTGCAGTCGGTGAACGTGCCAGTGGTCGAACCGACCACGACGCTCACCGCGCTCGGCGTCACGCTCGGCACCGGGCCGCAGTTGAAAATCACGAATCGCGCGGGAGTTTCGATTACCGTCGATCTCACCGGCGCGCTGACGCTGGCGGACGTGATTTCCAAGATCAACGCGACCGCAGGCGCGCCCGTCGCTTCGCTCGAAGGCCGGAGCATCAAGCTCGTCGATACCTCCGCGCAGGCCGCCTCGAACCGCCTGAAAGTCGAGCAGCAGGGTGCCTCGCTCGCGGCACAGCAACTCGGTCTCCTCCGCACCGGCGACGACAACACGACCCACACGCAGGACACGCTCCGCGGCCTGCTGCTGAGCGCTTTCCAAACGATCGCGATCAACCTCCCCGCCGGGCCGTATCTCAAAGTCGAAGGCGCGCCGGTCACCCTGAATATCGCGGGTCAGCAGCTCTCCGGGAACTTCGCCTTCGAACAATACACGCAAGCCGCCGCGCCCGGCGTGCCTGCGACAAAAGTCGTGCGGATCGCGGTGACGAACCTGCATTTCGCGCTGACCGCCGGCACGACTGACCTTGTCGTGCTGAACGGTGGAAGCGGCTACTTCGTCGTGAAAGCCGCCGGGCTCGCGGGCGAAATCAGCGGCACGGTCGCGGTGCCGATCATCGGCTTCAGTGGCACGTTGAAACTTTTGATCAACAACGCGACCAGCGCGATCAACGAACAGTTCACCATAGCCGGGGTGCAGCACACTCTGTCACTCGTCGCCGGGCCGTACGTCCGCTTCGAGGGCACCGGGCTGACGCTGTCGGTTGGCGGGCAGACGATCAGCGGCGACTTCGCTTTCGAGCAGACGACAAAGCAGGGGACGACGGACAAAGTCATCCGCGTCGTCGCGAACAAAGTCGTCGTGCGGCTCGGGGACGGAACGACCGATTTCCTCAGCCTCACAAACGGTCAGGCATCGCTGTTGCTGACCACTGGCGGGCTGGCGGGACAACTCGGCGGCACGGTGAATGTGAACATCCCCGGCGTCACGCTCGCGGGCACTTTCAAGGTGTCGCTGAACAACACGGCGCTGCCGGTGAAGGAAGATTTTGTGGTGAGCAAACTGAGCGGTGGCACGCTGCTGAGCACGCTGCGCGGCGGTGCGGGCATCCCGATCGAACTCACGCTCACCGGCACGGTGGCGATCCCGGCCGATGGGAATTTTGCGAGCGCCGTGAGCTTCGGCGTGAACGCGGGAGGCTCGACGGCGACCGTCACCGTGCCGTCGGCGAACACGAGCACGAACGCGTCGCGCGCGGATTTCGCGGCGGATGTCAACGACGCGCTCGCCGTCGCTGGGCTCGCGGGCAAAGTGCGCGCGGATATTTCCGGGACGTTCCTGCGGCTCACAATCATCGACCCGACCGTGCTCTCGCTCTCGCTCACGGCGTCCACGCTCGCGGGCTTTGCGGCGACGCAAAAGAACGACGCGCACTTCCGGGTGACGCGGCGCGACGGGACGACTTTCGACGTGAGCATCGGCGGCTCGACCTCGCTCGACGACGTGGTTAAGAAGATTAATGCCGCCGCCGGGACGAACTTCGCGCGGCTCGAGAACTCGAAACTTTTCCTCACCGACAGCACGACCGGCGCGACCATTTTCGCGGTCACCGCGCTGAACGGTTCGCTGACCGCGAGCCTGCTCGGGCTCCTGAATGCGCCCACCGTTGGCAAGCCCGGCGAGATCGTGGGCAGCGTGCTCACCAACCTGACCGGAGCGGCGCTTCTCTCCTCGCTGCGCGGCGGCGGGGGCATCGCGATTGGCATCGCGGCGGCGCAGTTCCGCGTGACGCAGCGTAGCGGCGCGACGTTCGACGTGAATCTCGTCGGCGCGACTTCGCTGAACGACGTGATCACGCGCATCAACACCGCCGCCGGCTCGACGATTGCGTCTCTGGTCAACTCCACGATCGTGCTGACCGACGGGACGACTGGTGCAAGCACGTTCGCGGTCATGGCGTTGAATGGTTCGCTCGCCGCGAGCCAGCTTGGCATTTTGAAATCAGCCGCGGTTGCGACGCCCGGCTCGATCGTCGGCAATTCGCTATCCGACGAAGTCATTCACGTTGACCTGCCTGCCGGTCCGTTCCTGCGGGTGGAAGGCACTGACATTCAGCTCACCGTCGCGGGACAGGCGATCGGTGGAGACTTCGCGTTTGAGCAGTTCACGCGGACGAACGGCACTCGTGTCGTGAAGGTCGCGGTGACCAACGCCTACATCGCTCTCGCCGATCCCGATGGTCCGACCGGACTCGCGCCGCCGCTCGTGGAAATCAAACAGAGCGCCGGTCAATCCGCGCTCTTCCTCGTCACGGGGGCGGGACTTTCGGGCCGCATCGAGGCGAACCCGACGCTCAACTTCGGCAACGCCTTCGGACTCAACAACGCGACGATCAGCGTCACGATCAACAACACCAACGCGGAGGTTCACGAGACCTTCGTCGTCAACAGCCAAAACTTCCCACTCGACCTGCCAGCCGGGCCATACCTCCGGGCGGAACTCAAGGGCGCGGTCGTCGGCACCCCCGCGGAAATCACGGTCGCGGGCCAAACGCTCCGCGGCAATTTCTCGTTCGAGCAGGCGACCAATTCGCTCGGCCAGAAACGCGTGCGCCTCGCGGTTACGCAGGTTTCCCTGAGCCTCGGCGGCTTTGTCCAAATCAGCAACGGACAGGGCGCGTTCCTCATCTCGCCGGACGGCCTCGCGGGCACGATCGCGGCGGACATCGCGATCGGCGGATTGCCCGCCGGTGTGAGCTTCGCGGGCGGCTTCACCTTCTCGATCAACAACGGCGGCAAGCCGGTGAACGAGACCTTCACCGCGGGCGGCGTCTCGATCGAACTGCATCTGCCCGCCGGGCCGTATGTCCGCGTCGAGGGCAAAAATATCGCGCTCAGCGTCGCGGGTCAGACGCTCAGTGGCGACTTCGCGATCGAGAATGTCACGTTCACCGATCCGATCACGCTCGCGGTCACGACGCAGACGCGCATCAGCGCGGCGAACGTCCACCTCGGGCTTGGCGACGGCACGACGGATTTCGTCACGCTCGACGGCGGCAACGGCTATCTCATCCTCTTCCCCGCAAATCCGACCGCGGTCCCGCCGACGCCCGCCGCGCTCGCGGGCAAGCTCGGCGGCACGGTCACGCTGCACATTCCGGGCGTCAGCTTCGACGGGACCTTCGGGCTTGAGATCAACACCGGCACCGCGCCGGTCAACGAGACGCTGACCTTCTCCACGCTCGACGGCTCGACCGTTCTCACGGTGCTCAACAACCGCACCGGCATCGGCAACGGCATCGTGCTGACGACAAGCACGGTGGTGCCGGCGAGCGGGCGCTTCATCGATCCGCTCGCGGACCCGGTCAGCGGCACGGTTTCGGCGGAGGTCGTGTTCCTCGTGAAAGTGAACGGCGTTACGAAGTCGGTCACTGTCACCGCGACCGCGCAGACGGATAATTTGCAGGCGACGGACAAGCCGGCGGCGCTCATTGCCGACGTGAATGCCGCGCTCACCACTGCCGGGCTCGGGGCGCAACTCGTGGCCTCGAACGTCGGTGCCAAACTCATCTTCACCGCGACCGATCCGGGCGTCACGTCGCTTTCAGTCAGCGCGGTTTACACGCTCGGCTTCGCTGCGCGCTCGATCACTTCGACGGCGGTCGTTCCGGCGAATGGGAGCTACGGTGTCGATGTGAGCGTGACGTTGACGCTGAACGGCGTTGAGACGATCGTCACGTTCCCGGTCTCCAGCGCGCTGCCGAATGCGACGAAGCAGGACGACAATCTGCTGCCGGTCGGCTCGAATCCGCAGGACAACTTGGTGAAGGATTGGAACGCTGTTTTGAACGCGAAAGGCCTCGCGTCGAAAGTCGTCGCCGAGCTCGTCGATGGGCCGAGCGGTTCCTTGCTGCGGCTGCGTGTGATCGACCCGACGATGACCACCTTCACGCTGACGACGGCGGTCGCCGGGCTCGGCTTTGCGACGGTCGCGCCGGTCGCGTCGTCGCTCGTGCAGACCATCGCGGTCGCGCCAACCGGCGGAAAATGGACCGGCGGCGCGGATGTCGTGTTCAACTTCAATCTCAACGGTGTGACCACCGCGGTGACGCTCCTCGGCCAGTCGGGGAACAACGGCATTTCGGATCTCATCAGCGACCTCACGTCGGCGATTGGCACCGCCGGGCTCGGCTCGCGTGTTTCCGCCGTCGCCGCCGGCACGCTCGTGGAATTCAAGGTCACCGATCCCGCGGTCACGGCGTTCTCGGTCACGGTCGGGCTCTTTGCCGAGAAGCAGAGCGACGCGCATTTGAAGGTCACGCGCAACGGCGGCTCGGGCACGTTCTTCGACGTGAATCTCGGCGGCGCGCTGACCCTCGGCGATGTCGTGGCGCGCATCAATCTCGCGGCGACCACGGCGAGCGTGCCAGTCGTCGCGAGCCTCACGACCGACGGGCGGTTGAAGATCGTAGACAACGCCGCGGGCGCGACGGCTCCGATCGTCGCGGACAGCAACGGCTTCACGACTGCGACGAAGCTGAAGCTCACGGCGGGCGACGGTGCCGTCAGCTCCGGCAGCGCCTTCATCGGAGGCAAGCTCGTGACTGTGCCGCCTGTGACCTTCACGCTGCCCGGCGGGCCGTACCTGAAAATCACCGGCACGGCCGTCAAGCTGACCATCGCGGGCCAGACGCTGCAGGCTGACTTCGGGTTCGAGCAGGTGACGAAAGCGCCCGCGCAAAAGATCATCCGCATCGCGGTCGCGAACCTGCAAATCCACCTCGGCGACGGCACGACGGAATACGTCACGGTCACGCAAAACCCGGGCGACACCGGTTCGTTCGTCGTGACGCCGCAGGGCATCGCGGGCCAGCTCGCGGTGCATGTCACCGTTCAGAATATCCCGGGCTTTAGCTTCTCGGGCGATGTCTCGTTCGCGGTCAACAACACGAACGTCGCGGTGAACCAATCCCTCACGCTCGGCAGCGGCCAGGTTGTCACGCTCGCGCTGGCCGCCGGGCCGTTTGTCCGCGTGGAAATCGGCAGCGCGAATGCTCCCGCGACGCTGAACATCGCGGGCCAGGACATCACCGGGAACTTCAGCCTTGAGCAGGTGACACTTTCGCCGACGGCGAAAACGATCCGCATCGCCGCGAGCAACGTCAGCCTGAAATTCAGCAACGGCGCCACGGACTTCCTCGCGCTGACCGGCGGCTCGCTGCTCTTCGTCGTGCGCCCGGCCATCGCCGCCGTTGCCGCGACCGCGACGACGCCAGCGATTCCCGCGAGCGCGGGCGGTATCGCGGGCACCGTGGGCGGCGCCGTCACGATCGACGTGGACGGCAATCCCGCGAACACGCCGCTCTTCACCGGCACGCTCACGCTTTCGCTGAACAACACGACGAGCGTGGTGAACGAGCGGTTCACGATCGCAGGCCAGACGCAAACCCTCGCGCTGCCCGCCGGGCCTTATCTGCGCGTCGATGCGACCGGCATCACCGTGAACATCGCGGGCCAGCAGCTCAGCGGCGACTTCTCGTTCGCGAAGCAGAACATCGGCACACTCGCCGCGCCGGTGAACATCATGACCATCGCCATCGCGAACGCCGCGCTGCGACTCGGCGACGGCATGACGGACTTCGTGAAAGTGTCGCGCGGCCGCGGCGGCTTGGTCGTGAAAAAACTCGCGGGCGGCCAAACCGTGATCGCGGGCAGCTTCAGCGCGACGGTCGAACTGAACGTGCCGGGTGTTACTTTCTCCGGCAGCTTCGGCGTGAGCATCAATACCGACTCGACCCTGCCTGCAACGACGCTGACGCAGACCTTCACGGTCGGCGCGGTGAATTCCAGCGTGCTCCTTAGCGACCTGCGCGGCGGCAGCGGGATTTCGGTCGGATCAAGCGGGCCGCACTTCAAAATCACGCGCCGCGACAACACGAGCTTCAATGTCAACCTCGTCGGCGCGCTCACGGTCGGAGACGTGATCGACAAAATCAACGCCGCCGCCGGGACGACGATCGCGACGCTCGAAGGCGAGGCGATCAAGCTCACCGACACCACGACCGGCGCGACGGCGTTTGCGGTCACCGCGCTGAACGGCTCGCTCACCGCTGCTTCGTTCGGGCTGCTGTCGCCGAGCGTCGCGGGCGTCATCACCGGCTCCGCGCTGAACGAATTCACGATCAGCGTCCCCGGCGGCAACTACGTGAAAGTCAGCGGCACGAACGTTACGATGAACGTCGCGGGTCAGACGCTCGGCGGGAATTTCTCGTTCGAGAAAGTGGGCGTCGCGCCGAATCAAACCGTGCGCATCATGGCGTCGAACGTTCACCTCGGGCTCGGCGACGGCACCACCGAGTTCGTCACCGTCAGCAACGGCCACGGCTCGTTCATTATCACTGCGGCGGGCGTTGCTGGTGAACTCGGCGCGGATGTCGGCGTGCAAAATATTCCGAACGTCGGATTCAGCGGCACCTTCTCGCTGCGGATCAACACGACGAACGCGGCGGTGAACATCCCGCTCACGACCGCGGCTCCGACGCTCTTGAAAGACGTGAAGGGCGGCGACGGATTGCCGATCGAACTGACGCTCACCTCGACGATCGCGGCGCCTGCGAACGGCAAATTCGCGAGCGACGTGAGCGTGACTTTGAACCTCGGCGGCACGGTGCAACAGGTGACCGTCACGACTGCGGCGACTGCCGACAACACGACCGCGGCGAACCTCGTGGCCGACTTTAACGCCGCGCTCGGCACTGGCGGGCTCGGCTCGAAAGTGCGCGCGGAATTGTTCGGCACGTTCCTGCGTTTCCGCGTGATCGATACGACCGTGGCCTCGCTCGCGCTCACCGCTTCGAGCGCGCCGACCGTCACCGGATTCGCCGCGACGCAGGCCAACGACGCGCACTTCAAAATCACGCGCCGGGACGGTACGAGCTTCAACGTCAACCTCTCCGGCGCGGTGACCGTTGCGGATGTAATCGGCAAGATCAACACGGCCGCGGGATCGACGATCGCGACGCTCGTCGGCGACAAAATCAAACTCACCGACATGTCGGCGGTAACTGCGGGCAAGCGCCTCACCGTCGTCGGGCTCAATGGGCTCGGAGCCGCGGGGTTGCTTGGAATCAGCGGCACGGCCACCGGACAGACCACGCAGCCGGACACGATCACCGGCCTCGGGCTGAACACGTTGACGCTGCCCGCCGGGCCGTTCGTCCGCGTCGAGGGCACCGACATCGCGCTTACCGTGCTCGGCACGACGATCAGCGGAAACTTCGCGTTCGAGCGCAAGCAGACGACCGCCGGGCAGGCGACCGTAACGGTCGTCGCGACGAACATCGGGTTGCAATTCAAGGACAGCGCGGGCGCGCCGCTTTTCACGCTCAGCGATGGCAACGGCGTGCTCGTAGTCACGCCGGGCGGTCTCGCCGGCAGCTTCTCGGTGAAGGCGTCGGTCACGATTCCCGACTTCAATCTCAGCGGCACAATCGGCTTCGCGATCAACACGCTGATGACGCCGGTCGATCAGACTTTCACGCTCAACGGCACTAGCACGCGGCTCAACGTGCCGGGCGGCCCCTACATTCGCGTCACGGCTTACGATGCGACCGCGACGTTCGCCGGATTCACGTTGAGCGGCGACTTCTTCTTCGACCAATCGACGCGCGCCGACGGCAGCAAAGTCACGCGCATCGCGGTGTCGCGGCTGAGCTTCACCGGTTCCGGCGCGGACGACCTGCCGGTGCTGAAAAACGCGGGTGCGGTGCTCGTGCTGAAAGCTGACGGCATCGCGGGGACGATCACCGGCGAGGTGGCGCTATCGGGTGGCGGCGCGAGCATCGGCGGCACGGTCGGCGTGCGCTTCAACACTTCGCCGACCGCGGTCGATGAGATGCTCGACATCAACGGGCGCACGGTTGCGGTGAAATTCAGCGCGACGGAAGTGAAGTCCGGCACGCGTCCCTTCTTCCAGGTCATCGTGCAGGATTTGAAGATCACGCTCGGCGACTTCGTGAGTATCGAGGGCAGCCTGAGCTTTGGCTCCGCTCCCGCGGGGCTCGCCAATGCCACCGGCGCAGTCGGTGCGGCAGCTATCGAGATTTTCCTCGGCCAGGGGCCCTACACGCTCACCGACGGCACAAAGAACCCGAACGCCACCGGCGTCCTGCTGACCAATGCGCGGCTCGGCTTGATCAAATTCAACATCGGCGGCGTGACGAAATACGCGCTGCACGCCGAGGGCACCGTGAAGCTCGTTGGCCTCGACGGGCTCGACGTGACCGGCTTCGCGACCGTCGATTTCAATAACTCGGGGGTCATTATTCCGCCGACCACGTCGATCAGCGTGCCGGGAGATTCGCCGATCACGCTCGCGAAATTCACGACCACTGATGACGTCGCGATCTTCACCGGGGACCTCAGCTTCAAGGTCGGCAACATCTTCTCGCTCGATGGCCGCATCAGCTTCACCAAGAAGCCGAACGGTGTCGTCGCCGTCGCGGTGACTGGCATCCCGAACGGCGCGCCCGCCGGGCTGAAGATCAACGTCAGTGGACAGGAAGCGTTTGCGATCACGGGCACCGCGATCTTCACCATCGGCGGCGCGGACGGCTTCCAGCTCCAGACGCTCGCGGTGAATGGCGTCACGGTTTACGGCCAGACGCTCACGCTCTCGAATCTGCCGGGCTCTGTCCAGTCGCTGACTGCCGACCTCTTCGATCCCGTCGCGGGCGTGCTCGCCGACCGCGCCACGCTGAATCGCCGGCACTACATCGACGTGCTCTTCAACGATCCGAACCACGCGCAACTCAAGCCGGAAACGATCGAGGACACCGACGCGGAATTCATCCTGCGCGTGAACGGCGCGATCCCGGCGAGCGTGACCGTGATCGGAAAACCGGCGCGCATCGGCACGACGAATGTCTGGCGCTACTCGTTCCTCGGCGACCTACCGGAAGGCGCGGTGCAGATCACTTTCCTCCCGGAAACTTGGACGGACAAACTGAACATTGCGAACGCTGGCGAGACGCAAGTCTTCACGGCGGGCACGCAGTTCATCGACCTCGCGAAGATCAATTTGGATGGCTTCATCGATGTGTTGCTGACCGATCCGACGGGCGCGGGGATCAAGGCTTCGACTGTCGGTGGCGGCGAGATTTCGTTGAAAGTGAACGGCGTCACGCCAACGGGAATCACGCTCGGCACGCCGGCGCGGCAGGGGACAACGAACGTGTGGCGGTTCCCGTTCACGGGGTCGTTCGGCGAGACCGGGCGTGTTGAGGTCAAAATTGAGCCGGGCACTTACACCGACATGAACGGCGTCATGAATACCACGCGGACGGATGCGTTCGTGATCTACTCGAAATTCCTGACCGCGCCCGCGCTGAATGCCGCAGCCAAGACGATCGACGTGACGTTCTTCAAGCTCGGCTCGACCGCGTTGACAGCTGCTTCGATCACCGATGACGCGCCGGAATTTGCGCTGAAACAAAACGGCCAAACGATCGCGGGCGTGACCATCGGCAAGACGCCGACGCAGCCCGACCCGACCGGCAAGCCGAACACCTGGCGCTACACCTACACCGGCACGCTGCCGACGGGCGACATCGAGTTGGCGATCCTTCCGTTCTCCTTCACCGATGCGGACGGCAACGTGAGCCCCGGCACCGTCGCCGCCGCGACCGCGCAGCTCGCGAACCCGAATGGCGGCGGCTCCGTGCAACTCTCGCAACTCAACGGGCGGCAGTGGATCGACGTGACTTTTGTCTCGAAAGACGGAAGCAAAATCGACCCGAGCACAATCAACGGCAACGAATTCAAGCTCTCCGGCTCCGGCGTCGCGCAGATCAAAGTCGATGGGAACGGCTTCCCGGTGCTCGTCGGTGCCGTGCCTCTGCTGATTCAGGGGACGACGTATCGCTACTACCTCACGGACGCGACCCCGGGCGACGCGGTTGGCCTGTTCAAGGCGGGCACGGGCTCGACTCCGGGCGAGGTCTTCGTCGATTTCGTCACGGCAGGTCCGGCGCATCTCGACTGGGGCTTCAAGACGCTCGACGGCGCGGGGAATGCGCCGCTGCAGGAGCGTTTCACCCTCGACGCGACGGGCACGAGCACGGCGGGCGGTCCGCTGAACATCGGCCCGCTCACGCTGCAAGGTCCGTCGATCGACATCGACAAAGTCGGATTCAAAGACGGGCTGCTCGTGCTGACGATCGGCATCGGCGCTGACCGCGCGTCGCTGTCATTCGGCGGGAGCGCTCCCGCGGCGGGCGCGACGACGGGCACGACGCAGCAGAGTTCCAGTGCGATCACGGCGGACCTGCTTGGCATCCACGGAGCGCTCGATGTGGCCGTCGATGTCTTCGGGCTGCTCAGCGGGAATGTGAAAATCAACGTGCCCGGGAAGTTCAGCTTCTCCGTCGCGGCGCTGAATGTGACCGTGCCGGATGTGGTCACCGTGACCGCGCAAGGCATTCGCATCGCCTACGATCCGGCGGGCGGGCGCGACCAGGAGTTGATCCGCGTTTACTCGGCCGACATCGTCTTCCCGTCGCTGAATGTTGCCGGCCGGATTCGTCCTTTCGACACGACGACTCAGTCAAATCACGACGCCAGCGAGACGGAAATGGCAGCCGACCCGACCCCGATCGGAAAAGTGCAGACGACCGGCCCGCCCGGCGTCATCCCGGGACTCGTCGTCCGGCAGAATGGCTTCACGATCGGCCAGGCCATTCTCCAGTTCGGCGGAGTCACGCCCGCAAATGACCCGAACGGCCTCACGCCGATGCCCACGCCCGCGGGCCAGACCGCTCCGACGCCGGGCAAAATCGGGCTCAAGGGAATCATCGAATTCGACGACATCCGCATCGGCGTCACCAATTTCTCAGTCAACTTCGACGCCGAAAACCCGCTCGTCTTCAACGGCTCGATCTTCTTCGCCTCTGGCGGCGCAACGCTCTTCCCGGGCAAGGCGTTCAACGCCACCATCAAGGACCGGCTCACCGCGGAGCCCGGCAAGGATCTCCCCGGCTCCCCCGACACCGAAGCGCTGCGGGCCACGCTCACTTTCAAGGATGGCAAGGTCGATTCGTTCAAGTTCGACGTCGATACGCTGCGCGTCGAACTCGGCGGCGTCCTCACCCTGACGGCAAGCAATCTGCGGCTCGACACCGGCGCGATTGGCACGGAGAAGCTGCTCTCCGTCGGCGCGGTCGGCGCGGAGGTGAATATCGGCGGACTCATCATCGGCGGTGAGGCGCGGAATTTCTCGATCCTCGGCAACGGCAAATTCCGGCCGGAACTCGGCTTCGGCGTCGTGCTCAGCGTCGGCGGCGCGACGGGCGACACCTTCAAATGGCCGAGCTGGCTGCCGATCCACATCACCGAGCTCGGCATCACCTGGCCGAACGGGATTCAGGAGCATCCGGCCGAATTCGTCCTGACGCTCTCGGCCAGTGTCACGGGCATCCACGGGATCAAGGGTCTCACTTTCGCCGGCGCGATCGAAGGGGTGAAGATCGACGTGGCGAAGTTGCTGCGCGGCGAGTTCCCGATCACCGACATCGCGAGCATCGGCGTGAGCATCAGTGGCCAGCTCTTCGGCGGCGAGATCAGCGCGGCGCTCATTGGCGGCATCGTGAAACTCAGCGCGACCGATCAAATCATCGCCTCGACCGATGAAGTGACGCCGGTCGCGCAGCGCGTCTTCTTCGCCGGGCTCCAGGGCGGCTTTGTATTCCCGGGCATCGGCGGGCTCACGATCCGTCTCGCGCTGACCGAACTCGGTCCGCTCGGCGTGCTCATCAGCGCTTCGGTGCCCGGCGGAATTTTGCTGGAACCGAACACCGGCCTCTCCATCAACGACTTTGTAGCCGGGGTTGAATTCTTCAAAACGCTGCCGTCGATTAGCGACCCGCTCGAGCTGCGCGGCCCGGCGTTCGGCACGGGCGTGAATGTCTCGCCGGAGCAATGGCTCGACGATGTGAAGATGCAGGTCGTGCGGCAGGTGCAGGCGATCCGCGCAAATCCCGGCATGAGCGGATTCGAGGCTGCGTTCACCTCGCCGCTCACCATCACCGGCGGCGCGAAGCTGTTCACGATCTACACGTCGAAGGAAGTCTTCAATGGCGAGATTCTGATCAAGTTCAGCACCGACGGGAAATTCCTCATCGCGGGCAAGCTCAACTTTGCCGCGGACCAAATCAGCCTCAGCGCGAAGCTTTACGCCGACCTGTCGAAAGTCGCGCAGGGCAGTGTCACCGTGCTCTTCCTCGCCGACATCCCGGATCAAGTCCGGCTGCTGACGATCCAAGGCAAGCTGAAGCTCGGCTTCAAAAACGCGGGCGGCGACGAAGTCACGTTCACAACTGTGGCGACGACCAGCGGCGTGGTGAGCGACGTGAAACCGACCGCGACGTTGATCGATCCGATGGCCGGGCACATCGACGTGAACGTGCTCAATGGGCGTCCGCTGCCGCCGCTCACGCCGTTCGGCAGCGCGTCGCCGTTCACGAAGCCCTACGTCGATGTGACCTTCAACGCGCCGAATGGTCAGAAGCTCGACTACGCTTCGATCCTCGACTCGGGCGCGGAAATCACGGTCACGGCTAACGGTCACACCTATCAGACGCACGGCGTCCCGGTGCCGCTCGAGACCGTCATCGATGCGAATGGCGTGCAGACCGTGCGCGCGGTGACCGGGGCGACGCAGGCCGACTTGATCGCGGCGATCTCGAACAGCGGCGCGAACCGCTTCCGCTACTTCCTCACGACCGACGAAACCTCGGCGGCGTTCACGAGCTTCCAGACCGGTGAGGTCACGGTGAACGTGCTGGCCTTCGATGGAGCGAGCGGCGCGGGCTTCAAGAATGCCGACGTGACCGCAACAGACGGCTCGGTCACGGCGGGCGTCGGCAATGTCGCGGCGGCGATCAAATTCACCGCGGATGGCGCGACAGCGGCGGTGCTGAATCCGGGCCCGGGCGGCTTCATCGACCTGAACCAGATCAACCGCCGCAACTACATCGACGTGGCGTTCCAGAGCACGGCGGACGACGCGAGTATCACCGACGCAGGCGCGGAATTCGCGCTCTCCGGCCCCGGCCTCGGCTCGATCGGTTTCGATCCCGACCGCGCGCCGCTGCTCGTCAGCAACACGGCTGGCTTGAAGACGTATCGCTACTTCCTGACGGGCCGTTTCGTCACCGATACGTCGCTGTCAGCGGATGCGCGAAATGTCACGCTCGACTATCTGACCGGGAGCTGGACGGAGAGTGGATCGCCCGCGGCTGCGCGCACGTCGGTCATGTCGAGCTACGCGAACCACAGCTTCATTGACGTGAATTTCAGTCCGTCGCGGATGAACACGATCAACGCCGGCTCGATCACCGACCCGGATGCGGAGTTCACGCTCGAAGGCCTCGGCGCGATGGGCGTGACGGTCGGCGACACGCCGCTGCTGGTCGGCGGGACGACGTATCGCTACTTCCTCACCGGCGACTTCTCGGTGGGCGAGGCGAAGGTTCGCTTCGTTGGCGGGAGCTTCAGCGACACGATGTTTGGCAACGTCGCGACGGATCAAATCTTCACCGTTTCCGGCAGCACGGCGGCGCTTACCAGCCCGGCGAATGGCGCGGCCATCGGGCGCGACTTGATCAACAGTCAGGGCTACGTCGAGGTGACGTTCCGTCCGCCGACCGGCGGCACGCTCGACGCGAACAGCATTAACGGCGACGAGATCACGATCAAAGACGCCGCTGGAAATGCGGTCGCGATCACCGGCGCGCCGGAGCGCGTGATGATCGCGGGGCAGGGGACGAACGCGTGGCGCTACCGCTTCACCGGAGCGCTCTCCGAAGGCACCTACACCGTGACTTTCAACGCGAACAGCTTCCGCGACATGGATGGAATCGCGAATCTCGCGGGCTCCGAAGTGTTCAGCGTCGCTGTCGGTCACGCGTCACTCTCGAACCCGATGGTGGGCCAGACCGCGGACCGCGAGACGCTCAACGGCCAGCACTACATCGACGTTACGTTCACGCCGACCGGCACCAATACGCTCAATGCCGGCTCGATCACCGACCCGGGTCAGGAGTTCACGCTGACCGGCGCGAACGGCGAGAACGTCGTCGTCAACGGCGTGCCGACGCAGCCCGGCGCGCTCACGGGGACGAACACATGGCGCTACAGCTTCGGCGGGCAGTTCGACACCGGCACGCTGACCGTCACCTTCCTCGCGGGTCAGTGGCAGGATTCGAGCGGCACACAGGGCGCGGCGGGCGTCCAGACCGTGAAAGTTATTACGCAGGCGCAGTCGTTCTTCATCGAGATTTCCGGCTCCGTCGAACTCCGGCTCGCCGACCTGCTCGACGAGCCGCTCATCAGCGTGAAGGCCGAGGCGACGATCGAAATCGACCTCGCGCGGAAAGTCGTGCAGCTCGATTTCAGCGGCGAGCTTCGGGTCTATAAAATCGGGGCGATCGGCGCAACGGCGGCGCGCTTCATCCTCGATCTCAGCGGGACGACAGGCCCGGCGCCGCAGTTCTGGGGCGTCGCGACGGTGCAAAGCAATCTCACGGTACTCCAGCAGTACGGCATCTACTTCGATGTTGGCGGCACCCTTCAAATCAACACGACGACCGTCGCGAAGACCGAGACGATCAAGCTTCCCGGCATCGGGCCGAATGGCGGGCCGCTCGTACGCACCTACGTCCTCGCGCCGCAGACCTTTACGCTGGAACTCTTCGGCAGCGCGGTCATCAAGCCGCCGGGCGCTGACCAAGAGCTCTTCCGCCTGCGTGGCTTATTCTACCTGAAGATCAGCAGCACGCGCTTCGAGGTATTCGTCGATGCGGAATTCAAGGAGGGACCGATCACCTACGGGAAAGTTACCGGTCTGCTCGAGATCGTGTATGGCACCACGAAGGCGGGCGAGATTCCCGGCATCGCCGGATACCTGCGCGTTGGGGCGGGCGCGAATGTCGGAATCCCCGGCGTCGGTGACATCTTTGAGGTCAGCGGCTCGGTCACGCTGATGTTCAATACGACCCTGGCGGATCAGGTCTTCGACCTGCCGCAGTCCTTCATTCCGCTGCTGTCCCCGGGCGATCCGACATCGATCAACATTTACGCGGGCCCGCCCGGACTCGACGGCCTGCGGAGCGCGACCGCTGTGCCGTCGATCTATCTCGTCTTCACGATCCAGGCCGAGCTTCGCATCGCGCAGGTCATCACACTGACCGGCTTCATTCAGATCAAGGCGTCGGTCGGTTCGACGAGCGAGTTTACCGTCACCGGCGCGGTGGGAGGTGAGATTCCAGTGCTTGGCGCTGTATCCGGCACGCTGAATTTCTCGGTCTTCATCGGCGACGCGGATAACACCGGCGTCGTCGGCCGCGTCTATCTCGTGCGCGTTGCGGACGGCATTCCCGGCGTCCGGTTCAGCGGCGAATTCCTGGTGGAATTCAACACCTTCGACGATGGGAATCCGCACAGCACGGTGCAGACGTTCGTCATCGATCCGGTGACCGGACGGTTCCAGCGCGATGCGAACAACAACCTCGTCGTCGGCATGGTCGCCGTGCCGTCCGGCGTGCATCTGCGGCTGCGCGGCTCGCTCAATATCGCGAACGCGATCACCCTCGACGGGCAATTCGAGTTCACGCTCAGCCCCGACATGCTCGAAGTGACGGTCGTGGCGACGGCGGTCATCGGGCCGCTCGGGCAGGTCGATGTGCGCGGCGGTTTCCGCATCACCTCACAAGGCCTCGTCGCCGCGCTGTCGCTCAGCCTCGGCGCGAATTTCGGCGGCGGAGTCGGGCTGAAATTCTCGGTCGGCGCGATGCTGCAGCTTAACACGACGAGCAGCGCGCAGACGCTCGTCGGCATCACGATTCAGCCCGGCGTGCTCATTTCCATTAATGGCTCCGTCGAGTTCCTCGGCTTCGCGAAGGGCTCCGGCAGCATCTCGATCTTCATCGGCGCGGACGGCATTCGGATTCAGTTCGATGTCTCATTCCTGCTCGGCGGGCTGGAGTTCGAGGCACACGGTTTGGCCGCGGTTTATTCGAGCGGTCTCGTGCTCGACGTCGCTGTGAGCCTGCGAGCCGACGTTGCGGTTTTCTCGATCGAGGCCGCGGGCCGCCTGCAAATCAACACCACCGGCGCGACGCGCGACGGCGTGCCGAACGGCTTCTACCTCATGGTCGCCGGGCACCTCGAAATCCTGAAGATTTTGAAACTCGACGCGAGCTTCAGCATTCGAGTCTCGGCGTTCAATTCATGGCGCTTCGACTTCGATGCCGGCGTGAATCTCTTCGGCTTCGCCGGACTGCATGTGAATGGCTGGCTCGACTCGACCGGCAGCTTCAGCGTCACCATCGATGGCAAGTTGAAGATCGGAAACGACTTCTTCGGCATCGAGGGCGGCGTTCACTTCAACATCACGTCGATCGTGACGAAGGACGCGATCGGCAACGACTACTTCATCTTCAACCTTGAGCTGACGGGCTACGTGAAGGCCTACATCTTCGGCTTCCCGCTCGGTGTCAGTCTCGGCGCCCGTTTCCATGTGGAGGGAAATGGCCGCGTTCCGATCGTCCTCTCGCTCTCGGTCACGATCGACTTCTTCTTCTTCAGCGTCACTTTCTCGCACGACTTCACGATCGGATACCTCGAGCTGCCGAAGCCGGTGTATCTCGCGGGCGACCGGAACAATCCTCGCGGCTGGAGTGGCGGCGAACTCGTGCTCAACACGAGCAAGGCGCGCAACCAGAACCGCGGCGTCGGCGAAAATGGGACGTCCGAGGGCTACAAAATCGAGCACATCGGCGGGACGGCTGGCGATGAGACGATCCGCGTCACGGCGTTCGGGCGCAGCAACACGTTTGAGCACGTCACCTCGATTTACGGCGACGGTGGAGACGGAGACGACGATTTCGAAATCGCCGAGGGCGTGCTCGTGCCGGTGACGATCGACGGCGGCGACGGCAACGACTCGATCATCTACGCGGGCAGCGGCGTTGCGACGCTCAATGGCGGTAACGACAACGACGTGATCCAGAACATCGGCAGCGCGGTGGTCACGATCAACGGCGGCGCGGGCGACGACTACCTCTTCCAGCGCGGCACCGGTGTGGCGACGATCTTCGGCGGCAGCGGGAAAGATCAAATCTACGGCGGTCCCGCAGACGATATCCTCGATGGCGGTGACGACGACGACCTCATCATCGGCGGCGGCGGCGCGGACAGGATCGACGCGGGCGCGGGCAACGACATCATCCGCGTCGCGGCGAACGGGCTCGGCACGGATGTCATCGGTGGCGCGGGGAACGACTCGCTCGAGTTCACGGCCACCGACGGCAACGACAAACTCACCGTCAGCCGGAGCGCGGCGAACCAGTTCTCGATCTCGACCAGCGCGGCGCGGAATGTCACTGGAACGGGCATCGAGAACCTAAACCTGCTCGCCGGGACGGGCAGCGACTCGGTCACGATCGAGAGCCTGCTGAACACCGGCATCAGCCGCGTGAACGTTGATTTCGGCCGGCAGGTGACGCAGCAGGGCGTGACGATCCGGACGATCAACGACCACGGCACTCCGAGCACCGCGGACGACGACACGATCGAAGAACCGGCGTATGCCTACTCGCCCGACCGCAGCAAGGATACGCTGCTCGTCCGCGGCGACGACGGTGCGACTTCGATCGACGACATTTTCACGCTCGCCACGTCCGACTCCGGCGTGGAGATCAACCGGCAGGGTGCATACACCGTGGTCGCCGCGAACAGCGTGCGCGGTGAGGGCGACGGCATCGTGATCGACGCGGGCACGGGCAATGACAGGATCAACGCGGCGGGCGTACTCGCGGACAAGGCGGCGCTCACGCTCATCGGTGGCGACGGGAACGACGAGTTAATCGGTTCGCCGTTCAACGACGTGCTGAACAGCGGCGCGGGCAACGACCGGGTAACCGGCGGCCAGGGGCGCGACACCTTCATCGACGCGGGCGGCGACGACACGCTGGTCGAGCAGCAGGACGCGGACATCGGGCTCTTCGGCAACTATCTCGTGATCGGAAAAGTCGTCGGCGACGGGAAGCTCACGGTCGTCACGAAGACGCATTACACCGCGAATCTCGTGCAGCTCATCTCGGTCACGCCGGGCTCCGCGCCGTTCCGGCTGAGCTTCAACAACGTGCAGACCGGCTTGATCGATCCGAGCGCGGCGAATGCGACAGCGCAGGTCAAAGCAGCGCTCGAGGCGCTGCCCGAAATCACGACGGTGAATGTGACGGGCAGCGGCACGCCGGAGGATCCGTGGAAAGTGCAGTTCGTCCGCATCGCGAGCACGATCAACGGCATCCCGGAACTCATCGGTCCGGCCGAGAGCCTCTCGGTCGCGACGAAGACGCAGCTAACGGTCAACGCCGTGCAGCTCCTCTCGTCAAACGCGACGGCAGGCACGTTCACGCTGACTTACAAAGGACTCGCCACCACGCCGATCGCGTGGAATGCGACCGCGGCGATGGTGCAGACCGCGATCCGCGCGATCGTCGGCAACACAGTCAGCGTGCTCGGCAGCGGCACGGCGACCAATCCGTGGGTCGTCGTCTTCTCCAGCACGGGCGACGATTTCAATATCCCGGAACTGATAGCCGACAGCTCGAAGATGGTCGGCGGCGGCGTCTTCTACAAAGCGAACAACATCGACGAACAGGCCGAGCAGTCGCGGCTCATCACGGCGGAAGATCCCGATTATCTTGCGCTCGGCGCGCCGGTGAGCTTTGCGCTCCGCGACCGCGGCGACTCGTGGAGCGCAAACTCGATCATCGAGAGCACGCTCAATTCGGACGGCTCCACAATCTTCGAGCACGCGATTTTGATCGGCGGCAGCGGCAACAATGTGATGGTCGTCAACGACGTGGATGGCCGCATCACGGTCGGCAATTCGCCGTTCAACGTGACTGCCTTCACCGGCACGGTGACGCTCGACAACCGCGGCAACGCTCTCGGCGCCGAGGGCGGGCTGAACGAATACTACATCGTGAACCTGACCGGGATGAACTCCGCGCGGATCACGATCGACGACAGCGGCGGCACGGCGGGCTTCGACGAACTCGTCGTGAACGGCACGAACGGCCCGGATCAAATCACGCTCGACGCGTTTGGAGTCGGTGCGGCGCGCGTCGGCACGGTCACGGTCGGCGACCGCACGCGGGCTTCGAGCGACATCCTCAGCTACCGCGGCATCGAGCGCGTGCGGGTGAATGCGCTCGCCGGCGCGGACGACGTGCTCTCGAACGACACGGTCGTTTACACGGTCATCGACCTCGGCTCCGGCGACGACAACATCACGATCGCGACCGTCCCGCTGAAGCCCGACACCGGCAACCGCACGTTGGAATTCCCGGACGGCGTGCCGGTCGTCGATACGGACAACCTGACCAACGGCAACTCCGCTCCGCTGACCGTGCTCGGCGGCGACCAGAACGACCGCTTCGAGGTGAACCACAACCGCGCGAAACTCTACCTCGACGGCGGCAACGGCAACGACCGCTTCCTGCTCAAGACTTTCCTCGTTCTGCGCGAAAATGCCGAGGACGAGAACGAGATAACGAACCTCACGACGCTCTTCGGCGGTGGCGGCGAGAACCGCTACGACTACCTCCAGAACGCGCCGGTGAAGATCAATGGCGGCCCCGGCACCGATACAATCGTCCTCGTCGGAACGCCGATCGGCGACACCTTCATCGTCACCTCGACCTACATCGCGGGCGCCGGTCGGATCATCAATTTCACCAACATCGAAGCCATCGAGATCGACGGCGGCGGCGGCCCGGACAACATCTACATCCTCTCCACGAGCCCGGCGTTTGAGACCACGGTCGTCGGCGGCAGCGGCGACGATACGATCCACATCGGCGGCCAGCCTCCGGTGCTCGTCTTCGATCCGCCGTCATTCGAATACCAGCCGCCGGCCTTCCGCATCCAGCTCCCGCCGGATGTCGTTTACTCGCCGCGCGTGGACAATTTGAACGGCCTCACGCTCCGCGTGAACCTGCTCACCGCCCTCTTCAGCGGCGCGACGATCCAGGACGTCGTCGCGAACTACCTCGCGAATTACATCAACATCCTCGAGAACGCCGCGCGCGCCGCATTCCCCTACGTCCGCTTCGACTCGAACCCGGCGAACGTCCTGCGCTACGACCCGGCGAACATCACCAGCCGCCTCGTCTTCGGCACGTTCTTCATCTTCGACGCGGCGGTGGAGGTCACAATTCCCGATCTCACTTTCAACTACGAAGTCGGCGCGCTCGTGCCACGTGAGCAGGTCGTGCAGCCGGCGAAAGTGACGCTCGATCCGCCGCCATTCGCGTTCTCCGCGACGGGCATTTTCGATGTCTCACAAATTCGCGGCCGCCTGATTGTGGTCGGCGGCGACCAGTTTGAAACCGCGGGCGACCGGCTCATCATTCACAACCAGCAGGGCCTCTCCGCCGCCGGCCAGATTCGCGTTCGCAGCGGCATCCCGCGGCTCATCGAGGTCGGCCAGGACAAGGACGGCAACCCGGTCTATCAGCAGGATCGGGATGAAACCGGGAAGCTGATTTTCGACGAATACCAGAGCATCGAAGGCATCGGTCTCGCGACCGGCATGAGCGCGAATGGGTTGCCGTTCTACGGCATCGACGCGCAGGGCTTCGAGACGATCGAGCTGCGTCTCGCCGATGGCCGCGACCCGGCGAGCGCGAATTCCGCTCTGAACGGCAACGACGAGTTCACGGTCATTCGCACGTATTCCGGCGTGAACAATCAGCCCGGCCAGAAGCTCGTGATCGACGGCGGCGCGGGCAATGACCGCATCAATCTCGGACAGGTCGGCGGACTCACGCTGATCTACGGCGGCGCGGGCGACGACACCGTCGATGCGCGGAACCGGCTCGTGCAGACTGTTTCCACGACGAAGACCAGCGGGACGTTCACGCTGAATTTCGGCACGCAGACGACCGCGCCGATCGCGTTCACCGCGACCGCTGCGGACGTGCAGGCGGCGCTCGCGGCGCTCTCGAACATCCCGGCAGGCGCGGTGACGGTCGTTGCTGGCGCGGTGGCGCAAACTTGGGTCGTCACGTTCGGCGACCTCACTCCGAAGCTCATCGGTGTGCCGGTGCTAACCAGCACGGATGGCGCGGTGACGATCAAGGCCGGCAGCCTCGCGGGGATCGCTGGGCGCATCTTCTTCGACGGCGACGCGCACACCGTCGAGAGCGTGCAGAATGTCGCGTCGAGCAACCCGGACTTCACCGAACTGCTCCGCAACGCGCCGCTCGTCTATATCAACACGACGCCGACCACGGTGAACGGCGTGATCACCGCGTATGCCGCAGCGCAGCAGGCGCAGATCGTCTTTGATCAGGGCGGGAAGATCGCGGCTTACGTCGTGGTTCTCGATAAGCGCGGGAACATCATCGAAGACCCTGTGCAGGTCGTGGATGGAAATGGCGCGCGACTTTACTACCGCGACGACGGCACGACAAAAACGACCGCCGCGCAATATCCGAAGGTCTTCCTGAGCGACGGCATCACGCAGAAGCTCGACAGCCAGAACCGTCCGCTTTACTACGCCGACAGCGGCGCGGAGACGATCACGCGCGACCGTCCGCCAGTGCTGCTTTTCGTCCCGCGCGTCACGACTAGCCTCGTCACGCGGGTCGTCGATTTGCTCACGAGCACCCCGGGCTTCGACACGCTGAATGTCGATAACAGCGTCAGTAGTGCGGGCGACACGGCGATCCTCGACACGTATTTGAAGGCCGTGGACAAGATTATCGGCGGGCGCACGCAGACGCACGGCGGCGATAAATTCAACGTCGATCCGGCACAGGGGACGACGCTCGCGCTGCCGCTGCGCGCCGGCACGACCCTGAACGACGTGCGGCTCCAGATCGAAATCGACGGCGTGACGAGCGGCTTGTTCGCCTACCCGCACGGCGCGCTTCCGGCGGACTACACCTACAACGCCGCGACCAATAGGATCACGATCAACGCCGCGATCTTGAAGAACATCGCGGGCACGGCGACGGCGGGCGTCGTTGAGGTCACGTATCTCAATTACTTCTTCACCGCCGACGCGCAGACCTACTCCGGCGGCGAGCCCGTGCTCGATCCGTTCACTGGCGAACCGGTGCGCTTCGTCGGGAATGAACTCGTCCTCGACATCTACACGCGCCAGCCGGTGTTCGACGCGAACGGCATCGCGATGCGGCATCTGCCGGGCGATGTCGTCACGCATTTCTACGGCGAGCAGGTTGTCCATACAGCGGGCGAAATGCTGCTCTACCTCGGCGGCGAACTGACTTTCGACGAGACGGGCGCGCCGGTCACGAATCCCGGAAATCGCGAGAGCTTCAAGAACACCACGCTCACAGCGACCACGAACTACGACCTCTCGACCGACATCACGACGCGCGACGCGATCGCCGTTTCCGTTGTCACGAGCAGCGGTCGCGTCTCACTCGGCGCGGGCGACTTCACGATCAACTACAACACGAACCAAGTCACCGTCACCCGCACTTTCGGCGGCACGGTCCGCGTTGATATCGACATTGTCAGCCCGTTCCTGCATCAGGCCGGGCAGGTCGCGATTCACAACCGCGGCGAGCGGATCGTCGAGCCGTTCAATATCACGTTTGGCCCGGTTTCTCTCACGCGTGGCACCTCGCTTTCGGTGTCCGAAAATGGCGCGGCTTTCCCGCCGATGCTGACGAAGAACGACATCGTCTCGGTGCAGGTGACGACGGCGCAATCGACGTTCATCCTGCCGCGCGGCGAGTTCGAGTTCGCGAATGGCGCGCTCACTTTCCCGAATATCGAGACTGGAAATCAGGTCACCGGCGCGACCGTGAAAGTCACGCTCGCGAAGACGTTCGCGTGGGGCGCGACGCCTTACACGCTCACCGGCTTCGGCACGCTCACGGCGGGCAGCGTCATCGCGACGATCACGAACGGCTCGAACATCTTCAACGTCACGCCGACCGCGGCGCAAATCAGCGGCAGCACGATCGCGTTGCCGGCGAATCTCGCGACGAGTCCGAACGCGAGCGTGCGCTTCACGGTGCTCGTCGCCGCGGTGCATCGCGCGGGCGACGGGAAATTCTACGACGGCAGCGAACTCGCGCAATTTGGCCAGCCGATCGTGAAGAAGGACGGCGGGCAGTGGGTCTTCATGCGCAACGACGACGGCAGCGTGAAAACCTATCAGCCCGACACGCTCACGGCAGCGGCTCCGTCTGGAAAAACGGCGGTGGTCGCGAACGTTTCGGCGCTCGTAAATCGGATCACGCTCGGCGGCGCGGCGGCGGCGGGCGACACATGGAGCGTCACGCTGAACGGGCAGAAATATGAGATCAAAGTCGCGGACGCGCAGACGTTGAACGACGTGGCGTCGGCCATAGCGGCGCAACTCGACTCGGTGCAGGGCTACGACGCGACTTCGAGCGGCGCGGTCGTCACGCTCACCAAGCGCGCAATTTTCCACACTCGAGGCGAGCCGGTTTATGTGGCGTCCGGCACGGACTTCATTCAGGCGACCTACCTCGGCGGCGAGGCGGCGTTCTACCTCGGAAACGAGGCGGTGACTTACAACGGAGGCGAGACTGCGTTCCATCTCGCGACGGACAAAGTGCAGGTCATCGACGTGCAGCAGCGGCTCACCGGTTCGCTCGTGCCGGTCGGGACGCAGTTCGACTTCGTGCGCGCCGAGCATCTCGAAGTGACACTCGGCGACGGCGCGAACCACATCACGATGAAGCCCGGCATCGGCCCAGTCGTCGCGGGGACGACTCCGCAGGTCACGCTGTTTGGCGCGTTCTCCAGCTTCACCGGCAGCACGACGTTCCGCACCGGAGCGGCGGTCGATACTTTCGACATCCGCAGCGCGGCGGGCTCGACGACGATCTTCGCCGGCGGCGCGGACGACGTGCTGAATCTCGGCAGCGAAGCCGGACGCAAGGGTGCGGTTCAAAGTGTGCTCGGCGACGTGAATGCGATCATCGCGCAGATCAATTTCAACGGCGAAACCGGCAACGACACGGTCAACATCGATGACCACCACGACACGCTCGGCGCGAATGCCGCGCTGACGCACACGTTCCTCACGGACATCTTCGGTCAGCAGGGCGTCTTCGGTGCAGGCGGGCGGCTGCAGTACCTCACGACCGAGACGCTCAACATCATCTTCGGCACTGGCACCGACACGCTCATTGTCGGCAGCACTGCGGACACCGTGACGCCGAGCCTCGACAGCACGCAGGTCGGCTTCCCCGCGCTCGTGAATCTCTTCGGCAACAACAACGGGCCGAACGGCGACAAGCTCGTCATCTACGCGGGCGGCACGGTCGGACTCACCGGCATCCTCACGCGCGACACCGTCACCGGCCTCGGGATGATTCAGGGCATCTACTACACCGAGTTCGAGGCTCTGAACCTCTCGCTGAGCCGCGGTAACGACAACCTCTTCATCGCTTCGACGCACGCGGGCTCGACCGTCGTCGATGCCGGGGATGAAACTGCGACGCTCAACGGCACCAACGATGTCATCAACATCGCGAGCACCACCGGTCTCACCACGGTGCGCGGCGGCAATGGCAACGATCGCATTCGCGTAAACTACGACCGCGATGGGTTGCAGACTTTCCTCAATGGCATCGGCGCACCGCTGACGCTCGAAGGCGGCGAGGGGAATGACTTCTACGAAATCGGCCTCTCGGGCCTCGGTTCCTCGCTGATCAATGTCAACGACTCGCCGGCAGGCGACGCGAACGACGTGCTGCGAATCTACGGCACGCTCGCGCCGGACTTCTTCCTCTTCCGCCCGAACACGATCGTCGCGCTGGAGACTGACGCGGCGCGGAATCCGGTCGCGAATGGCCGCGCCGAGCGCGTGAATTACAACGGCACCTTTGGCGGCCGCATCTCGGTCTTCGGTCGCGACGGCGACGATACTTTCGTCCTCGATGACACGAACGCGCCGTTGACCATTTTCGGCGACGCGGGCAACGACACCTTCCAAGTCGGCCAGCTCTACAAGTCGCCGCGCGACGCCTCGAACCCCTACAACGGCCTGCTGCCGGGCGACTACTTCCCGACCACGCTCACGACGAAGGGCTACCTCAGCAACGGCATCAGCGCCCCGGCGGAACTGCACGGCGGCACGGGGCGCGACAGCTTCACGGTCTATCGGAATCTCGCGGAACTCTTCCTCTTCGGTGAAGAAGACGACGACACGTTCCGCATCCGCGCATTCGTGAAAGTCGATCCGAAAGATCCGAAGCGGCCCTTCACGAACATCAACGGCGGCCAGGGCGCGGACGTGATCAATTACACCGTGAACGCGCCGGTGCGGGTCGAGGGCGGCGACGGCTTCGACACGCTGACCATCGTCGGTACCGAGTTCGGCGACGACTTCGTGATCACGCGCGAAGGCGTCTTCGGCGGCGGACTTTTCATTACCTACTCGGGTATCGAGAAACTGACCGTCGATGCGCTCGAGGGGAACGACACGTTCTTCATCGTGAGCACGCCAGAGGATGTGATCGTCGAGACCATCGGCGGGCTCGGCACCGACACCTTCAACACCGGCGGTTTCCCAGGCCGCAAGCCGGTTGTCGTCGTGGCCAAGAGCCTGGAAGGCCACAGCGGCTTGATCGACCAGTCCATCTTCAGCATCGACGGGGCCTACAACGCGATCTTCGCGCAGGACCTCTCGGTGAAGGTCTTTGACAACGGCACGGCGGGCGTGCAAATCCGCCTCGGCGACGCGACCCACGAGCCGGCTCCGCTGCGCGTATTCGAGAAAAATCCGATCGGCGGTGACCTCGTCCACGACACCTATCAGATCGTCCTGACTCATGCGCCGGAGGAAAGCGTCCGCATCACTGCTTCGCCGTCGCGCTCTCAATCCGACGACCGCACCGGCGCGCAGGGTATCCTACTGAACGGCAGCGCGACCGGCGTCACGCTCGTGTTCGACCGCTCGAATTGGTTCATCCCGCAAACGATCACGATCACCGCGCCGGACGACAACGTGGCCGAGGGACGCCGCATTTACACTATCCTGCACACCGTGATCCAAGGCGGCAGCGGTGCGGACGGCGGCGCGTATGACAACCTGCCAGTGCTCAGCGCAACGGTTGAAGTCGTGGACGACGATGCGTCGAGCGTGATCATTGCGCCGACGGGATTCGACACGTTCGTGGCCGAGGGGACAAACGCGACGCCTGCGAAGGACACTTACGCGATCGTGCTCAGCCGCAAGCCGACCGGCCCGGTCGATGTCGCGCTCGCGTCCGACGGCGAGACACGCCTCTACAACGATGGCACCGGCGCGCTCATTTCGAGCGTCCACTTCGATGCGACGAACTGGAACATCCCGCAGATCATCCGCGTCGTCGCGACGCCCGACGACAATAAGGAAGGCACGCACTTCTCGCGCATTACGCACACCATCCTAGGCGGCGCGCTGGAGTTGCTGAATTACTTCGGGCTCGGTCAGGACGATGTCGTGCTCGGCCTCGTGAACTCCGTGCAAAAAGACGTGTCCACGCTCGTCACCGCGAGCGGCGAACTCATGAGCGGGAAGATCACGCTCAGCGGCCCGGCCTTCAAACTCGTCGCGGGTGAAAAGACGAGCATCGCGACGACTCCCGCGCCGGTGCGCGCGGTGACCTCCGTCCGGCTCACGCTCTCCGGCGCGGTCGCGAATGGCGCGCTCTGGCGCCTGCGCCTCGACGGCGCAGCTTTCGATTACATCGCGAAGCCGAACGACACGCTCGACGACGTGGCCGCGGGCCTCCGCGCGGCGGTCGGCGGCGCGGCTTACTCGCTCGATCTCACTGCGGGCGGCATCATCGACATCACGCGGGCGGCGGGCGCGGCGTTCGGCGTCGGCATCGCGCACTTCGCGCCGGGCTCGGCGGTGTCGGATGGCGCTGGCGGCACCTTCACGGATCGGGTGGAAAGCGCGGACTATTTCGTGCAGGCGACGATCGCTCTCAGCGGCACGTCCGCCATCGCCGACGGCGACAAGTGGAGCATCGTGCTGAACGGCACGACCTACCAATACGTCGCGGGCAAAAACGGCGAAGAGCGGCTCGTGCCCGTGCTCGATGTCCGCATCGCAGACGACGATGCGCCCGGCCTGATCGTCACGCAGTCGGGCAATTCGACGAACGTCATCGAGTCGAGCGACCTCGTCGTGCTCGGCGAAGGCATCGTGAGCAAAGTCCTCACGGGTCGGAAATATCTCGCGATCACCGTTACGTCGCCGAACGCGAAGCCGGGCGTCTATACGATCACCGTTTCCAACGCCATCGGCGTGTTGATCGGCTCGGGCTCCGTGACCGTCGCCGGCAACTCAACCTCGCTGAACTCGGTCGCCAAGCAGCTCGCCGACGCGCTCAATGCGATTCTCGTCGGTGGCGCGCAGGCGCTCGAAGTGAAATTCGACCTCACCGTGGACAGCGGAGTTTACACCGCGGTCTTCTCGATCGCCGCGCAGTCCGGTGAGGATGTTGTCGCGAGCTACAACGTGCCGACCGGCGTCACGGCCAAATTCGTGACGCGCTTCGCCGGCGACTTCGGCGTCGCGGTGCTGCACGAGGTCGGCACCCACGACTCAGTTTACAACGCGCAAAACATCGACCTCGCGCGCTGGAGCGCAAACTCCAACGCCGACATCGTGAAGCGCACCGACGGCAAGTGGGACCCGCATCTCAGCATCCTCGGCACTGGCGACGGCACCTCCGATTACTACAGCTTCACGATCACCGACTCGATGCTCCGCGCCGCGGGCGGGCCGATCGTCGCGACCTTCGACATCGACCACGGCTACGATGTCGGCGATTCGATCCAGTGGCGCAGCATCCTCAAAATTTACGACCAGGATGGCCGCCTCGTCGGTCAGGGCCGCGGCGGCTCGAATCCGCTCGACCTCCTTGAGAGCGGCACCGGCAGCACGACTTTCAACGACGACTTCCTGACCTACAGCTTCACGCAAAAGGGCACCTACTACGTGCAGGTCGATAACGCCGAGGGCTTCGGCGGGCTGCCGGTCGGCGTGAGCTACACGCTGAATGTCAGCGTTCCGCAGCACCCGATTTCCGGCTTCGTCTTCGCGCCGGAGCCGCTGAGCGAGTCGCAACTTGCGCACGACACATTCGGCACCGCGCAGAATGTCAACGACGCCTCCAACTTCTACACGTTCTTCGACCCGAATATCGGCAACGTGATCAGCGGCGGCGGCGTCAGCTCCGACACGCCGTATGTCCGCATTCAGGGCTCGGGCAATGGCAGCTACGACATCTATTCATTTGTCGTCACCGACGCTGCGATCAACCCGAAATCGAGCGACGGCATCTCGCAGACCCCGGACAATTCGATCTACTACACGAGCGTCTCATTCCAGATCACCGGCGCCGTCCGCGCGGGCGACGTGTGGACGCTGAAAGGCGTGCGCTACCAGGATTACAGCTACATCGTGCAGCCGGGCGATACGGTCGAAGACCTCGCACGGAACCTCGTCAGCGCGCTGCCGGATCGCTTCTACCAATCGACCTACACCGCAGCGGGCGCTGTCACGCTCGTCGATAACGCGGGCTTTACATTCGGCGGGCTGACGCAGCTCCTGCCGCGCGCCGGTTCGGTCACGCGCTCCACGAGCCCGACGGATTCGGCGGGAAATGCGCTCATCTTCAGCAACGCGAACCTCACGCTGGCGAACGTGCTGACCACCGCGGATGCCGCGAAGGGCATCACCGCTACGACGGCCGTCGTCGGCGACGTGTGGACGGTGAAAATCAACAACGCGCAGACGAATGCGGTGACGACCTACACGCACACGGTCGTCGCCGGTGAGACGCTCTCCGATGTCGCGCAGGCACTCGTGACCTCGATCGGCAGCGCGTTCGGGGCGACGCGGACGGGATCGAGCATCGCGCTTTCAAATGCCGACGGCTTCCGGCTCGCGCTGAATGTCGCGGGCGAAAATACGTTTGGCGTCTTCAATGTCGCGGGCCGTCCGCTGCTGCAATACACGGCTGCGACCGTGACACTCGGCGCGGGCGCGAACACGAACGCGGCGGCCGGCGACGCGTGGACGATCACGCTCGATGGCACGGCCTACACAGTGAATGTCACCGGCTCGGCGACGACTCTCGACAGCGTCGCAGCGTCGCTCCTCGCGCAGATTCCCACGGGCTACAGCGCGACGCGCAACGGCCTCGCGATTACCATTCTCAAGCCCCCGGCAGCGACCGGCTTCACGCTGGCGACCGGCGTCACGAGCACGGTTTCCCAGAGCGCGCTCACGATCGGTGGCACGCCGTTCCAGGCCCAGTTCGGCACGGCGCAGTGGTCGAGCGCGGACTTCATCATTGCCGAGCCCGCACGCGTGGGAGACCGGTGGACGCTGGTGCTGAATGGCGAGGCTTTCGCCTACACTATCGCGGCAGGGCAGGGCGCGCAGGCGGTCGCGACTAATCTGCGCACCGCGATCAACAACGACACGGACAACCACTTCACCGCGAGCGTCACCGGCAGCGGCACGGCGGCGAGCCCGTATCATTTGGTCATCGTCCCGAACGACGCGGCGAGCAATCCGTTCACCGCGACCTTCACCGTGGCCAGTCCGAGCGCCGCGGTCGTCGCGACGAATACGGCAGTCTCGACGATCTTCACTTTCAGCGGCACGCCGCAAGCCGGGGAGGTGTGGCAGATCGTCAGCGGCAGCGGCCCGACGCAGCTTTACACCCACACCGTCGTCGGCAACAGCGAGACGCTCGGCACTGTGATCGACGCCCTCGTTGCGAGCATCAACACGGCGACCGACAACTACGTGGCCCGTGCCGAGACCGGCAACAAACTCGTGTTGACGCGCATCGATGGGAACGCGTTCCCGACAAATCTGCGTGGGCTCGTCGCCGCGCCGGGTGCGATCACGGTGGACTTCACTGATCGCAGTCCGGCGGCGAATCAGCAGACCAAGGCGCTCGAGTTCAACGGCACGCCGCACGAGGGCGAAGTCTGGCGTGTGACCCTCGGCACGACGGTGACTTACGACTACGTGGTGCCCGCGAGCGCGACGCTGCAAGCGGTCGTCACGGCTATCGCGGCGAACATCGACGCGCGCACGGATTACGCGGCCAAGGCGCGGCTCGTCGGCGGGAAATGGACGATCCCTTTCACGAAAATCAGCGGCGCGATCGGCACGGTCAGCGTGACGATCCTGCCCGCCACGGTCACTGCGCCGGATTCGAAGTCCGCGGTGATCACGCTGCTGCGCATCCCGGCGCTCGGTGAAACGTGGACGCTGACATTCACCGGCGGACACTCGACGGTCACAGAGGTCATTCCGGCGACCGGCACGCCGCCGACGTTGTCCGCCCTCGCGACTTCGCTGCGGACGAAAATCCTCGCGGCGGGCATCAACACGGTCACGCTCAATGGCGCGGAGTTGACGCTCTCGGACAACGCAAACTTCACGGTCGCCGTGACGGTCACGGGTCAGGCGTCGGTCACCGCCGTCACCGCGCCTTACACCGCGATCGTGAAGCTCACGGGCAATGCGAATGCGGGCGACACATGGGCCTTCAGCCTCCCCGGCGGTGGCGCTGGCAACACGGCGGGCGTCGTGAGCGTCACGGTCGGCGCGGGCGGTTACAGCGACATAATTTCAGGCGCGGTCGCAGCCATTACGGGCTTCGCCGCTGGCAACTACGTCGCGAGCAGTGAGGGCATCGACACGCTGGTCATCACGGAGATCAGCACGAACTTCAGCAGCTTCGACGCTGGCAGCCTCACGGTGACTTCGCCGGATAGCATCACGCGCTCGGGCGCGGTGGTCACCACCATCGGCCGCGACCTTGCTGGCACGACGAGCGTCGGCGATGTGTGGACGCTGAGTTTCGGCGGCGCGTCTTACTCCACGACTGTCATCGCGGCCGATACTTTGACAACGATCGCCAAGCGCCTAGCCGATGCGGCGGATGCGGGCGGTGGCACCGATCGCGCCGCGGTCGCGGAAGGGAAGATCATCTACCTCTCGACTTTCGGCGCGGCCACGGTCGATGCGAATGACGGCAAGGTATCCGTGGCGATCCCGCCGGTGCATGGCGGCTTCATCGTCGAAGGAACGCTCAAGCCCGACCAAAAGCAGACGCTGTCGCTCGATACCGCGAACGGCGTGCTGGCGAACGACGAGTTCACGATCTTCATCAAGAATGACAGCGGAGTGGCGACCTCCTACAAATTCGCGGCGACGGCGGCGACCTTCGCCAACGTGACTGCCGGGCTTGCCGCGAAACTTCCTGTCGCGACCTACAACGCGGGAACCAATGCGACGGATAGCAATGTCATCGACATCTCACGCGACGACGGCGCCCCGATCCGGTTCGGCAACAACAACGCGACGTTCGATTCGTCCGCGCAATTCCTGCGCTCCTACAGCTTCACCAGCACGCTCGACCTGAACGGCGACGGCACGGCGCGCGCCCACTACCGCCCGGCGGCGACGATCACGCTCGCGTCCGATCCGAACTCCGGCGGACTGCGCGCGGGCGACGTGTGGCGGCTGACTCTCGACAACCAATACTACGAGTATGAAGTGCCGAGCCTGCTGCCTGCGCCGCGGACGTTGAGCACGGTCGCCGCGGGTCTCGTCGCTGCGATTCGCGGAGCGGTCTCGGTGAAGACGACCATCGGCGGAAACGGCCTCGCGAACGAAGTCCAGCAAGTCTGGCTCAACGCAACCAGTGGAACGTTCACGCTGTCCTTCCGCGAAGGCTCCGCCGCGGATGCGGTCGTGCGGACGACCACTCCGCTGACGATCCGTTCGACGATCAACAGCGATCCAACAATCGCGGCAGCGGATCGCGAGACCGATCGCGCGGCGGTCGAAGCCGCGCTCGACGCGATCACGCTGACCGACGGCACGCACCTCAGCGTGTCCGTGACCGGCGCCGGCACGCTGCAAAATCCGTGGCAGGTTACGTTCCTCACTCCGGGCAAATTCAACGTGCCCGTTCTGACCGGCGCGGTGACGGATACCTCGAACAACACGCGCAATCCGACCTACAGCGTAAGCTACACGGCTGGCGGGGTGAGCTTCACGGTGACGGACCGGGATACAAACCAGCTCAATCCTTTCGTGCTCCAAGTGAAGCGCGGCGGCTCCGTCCACGTCGTGCTCGACATCGACAAGAGCAGCCTGGTCTTCGGCCGCGAGTTCATCTTCGGCTACACGGCGAGCACGGTGCTGGAGCTCTTCAGCGCGGCGCAATTCGTCGCCGGTCAGCCCGACCCCGCGCCGCTCGCGATCGACCACGTCGCGACTCCCGGACACCAGAACATCATCGATCCCGGCAGCGACAACAGCCGCGACGCCTTCCTCGAATACGACATCACGACGCCCGGCACTTACTTCGTCCGCGTCAGCTCATACATCGACTACGACGAATTCGGGCTCTTCGGCATCCCGAGTTCCTACTACGTCAGCGATCATCAGGTCACCGGCGTGATCGGCGGGCAGAGCTACGAGCTGAACATTTCGCTCCAAGGCCATGACACGAATCCGCAGGCCATCGGGCTTGTCGGCAAGACGATCACGATCGTCGATGGCACGGGCAAAGGTCAGACCGCACAGATTCTCGGATACGACGCGGAGTCGAAAGAATACACGCTCGACCGCGTCTGGAGCGCCACGCCGGACGACACGAGCAAGTTCGAAATCTCCTACCACATCAGCGAGGAATTCCCCGGCACCTACAACAAAGCGCCAACGACCGACAGCTACTCGGTGACGCTCTCGAGCAACCCGACGCAGCTCGTCTATCTCCACGCGGTGCCGTCGCTCACCAAGACCTACAACTCCGACCTCGCCTTTGACTCGACGCGCAACAACGGCCGGAACGAAGCCGTTCAAGTCCGCGTCGCCACGCAGCAGGCGACCATCCAGCTCCGCGGACCGGTCACGCCCGGCGAAGTCTGGACATTCCAACTCACTTCCGCCGACACGACCTCGCCGACTCACGCAGCGAAGCAGGCCGAAACCTTCAGCTACATCGTGCAGTCGGGCGACACGCTCGCGACCATCGCCTCCGCTCTCCGCGCAAAAGTCGATGTCACTGCGCGCTACATCGCCACCGTCTCCGGCACGACGGTCACGATCACTTCGACGAACGTCCCGTTCTTTGCCCAAGTCATCCTGAGCCGCGGCGGCGCGAGCATCGCACGGACTTACACCGCGGGTGAACTCACCGCTGCGGAAGTGAAACTCATCGGCACGCCGACGGTGCGCTTCCCGACGCCGGAAGTCTGGAAACTCACGCTGAACGGCGAGTCGCTGAGCTATCACGTCAATGTCGGCGACACGCTCGCGGACATCGCCGCCGGGCTGATCGCGGCGTTCGTGCGCGATGGGTTTGCGGCGGTGGCGCGCTTCGCGAATTTCAGCGTCACGCTCGACTCGACGGATGCGACGAAGCTGCTCGTCAGATTCGGCGGCAATCCGTTCACGCTCGCCTTCAACGTCACGCCGGATCGCAACGGCGCGGCGCTGACCGGACCGCGCGATGCGCTCGGCGCATTCATGAGCGTGCATGTCGTGCTGAACGGCCATCCGAACGGCGAAGGCGAAGCGCCGGAAATCTGGAAGCTGACGCTCGACTCGAACGAGGTGAAATACATCGCGCGTCCCGGCGACACGCTGGCTGTGGTCGCGAATGGCCTCCTCGCGGAATTCAACCGCCTCGGCCTCGGCACGCTTTACACGTTCACGGTCAATGGCGCGTCGCTCGACATCGCGCGGATCGGCGGCGCGGGCATCACGGCGTCCTTCATCGTCACGCCGACCTACGAGACGCCGTCGCTCGTCACGCCGATTGTGATTTTCGCGCCCGACTCATGGGCGGCCAATGCGGCGATCACGCGCGGCACCGCGGCTCCGACCGGCGCGGCGACCGACGGCCAGATTTACTACGACACGACGAACAACCTGACCTACCTCGGCGCGGGCACCGAGTGGGTGCTGCTCGCGAAGTGGAACGCCGCGCAGGACGTGTTCGTCGAGGCCATTTCGGATGAAATCGTGGACGGCTCCGACGCGCTCGTCTTCGCCTCGCCCGAGCAGCGCGTGAATGGAATCCGCGGGCCGCTCATCATCAATGGCGGCATCGGCGTGACCGAGGACGCGTTCCTAAATAACCCGTTCCGCCTGCCCGGGGAGACGAATTACCCGCTGCCAGACGGCCGCATTTACGGCCCGGTCGCCAGCGGCCCGCTCGACCGCTTCACCGACACTTTCGCCATCCACACGCTGCCGAAGTACGGCGAGCGCCTCGGCTTCGACCCGCGCTCGAATCTCTTCCTCTACAACGTCACGCTGCTCGACGGCGGCGCGCTGGACAACTCGATCGACCTCTTCGGCACGAACCGTAACATCCTCAGCGTCGGCTTCCGCAACCCGTTCACCGCGGGCGTCTCGCTGAGTGGCAACGGCGCGATCACCTTCACCGGCATTCCCGACCCGGCGCAGGTCGCCACGATCAATTGGCGCAGCGTGCAGCTCAGCCTCTCCGGCGTCGCGAGCCGCAACGAAAAATGGACCGTCACGCTCGACGGCACCGATTACGTCATCCGCAGCATCACCCTGGCGAAAGGCGACGTCGCCAGCCTCGCGAACGCGATCCTGAAACTCAGCGGTGCGCCTGTCTCGAACGGCGGCGCGGCGCTCGAAGGCCCGCTGACCTACGTCTGGAGCCTCTTCAGCACCGCGGAAAAAACGACGCTGGTCGATCCCGCTGCGAGCGATGCCGCGAAGCTCGCGATCCTCCTGCCGAAGCTCAACGGTATCATCGAGGGCAGCACTTCGCTGAACGCGCTTGCCGATTTCCAAGGCGTCGTTCTTTCCTTCGACACGATCGACCTGCTCGCGCAAAATCCGACCGGCGACGCGCTCGCGCGGCTCAATCGCCTGCTGATCGACGACGCATTCGGCGGCGCGATCACGCCCGACACTTCGAGCCTGCTCGAGATGATCGAGAAACTGCGCGCGGTTGTGCCGGGCGCTTACACGATCGACTTCTTCGCCAGCGTTTTTGGCAACCGCCTCATCCTCACGAAGGGCGGCGCGCCGTTCACTTTCAACTTTGCGCCAAACGCCTTGAGCACGGTCAACGCGGCGATTCGCGGCACGCCTGTCGCGCTGCTGCCGGGCCAGAAATGGACGCAGGCGGCGTGGGTCTTCAGCGGCGATGTCAGGCCGGGCGACGTGGCCACGATTTCATTCGCGGGTCTTACTTTCACCGCTACCGCACCCGCCGGCGCTGACCCGATTGGCGGGCTGACGGCGGCGCTGAATGCGGCGATTTTGGCCGACACCGTCGGCGTGCCCGCAGGCGTGGCAGGCATCCTCGCCGGCACGCTCGGCAGTGCGTTCCAGCCCGGCGTCACCGGCGACACGCTGCTGCTGAAGACCGGGCCGCAGGTCGCCACGCCGTTCCTCGCGAGCGTCTCCGGCGGGCTCGTGCTGACCGGCACGCCGGCGCGCACGGATGCGACGCGGCTCGAGCGTGCGACGATCGGCTTCACCGGCACCGCGATTCCGGCGAGCGTCGCGGTCACGCTCGACAGCCACACTTTCACCTACACGACACGCCCCGGCGACCGCGCGGCGGACGTGATCGCGGGCCTGCTCAGCGTGCTGCTCGCCGACACGCAATTCGGCGGGCGCAACTACCTGCCGACGATCGTGGACGGCCTGCTGACGCTGAAGGCCGTGCAAATTGGCGACTCGTATTTCTACGCGCCGGTAAATCTCAACACGCGTGTCATCGAGAGCGAGCAGGTCGATGTGCTGAACGTCTTCAACGCCGACAGCCCGGCGGACGATCGCGGCACGCTGACCGAGGACACGATCACCGGGCTCGGCATGGGCGGTGCGACGGTCGTCGGCGGGCGTGCGTTCTCCGGCGGCATCAGCTACACGAATCTCGAGGTCGTGAATATTCAGCTCGGCTCGGGCAACGACCACTTCACGGTCGAGTCCACGCATCGCGGCCTCACGATCATCGACTCGAACGACGGCGCGGACATCGTCGATGTGAAGACGATCCTCGGCCACACGATCATCCGCACTGGCAACGGCGATGACACGATCAACCTCCACAGCAACGACCTCGTCGTCGCCCAGCTCAACGGCCAGCTCGTCCTCGACGGCGGTGCGGGCCGCGACGTGCTGAACCTGCTCGACAACACGAGCATCGGAATCCTCACGACGACGAAGCCCGGCGAGCTCGATGTCGATGACGCGCGCACGACCGTCGTGCAGGCGGCGAATGGCCGCTACATCCTGCGCACGACGGGCTTCGGGCTGCCGCTCTCGAATTCCGCGGGCATCACGCGCTTCTCCGGCTATGCGGAAGCGGCGCTCGATTTCAGCATGGGCGGTGCGCAAATCCAGCAGGCGCTCCGCACGCTCTTCGGGACGAATAACCTCACCGTCACCGAGACGCGCGACGGCGCGACGACAACCTTCGCTGTGTCGCTGACCGGCACGGGCGCGCCGCAGCTCGCGTGGACGATCGTTGTGCAGAATGCGCCGGTGCCGCTCGGAAACACGAGCACGCTGACCGCGACGACGATCACCGGGTTGAATATGTTTACGCTGTCGGAGACGCAGCGGTTCACCGTGCAGGCGGCGAGCGGCAGCTACGTCCTGCGCATCCCGGCGGCGGACGCCGCGCCGAATCTCCCGTCGTCGAACACGGTCGTCCGCAGCGCGAATTTCGCCGACGTGGTGCTGAGCTACAGCATGACCGCCGCCGAGGTTTCCGCCGCGCTCCGCGAGGCTTACGGCGCGCCGAATATAGAGGTCAGCGTCTCGATCACGCCAGCCGACAAGACTTACACCATCACGTTTGCGCGCGGATTCGCGGGCCGCGACTTCGGTCAAATCACCTGGCTGCCCGGAGTGTTCGCGCCGACCGATTTGAGCAATGGGCTAAACCTCGCGAGCGAGCTGCGCGGCACTCCGGCGGCAGTGAATCCGCTCCCGGCCGCGATCGTCGCGTTGCTCCGCGTGCGCCTGCCCGCCGCGGCGCTCGCGGTCGTGGACAACACTGCTTCGACCGACGCGCAACTCCGCGCCGCGCTGCTCTCGGGCTTCAATTCCATCATCTCCAGCGGCGTCTCGCTCTACGACGCCACGACCTTCGCCGATGTCTTGCTGAAGCCCGTCACGCTGACTTTGATCTCGCGCAACCCGCTCGGCAGCGAGCTCGCCGACCTCAACCGCGCGCTGCTCACCGACGCGTTTTCCAGCTACCTCGCGGCGACGCAGCTCGTCGCCTCGGACGACTCCTCGGCATTCGTCGTCACGTCCACCGTGCGCGACGGCACGACCGTTCCCGGCAGCGGCCTCGGCATCCAGCAGGTCATCAATCTCAACTCCACGACCGGCACATTCACGATCAGCTTCCGCCTCACCGCCGACGCGATCTTCGCGATCCAGCATGGGCTCGGCGTCACGAGCCTCGGCGTGCCGGTGATCGGCGCGCCTTACGTCCCCTCGATCAATGGCACGACCGTCACGACCGGCGCGATTCCGGTCGGCGCGACCGCCGCAGAACTCCGCAAATTCCTCGACCCGATCCTCAACCCGAACAACGCCGACCTCGACATCCCGCACACCGACAACGTCGCGGTCACCCAGCAGGCGGGCGGCTTCGTCTTCACCTTCCAGGGCGAATACGCGAACTACTCAATCCAGCCGTCGGACCTCAGCGCGGCGACGATTTCGCTGCCGCCACAGACGATCACGATCAAGGCCACCGGCGGCACCTTCCGCATCGGCCTGCGCCTGCCGGGCGGGCTGACTTACACGCAGCCGATCGCCTTCAACGCCTCCGCCAACGACGTGCTAGCCGCGCTCGATCCGCTGCTCAATTCGCGCAATGCCACGACGCCGCTGACCGACGCGCCGCACTCCGCAAATGTCGCGGTGACGAAGCAGGGCAGCGTCTATGTCGTCACGTTCCAAGGCGAGTTCAGCGACCTCCGCATCGTGCCCGGCGACCTCGACGGCGACCTGCTCGACAACATCGTCTCCGGCAGCAATGCGCGCGGCACCGCGACGCTCGCGACGCAGCTCGAGGGCATCCATTACTATGCGTTCGAGGAGCTGAATATCGACCTCAGCGCGGGCAGCGACATCTTCAACATCCGCGGCACCGCCGACGGCGCGGTCACGAATGTGCGGACGCACGACGGCGACGATCGCATTTACATTTCGTCGCAGGCCGACCGCCGCCCGGACAACATCGCGGGCTACGATTACCTCAACGGCACTCTCGACGACATCCGCGGCATCCTAAACATCGACGGCGGCGCGGGCCGGCAGACGCTGATGATTTCCGACGAAGCCGCGACCCTCGGCGACTCGAACGTCGCGATCACGGACAACTTCACCGGCATCGGCCTGCCGTCCGCGGAAATTCTCGTGAGTGGACTCGCGCCCGGCCTCATTACGTTTGGCGCGGATAAAGCGAGCGGCAATTTTGCCGGCGGAGTCACGTTCTGGTCTGGCTTCGGCAACGACACGATCGCGATCGATGGGACGATTCGCCGGCCCGGTCTGCGCACGGTCACGACGTTGAACACCGGCCTCGGCGACGACGACGTGACCGTCGCGCTGACCGCGGGCCAGGACGACTTCTTCGTGCTGAATACGCAGGGCGCTTACAACAACCAGCCGCTCGTGTCGGACAACGATAAAGTCCACGCCGCGGGCTCGACTCTGCCGCTCATCATCTTTGGCGGCCAGGGCGACGACGACATCACGGGCGGGCAGGGGAACGACATCATCTTCGGCGACCGCGGCCGCGTGCTCTATCAAGACGGCTCGAATGTCGTCGCGGCATTTGGCCACGCGGGTCCGGGCGACTTCACGGACGGCACGATCCGCACGGCGACCCTCGCCTTCACCGAGTTCGCCGGCGTCGGTGGCAACGACACGATCAGCGGACGCGAAGGCCGCGACCTGATATTCGGCGGCGCGGGCAACGACACGATCTACGGCTTCGCATCGGGCAACATTCTCGCCGATGTGCAGGCCGACGTGCTTGTCGGCGACAACGGCATCGCGAGCTTCGTCGCGGGCGTGCTCGTCGATGTCCACACGACCGACCCTGCCATCGGTGGCAGCGACACGATCACCGCCGGCCTCGGCGCGAATTTCATCCTCGGCGGCGAGGGCGGCGACATCATCCGAGCGGGAGGCGACACGGCTTTCGACGTGGTGATCGGCGACAACGGGCGCATGGTTTTCGACGCCGCCACGGGCATCCTGCTGCGCGCCGAGACGACCGATCCCGCGATTGGCGGCGCGGACACGATTTCCGGCGGCGACAGCGGAAACGTGATCCTCGGCGGAGCCGCAGGCGACACAATCGTGACCGTCAATCCAACCTCGCGGAACTTTGTCCTCGGAGACAACGGCGTCGCGATCTTCGACCTCACGGGCCGTGTCGTGCGGCTCTTCACCACCGACCCGGCGATCGGCGGCGACGACTTCATCACGACCGGCGGCGCGAGCGACATCATCGCCGGCGGCGCGGGCGGCGACACGATCCACGCGGGCGGGGGCAACGACTTCATCCTCGGCGACAACGGTGTGTTCGAGTTCGCCGCGGACCGCAGCCTCGCCACTTTCTACAGCACCGACCCGACCCTCGGCGGCAACGATACGATCTTCGGCGAGGACGGCGCGGACTACATCTTCGGCGGCACCGGTGACGACACGATCTCAGGCGGCAACGGCCACGACGTGATCCTCGGCGACCACGGCCGCTACGACGCCTCGTTGCCCGCGAATCAGAACTTCGTGTCGATCTTCATCACCACCGCGGATGGCGGCGGAAACGACACGATCCACGGCGACGCGGGCGACGACTTCATCCTCGGGCAGCAGGGGAATGATCGCATCTTCGGCGACGCCGGGCAGGATGACATCATCGGCGGGCACAACGTCCTCTACGGCGCGGATGGCAACGACTTCATCGACGGCGGCGATGGTGAAGACGTGGTGCTCGGCGACAACGGCATCATTTCCCGCGAAGTGCTGCCGGGCTTCCCGTCCGCGTGGCGCACCTACACCGGCGTCTTCTCGACCATCGTCATTCGCACCGTCTTCCGCTTCGATGACATCGACTTCATCGGCGGCAACGACACGCTGCTCGGCGGCGCGGGCCAGGACATTCTCTTCGGACAGCGCGGCAACGACATTCTCGACGGCGGGGCAGGGGACGACGAAGTCTATGGCGGCCTCGGGTCGGACAATGCGAGCGGCGGCGACGGCAACGACGTGGTCCTCGGCGACAGCGGATATGCGTTGCGCGCCTTCAACGCCGACGGCACGCCGCGGCTGAACTCGAACGGCTCATGGCACCGTGACATCTTCCTCGAAGACGTGGGCTACCTGACAGGTGTGATCCAAATGGACTCGCATCCGCTGCGCCTCGACGACCCCGCGCTCGCCGCGAAACTCCTCGGAGCCGACCTCGCCATTCTCGCCGGCCTCTACCTGCCGAGCGGCGCGAAGCTCATCAACAGCGACACCGGCGCGTGGGCCACGGAGCTCCTGCTGATCGACCTCGTGCCCGCGGACAACGACATCATCAACGGCGACTCGGGCGACGACCTGCTCTTCGGCCAACGCGGCAACGACACGATCAATGGCGGCGACGGCAACGACCTCATCTTCGCCGACGGTGCGTTCAATTCCGTGCCGTTCATCACGAACCTCCCGCAAGTCGTCAGCGGCATCCGCATCATCGGCGTCGATGCCGGCGTGCCGTACACCATCAGCGCGGGCGGCACCGTCATCGTGCCGAACATGGCTCTCCTCCCGCTCGAGCTGAATTCCGCCGCGCCGCAGCTCAACCTCGTGCCGAACCTCGCATTCGGCGACCTCGCCGCCGCCGACGCGCTGCATCGCAACGACGGAGCGACCACGCAGCCGCTCATCTCATTCGTCCCCGACCTCATCCATCACGCCGACGTGCTGCCGGGGAACGACATCATCGACGGCGGCGCGGGCAACGACACGATCTACGCCGACGATGTGGCCGTGATCGCCCCGGTCTTCACCGGCCTCGCCGCACTCGATTTCGCGATGAACGACGTGCGCGCCGCGGTCTCCGATGCCGTCACCGCGTTGCATTTCCTCTCGCTCGACTTCGACCTGTTTGAGCAGCTCAGCGGCACGGCCACCACCTCGCACGATATTCGCATCGGCAACGACACGATCCTCGGCGGCGACGGCGACGACTACATCGTCGGCGACAATGCGCTGATCACGGTCCCGTTCTCCATTGGCGTGCCGATCGTCGCGCCGGACTTCACCACCGCCGCGCTGCGCTACCACAGCTTCCTGCGCGATTTGGAATATGTCGCCACCGACTTCCTCAATACCGTCCGCGAGGCGCACGTCGGCGTGCTGAATGACCTCGTCGAGCAAGGGCTCGCGCAGAACCCGAACCGCGTGAAGGCGCTGCTGCCGAAAGCGATCGATCCCGATTACCACCACCTCTTCATTGGCAACGACAACATCGACGCCGGCGCGGGCAACGACGTCGTGATCGGTGACCAAGGCGCGATCATCGCTCCGATCGTCACTGGTGTGTCGCTGGCAAAAACCACGACCGTCCTCGGCATCACGCCGAAGGTGCTCAGCGACACGAACTCCGCGCTCGCGACGCAGCAGAAAATCCGCGCTGCCGAACTCGCCTACCACCTCGCCACAAACGTCGCCGACCTCGGCGCGCTGCGTCCGTCCGCGACCGATTTGAAACTCGTGCCGAAAGTCTTCGAATACGACCTCGACATCGGCAACGACACGATCCGTGGCGGCGCGGGCAACGACCTGCTCATCGGCGACGATGGCGTGGTGATCCTCCCGCTACTCACCGATTCGACGGTCACGACGAATAAAGCCATCGCGCAAATCAGCGTGCTTCTGAACGACCTGCAGCTCCGCCTCGGCGTGAAGAAATACGCCGGCAAATACGACCTCGCGCCGTCCAAATACGGTCACTTCGGCACTAGCAAAACCGTCACACTCCGGGTGAATCTCGACACAATTTTCGGCGGCTTGGGCAACGACCTTCTGGTTGGAAAAGACGCCGCGCTCACCCTCCCGTTTGCCACTTACAATCCGACGCAGCAGGTGCCAATCACGCTCGGCTTCAGCCACGTCGATACGACCGTCGCATTCCTCGATGGCGCAGTGGTGAAAGCCGGCCGCAAGCTCGCGAAAGGCAAAGACCAGCTCACCGACACCGAGGGCAAAAACCGCCTGTTGAAGCAGACCGGAAACATCAGCCGCAAAGACATTGCGCTCCTCCGCAGTCTTACCTTCGCCGCGATCACGCCGGCCCTCCGCGAGTTCTTCGTGGATGCCGGCGTGACCGGCGGCGCGATGACCACCGACCGCGGCGACGTCTCCGTGCTGCCGCCCGGCGGGAGCATCGTCCGCATCCCAACACTCGCCGTTTCCATCGCAGTCGAGGCGAAGAAAACGCGCTTCGATGTCAGTGCGCTCCTCGATGGACTCACGCCCGCGAGCCGGTTCGCGATCGTCTGGCAGGTCTTCGATGTGAATGGAAAAGTCGTTGCAAGCGGCACCGGCTCGGCGCTGAAATTCATCGCGAAGAAGGCGGGCGAATATCGCGTCGAACTCGTGATCCTCGACACCGCGAGCGGCGAATTCGGCCTCACGTCGGCGAAGCTGCTCGTGAACACGAAACGCCGCACGATAAGCGCCGGACTCAACGGCCCGGCGCAAGGATTCATCGGCATCGCCGCGAATTTCACCGCGCTCCTCGATGACCTGAACGTGCCGCCGGGCTTCACCACCGAGTGGCAGATTTTCGATCAAAGTGGCGCGTTCGCTGGCGGGGGCACGGGCCACCAGTTTGCGTTCGTCCCGACTACCGCGGGCGAGTTCACCGTCCAGCTCACACTCACCGAGATTGCCACGAACTTCGCCACGATCGTCACCTCCACGCTCACCGTCGGCGCCGATGCCCCGACGCTCGCGGTCTACATCGCCGGCCCGGCGGCAGGCGTGCGCGGGCCGCTGCTGACATTCGGCGGCTCTCTAAACGGCTCCGAGATTCCCGCGAACGTGAACGCGTCGTGGAAAGTCTTCGACCAAAAGAACGCGGTTGTCGCGAGCGGCAGTGGCTCGCAATTCCTACTCCTGCCGGCCACGCCGGGCCAGTACCGCGTCGAGCTCCTGCTCGTCGATCCGGCGAACGGCACCTTCGGCGTCGCTTCCTCACCGCTGAGCATCTTGCCGCCCGCCGCCACGTTCTCCGCGGGCATCGCCGGCCCGGTGCAGGGTGTGCGCGGACAAGCCGTGACCTTCACAGCGCAGCATGACGGCGGTGCGCTGCCCGCCGGCTACAGTGCCGCGTGGCAGATCGTCGATGCCGCGTCGAACATCCTCGCGACCGGCTCGGGCGCGAGCTTCACCTTCATCCCCGCCGCGACCGGCGCCCTGAGCGTGCGCCTCGCCGTCGTCGATGCCGCGACCGGCGCGGAAGCCGCCGCACTTTCCACGCTCGACATCGCGGCGCCCGTGCCCGGCCTGAGCGTCGGCGTCAGCGGGCCGACTCTCGGCAAGCTCGACGAACTCGTGAGCTTCGGCGGCTTGCTGAATGGCACTGCATTCACCGGTGACTACGCGGTGTCGTGGAGCGCGGCGCTCTACGATCCCGCCACGCAGACGCAGACCGTCGTCGCCACGGGCGTCGGACGTGACTTCGTTTTCGCGCCGGGCGCGGAAGGCACCTATCTCGTCAGCTACCGGATCATCGATTCCGCGACCGGCGCGGTCGGCGATGCCACGCTCACGTTCAACATTCCGCAAATCCCGCCGACCTCCGACGCCCCTCGCACCATCGGCCTCACCGGTCTCACCTTCGCGTCCGTCGGACAGACCCTCACCTTCAATGGCCTCTTCGACTCCAGCGCGCTCGCCGCCGGCGACACCTTCGCGTGGAGCGTCGTCAACAGCGCGGATGTCGTCGTCGGCAGCGGCACCGCGGCGGACTTCGAGTTCATCCCCGGCGCGGCCGACGACTACCGCGTCGAGTTCACGCTCTCCGATGCGAGCGCAAACGTCATCGGCGTCGCGGCTTCCACGCTCCATGTGGGTGCGGCGCTGCCCACGCTCACCGCCGGCATCAGCGGCCCGGTCGAAGCCGTGCGCGGTCAGGTTCGCACCTTCACCGCTCTGCTCGGAATCGGCGGCGTCCCCGCGGGCCTCACAGCCACATGGTCTGCGGTCGATGGCGCAAATGTCGAAGCCGCCACCGGCAGCGGCGACACGTTCACATTCACCCCGCAGACCGCTGGAAATTACACCGTCTCCTTCACACTCACCGATCCCGCCACCGGCGCGAGCAGCACCACCACCGCCACCCTCCTCGTCACCGCTCCGATCCCCACCCTCGATGTCCGCTTCGTCGGCCCTCAGACCGCGGCGCTCGCACAGACGCTGAATTTCACCGCACTCCTCGACGGCCTTGCCATCCCCGCGGGCTTCGCCGCGACATGGTCCGTGCTCGACTCCGGCGACACCGTCATCGCCAGCGGCAGCGCCGCGGACTTCACCTTCATACCGGCAGTCGCGGGACAATATCGCGTCCGTTTCGATCTCCGCGATCCCGCCACCGGCGCGGTCGGAGCCAGCATCGCGCCGCTGAATATCGTCGCCGCCACGGCCACGCTGAACGCCACGATCACCGGCCCGCTGCAAGGCCTCCACGGCCAGCCCCTCACATTCGACGGCCTGCTCGACGGAGCCACCCCGCTCACCGGAAACGCAACCTGGACCGTCACCGACAGCCACAACACCGTCGTCGCGCAGGGCAGCGGCGCGCAGCTCATCTTCGCACCGGCGGGCACCGGACGGTTCGATGTCCACTTCAGCTTCACCGATCCCGTCACCGGCGCATTCGGCACCGCCGACGCCCCGCTCGAAGTCGCCGCGCTCACCTTCCTCCCGGCCACCACCACCGGCCTCGGCATCGGCGGCCCGACCGACGGCGTCCGTGGCCAGCCCCTCACTTTCCACGCCCTCCTCGACGGCGCGCCGATCGTCGGCAACGTCGAGACCAACTGGCGCGTCCTCGACGCCGTCGGCAACGTCGTCGCCGTCGGCGCGGGCCGCGAACTCACCTTCAGCCCCACGACCGCCGACACCTTCGCCGTCGAGTTCACCCTCGCCGACCACGACACCGACATCGTCACCAGCGTCACCGTCCCGCTTAATATCGCGACCTTCCTCCAGCTCCCCGACGACGCAAATCCCGGCCGCTTCATCCTCCTCATCGGCGGCAGCGAAGGCACCGACAGCATCACCTTCGCCAAGACCAGGAAAGTCGCCGACTCCATCCGCCTCACCCTCATCGAGAAGCAGACCGGCGCGGACAAGCTCGTCATGGACTTCCTCGCCACCAACCGCATCGAGATCTTCGGCGGCCTCGGCGACGACACCGTGAAAATCGACGCCAAGCTCGATCCCATCCCCGTCCTCATCGACGGCGGCGCGGGCCGCGACACCCTCACCGCCGGCAAAGGCGCGGCCACACTCCTCGGCGGCGAGGGCAACGACAAACTCACCGGCGGCAGCGGTGCCGACCTCATCGATGGCGGCAGAGGCGCCGATCAGATCAAAGGCGGCAGCGGCGATGACTTCCTCATCGTCAGCGAGGGCAGCGACCGCATCACCGGCGACGCTGGCAACGACACCTTCAGCGTCAGCCCCGCCGCATTCGGCACCGCCGCCAGCCTCGATGGCGGAGCAGGGGACGACACCTTCAATATCGCCGCCAGCCAGGCCGGCACCACCGTCAGCATCAAAACCGGCACCGGCACAAACCTCGTGAACATCGGCACCTCCGCCAGCGCCCTCCCCGGCATCGGCGGCATCGTGGGCGGCATCGATGGCCTCATCCGCATCTTCGGCACCCGGCACGACACCCTCGCCATCGACGATTCCGCAAACACCGCCGCCCGCGCCTGGACCCTCTCCGCCACCGTCCTCGGTGGACTCGGCAGCGGCACCGGCGTGGTCGAATATCACGCCATCGGCGCGCTGAATATCGCCTTCGGGAGCGGCAGCGACACCGCCGCCATCACCGGCAGCGGCGCGGCCACCACCGTCACCCTCCACGGCGGCGCCGGCATCAATACCTTCACCGCGGGCGACGCCAATGGCCACCTCACCTCCATCAAAGGCGCCATCATCCTCGATGGCAGCGGCGCCGACCTCCTCCGCATCGCCGGCGCCGCCAGCAAAGCCGCCACCGCCGGCCACCTCACCGCCACCGCATTCCTCGGCGAAGGCATGGGCAAAGCCGGCATCGCCTTCACCGGCCTCGCCGCCCTCCACATCGCCCTCGGCTCCGGCAGCGACACCCTCACCATCGACTCCACCCCCGCCTTCGCCGTCACCATCGACACCGGCGCGGGCAATGACATCGTCAACATCCGCGCCACCACCGGCCTCCTCACCATCGCCACCGGCCTCGGCAGCGACCGCATCGCCCTCGGCAGCCGCGCCCCCGGCCCCGGCGGCATTCTGGGCGGCATCGCCGGCCCCGTCACCCTCGACGCAGGCGCAAACCCCAAAAAGCCCGACCTCCTCACCATCGACGACACCGGCTTTGCCACCGGCGACAACGGCCTCCTCACCCTCAGCGCCCTCACCGGCCTCGGCCTCGGCGTCAGCTATACCGGATTCGAGTCCGTGAAAGTCGGCCTCGGAGCGGGCAACGACACCTTCACCCTCTCCGGCGGCAGCGACCTCTACACCAAAGTCAACGCCGGCCGCGGCACCAACAGCATCCCCATCGTCCCCTAGCTCTCAAACATTGCCACCGACCCCGGAGCCGTTCGCTGCAGCGCATGGTTAGGCGTTGCGGTCATTGCGGAGAAAAGTAACTGATAAGGCGCCCCGAAGGACTGAAAAGTATCTCTCTGCTCGACCCTGGCACAAAGAGAACGCACCCGCAGTCTATGTGAGTGGGATCGATGGCGTGAGCTTCGACGCGCCACGTCCCGTCATATTTGTCTTGCACGGCAACACAATAGGGGGCTCCGACCCATGTCTCGCGTTTGGCGATGGCACGCGTGGATAGACTCTCGATGTCGATCTTGGTGGCTTGGCGCGGAGGTGTTGTCGCGCAGGAGGAAAACAGAAGCGCAATGACGAGAAGCAACGGCAGCGGATGCAAGCGCGTGGATGAATTGCTCGCGTGACGGTATGTCTGATGATGCTCCATTACGGGATGCGTGTAGCGACCGCCTAACGACCCCAAGCTCAGCGACGGCGGAGGGCGGCGCGGGAGCTGCATGGCAGGCGGCAAGGTGGCGGTGGAAGCAGTCCCGTGACGCCCGGAGCAGTTCGCTGCAGCGCATGGTTAGGCGTTGCGGGTGTCGTCATTGACGTGATGAAGGTAGTTGCCATCCGTCAGTAACAGCAAGTCGTGGAAGGGCACTCACGGTTGAAATGCCGGCGGTCCGGGTTGAAATCGGGGTGGCGCGCTCTGGAGGCGCATCGGTGAAGTAGGAAATTCGTAAGTCCCTAGGTCGCTACCTTGCTGTCGGATGATAGCCTCCTTGACGTGCCGCTCTTCGATGGTGCGGCTTCGGTCCTTGGAGATCGCCAGAAACTCTCCGCTGGTGTCCTCATCATAGACTACCCAACTGTGGGTTCCGCCGGGGCTGCGGAGCCCTACGACTACAAACCGCCCGGCATGGAGTTCACGGTCAATCGATTCGAACAATTGATCCATCGAGTAGCCTTCGTGATACCTGAAGGTTACACCCGCAAAGGTCTTGTTGTTGAAGTCGCGCCAGCAGCCATCAGACTTGTTTCGCCACGCGAGTTGCAGGTCGCGATACGAATTCGGCACCTGACCAAGCAGCTTCAGGAGCATCTCCACTGAACTCGCGATGCACGACATGGGGTAGCCTTGTTCGTGAGCGTCGATGATGGTTCGGTCGAACTTGGTGAGACCCAGTGGCTGCGGATCGCCCTTGGGTTGATCCTCCGCGCCCCGGCTGGAAGCGCAGGCGATCAAAGGACAGAGAAGGAAGAGAATGGTTCTCATGTTATGGGACGCGCGTAGCGACGCCTTGTATCTCGTCTTCATGCCGAAAACGAGCTGCCAGCGTGAAGGGTTTTGGGAGAAGATGCATGCGCTTTCGGGAGGCCGCAGACGCCTGAGGGCCCGGCGGTGTGATCGCTCCGCCGCGACCCTGTTCGTTAGATCGGTCCCCCGACTCTTTTGTCCACGCCGGAGAGTATCTGAGGCCACCGCCGCGTTGCCGCGGCGGGGAGCCTGTATTGACAAGGTCGGTCGAGGACATTTGCACGGAGTCGGCTTCCCGATGGCTCCACAGTAAACCCAAACAACGCCCATGAAACAACCTCCAAAACCCGCTCCCCAAGTCCGCGCTGGGATCGATGTCGG
>JBBQZX010000015.1:0-119444 GCA_038207335.1 Chthoniobacterales bacterium | reverse complement strand
CGACCACCGCGCCACCTTCCTCCCTCACTACCTCCACGACTACAACTTCCACCGCCCCCACTCCGCCTTGCACTCCCTCGCCCCATCCTCCAGACTCCCCATCACTGCGCACAACCTGTCGAGGCGCAACAGTTAGGCGCTTTGATTAGGCTCACCGGGCTTGTTCGTAGTTCGCTGGATGATCTCAACAAGCCAGATGCGGGTCGCCACGTCTCGCAAAATGATGAGAGATACCGCAAAGCAAAGGCCGATGGCAGGGAGGGCAGAAGGCGATGCACGCTCTCCGAAGAAACGTCCGATGGACTCACCGACGAGACAGATGGCTTGGATCGCGGACACAATAATCCAGAGCTTCCGGTGTCTGTGAAGCTTCGCGAGCATTGTCGTGCGCCGGTCGAATGAGAATGCCGCATCAACAAATTGGTCATCATTGCGGGTCAGAAACATAATGAGATGCAAGATTGTAGGAACGGTGCGCGAAAATCGCCTAACGACCTCAAGATCAGCGACACGGAGGGATGGGCGCGACTCCTGCCCAAGCAGGAGACGTGACCAGCCCGGAGCGTTCGCTGCATCGCTTGGTTAGGCGTCATTGGTAGTGTGGTTTCTTCGTGTGCGGCTTTGTGACGGAAGCCTTGGTGAAGGCGTGTTTTGCGGGGTTGTATTTGAATGTCGCCGTATAGAAATAAATGTCATGGTCCGCTTTGCCGCCGTAACTGCCGCTGATCTCTACCATAAGTGTGGTTGCGTCGAGCCACTTTAGAGGGACGACCTGCGAATCGGGATCGTCGCATGGAAGGCGGAGGCACCTCCACGCATCGCGTGGTTGGCGCAGGAACACAAAGGTGTGCTCGATATACTTGCCGGTGGGAACACAGACAGCAACCATGCGGCTATCTGGACTCCAAGTCGCATAGAGTGCGTTATGACGGAGAGAATCTTCCAACTCGGGGACATCGTCAGAAAAGAAAGAGCCGTCGATGCCTCTCGGATTGATCACGAAAATGTTGTCTTGGTTCCAGAGTTCGTATTCGCCGTCGGGTGACAGCACGCGAAGCTTGTCTGGATTAAGGTCGCCAACGTTCTTGTGCTCCTTCGCGTGTGACAGCCCAGCAAACGCGAGGCTAAAAACGATGATTATTAGAGAACGCATGATATGACCCCTAGGGAACCGCTGATTTAATCAATGGCCGAATTTTCCGCGGAATTCAACGCACGAGAATGGCGTAGAAACGACTTTAATCTCACCGGAAGGTGATTTGGATGGTCGAAAGCGCGTCAAATTTTTCAAGTGTCGATTAAATCAGCGGTTCCCTAACTCTGAATTGGACGAAATGTTTTCACTTTTGAATGCGAAATCGTTTCGGCTATTTCGGAGGGGTTCTCTGGAGGGCATGGGTGAGAGGGGAGCAGGGCGAGCGTTTTTGGCAAGAGGGCTATGGGGTGGGAGGGTCGATTTTTTTAGGGTGTTTGTGGGCTTGATGGGGAGTTTCGCGCGAGGGGGTAGATGTGACGGGCGGTGGGGAGGGTGTGACGGGCGCGCCAAGGGGGAGTTCCGGGGTCGCCAGTGGGTATTGGCGGGGGCGTCGGTGGGCGGTGTGGTGGGCCGGGCGGGAGGTAGTTCCGTGGACGCCTATGGGTAGTTCCGGGCGGTCGGGAAGCTCTGACGGGGGGTCGGGGGGTTGTTCCGTACGGTCGGGGGGTCCCGACAGGGCGGGTTTAAGTGTGGGTGGGGGCGGGTGGAGGGGGTCTGGGGGCGGTGGAGGTAGCGGCTCCGCAATGACAGAGAGGTGGGATTTTCCACCGAACTCAGCTCGGGCGGGGGATGGTGGTGCGGAGGAGGGTGGTGCCGGTGGCGCGGGGGGTGAGCTCGCGGTCGGGGCAGTCGGCGGGGAGGAGGAGGAAGCGGCCGGCGGTGAAGCGTCGCTGGCAGCATTCGACTTCGCCGGAGAGGATCATGATGACGGCGAAGGTTTCACCCCCACTGCTCCGGGGGGCGTCGAGGTGCCATTTTTCCACATGGAAGTGCTCGCAGTGGGCGATGGTCTCGCCGGAGGGCTGGAGCATGGTGGGCTCGTGGTCGGCGAAGTCGATGGAGGCGAGGGATTCGGCGATGTGGAGGGGGCGCGGTGCGCCGTCGAGGCCGATGCGGTTCCAGTCGAAGACGCGGTAGGTGGTGTCGCTGTTTTGCTGGACTTCGAAGATGAGATTGCCGGCGCCGATGGCGTGGATGCGGCCGCTGGGGATGAACATGGTGTCGCCGGCGTGGGTGGGGATGCGGTGGACGCGGTCGGCGATGTGGCTATCGGCGAGGGCCGCGGAGAAGTCGTCGCGGGTGACGCCGTTGCGGAGGCCGGCGTAGATGGCGGCGCCGGTGAGGGTCTCGAGGATGTGCCACATTTCGGTCTTCGATTCGCCGCCGATGCGGGCGGCGACTTCGGCGGGGGGGTGGACTTGCATTGAGAGGCGCTCTTGGGCATCGAGGATTTTGAAGAGGAGGGGAAAGCGCGCGATGTCGGCGAATCCGGTGCCGAAGAGGGTGTCGCGGTGCTCGGTCCAGAGGTCGTGGAGTGTGGAGCCGCGGAATGGGCCGTCGTGCACGACGCTCTGGGCTTCTTCGCGATCGACGATTTCCCAGGATTCGCCGACGCGGGCGCCGGGGGGGAGGCGTTTGCCGTAGCGGGTCTCGAGGCGCCGGCCTCCCCAGACGCGTTCCATGAAGAGGGGCTCGAAGACGATGGGTTCGGACATGCGTGAGGGTAAGGTGCGGGAGGCGGGGTTGTGTAGCATTCAAATCGCGCTCACGGAGGAAAGCGCGCGTCGGACTGGAAGTCTTTCGCAGGAATGCACTGGAGCATTGAAAAGCGGAATCGGCCCGCTATTCTCCCGTCCAATGCCGCGCGCGCAGGTCCAGACCGAAAATTCCCCCTATCACGAAGCGATCGGCCTCGCGCTGCTCGGGCTGGGCACGCTGCTCTTCCTCGCGCTCATCTCTTACACGCCCCGCGATCTGTCGTGGTATTACTCGCCGCCGAATCGGACGGCGCAGAATTTCATCGGCCCGCTCGGCGCGTGGGTCGCTGGGGCGTGCTATTTCATGCTGGGCGCGGCGTCGTATCTCGTGGCGGCGGTGCTGCTCGGCTGCGGCGGGGCGAAGCTGCTTTCGCCAAGTCTCGCGCTGGCTCGCCGGGTCGCGTGGTGCGCGCTTTTCGTGGTGTCGGCGGCGTGTCTGGCGGAGGTGCTGCCGTTCGCATTCATCGGCGCTGATCGGATGAATATCGCAGGCGAGGGCGGCTGGATCGGCCAGTGGATCGGCCATCGTATGCTGCACGCCGCGCTCGGCTCGATCGGCGCGTTGGTGGTCCTGCTGTGCGCCTACGTCGCGAGCCTGATTCTGATGACGGGCATTCATCCGGTGGAAGTGGTGCGGCGTGCGATCGCCATGCCGGGCATCCTTTTGGAGAAATATCGCGCCCGTCAGCGCGCGCATGCGAATGAGGCGCAACAACTTCAAATCGATGCAGCGCGTCTGGAAAAGGAGCGGCGGCGGCTCGAGAAGACGCTGACGAAGCGCGGCGCGCCTGCCGCGACCGCAGAGGCTCCGCAGGAGGAATTCAAGCTCAGCGCCGAGGAGGAAGAGCCGCCGCGACCCGCGCCGAAAATCATCGATGGCGGTGCGCCGCAGCCGGTCCGCGAAAAGGTGCCGAAGCCCAAAAAGGAAGACATTCAGGCCCTCGCGACGCTCTCCTGCGAGGGCTATGAGATGCCTTCGCTCGAACTGCTCGATCCGATCGACCACGCCTCGCGGCAGGCCGCCGATCCGGCGGAACTCCTCGCGACGCAGGAGATGATCATCGAGACGCTCGCGCAGTTCGGCATTGTCGTCTCGCGCGGCGACATCACACGCGGGCCGACGATCACGCGATACGAAGTGTATCCGGCGAAAGGTGTGCGCGTGGACAAGATCACCGCGCTGGAGCGCGACATCGCCCGCGCCACCCGCGCCGAGCGGATCAACATCCTCGCACCGATTCCGGGCAAAGACACGGTCGGCATCGAGATCGCGAATTCCAAGAAGCAGAAAGTCACGCTGCGTGAACTGCTTGAGAGCGACGACTTTCAACATTCCAAAGCGCGCATCCCGATCGCGCTGGGCAAAGATGTGTACGGCAAGACAGTCATCGCCGACCTCGCCGCGATGCCTCACGGCCTCGTCGCGGGCACAACCGGCTCGGGGAAGAGCGTCTGCATCAACGCGATCATCGCGAGCATCCTCTACCGATTCACGCCCGAGGATCTGCGGCTCATCATGATCGACCCGAAGGTCGTCGAGATGCAGATGTACAACACGCTCCCGCATCTGGTCGTGCCGGTCGTCACTGATCCGAAGAAAGTGCTCCTCGCGCTGCGCTGGGCGGTCGATGAGATGGAAAAGCGATATGCCATTTTCGCCAAAGTCGGCGTGCGAAATATCGGCAGCTTCAACGAGCGCCCGCTGCCCAAATCACAGAAGCAGCTCGACGAGGAACTCGAAGCGAAACAAGCAGCAGAGCCGATCCCCGCGGAACCCGAGGCCGTGGTGGAGCCCGAGGAGATCGACTTTGCAAACATGGACGACGACGAGCTTTTCAAGATCGCGTCGAAGCCGAAGATCGCCGTCCCGCGCGAAGCCGAGGAGCTCATCGTGCCGGATCGGATGCCGTTCATCGTCATCATCGTGGACGAACTCGCCGACCTCATGCAGACCGCGCCCGCCGATGTGGAGAGTGCCATCGCGCGCATCACGCAAAAAGCGCGCGCCGCCGGGCTGCACATGATCATCGCCACGCAGACTCCGCGCGCGGATGTCATCACCGGCGTTATCAAGGCCAACGTCCCGTGCCGCATCGCCTTCCAAGTCTCCTCCCCTCTCGATTCGCGAGTCATCCTCGATGAAAACGGTGCTGAGCGGCTGCTGGGCATGGGTGACATGCTCTATCGCCCGCCGGGCACGTCGCGCATGATTCGCGCGCAGGGCGTCCTCGTCACCGACGAGGAAGTCCACCGCGTGGTCGAGCACGCCTCAGCGCAGAGCGGGCCGGCCTTCGACTCCACGATCCACGAGCGACTGCAATCGGGCGGCTCGGGCGACGCCGAGGAAGTCAGTGCCGAGGACGAGGAACTTGTCGAGAAATGCCTCGAAGTCATGCGGCAGGAAAAGAAGGCATCCACCTCGCTCTTCCAGCGCCGCCTCCGCCTCGGTTACACGCGCGCCGCCCGCATCCTGGACATCCTCGAAGCCCGCGGATACGTCGCGGCTGGCGAAGGTGCGAAGCCGCGGGAGATCCTCATCGACCTCGACGCGCCGGAGTAGCGGTGGGTTTGGAGTGCGGCAGGAGGGTGCCGGAATTCCACGAAAAGCCGCGTTGCCGAGCGGGTCTATTTTCTCCCGATGAACGTCTCGAGGGAGCCGCCGAGGAGGTCGTGGACGTCGCGCTCGATTTCGGCACGCGTGGGCTCCCAGCCGGTGGCGGCGAGGTCGGTGTATTTGTCGCCGAGGACTTTCTCGAGGATCGGGCGGGAGTGGGCCCATTTGTAGATGAGCTGGTCGAGGACGCGGCAGTCGCTGTGCTGGGGGGTGACGCTGAGGCCGATGAGCTCGATCCTCATGCGGGCGATTTCCTCGATGAGCGATGGGTTGTTCAGGAACCACCAGCAGCCGAAGATGTGCAGGTTGCGGAATTTGCGCGCGGCGACGCAGAGGGCGTGCTGGTCTTCTCGGGCGAGGGTGGTGCAGAGGAATTTATTCTGGGGAAATGTACCGCAGAGGCGCTCGACGGCGGAGGGGTCGCTGGGGCCGACGCTGTCGCCGGCGAGGCGCAGCGAGGGGTTTGAGTTTCGGCGGACGCCGATCATGAGGGCGAATGCCTGGTCGTGCTCGCGCCCGTGAGGGAGGATGGCGTGCTCGATGAGGAGGCTGCACGCTGCGCGGCGGTAGCTGATGCCGGCGCGGGCTTCGGTGTCGTCGATTTTCGCGGCGGTCTCGACGGTGACTGAGAGGAAATCGAAGTCAGGCGGGAGGGAGATCATGCAATACTGGGAGCCGATGCGGCGGGTCCAGACGCCGAGGAAGCGGCGGACTTCGGGGAAGGTCTGGCCGGAGAAATCGGCGCGGACGTCGTAGCCCCACGAGTGCAATTTTCGCGCGCTATTTTCCCAATCTAGCAGCAGCGGATCGATGCGAAGGGCGGCGACGAAGCGCGGGTCGCGCGTGAAGCCGCGCTCCCAGACGGGCCGCTCGATGTCGTCGAACGGGGAGTTGGTCATGCAGATTTTGCGGACGTTCGCGAGCTCCATGGACTTCGTGATGAAGTCGCCGACGGACCACTGGGCGTAGTGCTTTCGGATCGCGGGGAGGTCGCGTTTTTTGAGGTCGAAGCCGAGGCGGTTGAGGGTGGTGAGGACGCCGCGGCAGGCTTCGGAGATGGGGGAGTGGGAGATGAAAAGCGTGTCCCAGATGAGGTTGGCCTGCTCGGATTTTGAGAGGGTCCAAAATTTCTCGTACGGGATGTCGAGCCAGCGGAAACTCTCGGCGACGAGGTAGTGGTAGGTGAGGAGGTCGTCGATGCCCCAGAGCAGCAACTCGCCGAATGCGGGGTCGTAGAGATGCGTGTGCATGTCGAAGACGGGCGTGCGCTGGACGATGTCGGCGACGAGGGGGCGGACGGAATTTTGCATTTGGGATTTGGGATTCAGCAATTATCGGGCGTTCACCACGCTGATAGTTGCTCGGGGAATCGGCAGCGGGCGCAGTCGGTGGCGTCTTGGAGGCAGAAGTCTTCGTAGATTTGCAGGAGGCCTTGCTGCATCGCGACGGTTTTGAGGAGGGTGCGCTGGCGGGGGTCGTCGCCGAAGAGGCGGATGGCGGCGACGGCGATGCGGCGATTGGTGGGCGCGGCGGGGAGATTGCGGTAGCCGATCGCGCGGGATTCGTCGGCGGAGATGGCGAGCGGGAAAAAGACGTTGGCGAGCATTTCGACGACGCGACTTTCGCCGACGAGGGCCATGCGAGTGGCGGTGGTTTTTGAGGTCACGGTGAAGTGGTGCTCCCAATATTCATCGCGGAGTCCGACGAAAAACTCGTGCAGCGCGGAAGGGTTGCACTCTTTTGCCAAGGCTCGCACGCGCGGCCAGTGGCGGACGATTTGCGCGAGGGCTGCGAGCCTGCGCTGCGGATGATTCGCCGGACGCTGGCCGCCCATTTTCCAATGCGCGGGCGTGATCGTGAGGCGCTCGAACTCGGTGCGGCGCGGCCACCATTTCTCCCACAGACCGCGGAGATAGGTGCGTGTGGGGACATCGAAGTCGGCGAGATTTGTGGTGGTAAGGAATCCGCTGACGCCGAAGAGCAGGGCGTCGGCGTCGGCTTTTGCGCGCTGGAGGAGGCGGAGCGGGAGGCGCTGGGCGAGGAGGGTGAAAGGGAGTTTGTTGCTCTTGTAGCCGAGTGCGGCGGCGAGTGATTGGAAGAGCGCTTCGTCGGGGCCGTGGAGTTCGGCGAGGGTGGCGAGTTGCGCGGCTTTTCGCCGGAGGCGGAAGTCGGCGGCACCGAGGAGGATGTCGCGGGCGCGGTCTTCGGTGAGTGCGCGGAGGGGGCCGCTGCAGCGGCCGAGCTTGGCTTCGGGAAGCGACTGTGGGGATTTCAGCGAGAGCTGAGAGAGGTCCAGTAGGACTTGCGGGACGTTGCGGTGGAGGAGGGTGCGGGTGAAAAATTCGACAGGACCGCGCTCGGGGAAAGTGTGGAGGATGACGTTTTCATACGCCGGATTCGTGGCGTGGCCGTGGCGCTCCCAATCGCGCGCGTCGGGATCGAGTTCGATGCAGCCGCGGATGGCGGGCGCGCCGTCGAGCGAGATGGCGGCCTCGGCGAAGTCGGGGCCGGCTTCGTGATTCCAGACGCCGAATTGCACGACGCGGACTGGCGTGCCGGCGGTGGTGGTGAAGTCGCGCCCAAAGTCGCCGGCGAACCAGTGCGCCTGCAGCTCGTGCTCGGTGAATCGCCGCGGAGCTTGTACCAGAACGGCTTCGCGGACGCTTGCGTCAGCGGCGCGCCAGTCGGCGTAGCGGTCGCCGAGCATCATCGCGGCGATTTTCACACGGCAGACTCAGCGAGAAACGGTCGCGGGCGGCGCGGCTTTGTTGAGCTTCGTGACGCGTCCAGTTTTGTTCCAGTCCTGCACGTAGAGATTGCCCGCGGCGTCGTACGAGATGCCGTGTGGCGCGGTGAAAATGCCGGGTGACCAGACGGCGGGAGGCGCGTCGAATTTCGCCCAGAGCGACTTGTCGGGGTTGTCGCCGAGATGAGCGATCTGCTCGTTGGCTTTGTTCAGGATGGTGACGCGCCCCTCGAGCTCGGCGACGGCGACGTAATCGCCGCGGATGGAGGCGGAGCAGGGACGGCGGAGGTCGGTGGCGATTACGGCGACGAAATTTCCGTCGAGATCGAAATGCTGGATGCGCCGATTTTCACGATCGCAAATGAGCAGCAGCGGAGTGCCGGTGCGCATGTCGAGGGTGATGCCGTGGCAGGTCATGAATTTGCCGGGCTCCTTACCTTTTCCGCCGAAGGTCTTCAGCCATTTGCCGGTGGAGTCGAACTTGTGAACGAGCGAGAGGCCGTATCCATCGACGACGAAAATGTCGCCGTTCGGCGCTACTGCGACGCCGGTCGGGCTGTAGCCTTTTCCCTCGGGGTATGCGTCGGCTTCCTTGGGATAGGGGATGGTGAGGACGGCTTTACCGGCGAGGGTGAGCTTGAGGACTTGGTGGCCGCGGAGGTGTGCGGCGTAGATGAATTCCTGACCGTTTTCCTCGCGGATGCAAACGCCGTGGATGCCGGAAAACTCGGGTGCCATCGTGCGGATGAGTTTGCCGTCCGGGGCGAAGACGAAGATGCCTTTCGGGCCGTCGGTGGAGACGTAGATGTTGCCCGCTTTGTCGATGACGACGCCGCCGTGGGTCGGGCCGATGTTGATCGGGTCGGGGATTTCGCCCCAATTCGGAACGGTCTGGTAGGTCTGCTCGGCGGTGCCGGTGAGCTGGGCCACGATGATGGTGGTGTCGTCTTTTGGAGCGAGGCCGGGGGTGCCGGGATGGGCGAGTGCGGAAGCCGTGAGGAGGGCGGAGAGGGCGATGGGGAGGAATTGGCGCATTACCGGAGGATGCGCGGCGAAAGGGAGGGGTCAAGCCCTCGCGCCATCGCTAAGGGAGCAGGAGAATCGTCAGCTTTTTCGGGCCGTGGGCGCCGAGGACTAGGATGCGCTCGATGTCGCCGGTGCGGCTGGGGCCGCTGATGAATGAGATGAAGCTCGGGTAGGAAGCGCCATATTTTTTTGCGAGATGCTCGTAGGCGGCGGTGAGGTCGGGGATGAGTTGGGCGCGGCGCGCGAGGACGATGTGGTGCGGCGGAACGACGCTGAGCGCGCGGCCGCCGGAGCTGCGCGAGGTGACGCAGACGGAGCCGGTTTGCGCGATGAGCGTCTCGCATTCGGTGAGGCCGGCGTCGCATTTTTCGAGCGCGAATTTGTCGTATCCGCCCGCAACCGGAAACCGCGCGAGGCCCGCTGGTAGATGGTTTGCGACTGCATCGGTCAGTTCACCGGGATGCAGCGCGATTTGTTTCCAGTCGTTGGATTCGGCGAGAGACGCGATGTGCGCGGCTGCGGCTGCTGCATCGGCGCATTCGAGAAATTCGCTTTTGAGCGCGTCGGATTGTTTAGCGAAAAGCGCGACGCGGTCGGTGAAATCCGGGCCGACGTGCGGGAGCCATGCGCGGAATTCCGCGGTCGCTGTCGGAGCGCCTGAGCGCATCGGTGCGTCATGATGCCGAGGCGCGGGCTCGCGCAGTGCCTCGCGGATTCGTGCGTAAATTTTGTCGCGGTCGCCCGTCATTTCGATGCGTTCCGTTTTGCCCACCAGTCGTGAAAACTCTCGAACGCCACCTCGGGGAATTCGCGCGATTTTGTCCACGAGCGGAGCGGGTCGAGCGCGGTGCCAAGGACGATGGGATGCAGCTTTTGCAGCGGTGCAAAGAAGGTCGCAAGACGCAGTGTCCACGGGCGTTTCATGGCGAAGACGAACGCGAACCAGATGAGCCTTTCCCACCAGACTTTACTTTGCGCGACGGCGTTTCGGCGGTTGTGCAGCAGGTGGTGATGGATGTCGATTTTCACCGGGCACGTCTCGGTGCAGGCACCGCAAAGCGACGACGCGGCGCTGAGGTGCTTGAACTCCTGCAGGCCGCGAAAGTGCGGTGTGATGACGGAGCCGATGGGGCCCTGGTAGGTCGTCCCGTATGCGTGCCCGCCGATGTTTTTGAAAATGGGGCAGACATTCAGGCAAGCGCCGCAGCGGATGCAGCCGAGGGCGTCGCGCTGCTCGGCATCGGCGAGGAGGCGGGTGCGGTGGTTGTCGAGGAGGACGACATGCATTTCCTCGGGGCCATCGGTCTCGCCGGGCTGGCGCGGGCCGGCATACATGGAGTTGTAACACGTCATGTGCTGGCCGGTGCCGGCGGTCGCGAGCATCGGGAGGAAAAGCGCCAGGTCGGCGAGCTTTGGCAGCACTTTCTCGATACCGACGAGGGCGACGTGAATCTTTGGCATCGCGGTGGTGAGGCGCGCGTTGCCTTCGTTTTCCGTGATCGAAATCATGCCGGTTTCGGCCACGATGAAATTGCCGCCGGAGATCCCCATGTCGGCCTCGATGTAAGTCTGGCGCAGGAATCGGCGCGCGATGAGCGTGAGTTCCTCGGGCGAATCGCTCGGCGCGCTGCCGAGTTCTTTTTCGAAGAGCGCGCTGATCTCGTCGCGCTTCAGGTGCATGCACGGGAATACGAAATGATACGGCGGCTCATGCTTGAGCTGCTGGATGAATTCGCCGAGATCGCTTTCGACAACCTTGTATCCATCGGCCTCGAGCGCGTCGTTGAGGTGGATTTCCTCGCTCGTCATCGCCTTGGATTTGACGATCGATTTCACGCCGCGCTCGCGCGCAAGATTGAGGATATATTCGCGCGCCTGCGCGCTCGTGCTGGCCCAGAAAACTTTGCCGCCGCGGGCCGTGAATTTTTCCTCGAACTCGGCGAGGCAGCGGTCGAGGTGATTGATCCCCTCGTATTTCGTCTCCGCCGCCGCGGTGCGCGCCTGCTGCCAGTCGGTGAAAGTCGCGGCTGTCTTGCTGCGCGTGACTTCGTATCCGCGGAGCGCTTTGCGGACGAAAGCGCGGCGCGGCTCGTCGGCGGTGGTGCGCTCGGTGTCGGTGTGAAAAAGCGCGGCGGGTCGGGGCATCAGGTATAGGCGGGAATCTCGAGAGAGGGAGGTTAAGCTCGGTGGTGAGGTTCGGTAAACTCGTTTGCGAGGGAGACCATTCAGCGCGCGATTTTCACCCTGCGGATCGAGAGGACGGGGTCGGTGGGGTTGAGTTCGACGCCGCCGCGGCCGAGGACGAGAAAGCTGCTGAAATCAACGCCGAGGCGGCGCGCGCATTGGTCGCGGAGTTGGGTCGAGGCGTCGATAAGGCTGCCGGGGAGGCTGACGAGGCCGTTGCTGAGGTCGAGCTCGGGGGCGGCGATGTTGATGGTGCCGGCTTGCGTGCCGGTGGCGGTGATGAGGGTCTCGGAGTTGAAGTAAAAGTCGGCGATGAGCTGGATGTTGCCGCCGGCTCCGACTGCGGCATTGGCGCTGATGAGGCTGTGGTCGAGGAAGACGAATTCGGGGTCGATGAAGATGTCGCCGCCATTGAGCCCGGCGACGGCGAGGAGCTGGCTGCGGCGCAGGGTGAGGCGGTCGGGAGCGACGAGCGCGATGCGGCCTGCGTTTCCGAGGAGGGCCTGGACGGTGATGCTGCTGTCGAGGAGATCGATCGCGGTCTCGGAGAAAATGGAGACGGTGCCCGCGTCGCTGATGGCCGATGTTGTGCGGATGGTCGCGCCGCTGCGGAGCGTGAGCGGCTCGGCGACCTGGATGGCGACGCTGCCCGCAATGCCGCGACCGGTGGCGGAGGCCTCGATGGATGCGGTGCGGTCGAGCGTGAGAAGATTTGCCTCGATCGTAATACTGCCGCCGCTGCCGCCGCCCGCGGAGCTGGCGACGATCGCGCCGCCTTTTGTGAGCGTGATCGTTTCCTCGTCGATCGCGATTTTTCCGCCGACTCCGCCGACGCCGGAGGCGAGGCTGCGCGAGAAAATGCCGGTGCGCTGGAGGGCGTCGGTGTTCGAGATGAGGAGCGATTTTCCCGTGAGCGAAATGCTGCCGCCCGCGCCGGAGCCGGAGGTGTCGGCGGAGATGCGGCCGCCGCGGATGAGGCGCGTGGAGTCGGCGGCGATGACGACGTCGCCTGCCGCGCCGGGGCCTGCGGTGGTGGCGGAGATGGTGCCGCCGCCGCTGATCGTGAGGCCGCGCGACTCGACGCGGATGCTGCCGCCGCGGCCCGCGCGGGTGGGGGAAGTTGAGACGGCGGAGATGGCGGTGAAGCGGTCGGCGGCGGGGTTCGAGAGCAGGATGCTGTCGGCTTTCACGAGCACGCTGCCGCCCGCGCCTGCGCCGTTCGTGTTCGCGGAAATGCCGCCGCCATCGATGACGCGAAGGCGGTCGGCGGCCACCTCGACATTGCCGCCCGCGCCGCCGCTGACGGGCGAGAGGCTCTCGGCGGAGATGCCGGTGAAGAGCCCATCGGCGCGGCCCGTGAGCTCGATGTCGGCGGCGCGGACGGTGACGCTGCCGCCTTTTCCAAACGTCGCGGTGTTCGCGGAAATCTGGCCGCCATCGGAAAGATGCACGGCATCGGCGGTGACGAGCACGCTGCCGCCGGGACCGGTTCGCGCGACTTCGCTGTCTTTTTTCGGCGTCGCGCCTGCTGCGGCGTCGGCGGCGATGCCGGTGTAAAGTGGCGAGCTGCCGCGGCTGATGAAGAGTTCGCGGGCGTTCACGACTGTGTCGCCGCCCGCGCCGAGACCCACGGTTTTCGTGGAAATGAGTCCGCCATCGCTGATGCGGAGCGTGCCCGCGTTGACAGTCACGTCCCCGCCCGCGCCGCCGCGTCCGGCGGTCGCGGCGAGGAGCGAATCGGCGAAGATGCCCGTCTTTACTGAATTCGCGGACGATGCGTGGGCGGCGATGTCGAGCGTGCCGGCAGTCACACTCACATTGCCACCGGCGGCGCGGCCGAATGTATCCGCGGAGATGGAGCCTCCGAGCGTCAGCGAAAGTGAGTCCGCGCGCACGTGCACGTCGCCGCCCGCGCCGTCGCCAAACGCGTTCGCGAAGATGCCGGTCTGCGTGTCGGAGAGGTCGCCGACGATGCGGATGTCGCGCGCATTCACATCGACGAGCGAGCCGCGCCCGAGGCCCGCGGAGGAGCCGGAGATGGAGCTTTCGCCGGAGATTGCGAGTGTTCCCGCGTCGATTCGAACGCGGCCGGTGCGCGCGCTGGAGGTAGCGCCGAGAAGCGCCTGGCTGCCGATCGTGGAACTTGTGCCGAGGTCGATCGATCCTGCTTTCAAAAGAAAATCAGACGCCGCCGCGCTGCCGCTCGTGCGGGACAAAAGCGTGCTCGAGCTGACAGTCACCCCGCCGCGAATGTTGATATCCACAGGCTCTCCGGGCGATGACCCCGTGCTCTCGGAGAGGATGCCGCTCTGCTCGACAGCGACCAATTTCCCCCCGCGAATGACCACGCGCCCCGCCTGCGCGCCGCCCGTGCGCACTAGCGCGCGCGAGCTGAGCGTGATGTCACCGAGCTGCGAAAACCCATCGACGAGCCGCGCCGTGCTCGTGCCCGGCAGGCGGGCTTCGCCTTCGCCGCGCACGCTGATGAGATTGATCGCGACGCCGTCGCCGCCCACGCGCCTCGCAGCGCCGACGCCGTTTCCAGCGATGTCGATATTCCCCGCGACGATGGAGAAAGTCGTGCCCGGCGCGAACGCCAGATCACTGCGGTCGATCTTCACCCGCGCCGGCGAGGTGAAGCCAAACGCGCTCACCGGAGCGCTCGTGAGGCTGTCCATCGCAGGCGTCTTAGCGTCGAAGCGGCCGCCATCCGAGAGCTTCAGATGGTCGGCGGTGGTGACGGTGAACGAGCCGCTGACATCCACGCTGGCTTTCGGACCGAAGACGACGCCGTTCGGGTTGATGAGGAAAAAGTTCGCGCCGGGAATGGTCGAGCGCAGCGTGCCGTCGATGCTCGTCTCGGGGCCGCGGACGCGCGCGAGGATGTTTTGCACATCGCCCGGTCCGCTGAAAGTCGCGGACTCGCCGCTGACCAGATTCAGCTCGCTGAAGCTGTGGAAAAGATTGCCCCCCGACTTCGTACCGAGGCTGGCAGGGATGTCGAAGTTCCCGCCGACCTTCCCGATCGCGCCCGCGCTGCCGACAGTGCCATCGGTCACGACGCCCGCGCGCGCGGCGGCGGCGAGGGCGAGGAGGAAGATGAGAGCGCGGGCGTTCACGGCGGATAGGCGAGCGAAAATCGCGCGTCCAGCAAGAGGTAGCGCAATTCTGGTGGATTGCATCTTTTTGGATCGGCAGGTTTCGGCTTACGGAGGCCTTTCGGCGACAGCTCTCCTGAGAGTGCCTACGGCGTGCCAAACATCGAATTTGAGCATCGAATCTTCCATTGGACAAAGCCGATGCTCTAGCGTATGCCGCGTACGCTGTGGGTGATTCTCGGCGAAATGCGGAGAACGCCCAGCGGCACACGTCTGTTCGGGCGCGCGGTGAATCGGTATATTCAACCCCAAAATAACCACCCCATGAAAACTCGCACGTCCCTCCTCCGCCGCGTTGTCATCGGCTCTTGCATCGAGCCTCTTGAGGCGCGGATCGCTCCGGCTTCGGTGGTGTCGCTGACTGGTGGAAATCTGTCGGTGGTGGATGGCGCGAATTTAGTGGATACGATCACGATCTCGACGACGGCGGTGGATTACGTTTTCAGCGATCCGAATGGGATCACGGCGGGCTCGGGGGCGAACGCGATCAATGGGAATACGGTGACGGTGCCGATCGCGAATGTGTCGGGGCGCTTCGATGTGATGACGAATGGAGGGAATGACAGTGTTACGTTTGTGACGGCGTTTTCGCTGCCGGGGGATCTGACGGTGGATACGGGCTTGGGGTTGGATTCGATTACGATCAGTGGGCCGATGATGATCGGGGGGCACGCGGGGTTCACGAGTTCGGGGACGATCAATTTCAACAATGCGATGACGGTGGGCCTGAATAAGAATTTGACGGCGACGACTGTGGCGAATGGCACGGGGGTGGGGAGGATCAATCTTTCCAACGCGAACGCGGACCTGACGGCTCAGGGCAGTGGCTCGATTTCGCTGATTTCGGTGCGGGACATCACGCTGAATCCGGGGTCGAGTGTGACGACGGTGGATGGGAGTCTGTCGCTGTCGGCAAATGCGTCGGGGTCGGCGTCGGGGACGTTCGATGGGGTGGTGTTGGATGGGGCGACGCTGGCGTCGGGGACGGGGAACATCACGGTGGCGGGGAAAGGTGGGGCGACCTCTGGCGCGGGGATTCTCTACTCGGCGACGACGACGACGATCTTCACAGGAGGGAATGGGGCGATCACGATGACGGGTTTTGGCTCGGGGAGCGATGGCATCTCGATGGAGAACGCGGCGCATATAGTCCAGACGCAGTACGGTGCGATCTCGATCACTGGGGCGACGAATACGAATGCGGCGGGGGTGGAGGGGATTTCCTTTTTCTCGCCGAATCCGAACGAGATCACGATCCGCTCGACGGGGAGTGGGAATATCACGATCTTCGGCGGCTCGCAGGGTGGGCCGGTGGATATGCTGCTCGACGGGGTGAGTGTGAGCAGTCTCGGGGGAGGGGATATCAGCCTGATCACGGACGCGCTTTCGCTGGCGATGGCCTCGACGACGATCTCGACGGCAGGGACGGTGGCGATCAAGCAAATCACCGGGGGTCGGCCAATCGATCTGGGGACGTATACGCCGGGGTCGCTGAGCATCACGGACCTGGGGCCTATCTCCGCGGGGACGCTGCAGATCGGGGACGTGGCCAGCGGGGCGATCACGGTGTCGGCGGCGATCACGTATTTTAGCAGTCTCACGCTTACCACGGGTGACTTGATCGCGATCGACGCGGCGGGAGGGCTCGATGTCGGCGGGAATGCGCTCACGCTCATCGCTGCAGGCTCCATCGTCGTCGATCCCACGGCTCCGTTTGTCGCTGCGGCGACGCTCTTTCTCTCCGCAGCGGGGGATATCGGCTCGGCGGTGGCACCGTTCAAGCATTCGTCGCAGACGCTCTCGACCAGTGCGGGCGGGTCGCAATATCTAGTCGAGTTCGATACCGTCAACGTCGTCAGCTTCGGAGCCGAAGCGTCGAATATCCACCTGATCGACGGCATTTTCGTGGCGACGTCCGCGGCGATCATTCCGTTCGGGTCGAACCTCACCGTCGATGGCGCACTCGATCTCAACGGCTTCAACCTGACCGCGAACGGCTTGAGCGGTGCGGGTCTCCTGCTCAACAACGGCCCGTCTTCCGCGGTCTTCACAAGTGGTGGCGCGGCGAATACGACGTTCGATGGCGCGCTGCTCAATGGCGCTTCGCCGCTCTCCTTCACGAAGAGCGGCACGGGCACGCTCATCCTCACCGGCCTCACCGGAGCGAGCAGCAACACCGGCCCGACCACGGTGAGTGGCGGAATCCTCGAGTACGCCAGCGACCTCCCGATCAGCGGAAATTCCCTCGTCTTGGCCGGCGGGACGGTGCGCTACAATTTGCCCGCGGGCTTCTTTGGCTCCGACCCGCGCGCGATCGTGCTCGCCGCGAATGCGACGATCGAGGTGACGAGCGTGGACGGATTTTCACTGAACGGCACTGTGAGCGGCGCGGGCTTCGATTTCAGAAAGGCCGGTTCCGGGACTCTCGTGAGCTACGCCACCACCTTCACCGCGCGGCAGATCAACATCCTCGCAGGCGCGCTCGCGACTGGCACCAGCACCTCGCTGGGCAACAAAATCCCCATCGACGTCGCGCAGAATGCCACGTTCGCCGTTCTAACGACGGAGACGATCAACAACCCGCTGACTTTCCACGGAGGTTCCGGCGGCAGCAGTAGCGAATTTGCCGGACTCGGCGCGCTATTCGTGAGCGATTTCGAGGGGAACCTCGGCTCCCTCACCGGCTCGATCTTTCTCGCCTCCGGCAACAGCGCCTTCACGGGAAATATCGCGATCAACGGTGCAATCACGGGGCCGGGCATCTTGACGAAAGTCGGGTTTTCGACCCTCGTCCTGAAAAACGCGCAGAACAGCTTCGGCCCCGGCACGCTCTCGATCCTCGGAGGCGCGCTTGAGGTGAGGTCCGACGGCGCGCTCGGGAACGCGGCGAATGTCATCGGTATTTTCGATTCCACGCTGCGAACCATCGGCACCTTCACCATCGCTCGCGATCTCGTCGCAAACGGCGCCGTGCCGACCATCGAAGTGGCCTCCGGCACCCTCACGCTCACGGGCTCGATCGGCGGCACCGGGACGCTCATGAAAACTGGGGTGGGCACGTTGCTTTTCGGCGGCAATTTCACCGGCACCACGACGGTCAGCCCCGGCTCCGGCGCACTCAGTGTGGGCGGCTCAAGGCTCACGGTCGCAGGCACCGGCGACGCGATGGTGACCGTCATGCCCGACGGCATGGGCGGCACGATCATCAGCGCGATCGTCCTTTCAAACACCACGTCCGCGACCGTCCTCGCCATCGCTGCGCCGAGAAGCGGCGGCACCATCACTGTCGATAAAATCTCCAGCCCCGATCCGGCGGCTGAGATCGGTGCGATCAAATTTGGCAAAGGCGTAATCCTCGGCGACGGCACGAGCGACGGGCCTGACATCGATATAGCCGGGAAACTCGGCAAGCTCGCCGTGCAGGACGTGGCCGCAGGCACCATCATCCGCCTCGGATACGGCCTCACCTACAACAACCCCGGCGACGACACCTCGCCCGACACCTACAACAACCATCCCGACATCAGCATCAAGAGCATCCTCGGCACGGGCGTCATCATCGACGTGACCGGCGACGGGATGCCTGGCGACGAGGGCGGCGTCGGTGGCGGCGGATTGGGCAAAGTAGTCATCGATTCATGGGCCTTTCCCGGCACAATCCGCACCACGCAGAGCATCGTGAGCTACAAGGTTAAGCACGGTGATTCGCTCGTCGTCTTCGAGCTCGATAAGTTCGGGGTCGGCACGCTGACGGAGGCGAACATCGGCAGCATTAGCATTCCAAACGGCTCATGGGGCAGCAGCGGCAGTTATATCGAGGGAAATATCGGCAGCTTCAGTGCCGCCAGCTTCCTCGCGGGCGCGACCCTCACAGCGGGCGGCATGGCGAAGCTCAAACTCAACGGCGACTTCGCGGGCACCGTCACGCTCACCGACCCAGACGCGCCGCAGATGAAGACCTTCACCGTGAAGACCAACTTCAGCGGCGGAGTTTTTGCCAGCGGCTCGATCAAAAACGTGAAGGTCAAAGGCATCTTCGCTGGCTCGCTTGTTGCCAGTTCCATCGGCTCGATCACCGCGTTCGACTTCATCGGCACGACTGCGGGAGACGCCATTTTCGGCGACGCGACGCGGCAGGATATCGTCGCCACCAATGGCTCGCTCGGCACGCTCATCACCACCGCTGGCACGATCCGCGATTACGAAATCGTCGCGAGCACAGTCTTCGGCGGCTTCAAAATCAAGAGCCTCAGCTCCGTCGGCGACCGCGCGGGGCTCGACAACGTCTTCGTCCGCGCGGCCGTGATCGGCAACACCTCGATCGCCGTCAATGCTCTCAGCGGCACCGTCCTAGGCACCCGTGACACCATTTTCAGCAGCACCACGACGATCGGAAACATCACCTCCACGCACGATCTCCTGCGCACGACGATCGCCGCCGGCAGCGACCTCGGGAAAGTCACCATCGGCACTGCTGCCGCACCCGCCGCACTCACCGATTCGCTCCTTCTCGCCGGAATCGACCTCGGCCTCGATGGCGTATTTGGCGGCTCGGGCGCGAATCTCGATGCCTTCTCCCGTGCGGGAAAAATCGCATCCATCACCGTCACAGGCGCAGCCACCGGCAGCAGCATCGCCGCGGGCGTCAATCCCGGTCCGGGCTTTATTTTCGGAGATGGAGACGACGTCGCTTCCCCCGGCAGCGCGCCATCGGGCTCTGCAAAATCCATCGGCGCGATCAAGCTCGGCGCGGCCACCGGCGTGCTCACCCCATCGCCCGCGAGCCCGCATTTTTTCGCGATCGAAGGCGCCTCCATCTCCAGCCTCGCGCTGGGAAATCTCGCCGCCGTCAAGGCATTCGCCACAGCCGGATACCTCCGCTTCGGCGCGATCGAAGCAGCCAGCGACCTTGCCGTGCGGCTGGTGTAGGGGCGCGCGTTGCGGCGATCCTGAACTGCAACGACCCGTTTAAAGCCCCGCGATCGAGCTGCCGCCCCGCTCGATGTAGTCGCTTGCGAAATCCATCACGCACATCGCGCCGTAGCGCGCGTGCCCGCCGCAGGCGATGCCGGCGAAGCGGAATTCGCGACTGAATAGATTCGCGCGATGGCCGCGGCTGCGCACGCCTTCATCCACGATCAGCCGCATGACGATCCCGCGCGCATCGTGCCGGCCATAGTCGATATTTTCGCCCGCACGACCTGCGTAGCTCCCAAAACGCCCCATCCGTCCAAACGCATTTCCGTGCCCAGTCGCGCCGCGCGGGCCGGACTCCGCGACGTGCAGCATGGCCGCCGAACTCAGCCCTCGGGACGAGAGCAGCGGCGGCAGCGGAATTGCGCGATTTAGAAAGCGCACCGCCTCGGCGATCGAACTCGACGAGTGAGACGAGGACATCCGCGACTCGAGAAGCGAGGCGTATCGCTGCGGGTTCATCCGCGCCAGATTGATCTCGCGTAACACATCGCCCGAAAGCTCGTCGGCGCGGCAAAGCAGCGTCGTGAGGAAGAGAAAAATCAGGGACGAGACAAACTTCATCCCGCTCGATTTAGCAGCCGCGGTGCCATCCAGGGAGTCGAGCAAAAACGAAGCTTCCTTCAGCTTTTTTTTTATTTTTTTTACGCAAGTCCTCGGCGATGGACTGGCGATGGAGGCTCCTGCTGCGTTCCGATGAAATGTGGCCGCTATGGCCGGAAGCGTGACGGACTCGGTGCGGGAGTAGGTTGTGGCGCCGCTGGTAGACCTCCGCTGGCGGCGATGTTCAGTCCGTCCGCGTAATCCGCGGCGTAGTCTTTGCGCAGTTTTGCGACCGGGCGCTGAGATCTGGGATAGGGATGAAATCGGAGCCGTCCTGCAGGGCGGCGATGTATGCGGCGATGGCAAAACGGATGACGCCGGCCTCTTCGAAGTTGATGCCTGCGAGATAGTGCGTGAGCGCCTTGTCATCTTTGCTGGAGGCAGAGTTGATCGCGCACCTGCAGGGGCACGCCGACGCCGATGATGCGCTGCATGAGGCGCCAATCCTTTGCGTCGCGCGCAGCGATAAGCCACCGCCGCAGGTAGGATGCAGGCGTGTCGCCTGCCTGGGGATTAGTAGGCGCCGCTGGCGGGATTTTGCATTGCGGCGCGCGCTTTGTCGCTGAGATCGGCGAGCGCTTGTTCGGACTCCGCCTGCATGATGCCGTCGAGGATTTCGCGGGTCAGCGTCTGTGTTTCGGAAGCCCGGGAGGCGCTCTCGCGATCGAGAGCATCGGCGAGTGCAAGCGCCGTTTTTTTGACCGCAGCCGGAAAGGATGCTCCCGCGGAATTCATCCAGCCTCGGAGCATTTCACCTGAAAAGGCAGGCGGCTGGCCGGTGGCGAATTGCGAGTCGAAACGCCTCATGCCCTCGCGGACGGTATCGGGCAGCTTCGTGTCCTTTGCTGCGGTGGTGACGCATTTTTGAAACGCGTCGAGCGCTTCGGCGGACGTTTCGGAACGCGCATCGCAGGCGAGCGACGCGAGGCGGGCGGCGACGAGGAGGAGGATTTTCAATGGGTGGGCTGGGCTGGGAGAAGGGATGCCTGCTCGCTTCCGCGCTTGTAGTCGGCGGGATGCGCGCTGCGGATCGCTTCGATGCGCTGCTGGATTTTTTCGGTTGGGATGCATTTTGAAGCGGTTTTCAGTGCCTCGATGTAGTCGGTGATGGCGGGTGCCCACACGCCGGCCTCGTCGAGGTTTCGCCCCGCGAGATAGCTGCGCAGCGCGATGGGATTTAATGTGCTCCCGAATTTAGCGCTGCCGGAGCGCCCGTGAGCCCATCCGAAATTTCCTTCAGCCGCCGCCAATCTTTCCGTTTCATCGCCTCGTCCGCGATGCGTGTGATGTAGTCGGTGGCATTCTCGCCTTCGTGTGGAGCCTCCCCGTTAGGCGCACGGATCGCCGCGACGACAAGCTTCACCTCGAGCTGTCCACGCAGCGCGATCACGGCAGGGTTCTTGGCAAACCCTCGGAACCAATTCGCGCTGCTCAGGTCGCCCGTCTGCAGCTCGGCGGAGAATCGCACGCACGGCAGACTTCTCGCGATGCAGCGCCGCGCGCGCGAGCGAATTGTGAGTGCCGCGCAAGTTAGCGCGGTTTTGCGAAGACGACGCGCGGAGGACCGTTTTCAGCGGGTGACTTTGCAGCCGGCGAGCGCGCGTTCGAGAGCCGCTGCGCCGGAGGGCGTTACTTTTGTGTAGGCCACGTTGAGCTTCGCGAGTTTCTTGAGGCCTTTTAGTCGGAGGATGCCGGCATCGGTGATGGCCTCGTTGTGCGAAAGGTTGAGCGTTTGCATCCCTCTCATGCCGAGGATGGTATCGATGGCTGCGTCGGTGAGTTCCGCGCCGGTGCAGACGATTTCTTCGAGGGTGGGGATGGCTTGGAGTTCCGCAAAATCCGCATCGCTCAATTCGCTGCCGGCCCAATGCAGGACTCGAAGTTCCTTGAAAACCAAAAGAGCATGAAGAGTCGCTGCACCGGCTCCTTTTCCCTCGAGTTCGATGCCGGGAAGTTTTGGCAGTTTGGCACCGAGGTCGCGGGTGGTTTCCTCGAAGTCTTTTTCGTCGGGTTGATGGAGGTGGAGCAACCGGAAGTCTTTGCGCTTCGCGAGGAAGGCGAGGCCATTGGGAGTCACGCCGGTGTGCAGAAGATCGAGGCGGCGGAGTTCGCGAAGACGTTCCAGATGGATGATTCCGGCGTCTGTGATTGCCGTGTTCGTGAGGCTGATGTCGCGCAGGTTTTCGAAGTGAGTCAGAGAGGCGAGGCCGGCATCGGTGAGACCAGCTTTGTTGCCGTGAAAGTTTTCGATTTTTGGAGCGCGCAGTTTTACGAGGCCGCTGCCCGTGATGGCGGGGCAGGTGTCGAGGATGAGACCTGTGAGGTACGGAAGCGCGGGAAGCCGGGCGAGCGCCTCGTCGCTGATTTGCTTGCAGTTGCGGAACGAGAGCTGTCGGGCATTGGTGAAAGATTCGAGAAACGCGAGGGAGTCATCGGGCAGGTCCCAGCCCTCGACGGTGACGTAGCTGGCGCGCGCGAGGGCAGTCAGTGCATGAAGGTCGGCATCGGTCGGAGGCGTGGGGCCGAGCTTGAGGTTGACGAGGTCGAACGCGAATTCTCCGGGCGGGATTTCCTCGGGCTTTTGGATCGATTTATTGGACGGCGTGAGGCGCACGGTGCCGCCATTGGCGATGACCCATGCGACTGCCGCGTGGAGGGCGGCTTCCCCGGTGGCGGGCTTGCGAGTGGTGTATGGCGCTGGAGTGGCACCCATCGCAAGAAGAGGGGGTTTTTCCGCGATGGGCGGAGGTGCCGTGCTGGCTGGCGATGCGGCGAGCCAGCGCTGCTCGGTTTCGTCGAGCTTGGTTTTGAGGAGCAGTGCTTCGTCGAGCCGCTGGCGCTTGGTAAGTGCGGTGATATTCGGCGAAATGATGGCGTCGAATTTCGCGAAGGCGGCCTTGGCGCGGGCGTCCCGGGACTGCTCGAGGCGGGCGATTTGTGTGCGGAAGCTGGCGCGCAGCGGCTTGAGCGGCGGGATGGGAGAGTCGCTGTCGTCCGGGGAAACGTTGCGACCGTTGGCGAGAAACTTCTCGCGCTCAGTCCGCCAAGCGACGGCTTCGGGGAGTTTGCCTGCGCTGCTGGCGGCGTTCATCCCGCGGTCGATGGCGGACTGGTAATTTGTGCGAAGGGCATTCGCCCCGGTGTCGTATGGCTCGATAACGTCCTTTTGAAAAGCGGTCTCCGTCTGTGTCTCGATGTTCGCAAGCCAGCGTTCGACTTCGCTCTGCGGCTTCAGCGGGGGCGTGGCCTCCGGCACATTCGGGGCGGGCGCAGGTTCGGGTGCCGGCGTGCTTTCCGCAGGAATGGCCACTGGCGGGGCGGCGACGGCGATTTTCGCTTCCGGCTCCGGAGCTTTTGTTTGCGGCTTTTCGACGGGCGGCGGCGCGCTCGTCACCGGAGTGCTAACTGCAATCTCCGGGGCAGGCGGCTTACTCGGCGGCGACTTTTTTTGAAAGAAGAGCGCGCCTCCGATCGCGAGCACAGCCACCGCTGCTGCGATGCCGATCCACGGCGCGCGAGATTTTTTTTCCGGCGCGACCATCAGCGGCGGTGTGGCGCGCGGCACACTAGGATTCACCGGCAGCGGCGTGGGCACGAGTTTCACGGGCGTGCGTGCCGCGACGATTGCCGCCTTCATTTCGCCCGTGCTCTGGAAGCGCTTCTCCGGCTGTTGCGAAAGCGCCCGAGTTACGATCGCATCGATCACCGGCGACACGCCGCAGCGCTGACTCGGCAGATCGAACGCACCTTGCGGCGCTTCTCCGCACAGCGCTTCGTAGAGCACCACCCCGAGCGCATACACATCCGCGCGATGATCCACTTTGCCTCCGCATTTCTGCTCCGGTGCCATGTAATCCGGCGTCCCGAGCACCACCCCGGTCATCGACGGTGCGCCCGGCTCCGGTGCGGTTGCATCGAGCAGCCGTGCGAGTCCGAAGTCCGCCACCTTCACCCGCCCGCGCTGATCCACCATCACATTTGCGGGCTTGATGTCGCAATGCACGATTCCCTCCGCATGCGCGTACGAGAGCGCATCGCACACCTGCTCCACGACTTCCAACGCCCCCGCCGACGTGACTTTCCCGGCTTGAATCAAGTCGTGAAGCGTCGCTCCGTTCACGAAATCCATCATGAAATAAAAGTGCCCCTCGCTCGTTTTCCCGAAGTCATGCACCGCGATGATATTCGGGTGCTCTAGCCGCGCCATCGCACGCGCCTCCCGCACAAATCCATCCGCAAAAGTCCGGTCGCCGCTGATCTCCAGCGGCAGCACCTTGATCCCGACGATGCGGTCCAGCGAAGTCTGCCGAGCTTGATATACCGCGCCCATCCCGCCGTGCCCGAGCATGGCGATCACTTCGTATTGAGGCAAAAGCCGTGCGATTTCCTCCACCGTCGGCGGTACCCAAGCCGCTCCATCCGCAGCCGTGGAAAGCTGCGGCACGCGCATCCCGCGCAGGAGCAGTTCCGCCGGGTTCAGCCCGCCGAGATTCTTGGGAAGTGACGCGTCGTCGGGCATAAAATGGCCGGTCCGGGTGCTCAGAGCGCGCAGAGCAGCGCCGTCATCTCGGGATCGATTTCCTCCTCTCGTGCCACGGTGTCCGCGATCACCGCGCGGAGTGCAGTCCGAAATTTCACGCGACTCTCAAACACCGCCTTGCGCGCCGCGCTCTTTGACATCGAGAGCCGCCCGGATACTTCGCTGTAAGCGGCATCGCCTCGCATCCCGTATCCGAGAAAAGGCTTGATCATCGCGAGTTCCGCCTGCCTGCCACCGGCGGCATATTCCTTTTCCAGCACATCCATCGTGAGACTCAGCACCGTCAGCGCCCAGCGTCTGTGAAAAAGCGAATCTTGCGAGCCGCCGGGCTCATGCAAAAACTGCTCCTCGGCTGCCGCGGGATCGATAGTGATTGCCGCAGGACCGAGCAGCTTCACGCCCGCGATGGCCAATTCATTGACCCGCGCCACCAGCCAAAGCCGCAGCGATTCCGCGCCGGTGTCCGACTTTGCGGGCGGCGCGCTGCCCGTCCATCGCGTGAAACACGCGAGCGTTCCCGTGGCCGCGTGTTTCGCATCCAGCCCAGCGCGCCGCCACCACGCATAGACGCAATACCAGTAACTTCCAGCCAACTCGCACAATGCCTTAGCCGCGACATCTGGCGTGCCGCTTTCCGCGACGCTCCAAAGCGACGGATGCCCCGCACTGCTTCCACTGGTTAAAAGAATCGCTCTCATTCACCTCACCGCGTCGGGAATCCAACAGCCCGTGAGTGCGCTTCGTCCAGCGCCAATTTTCGCTCAGTAAGACTTTGCAAAAACCACGCGGCGCGGGCTGGGCTCACCGGTGAAAATGCAGGTGCCGGGCTCGGCGGTGTCGCGCGGAATGCAGCGGATGGTGACTTTTAGGTCGGCCTTGATTTGCTCCTCGACGGCGCGGGAGCCGTTCCAGTGGGCGAGCGCGAAGCCGCCGTGGATTTCAGGGCGGTTGGGATTTTTCGGGGTGAAGAAGGCGTAGAAGTCTTCCTTGCTTTCAAGCTTCACGGTGTGCTCGTCGCGCAGCTCGGTGGCGCGCACGAGGAGCGCGTCCTGGATGGATTGCAACGTCTCGGGCGCGCTCGCGAGGAAGTCGGAGGTGGGCAAAAAGGCTTTCTCTTTCGCCCCGCGATCGCGGCGCGAGACGGCGACGCTCCCTTTCTCCAAATCGCGCGGGCCGATCTCGACGCGGATCGGCACGCCCTTTTTTATCCAGTCCCACGTCTTCGTGCCGCCGCCAATGTCGCGCTTGTCGATCTCCACGCGGATGGGTTCGCCCGCATAATTTTGCGCGCGCAAATCCGCCGCCAATTTCTCCACCGCGGCGAGGACAGCGTCGCGGGTCTCCGGCTTGGGGATCACGGGTAGAATCACGACATGGGCGGGCGCGATGCGTGGCGGGAGGATCACGCCGTCGTCGTCGCCGTGGGCCATGATGACGGTGCCGATCAGGCGCGTGCTCACGCCCCAACTCGTTGTCCACGCGTGCTCCTGCTTGTTGTCGCGCGAGACGAATTGAATCCCGCTCGCCTTCGCAAAATTCTGCCCGAGGAAGTGCGACGTGCCGGCTTGGATGGCCTTCCGATCTTGCACCATCGCCTCGATGCACAGCGTCTGCACCGCGCCCGGAAATCGTTCGGCCTCGCTCTTTTCACCCGTAAAAACCGGCAGCGCCAGCCACTCGCGCGCGAACTTTTCATAGACCCCGAGCATCTGCTCCGTCTCGGCGCGCGCCTCCGACTCGGTCTCGTGCGCGGTGTGGCCCTCCTGCCACAGGAACTCCGCCGTGCGCAGGAAAAGCCGCGGCCGCATTTCCCAACGGACGACGTTCGCCCATTGGTTGATGAGGATCGGCAGGTCTCGCCACGACTGCACCCATTTCGCATACGTCGCGCCGATGATCGTCTCGCTCGTGGGCCGCACGACGAGCGGCTCGATGAGCGCGGCACCGGGCGCGGGGCGGAGTCCGCCTTTGCCATCGGACTCGAGCCGGTGGTGCGTCACGACCGCGCATTCTTTTGCAAAGCCCTCCACATGCTCCGCCTCTTTCGCGAGATACGAGAGCGGGATGAAAAGCGGGAAATACGCGTTCTTGTGCCCCGTCGCCTTGAACATTCCATCGAGCCCGCGCTGCATGTTTTCCCAGATGCCGTAGCCCCACGGTTTAATGACCATGCAACCGCGCACGTCGCTGTTCTCCGCGAGTTCGGCGTGCTTGACAACCTGCTGATACCACTCGGGAAAGTCGGCGGCGCGTGTGGGACTGATGGCGTTCTGTGGCTGGCTCATTTTTGGAGGCGGATTGGGTAAAGTGACGCCGTAGGGTTGTCGATGCTATAGCCGTTCTTTGAGCGCGATCGGGAGCTGGCGCGCGCCGTCGCCGCCGAGCGCGCGGTCGATGTCTTCGAGGCGATGGATGAGATCGATCACGTCGCGCCGGGCATACGGGCCGCCGGCGGCTTGGCAAAAGTGCGTGCGGCAGCCAAAGGGGCGATCTTCGTAAATGCTGCAACGCCCGGCGGGATCGAGCAGCGGACACGCGCCGTCGGTGCGCGCGGGGAGGCGCGTGCGACCGGAGGCGCGGACGGCTTGGGCGGCGACGACGGCCTCGCCGGCGGTGAGGTAGGGCGTGCGTCCGGTGAGCTTGAAATGGCAGCAGTCGGTGCGCAACTCGCACGCGCGCTCGATCGGGCGGGCGGCGAGTTCGGCGTAGATTGCGCGGACCGCGGCAGCGGCGGCGGCGGGGGCGAGGGTGGGGCGGGGCATGGGAATGTCGAACGCTGCTTTCGCTCTCAGCACGCTTGCCCCGCTGCGTTTCCCGATGCCCAGGCCCACTGGAAATTATAGCCGCCGAGCCAGCCGGTCACATCCACGACTTCGCCGATGAAGAACAGCCCCGGCACCTTGCGCGCCTCCATCGTCTTCGAGGAAAGCTCACTTGTCTCCACCCCGCCCAGCGTCACTTCCGCCTTTGCGTAGCCCTCCGTCCCGGCGGGGCGTAGCGGCCAGCCGTGGAGGAGCGCGGCGAAGTCCGCGATCTCGCGCGCCTTGAGATGCCCGAGCGGTTTTGTGGGCGCGTGTCTCGCACACCACGCCTCCGCAAAGCGCCGCGGCCAGTGCCGGCTCAGCAGCGTCGGCCAGTCTGCCTTTTCCTCCCGCACCGTCGCCAGCCAATCCGCCGCGCGCAGCTCCGGCAGCAGGTCCACGAGCACCGTCTCCCCCGCGCGCCAGAACGACGAAATCTGCAACACCGCCGGCCCGCTCACCCCCCGGTGTGTGATCAGCAGACTCTCCCGAAACGTCGCCCCGCCGCACCGCACCGCTACGGGCAGCGATAGCCCGCTGAGCGTGTGCAGCTCCATGTCTTCGGGCGAAAAGGTGAGCGGCACGAGTCCCGGTCGCGTCTCGGTGATCCGCAGCCCAAAGTCCCGCGCCACGCGGTATCCGAGATCAGTCGCGCCGAGCTTTGGAAAAGAGAGCCCGCCCGTCGCGATCACCAGCGACTCGCACTCCGGCACGCCGCTATTCGTCTCGATGCGAAAGCGCTTCGCCTCGTCAATGTTCGACGTTTTTTCGGTTCCGGCGACAGCCCCCACGCGGCATCCCGTCCGCACCTCAACCCCGGCCTCTGTCGCCTCCGCCAGCAGCATCTCGATGATCGCCCGCGCGCTGCCATCGCAGAATTGCTGCCCGAGCTTCTTCTCGTGAAAAGCGATCCCGTGCTTCTCCACGAGCGCCACGAAATCCCACGGCGAATATCGCGCCAGCGCCGACTTGCAGAAGTCCGGCTGACGCGAGACGTAATTTTCCGGCCCCGCGCCGAGATTGGTAAAGTTGCAGCGTCCGCCTCCCGAGATCGCGATCTTTTTCCCCACGGCATCCTGATGCTCCAGCAGCAACACGCGCCGTCCGCGCCGCCCGGCGACGATCGCGCACATGAGCCCAGCCGCGCCACCGCCGATGACGATGACATCGGGCGAGCGTTGAGAATCTGGAGTTGAGAGTGGAGAGAAAGGCACGGTCGCGGGGCATGGTGCCGTATTCGTCAATCCGGGAGCGGTGGGTGGCGGGATGCGAGGCGTGCCCTCAATCCCCGCCATCGAGCTCGATTCGCGGCGGGCGCTCTGGGCTCCATGGATTGCGCAGGAAGCCGCCGGCCTCGATCTCGGCGCGAAGACGCCCGGCTTCGATGAGGAGGGTGTTGACGTCGAGGCGCAGGTGCCTCGGAGCGTAGGGCGCGAGATTTTCCACCACCAGAGCGAAGAGCCGGAAGGCGGGGCGCAGGCGGCGGCCGTCCTTTGGGTGCTGGGGGCGAAGATGCTGCTTCTGGATGTGAACGTACGCGCCGGCGAACTGGATGAGCCCTTTATAAAAGGCGGAGTCGGTGGTGGGACCTTGGAGCCAGAGGTGCTCGAGGATGTCGTGGGCTTCGTAATAGCGCGCTTCATTGAAGCACTGGAAGAAGCCCGTGTAGCAGGGGTGCAGCGCGGGATCGCCGCCGCTCATTGAGGCGGCGAGTGCTGCGATTCGGTCGGATTTCATAGAGAAACGCGGGAGAGCTTTTGAAAAGGAGGACGATGCCTTGGGAGAATATCGAAGATCGAAGACGGTTGGTAGTTTGCTGTCCGCAAGTTGGACATTTACGCGGAAAACTACTGGAATTTAGAGAGGTCGTGTGTATCAAAGAAGACGCGGTTTTTCTCCCCAGATCGAACGACGCGTCTGCGCCAGAGCCGGGGTGGAGCGCGCATATCGACCCTTCACAGAATTCTCTCCATGAATCCGAAATCCAAGCCCCTGGTCCTCGTCACTTCGATTGCTGCGCTCCTCGGGTGCGGCATTTTCATGGGGAGGGTGATGGGGGAATCGACGGGGATTTTTTCGAACAGCGGGGCGCTCGGGACGGGGGATAACGATGCGGCTGTGGGGCTGAATGTGAACAAGACGTATCTGGAGGCGATCAATCTGAATGGGGATACGGCAGTGGCAAATGTGGTGGTGAATGGGGTGACGTTTGCGTCGGTGCTGGGGGCGAATCCGACGGGGACTGGCGGGGCGGGGACGGGGTATTCGTTTGCGGGTGAAGCATCGCTTTACAATGGCGGGGGGGCGAATCCGGCTGGGCAGCTCGGTGCGCTGACGAACCGGTTTATCTACGGCGGGAATCCGGGAACAATGACGCTCACGGGGCTGACGGCGGGGCAGACGTATGTGGTGACTTTCTACGATCGCTCGTGGGAAGGGGCGGGGAATCGCTTTCAGACGATCACGGCGACGGGTGCATCGACGGCGACTACGCTTTTCGACTTGGACGTGGGAGCGACGGCGCAGGGGAATCTGAATCTGCTGCGTTACACTTTCCAAGCGGCCTCGGCGACGCAGACGCTGTCGCTCGCGCCGCAGAATCCGTTGAACACGATGCATCTGTATGCGTTCACGAATGAGCAGACATTCAATAATGCGTGGGTGGGCGGGGCGAATTGGACGACGGCGGCGTGGAGTGTGTCGCAGCCGAATGGGGCAGGATCGAATGCGAGCTTTGCGGCGCAGGGGACGCCGACGACGATCAATCTGGATGCGGCGCGGACGGTGGGGCATGTGCAATTCGACGGGACGAATGCGTGGACGATCGCAGGGGGAAATACGCTGACGCTGCAGGCAGACGTGGGCGGCGTCTCCGTGCTGAGCGCGCTGGTGGGGTCGCACACGATCGCGACTCCAGTGGCGCTGGCGACGGATGCGGTGAAACTGGGTGCCGGGACGATCACGCTCACGGGTCCGGTCTCGGGGACGAAAGGGCTTAGCGTGAACGACGGGACGCTGAATCTCGCGGTGGCGAACAGCTACAGCGGTGGGACGACAGTCAACGCGGGCGCGCTGCTGAATCTCGGAGCGGGTGGTTCGCTCGGGGCGACGGGTGCTGCGTTGGCGGTGAATACCGGCGGCCTGGTGAATGTGGGGGGCTTTTCGCAGAACGTGGGCGCGCTTACAGGCGGCGGGACGATTGCGAACAATGCGACTGGGACGAATACGATCCTGACAGCGGGGAACGGTGACGCGACCTCGACTTTCGCGGGGACGATTGCCGATCACACGAGCGGCACCGGGTTGATGGGGCTCACGAAGATAGGAACCGGGACACTAACCCTCTCGGGCACGAGCAGCTACACTGGACCGACGACGATTAGCGGCGGCCGTCTGCAACTCAATGCGAGCGCGGCAGCGGGGGCTCTGACAACGAGTGGCATCGACGTCGGACCGGGGACGACGCTTGGCTTTTCCACCGGGCTTGGTACGACGCTGACGCTGAAGTCCGGATCGACGCTGACGCTGAGCGGCGGGACGCTGGTTTTCGACATTGGCACGTCTGCGGCGAGCGACAAAATCGCGGCGGATACCTTTTCAATCACGGCTTCGAGCGCGTTGAGCTACAATCCGATAGCCGGGCTGAACTTCGGTTCGCCTTACACGCTGGCGACCTACAACACGCTCCTGAATCCTGGGAATTTCACTTTCCCGACCACAACCGCAGGGCGGCTGACTTTAACCCCCACGCTTGCCCCGGATAAGCTGACGGTGACGCCGACGCTGGATGCCTCGACTTGGATTAGCAGCACGGGTGGCACATGGAGCACGGCGGGTTCGTGGTCGAGTTACATCCCGACAGCGGCGGGGGATGCTGCGATTTTCGGTCCCGCGCTTGCGGCGAATGACACGGTGACGCTCAGCACAGCGCGCTCGGTCGGCTATCTCATTTTCAACAACACCGCCGCGTCGTACACCATCGGCACGGCAGGCAGCAGCCTATTGACCTTCGACAACGGTGCCTCGACGGCGCTGCTGAGCGCGACCGCTGGGACGCATCGGATCGCGGAGAATATCGCGCTTTTGTCCGATCTCGTCGCAGCACCGGACGCAGGCACCGCTATCACGATCTCGGGATTGATCGGCGGAGCGAAGTCGCTCACGAAGTTGAATCCAGGAACGTTGATTTTGACGAACGCAAACGCCTTCACCGGTGGCACGACGGTTTCGGCAGGGATTTTGCAACTCGGTGACGGGACGACGAACGGCTCGGTGGCTGGTGGGATCACCGACAATGCGACCGTGGCTTTCAATAACGGCTCGGCCCAAACGGCAGCGACGGTGATCGGCGGGACAGGCAAGGTTACGAAGACCGGCGCGGGGACGCTGACGATCACGGGCGCGAATACATTCACGGGCGGTCTGACGATCGCGCAGGGTACGGTCGATATCAGCGGGAACTCGGCGCTGGGATCGCTCGCGGGGACGATCACAAACAACGCGACGCTGCGAATCAGCCGCACGGGCGGGTATGCGATCCCCAATGTGGTCAACGGTAGCGGCAATACGATCGTGAGCGGAGGTGTCTCTGCGGCGACTGCGACGACGCTGGCTCCGGGCGCATCGATCAATACGCCGACGCTGACGATCGGCGACGACGGAGTGACGCAGGGCTGGCTGACATTCGGCGCGGCGAATCAGCTCAACGGGACGACGGGCGTGTTGCTGAATATCACGGCGATCGTGGCGAACAGCCGGATCAACCTGAACGGCTTTGACCAGACGATCGCGGGGCTGACTGGCACGGGCATTGTGCAGAACAACGAAAGTGGCACACCCGGAGCAGCGACGCTGACGATCAATGTGCCGGGGGCGAACAGCTACTCGTGGACGGGGCTGATCCGCAATCAGGCGGGCGGGGCGCTGGGGCTGACGAAGACGGGCACGGGTGAGCAGACGATGAATTTCTCGATCACGAACCCGACGTATAGCGGGGCGACGACGGTGAGCCAGGGGCGGCTTGTTTTTGGCAGCACGCTCGCCTTGCCGACGTGGAGCACCTCGGGGATCGCCGTGGCGGCAGGCGCGGAAGTGGGGCTGACGGGCGGCTCGGGCGCATGGGCGGAAGGCGTGGTGGTGTCGGGCGCCGGCGGGCTGGCGCGGACGGGCACGGATGGAAACGTGGTGACGATCAACAACGCGACGAACACCTTTACCGGTGCGGCGCGGCTCGGCGGCACGGGAGTGCTCGCGGTCAGCACGCTGGCAAACATCGGCACAAACAGCCCCCTCGGCGCGGGCACAGCGACGAACGCAGCGACCAACGCGGCGTCGCTGATTTTCGACGGTGGCACGTTGCGCTACACCGGCGCGGCGGTGAATGCGAACCGGCTTTTCACTGTGACTCAAAACGGCGGCACTCTCGATGCCTCCGGCAGCAGCGCAGTGAATTTCACAAACTCCGGCGCTCTAGCTGCGACGGGCACCGGCTCGCGAACGCTGACGCTCACCGGCACAAACACCGGCAACAACACGCTTGCCGGCGCGCTCCCGGACAGTGCAGGCGGCGTGACCTCGCTCGCGAAAAACGGCGCGGGAACGTGGCTACTCTCCGGCGCAAACAGCTACACGGGCGCCACGACGATCAATGCAGGGCGACTCCAACTCGACGGGAGCGCGGCGACCTCCACGGTGACATCGAATCTCATCGTGAACCCCACCGCGACGCTTGGTTTCAGCGGCGGCACCGGCAGCACCCTCGTGCTCACGAATACTCTCACACTCGCTGGCGGCACGGCGGTCTTCGATCTGGGTGCGGTTGCCTCTAGCGATAAAATCACCACCGGCACTCTCGCTATTACGGCCAACAGCGCGTTCACGTTCAACCAGATCGGGGGCTACGAATTCGGCCAGACTTATACGCTCGTGAGTTCGACGAATTCGGTGAGCAATGGCGGTTTCACGATCAGCGGTGCATCAGCGGGGCGGCTCACGCTCCAGCCGGTGATCGGCACGAATGCCGTGACTTTAACTCCGCAGCTCGACAGCTCATCGTGGAATAGCGCGACCGGCGGCGTCTGGGGTACCGGTCCGTGGAGCAGCTACACTCCGGATGCGATCGGCGACGCCGCGCGCTTCGGCCCGGCGCTCACGTCGAGTGGCACGATCACCCTAAATTCGCCGCGCACAATCGGCTTCGCGCTCTTCGACAACACCAGTGCGGCCTACACGATCGGCATCCCCGGCAGCTCGAATCTGACTTTCGCAAACACCGGCACCGTCGCCGCGCAGGTGGTCGTGAGTTCGGGCAGCCACACGATCGCGGAAAATGTCGTGCTCGCGAGCGACCTCACCATTTTCAGCGCTGCGAGCACGGGTCTTACGATCAGCGGCACGCTCGATGGCTCGGCAAGATCGGTGACCAAGACCGGTCCCGGTGCGCTGCTCATCAACGGCGCGAACAACTTCGGAATCGCAGCGGGGAGCGCGTTCAATATCAACCAAGGCAGCGTGATCGTCGGAAGCGCGACGGCCTTGGCGCCGACCGGAAATGTGACGCTCGGCGTCGGAGCTTCGCTCGACCTGAATGCAAACAGCGCGACCGTCGGCTCGCTCGCGGGGACGGGCGGCACGATTTCCGACAGCTCCGGGAACGCCGGGCAGACGACATTCACGATCAATCAAACCGTCACGTCCGCATTTGGCGGCATCTTCGCCGACGGCGCGGCGCGTCCACTGGCGGTGGTGAAAAGCGGCGCCGGCGCGATCTCGCTGACCGGTGCGAATACCTTCACCGGCGACCTGACGATCTCGAATGGCACGATCACAGCGGCGAGTGGCTTCGGGCCGGCGATCCCCGGGCATGTGACTTTCGGCACCGGTGGCGGCGTGGACATCTGGCTCATCAGCGGCGCGGCGACGCAGCAGTACGGCGCGAATACGGTCATCACTTTCGCCAACGGCCCGAGCAACGCGAAATTCGAACTGCGTGGCACGAACCAGACGCTCGCGGGCGTGGATTCCGCGCTGAGCAACAACATCTCGATCATTCAAAACGACGAGCTAACCGCGCCGGGATATACCGTCGCGCCCGGCACAGCGACGCTGACGCTGAATACCGCCACCGATCACAGCTACTACGGCATCATCCGCGAGCAGGTCGGCGGCCTACTCAGTATCGTGAAAAACGGCGCGGGTACGCAGGAGTTCATCAACAACCCGACCATCGGCAGTTTCAACTACGGCGGCTCGACGACGATCAACGCCGGCAAACTCGTGCTTAATCTCTCCGGCGCGACCTCCGCGGGATACAACTCGCCCGTCACCGTGAACGCTGCCGGCACGCTCGGGCTCGACGGCAACTGGACGCTCGCGCGCACAGTCAGCGGCGCGGGAATTGTGATAAAGCAAGGCGGCGGCACCGTCACCGTGAGCGCCGCGCTCACGAACACCGGCAGCACGACGATTTCCAGCGGCACGCTCGCCGTCGGCGTCGGCGGCTCCATCTCCGGTTCGACGACGATCGATGTAAAAAGCGGCGCCGTCCTAAATCTTACGGCGGTCCCCGGTTTCGCGACCGGCGCGACGCAAATGTTGAAAGGCGGCGGCACTGTCGTCGGGGCGGCGACGATCGGCGGCACGCTCGCGCCCGGCAATTCCATCGGCACGCTCAGCACCGATGCGCTCACGCTCGCGACCGGCAGCACCTTCGCGCTAGAGATCAATACCAGCAGCGTCGCCGGGCTCGTCGGCGCGTCCGATTTGCTCGCGGTGAATGGCGCATTTTCGATCGGTACCGGAGTCGCGCCGACGCTCAGCATCAGCGACCTCGGCAGCAACGCGCTGCTCGCCGCCGGCACCACATTCACCTTCGTGAGCTATAACGGCGGTTGGAATGGCGGGCTTTTCAAATTCAACGGCAACACGATCGCCGACGACGCCATCCTCACCTATGGCGCGAATTCATTCCGGCTCGATTACAACGCCGGCTCCAACAGCGTCGCCCTCATCGCCGTACCCGAGCCCGCGTCCGCCACACTCCTCCTCGCCAGCGCTGCGCTTCTCGGCCTGCGCCGTCGTCGGCGCTGAGAAGTCTAGCGCGGTCATCCGCCGCCTCGCGAAACGCATCTCGGCATTCCCTCCGCGATGCGCAAGCGTATCGCCGCCATGACCCGCGCGCTACTGCTCCTCCCACTCCTCGCCACATCCGCGCTCGCCGCCGATTTTCCGCAGCCCTACAACTCCGAGCCTGGCAACGTCTCGCCGCCTGCACCCGCAGACGCGCTCGCTTCGCTGAAGCTGCAGCCAGGCTTCGCAGCCACGATTTTTGCCCATGAGCCGGAGGTGGAAAATCCCATCGCGATGGCATTCGATGGACGCGGGCGGATGTGGGTCGCGGAGAATTTTACCTACGCGGAAAAAGGCGTCCGTTTCGACCTCGCACTGCGGGACCGAGTGCTCGTCTTCGAGGACAAGGATGGCGATGGCATCGCCGAGTCGCGAAAAGTTTTCACCGACGAAGTGCAGGTGCTCACGAGTGTGGCGGTGGGCCGCGGCGGCGTCTGGCTCATGTGTCCGCCGCAGCTTCTCTTCGTGCCGGATGCCGATGGCGACGATGTCCCCGACTCAGCGCCGCAGGTCGTGCTCGATGGATTCACGGTCGCGAAAGACAACTACCACAACTTTGCTAATGGCCTGAAATGGGGCCCGGACGGCTGGCTCTACGGGCGCTGCGGCGCGTCCTGTCCCGGCGAAATCGGCGTGCCCGGCACCCTTGCCGAAGCGCGCGTCCCACTGCGCGGCGGCATGTGGCGCTATCACCCGGAGCACAAAATTTTCGAAGCGCTGACGCATGGCACGACGAACCCCTGGGGGCAGGATTGGGACGCGCGAGGCGAGCTGTTTTTCGTGAATACGGTGAACGGATTTTTGTGGCACGCATTCGCCGGCGCGCACTTCGTCCGACCGCACACGACCGACCCGAATCCGCACAGCTACGCGCTCATCGACACGCACGCCGATCACTACCATTTCGACACGGGGAAAAGCTGGACCGCCTCGCGCAACGGCGCGGCGAACGACTTTGGCGGTGGCCACTCGCACGAGGGCGCGCTCATTTACCAAGGCGGGAGCTGGCCCGCGGAATACGCCGGGAAGCTCTTCACGCTGAACCTCCACGGTCGCCGCATGAACACCGAGCGGCTCGAACGCATCGGCAGCGGATTCGTCGCAAAACACGAGCCGGATTTCGCGCTGTGGGGCGATCCGTGGTTCCGCGGGATCGAGCTGCAAAGCGGACCGGATGGCAGCGTCTTCGCGCTCGACTGGAGCGACACCGGCGAGTGCCACGATAGCACCGGAGTGCATCGCACGAGCGGGCGGATTTATAAAATCGCGCACTCGGGTCCAGGCACGCCACTTGTCGATTCGAGCGCGCATCCGGCTGCGCTCGATGACCTGCGCGCGGAAAATATCTGGCCCGTCCGGCGCGAGTTGCTCGCACTGCAGGAGGGCGGCGAATCAAGCGCACAGGCTCATCCGGCGCTGCTCTCGATGTATCGGGACGCGACGGATCCGGTGGTGAAATTGCGCGCAATGTGGGCGCTCGCGAGCACCGGTGGCTCGACGCCCGCGTGGCTCCGTGAGCAACTCGCGCAGCCTGATGAAAGCGTGCGCGTCTGGGCCATCCGACTGCTCACCGACGACTGGCCGCTCGACACCGCGACCGGAAAACGTCCCGCCCGTGCCGAGGCCGCGCCGGATGCGTCGCTGCTCGCGGAATTCTTGCGCCTCGCTCATGAAGACCCATCCGGCCTCGTCCGCCTCGCACTCGCCTCCACGCTCCAGCGCCTGCCCGTGAAAGCGCGTCCGGCTCTCGCGACCGCGCTCTTTTCCCACGCCGAAGACGCGACCGATCACAATCTCCCGCTGCTCGTCTGGTACGGCCTCACGCCGCTCGCCGCCGCCGATCTTTCCGCGCTCCCGCCGCTCGCGATGGTGTGCGAATGGCCGATCACGCGCCGCTGCATCGCGCGCCGAATCGCCGCCGGCAGTGAGAAAAATCCCGCGCCGCTCGACGATCTCCTCACGCTCGCCGCGACCAGATCCGGCGCGTTTCAAAGCGACATCCTCACCGGCCTCAGCGACGCATTTGCCGGCTGGCGAAAGGCCGCGAAACCAAGCTCTTGGGAGGCTTTGCAGGCGAAGCTCGATCCCGCTCTCGCCGACCGCGCGCGCGATCTCAGCGCGCTCTTTGGCGACGGCCGCGCGCTCGATCAAATCAAGCACGTCGCGCTCGACAGCGCCGCCGACGTGGCCGCGCGCGAAGCCGCGCTCCGCACGCTCATCGATAGCCGCCCCGATGATCTACGCGCCGTCTGTGAGAGCCTGCTCGACACGCACGGCCTGAACATCACAGCCGTCCGCGGCCTCGCGCTTTTCGACGATCCCGCGCTCGGCGCGAGCCTCGTAAAACGCTACGCAAAATTCTCCGCGAACGAGCGCCCTGCCGTAATCGCCGCGCTCGTCACGCGTCCCGCATGGGTGCGGGCGCTGCTCGACGGCGTCGCCAGCGGCGCCATCCCGCGCTCCGACATCGGCGCATTCGACGCGCGCCAGATTCGCAGCTTCAACGACGCCGTCCTCGCTGCGCGCCTCACCGAGGTCTGGGGCGAGATGCGCGAGAGCGCCGCCGACAAGCGCGAACTCATCGCAAAACTCAAGATGCAGCTCACGCCGCAATCGCTCGCGAAGGCCGATGTTTCCAAGGGCCGCGCGGCATTCAACACCGTCTGCGGCGCCTGCCACACGCTCTACGGCGAAGGCGGGAAGATCGGCCCCGACCTCACGGGCTCGGGCCGCGACAACCTCGACTACCTCCTCGAAAACATCGTCGATCCGAGCGCGATCGTGCCCGCAGATTTCCGGCTCACGACGCTCACGCTGAAAGATGGGCGCATCCTCACCGGCATGATCGCCGGAAAGAGCGAGCGCGTGCTAACGCTGCGCACGCTTGCCGAGACGCTGCCGGTCGAGCGCGCCGACATCGCGAACCTCACCGAGAGCCCTCAATCCATGATGCCCGAAGGCGTGCTCGGTGCATTCACGCCTGAGCAAACACGCGACCTCTTTAGCTACCTGATGAGCAAGCAGCAAGCGCCGCTGCCAACCGTGAAATGACGCGCGTGGGTGGCTACCGAGCGGCGCGCGCATACTCGGCGAGGCCCGCTGCCACAGCATCCGCGTATTCGCGGTAGATGCTCTTGCGCATCGCTCCGGTGACGATTTTCTCGCCGTCGTAGTCGCCCGCTTGCACGCGCTCCCAGACCTCCTGGCTGTTCATGACGTACGGCTCGAGGAAGATGACGGGCGTGCGGTAGAGCCGGTTCGCGAGGAGATTTCGCGCCCACACGTACGTGCTCGCGCCGACTCGGATTGCGTTGTCGCGCGGATACACGTACGGCGGCAAACCGGTCGCCTTCGCGAGCGCCTTCGCGACGGATTCGGAAGCAGGAAGTTCCTCGGAAAATGTGCGGCTCAGCAGCTTCACGAGCATGTCGAAACGCACGTCGTCGTTGCCCAATTCTTCGGCGGAGTAGCAGCCGTTGACTATGGTGTGCAGATGATTTCGTGGCACGAAGCCGGGATGATTCGGATCGCCCCACGCCTCCGCATTGAAGTGCAGACAGACGGTGAGATCAGGCTTCAATTCGCGATTCACGAGTTCCGCCCGATGCCGGATTTCATGCGTCCGGTAAAAGAGGATTTCGCTCTCGAACTGGATCGTGTCCCCGCGCTTCGGATCGTCGTCGCCCGAGTAATTTTCGCGCGGCGCTTCGACGCCTCGCAACGCGAGTTGTGCGCGCGCGGCTTCACGAAAATCATCGGGACGCGAACTGCTCGTCGGCCCCGCCGCATCGCGCACGAGGACGACCTCCGCCCCAAGCGCGCGGAGACGCGGCGCGAGGAGCTTCGCGACGAGCAGCGTCATGTCCCCCTCGGTGACAGGCAGCGACTCGCCGATCTTGTACCAGCGCTCCTCCATGTGCGCCCACTCACCACCGAGATGCCCCGGATCGAGCGCGATTTTCGACCCCGCGAGCGGCGTGTTCTCTCCGCCCGGCGGCAGTTTCGAGATCGCTCGCCACTCGTGCGGCGCAGGTTTTCCCGTGGCGTGAGCTTTCGCAAAATGCAGCGTCCACGTCGCCACCGGTTCGAGCGTTTTGCGGATCGTCGCGGCATCGTCGGCAATCTCGATGAGCCCGCGCGCGGCATCGTGCGGCGCGTAGATTTCGCCGAGAAGATGCACGAATTCGTCGTGCGTGATTGTCTCCTGAAAGCGCTCCAGTTCACCCCAGTCCGGCACCGGCGCGAGCGCGCTCAGGCGCTGCGCGTGGGCGCTCGCGGTGAGCAGGAAAATGAGCAGCCATCGGAGTCGGTGGGTGAGCATGAAGGCGTGAACTTTAACCAAAACGACCGCGGAAGGAACGCGGATCGCACGCGCTGCGGCGCAGACATTCTGCGTGCGTTGCGCGCGGCGGCTGATCCATGTTGCCGCGATGTTGCGCATTCTTTTTCTCGGCGATGTGATCGGCGAACCGGGCCGCAAGGCGGTCATCGAGAGCGTGCCGAAAATGAAGGCGGAGCGAGAAATCGACTTCGTGATCGTGAATGGGGAGAACTCGGCGGCGGGGCGCGGCATCACGCCGAAGATCACGATCGATCTGCTGCGCGCTGGCGTTGCGGTTGTCACGACCGGCGATCATATTTGGGATCAGCGCGAGATTGTGCCATTCATCGGCACTGAGCCGCGGCTGCTCCGACCGCTGAATTATCCGCCCGGAACGCCCGGTGCGGGCTCGATCGTGCTCGATACGCCGAAGGGAAAAGTCGCCGTGATCAACGTGCAAGGCCGCACGTTCATGCAGCCGCCGCTGGAGAACCCGTTCCTCGCGATCGATGCGGAGGTCGCGCGTCTGAGTGAGGAAACGGCGGTGATTTTCGTCGATGCGCACGCTGAGACGACGAGCGAGAAAATCGCGATCGGGCGCTTTCTCGATGGCCGCGTGTCGGCGGTCGTCGGCACGCACACGCACACGCAGACGGCGGACGAGCAGATATTTCCGCGCGGCACAGCGTTCCTCTGCGACGCGGGAATGTGCGGCCCGGTCGAGAGCTGCCTCGGGCGCGAGATCGATCCGATCATCCAGAAATTCCTGACCGGGCGGCCCATTATGTATCCCGTCGCGCGCGGACCGGTGAAGCTGTGCGGCGCGATCATCGACATCGACGAGGCGACAGGTCGCGCGCTGAAGATCGAGCGCGTCGCGGAGATGTTCGAGCCGGCGGCGAATGCTTCCCAAGCACCCGCGTAAATTCTTTTTGACACGCACGGGTGGCTTGGTAGTTTGCCCGCTCGCTTTTCTGAAAATGGAGAAGTGAAAACGCCTGACCGCTCGCGGGGCAACTCGCGGTGAGTCAGGCTTTTTCGCCCTCTGGAGACAGTGGAGCGATCGGTGAAGCTGCTGCTGAAATGTCGTCGTCCCGGCGACGATTTTCCAGAAGCGGAATCGCCGGAGAAAGCCTGCGTAGCTCAGTTGGTAGAGCACATCCTTGGTAAGGATGAGGTCACCGGTTCAAACCCGGTCGCAGGCTCTGCCCCAGCGGCGACGCGGGCGGCAGGCAGTGAAAAAACGCTCTTCTCGGAGAGCGCAAAATTTTAACCAGAAACAACACAAACCAAACCAACCCACTGACTTATGGCCAAGGAATCCTTCAAACGCGACAAGCCGCATGTGAACATCGGCACGATCGGCCACGTTGACCACGGCAAGACCACTCTCACCGCGGCCATCACGACCATTCTCTCGAAGAAAGGCTTCGCCGTCGCCCGCAAATACGACGAAATCGACGCGGCGCCGGAAGAGAAAGAACGCGGCATCACGATCAACACCGCGCACGTCGAATACCAGACCGAAAAGCGCCACTACGCACACGTCGATTGCCCTGGACATGCCGATTATGTGAAAAACATGATCACCGGCGCAGCGCAGATGGACGGAGCGATCCTCGTCGTCAGCGCCGCGGACGGCCCGATGCCACAGACGCGTGAGCACATCCTGCTCGCCCGCCAAGTCGGAGTTCCGACGCTCGTCGTCTTCCTCAACAAGTGCGACATGGTCGATGACCCGGAACTGCTCGAACTCGTCGAGATGGAAGTGCGCGACCTGCTCACGCAATACAAGTTTGACGGAGACAATATTCCAATTGTCCAGGGCAGCGCGGTCAAGGCGCTCGCCGCCGGCGACCCCGCACATGCCGACGCGGCGTGCATCATGAAGCTCATGGACGCTGTCGATGAATACATCCCTGTGCCGGAGCGCCCGATCGATCTGCCTTTCCTGATGCCGGTCGAGGACGTGTTCAACATCGAAGGTCGCGGCACTGTCGCCACCGGTCGTGTCGAGCGCGGCATCCTGAAGAAGATGGAAGAAGTCGAACTCGTCGGCATCCGTCCGACCGTGAAGACTACGGTCACTGACATCGAAATGTTCCGCAAGCTTCTCGACGAGGCGCGCGCCGGAGACAATGTCGGCCTTCTGCTCCGCGGCACGAAAAAGGACGACGTCGAGCGCGGCATGGTCATCGCGAAGGTCAACTCGATCAAGCCGCATAAAAAATTCACCGCTGAAATCTACGTCCTGTCGAAGGACGAAGGTGGCCGCCACACGCCGTTCTTCTCGAACTACCGCCCGCAGTTCTACTTCCGCACGACGGACGTGACTGGCTCGGTGAAGCTCGCGGAAGGCGTCGAGATGGTCATGCCCGGCGACAACGTGTCGGTCGAAGTCGAACTCATCACGCCCGTCGCGATGGAGAAAACGATGCGCTTCGCAATCCGCGAGGGTGGCCGCACCGTCGGTGCAGGCCGTATCGCGGAGATTCTCGACCTCGCTCCCAGCAAGTAAATGATTCGAGGCGGGGCGGGCTTGACGAAAGCCCGCCTCGCTTCATTTTTCCAAAAGCTTTTTCAGCTGCGTCAGTAGCTCAATTGGTAGAGCAGCGGTCTCCAAAACCGCTTGTTGGGGGTTCAAGTCCCTCCTGGCGTGCTCTTCTCCATTCAGTTCTGTCCACCTTCCTTTTCCCACCTCTCAATGCTCGGCAATACGAAAAATTTCATCGGCGAAGTCAAAGTCGAGTTGCAGAAAGCCTCATGGCCGTGGGAGCCGAAAGAGAAGGGGATGAAGAAGTATAAAGAGCTGATCGACTCGACCCTCATCGTCGTCATCGCGATGCTCCTCCTCAGCGGCTACGTCGCTTTCTGGGACTTCGTCATGGTGAACATCGTCGGCGCGATCACGAAGTAACATTTTCCCATGACCGAAGAAGAGAAACGCAGTCAGTGGTATGTCGTCCATTGCCTTTCCGGCATGGAACAGAAGGTGCATGACAACTTGGTCAAGCGCATCAAGACCGAGGAAATGGGTGACTACGTCTATGACATCGTCCTTCCGACCGAGCGCGTCTCCGAGATCAAGCGCGGCAAAAAGACCGAGACGACCCGCAAGTTTTTCCCGGGATACCTGATCGTGAACATGTTCCTCATCGACGAGAACAAGCAACTCGTCGGCAAGACATGGTATTTCATCCGCGAGACCAATGGCGTCATTGGCTTTGCCGGTACAAAAGATCGCCCAATCGCGATGCAGAAGCACGAGGTCGATGGGCTGCTCCTACAGGTCCGCGGCGGCGAGGAGAAGGTCAAGCCGAAGATCACCTTCGGAGTCGGCGAGATGGTTAAAGTCGCGGACGGGCCTTTCCAAAATCAAAGCGGCGTGGTCGAGGAAATCGATCCGGAGCGCGGCAAGCTGCGCGTTTCCGTCAGCATCTTCGGCCGCAACACCCTCGTCGATCTCGAATACTGGCAAGTCGAACGCGCTTAGGCCCTTAGCTTTAGCGCTCTCAGGACCAACGTCTCACTCAACTCTCAACACCTAACTCTCAACTTCCCCGAAAATGGCCAAAGAAGTCGTCGCACAAATCAAACTCCAGATTCCCGCCGGACAGGCGAATCCTGCACCTCCTGTCGGTCCCGCGCTGGGTCAGCAGGGTGTCAACATCATGGCCTTCTGTAAGGAGTTCAACGCCACCACGCAGAAGCAGGCGGGTGACATCCTTCCGGTCGTCATCACGGTTTACAAAGACAAGTCCTTCACCTTCATCACCAAGTCGCCGCCTGCTGCGATCTTGATCAAGAAAGCGATCGGAATCGCCGCCGGCTCTAAGGAGCCGAACAAGGTGAAGGTCGGTAAGCTGACCAAGAAGCAAGTCTCCGACATCGTGAAGATAAAGATGAAGGACCTCAATGCGCGCACTGAAGAAGCCGCGGCGAAGATCATCGCGGGCACGGCGCGCCAAATGGGCGTCGAAGTCGAAGCTTAATCGGCCCGACCCAACAACGACAATTTTGCGAGGGCGCTCGGTTTCGAGCGCCCTTGTTCGTTTTTTGCGTAGCGAACATTTGACCCCACTGAGGCGTGAGGACGCAGCAGAGGAAGATGTGGGTGGAGTGCAAAATTGTGAAACGTTCGATCGTTGAGACGTTTGGGGAATTCATTCCGCGGCTCGTGGGCGGCTTGCATTCGCGGGCTTGGACGCTCTACTGATCAACGGCACCGCACGATGAATTCCCCCGAGGTCTTTTACCTTCATCTGGAGGGCTCGCAGCGCGGGCCTTACACGATTCGGCACATTGATCATTTGCTCAATTCCGGGCTGATCAACGAGGACGTGCTTTACTGGCGTGAAGGGCTCGAGCAATGGCAGCCGGTGACGCAACTCGTCGTCCGGCGTGCGGAAAAAGAGCGGTGGAAAATGCCAGCGCTCGGTCTCTCGATCGCGCTTCTTCTTGGGCTTCTGCTCTACGTTTTCGGGCCGATTACATTCGACGGCTGGCGCGAGATTTATCAGCACAAATACACGCGGGAGGCAGCGTACTGGCGGGCACGCGACGCCGTGCGGACACAGGCCGTTCCCAAAGGTGCACTGGTCGTATTCGAGCCGTTTCGAAAGAAGGAGGTTCAGCTCTCGAAGGCCGATCGCGGTGTCGCCATTTTGCGAGCGGCCTTGACCGACAACAGCGGGGCGACAAGGAAGGCGGCCTGGGAAGTTCCCTTGAAATACGACCCCGCGAAGCGTGAATGGTCTTGTGTGGATTCCCCTCAGCCGATCGCCCCATGAAATTTCTCCCTTTCGCTTTTTGTCTATTGATTTTGGCGCTCGGCAGCGCTTGCAAAAAGCCAGAGCCGCCCGTGCCGGTCGTGCATGTCAAACCCGTGGAGGTGGTGCCGTACGAAGATGGGTATCTGGCTGGATACGCGATGGGTCAGAAAGAGGCGAAGCCGCGCGACCAACCGCCGGCACCTGAATCCGTGGAGCCGATGGCGCATGAGGAGGGCGCAAAAGACCCGAATCGCGATCCGAAATGGGAGCGCGGTTTCGTGGCGGGATACATGGCGGGATTTCGCGAAAAGGCACTAGGTCTGAAATGATCGCCGCTCGTCTGATCGCGCTCGCGCTGCTATTACTGCCAGCGTTCGCTTTTTCGCAAAACGCCGCACTTGTGGGTGAAGCGGAAGCACAGAAGTGTGAGGACAAAATCGCGAACGTGCAGCGCGATGTGCTTGGGAAATACGAGGATGCATTGCAGGAGTTGCAGGTTGGTTTTCAAAAGGCCGCCGATCTCGACAATGCGCTCGCGGTGCGCGCGGAAAAAGAGCGCGTGAGGAAGGAGCAAACGCTGACGGAGACGAATCTCGTGAACGAGCCGAAATCATTGCGGGCGGCGCAGTCGGCGAGTATCGAGAAGATCAAGGAACTCACTGCACAGCTTGTTTCGGAGAGCGTTCCGCGGCTGGTGGAGGTGAAGAAATCGCTCACAATCGCGGGGAAACTCGACGACGCGCTCGCGGTGCGAAAGGCGATCGAGCGGTTGCAAAACGGATACGTGCCAGTCAGCCGCGCGGAAGCCGGTGCGGTGGTGACGGCGGACACGCTGCTCGTCGATTACGGCGCGGATCGCGCGCGGGCGGACAAGATCTACAAAGGACAGAGGATCGTCGTGCGTGGAGTTTTCGGCGGCTCACGAGAGGATGCAAAAAATCCGAAAGTGCAACTTGTCTATCTTACGGGCGGTGCGGGCGGCTGGGTTCAGTGCGAGTTCTCGGCTAGCGATTTTCGCTTTCGCGACGAGCAGCAGTTCGGCGCCTCGACGATTGTGATTTCTCCTAAAGGAAACGACAGCGGCGCGGCTCGCCTCCAAAAGGGTCAGACCGTGGAAATCCGCGGTGTGTGTGAAGGGTTGGATGAAGTCGTGCGGGTGGCAAAGTGCGACCTCGTGCGGTGACCGTTGTCCGTACAAAATACGCCCGGTGCCGCTTGTGCGGCACCGGGCTTGAAATGAGAGGCGAAAGCGGCGGTTACTTCAACGCGGCTTGATAGTTTGCCTCGGCTTGGTCCCAGTGCACAACGCTCCACCACGCCTTCATGTAATCGGGGCGTCGGTTTTGGTAATTCAGGTAGTAGGCGTGCTCCCAGACATCGAGGCCGAGCACCGGCTTGCCTTCGATTCCGGCGACTGCTTTTCCCATGAGCGGGCTGTCCTGATTTGCCGTGGAGCCGATTTCGAGCTTGCCGCCATTCACGACGAGCCACGCCCAGCCGCTGCCAAAACGACCGGCACCCGCGGCTTCAAACTTCGTTTTGAACTGCTCGAAATCTCCGAACGTTTCCGCGATCGCCTTGCCGAGATCGCCGCCCGGTTGGCCACCACCGGCTTTCAGGAGCTTCCAGAAAAAGCTGTGGTTCACGTGACCGCCGCCGTTGTTGCGAACTGCGGTGCGGATCGCATCGGGCACGGCGCTGAGATCTGCGACGAGTTCCTCGACCGGCTTGCTCGCGAGCTCCGGCGCGGATTCGAGGGCTTTGTTGAGATTAGTCACGTAAGCGGCGTGATGTTTGTCGTGGTGGATTTCCATCGTGCGCGCGTCGATCGAAGGTTCGAGGGCGTCGTTGGAGTAGGGGAGCGGTGGGAGTTCGTAGGCCATGATTTTATGAGGTGATTTTCCGCGAGTGCAGAGTTGGTTTATGGTTCGTCCAGAGGATGAAATTTGGATGCCTCGCTGGCAAGCCACGATCCTCCGATCTTCTGCCAAAGCTGATCCGCGCGCTTTTCGTCTTGCCCGATGGGCGGCGGAAAGCCAGTCAATGCGCGCGCATGGACACCTTGATCAAGTCACTCGGCGAATGCCGCTTCGATTCACCGCTCCGCCATCTGGGAGCGGCAGAGGTACCGTTTAGAAACGACGACGACCGCATCCTTTTCGATCACGCCGAAGGGGCGGAGCGCAACATGGAGGAGCCACTGAGCTTCGAGGTCGCCGGGCCTCGGGAGAAGACGTTCTTTGATCCGCCGAAAGCGACAGCCGCGATCGTGACGTGCGGCGGACTCTGCCCCGGGCTGAACGACATTATCCGCGGCATCGTGACGCAGTGCTACAACCGCTATGGCGTCACGCGCGTGTTCGGTTTCAAATATGGCTACGAGGGGCTCATCCAGCGCTACGGCCACACGCCCGCGCTCATCCGCCCAGAGTCGATCTCGCAGGTTCACAATTTCGGCGGCAGCATCCTCGGCACATCGCGCGGCCCGCAGGATGTGGGGGAAATGGTCGATGTGCTAGAGGAGATGAACATCGACATGTTTTTCGTGGTCGGCGGTGACGGCACGCTGCGGGGTGCGGCGGCGATCGCGGAGGAGATTGAGCGGCGGGGGTTGAAAAAGGCGGTCGTCGGGATTCCGAAGACGATCGACAACGACATCATGTATCTCGACAAAAGTTTCGGCTTCGAGACGGCGTTCGCCAATGCGGTGCAGGCAGTGAAATGCGCGTACGTCGAGGCGACTGGCGCGATGAATGGCATCGGGCTGCTGAAGCTGATGGGCCGCGACTCCGGCTTCATCGCCAGCTACGCCGCGCTCGCCGGCAGCAACGTCGATTTCGTGCTGATCCCCGAGGTGCATTTCGAACTCGACGGCCAGCGCGGGCTCCTCGAGGCGCTCCGATACCGGCTCGCGAAAAACAAACGCGCCGTGATCGTGGTGGCCGAAGGCGCTGGCCAGGACTTGATTCCCGCTGGACCGGACGCATTCGACGCGAGCGGAAACAAGAAGCTGGGCGACATCGGTGCATTCTTGAAAGAGCGCATCGGCGCGTTTTTCAGCGAGCGCCGCATCCCGATCAGTCTGCGCTACATCGACCCGAGCTACATCATCCGCAGCGTGCCAGCGAATCCGCAGGACAACGTGTATTGCTCGCAGCTCGCGCAGCACGCGGTGCACGCCGCGATGGCGGGGAAGACGGGGCTGCTAGTCGGCCGCTGGCACGGAGCGTTCGTGCATTTGCCGATCGCGCTGGCGACGACGGGCCGGAGAAAAGTGGACCCGAAAAGCGAGCTGTGGCACGCCGTGCTGGAGAGCACCGGCCAGCCGCCGCGTTTGTGCTAACGCTGCTCAGGACTGTTTGGCTAGCGTGCATTTTTCTCGCAGCGGTTGCGAGTGCGTCGGCTGCGGAGTGGCTTCCTGCCTTGAATGGATGGCAGTATGAGTTTCCTCGCGATCACGGGCCGCATGAGGGATTCAAGACCGAATGGTGGTATTTCACAGGCGACCTGCACGATGAAAGTGGGCGGCGCTTGGGATACGAACTCACGTTTTTCCGGCAGGGCATCCGGCCACCTTCAGAGCGCGGCGGAACGACTTCGCGGTTCGTTGTGGATGATTTGAAGTTCGCGCATTTCGCGCTGACCGATGTCGGGGGAAAGCGGTTTCACTTTTTCCAGAAAACGAGCCGGGGCGCGTTTGGCGAGGCGGGTTTTTCGGCGAGTGGAAAGGTCGCGTGGATCGACGACTGGTCGCTCACGATCGAGGCGGATGGCGCGTTTCATCTGCGCGCGGCGAGCGAGGAAATGGCGGTCGATCTTTCGTGTGTGTCGGGCAAGCAATGGGCCATTCACGGCGCAGATGGTGTGAGCCAGAAGGCCGCGGGAGCAGGGCACGCGTCGCATTATTATTCCGGCACGCGGATGACCACGGGCGGCAGCGTGACGCTCGGCGGGCGCGCGGTTGCGGTCACGGGAGAGAGTTGGTTCGACCACGAATGGGCGAGCAATCAGCTCGCAGCGGAGCAGGCTGGATGGGACTGGTTCAGCTTGCAACTCGATGACGGGAGCGAACTGATGCTTTACCAAATGCGGCTCCGCGACGGCAGCATCGACCCGGTTTCCAGCGGCACATTCATCGCGGCGGATGGCACGACCCGGCACCTTTCGCGCGGCGACTACAGGCTCACGCCGGTGAGATTTTGGAAGAGCAAAGCGACCGGCGCGAACTACCCGATCGCGTGGCGGGTGGAGCTGCCGTCGCTCGCGCTCGCGCTGGAAGTTTCCACGCCGGTCGAGGCGCAGGAACTCGATGCGCCGCCGGTGTCGTATTGGGAGGGGCTCATCGAAGCAACCGGCACGCGCGGCGGAAAAGCGGTGCGCGGGCATGGGTATTTGGAGCTGACGGGTTACGCGGGACCGATCGTCGGGCTCGGAAAGTGACTCGCGGATTTCAAATCGGGCTTGTCGGTGCGGGACGGTTTCGGCAGACAGTGCGCTCTTTTCCGCGCTGAATTATCACACGCGGAGCCAACAAATTCTCACACCATGAGCACGCATCCAAATACCCTCCCGAAACTTCACAACGCAATGTGGCCCGGCCTCGTCGGCAAAGGCGACGCCGAGGGCCAGGAGCCACCGATCAGCCTCGAGAAAATGCTCGATCTCACCGCGGCGGCGGAGGTGGATGGGCAGAAATTTGACGGGATCGACTACTTCCTTTTTCTCCCGCACACGAATCCCGAGGCGAGCGATGACGAACTCGCGGGCATCGCGGATTTGATCGCCAGCAAAGGATTCGCGATCGGTTCGCTCGTCGCGCCGGTGTGGCCGGGGACGGTCGGCGACTCGGCGATGGGCGACGCCGCGGCGCGCGAGAAATTCCTGAGCGCGGTGAAGATGGCGTGCCGGATCGCGGGCATTTTCAACAAACGTGGCGGGCGGAAGTATGGCGTCATTCGGATCGATTCAGCGGAGTTCGGCGTGAACAAGTGGGGCGAAAATCCGGCCGCGAACACGGCGAAGATCGCGGAGACTTTTCGCGAGGCGGCGAAGATCGCGGAGCAGCATGGCGAGCGGCTCGCGGCGGAGGGGGAGATTTGCTGGGCCGGAATGCACTCGTGGAAGGACATGCTCGATCTTCTCGAGGCGGTCGGGATGCCGGAGACACTCGGTTTTCAAGCCGACCTCGCGCACACGTACCTCTACCTGCTCGGCTACAACGCGCCTGAGCACGCGCTGCTTCAGCCGGGCGCGAGCGATGCGGAATTCTGGGCGGCCTACGAGACGATGACCGACAAGCTGCGGCCGTGGACGATCGATTTTCACGTCGCGCAAAATGACGGCGAAGTCCACGGCGCGGGCGCGCACGACAAGACTGGCAAGCACTGCCCGGCGGATGATTCGAATGGCAAACTCGATATCGTGAAGTGCGCGGGCTACTGGCTCAAAGACGCACCCGCGCGCGGCATCCAGCACATTTGCTGGGACGGCTGCATGTTCCCGAATGTGAAGCTGGAGCAGCCGCAGACGTGGAATGCGATCCTGGAAAAGATGATCCAAGTCCGCGACGCGCACGGCTGGTAGGGCGCGGGCGGCTTAATTCAGCCGCTCGGGATTCAAGGCCTGGAGCGCTTTCGGGACAAACAGTCCGTTTTCGCGGATGAGTTTTCCGTCGAAGTGGATCGTGCCGCCACCGTAGTCGGGGCGCTGGATTTGCACCATATCCCAGTGGACTTGCGAGCGGTTGCCGTTGTCGGCCTCTTCGTAGGCTTGGCCGGGCGTGAAATGGAACGAGCCGTTGATCTTCTCGTCGAAAAGGATGTCTCGCATCGGGTGCATGATGTGCGGGTTGAAGGCGATCGCGAACTCGCCGATGAAGCGCGCGCCGTCGTCGCTGTCGAGGATCGCGTTGAGCTTCTCCGTGTGGTTCGACGTCGCGCCGACGACCTTTCCGTTCGTGAATTCCAGCCGCACGTCGTCGAACGCCGTGCCTTGATAAATCGTGCCGGCATTGAACGCGATGTGCCCATTCACCGAGTCGCGCACGGGCGCGGTGAAAACCTCGCCGTCGGGAATATTGTGCGTGCCGCCGCAGGTGATCGCGCCGATGCCCTTGATCGAAAATCGCAGGTCGGTGCCGGGGCCGCGGATCTCCACGCGATCCGCGCCGTCCATCGCCGCCTTCAGCGCCTTCATGCCGGGCGCCATGCGCGCGTAGTCGAGCGTGCAGACATTGAAGTAAAAATCCTCGAACTGCTCGGTGCTCATCCCCGCCTGCTGCGCCATCGACGACGACGGCCAGCGCAGCACGCACCAGCGCGTTTTCTTGACGCGCCAGTCCAGCACGGGCTTCAGCTTCTTCCCCACGAGTTTCATTTTCTCCGGCGGCACATCGGACATCTCGGTGATGTTCTGCCCGCCGCGCACGGCGATGTAGGCGGCCATCTTTTTCATCTGCGCGAGTTGCAGCGTGTTCGTCAGTTCCAGCGCGGATTCTTGCGCGCCGAGCGCCATCTCGCGGGCGACGCGGGCGTGATGAATCTGCACGAGCGGCACGGCTCCGGCATCGCGGGCGGCGCGGACGAGCGCCACAGTCATCTCGTCGGGAATGTCGAACGCATCGATGAGCACGTGCTCGCCCTTCGCGAGACGCGTGGAGTGGGTGACGAGGATGCGTGCGAGTTTGTCAAAGCGGGGATCGTGCATGGCGGCGGGAGCGTAGCGCGCGGCGGGCCGATGCCAAGCCGTGCGCGATTCCCCTTGAGCGCGAGTGCGGGCGGGTGGACGCTTTTTGCAAATGAAATATCACCGCTGCTGGTGGCTGTTCGTGCTCGTGCTGTCGTCCGTCTTCGCCTCCGCCGCGGAGGTCGGTCCGGTCTATGTCGTGCCGCTGAAGAGCGAGGTCTCGGAGGCACAATTCTACTTCCTGCGGCGCGCGCTGAAGACCGCTGAGCGCGATCACGCGAGCGCCTTCGTCATCGATATGGCGACCAACGGCGGGGAGGTGATGGCCGCCATCGACAACATGAACGCCCTGCTCAAAACGACCGTGCCCACCTACACCTTCGTCGATGGCCGCGCGCTTTCCGCGGGCGCTCTCATCGCGCTCGCCACGCAGAAGATCTACATGTCGCCCACTGCCGCCATCGGCGCAGCCGCCCCCGTGGATTCCAGCGGCGCGGACCTCGCGAAGACCATGGCCGACAAGACCTCCTCCGCCATGTCAGCCATCGCCAGAGCCGCTGCGCAGAAAAACGGCCACCGTCCGGAAGTCGCCGACGCGTTCATCAAAAAAGAAAAGGAGCTCAAGATCGGCGACGTCGTCATCGACGGCAGCGACTCCCTCCTCACGCTCAGCGCGGAAGAAGCCGCGCGCGTTTACGACGGCAAGCCGCTGCTCGCCACGGGCATCGCGACTTCCGTCGAGGACATGCTGAAAAAGGAGGGCCTCACGGGCATCGTGCGCACCGTCTCGCCGACCGGCTTCGAGCGGCTCGCATTTTGGATCACCACCCTCGCGCCACTGCTGCTCCTCGGCGGCATCATCTGCGGATACATCGAGTTTAAAATCCCCGGCTTCGGCATCTTCGGCGTCAGCTCCATCATCTGCTTTTTCCTCTTCTTTGCCGGGCACTACATCGCCGGGCTCGCCGGATGGGAGGCATCGGTTTGCTTTGCGCTCGGGCTCGCCCTCGTCTTGGGCGAACTCATCATCCACCCCGGCACCGTCGCGCCCGGCATCGTCGGCGTCATGCTCATGATCTCCTCTCTCATCTACGCCATGATCGATCGCTGGCCGAGCCAGCCCATCTGGCCGACGCAGGACATGCTCCTGCGACCCGTCCTCAATCTCGGCGTCGCCCTCGGCGCCGCGATCCTCCTCGCCTACTTCCTCGCGAAATACCTCCCGAACACCCCCTTTTACCACCGCATCGTCCTCGGCGCCACGGTCCCCTCCTCCATCCCCCTGCCGGTCTCCAGCGCCGTCCTCGCCATCGCCGCCGGGATGACAGGCATTGCGCGCACCACCCTGCGCCCAAGCGGCAAAGCCATCTTCGGCGAACAACTCGTCGATGTCGTCTCCCGCGGCGAATACATCCCCGCCGAAGCGCCCGTCCAGATCGTGCAAATCGAAGGCTCGCGAGTCGTCGTCGAGCCAGCCTGAACCGGATTTCGGCCACTCAGCCCTGCCGGAGCCCCGCGAAAATCACCCCCGAGCGGATCAGCTAAAAGCCTGGGATGGCTGAGCGAAGGCACGGGCAGGAGTGAAAATCGCAAGCCATCGCCGACTTCAGCTCTTCGCTGTGGCGCATGACTTGGCGACGCTTCGTTGGAAAAAATCGTGAGTTGCCGTTCCGCATCATCGCCTTCCCTCCGGTTCGTGGGTGATGAGCCAGCGGCCCAAGGCGGGGACCCGCACGCTTGTAGGTAGGGTGCGGGAGTAAGTGCCGTCGGCGTTGGGAGTCCAGAAGGTGTCGGAAAGATGGGCGTCCTAGGGGTCACTGTGGTGTGCGGATGCCAGAAAAACACGGGAACCCGAGGAGGTCGCAAATGTCACTGTCCATTCGTAAATCGACCCATCGTGACCAGCGACGCCTCGTGTGTCCGAGCGACTGAGGAGTTTCGCCAACTCGTGAAGCGATGTCTCTTCCGAAACAGCCGTATGGAACTGCTTTTGGCTGAATGGGGCTGGAGTAATCGTGACTTGGAGGAGGTTTTGCGTGCTCAGTTCAATGAGCGTCTGGACGACCTTGTCGTTGCGTGTCCTGTCAGCGATGTACGCCAGCCGAGCCACCACGAGAATTGCTATGAGCGCAAAGAAAGCACCGAGTATGATCAGCTTGGACCGCATTTGAGAGAAACCGCGTGGGAATCGGTGAAACGGAGGCATGGAGTGTGTGCTTTCCATGTGCGGGGCGGGCGACGGGTGCGGCGTTACTCTGGGGTGGGCGAAATACGGCAGTGGAGTGTTTTCAGGGGTTCAGAGAAGGTGGTGAATGCTATCCATGGGCGGGACAAGGTGTTTCGCCCTTTCAGGGCTTTGGCTGTGTTGATGGGGTGACCAGGGCGTTGCCCTGGGCTGTCTCGTTTGCGGGCCGTTGGCCCCCGGCGGGATATGGGACTCCCGCGGTCTTGACATGTTTTCTCCGTGGCGGAAGATCGCGGCGAATTTTCGACTCTGGAATTTCACTCCGATTTTCACCCCGGGGAGATGACATTTCTGTTGCTCGCTCTCGCACTTCGGTTCATCGCAAATTTCAGTCTCGCAATCACACACTATGAGATTCCCACTGCCACTCACTGCCAAGATCGCCGCCTACATCATCGGGCATAAGATCAAGCGCACGCCGAAGTTCGCGACGGTGTTGCAACTGGAGCCGCTGCACACGTGCAATCTGAGCTGCACGGGCTGCGGACGGATCCGGGAGTACTCGACGTCGATTAAGGATTTGATGCCGCTGGAGGATTGCCTCGGCGCGGCGGAGGAGTGCAATGCGCCGATGATTTCGATCTGCGGGGGAGAGCCGCTGATTTATCCGCAGATCGAGGCGCTGGTGGAGGGGCTGCTGGAGCAGAAGCGGATCGTGTATATCTGCACGAACGCGATGTTCATGCGGAAGAAGATGCGGGAATGGCTGGCGTCGGAGTACATGAAGAAGGGTGCGTTTTTGGATAAAGTGCTGGCGCGGCTGGTGGCGGAGGAGTTGGTGTCGGCAAAGGATCTGGAGGAGATCAAGAAGGGGCCGAAGGATCTGCTGAAGCCTGTGATCGGACCGTCGATGTGGATGTACTGGAATGTGCATCTGGACGGTTTGGAGCGGACGCATGACTTGATCGTGGAGCGCGAGGGGGTGTTTAAGGAGTGCGTCTTGGCGATGCGGATGGCGAAGATCCTCGGGTATCAGGTGGCGACGAATACGACGATTTACAAGGAAACGGACATGGAGGAGATCGAGCAGATGTTCGAATTCCTGGCGGAGATGGGGATCGATGGGCATACGATTTCGCCCGGCTACGAGTACGATGCGGCGAAGAAGGACATGGTGACGCGGCTGGATTTGCAGCCGGAGAATTTCTTCCTGACGCGGGCGATGACGGTGGAGAAATTTAAGAATATCGAGAAGTGGGGGAAGGCTTACACGCTGTTCGGGACGCCGATTTATTTGGAGTTCCTCGCGGGGAAGCGGAATTTGACGTGCTCGGCATGGGCGATCCCGACGCGGAATGTGCGCGGCTGGAAGGGGCCTTGCTACCTGATGACGGACGGTCACTGGCCGACGTATGGGGATTTGCTGCGGGATGTGAAGTGGGACAATTACGGGGTGGTGGATGGCGTGGCGAAGGATGTGCGCTGCGAGAATTGCATGGTGCATTGCGGCTATGAGCCGAGCGCGATGCTGGGACGCGGGGCGAAATTCGGGGATACGTGGAAGAATATCCGGTTCAATTTTGCGCCAAAGCCGCTCCCGTCGGGGAACGGGCATTTGGTGGAGGCGTTCAATGGCGTGACCGCCGGGAATGGGCATCTGACGGGGAAGAAAACCGCGGAACCAGTGCCGGTGTCAGCCGCCTGAACGCGCGATTTTCATGAAGGAAATCGGCAACGAGGCGAAGGCGGCCACGGAGCCGCGGGACATCCAGACGGCGATTTGCCGGGCGCAGGAGAATTTGCTGCGGCTCCAGCATGAGGAGGGGTTTTGGGTGGGGGAGCTGATGGTCGATTGCACGCTTTGCGCGGACTACATCCTTTTCATGCACTGGGCGGGGAAGATCGACCTGGTGCTGCAGGAGAAATGCGTGGCGCACATCCGCGCGCGACAGTTGCCGGATGGCGGATGGAATATTTACCACGGCGGGCCGAGCGAGGTGAATGCGTCGATCAAGGCTTACTTTGCGCTGAAGCTGGCGGGGCATCAGCCGGGGGAGGCGTGGATGGGGGAGGCGCGGGCTGTGATTCTGCGACTGGGCGGGATCCCGCGGATGAATACTTACGGGAAGCTGTATCTGGCGCTGCTCGGGCAGTTTCCGTGGAAGTATCTGCCGACGATCCCGGTGGAGATCATGCTCTTCCCGAAGTGGCTGTTTTTTAACCTGTGGGAGATGTCGTCGTGGAGCCGGGCGATGCTGATTCCGCTGGCGATCATCAATCACCACAAACCGACGCGGCAGCTCCCGGCGGAGAAGTGTCTGCACGAGCTTTACCCGGCGGGGACTGAGGGGACGGATCTTTCGCTCGACCAGGACGCGCGGTTTTTTACGTGGCGGAATTTTTTCCTGCGCGTGGATTCGGTGTTCAAGAAGTTCCGGGTGATGGGGATCAAGCCGCTGCGGCGTCTCGCACTGGAGAAGGCGGAGCAGTGGATGACGGAGCGGATGGGCGAAGGGAGCGACGGGCTGGCGGCGGTTTTCCCGGCGATGCTGAATGCGATCATCGCGCTGAAGACGCTGGGATACCCGGAGAGCAATACGCTTTTGCAAAAAGCGGTGCGGGATTTCGAGGGGCTTTTTGTGGATGACCCGCAGGATTTTCGCATCCAGCCGTGTCTCTCGCCGATCTGGGATACGGCGATCAATTTAATCGCGCTGCTGGAATCGGGAATGCCCGCCGATCATCCGGCAGTCAGGCGCGGATCGGAGTGGCTCGTGAGCAAGGAGGTGCGGGTGAAGAGCGACTGGTGGGTGAAGAATCCGCACCACGAAGCGAGTGGATGGGCGTTTGAATTTAACAACGTCCACTACCCGGACACGGACGACACGGCGATGGTCCTGATGGCGCTGCGGCTGGCGAAGGTGGGCGAGGAGGGGAAACTGCGCGAAGTGTTCGACCGGGCGCTGCCGTGGTTGCTGAGCTTTCAGTGCCGGGACGGCGGCTGGGGGGCGTTCGATAAAGAGGTGACGCAGCGGTGGCTGGAGGACATTCCGTTTGCCGATCACAACGCGATCCTCGATCCGACGTGCAGCGACCTGACGGGGCGGACGCTGGAACTGCTCGGCTACGTGGGCTTCGACCGCGCCAGCACGTGTGTGCGGGAAGCGCTGCGGCATCTGCGCGAGACGCAGGAGGACGACGGCTCGTGGTACGGCCGCTGGGGAGTGAACTACATTTACGGCACCTGGCAGGTATTGCGTGGGCTGCGTGCAATCGGCGAGGACATGCAGCAGGACTGGGTGGTGCGCGCGCGCGTGTGGCTCGCGAGCTGCCAGAATGAGGATGGCGGATGGGGCGAGACGTGCGCGACGTACGACGACCCGACGCTGAAAGGCATCGGCGACAGCACGCCGTCGCAGACCGCATGGGCACTGATGGGCCTCCTCGCCGCCACCGATCCCGACTGCGCCGCGATCCACCGCGGAGTCGATTACCTCACGCGCACGCAGAACCGCGATGGTTCATGGGACGAGCCGCAGACGACAGGCACGGGTTTCCCGAAGGTGTTCTATTTGAAGTACGACATGTATCGGAACAACTGGCCGCTCCTCGCCCTCGCGACGGCGGCGAATTACCGCAGCGGACTTTTCCACCAGCCGAGCCGCTACCAATGCTAGACCTGCCCGCGCTCATCGCCGCGCGCATGGGCGAAAATTACACGCTCCACGAAAAGCACCTCAACCCGACGCTGGTGAAAGTCCAGCGCATCATCGGCTTCGACCAAGTCTATGCGCGGGCGCAGGGCGCGTACCTTTTCGACCGCGACGGGCACGACTACCTGGACTTCCTCAGCGGCTACAGCGTCTTCAATATCGGGCGCAATCACCCTGCCGTGCAGACCGCCATCCGCGACGTGCTTGCGCTGGATTTGCCGAACATGGTGCAGATGGATTGCTCGCTCCTCAGCGGCCTCCTCGCCGAGGCGCTGCTAAAAAAAACACCGCCCCATCTCGACGCGATTTTCTTCTGCAACTCCGGCGCCGAGTCGCTGGAGGGCGCGATCAAATTCGCCCGCGCCGCGACCGGCCGCGCGGGCCTCGTCTCGATCGAAAAAGCCTTCCACGGCCTCTCGAACGGCGCGCTCTCCGTCATGGGCGACGAGCATTTCCGCGAGGGCTTCGGCCCGCTTTTGGAAAACTGCGCGCGGATCAAAATGGGCGACCTCGTTGGGCTCGAGGAGCGGCTCGCGCGGCGCGATGTCGCGGCATTTCTCATGGAGCCCGTGCAGGGAAAAGGCGTGAACTTTCCCGCCGACAGCTTCTACCGCGACGCCCAGGCGCTCTGCCGCAAATACGGCACGCTGCTCGTCTGCGACGAAGTGCAGACCGGCCTCGGTCGCACGGGAAAATGGTGGGGCTTCCAAAACTGGGACCTCGAGCCCGACATCATCACCGTCGCGAAATCGCTCAGCGGCGGATACGTCCCCGTCGGCGCCGTCATCACGCGGCGCGCGATCTACCAGAAAACCTTCAGCCGCCTCGACCGCTGCGTCGTCCACTCCTCGACCTTTGGCCGCAACAACCTCGCGATGGCGTGCGGTCTCGCCACCCTGCAAGTCCTCGACGACGAGCAACTCATCGACCGCGCGCGCGACAACGGCGCCGAACTCCTGCGCCGCCTCGACGCGCTGAAAAGCAAACACTCCCTCATCAAGGAAGTCCGCGGAATGGGCATGATGCTCGCGATCGAGTTCCACGAGCCGCGCGAGATGGCGATGCGGATGGGCTGGAAATTCCTGCACAAAGTGGAGCGCGAACTGTTCGCGCAGATGCTCGTCACGTCGCTCTTTCAAAAGCACCGCATCCTCACGCAAATCGCCGGCCACTCGATGGACGTCGTGAAGATCCTCCCGCCACTGACGATCGGCGAACGCGAAATCGAGCGCTTCGTGAACGCGCTAGATGCCGTCCTCAGCGACTGCCGCAAATTTCCCGGCCCCATCTGGGACCTCGGCGCAAATTTCATCCGCCACTCCCTCAAGCGCAGCACCGTCGAGCCTGCCGCGGTTTAGCCGGGATCGGTGATCCCGACAGTGCCCGCGCGATAGGCCGGGATGTGCCGCCTACCGCATCTGTGCGCAGGCGAATTTCACGATCTCCGAAAACCCGCGAGCGTCGAGGCTCGCACCGCCGACCAGTGCGCCGTCGATGTCCGGCTGCGACATCAGCTCCGCGGTGTTCGCGGGCTTCACGCTGCCACCGTATTGGATGCGGAGTTTGTCGGCAGTCGTCGTGTCAGACATCGCCGCCACCGTTTTGCGGATAAACGCGTGCGCATCTTGCGCCTGCTGCGGGCTCGCCGTGCGGCCGGTGCCGATCGCCCACACGGGCTCGTAAGCGAGCACGGTCTCGCCGAGGTCTTTTGTGCCAAAGCCAGCAAGGCTGCCGCGAAGCTGCTCCGCAAGCACTCGCTCCACTTGCCCGGCATCGCGCTGCTCCAGCGTTTCGCCGATGCACACAATCGGTTTCAGCGCCGCGTCGAGCGCCGCGCGCGCCTTTTTATTCACAATTGCATCCGTCTCGCCGAAGAGCGCGCGTCGCTCGCTGTGCCCGACGATCACGTATCGCACGAACAACTCCCGCAGCATGTGTGCGCTGATTTCGCCGGTGAATGCGCCCGGCTTTTCCCAGTGCATGTTCTGCGCGCCGAGCTTCACGTTTTGGACTTTCCCGAGCCGCGTGGAGACATGCGAAAGCGCGGTGAATGGCGGACAAATGACGATATCGACGCGCTTCTCGCTGCCGATTTCGAGGAGGAACGTGTCGAAGAAGGAATCTGACTCGCCGAGAGTCGTGTTCATCTTCCAGTTGGCTGCGATGATTTTTTTGCGCATGGGAAAAGTCTATTTCTCGCTGAGTGCCGAGACTCCGGGCAGCGCTTTGCCTTCTAGCAATTCCAGCGACGCTCCGCCACCTGTGGAGATGAACGTCATCTCATCCGCAAGCCCGAATTGCTTCACCGCCGTCACCGAGTCGCCGCCGCCGATGATCGATACGGCGTCCTTGTTAGAAGCCACCGCTTCGGCGAGTCCGCGCGTGCCTTTGGCAAAAGGCGCGAGTTCGAAAACACCGACCGGCCCATTCCACAAAATCGTCTTCGCCGACGCGATTTCCTTGCTGAAAAGCACGATCGTTTTCGGGCCGATATCGACGGCTTCGTGATCTGCTGCGATGCCGGTGCTGGTCGAGTGAACCTCCGTTGCGCGGGGCGTTGCGTTCGCGCTGAATTCGGTCGTCTCCAGATTGTCCACCGGTAGCAGAAACTTGATTCCACGAGTCTTGGCGAGTTCCAGTAGCTCCAGCGCGAGGTCGAGTTTGTCGGCTTCCACGCGGCTTTTCCCTGTCGGAATGCCCTGCGCCTTGAAGAACGTGTAGGCCATCGCGCCGCCGATCAAAAACGTGTCGGCCTTCTGCATGAGCGCCTTGATGACGCCAATTTTGTCCGAGACTTTCGATCCGCCCAGGATGACCAAAAACGGCTTCGCAGGGTTTTCCAGCTCACCCTGCAAATACTTCAGCTCTTTTTCCATCAGCAGCCCCATCGCGGACTGCTCGATGAATTCCGCGATGCCCGCCGTCGATGCGTGCGCGCGATGCGCCGCGCCGAATGCGTCGTTCACGAAGATGTCGCCGAGCTTCGCTAGCTGCTCCGCGAACGCCGGATCGTTCGCTTCTTCGCCTGCGTGAAAGCGGACATTTTCAAGCAGCGCGACATCGCCCGGCTGCATGTGCGCGATGATCTTCTCGGGAATCTCGCCGGTCGTGTCGTGGCTGAAAATTACCGGATGCTCGATGAGCGTGTGCAGATGATCGGCGATCGGCCTCAGCGAGTATTTAGGATTCGGCTCGCCCTTCGGCCTCCCGAAATGCGCCATCAAAATCACCTTCGCTCCCTTTTCGCGCAGCAGCGCGATCGTCGGCAGGCTTTCGCGCATTCGCGTGTCGTCGGTGATGCGGACATGCCCGTTTTCCTCTTCAACGGGGACGTTGAAATCCACGCGGACAAGCACGCGTTTTCCTGAGACATCGAGATCGCGGACGGAAAGTTTTGGCATAAAAATGAGGGGCGAAAGAAAGCGCGGGCGAGGGGACAAAGACAAGCACTTTGGGCCTCGGGGCGGTTCGATTTTCACCGCCGCTGAACGAAGCGGCGAAGGCGGACGGGGATCTCGGAATGGAGGGCGCTGGGCTTGTAGGTGCCGGGTGGCTTGGCATCGACGGCGCGATGCCCTCCAGTGCTACTCGCGCAGGCTGGCGGAGTCGGTAAGCCCGAGTTGGCGGCGGGCGTAGGTCGGGATGAATTGAAAAATCCCGAGCGCGCTGAGGATGCAGAGCTCGACTCGATGCGCCGGAAACAAAAAGAGCCCGAAAAAGGTGACCGCTTCGGCCGTGGAGATGCCGAGGATCATCGTGGTGAGCAGCTTTTGCGGGTCGCGCACTTTCGGCAGTACGATCCAACGGAGGATCGCACTAATGAAGATGGGAATGGCGGCGGCGAACCATGCGCCTTCGTTCGGAATCACGGCGTGATGGCTGGCGGTGTCCTGGCCGAGGAAGAGGTTGATGAAAACGATGCCGATCATGAAGCTGAACCAGAGCACCCAAAGGATGAGGACGGTGAGGGGCGACGGTGCGGTCTTCGGTTCCATCGGGGCGTGGTAACAGCGTTTCGAAAAGGCGTCGAGTGCGGGCGGCTTTGTTCCGAGAGCACTGCGCTACCCCGGAGCTTCATTCACGCGCACTCCCGGTTTCAGGAGTATTTTCGCTCAAAACCACTGCAAAAAAAAACGCCCGCCATCGTTGCCGATGGCGGGCGCACTGAAGCTTGCGACTTTCCGCGGAGCGAAAAGCCTACTTGCTCGCGATGTAACGGACGAGGTCCACGCATCGATTGCTGTAGCCCCATTCGTTGTCGTACCAGCTGATCAGCTTGAAGAAATTGGCGTTCAGCCCGATGCCAGAGCCGGCGTCGAAAATCGACGATCGCGGGTCGTGGATGAAGTCGCTCGAGACGACCTCGTCGGTCGTGAAACCGAGGATGCCTTTCATGTAGGTCTCGCTCGCCTTTTTCATCGCCGCGCAAATCTCCTCGTAGCTCGTCGCCTTCGTCGTCTTCACCGTGAGATCGACCACGCTGACCGTCGGCGTCGGCACGCGGAACGACATGCCCGTGAGTTTGCCTTTCACCTCCGGAATTGCGAGCCCGACGGCACGCGCGGCACCGGTGCCGGACGGGATGATATTGATCGCGGCGCTGCGGCCGCCTTTCCAATCCTTCTTACTCGGCCCATCCACGGTTTTCTGCGTCGCCGTGTAGCTGTGCACGGTCGTCATCAGTCCTTCCTCGACTCCGAAGCCTTCCTTCAAAAGAACGTGGACGACCGGCGCGAGGCAGTTCGTGGTGCAGCTCGCATTCGAAATGATGTGGTGGTTCGCCGCGTCGTATTTCTCGTGGTTCACGCCCATCACGACCGTGATGTCCTCGTCTTTCGCTGGCGCGGAAATGATCACCTTTTTCGCTCCGGCAGTGATGTGCCCCTTCGCTTTCGCGCCCTCGGTGAAGAGCCCTGTGGACTCGATCACCACATCGACGCCGAGGTCTTTCCACGGAAGCGCCGCCGGGCCTTCCTTCACCGCGAGGCACTTGATTTTATGCCCATCGACGACCAGCACGTCGTCTTCGGCCAGGTCGGCGCTGCTCTTTTCGCTGCGTACTTCGCCGGGGTATTTACCCTGCGTAGAGTCGTATTTCACGAGGTATGCGAGGTTGTCCGCCGGGACGAGATCGTTGACGGCGACGACGTCAATTTCTTTGCCGAGAAGGCCCTGGTCGCAGATTGCGCGGAAGACGAGGCGGCCGATGCGCCCGAAGCCGTTGATGCCGATTTTGATCATGGAGTCGTGTGTGGTTTTGGTTTGAAAAATGAGCCGCGTAATAAATCGGCGCGCCTCCAGAGCGTCAATGAACATTCCCTTGCCGCGCGGTGCCGATCGTGCGCGGATTCACTTCCGTGGCCCGTTTCCCGCTAAAAGCGACACTATGATCGCCTCCTCCCGCGCCCCGTTGACGAACCCTCGCATCCGTTTACTCTTCCGCGCAAAATTCCACGCGATGCCTCGATTTTTTTCCCTGCTGCTCCTTCTCGTGCTGCTTACCGCCTTCGTCCCTGCTCGCGCGAAAGATTCGCTTTTCGACAACAAGACGGCGCGAAAGCTGACCGCTGAGGAGCAGAAGCGCTTCGGCCCGCAGTCCGGCGAACTCAAGTACGACGCCCGGATGCGCCGCGCAGCCGAAATCGCGATCCGGCGCGCGCAGCCGAAGATGACATGGTACTGCTGGCGCTACGTGAAGGACGCTCTGCTTGCCGCGCACCTAGTCTCCTCGCGCCCGACGAGTGCCTATGCGAAGCAGGCAGGCACGGAGTTGGTGCAAAAATTCGGCTTCAAAAAGCTCAACGTCAGCGATCCGCGGAAAGCGCCAATCGGTGCAGTGGTGGTTTACGGCGGCGACGATGCAGGCCATGTCGAACTCCGCACCGCGACAGGTTTCGTGAGCGATTTCATCTCGCCCACTCCCTACCCGCGCCCTTTGGTCGGAGTTTTTGTCAAAGCGTCTTAGCTGCCTGACACTCGGCGATGCGCGGTGCCGTCGCGTTTCGCTGCCAATTTGCGGCGGGTCTGATTACGAAGTTCGGAGTTGATGAAAGAGGACTGCCCGAGTTCCACTTCGCCGCTGAACCCTTTTTGCTTCCGGGAATGATGCTGCACTGGCTGGCTACACGAGCCGGCGACGCTGCTGACCGATTACCTGCCCGCATTCCTCAGCGTTTTTTGTGGTTGGAAAATCGCGCAGATGGCGAGTTCTCCGCGCCGTTGGTTGAGTCGCGCGCTCTGCCTCAGCGGCGCGGCCGCTTTCGTTGGACCCGGCTTCGGCCCTCAACTCGGTGAGGCCGCGAGTGCCGCGCTGTGGCGCGGGACGCTCCTGCTCATCAGCCTCACCAGCGCCGCGAAGTCGCTGACACTCGTTCATGAGTTTGCTCCGGCTCGTCGCGTGTGTGGCTGAAGTTTGGCTCGTTCGCGGCGATTGGCATCGCGGTGCCGATCTTCCTCGTCGCGATCATCGATTATGGCCTCGCGATGATCACGCTCGCCGTCGCGTCGATCCGCACCGCGCGACCGTGGCGCGGGCCGATGCTCGGCGAGGTCGCGCGCTCCGCAGTCGCCGCGACCTTCCAGCAAATGTAATGGAGCCTTTCCCCGCACTTCAATCACAACGACCTCCACCACCTCATTCAGGCCGTCGCGATTTTCATGTTCTATCGAGCTGGGCTGAAACTCCGCGTAGGGCCGGAGCGCCCGCACATCTGCGCCGCGTGATTTTCACGCGTCAAAACGCGATGCCGAATGTGAAGTGGAATGCGCCGATGGCCTCCTGGTCCCGCGGGTTGGGATTGAGGGCGAGGTCAAGCCTCAAGGGGCCAATCGGGAGGGCGTAGCGGACGCCGATACCGATGCCGTAACGCATTTCCTGCACGCCAGCGTCGCTTGAAGTCGCGATTAGATTTCCGGCGTCAGCGAAGACCGCGCCCTGCAGTTGACCGTAGAGCGGGAAGGTTAGCTCGGCATTGAAAGCGGTGAATGCCTGGCCGCCGATCGGGTTGCCGTGGCGGTCGAATGGTCCGAGCCTGCGCTCGCGGAAACTGCGCACTGTCGTCGAGCCGCCGTTGAAATACCGCTCGTCGATCGGCACCTCGGTGAACGGCAAAATGAGCCCCCCGCGCGCGCCGAATGCCACCATCACCTTCTCGCTCAAAGGCATATAGTAACTGCCTCGGACGGTCGCCCGGCCAAACGCGATGCTGCTCGAGAGCGCATCGAGATCGAGCGCGGTCGTGATGATCCAGCCGCGCTTTGGAGCGACCGGAGTCGGGTCGCGAAAGTCGAAGCTCTGCGTGAGGCCGAGCGAGGCGATGACGTAATTTTCCGGCCCGAGAAATTCCGGGACAATGAACGACTCTGTGATCGTCACTTGCTTCACCTGCAGAAAAACGCCGACTTCCACGTTCTTCGTCAGTTTCCGCAAAATGTCGGCGCGAAATCCGAACTCCTGTTTTGAGTATCCGACCTCAGTGCGGCTTTGCGCGAAAAGGCGCGCGCGCAGCGAATTCTTGCCGTCGAAGAGCCACGGATCAACGTAAAGCAATTCGCCTTTCGAGCCGCGCTGCGAGACGTCGATATTGAAAGTCAGCGGGCGTCCGTTGCCCATGAAATCACGATCCCCGAGCCGCAAGCCCGCCGAGACGCCGTCGTATGAACCCGCGCCGATCGTGAATCCGAGTTCCTTCGCCTTTGCCTCCTCGACCGTGAGATCGAGCCGGATGGTGTCGTCTTCCTGTGGCAAGGAATTGACGCGCAGGTTCTTGAAGAGTCCCGTCCGCAGCAGCTCGCGATATTTCTCATCGAGCTTCGCTGGGTCGTAAATCTCGCCTTTCAGCGGCGCGAAACGCTTCGGCAAAAAGCTCGGCTTCAGCCTGTCAAGCCCCTGCACCGTTACGCCATTGAAGCGGAAAAGCTGGTGCGGCATCGCGGTGAAAACGACCGGAACGCGCCCGCCCGACGCCTGCTTCGGATCGCCCGCGGAATCGACCTTCGCGTTGTAGTAGCCGTGTGATTTGTAGAAAAACTGGAGGTTACGCTCCATCTCATTGAGCCGCTGTGGCGTGAACGGTTTCTCCAGCGTCTCGCCGAGCCCCTTCATGAGTTCCTCGCGCGGAAAGATGGTATTCCCGGCAAAACGCACCTCGCCAAACATGTAGCGGCGTCCCTCGTGGACCGTCACGGACACATCGGCGTGTGTGCCGTCATTCGAGAGATCGACCTTCGCCGGATCGATCACGACATCGAGAAACCCCTCCGATTCATACAGCCCGCGCACATGCTCGACGCCGCTTTGTACGTCGCCCTCGACGTAAGGAAAAGTGTTCGCGCTTTCCGCCAGCCGCTCCTTCGTCGCGCCGACCATGTAGTCGTAGAGTGTGAGCTCGGGGATCTCCTTGTTGCCGTGAAAAGTGACGGCACGAAGGTATGCTCGGGGCCCTTCGTCGATGCGCAGTATCAGGAAATTCCCGCGGATGTCGTAGTTCACCTCGACTTTCGCGAAGCCATTTTTGCGGTAAAAAACCGCGAGGTAATACGCCGTGTCGTCCGCCCGCGCCTTGCTCAAGCCGCGCTCGACGATCTCGCGGTTGGACTCTACCAGCGGCTTGCGCAACTCGTCCGGCGTAAAGCTGCGGTTGCCGATGAATTCGATATTCGCGGCCGATTCACCCGGAGCTGGCTCCTGCGAGATGTCCTTTTTTGTTTTGCGAAAAGGCCAGATCGCGGGCGACTCGGCGGCCATCGTCAGGAGGAAACAAGTGCACGCAGCGGCACGCAGCGGGAAGCTGGAAAATCGGCTCATCGGTATCGCAGCAAATATTTCACGCGACCCGTGAAGCCGCCCGTCACGTCGATCTCGCCGACGAGGTAAAGCTGCTCGCCGAGCTTAAATGTCGCCTTCACTTCCTGCCGCCCGGTCTGCGTATCGGTCGCGCCGACGTCAAAGCTGAATCGGTCGAACAGCGACTCCTCCTCCGACGGTTCCTTCTTCTTGAAAATCTTCCGGTAGAGCTGCTGGAAGACGAGCACCACCGCGCGGCCCGCGAGCACGTCGGGATTTCCGGTCAGCTCCGATGCGGTCGCGCCAGTCGCGAGCAGCGAGACGATGTCCGCCTGCGCGAGGGGCGGCTCGCTCGTCAGCGTGACCTGCGGGTCGGTCGCACTGCCCGAGATGTAAGCTTGGATGCGGTAGTCGCGCATATTCGCCTCCGCCTGCAAATCGAGCACCGGCTCGAACGGCGCGTCCTTTTTAAAATAGATGAAGCCGCGCGTGACCGTGAGTTTGCTAAACGGCAACGACGCTACGAAATCGTCCACCCGCACGCTGCCCTCCAAGTAAGGCTCCAGGCCGGTTCCCGCGAATTTTAGATCCACCGCGGCAGCGCCGTTGGCGAGATTTCCGCGGATGCGAAATGGGTCGTTATTCTTCGTCTTAATATCGATGTCGAACTTCCAGTCGCGCAGCGGCGGCTTGTCGAAAGAGATGTTTTTGCCGCTCGGGGCGGAGCGCGGATTGAGCTTCGGCTTCGGACGTCCGGGCAGGCTGATCGGCAGGATGTCGATGTCGCGGAAGAACTTGCTGTTCGTGATGAAGACGGTGCCGCTTGCCGTCGCCGCCGCGAGTGGGCCGACGAGTTTCAAATCGGTGTCGGCGCGCACTGTCACCGAGTCATTGCGCACCGCGAGCACGTCTTTCGCGGTCAGCTTCAGGTCGAAGTCGGGCTCGGCGATTTTTGGAAATTTCAGCGTGCCGCCGAGATTGAAAGTGCCGCCACCGATCTCACCGCGGAAGGTCTTGAAAGTGAGCGTGTCTGCCGCGAATCCGAGGTCCGCCTGAAACCCTCCGATGGCGGGCACGGCTTCATTCGCGAGCCGCGCAGACGTGATTTTCACGTTCGCGGAGCCGCTCAATTCCGGCTTCCCAACGGTGCCCCCGGCGTGGACATCGATGCTTACATTTCCATCGATCCGGCGCACCGCTGGCGCGAGTTTCGGCACGACTGCCAGGGAGGTCGGCGGCAGCTTCACGCTCACGTCGATCGGCAGATTTGGGTCGATCTTCTTTGCCTCCACGACGGCTTCGATGTCGAGCGGGACGCGGCCCTTGATCGTGAGCGGCTGGATGAGCGGCTGGCGCACGGTCGTGTCGAGCGTGAGTTCCTTTTGCGAGTAGTGGAGCGCGAGATCGAGTTCCGCCGCGTCGAACTGCGGTGCTGCGCTCGACTTCAATTTGCGCCCCGTGATTTTGACGTGCGCCGTTGGCTGGAGCGCCGTGCCGCCCGCGAGGAAATTTGCCGTCACCACGCCGCTAACCGGTGCGGTCTGGCCGAAGCTCTTGAGCAGTTGCTCGATGTCCAAATCTTTCGTGTTCACGTTCACTGCGAGCCGCTGATCGAGCGGCACGGGCTGCGAGAGATTGTTCAGGTCGATCGGCACGATGATGAAGCCGGTGAGCACCGTGAGCGTGCCTTGCGCGAGCGCGATGTCGCGCAGCCGCAGCTTCCCTTCCTTTAGCTCCAGCGCCGCGTTGAAGTTCGTCGGGCCGACCACAACTTTGAACTCCGACGACTGCGCGAAGCCCGGCCCGTAAATGCCCGCGAGTTTGAACTCGTTCAGGTCGAACTTTCCGTAACCGGCCTTCGTCACCGCGATGCTCACGTCGCCGCTGTGGTCCGCGGATGGTGTGGCATCCTTGTTCTCCGGCGCTTCGCCTTTTCCGTTCCAGTCGATTTGCACCGCACCTTTCACTGGTTCCTTGATCCCGAAGACGTCGAGCAGCGGCTGGAAAACCGAGAGGTTCTCGATGCTCACCGCCGCGCCGCCTTCATACAAAAACGGAGCCTTCACGCCCGCCTTTCCCGACACCGCGATGGTCGCCGTCGGGCTGAAATTCAGCGTGATCTGCTCGATCGTCGCCACGTTGTCCGCGACCGCAGCCTTGATCACGAGCGGCCCCGTCTTGAAGTCGCCGATCGTAAAATCCCCGCCCTCGACCCGCACATTTCCGCTCGGATTTCCATCCACCATCTTCACCGCGCCGTCGCCGTCGAGATGCCCGCTCACGGTCTTGTCTTTCACCGCGATTCCGAAGTCCTCGAGCTTCGGCACCTTGATCGAAAACTGTGCATCAACCGGTGCCGCCGCGGCCTTGCTCAAATCCTCCGGCACGCGATACGTGCCGCTCGCCCACACGGAGTTTTCCGACCGCAGGAGCGCGACCTTTTTCAAAGTGACGACGCTCTCGTGCGCGAGGACGTCGAGGCTCGCGGAGTCGGCGTTGAATGTCTGAAAGCGCAGCTTCGACAGGTCGGCAGTGATGTGCCCGTCGAGGTTCTTGATCGCGTCGTTCGCCGCCTCACCGAGCGTCGTCGAGCCGTCGAAATGCACCGCCGCCGTGCCCACGCCGAGCTGCTTGTTCTCGACGCCCTTCGCTGCGAGCGAGATGTCCGCGGTGACGTGCTTTTTCTCGTAGGAAACTTTCCCATCGCCAGTCGCCGAGCCCGCGAGCGGCTCCGGCATTGTGCCCGTCAGCGCGGCGAGATCGGGCGCGTCGACCTTCACATTTGCCTCCACCCCGCTCTGCGGAAAGTCGTTCACCGACTCCGGCAGCGCGGCGGTCGCGGTGAGCGCGACCGTGTTCCTCCCGATCGTCACATTGCCCGCCGTCAGCTCGGCTTTTCCGTTCTTGAAAGTCGCATTCGTCGAGAACGAATCGACCAGTAGCGGCCCCGCCTTGATGCCCTCGACGCGCACAGTCGCTCCGCCATCCCACGTCTTCGGCGACTCCGGTTCACCGGCGAAACTCACCGACAATTTCGCCAGCTTTTCCACCGGCACCGGCGGCGTTTTGAAATACGCCGCAGCATCCGCGACCGACATATCCGCAGCTTCCACGGTCAGGTGCGTGTCGTAGCTCCGGTCGAGATTTTTGCCCTTCTTTTTCAGCTCGGAGCCGGACAACGCGAGCGCCAGCGTGCCGCCGAAGACATGCGCGTGCAGCGAGGTGCTCCCCTTGTTTTGCGCGCGCTGCGACGCGTCGAAATTCACCTCATCCAGCACGACCTCCGGCGCGAGCTGGAGCCCGCGGATGTAAAGATTCCGCCCAACGTAGCTCGTCTCCGCGGCGAGATTTTCCCACACCGGCACCCCCGGCACCTCCACGCGCGCCACTTTGAAAAAGCCCGTCTTCTCCGGGTCGAGCAGGATGTCGATGCCCTTCACCGCGATGTCGCCCTTTGCGGAGTGGAGGATGATGTTGAAGTTGTCGATGCGCACGCGGTCGGCGTAAGCGGCGGGCTGCGCGAGGAGGTTGTTCAGGTCCTGCGCGAGCGATTTCTTCTGCGCTTTCTCCTTCTCGTCCTTGCTGGGCTGGGCCGTGAAAACGAGATCGGCGTTTTTGATTTCGTAGCTCTGCAGAAATTCCCCGACGCCTTTCTTGGCCAGCGCGATGAGGCTGTAGTCGAGCCGGATATGCTCGATGTCGATGCGATCCACCGGCGACGGCCCGCTGCCATTTGGACGCGCGCGGACCCCATCGACTGCGAGATTCGTAAAGATGCTGCCGGAGAAATGCAGATCGACCGTGAGGTGCTGCCGTGCCGCGACTTTGATGACCACGAGCCGCACGACGGCGTGGAAAAGCGGACGATGAAAAATCGCGACGAGGAGGAAAATCGCGAGCAGCGACCACAGCGTGCGCCGCAGCCAGCGGCGGTGCGGTTTCGGTGGTTGGGGAGTGGGAGCGGGCTCCGCGGTGTCCGGCATTGGCGGCGTAGGCTAATCGCTCCCGGCACGCCTGCAACATTGGCAGCGTCGGGCACGCTGCCTACGGTCGCACCGATGAACGCCCTGAATCGCATCCCGCCGCCCCTGCGCGCGTTTGCCAAAAACACGTGGGCCGTGCTCTGGCGCGCGATCAGGAAATACGACGAGACCGACGGCGAACAGCGCGCCGCATCGTTCGCCTACTACGCCTTCTTCGCGCTCTTCCCGCTGCTCGTGCTCCTCATCACTCTCGGCTCCATGTTCCTCGGAAATCAGCAGGCCGCCTCCGACACGATCACCGAGCAGCTGACCCACTACCTCCCCGACAGCGTGGAAGTCGGCGAGTCCCTCGTCAGCACGATCAATGGCGCCCTGAAATCCCGCAGCCAGGCCGGCTTTATTGCATTCGGCGTCCTCGCCTGGAGCTCCCTCCGCTTTTTCCAGAGCCTCGTCCACGGTGTGAACCGCGCGTGGGGGACGAAGGAATACTCTTGGTGGCGCCTCCCGATTAAAAACCTCCTCATGGTCGCCATCCTCGCGAGCGCCCTCTTCTTCGGCATCGTGCTCCCGGCGGTGGTCGATCAAATCCGCGACCTCTACTGGAAAAACTCCTGGCAGGTCGGGCTCGACTTCAAATGGATGGCGGAGGTATTCCGCATCCTGCGGCTGCTCGTCTCTCCAGTGGTGCTCTACTACGGCTTCACCATGTTTTATAAATATGCGCCGCGCCGCCGCACGACATTCCGCGAGGTCTGGCTCGCCTCGCTCATTGTGACCGTCGGCCTCGGCCTCGTGCAGTGGGGCTTCGCGCTCTACATCCAGAATTTCGCAAACTTCAACAAACTCTACGGCACCTTTGGCAGCGTCATCGCGCTCCTCATGTGGATCTACCTCTCCGGCGCCATCATCATCCTCGGCGGCTGCCTCTGCGCCGCCCGCTACGAGATCAAAATGCAACTCAGCGACCAAGCCGTGCCAAATCGCGAGGACTGATATTATTTTACCGCGATGCGGCGAAGAAGGAGCGTCAGCATCGTCATGCGGCCGGGGCGCGAGACGGAAGGAGGTTGAGAATGCTTGGGTTGTCGTATTCGCCGAGGTAGATGCGCTGGAGTTTAAGGAGGAAGATGCCAATGCCGAAGCCGGCGAGAGTGCCCCCGACGTGGGCCCACGCGGCAATGTCATCGGAGCCATGGATGGCGGTGTAAAGATCCCACGCAAACCATCCGATGATCAGGATGTAGCCCTTGATCTCAAAGCTGCCGGGACGGAAGAACCAGTAAAAGCAAGTGATCTCGTTCTTTGGATAAACGGCGAGGTAAAGGCCAAGAAGGCCGGAGATGGCGCCGCTTGCGCCGACGGCGGGAGAGCCATCGACGAGAAGATGAACGACCGCGGCGAAGAGTCCGCAACCGAGGTAAGCAAGGAGGTATTCACAGTGATGCATGACGCCGTTCAAGGCATTACCGAAGACCCAAAGGAAGATTATATTTCCAATGAGATGACCGAAGCCGACATGGAGAAACTGGTGACCGATAAGCCCGAGCGGGGACCAATCGAAGAGGACGAGCTTTTCCACCCATTCATCAGGAATTGCACCAGCTAGGAGAAACCCAAAGCAGACGAGATTGAGTGCCAGAAGACTCAGATTAGCCCAAGGGGAACGAATGGTTAGCGTATTGACGCTGTAAGGTATGAGCACGTAATAATAGGAATGCTGTCGGAGCTGTAACTAGAGTTCTAACGCGCGCGGAGGTGCGCCTTCAGGGTGCGGAGGTGCTCTGCCAAGGCGGTGCGGTCGGCGTCGCGGATGGCGTCGGGGAGGTAGCGGCGGTCGGAGCAGGCGAGGATGGCGGCGAGTTCCTGGAGTTCCAAGAGCTGGGGGTCGAGTGGGTCGATGAAGGAATTGACGGCGGTCTCGAGGTCGGGGACTTCCAAGGTGGCATCCCTGCCGGCAAGGACGGCGCGTTCCTTGGCCCGGGTGAGGATGGCATCCACGTCGCTGCCAGTGAGGGGCCGCGCGCCGAGCGTCTCGCGGATGAAGGCGAGCATCGGATCGGTGAGGGTGATCTTTTTGAAAGCAGAGATGGCGGTGAATTGCTCGACGACGTCGTCGGGGCCCTGCGCGGGAAAGAGCGGGATGCAGAGGCCGAAGCGGCCCTGTCGTTTCATATCGATCGCGAGCAGGTCAGGGCGCGAGGTCATGGCGATCCACAGCTCGCGACCGCGCAGCGTGGCGTCGCCGAGATGCGCGGCGAAGGCGGCGAAGACGCGCCCCGAGACCCCGCTGTCGCCGTCGCCCTCGCGCGTGCCGAAGACGGCGTCGGCCTCGTCCACGACGACGATGACGGGGCCGAGCGCGCGAATCGTCATGAGGATGCGCCCCTGCTGCAGCTCGGTGTCGCCGACACATTTCGAGCGGAACTCGCCGAGCTCCATCATCGGCAGGCCGCACTCGCTGGCGAAGCAATCGACGAGGAAGGATTTGCCGACGCCGACGCGGCCGGGAAGCAGGACGCCGCGCTCGAGCACGTCGCGTTTGCCGTTGGCGATGAGCCACGCGAGTTCGCGCAGGCGGGCCTTCGCGGGCTTGTGGCCTGCGACGGCGTCAAGGTTCATGCCGGGCTTGGGATTCTTGAAGCGGACGAGGCCCTGGCAGTATTCCTCGATGAGGCGTTTCTTCCCGCGGCCGACGTGATCGGCGGTGACGCGAGCGCCGTTGCGGACGGCTTCCGCGAGGAGGTGCTGGATGCGCGTGAGGTTCAACCCGGAGAGGCGATTGGCGAGTTCGTCGGCCGGGAAGTCGCTCCAGTCCTTGATCGGCGAACCATGGGCGACTTCGCCGAGCGTCTTCGATTCGAGAAAGCGAAGGCGTTCCTCCGCGCCGGGCAGCTCAATCTTGATCTGTGCGGTGTGCGGATTTTGCAGGAGGTCGCCGGCGAGTTTGGCAGCGCTTTCGGTGACGAGCAGCACGCCGACATCGTGCTGGCGGAGCTCGGTGGAGCCGGCCCATTTCAAGAGCGTGACGAGGGCGATGCGCTCCTCCGCGCTCGAGCCGGAATCAGGTGACTCGGGGATGATCTTTTCGGGAAAATCGACGACGAGTGTGACGCTGCCGCTGCTCTCCGCGGCGTGGAGAAAGAAGCGTCGCAGCAGCGGCGCGAGGCGCGTGAATTCGCGGGGCGGACCCTGCACGCGGAAGCTGGTGCTTTCCACCGAATCGAAGACCTCGAGCCACTCGAAGAACCGCCGCTGCATCTCGGCGGTGGAGAAGGTGAGGCCCTCGCTGATGTCGTAGAAAAGGAGGAAGGCGCGGTCGGGAAAAATGCGGCGCGCGAGGAAGCTCTTGAGCGAAACGTAGGCGAGATCCGCGCCGTCCTGCACGGGGAAGACGTCGAAGATATTGCCGTGGAGGATGAAGAGGGAGTAGCTCGCGGAATTCCAGCGGCGCGCGAGTTCGAGCGCCCACCCGCGAAGGGGAAGACGGGGAGGGGAGTCGGTCATGTATCAAGGCTTCTAGCCTGCCGTGGCGCGTGCTGCCAGCCCGCGCTACGAAGCGGGCGTGCGATTGCGGCGGGGTGTGGCCGGGCGGGCGCCGGTGATTGGCGGCGGGAGGGTGACGGGTCGGAAGCCGACGCGCAGGTCGGTCGCTGGCATGTCGCCGACGAGGTCTTTGAACTCGTCCATCTGCGAGAGCCACTTGTTCGTCTCGTCGAGATTCTGGACGGTGGCATCGATGCGCGCCGTGAGCGCGCCGGCATTGCGCGAGGCGACGGCGTCGGCGCGGATGAGCTTGATCTGCTGGTCGAGGCGCTCTTCCTCGGCGACGACGAGAGCGAGATTTTCCTGCGCCTGCACCGAGCGTTCGAGGCGCTTGTGGAGAACGTCGAGGCGCTCCATCCGAGAGGCGAGGAAGCGCTGGCGGCCGTCGATGTTCTTTTCGCCGGCGGCTTTGGCGGCTTCGAGTTCGGTGCCGAGTTGCGTGACTTCGGCCTCGGCTTGTTTGGTCAGTTCCGGGACGCGTTCGCGGCGTTCGGTTTCGACGAAACGCTCGAGCGATTCCTCGATCGAGAGGAGCCGGAGATAAGTCCACATCAGCTCGTCGAGCTTGCGGAGACGCGGGTCCGCATCGGCGGGCGCGGTCTCGGCACTGGCGGCTTCGATGCTCTGGCAGACTTCGGCGAGCGCCTGGTAGCGGGCGAGGCGCTCGGGCGCGAGGGCGCCGAGAACGGCGTCCCGGCGGCGTGTGAATTCCATGACTTTCGCCTGCTCCTCCGCCGCGCGCGCTTCGGCTCGGCGACGATCCACAGAGCCGCGGAAGAACGGCAGGTCCGGCAGATAAATCCACGCGAGCGAGTAGGCTGTCGCGCCGACGATCAGCGGCAGCGCGTGGCCAGTGACGAAGCCCGTGCCGAGAGTGAGCAAGCCGACCCAGCCGTGCAGGCGGCTTTTCAAAAACTCGAGGTGATAACTCGGCTCGTCGTGATCCATCAGCGCGCGTGAAGATGCGGCACCTTCCGCGATCCACGCAAGGCTCCCGACGCGAGCGCGTCTTGTTCGAGGCGACGAAGGAGCTCTTGGGTGAGTTCGCCGAACCACGGGCGCTGCCGCATGTCTTCGAGGGACTCGTCGGGGCGCTCGACTTTCAACTCCTCGACGAGCCGTCCGGGATTGGCAGCCATGCGGAAGACGCGATCGCCGAGATAGACCGCTTCCTCCACGGAATGCGTGACGAAAAAGACGGTGCTGTCCTGCTCTTTCCAGAGCTCGACGAGAAGTTCCTGCATGCGGAGACGGGTCTTCGGATCGAGCGCGCCGAAGGGTTCATCCATCAGGAGGATGCGCGGGCGCAGGATGAGCGTGGCGGCGATGGCGACGCGCTGCTGCATGCCGCCGGAAAGCTCGGAGGGATATTTCTGCTCGCAGTTTTCGAGGCCGACTTTCTTGGCCCACTCGTTCGCGAGGGCCCGCCGTTCCTTGGCCGGCGTGCCGCGGAGGCGCAGCCCGAAGGCGATATTTTCTGCGACGGTGAGGTGCGGCAGCAGCGAATATTTTTGATCGACGACGCCGCGATCGGCGCTCGGGCCGGCGATGGGTTTGCCGAAGACGAGGGCTTCGCCACTGGTGGGAGGGAACTGCGGCTGCAGGCCGGCGATGAGGCGAAGGACGGTGGACTTTCCGCAACCTGACGGGCCGACGATGCAGACGAGTTCGCCGATTCCTGGCAGGTCGTGGACGATGAAGGAGACGTCCTGGACCGCGACTTTGGCGTCGGCGCCTTCGCCGAAAGTCTTCGTGACGCTGCGGAAAGTGACGACCTCGGGGAGGCCGATTTCCGCGGCGGGATTCGGGTGCTCGGCGTGACCGATCTCGGCGGGCGTGATCGTGGTCGGGTGCGCCGGAACGGCTTCGGCGCTTGGTTTGGGGGCGTCGTCGGGCATCGGTCAGGCGCGAAATTTGTACGGGAAAAGGAGGCGCGCACCGAGACGCCAGAGCTGGTCGCAAGCAACGGCGATGGTGACGATGACGACGATGATCGCGAAGATGGCGTTGGTGTGCCCACGGCGCTCGGAGACGGAGATGAGGTATCCGAGTCCGGTCTGCGCGTTGACGACTTCGGCGAGGATGATCCAGCCCCAGCCGACGCCATAGACGGCGCGCAGATTCTCCCAAATCTCCGCCTGCGCGACGGGGAACAAAACGTGGCGGACGAGCTGCCATTGCGTCGCGCCTTTCGTCACGGCGACATCCAGAAACGCGCGCGGAACGTCGCCGATGGCGCGGATGACGAGCGGCAGTAGCGCGACGAAACAGCCGATGAAAAGGAAGCCGATTTTCTGCGCTTCGCCGAGCCCGAACCACGCGAGCGTGAGCGGGATGAATACGACGATCGGGACGTATCCGCCGACGAGAGCGAGCGGGCGGAAAAACGCGGAGATCGTCGCGAAGCTGGCCATGTAAACACCCAGCGGCACGGCCACGATCGCGGCGAGCGTGAAGCCGATGGTCACGCGCTGAAACGAGCGCAGCGCGCTGCGGACAAGCTCCTGCTCGAAGTGCAGTTTCGGAAAGGCGTGAAGCACTTCCATCGGGCTGGGCAGGATGATCGGCGAGAGGACGCGGTCCTCGATGCGCGCGCCCCGCGTGCATGCCCACCACGCGAGGAAGACGAGCGCGATAAAGGAAATCGTGAGCACCGTGCCTACGGTGTTCGAGAGTTCGCGGCGCACGGAAAGCCGGCCGAAGCGGACGACGGCGGTGAGCAGCAGCGCGAAGCTAATCGCGAAGATGAAGAAGCCGGTCATCGGGGGGTGAAAACCCGGTGAGCGCTACTCTTTCTCGAGAGGGAAGACCTTCACCTCGACGCGGCGGTTCTTCTTGTTGTGCTCGAGGTTGCTCGCGTCGGTCATTCCTTGAACCGGATTGTCCCAGCCGTTGCCGATGACTTTGAACTTGTTCGGATCGAATTTGTATTTCTCCAAAATCGCGCGGCGCACAGAGTCCGCGCGATCGTAGCTGAGCTGCCGCACGAGGTCCGGCGGCACGATGCCTTTGCGCGTCGCGTCGGTGTTGCCCTCGACGACGATGTAGGCATTCCCAAAGGCACCCGCGAGCTTCCCGATTTCCTCCATCACCTGCGGGATTCCGGCGTCGTAGGCGGCGTCGATGGTCGTCTTGTTCGGCGGGAAGGTGATGATCACCGACTTGGTCAGGATCTCGCCGCTCTCGGCTTCCGCGCTTTTGAAGATTGCGCCGGGGCGGAACGTCGCCTGCGACATGTCGCGCACGTCCTTGTATTCCTCGGACATCTTCGCGAGGAGCTGCGCGGCTTTCACTTTCGCGGCGGCGACGGGATTGGTGATCGCGCCGAGCGATTTGTAGATCGTCGTCGCGCGATTCCAGACGACTTCAAAATTCGACGGATTCGACGGGTCGAGGAAGAAATTCACGTTCTCGCGGTAGTTAGTGAGATGCGCGTCGCCAGTCGCCACGCCGCCGTCCTTGCCGATCATGTTCGTGCAATCTTCGACGGGAATGCTGAACGCCGCGGAGAGCAATTTCGCCGCGCCGGGCACGTCCTTCCGCACCATGTCCATGCCCGTGAAAATGCCGCGCGCGAGGTTGCCGACGATGTCCGGATGGTCGCGGTAAAAGTCGTTCCGCACCGCCCACACATCGGCGATGAGGCGGTTCGCGCTGCCGGTGCTGAGCACGAGGCGCGTGTCTTTCACCGAATCGGAGACGGTGTAAATGTCGGGCGACCAGCCGACGAACGCGTCGAAGGATTTGTCCTGCACGAAGATTTTCGCCGCCGCCGGCGCGTCGCCCGCCCAGCGGAAATCGACCTCCGCCGGATCGATCCCGGCGTCGATGAGCAGCGACATGATGAAGTAGTGGCTCGGAGAATTTTGCGCGAGGACGACCTTGCGGCGCTTGCCGTTCTTCGCGTGGAAATCATTGATCGAGCGAATGTCGTTGCGCGCCACGATGCCGTCGCCGCCGGCGGACCAGTCGATCTGCTGGCAGACCACCGGGACGGTGCGCGAATCCTTCGCCAGCTCCGACGCGAAGAGCGACATCATGTCGAGCGTGCCCCACAAAACGTGGCTGTGTCCGCTCGCGAAAAGATCGCGCGCCTTCACCGGGTCATCGACGATCGAGAGTTTCACGTAGAAGCCGTATTTCTTGAAAAAGACGCTCCCTTCGTTCGGCTCCATGCCGTTATTCGCGACGATGATCGGCGCCCAGCCGGGCCAGACGTTGATCGGAAATTCGACGACGAATTTGCCGTCCTTCATCGTCTTGTCGTAGTCGCTCACGCCTGCAACGGCCGGGATCGCCGAGCCATCGACCAGCGAGACGGCTTTGTCGCCCGCGAGCAATTTGCTCGTCACGTCCGGGTTTGCGTCGGGCTTCTTCGCGAGTTCTTCTTTTACCGCAGCGGTGTTGATCGAAGTGGCGTGCGGATCGGAGGCGGGCGCGATTTTATCCCACCAGCGGAAGATGCCGAATCCGACCGCGGCGAGGACGAGCAGCGTGAGAACAAACTTACCGAGTGAGGTCATGGCAGTGTGGAGTTGGTAGGGTTTTTAGCGGGCGAGAAGGGTGGCGTTATTCGGCGATCTTCTGCCGTTGCTCAGTGGCGGGCGCAGGCTGCGCGGGCGCTGCTGCGGTGTCGCTCTGCACCATGCCCATCTTCTTTTTGTATTCCTGGAAGAGCGCGGCGCCGCGGGCCTTTTTCATCTCCTGCTGACGCTGCACGTTCGAGCCCATTTCCTTTGCCAGATCGAAAGTCGCGCGCATCTGACCCTCGCCGACCGAGGCGCTCTGGCGGAGCTGCTGCATCGATTGCGAAAGCTCGCTGCCCATCATCCCTTGCAACTCCACGATCGAGCCTTTCATCAGCCCCGCGAGATTTTCGAGCGAACGCCCGACCGCGACCTTCGCCTTCACCGTCTCGAATTCGCGCTGGAATTTCTGAATCTCCCGGAGGCTCTGCGCGATGACCTGCGTGTTCTGCTCGTAGAGTTCTTCGAGGCTCTTGAGCTGCGCTTCGTTGTCCGCGATGTCGGTGTCCATCGTCGCGAGTTCCTCGGCGTAATGCGCGCCGTTCGCGTCGTCATTCGCGGCGGCGGCGGCTTGCAGCATCCCGGCCAATTCCTCGCGCTGCCGCGTCTGGCGTTTCACCTGATCCTTGAGCAGCGCGATCTGGCTAGCGAGCTGCCCGTTGGCGTAGTGCGCCTTGTCCGCCTTGGCTTTCGCATCGCGGATGCCGCGCTCGACGACGGCTTGATTGATCGCGTCGTTCTCGGTGGCTTTCTCCGCGAGCAAGCCGAGGTAAATGAAGAGACGTTTGATGGCTCGGAACATATTGGGTCGAAGTAGAGGAGTGGTTGTGAGACCTGGACTCGAAGCGGCGGCCAGTGCATCCGACCCAGCGCAGGGCTGCAACGAAATAAACAAGCCCGGCGCCCCGCCACGGGCAGCCGCGCGCTTGTCGGGGCGGGGGGCGGTTGGCAAAGTCGCGCCATGGGCACCCTCTACTGCGGCGACAATCTCGACATCCTCCGCCGCTACCTCCCGGACGCCTCCGTGGATCTGGTCTATCGATCCGCCATTCAATAGATAGGCGCAGACCTACAACGCCTTCTCTTTCAGGAAAAGGACGGCATGGCGGCGGTTAGCCGAATCAAGTCCTTTGGACGCGGACGCGGGCTTTTACGAGAGCAAGCAGAACCGGCAGTATCCGCGGCTGCAGATTTTTCACCGTGGAGCACCTCCTCGATGGCCGGCAGGTCCAGGGCCCGCCCGCCGTGGCACTCGACGCGACTTACAAGCGCGCCCCGAAAGCGGAAACAATAGCCCAGCATCAACCGGTGCACGGCTTCTAAGACCCGCCCGTGCCCGATTCGCACAACCCTCCGAGATGACGCTCGCTCTGGAGAAGCCGAAGCACGGTGGCATTTGGGCTGGCGCTGGTGGCCGGTGGTAGGGCGTCGATGCTGGTTGGTAAGGCGTCGGTAATGGGTGGGAGGGTGTCGGTGGAGGCTGGTGAGGTGTCGGTGGAGGGTGGTAGGTCATCGATTATTTTTCTGCAATCCATCTTAGATCAACGACTTACGCGCGGACATGCTGCTCGGAGGGACGTTTTGCCTCGGTCAGCCGGCAGGTGCTGTGCGCACGCGGGGAACAGCCGCGATTCGAGCCAATTCGGCGCAATGGTGAGTATCGTGGCGGCGCTATTTTTTCCCACCGTGAGACGGCGGCGGCTGGAGCGGGGATGCGCCGGGAGGGGCTGCCCCCGCTCGGATTCGGCTAGGCCGCGTCCAGGCCGCTGAGGGTGCCGGTGCTGGTGGCGAATTTGTCGGTCTCGATGCCGAGGCGCTGGAGCATGCTGACGTAGAGATTTGAGACGGGCGGGGGTTCGTCGGCGTTGAAGGCGAGGTGCTGGCCGTGCTTGAAGCCGCCGCCGGCGAGGAGGAAGGGGAGGTTCTTCGTGGAGTGGTTGGAGGCGTTGCCGAGGTTGCTTCCGAAAAGGATCATGGAGTGGTCGAGCAGGGAGCCGTCCTGCTCGCGGGTTTGCTTGAGTTTCGTGAGGAATTCGCCGTGCGCTTTTACCAACTCGAGCTCGACCCTGCGGAGCTGCGCGATTTTCCCGGGGTCCTGGCCGTGGTGTGAAAGGTCGTGGTGGCCCTGCGTGACGCCCTCGATGGGCGGCACCTGGCTGGTGCCGAGCAGGAGCAGGGTGATGAGCCGCGTGGAGTCGGTCTGGATGGCGAGGTGGATGAGCTCGAGCATGAGCCGCGTCTTGCCGATCAGGTCGGCGGGGTTGGTGTTGTTCTGGATCGGCGGGACATCGACGTGGGGCTTGGGTTTCGTGGACCATTCGCGCGCGACGGCCATGCGTTGCTCGAGCTCGCGCACGCTGGTGAAATACTCGTCGATCTTCTCGCGGTCGCGCGTGCCGAGGGTGGAGTCGAGCCGCTTCGCCTGGTCGCGGACGGTGTCGAGAATGCTGAGGCCGTCCTCCAGCCGGCGCGCCTGCTTCTGGACTTCGTCCGGTTTGCCCTGGAGGAAAAGCCGCGCGAACACGGACGCGGGAAACACGTCCGCGGGCACCATCGCGCCGCTGCGCGTCCACGAAAGACTGGACCCCTCCGCCGCGAGCGCGATGCTGGCGAAGCGGGTGCGGTCGCCGATTTTCTCCGCTGCAAGCTGGTCGAGTGAGATGCTGTTGCGAAAGCCCGCGCGGTTCTCCGGGTGCAGCGCGGCGGTGAGGAAGCTGTCCTGCGAGTCGTGCGTGGAGCCAATGCCCGGGTGCGCGAGCCCGGAGATGACGGTGCAGTCCCGGCGGAGGTCGCCGAGCGTTTCGAGATACATGGAGGGCTGGTAGTCGCGGCCCATTTTCTCCGGGAAAAAATCGGGCGCGTGCAGCCCGAGCGGGGCGCAAATGCAGACCATGCGGCGCGGCGGCGGCGTATTGCCGGCGGCGAATGCGCGGGACTGCAGGGACTCGAGCGTGGGCAGCGCCAGGAGGATGCCGGCGGAGCGGAGGAAGTGGCGGCGGGTGAGGGGAGTGTTCATGGGGATTTACTTTTCGAGGAAGAGACGGCTCTGGACGATTTCGTGGAGGAGGGAGCGGAAGCCCCATTGCGCGGATTTCGCCTTGTCGAGGATGGCGCTGACTTCGCGCTGGTCGGTGGCCTCGACGAGTCCGCCGGTGCCGTAGGTGAGCAGGCGGATCGTGAGCGCGCGGGCGAAAGTGTCGGTGTCGGCGAGGAGGAGCTTTTTGAGTCCATCGACGTCGGAAAACTTCCGCCCGTCGGGCATCTCGCCGGTCGCGTCCACCGGCGGCCCCTGCAGGTAGCGCATCTTCTTTCCATCGATCTCCACGGGCTTGCCGTTGCCGGTGCTGCGGTAGAATTCGCGCCAGCCGCCGATGACGTCGAAGTTCTCCAGCGCGAAACCCGGAGGGTCGATCTTGGAGTGGCAGCTCGCGCAGGATTCGACGCGGCGGTGCTTGGCGAGCTGCTCGCGAATCGTCGTGGCGCCGCGGATGTCGGGCTCGATGCTACCCGCGTCTGGCGGTGGTGGTTTCGGCGGCCTGCCGAAGATGCGGTCGAGGACCCACGCGCCGCGCATCACGGGCGAGGTATTCGTGCCGTTGGCGGTGACTTTCAAAACCGCCGCCATGGTGAGCAGACCGCCGCGGTGGCTTTCGAGCGGGAGGCTTACGCGCTGGAACGTCCAGCCGTCCACGCCGGGGATGCCGTAGTGCCTGGCGAGTCGGCCGTTGAGCATCGAGAAATCCGACGCGAGGAAATTGGTGACCGGCAAATCGCGGCGGAGCAACTCGTCGAAGAACAGCCGCGCCTCCCGAACCATCGAGGCCTTCAGCATGTCGTCGAACTCAGGGTAAAGCTGGCCGCTCGGCTCGGTGAAATCGATCTCGCGCAGCCGCAGCCACTGTCCGGTGAAGTTCTCGGTGAAGGCTGCGGCCTTCGGGCTTTGCAACAGCCGGTCCACCTGCGCGCGCAGCGTTGCCGGGTCGTGCAGCTTTCCCTTTTCCGCGAGCGACAGCAGCTCCTCATCCGGCATGGAACTCCACAGAAAATACGACAGCCTGCTCGCGACCGCGAAGTCGTCGAGCCGTCCGGGCGTCTCGCAGAGGAAGAGGAACTCCGGTGAGGTCATGACCGCCGCGAGCCCCGCGCGCACCGCCTGCTCGAATGTCGAGCCATCCGCCTGACGCTTCGCCACCAGCGCCGTGAACGGCGCAAGTTCCTCGTCGCTCACAGGTCGCCGAAAAGCCCGCCTCGCAAAAGCCGCAATGATGCGCCGTGCGTCGGCAGCAGATTCGTTCGGCTGCACTTCGAGAATGTCGTTTGCGCCGGACACTTTCACGGGCGCCTGTTTCAGCCCGGCAAAAAGCCGCTCGTGGCTCGCGGGCGGCCAAGTGTCGTTCAGCGGCCCTTCCATTTCCACCCAGTCCACCGCCAGTCCGGGGCCGGTCCACCTGTCGCCGGCCTTGGCGATCTCCTGCGCGACCGCGAGTCCATACGGACGGATTGTCATCGACATCCGCGGCTCCATAAACGCCTCGAATTCGATCACCTTCGGCGCATCCGCAGGGGCGTCGAAATAGCCCGCGAGTACCGACTTCGGCCCATCGCTGCCGCCGCCTGTGTCAGCGCTGAAGACGACCGGCTTGCCACCGCTCTGATCCGCCTGCACCGACATCCGGAACCGGTAACGCCCGCGCCGCTCCAGCCAGAACAGCGTCGCCGCCTGCCATTGCGACGAGGAAAACATCGTGATCCGGCCATCGTCGCGTTTGCGGAACGCGTGCTCGGTGTCCTGCTTGAACTGATACGCATCGCGCAGCGTGATGCGCTCCTTTTTCGCTACCGGCTGCGGCACGCTGGCGATGGCCTGGTCGAGTGCTTCCGCCGCCGCATCGAGATAGCGCGCGAGCAGGAAAGACGAGGAGTGCAGCGCCTCGCCCACATTGTCGAAACCACCTGCGGACGAATCCTCCGGCAACAACGCACGCACCCGTACTTCCACGCCGAGCAAGTCTCGCAGCGTGTTTTCATACTCAACCCGGTTCAGCCGTCGCAGCACCACACGGCCTTCCTTTGCGCGATGCGCCGCCTTTTCCGCGAGCACCAGTCCCGTCAGCCAATCCGCGGCGGCGCGCTTTTGCTCCGGCGCTGGGCGCGGCTTGGACTTCGGCGGCATCTCGCCGGTCTCGATTTTTTCCAGCGCGTCCTGCCACAGCTTGAGTTCGCCGTGCCCCTCCAGCAGCGGCTCAAGCGTCATGTCGCCCTTGGGCTTCTCCCCGCTGTGACACTTCACGCAGTGCTGCTCAAAAACGGCCCGCACCGTCGGCGGAGGAGCCTCCGCACGGGCACTGCTCGTATGCCCACACAAGGCAGCGAGCGAAAAGAACATCAAGATTGAGAGCGGGATCTGCAAGGGAGCAACGTATGTGCAGAGCACGACCGGAAAGGTACTGCATTCTTTGGCTTCTGTTGCTTCAGTCTCCTCTCGATCCGCCACCACGCCGCGAAATCCTCCACGACCTCCGCGGCATCTGGCGTCTGGCCATCGAGCGAACTCCGCCGTGATCGATAGAACGGCGTGACAGACCGTGACAGAAAACGACCGCGCGAAACGTCTTGAAAGCGTGCGAAGTGCATCACGATTCGATCAATGATGCTTAGAATCCACTGTATCTGGCATTTCCTGCGCGAAAATGCGGGAGCCGGAGGCGGGATTCGAACCCGCGACCCGCAGTTTACAAAACTGCTGCTCTACCCCTGAGCTACGCCGGCATTTTGAAGGGACGCGCGGAGTTCAAATACTCGCAGGCGTGAAAATTTCCAGCGCAAATCGCTGGGTTGTAGGGCGGCGATCTTCGCCGCCCGGACCGAGGCGGCCCAGATGGCCACCCTACAAAGGCAAATCGAGTGGCGGAAGAGGATCAGAGCCGGACGGCGCGGAGGCGCAGGGCATTTGTGATGACGGAGACGGAGCTGAGGCTCATGGCGGCGGCGGCGATGATGGGGCTGAGAAGCAGGCCGGTGAAGGGGTAGAGGATGCCGGCGGCGATGGGGATGCCGACGGTGTTGTAGGCGAAGGCGAAGAAGAGGTTTTGGCGGATATTGCGCAGGACGGCGCGGCTGAGGTGGATGGCGCGGACGATGCCGTTGAGGTCGCCTTTGACGAGGGTGATGCCGGCGCTCTCAATGGCGACATCGGTGCCGGTGCCCATGGCGATGCCGGCATCGGCCGCAGCGAGCGCGGGGGCGTCGTTTATGCCGTCGCCGGCCATGGCAACCTTCGCGCCGCTTTTGCGGAGCGCAACGATGCGGTCGTGTTTGTCCTGCGGGCTGAGGCCGGCCTCGAAGCCGTCGAGGGCGAGTTTGCCGGAGACGGCTTTGGCGGTCTCGGCGTTGTCGCCGGTGAACATGAGGACTTTCAGACCCGCGGCGTGCAGAGCTTTGATGGCGTCGGGCGTGGTGGATTTGATCGGGTCGGCGACGGCGATAATGCCGGCGACTTTGCCATCGATGCCGATGAGCATGGCGGTCTTGGCCTCCTGACGAAGCCCCGTGAGGGCTTCGGATTGTTCGGCGGAAATCTCGATGCCGCGCTCGGTGAGCAGTTCGGGCTTGCCGATGACGATTTCCTTTTCATCGACATGGCCGGTGACGCCGCCGCCGGTGACGGAGTCGAAGTCGCCGACTTTCGCGAGCTGAAGTTTGCGTTCCTTTGCCGCGTTCACGATGGCGGCGGCGAGGGGGTGTTCGCTGTTCTGCTCGACGGACGCGGCGATGCGCAGGACGTCGTCCTCACTGCCGCTCGCGAAGACAATGACGTCCGTTACCCGTGGTTTGCCCTCGGTGAGGGTGCCGGTTTTGTCGATCACCAGGGTGTCGATTTTCTCCATCGTCTCGAGCGCCTCGGCATCGCGCACGAGCACGCCCTCCCCCGCACCGCGGCCGACGCCGACCATGATGGACATGGGTGTGGCAAGGCCGAGCGCGCACGGGCAGGCGATGATGAGCACGGCGACGGCATTCGCGAGCGCGTGAGCGAATCGCGGCTCGGGGCCGAAGATCATCCAGATGCCGAAGGTGATGACCGCGACGGCGATGACGGTGGGGACGAAGATCGCGGCGAATTTGTCCGCGAGACTTTGGATCGGCGCGCGGCTGCGCTGCGCACTCGCGACCATCTCGACAATCTTTGCGAGCAAGGTGTCCGCGCCCACGCGGTCGGCGCGCATGAGGAAACTGCCGGTGTTGTTCAAGGTGCCGCCGCTCACGGGATCGCCCGCGCTTTTCTCGACCGGCGCGGGTTCGCCGGTGAGCATGGATTCGTCGATCGTGCTCCTGCCTTCGACGATCTCGCCATCGACGGGAATGCTGTCGCCAGGCCGCACGCGGAGCGTGTCGCCGGCCTGCACTTGATCCAGCGGGATTTCCTCCTCGCAGTCGCCGTCGCGGACGATGCGTGCGGTCTTCGGCGCGAGATTGAGCAGCGCCTTGATCGCCTGACCGGTGCGGGCGCGAGCGCGCAACTCTATGACCTGCCCGAGCAGCACGAGCGCGACGATCATCGCCGCCGCTTCAAAATAGACGGCGACGAAACCATGCTCGCGGAACGAATCCGGGAACGCTGCCGGCATCAGCATCGCGACCGTGCTGTAGAGCCAAGCCGCGCCGGTGCCGATGGCGATGAGCGTGAACATATTGAGATGCCACGTCTTTACTGAGCGCCAGCCGCGCTCGAAAAACGGCCAGCCCGCCCACAGCACGACGATGCTCGAGATCGCGAACTGCGCCCAGCGCGAGATATTCCCGTGCAGGAAGTCCGCGCCGGGAATCATCCCGCCCATCGACAGACCCATCACGATCAGCGCCAGCGGTGCGGCCACCCAAAAGCGCCGCGTCATGTCGCGCAACTCGGGATTTTCCTCGTCCTCTCCCCCGCTCGCGGCCCCGCCTTTCGGCTCCAGCGCCATCCCACAAATCGGGCAATCGCCCGGATGATCCTGCTCGATCTCCGGGTGCATCGGGCAGGTGTAGATCGTCTTCCCAGCAGGCTTCCAAGTCGGGTTGCGTTCCAGCGCCATCCCGCATTTCGGACATTCGCCGGGCTCGTCGCTCTCCACGCCGGGGCACATCGGGCAGAAGTATTTCTTCGCCGGCTTGCTCTCCTCGGCGGCCTCGCTCGTAGCCTCGGATGTGTGATGATGCCCGCCGCAGCAGTCTCCCTCGGGATGCGCCTCCGGCTCGTTCTTCTCAGTGAAGCTTTCCGGATCGGCGCGGAACTTTTCCCGGCAATGCTCGGAGCAGAAGTGGTAGGTCGTGCCGCGAAACTCTGAGGTTCCTCCGGCGGAGCCCTCGTCCACGTTCATGCTGCAAACGGGATCGGTGAAAGTTGGTGAGGTGTCGTTCATGTTCGGGTCATTTGAGAAAACGCGGGAGCGCGCTCACCAGTTCATCGGATCTGCCAGCGCGCAAGGCTTTCGCCCAGGCTCTTGCGGGCTCGGTAAAGGCGCGTCTCGACGGCCTTGGGCGTGCAGCCAAGCACGCCGGCGATTTCCTCGTAACTGAGATCCTCATATTCAAAGAGCAGCACAGCAGTCTTGAGGTCGTGCGGGAGAGCTAGGATGTGCTCGCGTACGGCGCTCGCAAGGTCATTGTGCTCGGCGTTATCGGCGGGCGAACGCTCAGGGGAGGTGGACTCTTCCAGCAGGTCGTGGGACTCGCCGCTCCGATCCGTCGCAATGGCCGATACCGTGGGATGTCGCTGCCGCCAGCGAAGCATATTGCGGCTGAGATTGCTCGCGATGGTGAAAAGCCAGGTCGAGAATTTTGCGGTCGGCTGGTAGCGCTCGCGGCTTTGGTAGATGCGCACAAAAGTTTCCTGCGCGAGGTCGAGAGCCTCCGCTTCGCTACCGACGTAGCGGAGGATGAATGCCACCAGCGGCGTCTGCCAATGCTGCATGAGTTCGTTCAGTGCGAGGTCGTCACCGGCCGCCAGGCGCGCCATCAGCGCGGCATCCGCGTCCGCTGGAATACGGTCGGCGTTCATGTGCCGTTGCGCTTCAAATCGGCGCGGCCACAAGCGCGGGCGTGAGATGCCGCTTTTTCCAGATGACGAAGATCACCGGATAGATCAGCAGCTCGAGAATAGCACTGGTGATGACGCCGCCGATCATCGGGGCAGCGATGCGTTTCATCACGTCGGCGCCGGCCTGCGTGGTCGGGCTCCACATGATCGGAAGCAGCCCAAAGAGGATCGCGCAGACGGTCATGATCTTCGGGCGGATGCGCTGCACCGCGCCTTCTTTCACGGCCTCGTAGAGATGAGCCATCGAACACATGCGGCCCTCGGCGACGTATTTCTCCCATGCGTGATCGAGGTAGAGCAGCATGACGACGCCGGTTTCCGCATCGAGTCCCGCGAGCGCGATGAGACCGACCCACACGGCGATGCTCATGTTGTATCCGAGCAGGTAAACCGTCCAAAACGCGCCGACCAAAGAGAACGGAACGGCGAGGAGGACAATGAAGGTCTTGGTCACCGACTGAGTATTCATGAAGATGAGCACGAAGATGATGACGAGTGTGAATGGGATCAGGATCGCGAGCCGCTTCTCTGCGGCTTTGAGATACTCAAACTGTCCGGCCCATTGGATGTAATAGCCGGGTGGAAATTCCACTCGTTCTCGCACGCGTTCCGCCGCGCGCTCGACATAGCCCGCGATGTCGCTGGTGGTGATGTCCACGAAAACAAAGCCGACGAGCTGGCCGTTTTCGTTGCGGATGGAAGGCGGGCCGGTCTTGAAGTTGATGTCCGCGAGGAGCGAGATCGGGATGTGCGGCATCGAGCTTTGCTCGCCGTCCTTGAGGATGGCGGAAGGCGCGCGCTTTTCGTCGCCGTTGCCGTTCATCCCAGCCGCGGGCGCGGCGACGAGCACGCGCTTTAGCGCGTCGAGGTCTTCACGGAAATCGCGCGCGTAGCGGACGCTGATCGGGTAGCGCTCGCGGCCTTCCACCGTCGTGGCGATGGTCTTCCCACCGATGGCTGTCTCGATGATGTCGTTCACGTCGCCGACGCGCAGGCCGTAGCGGGCGGCGGCTTTTCGGTTCACATCGAAGTCGAGGAAGTAGCCGCCAGTGGTGCGCTCCGAGAAGACGCTGCGCGTGTCGGGGAAGTCGCTGAGTGCCTTTTCAATGTCGATGGCGACCTTCTGGATTCCCTTCAAATCCGGGCCGAAGACTTTCACGCCGAGCACGGTGCGGAAGCCGGTGGTAAGCATCTCCGTGCGCGTCTGAATCGGCATCCAGAAGATATTCGCCATGCCCGGCGTCTTGATGTTCGCGTTCATCTCCCCGATGAGTTTTTCCCACGTCAGTCCAGGCCGCCATTCGCTCGCGGGCTTGAGTTGCACGACGGTCTCGAACATCGCCAGCGGCGCCGGATCGGTCGGAGTTTCGGACTGTCCGGCTTTACCAAAGACGGTCGTCACCTCCGGAATCTTCTTCAGCATCCGATCCTGGATTTGCAGGATCTTCGTCGCCTCGCCGATGGCCATGCCTGGCACGGCGGTAGGCATGTAGAGGATCGTGCCTTCGTTGAGAGGCGGCATGAATTCTTTCCCGAGCCGTGAGTAGGGGATGACGGTGGCGGCAAGGATGAGCAATGCGCCGATGAGCGTGAGCGCGCGGTGATGCAGGACGAAATTGACGAAGGGCCGATACGCCCAAATCAAAAATCGATTCACCGGATTCTTTATCTCAGGCGTGATCTTCCCGCGGATGAGCCAGACCATGAGCACGGGCACCAGCGTCACGCCGAGCATTGCGGCGAAGAACATCGAGAAGGTCTTTGTGAAAGCGAGCGGGCGGAAGAGGCGGCCTTCCTGCGCGGTTAGCGAGAAGACGGGAATGAAGCTCACGGTGATGACGAGCAGCGAGAAGAAGAGCGGTCGGCCCACGCTTTTCGCGGCGTCGATGATGACGCGGGCGCGCTCGCGGTTGTCAGGCTCGCGCCCTTGTTCGTCTCGGAAATGCTCCAGCGCCTTGTGCGCATTCTCGACCATGATGATCGCCGCATCGACCATGGCTCCGATGGCGATGGCGATGCCGCCGAGCGACATGATATTCGAGGTAAGACCAAGGCCGAACATCGGGAGGAACGAAAGGATGATCGCGATCGGTAGAGTGATGATCGCGACGAGCGCCGAGCGGACGTGCCACAGGAAAACAACACACACGAACGCTACGACGATGCTTTCCTCGATGAGCTTCTCGCGCAGCGTATGGATGGCGTCCTTGATGAGTTCACTGCGATCGTAAGTCGGCACGATCCGCACGCCCTCCGGCAGGGATGACTTGATCTCCTCGATCTTCTTTTTGATGCCGTCGATGACGGTCAGCGCATTCTCGCCGTAGCGCATGACGACGATCCCGCCGACAGTTTCACCTTGGCCATTCAATTCCGCGACTCCACGCCGCAAGTCACCCCCGAGATGCACGGCGCCGACATTCTTGATGTAAATCGGGGTGCCGTTTTGCACCTTGAGCGGGATGTCCTCAATGTCCTCGATGCCTTTGATATAGCCGCGTCCGCGGACATAATACTCGGTCGTCGCAACCTCAAAGATTTTGCCGCCCACATCGGCATTGCTCATCTTGATCGCACCGATGACGTCCGCGAGCGGAATGCCGTAGGCGACGAGTTTGTTCGGATCGAGATCGACCTGATATTGCTTCACGAAACCGCCGACCGGCGCGACTTCCGCCACCCCTTTCACCGACTCCAGCGCATAGCGCAGATGCCAGTCCTGAAAGGATCGTAACTGCGCGAGATCATTCTTCCCGGTGTCATCGACGAGCGCATATTCATAGACCCAGCCGACGCCCGTCGCGTCCGGTCCGATGACAGGATTGACTCCTTCCGGCAAAGAGCCACGCACGGAGCTGAGGTATTCGATGACTCTTGAGCGCGCCCAATAGATGTCCGTTCCATCCTCAAAGATCACATAGACAAACGACTTCCCGAACATCGACTCGCCGCGCACGAACTTAACCTTCGGCGCAGCAATGAAGCGCGTAGTAATCGGATAGGTGATCTGATCTTCGACGAGGTCGGGCGAGCGCCCTTCCCAATCGGTATAAACGATGACCTGGACATCGCTGAGATCGGGGATGGCATCGAGCGGCGTCTGTCGGAGCGCGTAAATGCCGCCCGCGATTCCGAAGAGCGCGAAGACGATGACGAGGAACTTGTTGCGCGCACTCGCTTCGATGACCCGCTCGATGAGCGTGGGCGGAGGAGTTGATGATAACTCACTCATGTCTCATCTCCGGCTTCGCCTTTTCAGGCTCGTCAAATGCTTTCACCGCGCCTTGCACTTTGCTCTCCGCGTCGATGAGGAAGTTTGCGCTCGTCACCACTCGCTCACCGTCCTTTAGCCCGTCACGCACTTCAAAGATGTCGCCAAACTTCCGACCGAGCTGGACGTAGCGCGGCTCCAGCTTGCCCTCGCCTTTGTCCACAAAAACAAGGCTGCGCGAACCCGTGGGCATGATGGCGCTGGCGGGAATGGTGAGCCCTTCGCCCATGTCCATGCCGAGCGCGATGTTCACATACATCCCGGGCTGGAGCTTTAGCTCGGGATTCTTGATATCAATGCGCGCCTTGCCGATGCGCATTTGCATGTTTAGGAACGGATCGATGAGCGCGAGTTCGCCGTCGAAGGTCTCGCCGGGATAGGAGTCGGAAGTGATCGTGACCTTCAGACCTTTGCGCAGCATCGGCAGTTCATTTTCGTAGAACTCCGCCCACACCCAGACGACCGACAGGTCGGCTACATCCACGAGATGATCGCCGATCATGACTTTGCGACCTTGATCGACCGGCACGTCTTCCACGACGCCTTTGAAGGGTGAGTAAAGGGTGAGGAACTCGGATGGCTTCCGCGACTTTTCCAGTTCGGCAATTTGCTTGTCAGTGACGTTCCATTGGCCGAGCCGAAGCCGCCCTGATTCGATGAGGCGCTCGGTGCTGCGCCGTGCTTCAGGTGAGACCGCGCGGTCGCGCGTTTCGAGCAAGTTCACGAACTCGCGCGAGGTGGTGAGTAAGTCAGGGCTGTAGATGGTGAGTAATGGCTGGTTTTCTTCCACCAACTCTCCCGGCGACGTTACATAGAGTTTCTGAACATAGCCTTCGACTCGCGCGGCGAACTCCCAATGCTTTGACCGATCGGGGACGATGGAGCCCACCGAGCGAATCGTGTGATGCAGCGGTTGGCGTCTGGCCTCGGCGTAGCGCACGCCGATTTGCTGCTGCCGTTCGACGGGAACGCTAAACTCGCTCAATCCAGATCCCTCGGACGCTGCTGCCATCCCGCCGTGGTCGTGCTGAGGTGGGGCCTCTCCGGCAGCGCCTTTTTTCATCACCGGCACAAGGTCCATTGAGCAGATCGGGCACTTGTCGTCGGGCTTGTGCGATTTCACGGATGGGTGCATCGCGCAGGTGTAGTAATCGACGTTGGGATCGGGCTTTCTCATCCCTTCCTTGCAACCAACCGTCGCGATCAGTGGGAGAAGCAGGGCCACGAGACGCCCCCAACGCATGAAAAGTGTACTGTTCATTTGAAGCTCCGGGAAGTGGTGATTTCCGCTGCGGGGAAGATGTGCAGGTCTGTGCCGACGACCGCTTCGAGTTCCGCGAGTGCGATGTGGTATTCGGCCAGGTGCAGGTAGTAAGTGGATTCGATGTCGCGCAGGCTTCGGTGCGCGGTGATGAGGTCGAGAAAGCCGGTCTTGTCCGACTCGTAGCCCGCCTGGCTCGCCTCGACCGTCTGTCGCGCCGTCGGCAGCAACCGGTCGCGAAACAGCTCGATATGGTGATGGAAGGTCTCGACCTTTTTGAGCGCGTCGCGCACCAGGCCGAGCGTCTCTGTGCGCGCCATTTCCAGATCCTGAGACGCCATCTCTACGCTGCTCCGCGCCTCACGCTCCTTCGCCGCATACTTGCGCGCGTTGCCCCACGGGATACTGAAAAAGATGCCGGTGTCGTATTCCCGGAAAGACTGGCTGCCGCTTTTGAAATGACGCGCTTCGATCCGCAGTTGCGGTTCGGGAATCCACTCGCGCTTTGCCGCTTCGACCTTCTGCTGTTCGGCCGCGATCTTTTGTTCGGCGAATTGGAGTTCCGGTCGATATCGCAATGCCTTCCACTCGATCTCGCGTGGCGAGAAGTCCCCGTGCTTCGCGATGAAATCCACCGGCCGTCCAAGCGCCGAACGCGCTGGGCGATTCATCACCACGTTGAGTGCCGATTGCGCGTCCGATAGGTCGCGCTCCAAATCTCTGCGGTTCTCGACTAGGCGAACGAGATCGGTTTCGGCGATGAGAACGTTGGCCTGCGTCTGCGTGCCGACTTCGTATTTCGCCCGGCTAATGTCGAGGAATTGCCCGACCAGCGTTTCGTTGCGCCGATTGACTTCGAGTTGCGCTCCCGCATTGACCAGTCGGAAGTAAGCCGTGCGCGCTTTCGAGATGACATCGAGCTGTTGGCGGCGCAGTTCTTCCAAGGTGCCAAGCGCCTCCGCACTGGCTGCGCGAGCCATGCTGCGATTTTTCCCACCAATCGGGATCTTCTGCATCACCATCCACTCCGCATCGCTGTAGGTATTGAGCCGCGTGGTGTCGCTGCGCTCGAAGTCCACGCCTACAGTCGGATCTTCCCACGCGGCCGCCTGCGGGATGCGCGCCTTCATCATTTCCCACTTGGCGCGGACGGCCTTGATGGAAGGATTTTGAGCGAGCGCCGTGCGGGTGATCTCTTTCAGAGAAAGCGCAGCGGTGCTGCCACGCTCTGACGGTGATTCAGCGCGGACGGCGACTAGGATGGAAAATGTGCAAAGGAGAGTGAGTGATAGCTTCATGAGTCTGAGCGTGGATTTCGACGGGGGAGGATGTGCGCAAGGCACACTTCGCCTGTGGAGACCGGTGGCTCAGATCAACTGGATGCAACTCACTGCCAGCCGCGCCCGCGCGTGCGGCACGGCAACCTTCCGCGCCAGCGAGACCTTTGTCTCGACTGGAGGCAGGAAGTAGAGACACGAAGTAAGAATGTGCGCTATGGCCGCGAGCGTCTGCCCGTCGCGCTGGTGTGCCGACATCGGCAACTTTTGCGGGGTAGTCCGCTCGTTTACTTCGCAACACACCGTGCTGGGGCAGCAGCCGCGCATGCACTTCATCGCAGCGCATCCGGGCATCGTCGGCTTCGAAGGGAGTGGCGCGCTCTGAGAATGGGCTCCGAAGAGCAAACTCAGGACAAGCAAGATGACCGTGGAGAGCCGAGCAGGCATGTGGTTTGGAAGATGGGCCGAACCGTTCACTTTGACGACTCCGAAGTAACAACCTCGCGGCCAACCGCCGGCTCAATGATCCGCGCCTTCATCATGGTGATATAACGCGCGCCAGCTGCCGGCGACATTTCCGCGCTGACTGCATAGATGTGGGTGAGCAAGGCTTGGCGGCATTCGCCTTGCACAGACATGCACTCCTTCATGCCTGCAGCCACTTCCGGTGTGTAGGTTTTGTTGGCGAGGAGGAGTTGGTCGAGGTGTGCATTTGCTATGCCGATTTTGCCACACATGAGGTCGCACTTCAGCGCGTAATCTCGATGAATCGCCTGGATGCGAACATACTGCGAATCGCTAAGATGATACTCGCGCCGCAGCCACTCCATCTCGCCGCCAAGTTGCGTCACCATCGTCATTACCGGAGCCGTCGCGTAGTGGTAGTAGATGCAATAAGTTGAGATGCCCGTGCCCGCGACTAGGAGCAGAATGAGCAGGCCCTTCTTCATCGCGAAAAATCGTGGTTAGCGAGACATCGCCAGCGGATCAATCGACGCGGCGTATCGTGACTCCAGTAGCTTCGCCATCCGCGCCTTGGTGTCTTGCGCATGAACGTGCGCGACTCCGAGGCTGATCGAAAGGCTGATCGCGATCAACGATGTCGCATATCGCGGACGCGCGATTTGTGTGAAAAGCCGCTGCATCAATTGTGGCCACAACGCTTCGTCGCGCGCCGCCTGCCGCGCCGCAATGCACTGCCAGACCTCGCGTTGAAACGAAACAGGCACCTGAGGCTCGACTTTCCAAGCACGCAGCTTCGCATCCAACTCGTCTGATTCGAAATCTTTCATGCTACATACAACACCGGCGCGTGACCAAACCCTCGCGACAACTTGAAAATCGCGGCTGAAAAAACCGTGAGGGTTTGGAATGCGCACGGCGTTTAACCTTTCAGCGACGGAATTCCTCCATCGCGCAAAATGAAAGAACAACAATGAAAACAGTCACTAAACTCTCCCTCATCGTCGCGAGCATTGCGGCTCTCGGAACCAGCGCTGCGTTTGCAGACGATCAGCAACTGCAAAACCGCCTCGCCATGCAGCAGCGCGACGCTCAACGCGACCAAGCAGCCATCACCGTCGCCGTTTACAGCGACGGCACGGGCGTCGGACGGCGCGAAGAAGCCCGCGAATCCGGCGACGTGAAACTCGTCCGCATCTCAAATCATCACGGACATCAGAATTTCATCTACCGCAGGGACTGATCGTAATCGCTCCTCATTGATGTGAGGTCGCGGAGCGAGTCGCCCATTGCTAGTCTCAGCAAACGGTGACCAAGCCCGTTTTGCTCGCTGGTTAAACTTACACACCGCTGGCGCACTTTGCGCAGCGGTGTGGAGTTCGGCGGGGGTTCCGGAGCGAAAATTCCAGAGTAAAAGCGACTTCTGCTGGGTGAAAGCATGGCAATTGCTTTCGGCGCGGTGTGCGCCGCCTCGCTCGATTTTCCTTCGTTGCCTTCGTGCTGTTGTTCCTTGCCCACGCGGGTGAGGCAGCGACTGAAATTCCCATCGGCAATCGAGCCGGGATGGTCTGGCTGAAGGTGGCTTTCGCGGGACATACCGAGCTGTTGAATTTCCTGCTCGATTCGGGGGCCGGCGCTACGGTGCTGGATTTATCGGCTGCTCGTCGGGCCGGTTTGAAACTCGGTCGGCGCGAAACGGTGCAAGGCGTTCAGGGAGTTTGCACGGCGTATCGTGTGGACGAAATATCAGCGATGGTCGGCGGCGTTCCCGTCGCGTATTCGATGCTTGCGCTAGATCTAGGGCCCGTTAGCCGGAGTTGCGGGGTCCGCATCGACGGTTTGCTCGGAGCCGATTTCTTCTGCGGTCGGATCGTCCAAATCGACTATGCCGTCGGCAAACTTCGTCTCTTGAGCCGCGCGGAATTTTCCGCTCAATCCGGTCAGACGCTACCGCTGGCAAGGCGCAACGACGGTCTCTGCGTCCGTGTCGGCGTCGATGGGGGCGCGCCGGGATGGATGCGCGTGGATACCGGCTGCAACTCCGCGCTCGAGTGGGTCGCAAGCGAGTACGGCGCAAGGAAACCCGCCCGCACATCCGTCGCGGCCGGCGTTGGTTCCCCGCGGGTATTCCGTGCCGACGTGACTCTTGGGAGCGAACATTTTTCCGACGTGAAAGTTGGCCTTCATACCACGCCGATATTCGCTGGCGAATCCGGCCTGTTGGGCAACGGACTGCTCTCCCGCTTTGTCGTCACAATTGACGCGGCGAAGTGCCGAATCATCCTCGCCCGCCGGTAGTCACAGCGAGATAGCCAGGCAACTCCACGCCTCGGCTATCCGAGCCGGTAAACGATGCGGGCTTTGTCGAGATCGTAGGGGGACATTTCGAGCTTCACGCGGTCGCCTGTGGTGAGGCGGATGAAGCGTTTGCGCATCTTGCCAGAGATGTGCGCGAGCACGACGTGCTTGTTCGCTAGCTCGACGCGGAACATCGTTCCTGCGAGCACAGCGAGAATTTTCCCTTCGGTTTCAATCGCAACTTCGGCCATAAATCGGGTCAGGGGCAGTTGTCCTCAAATAAAGCGGACACATGCCGGGTCGGGCAATCGAGTGTCCGGGTCTGGAGCCGTTCCCGGGAATCGGGTTTCAAATCACCGAAGAGGGGAACCTCAACTGACGATCTACCGCGCTGAAAACTGAACAATCGAGCGCGGACTGTGCGCCGTTTCGCCGATTGCACAAGTGAAAGTTTGGCGTCGCTGGACAGGCAATTCACGCCATCACCCCGCCTTGCTGAGCACCAGCGAGATATTGCGGATCAGATCATCCATCGCAACGGGCTTGTAGAGCACCATCGCGTCGATGCGATTCAGAAAATCGGTCACCTTGCCATTGCCGGTCTCGCCCGTGATGAAAACGAAGCGCTTTGCCATTTCTGGTTTCACCTTTTGCACAGCGAGGAAAAACATATCGCCCGGCATGTGCGGCATCATCATGTCGCAAACGATTACATCGAAATCGAATGACATGACTTCGCGCAGTCCCGCGGCACCGTTGCCTACGGTCGTGACGACAAAATTCCGAGACTCCAGCAGCGCCTTTAGCGCGTCGGCGAGATCTTCATCGTCATCGAGAAGCAGGATGCTTTTGATATCGAGTTCGTTGGATTCAAGGGACTCGGAAGGCGCGGAAACGGCGGTCATCAGTGAAATCGTGAGGTGTAGGGACAGGTGTCAATATTGAATACGCAGATGCCGTGCCCTGCGCGACTATTTCGCCTTCAGCGTGAGGAGGTAAGCCTTCACGTCGGCGAGTTCTTGGTCTTTCAAAATCAAACCCATCGGCGGCATGGGCGAGACCTGGCCTTGAAATCCCTCGGCGAGTTTCGCATTTGGCTCAAGAAGGCTCTCGGTGATGTAAGCCTCGTCTTTGCGGCTGGCGATGCCGTCGAGCGCGGGGCCGACGTTGCCGCCTTTCCCGCCAACGGCGTGGCAGGTGATGCAGATCGCGAGGGGATGCGTGTGGAAGATCGCGTCGCCGCGTGCCGGGTCGCCGATGGTGACGGCGTTTGCGGCATCCGCGGGCATCAGCTCGCAGAGGCGCACGTCGTCGAAGTAGCTGTCGCCCTTTGCGACGTGAAGGATATTGATGCTCGCGGTCGTGCGGTCGCCGCTGTCGAAGGTCGTCTCGACTTCGGTCCACGGGCTGTCGGCGGCGGTGAGCTTGCCGGTTTCGGCGCGGCCGATGTGGTCGTTGAGGCTCGCTTTTCCACGCAGCGCGTGGGTCTTGATCCAGGCGGCGAGCTTGTAGCGCGTGTGCGGTTTGAGCGTCACGTCGGCGTGCATGCTGGTGTCGGCGTCGCCATACGTGATGCAACGCAGGGCGCGGAGGCCGCTGTGGGTGTCGCCCGCGCCGGAGACGGATTCCCATTTGCCTGTCTTGTTTGCGTCGCGGTTTCCGTAGTCGCGGCGCGCCCAGCCTTGCGGCAGACCGTCGGGGCCGGTCGTCTCGAAGCCGGGGTTCGGGAGAAGATTTGGCCCCTCGCGAAAGCTCTCTACGCCGTGCTTTTTCGCGAGCAGGTTGATGCCTTCGGCGAGCCATTCGTCGCTCTTGTTCTGCGCATCGGTGCTGAGCTTCGAGACAAGCGTCTTGATCTCCGGGCTCGTGGGAAATTCCGCGAGCTTCACAAATGCGGCGAGCCGCGTCGTGAGGTCGGCGTCGTGCAGCACGCTCGTGCTGAAATAGAGCTGCCGCGCAGCTTCGTCCGTGCCGAGGGCGCGGATGGCGTTGCGGCGGATTTCCGGGTCTTTGGAAAGCAGCGCCGCGCGGTGCGTTGCGGCGTCGAGCGCGCCGATTCCGCTCAGCGTCCAGAGCGCGTGAATCGCGCCCACGTCGCTGCCTTTTGTGGCCATCGCGGTGAGCGCGGGCACGGCTTCTTTCTTCTTCCGATCCACCAAAAGCCTCTGCGCGGTGAGCCGCCAGAATTGGTTGTCGCTCGCGAGTGATTTCACGAGGTCGCCGACCGGCGCACCGCTCAGGCTCTTGATTTGCGAGGCGGTGCCATCTTTCCATACGACGCGGTAGATGCGGCCGTGAACGGTGTCGCGGTTCGGATTGATGTGCGCGCCGCCCTTGCCCGTCTCGGCCTTGTAACCGCCGCGCTCCGGCGACGGCGTCGGATTGTGCTGGATGATGAAATTATACCAATCCGCGACCCACACCGCGCCGTCCGGCCCGACCTCCGCCGCGACCGGCGACATGCACTCGTCCGTGCTCGCCACGAGGTTCCCGCCGTCGTTCGACTTGAATCCCGCGCCGTCGCGCTGCACGTCGAAGATGCTCAGCAATTTGCACGTTGGCTCTGCGACCAGGGCCTTGCCGCGCAGCCGCTCCGGCAGCGCGCCGCTGTTCATGAACATGTGCCCGGCAGCCGCGGTGAAGCCGCCCATGACATCGACCTGCCGGATGTTCGCGGTGTTCGGATGAATCTTGTCGAACGTGTTGATCCGCTTCGCCGACATCAGCCGCACACCGGGAGGAAAATCCGACTGCGGCAGGCCATTGAAAAAGCTCGGCGCGTTGTTCGCCGTGCTGCCGAAAATGTCGCCCGCGTCGTTGTATCCGAAGCCCCAGGTGTTGTTGGAAAATTGCGCGAGAAACTCGATCGCCGACCCATCTGGACGGAAGCGAAACAGCCCCTGCCGAAACGAATTCACGGGCCCGCTTTTCGACGCAAACCCCGCGTAGCCGACGCTCCCGTAGAGCCAGTTGTCGAAGCCGTAGTGCAAATTCGACGGCCCCGCGTGCGTGTCGTTGACGCCCCACGCATCGTGGAAAATCACCTGCCGCACGTCCGCCTTGTCGTCGCCATTCGTGTCCTTCAAAAAGAGAAAATCCGGCGCCTGCGCGACCATCACCCCGCCATTCACAAAGGTCAGCGAAGTTGGAATATTCAGATGATCCGCGAAGACTGTGAACTTGTCCGCGCGCCCGTCGCCATCCGTGTCCTCGCAGATTTTAATGTCGTCGTCGCCTTGTCCCGCGGGCCGCACTTCATTTGGGTAGTCGCGCGTCTCCGCGATCCACAGCCGCCCGCGCTCGTCCCACGCCATCGCGATCGGTTTGAAAATATCGGGATCGCTCGCGAAGAGCTTCAGATCGAAGTCCGCGGGCACTTGCGTGTATTTCATCGACTCCAGCGCGGGCAGCGCCTGCTGCACCGGCAGCGCTGCTGGGCGCCTCTCGTAATTAGCCACATCCGGGCTTGATTGGTAGGTCAGCGGCGCGCGCCCGCGGATGAACGCCTCCCATTCCGTGCGCGCTTTTTGGCCGACCGCATCGAGTGCTGCGACGCGAAGTTGCGCGTCGTCGGCACGCGCGGTCGCCGGCAGCATTTTCACGCCATGCCCCGCTGCAGCAAAGGCATCGAGCGCCTTTTTCTGCTCCGCAGGAATCTCGCGTCCGACCTCCAGCACGGCGTCGACATGCTGTAAATAAGCGGGTGTCAGGGCCGCCGCATCCGCCGCGTAGTCGAAATAAATCGCCTCCTTCGCGAGCGTCTGTCCTGGCAGAAAAGCGTAGGTGCCGGGGTCGTTCCCGGCATTCACCGGCTTCGCGTCGCCGATGAAAAGAATGTGCAGCGGACGGTCCGGCGTGTCCGCCGCGTGCGAGGTCGATGAGAAAAGCGCGGCTGCAAAAAGCGCGCGGCTCAGAAACGAGATGGGATTTTGAAACATGGGAGAGGCATTCAGTCGTCCGTCATCGCGCGCCCGCCCGCAAGAATTTCTCTGGGCGTGCTTTTTCCTTGAGCCGCGACCGGCTTCTGCCCACACCGCACCGATGATCAAACCCGCGCAGCACTGGCTCGTGAAGTCCGAGCCCGCATCGTATTCGTGGAGCCAATTCGTCACGGACGGACGTGCCTCGTGGACCGGCGTCCGCAACTATCAGGCGCGCAATAATCTGCGGGCAATGAAGCTCGGAGACCGCGTCTTTTTCTACCACAGCGTGGCGGGCAAAGAGATCGTGGGGATCGCTAAAGTGGCGACGACGGCGTACGCGGATGCCACGGCGGAGGAGGGGGATTGGTCGTGCGTCGATCTGGTGCCGATAAAGGCGCTCGCGCAGCCTGTGACGCTCGCGGAGATCAAGGCTGCATCCGTCTTGCGCGAGATCGCTCTGCTGCGGCAATCGCGCATCTCGGTTGTGCCGATTCGTGAGGAGGAGTGGGCTCTCTTGCTGAAAATGAGCGGCGGCGGGGAGTAGCGGTGCCCGTGGCTTTTCCTGTCGCCGACTCGTTTCGCGGCGGATAAAACGCGCGGCTCATGCCTGCACCGGATACCGCCGCACAGCCGATCGTAGCGAGCTATTGCACGACGTTTCTGAAGCCGGAGATGCGCCACATTTACCGGCAGGTGACGGGCTTGCGGCGCTACAAAACTTTCGTGATGACGCGCGAACGGATGGGTGCGGAGGAGTTCCCGTTCGACGATATCGAGTTGATCCCGCGGGCACGGAAAAATTTCATCAAGCGGTTCGCGCTGAAATATGTGATGCGGCGCCCGCCCGTTTACTACCGTGGAGAGTTGCAAGTACTCCTCAAGATCCTCAAGCGGCGGCCCGCCGATCTGATGCACATTTATTTCGGTCACACGGGCGTGCATTTGCTGCCCTTCATCCAGGAGTGGAAGTGCCCATGCGTCGTTTCTTTTCACGGCATGGATACGCAGCCGCGCCCGCAGCAACCGGGCTTCGACGACCAGATGCGCGAGTTGCTGCGCACCGTGCCGCTTGTGCTCGCGCGGTCCAAATCGCTCATGTCGCGGCTCGAAGCGCTCGGCTGTCCGCGCGAAAAATTGCGTCTTAACCGCACCGGAATTCCGCTCGACGACTTCGCATTCACGCAACGTCCGCTGCCTGTGGATGGCTCATGGCGGTTCGTGCAAGCGTGCCGCTTGATCGAGAAAAAGGGGCTGCGCACCGCGGTCCGCGCATTCGCGAGATTTCACGCGGATAATCCGAAGGCGCAGTTCGTGATCGCAGGCGATGGTCCGATGAAAAACGAGATCGAGGATTTCGCGCGGGAGCTGGGAGTCGCTGATTCCATCAGCCTTCGCGGGTTTCTTGGCCAGAAAGAACTCGCCGATCTTTTCGCTCGCTCGCACGTCTTCCTCCACCCGAGCGAGATGCCGGCGGATCAAAATCAAGAAGGCGTGCCGAACTCGATGCTGGAGGCGATGGCATCTGGCCTGCCCGTCCTCGCAACCACGCACGGCGGCATCCCCGAGGCCGTCACGCATGAGCGCACTGGCCTCCTCGTGCCCGAGCGCGACGACGAAGCGCTGTCCGCCGCGATGCGCCAAATCACATCGAACGCCGATTTGCTCTACATCTTCGGCCAGGCGGCATCGCGCGCCGTGCATGATGAATTCGAGCAAAGCCGCGCAATCGAAAACCTCGAAGCCATCTACGACGAAGCGCTGAGAGGGCCCTGATTCCCGATGTCGTTCGCTTATCTTTTTGAGCGGTTTCCGTCGTTCGTGCAGACCTTCGTCTATCGCGAAGCGTGCGAGATGCTGCGTCAGCAGATGGCTCCGATGCTTGTATCCATCAGGCACTCCGACGATCCGGAAAATCTGGCGGAGCAGCTCGACGCCGACATTTTCCACCTGCCAGAAACGGATGAAATGCGCGCTGAAATCGACCGGCTTCGCGAGGCGGGAAAGCTGACGGGCGCAGTCCATCGCGCGATCCCGAAGGCGCGGCTCGAGAATGATTCAAACCGCGTTTTCGAGGCCGCATGGCTCGGGCCGGAGTTGCAGCGAAAGGGGATTAAGCACGTCCATGCGCATTTCGGCGGGATGGCGGCGCGCACGGCGTGGTGGCTGCGCGAGCTGTTTGGGATCGGCTACAGCTTCACCGGTCACGCGAACGATATTTTCTGCGAAAACGATTTTCCGGTCTCGAATGCGAGTCTCGTGCGTGACGCAAAATTCGTCGTCACCGAAACCGACTTCGCGCGCCAGTGGATGCAGAAAAAATATCCGCGCGCGGAGAAGAAGATCTTCCGTGTTTATAACGGAATCGACCGTGATTTCCCGCCGCACGCGCCGGTCGCGGGAGAGCCTCGCATCCTGTCGGTCGGACGATACGTGGAGAAAAAAGGGTTCACCGATTTGATCGAAGCGTGCCGGCGCGTGAAGGAAACCGGGCGCGCATTCGAGTGCCTCATCGTCGGCGAAGGCCCGCTGCAACAGGATTTGCAGGCGCAGATCGACCGCGCGGCGCTCGGCGATTGCGTGCGCCTGCTCGGCCCGCGCTCGCAGACAGAAGTGCGCGAGTTGATCGCGGGCGCGCGGCTTTTCGTCCTGCCATGCGTCCCCGAAGCGGGCGGCGGCAGCGACAATCTGCCAACCGTCATCATGGAGGCGATGATGTGCGGCGTGCCTGTCATTTCCACGCGCCTCGCCGGCATCCCGGAGATGATCCAGCACGGCGAGAGCGGACTGCTCGTCGCGCCGCGGACGCCCAGCGCGCTCGCCATCGCGATCGAGCAACTCCTGCGAGATGCCGTCCTCGCGGCAAAATTCAGCCAGCGCGGGCGCGGCGCGGCCATCGCGAATTTCGCGATCGAAAACACCACGCGCTCGCTAAAGCATTTGCTGGTACGACTCGGTGGCGTGGCGCCGCCCGCAAAAGCGTTCGCCCTCGACCCAAAACTGCCTCGCGGTTTCTTTGACCGTTTCTTTAAATAGACAGCCGCGCCACGCCCATGCGTGTCCGTTGACAATCCGTCCTCGCCCCGACACCCTCGCGCACTTCATTCGCAGCACCACCCCATAATGCACTTCGCACGAGCCACCTCCCTCCTTATTTTCGGCATATCGCTCAGTCTCGCCACTGCGCAGCCAGTGCACGCTGGCGACGCCTACAAGTGGTCGGTGCAATACCTCATTGACACGAGTCGCTCGATTTTCGGCCGCACGCAGAAGGTATCGCCACGCCACAATCGCGGCCTCGCGATTTCCCCCGACTCGAAATTTCTCTACGCAGGATACCACCACAGTCTGGGCGGCAGCGGCGAGGTGCGCCGCATCGAGCTTGAGACCGCCGACTACGAGCGCGCCACGGTCGCCATCCTCCCCGGAGTCTTGGGAAAATCGATCGCCATCGACAGCGCTGGACGCGTCTATATCGCCAACGAATTTCAAATCCTCGTCTATGACGCTTCGCTCCAGAAGCGCTTGCTCGTCATCCCATGCGGCATGTGCGAGGGTCTTGCGACTGCAAAAGACGGAAACGATTTCGTCCTCTACTCCACCGACCGTGAGGAGGCAACGATCCGTCGCTGGATCATCGCTGGAAACGGTGGTGACCTCACCGCGACGCTTAAAGGATTTGGAGGCGAAGGCGTCCTGAAAATCCCCGGGGCTCTTGATCTGCGCGGCGTCGCTGTCGATGCAAAGGGCCGGCTTTGGTGCGCTGATTTGAAGGGAAACAAGGTCTTCAAAGTCGATGCTGACGGGCAGAATTTAAGCTCCGTCGCCGTTAACACGCCGATGGCGATTGCATTCGATAACGGGCGTGCATTTGTGACTCGCTACACCGAGCGTGCAATCTCCGTGATCGATGAAAACCTCGCGGTCATCGGAAATCTCAGCGTTCCGTGGGAAGAACTGGAGCTTTCGCCTTTCGGCAACAACAAGCAGGGAGCCCTGTCCGGTATCGTGGCGATCCCCGGAAAGGGCCTACTCATCGCGAACGAAGGAGGCCAGACCGCAGATCAAAAATCGACGTATGGGCGCGCTGACGACCGCAGCGACTTCGTTGGCGGGAAGCTCTATCGCGACCGTCTGCAAGACGACAACGAACCGATCTTGCGCGCAACAGAAGTAACCACGGCACCCTAATCCCCCATCCTGTTTTTCACGGCCCGGCGTTCTTTCCCAGCCCGTAAAAAAGTTTGTGAAAAATTTCACAAACTTCTTGCCAACTATTCAGAAACCGCTTTTCATCCACGCTTCAACGCCAGATTTCCGAGTGCGGACCCCACCTCCCCGGTGCTCCTCGCGATGCGAATCGCCTCTTCAGTTTTCGCCCCGTTGATCTTTTTGGAAATGAGCAAACTCGTCCCCACTTTCGATGCTTTCCGCGCCGCGCGTGCCTCTCGCCGCGCGCTTTACTGGCTCATGTCGCTGGCGATGGTGTGCGGTTTCGCGCTCACCACTTTCGCACAGGAGATCGTTAGCGAGGACGCTCCCGCCAATGAGGGCGCCGTGCATCACTCCATCTCCTCTCATGCGCCCAGCATCCCCGGCCTCAAAATCGGCCCGATTGAGATCACGAACTCCATGATCGTCACATGGGTTGTCGCGCTCGGCATCCTCATCTTCGCACGCATCGCCACCGCGCGGATGAAAGAAGTCCCGCAAGGCGCGCAGAATTTTTGGGAATTTCTCGTCGAAAGCCTTCACGACTTCCTCGGAACGATCATTGGGCCAAAACTCGTCAACAAGACCTTCTGGTTCTTCGCCTCGATCTTCATCTTTATCTTGGCCACCAACTGGTTCGGCCTCCTGCCGGGCGTCGGCACGATGGGTTGGGGAGTTCCAGATGCCACGGGCCGGTTCGAGCACTTCGACACGCCGCTGCTCCGCGGGGGCAATGCCGACATGAACATGACGCTCGCGATGTCGTGTATCTTCTTCGTTTGCTGGCTCGTCTGGGCTCTTCAGGAAAACGGGGCGGGTGGGTTTGTGCTCCACCTTTTCGGGCCAAAGGGCGACGCCACTGGCTTCATGAAATACCTGATGATCTTCGTGTTTATCATCGTCGGCGTCCTCGAGGTCATTTCGATCCTGTTCCGCCCCGTCTCGCTCAGCTTCCGACTCTACGGAAATGTGTATGCCGGGGAAAATATGCTGGAGTCGATGTCCACGATGATCCCGTCGCTCGGCTGGCTCATCCCGATTCCGTTCTACTTCATGGAACTCCTCGTCGGTCTCGTTCAGGCCCTCGTCTTCATGCTTCTTACTGCCGTCTTCACCCTCCTCATTTGCAGCCACGACGACGGCCCCGCGCATCACTAAATCTCTTAACACTTTCGTCGGCCGGACCGTGCATGACTGCGGGGGTCGTCGGGAAAACCAAACCAACAAGAAAAACAAACCATGAATATCCTACCTCTCCTCGCTGAGGCTGTGACCACGACCAGCGGCATCAACGGCAGCATCCAAGGCGGCTTGGGCGCTCTCGGCGCGGCCATCGGCGTCGGTCTCATTGGCATGAAGGCTTCCGAAGCCGTCGGGCGCAATCCCGGCGCGGCCACGAAGATTCTCATCCAGGCCATTCTGAGCACCGCGTTCGCGGAAGGCATCGTCTTCTTCGCGCTGTTCCTCGGAAAGTAGTTCGTCCGGCGCGGTGCCGCTCGTCGGCGCCGCGCCAGCTTTTCTTTTCCCAGAGCCTATCGACCTATGACGCTTCTTACTGTTCTCGCCGCGACTGAAGGCGGCGGTTTTGTGGACACCTTCAGCGGTATCGCGCACACATTCGGAGTGAACTGGTGGGGCTTTCTCTCCCAGTGCATCAGCTTCGCGCTCGTCTGCTTTGTCCTTCAAAAATACGCTTACAAGCCAATCCTCGACGTGCTGGAGCAGCGTCGTCAAAAGATCGCCGAAGGCCTTGCAAATGCCGAGCACATCAAGGTGCAACTCGCGGAAGCGCAGCAGACCTCCAGCGACATCCTTTTAAAAGCAAATGCCGAGGCGCAGAAGCTCATCGACGAGGCCCGCACCGCAGCAAAGGCCTTGGGTGAAAAGCAGGCACAGCAGGCCGTTTTGGAGGCCGAGCAAATCGTGAAGAAAGCACGCGAAGCAACCGTGATGGAGCGCGACAAGATGATGACCGACCTGAGGCGCGAACTTGCTCGCCTCGTCGTGGACACCACCGCGAAAGTTACCGGCAAAGTCCTCACCGCCGACGACCAGCGCCGCATCGGCGAGGAAGCCACGCGCGAAATCGCGGCCTAAGTCTCCAAATGAAGATAAGCAAAGACGCCCGCAAGCTCTCCCGCGATCTCTTTCAAAAGAGTTTCGTCGATGGGCGTCTCGACGACTCCCGTGTCAGAGTGATCGCCGCAAAGGTAGCGGAGACCAAGCCGCGGCATTACATGGAAATCCTCAAGGACTACCAGCGCCTCATTCGGCTCGAAGTCGAGAAGCGCAACGCAGTCGTCGAAAGCGCCGCGACTCTCGACAAGAAGACCAGCGAACAGCTCGAAAAGAGTCTCCGCGCCAAGTACGGCAAGGAATTGACCGCTGAGTTTAAAGTCAATCCCGACCTCATCGGCGGGCTTCGCATCAAGCTGGGCAGCGACGTTTGGGATAGCACCGTCCGGGGCCGTCTCGACCGCCTCCAGAACCAGCTCGCCAGCATCTAACACAACCTTTTTTCACTCTTACTCCCACTTTCCATGAGCACCATTTTACAGGAACTCGAAACCCAAATCAGCGGCCTCAAGACCAACACCGCCCGCACCAACGTTGGGGTAGTCCGCGAAGTCGGCGACGGCGTTGCAAAGATCGAAGGTCTCAGCGACGTCATGCTCAATGAGATGATTGACTTCGGCGGCGGCCTTTTCGGCATGGCGCTCAACCTCGAAGAAACCGTTGTCGGCGCGATCATTCTCGGCGACGACAAGCAGGTCATCGAAGGAACCGAAGTCAAGACGACGGGCACGCTTCTCTCGGTTCCGGTTGGCAAAGCCTTGCTTGGGCGTGTCGTCGATACTCTCGGTAATCCCATCGACGGCAAGGGACCGATTGCCACGACGCAGACCTATCCGCTTGAAAAAATCGCGCCCGGCATCATCAAGCGCAAATCTGTGAGCCAGCCCGTGCAAACCGGCATCATGGCCATCGACGCCATGATCCCGATCGGTCGCGGCCAGCGCGAACTCATCATCGGCGACCGCACGACCGGCAAGACCACGATCGCGATCGACACGATCATCAATCAGGCGCGCATCAACAAGGCCAACGAAGGCAAGCCCGGCTTCCGTCCCCTTTACTCCATCTACGTCGGCATCGGCCAGAAGAACTCCAACGTCGCTCGCACGCTTGCCACGCTCGAAGCAGCCGGCGCAATGCCCTACACCATCATTCTGAGCGCCACGGCTTCCGATACCGCGGCGAACCAATACCTCGCGCCGTTCGCTGGCGCGGCGATGGGTGAGTGGTTCATGGACAATGGAATGGACGCGCTCATCGTGTTCGATGACCTGTCCAAGCACGCCGTCGCCTACCGTCAAGTCTCGCTCCTTCTCAAGCGTCCCTCCGGACGCGAGGCATATCCTGGCGATGTCTTCTACCTCCACTCCCGCTTGCTCGAGCGCAGCGCGCGTGTCGATGAAAAGAACGGCAATGGTTCTCTCACCGCACTGCCAATCATCGAGACTCAGGCCGGCGACGTGTCGGCGTATATTCCGACGAACGTCATCTCGATCACTGACGGCCAAATCTACCTCGAAACCGACTTGTTCTATCAAGGCGTTCGGCCCGCCGTTTCTGTAGGACTTTCGGTCAGCCGCGTTGGTTCCGCCGCGCAGATCAAGGCGATGAAACAAGTCGCCGGTAAGATCAAAGGTGACCTTGCTCAGTATCGCGAACTCGCGGCTTTCGCACAGTTCGGCTCCGACCTCGATGCGAAGACCAAGGGCATCCTCGATCGCGGTGCGCGCATCGTCGAACTCTTCAAGCAAGTCCAGTACAACCCGCTTCCCGTCGAGCTTCAGGTCGCGACACTTTGGTCGATGCAGAACGGCTTCATGGACGACGTGCCGGTCAATAAAATCAAAGACTTCCAGATGAAGCTGCAGGACTTCCTCAGCACACGTAAGGAAGCCGTGCTGAGCAACATCCGCGACAAAGCCGCGATCAACGACGAGATCACCGCCGAGTTGAAAGCCGCAGTCGGCGAATTCAAGCAGAACTACCGCTAACGTCACATGGCCGCGAACACGCGCGACATTCGCCGACGCATCAAGTCGGTAAAAAACACGGCGCAGATTACCAAGGCGATGCAGATGGTCGCCGCCGCGAAAATGCGCAAAGCGCAGATGGCCGCGATCGCGGGCCGGCCGTATGCTGAGTTGCTGAGCCGTGTGCTCCATTCCGTCGCCGCGCGTGCGGAGGATCAGTCGCATGAGTTGCTAGAAGTTCGCGAGGTAAAGAAGGAACTCGTCCTTGTCATCAGCACGAACAAAGGTCTCTGCGGCGCTTTGAATACCAACCTGCTGCGCGAAGTCGCGAAGTTCGATCCTGCAAAGACGATCTTCGTCGCTGCGGGGCGCAAGGGAATGCAGTGGCTGACGCGCAACAACCGCACCGTCCTTGCAGACTTTGATCTGAACGAGAACATCCACTTCGTTGACTCGAAGGCGGTGTCTCGTTTCGTCATGGAGAAGTTCACGAGCGGCGAAGTCGATCGCGTCACGGTTGTCTTCACGGACTTCGTCAACACGCTAACCCAAATTCCGAAGACCAAGACGATCTTGCCGATTACGTCGCTGGATGTGACCTCAGGATTGGCGGGCCATTCCGAAGTCGCAATCGCTAAGCCGGACACCGAGACGGAGTATCTTTTCGAGCCGGGGATGAACGATGTCCTCGGCGGCATCCTTCCACATCACGTCCACTTTCAAGTCTATCAGATGCTCCTCGATTCCCGCGCCTCCGAGCATAGCGCGCGCATGGTCGCGATGAAGAGCGCGACCGATAACGCGAAGCAACTCATCAAAGACCTCACGCTCGAATACAACAAGGTGCGCCAGGCTGCGATCACCACCGAGCTTCTCGAAATCACCACCGCGCAAATGGCGCTTGGATAAGTCATTCAACCTCCACCTTTTACTCCAAACAAATGAGCAATAACGGCACCATCGTCCAAGTCATCGGCCCCGTCGTGGACGTCGATTTTTCCGCCTCCGGCAACCTGCCTAAAATCTACGAAGCACTCCAAGTCGATTTCGTGGTCAATGGCGTGAACACCAAGCTGATCCTCGAAGTCCAGCAGCATCTCGGTGAGAGCTGGGTGCGCACGGTCGCTATGAGTTCAAGCGAAGGTCTCAAGCGTGGCTTGAAAGTCCTCGCGACCGGCGGTCCGATCAGCGTGCCTGTCGGGGAGGGCATCCTCGGACGCGTCTTCAATGTGACCGGCGATCCGGTCGATGAGCGCGGTGACGTGCCACACACGAAGCGGTATCCGATCCATCGCCCCGCTCCGACACTCATCGAGCAGGACGTGTCCGCGACCGTGCTGGAGACAGGCATCAAAGTGATCGACTTGATCTGCCCCTTTACCAAAGGCGGCAAAGTCGGCGCATTCGGTGGCGCAGGTGTCGGCAAAACCGTCGTCATCATGGAGCTCATCAATAACATCGCGAAAGGCCACGGCGGCTTCTCGGTGTTTGCAGGAGTCGGCGAACGGACGCGTGAAGGAAACGACCTTTACGCCGAAATGTCTGAGGCAGGCGTTATCAATCAAAAAGATTTGAGCAAGTCGAAGGTCGCGCTCGTCTATGGCCAGATGAACGAGCCTCCCGGCGCGCGTCTTCGCGTGGCGCTTTCGGCGCTCTCGATGGCGGAGTATTTCCGCGATGAGAAGAACCAGGACGTGCTGCTCTTCGTCGATAACGTCTTTCGTTTCTCGCAGGCAGGCTCCGAAGTCTCGGCGCTGCTGGGCCGCACGCCTTCGGCGGTTGGTTACCAACCGACTCTCGCCGCTGAGATGGGCGCTCTGCAGGAGCGCATCACCTCCACGACGAAAGGGTCGGTCACGAGTTTCCAGGCCGTCTATGTTCCCGCGGACGATCTTACCGATCCGGCTCCGGCGAATACTTTCGCGCATTTGGACTCCACCATCGTGCTGGAGCGTTCGATTGCCGAGTTGGGCATCTATCCCGCTGTAGATCCGTTGGCTTCTACTTCAAAGGCACTCGCGCCGGAGATCGTCGGTGAAGAGCACTACCAGGTCGCTCTCGGCGTGCAGCGTGTGCTTCAGCGCTACAAAGACTTGCAGGACATCATCTCGATTCTCGGCATGGACGAGCTTTCGCCCGAGGACAAGCTATCCGTCTTCCGCGCCCGCAAAATCCAGCGCTTCCTGTCCCAGCCTTTCCACGTCGCGGAAATTTTCACCGGCACTCCCGGCCAGTATGTCTCGATCAAGGAGACGATCCGCGGCTTCAAGGAAATCCTCGAAGGCAAGCACGACGATGTTGGTGAGACGAACTTCTACATGAAGGGCGGCATCGACCAAATCCGCGACTGATTCCGCATTGCGAGTCGAGAGTTGAGAGTTTCAGAGACTTTCAAGGCGTCTGACTCCCAACTCTCAACCAACAACTCTCCACTTTCCCAATGGCTACACTGCGACTCGAAATCGTCACCCCTGAGCGACAGGCATATAGCGACGACGTCGAGATGGTCGTGATCCCCGCGGTCGAGGGCGAGATGGGCGTGTTACCGATGCACGTCCCGGTGATGACTCAGATCAAGCCGGGAGAGCTAGTCGTTAGCAAAGGCGTGGAGACGCTGCACCTCGCGGTCGGTGAGGGATTCGTCGAGATCACGCAGACACACGTCCGCATTCTGACAGACATGGCGATCGAGGAGCGCGCGATCGATGAAGCAGCTGCGGAAGCTGCCGTGAAGCGCGCGGAAGAAGCCCTGAAGAACCCACAAGACCTCGGCAACGAAGAGACAGCTGCAGTGCAGGCCTCGTTGCTCAAGTCGCTGGCGCAGCTTCATGTGAAGCGGCGCAGGCATTCGTGACGGAGAGAGTCTTTAGTTGAGACACGAGCGCGGGATTGGCTAGTGTCGGGTTCGTATGTCACCTCGCTCGCTTGCTCATTGGATTGCCGCTACTTCGGCTACTCTCGCCGTCGTTTTTTCTGTCCCCGCCTTTGCCGATCCGCTTCCGCCGGGCGCGAAAGTCACGAAGGATATTCCATATGTCCCAGATGGACATGAGCGGCAGAAGCTAGACCTTTACCTTCCAGCGGGAGGAATCAATCGGCCATTGATCGTGTGGGTGCATGGCGGCGGATGGGAGGGTGGAAACAAAGACGGCTGCCCAGCGCTAGGGATGCTTAACAAAGGGTTTGCCGTCGCCAGCATCGGCTACCGTCTTAGCCAGCACGCAATTTTTCCCGCGCAGATCGAGGACTGTAAGTCGGCCGTCCGCTGGTTGCGCGCTCATGCGGCTGAAAATGGCATCGACCCGTCGCGTATCGGTGCGTGGGGTGCCTCGGCGGGCGGACATCTTGTGGCACTGCTTGGCACGACGGGTGAGACGCACGTCTTCGATCATGGCGAAAATCTCGATCAATCCAGCGGCGTGCAATGCGTTCTCGATTGGTTTGGTCCCGCGGATTTCCTCCACTGGGGTGGCCTTGCCGCTCCACGCATCGACGATCCGAAGTCGCCCATCTGCCGCCTGATCGGCGGCCCCGTCAGCGCTCATGACGAGGCCGCGAAATCCGCCAGCCCCATCTACTTCGTCTCCAAAGACTCTGCCCCATTCCTGATCATGCACGGCGATCAGGACAAACTCGTCCCTCTGCAACAAAGCGAATCCCTCAACGCCGCCCTCAAAAAAGCCGGCGTGGAGAGCACTCTCGACATCATCGCTGGCGCTGGGCATGGCAGCCCTGCCTTCGTTACCGGTGAGCGCCTTGCCGAGATGGCCAACTTCTTCATCAGTCACCTCGGCCCGGGAAGCAAAACGACGCGCTAGCAGACCACTCTCGAAGCGTTATGCGCCCCACGGCGCCCGATGAAATTTGCTATGGCGCAGGTTCGATTTTCTCGAGAACCGGGTGGGAGAGGTAAAATGGGTCGGCGACGCCCTGACGGTAGGCTTCGAGGGACTCGGGCGTCGAGTTGACGCGGAGGTTGGAGTATTTGCCGGCGTCTTCGCCGTCGCTGTTTTGCCAGCGCTCGTGCCAGAAGACGATCGCCTTCAAGCGGGGAAATTTCGCGTCTTTCATCACGCGGAAGCCGTCGCGAATCCACTCGGCTTTGTCGCCGAGGTCGGGCAGCTCGCCGACGCCCCATTCGCAGACCATGATCGGCTTTGTAGGGTCGAGTAGCGTGAGTTCGGTGTAGGGCCAGTCGAAGAGCGGGAAGAAGGGCGCCCATTTGCCGTCGCTGGGAAACTGCGAGCCGTATAAACTGAAGCCGAGCCAGTCGCAATAATCGGAGCCCGGATAGTATTGGGCCGCGAGGTTCCACTCTTCCTGCGGCATCGAGTAATTCATGAGGTGCAGCACCCATTGGACATTCGTGGCGTGCCGCGCGCGCACTCGCTCGACGACGTGCCGCCACGCTTTTTTGAAGGTTTCGGGCCCGTCGAATTTCGGCGGTTTCGTGTCCGGGATTTGTTTGTCGCCGCCGGAGAGGACGCCGCTCCACGGAAACCAAGAGCCGTTCATTTCATTGGCAAATGAGACGATCATCGGCTGGCCGAAGTCGCGCGCAGAGTCGGCCCATCTGTCGATGTAGGCGTCGTGGTCTCCGGCGATGATGCTGGTCAGCGAATATTTATCCGGCCCGCGCCCCTCGACGTATGGGCGATCCCACGGCGACCAGAAGATGAGTGGGATGGACCCGTGCCGCGTAATGAGGCGCACGTTGGCATTGGGGAAAGTCTGCTCCCCCCAATAGCTCGAGCTCGCGACAATGGCCTGATGCTTCCCGACCATCTGCTCGAATTTCTCGATCCCCTCGAGCGTGACGCCGTCCTCGGTGTCGCCGAAGTCGATGTAAGCGCCCGTGTAGCAGCCCTGCGTTGGCAGAGCCAATTTTGAATTTTGAATTTTGAGTTTTGAATTGGGATCGCTCGCGGATCCGCTTTTGCCGCAGCCGGAAAGCAAGGCTGCCACAAGGATTGCCGCGAATCGCACGACGTTCGGGGATTCAAACTTCAACATTCAAAGTTAAGTATCGGCCGCTCCCCGAGCGCCCACGGTACCTGTGCGCTCGAGTTTTCCCCAGCCGACGATCGCGCCGCGGAGGGCGCGGAAGATGGATTTCCAAATGACCCACGCGAGCAGCGGGCGGTAGGCGAGGCGCATCGGGATGATCATGAATGCCTGGCGGAGGCGTTCACCTTCCATCCAGCAGGCGAGGGAGGCGAGGAATAGATCGAGCGCGAAGAAGATGACGAGGTAAAACCAGATGGCTGTGGCGTGGCCGAAGAGGACGGAATAGAGCAGGATCGCATCGACGAAGGGGGTGAGTGCGACGAGGGCGATTTGGAAGAACCAGACGCTCGGGAGGCTGAACCAGCCGAGCGCGAGGAAGCGCGGATTGAAGACGAGGTCGCGATGCTTCCACAGGCACTGCATGGTGCCGAAGGCCCAACGGAAGCGCTGCTTTGCAAGCGTGCGAAAGGTTTCCGGAGCCTCGGTCCATGCGACGGCGTCGGGCGCGTACTCGATGCGGTATCCGAGTCGGTGGAGCGTGAGCGTGATGTCGGTGTCCTCGGCTAGCGTGTCGTGTGAGAGGCCGCCGGCGGCTGCGATCGCGCTTTTTCGGAATGCGCTGATCGCGCCTGGGACAACGGTGATGCAGTTCCAATCGGTGTAGGCGCGGCGGTCTAGATTGAAGCCGCAGATGTATTCGAGGCTCTGGCAGCGGGCGACGAAGGTGCGCAAATTTCCGACGCGCGCGTGGCCGCTGACTGCGCCGACGAGCGGGTTTGAAAGCGGACGGACGAGTGCGCGCAGAGTGCCGCTCTCGAAGTGCGTGTCGGCGTCAAGGAAGACGATGGTGTCGTGTTCGGCTTGCGAAAGTCCGAGGCGGAGGGCGGCGGATTTGCCGCTATTCTGCTGGCGCAAAAGGCGGACGCGCGGGTCGGCGGCGGCGACGCATTCGACCTCGGCGACAGTGTCGTCGTGCGAGCCGTCGTCGATAACGAGCAGCTCGAACGCTCCGGTGTAGTCGGTATCGAGGACTGAGCGGAGCGTGCGGCCTATGACTTTGCCTTCGTTGAATGCAGCGATGATGACGCTAACCGGAGCGGCATTGTCAGGATCGGCGATCCCCGCGGGGGCGCGATGGTGGTGGCGTTTCGCGAGCCATGCGATGAGCAGCGTGCGGGCGACGACAACTGCGGTGGCGAATATCATGAACGACCAGAAAAGCTCGACGATCCCGTGCCAGAGCTTGAAGCCCGTGCCCGCGACCATGCGCTCGACACGCTGCGCGCCGCTCTGCGTGAGCGGCATGAGTTCGTCGCGTGGGATGTTCAGCAGCTGGCTTAGCGGGACGATCCGGTCGCCGCGGACTTCCAGATAATCGATGATGCGCGGCAGCGCCTCGACGGTCTCGGAGCGGTCGCCGCCCGCGTCGTGGAGCAGAATGATATTTCCGTCGGAGCGCAGGTCCTTCACACGCTGCACGATCTCGTCGGCGCCGGGCTGCGCCCAATCCTGCGGGTCGATTTTCTCGAGCACGACGGTGTAGCCGAGGTCGTCCTGCGCGAGCTTCAGCGGCGCGAGTTCGGCGATGGTGCCGGGGGTCGAGTCGGCGTTGTAGGGCGGACGGAAAAGCGTGATCGAGCGGCCCGTGATGCTCTCGATGACGCGCTGCGTCATGTTGAGTTCCAGCTTCATTCGGAAGGGCGACATCAGCGCGAGATTCGCGTGCGTGTAGGTGTGGTTTCCGATCTCGTGGCCCTCATCCACGATGCGCTGGACGAGCCCCGGATAGTCCTCCGCATTTTGCCCGACGAGGAAGAAGCACGCCTTCACGCCGCGCGTTTTCAGGATGTCTAGAATCTTCGGAGTCCACTCGGGATCGGGTCCATCGTCGAAGGTGATCGCGACCTCGTGATCGCCGCCCGCGCCTTGGTGGTACAAGATCGGATAGGTCGGGAAGCGCGTGTAGCGCGCGCTCAGCCAGCCGCCGGGATCGAGGCTCACGACGCGCGAACCGTCGTCGCGATTTTCATCGACGCTCACGATCTCGCCGCGCCCGACGTGCGTGATCGTGTCGGTGGCTTTGAGTGCGGAGAGCGTTTTCTGCGCGGCTTTCGACGTGGCATCACGCGCATCGAGCACGTCCCAGATTTGCGGGTCTTCGGTGCCGAGTCGGTTGATCCCGATGCCCGCGAACTTCGCCTCCAGCATGAGCCGGCGCGCGTTGTAAAATGAGAGGGCGTCGAGAAACGAGATGGTGTGCTCCTCGTCGCCGTCATTGAAATCGAACTGCGCGTTGTAGCTCGGCGCGGCGGTTTCCGTGACGTCTCCGCTTTGATCGACGCCCGCGTAACTCGCGCGGCTCATCGCGTCCTTGAAGCTGATCGTCTCTGTTTTCTTCCGCGTCGTATTCCAGTCGAATGCGTATGCGCCGAGCGCGCCGATCCACTGCTCGGGGTCGCCGAAATTCGCGATGACTCCGAGCCAGCCTTCGATCCAATCTTTTGCTGCAATGGGACCGGGCTCGTCGCCGTCGGAATTCTCGTCATAGAAAACCGCGACGAAGCGATCGACGAAATCGGCGAGCGCCTCAATGTCGAACGTGTTGAAATCCTCGCCGATCGCGATCATGAACCACAGCTCCCTCCCCGAGTCGTGCAGGCCATCCGCGAGCTCCTGCAGCAGCGCTGTGTATTGGTCGCGGTAGACCGGATCGACCTGCTCCCAATTGATAATCACGCCGCCAGCTTTCGCGCGGAGGACGTCGCCGACGAGCTCCCGGATGAATGCAGCGCGCTTGTCCGCGGAGCCGTTCGCGAGATTTTCAACCGCCTCGGGCTGCCACTCGTCGCCGGCGAGATTGTCGAGCAGCGGCATCACCGAGATGCCGCGGGTGGCGGCGAAAGTCGCGAGCTTCGGGTCGGGGTCGTAGGTGAGTTCGCTGTCGGTTTTATCGAGCGTGAACCATTCCGGCGCGACGTGCGTGATCGCGGCGGCGTGCTCCTCCAGCGAGGCGAAGCTCCCCGGGTCCCAATCCACGTAAAACGCCAGCCGGATGCGCCCGTTCTGCGGCTTCGGTTTGCGCGCTTGCGCACGGATGCGGGCGAGGCGCTCCTGCGCGGCGGGAGTCTGTTCGTAATACTTTTGCCAGTTCAGCGCGTTCCGGTCGCCGGGCGCTTTCGCGGCGCTTTTGATCGCCGCGCGGAGCTGCCCCTTCATGTCGCGCAAGGCCCGTGGGAGCTTGAGTTCCGGCCGGACGAGGATCGCCCAGATGAACCACACCAGCGCCGCGACGACCAGCAGCAGCCACACCGCGAGCACGCGCCGCAGACGTGGCCAGCGGCGGCCTTGCGGATCCTGAAAGATGAACCGCTGAGGTTTGCCGCCGCTCTCGATCATCGTGTGTGTCCGCGCAAAGTACCCGTGCCCATCCATTTGTCGCGCATCGAAAAGCGGACAACGCTCGCGTCGGGGCGCGCTGCCGCTGCACCATGAGATCGACATGAAATCCCTCATCCTCCTGGGCCTCGCACTTCTCACGGCATCCGCGCTGGCTGCGGAAAAGCCACACATCATCGTCTTTCTCACCGATGACATGGGCATCGGCGACGTCGGCTGCTACGGCGGCACCCAGGCTCCCACGCCGAATATCGACCGCCTCGCCACCGAGGGCACCCGCTTTGCCCAATACTACTCCGCCGCGCCGATCTGCTCTCCTTCGCGCGCCGGGATCATCACGGGAATGTTCCCCGCCAGCGTGCGCATCACGAGCTTTCTCCAGTCGCGGGAGGGCAACCGCGGGTGCGAGCAGGCCGACTTCCTCGACCCCGCCGCGCCCTCGCTCCCGCGCGCGCTGAAGGCCGCGGGCTACTCCACCGCGCACTTTGGAAAGTGGCACCTCGGCGGCGGACGCGACGTGCATGACGCGCCGAAATTCACCGCCTACGGCTACGACGAACACGCCAGCACTTGGGAAAGCCCCGAGCCCGACCCCGACATCACCGCGACCAATTGGATTTGGTCCGACAAAGACAAAATCAAGCGCTGGGAGCGCACCGGATACTTCGTGGATAAAACCCTCGACTTCCTCGCCCGCCACAAAGACGCCGGCCCCTGCTTCGTGAATCTCTGGCCCGACGACGTCCACACCCCCTGGGTCCCCGCCGCTGGCGCACCGCGCGGCGACACCCCCGAGAATTTCCGCCCCGTCCTCGCCGAGACCGACCGCCAGATCGGCCGCCTCCTCGACGGCCTGGAAAAACTCGGCCTCACCCACGACACCCTCCTCATCTTCACCAGCGACAACGGCCCACTCCCCACCTTCCACGGCGCCCGCTCCACCGGACTCCGCGGCTCGAAGCTCTCCCTCTACGAGAGCGGCATCCACATGCCTTTCATCGTCCGCTGGCCCGCCCGCACACCCGCCGCCTGCACCGACACCGACACCCTCCTCAGCGCCGTCGATCTCCTCCCCACCCTCTGCGCCATCGCCGGCGCGCCCCTCCCCGAGGGCGCCATGCTCGACGGCCAGGACATGACCGCCGCCCTCACCGGCCAGCCCGTCGCCACCCGCCGCCAGCCCCTCCTCTGGGAATACGGGCGCAACGAAAAGTGGTTCAAATACCCCGGCATCCCCCGCGACCGCAGCCCCGGCATCGCCATCCGCGACGGCCAGTGGAAGCTCCTCACGCAACCCGACGGCACCGGCACCGAGCTCTACGACATCGCCGCCGACCCCAAAGAAACCCAAAACCTCACCGACACCCAGCCCGCCCTCACCAAGCAGCTCACCTCCCGTGCCCTCGCCTGGAGAAAAGCGCAGCCCTAGTTCGCTGCGACGATCTCCGGGTCGAGCTCAATTCGTTCGCCTCCGCCGCGCCAGCACCAGCGAGAGCCCGGCACATCCGAGGAGCACCACCGAGGATGGTTCCGGTATCTGTCGCAGTTGGAAGGCGTTGAGCACCAGATGGCTCGCACCGACCCTGCCGATCGTCACATCCTGGGTCGGGCCACTCGCCACAAAAGTCCCCGTCACCCACTGACCCAGTCCCCCTTCCGCGTTCGTATTATTCATGTCCAAAGTCACCGTATTCCCCGCGGAGAAGAGCGTCTTCGTATCGTCCGATGCCGCGTTCCAAAAGAGAGCGGCCGAATCGTTTGACCAAAACTGCACCAGATAGCTCTGCCCCGAGGTCAGCCCGCCGAGCGTGAGCGTGATCTGCGCGCTCAAATAGTCCGTGGTCGCGCGGTCCAGCAGCGTCCGATAGGCGCTCGTCAGACCGACGAAAGGCGCAGCGGAAGACCCGAGACCGGTATTTTTTCCATCGAAAAAGGCCGTCGGCTTCAGCGTCGCAGCCCCCACCGTCACAGGAGAGTCGCTCGCTCCCACCGCAAATCGGGCGAAAGTCACCCCATTGACCGTCACCGGGGACACTGCGGCGTTCTCCGTGATGTTGTAAGCGTAAACCAACGTCCCGAGCGTCGAGACATTCGAGTCGGCAGACACAGAGGTCGGGGCTCCCCAGGTAATGGTCGCCGCCTGGCTCGGACACGAGGCCCAGCAGCCCAGAGAGACCGCCAAGGCGAAGCAGGAGCTAAAGTGAAAGGGGAGTCGGAGGCGGAGGCCGGGAGCGACCGGAGAAGACGCGAAAAGCAAGAGCGGCGTAGGAAACATGCCCTTGATTAGAGAAGCTGAATCCGCTGTCGAGTTTCCATTCCACAGCGTCCTTGTAGCCTTGAGTTCCCAAGCTCAAACCCGGGAACGAGAAGAAACACGACATACAGAAACCGCTGCTCCGTCACGCTCGTGCCTTCTCATCGGCTCATTCGCAAATGGCGAAGATTCATTCTTTGCTCTCAAAGAATCATTCTCTGATCTCAAAGACCGCACCGCTGCCTTCAGAGAATGAGTTTCTGCTGGGAGGCGGAGGAGGAGGAGGTTAGCCTTTTGTGGGGAGGAGGTGGGGGAGGATGGCTTGGCGGAGTTTGGCGCCGGCGGCGTCCCAGGTGTAGTCGGCGGCCATGCGGAGGCGGCCGAGTTCGCCGAAGCGTCGGCATTTTTCAGGGTCGCGGAGGAGGGTGAGGAGGGCGTGGGCGAGGGCAGGGGGGTCTTCGGGGGGGACGAGGTGGCCGGTTTCGCCCTCAATGATGAGGCCGGGCATGGCGCCGATATTCGTGGCGACGACGGGGAGGGCGTGGTGGAAGGCTTCGACGACGGCGATGCCGAAGGGCTCGATGCGGGTGGGGAGGCAGAAGAGGGTGGCGCGGGTGAGGTGCTCTTTGACCTGCTCGCGGGGGATGCGCCCGGTGATGGTGATGCGGGGGTGGGTGATGCCGGGGTCGCAGCCGATGATGACGAGGCGGGCGGCGGGGAGCTGGGCGAGGATGAGGTGGAAGGCGGCGAGGAGGGTGGGTCCGCCTTTGCGCTGCCAGTCGATGCCGATGAAGAGGATGGTTTGGTTGGTGTAGCCGTCGTTTTGGAGGGGGACGGGGGTGGGGTCGATGTTGCTGCCGGCGTAGATGCAGGTGGTGCGGCT
>JBBQZX010000014.1:0-129185 GCA_038207335.1 Chthoniobacterales bacterium | reverse complement strand
ACCATGCGCTGCAGCGAACTGCTCCGGGCGTCACGCTGGCTGCTGCTCACCATCCCGCCGCCTTCGCCCATCCTGCCCCAGCCACCTTTCCGCAGCCAGCGCGCCGCCCTCCGCTGTCGCTGAGCTTGGGGTCGTTAGGCGCTTCTGCGCGTCTCCCGTGAACGAACGAAAATGGCTGCCTCTACTTTCTCATCTTCCCCGAGTTCGGATCGGCTCTGCCAGATGTGTGGCACGAGACCAGCGAACAACCATCTGTGCCAGATCATCAACGGCCAGCAAACCACTCTCGACCTTTGCGAGGTTTGCATCCGCACCCATGCCACGCAATCCGGCTTCGACCTTCCGACTTTAGACGGCGCGCGCTGTTTCTATTGCGGCGGCGAGGCGATGGGCGGTGGCATGAATCAGAGTTGGGAGGTTTCCAGCCGCCAGCAGCGTTATCACTTCACTTGCCTTCGTTGCGCCGAGTTGCTTCACGAGTTCACCACCGAAACGCTTTCCTCGCTTCCTCACGATTTACCTGCCGACCAACAACTTCAGCGACTCGAACAGATTACTCGCGAGATCGACCAGCGAGTTCGAGACCGTGTCCGTAGCGACACCGGATGAATCAAACTCCAACAACCGAAGCGCCTAACCATGCGCTGCAGCGAACCGCTCCGTGCGTCACGGCTCCTGCTCCCCGCAGACCCGCCACGCCAGGAGCCGCGCCGCCCTCCGCAGTCGCTGAGCTTGAGGTCGTTAGGCGGCATTACACTCAATATGGAAGCAGCACCTTGTCATCTCACCGCGATGGAAAAACGGCGGAAGTGGAAGTGGTTTGGGATAGGGCTAGCCGTGCGCTTGATCGGGGTGCTTTTGCTTTGGTTGGGTGATGGGCACGATAGCGTGTTCCGAAAGGGGTTGGTGGTTTTAGGTTTGATTCTTTCGATTGGCGGCATCGGTGTTTTGCGCTATCTACTCATTTCAGGTTTTCGGAGAATGAAATGAGCGAGTCAAAAACCATGCCGCCTAACCATGCGCTGCAGCGAACTGCTCCGGGCGTCACGGGAGCTGCTTCCGCCGCCGCCTTGCCACCCACCATGCAGCTCCCGCGCCGTGCTCCGCCGTCGCTGAGCTTGGGGTCGTTAGGCGACTAGCCGCACGTCATGCACAAGGTCAACACTGCAAATATTGCTGAGATTCCTTGGTCCTCGCCGAAGGGTAAGTTTGTCGGCGCTGGCAAGGAGATTTCAGAGGAGTTGGGACGCAAGCCCGACTCCACCGACTTGAACGAGCGCCATCCCTTTGATGTTGAGATTTGCCGCATCCCACCGGGGAAGACTCCGTATCCGTATCATTCGCATAGCGCGCAGTGGGAGTTCTACCATGTGATTTCCGGCACTGGCGTCGTCCGGCATCAAGACGGAACTGCTCAGATTGAGGTTGGCGACGCATTCATTTTCAGGCCGGGCGAGCCGCACCAGGTTTTCAATGACGGCACGCAGGACTTGGTTCTTTATGTCGTGGCGGACAATCCGATTGGCGAGTCATACCACTATCCAGACAGCAACAAGTGGAGCGTGCCGATACCCGAGCGAAGACTTATCCGTTCGGATGCGCTGGATTATTACGATGGCGAGGAATGAACCGTGGCCTAACCATGCGGAGCAACGAACTGCTCCGGGCGTCACGGCACTTGCTCCCCGCAGACCCGCCGCGCAGGAGCCGCGCCGCCCTCCGCAGTCGCTGAGCTTGGGGTCGTTAGGCGTCGCTCGCGCCTGCCGAGACGACAAAACAATAAAACATGAACCCCATCGCACACATGAACTTTGCGCAAGCTCGGATGAAGCCGGTCCGATACGCAATTCTATCTCTGGCTGTTGCCGCCGTGCTCCTCGTCGCGTTCGGCTTCTACACAGGCGAGCCATTTTTCTTCCTGAAATGGTTCTTCGGACTGCAAGCGGATGATTGAGTCCTGGCTACGAATTCGCAAATGACCGCAATGCCTAACCATGCGCTGCAGCGAACTGCTCCGGGCGTCACGGGAGCTGCTTCCCGCAGAACCGCCGCGCAGGAGCCGCGCCCGCTCCGCCTGTCGCTGAGCTTGTGGCAGCCAGGCCCCGCTATACCTTCACTGAGCTTCACATGATGAGAATTGCGATCTGGAGCTACACCGCAGCCGTGGGATTCGCTTCGCTCGCGGTCGCGGCGCTCGGCGGAATGTTCGGCAGCATCTTTTACCGCTGGTTGGGCGATAAGCCACTGCCAGCGATCACACAGCTCCTGATCGATTTTCATTGGTGGACCTTCGCTGTTCCTCTCCCGTGGGTGTTGGTAGCTATCTGGTTCAGTCGCCGCGATGCCGCTACACAGAGTCGCGTGTTCGCGTTTTCAGGCATCTCCACGCTCGCTGTCGCATTCTTATTCACATTCGCAGCGGTGGCCCTCACGTTGCCGTTCGCCAGCGTCCACTGTTGTCTGCATTGACCTTTCCTCCCTCGTTCCCCACCTCCCGCTTGGGAACGCCGGTGTCCCGGAAGCTCCAAATTTTCCCGGCACCCCGAGAAGTGAGGCGACTCGCGCGTGGGCTTCGAGCGGACGTCTGAAAAATTCACGTTGCGGAATTTGACGGGGCGTGTTGGGCGTCGCAGGGTCCGCGGCTATGAAACTTCGCTCCGGTTCATCGATCGAAATCCTCGAAGCTCGGATCGCTCCGGCGGCGGTGTTTGTCAGCGCGACGACGGGCACTTACACGGACGCGGACGGCGATCTCGTGACGGTGAAATTTTCAAAGGGAATCCTGACTGCGGCGAACGTGGGGACGGTGCTCGTGGAAAATGGCGCTGGGCTGGCGCAGATCAATTTGACGGGGATCGCTGCGGCGGCGGGCACGAATATCTCGGTGACTGCAAAGCTGGCGGGGGATGGCGATGGGTTTGCGAATGTGGGGCAAATCTCCGCACCGCTCCTCGCGCTCGGGACGGTGAAGGTCCGCGGCGATCTCGGCGCGGTCATCGCGGGGGATGGCAATACCGGCCTGAAAAACCTGAGCGTGGCGTCCCTCGGGGCGTTTGGGCTTTCGACGGGCGCGACGACTCTCGTCAGCAGCCTCGGCGGGCGGGTGGGGAAGATCGCAATCGCAGGTGACATCCGCGATGCTCAGATCGCGGTCGGTGGGATGCTCAAATCGCTCGCGGTCGGCGGCTCGGTGATCGGCGGCAGTTATAGCGAGAGCGGGTGCGTTTCCGCGCTCGCGATCGGCTCGGTGAAGATCGGCGGCGATCTGCGCGGTGGCAGTGGTGCGGAGTCGGGCATGATTGAGGCGTCGAATCCCCTCGCCCAAGCTGGCATCGGCTCGGTGACGATCGGTGGCTCGATCATCGGCGGCACGGGTGCGGATAGCGGCGAGGTGATCGCATTTGGCGACATCGGCTCGGTGAAGGTCGGCGGTGACGTGATCGGCGGCACGGGCACGGATGCCTTTTCCGGGGTGATCGACAGCGACGGGAAGATCAAATCGGTCACGGTCGGCGGCTCGCTGATCGGCGGCACCGGACCGGACAGCGGCGAGATCATCGCATTCGGCGCGGGCGGGATCGGCTCGGTGAAAATCGCGCACGATGTGGTCGGCGGCACTGGCGCAAATAGCGCGACATTTTCAGGCATCATCGACAGCCATGGACCGATCAAATCGATCACGGTCGGCGGGTCGCTCATCGGCGGATCGAATGGCAACAGCGGGATGATCCTCGTGACTGGGAACGTCGGTGGGATCAAGGTCGGCGGCGATGTCACCGGTGCCAGCGGCAGCTATTCGGCGGCGGTGAAAGTGGACGGCACGGTGAAATCGCTGAGTGTCGGCGGTTCGGTCGTGGGCTCGTCCGGCGACTACTCGGCGGCGTTCGCGCTGGGCAATGCGGGCTCGGTGAAAATCGGCGGCGACGTGCGCGGCGACAGTGGCTCGCACAACGCGCAGATTCGGAGTTCGGATGTTTTCAAGAGCATCACGATCGGCGGCTCGGTGGTCGGCGGCTCGAACGATCGGGCAGGACAGATTTATGCGCCGAATGGACTCGGTTCCGTGAAAATCAGCGGCGATCTTCGCGGGGGATCGGGCGACAATTCGGGGGAGATTCGCTCACAGGGGCGCGTGAGCTCGGTGAGCATCGGCGGCTCGCTCGTGGGCGGTCTGGGCTCATCCAGCGGGGCCATTGAAACCACGATGGGGCTGGGCTCCGTGACGATCGGGGGCGACATCCTCGGTGGCGACGGTCGCGCGGGACTGGTCGTGGAGCTCACCGGCGCGATCGATGCGCAGCACATCGGCAGTGTCGTGGTCGGCGGGTCGGTCTTCGCCGGGACGAAGGTCGGCGCGAATCCGCTGCTGAAAAGCGGCTCGATCACTTCGATGTTTGAAATCGGCTCCGTGAAGATCGGCGGCAGCCTCGTCGGCAACGCCACAAATTCCGCGACGATCCTTGCTTTCGGCAACGAAGTGCAGCGCAAGACGGACACGGCGATCAAGTCGATCGCGGTCGGCGGACGTGCGGAATTCGCGCAAATCCTCGCGGGTTACAACTACTCCACCGCGATCACAGCAGGGAATCCCGACGCGGGAATCGGCAGCGTGAAGATCGGCGGCGACTGGATCACGAGCCGCATTGCTGCTGGCACGGTCCTAGGCGCGGACGGCATGGCGGGGACGGACGACGACACCTTTTCCACATCCGGCGCGGGTGCTCCGAATCTCGACAGCGCGATCGGCAACATCACGATCGGCGGACAGGTGCGCGGGACGTTTGGCGGGACGGATTCGTTCCGCTTCATGGCGGAGCAAATCAAGTCGATCAAAGTCGGCGGCAGCTCCATCGCGATCGTCGCCACGGACATCGCGCCGCTCGGGATCACCGGCGATTTCCACATCGTCGATGCGGGTTCGGTGAACATGCCGGACGCGCCGACTTTCGCGCCCGCTGAGTTTGTGAACACGACCACCGCGACCTACACCGACGCAGACGGCGACCTCGTGACGGTGAAATTTTCCCGGCCCATTCTGACCGCCGCAAACGTCTCCACCATCCTCGTTCAGACGAACGGCTTGCTTCGGACGATCGACCTCACGGGCGTCGCGGACGCCGCCGGGACGAATATTTCCGTGGCCGCAAAACGCGCGGGCAACGGCGACGGCTTCGCAAGCGTCGGCTCGATTCAGGCGACCGCCGCGTTAGGTACCATCATGATTCACGGTGACCTTGGCTCGGTGGATGTGGCAGTTGGCTCACCTTCGGACGTGGCTTTGAAAAGCCTCAGTGTCGCATCGCTCGGCGCATTTGGGCTCGACACTGGCGCGCCGGATTTGAGCAGTTCGCTCGGAGGTGCGGTCGGCTCGGCAACGATCCAGACCGATGTGCGAGGCACCTCGATCGATATCGCCGGGACGCTCGGTTCGCTGAAAATCGGAGGCTCCGTGATCGGAGGCGCGAGCGACAACAGTGGTCGCATTTCTGCCAACGGCATCGGCTCCATCGTGATCGGCGGTGACGTCGTCGGCAGCAGTGGATTGAATTCCGGCCTGATCGACTCACGCAGCATGATGACCGATATCGGCAATATCAGCGTCGGCGGCTCGATCCGCGGCGGCAGCGGGAGCACTGGCGGATTCACCGGCGAGGTCTTCTCGAATGGCGGCATCGGCAACGTCAAAATTGGCGGCAGCGTGATCGGCGGGAACAGCGCGGGCAATTTCTCCGGCGTCGTCCTGGCGACCGGGAAGATCGGCGCAGTCAGCATCGGCGGTTCACTGCTCGGCGGGACGGGGCCGGACAGCGGCGAAATTTCCGCCAACGGCGCGAGCTTCGGCGCGGTGAAAATCGGGCACGACATTCGCGGCGGCAGCGGGATTTTGACCGACCAGTTCTCGGGTGTCGTTCGCAGCAACGGCACCACTGGAGCGGTCACGGTCGGCGGTTCGATCATCGGTGGATCGAATGAATTTTCCGGCTCGCTTCTTTCGGTGGGCGACATCGGCGCGGTGAAAATCGTGGTCGATGTGCGCGGCGGCACCGGCGCTTCCTCCGCGTCGATTTTGACGAACGCGCAAATCGACTCGGTAAGCATTGGCCGCAATTTCGTCGGCGGGGGCGCAACGCTTGCCGGGCAGATCACCGGCGGCACGGGCCTCGGTGCCGTCAAGATTGGCGGCGACCTCATCGGTGGCTCGGGGCTCAATAGCGGGTTCATCGACGTCGGTGCGGCACCGATCAAATCCGTTACGATCGGCGGCTCGCTGCGCGGCGGCTCGGCGAATCGCGCCGGTGCGATCTTCAGTCTCAGCGGCTCGATCGGTCCCGTGAGCATCGGGGGCGATATCGTCGGAGGATCTGGAAGCGAAACCGCGACCATTTTCGCATCTGCGAATCTCATCGGTGTATCGGTCGGCGGCTCCGTGCGAGGTGGCTCTGCAGTGCTCGACGGGCAAATCGCAGCAGGGTTGGCGATTGGGAATGTAAGCATCCATGGTGACTTGGTCGGCGGCGCGGGCACTGTCTCCGGGTCGATCATCAGCAACACTCAAGAGATCAGGAAAGTCACGATCGGCGGCTCCATTCGCTCTGGCGTGGGTGACCGAAGCGGCTTCATCACCTCGGGCAGCGCGCTCGGCCCAGTCGTCATCGGCGGAAGCATCGTCGGCACCGCGGGTCATGCCGTCAGCATTGCGGCGAAAGGTGTTACTACTTCTGTCGGCGCGAACGATTTGGTCATCCAGAGCATCAAGATCGGCGGCAGTGTGGAATACGGGAATATCCTCGGCGGGTTCGACTTTTTCCTGCAACCGACCGACGGGCACGCGCAGATCGGTGCAGTCAGCGTCGGACGCGAGTGGATCGCCAGCAATCTCGTCGCCGGCAAACAGAATCTCGGCGCGGACGATCTGCCGGGCGGCATGGGCGCGAACGCCGATAACGTGAACTTTGGCGACAGCCACGACGCCGCGATCGGCGCGGCTGGAGGCATCGTCGCACGCATCGCGAGCATCACGATCGGTGGGCAAGTGCGGGGCACGGTTGGCGGCATGGACCAGTTCGGCTTCGTCTCTGGCGAAATCGGCGCGCTCAAAATCGGCGGCACGAAGCTGACGCTCGGCGCCGCGTTCCGTCCGATCGGCATCACGGCGGACGCCAGCTTTCACACGCTGTAGAAACGGGCGGGCGGCGCGCCCTCGCGCTGCGCGCTGCCTGGCTTTGTTGCGGTCTTGCCAATCGGGCAGGGATGTGCCTACACACGAGGGTCGGTGGGACAAAGTCCGGTTGACGTGGGCTCGGCTTCCTGCCGGAGAAATGCAGCGAACCAGAGGAAATGAGCCATGGCTGAACAAGACTCGAAGGGCGGATTCAATCTCCCGTGGATGAATCTCGCGGCGATTTTCGCGGTGATCGCAGGCGGGATCACGGCGCTCGTGGAGCCGATCGTGAGTTCGCGGCCGGCGCTGAAGCCAAACCGCTCGCAGCGCACGTTTGCCTCGCAAAATGTGAATGCGCGGCTGTGGCAGGACCCGCTTCGGGCCGCAGCGGACGCGGCGGAGCAGCGCAGCCAGGGACATGCCGACGAGGCGGCGGAGGACGTGCGAGCTGAGCTTGTGAGACGGATTCAGGAATACTCCGAGCCGTCGGGAAATGACACGCGGGGTAAGCTCTTAATCCTGCCGGTGCTGATCTCCGGCGGGCCGTATGCCGAGAACACGGAGCGACGAATCCGCACGCGGCACGCTGTCATTTCCGCGCTCGGGGAGAATCGCTTTGCGCCCCAAGATGGCGAGCGAATCGGTTACTTCTACCTCCCAGGCCCACCGTGCCCCGGGGCGGAGGAGGCGAAAACGCCGGACGACGTGGAAAAGGCTGCGTCGGACTTCATCGTGCCGTTCGAGCAGTGGCGCGAATTTTTGAGAAAGCCGACGGAGATGCGCGCGGGCGGGATCAGCGAAGTGATCGTGCTGTGGGTGCGGGACGATTTGCCGGATCACCCGCCGCTGGCGACGCTGAAAAAGCTGGCGGCGAGCCTTCAATGGGATCCAGACAAGGTGAACGTGCGCGTGCTCGGGCCGAGCAGTTCGGACGGGCTGCTCAAGATGTCGAGAGAACTGCGAGCTGCGAATTTCGACGGGAAGCCGCTGAAAAATACGAACTTCATTTCGCCCTTGGCGACGATCCCGGATGGGCTGTTCGAGTTCTGGAGTGCGCCGGATATCGGCGTGGGTCCGCGGGTGCAGCTTGGCCCGACTTTGAAGGCGCAGTTCGAGGGCAAAATCGAGGGGGCGACTTTCGAGCGAACGATTTTTCGGGACGACCAGATGCTGGGTGAACTCATCGAGGAATTGGGGAGGCGAAATTTCAAGTCCCCAACGGCGAACCCGAACGGACCGTACGACGGGCGGGAGGGAGCGATCGCGCTCGTCTCGGAGTGGGACTCGCTTTTCGGTCGTTCGCTGCCGCTTTCCTTCGCGCATCAACTCAAGCTGCCCGGCAATCCATTTTACGACGATTTGGAATACACGCCCGGGGTGCTGCCGACGCAGTGGGTGAAGCGATTTTTTTACCTCCGCGGGATCGATGGCCGCACGCCGGAATCGCGCGTGGAGGACCAGCCGAAGCGCTCGGCGGAGGGGGAAAAATCGGGCGGCGGCGAGGCGGGAGACGGATCGAAGAAATCGGCGCCGGAGGAGCGTACGGAGGGAGAGGATCAGTCGGATTACCTGCGGCGGCTCAGCGTCTCGCTGCTGGCGCAAAATGAGGAACTGAAGCGGGACGGGCGCGGCGGATTCAAGGCGATCGGCGTGCTGGGAAGCGACATGTACGACAAGCTCATGGTGCTGCGCGCGCTGCGGAAGGCATTCCCGGGCGTGCTGTTTTTCACGACGAATCTCGACGCGCGAATGACGATGCGAGAGGAGTGGCCGGCGTGCCACAACCTGATCGTGGCGTCGCCATTTGGCCTGTCGGTTGCGCCCTCGCTCCAGGGAAAGATCGCGCCTTTTCGAGATGGATACCAATCGGCGGTGTTCGTCGGCACACAGCATCTGCTGCGGCTCGATAGCGCGCCGCGGTTGATTCCGGCGGATTTTTTCGAGCGGACGAAACCGCGCATTTTCGAGATCGGCCGCTCGGGCGCCGTGGATCTGAGCTGCGACGGAGGCGATCCGACCGACGCGCGCGTACTGCAGCCGGTGCGGCCGGATCGGGCCGGGTGGTGGCGGCCGGAATGGGCGGGAAGCTGGCGGGATGCGCCACGGATCGTTGCCGGCCTCGTGCTCGCTTGCCTGCTGATCCTGACGCTCTACTTTTTCTACAAATGCGGCGCACGGCTCCCTCCGGAGCGAGTGGAGGCGATGGATTATCGTGCGACGCGGCGGGCGGGTTTTGGCGAGACGGCGCGGAGAAATCTGCGAGTCGCGCGGGAGCGCAGCGTGGTCGCGGTACCGGTGATCGTGGCGACAGCGGCCGCGGCGGTGTGGATCGGGAGCCGGATGACGTCGGAGGATGGCGAGGTTTTTGCGCTGATGGACGGCGTGAGCGCATGGCCGAGCATGGGGCTGCAAATCGTCGTCGGGCTGTTGTGTGTCCACTTCGGCTTCCGGGCGCACGCGACGCTGCGGAAGAATCTGCGCAAGGTGAAAGAGGAGTTCGACCTCGCTGTCCGCATCCCGCCCAAAAACCGCGGTTTTTGGAAAACACTCCGGGCCGGGATGCGGTGGAAGACCCATGCGCTGCGCGTGCGCGGGCGCTCGCAGAAGATCGATGCACGCGTCATCTGGGCCGAATATTTGGCGCGTCTCAGTCCATTGATGCGGCTCCTTCGTTCATTCCCCATCACAGTCCTCGTATTTGCATGCGCCCTGGCGCTGGGGCCGTGGTTCCCCCACGGACTTCCGCCGGTGCGCGGCGTCGGCGTCATCCGCGCGATGGGCTGCACATTCGTGGTCTGCACATTTCTCTGCACACTCCTTTCATTTGTCTGCGTCGATGCGATCCGGCTCCAGCGCGATTTCATCCGGCTATTCAGCCGATACCGGACGGAGTGGCCGGCTAAATCGCGGGAGCGCAGCCGCCGAAAGAATCTCCTCTCACCGAACGCCCTGGCGCACCTGCTGGATATCCGGCTGATCGGGATGCGCAGCGAACCGGTGTCGAAACTGATCTACTACCCATTCATCACATCGGCGCTGCTCGTCGGGTCAATGAGCAGCTACTTCGACGACTGGTCGCTTCCGGTCGGGATCATCGTGCTCTACAGCGTGAATTTCGCGTGCGCGCTCTACTGCGCGCTGACTCTGGCGCGTGCCGCCGACGATGCGCGCGAGATCGTGCTGAAGGGGCTGCGCCGCGAGCGACTCGAGGAGATCCAGGCGCTCGCGCCGGTCGATGAAATGGCCGCGGTCGGAGCGGCCGGCAGCCTGTCGATCGAGGGCGAAAATGCCGCCGGGCCGTTCGATGAAAGCGGCGCGAAGCGGGGTGGAAAAGATTGGGTGAAAACAAAGCTCGAGATGTATGACCAGACGATCGGGGAGGTGGAGGGGATGAGAAAAGGTGCGCTCGCGCCGATCTGGGAGCAGCCATTTGTCCGCGCGATCCTCTACTCGACCGGCAGTCTCGGGCTTGGCTCGCTGCTTCAGTTCATTCCGCATTTTTAAAAGTTGAGTGGGTGGGGATCGGACGGTTGACAAGCTGCTTTACCATCGCCGCACACGATGAAATTTCTCCATACCGGTGACTGGCAGATGGGCATGAAAGCCGCCCACGTCGGCGCCGCGGGAGCCGCGGTGCGAGCCGCGCGGCTTGCTGCTTTGCGGCGGGTCATCGCGCTCGCGGGTGAGCACTGCGCGGAGTTCATTTTGGTCGCGGGCGATTCGTTCGAGCATCATGGCGTCGATCGCGTGCTGGTGCAGCAGGTCGCGGATATCGCGGGCAGTTTCAATGGCCCGATTTTCGTGATCCCCGGCAATCACGATCCGCTCGGACCAGGCTCGGTGTGGGAGCATCCGGCGTGGGCTTCGCGAAAAAATATCACGCTCTGCGCGGAGGCGGGTCCGCTCGAAATTCCTGGTGGCACGCTTTTCCCTAGCCCGCTGCGAGAGAAGCATTCCTTTGAAGACCCGACGCTCTGGATCGACGCGCGCACTGCCGCGGGAATCCGCATCGGGCTCGCGCACGGCACCGTACAGGGCGTGCCGGTCGAGGAGCCGGATTACCCGATCGCGCGCGACGCTGCTGCGCGCGGGGGACTCGACTACCTCGCGATCGGCCACTGGCATTCATTCGCGAGCTATCCCGACGCCGGAGGCGCGGTGCGCATGGCCTACTGCGGTTCACATGAGCCCACAAAATTTGGGGAACGCGACAGTGGTCACGCGCTGGTGGTGGAGATCGACGCGCCCGGCGCCGTGCCGCGCATCACGCCGCTCCAGACTGGCGGGCTCGTATGGGAAAAGCGCGAGGTCGAAATCGCGCAGCCCGGCGATTTGAGACGACTGCGGGAGGAGATCGAAGCTCTCGACCGCCCCGAGGCACGGCTGCTCGACCTGCGCATCGGCGGCCTGCTTTTGGCGGAGGAAATGGGTGAGCTTTCACGCATCGATGAGATTGCCCGCGCGCGTTTTCTTTTCTCGAAAATGGACACAGCCACGCTGCGCCCGAGCCCGAGCGATGACGCGTGGATCGACAGCCTGCCGTCCGGTCCGGTGCGAGAAGCGGCGCGCGAGTTGCGGCAGCTTGCCGAAGGCCCGGCCTGCGAAAACGCAACGCAAGCGCTGCTCGCGCTTTATCATTTCGCCGGCAAATGATCCTCAGGTCGATCGAACTCCAGGGCTGGCGCAGCATCGCGAATCCGTGCCGGCTCGGCCCTTTCGCCGAGCGCCTGAATGTGATCCACGCCCCGAATGGCGCGGGGAAGTCGACGGTGTTCGAGGCGCTGCGGCGCGGGCTTTTCGATGGGTATAAAGTGACGGGCGAAGGGATCGATCGCATCCGCTCGTGGGGGCGCGATCTCGCGCCGTCGGTGACGATCGAGTTCACGCACGGCGGCGCGGATTATCGTGTCGTGAAGCGGTTTCACAGTGACCGTGCGGCGGAGGTTTTGAGAATGGAGAACGGGATTTTTGTGCGGCATGCGGAGGGCGAAGCGGCGGATGCGGCGGCGCGTGCGATCTTCGGCGGAGCCAAGCCGGGGCGGGGATTGAGCGGCGAAGAGCATTGGGGTCTCGCGCAGATTTTGTGGGCGCCGCAGGGCCGGCTCGCGAGTGCCGAACTGTCGGGCGGATTGCTCCAGAGCATCCGCGGCGCGCTGGATGTGCAGGCAGCGGATACGGCATCCGGCGAAGTCGAGCTGGCGATTCGTGCCCGATACTTGGAGAGCTTCACTGAGAGCGGAAAAATGCGGGGCGGCGCGAGCGCGCCAGCGTGGCTCGCACTCGATGAGGAGTTGCAGCGTCTGCGTCAGGAGCGGCCCGCTTTGGAGCAAAAGTTGTTGGATTTTGAAGAAGGAAGCCGCCGCATCGACGACCTGCGCGCGCGCTGCCAGCGGGCTGCGCACGATGAGAGCGCCGCCGCCGTGCAGCTCGAAAATGCACGCGTTGCGGGCGTGCAGTATCGCGAGCTGCTCGCGGAAAAAGAGCGCCGCGTGAGCGAAGTGGCGCGCGTGCAAGCGGAGCATGCGCAGCTCGATTCGCGGCTGGCGCAAATCCGCGAACGACGCGCCGAGCTGGCGAGCCGCGAGGAGGAGATCGCGCGTCTCGCGGTGCAACTCCCAGAGCTGGTGAGGCAGTCAACGGAACTCACGGCGGCGGAGGAGGGCGCGGGTGCGGCGTTGAACGCGGCGCGACAGCAGCACGAGGAAATCGAGGAGTTGCGGGCGGGAGTCGAGAGCGCCGAGCGGTTCCTGCATGCGCGCACGGAGTTGCAGCGCAGCGGTGAGATTCTTGCGGCGATCGACGCAGCGACAGCAGCGCATGAATCCGCGAAATCCGAATTCGCGAAACTCGTGGCACCGGATGCGAAAACGCTGAAAGCGATTCGCACGGCTGTGGCGAAAAAGGTTGAGACGGCGGCCCTGCTCGATGCGTCGCTCATCACGCTATCGCTCGTGCCAGAGAACGGCGGAGCGATTCACGTCGAGGCTGCCGAGCAGACGGGAGAGCGCGCTCTCTCGGCTGGTAAACGCTGGGAAATCAAGGGCGCGCCGGAGGTCGTCGTCCGGGTGCCCGGCTTTGGCACGATCAAGGCGCGCGGACCGGCGGGGTCAGTCGAGAGCCTGAGGCGCGACGTTCAGAATGCAGTGGGCAATCTTGCGGAATTGACGCGCGCATTTGGCACGACACATCTCGCGGAGCTGGAGGAAATGCACGACCGGCTCAAGCAGCAGACGCAGAACGTCGCGCTCGCGGAGGGTGCGCTGGCAGCGAAACTCGGCGCGCGCAGCCGCGACGAATGGCTTCGAGACGATGCAAAACTTCGCCGCACGGTCGAGATCGCGCTGGCCGCGAATCCTTTGTGGGAGAGCGTTGCACCCGATCCGCTCGCGCTCGGCGTGACCCTGAGGGTGCGGCAGGCTGCGACTCCTGCGATCCGCGCCGCCGAACTGGCGCGAGACGACGCGCAGCTCAAATCCGCCGCGGCGAGGCAGTCCGTCGCGCTTGGCCAAAACAATTTGCAGAATGCGAAAACGCATCTGCTTTCCACGCGGCGGCAGCTCGATCTGCTCACCGCCGACGGGCTAGACGACACGGCACGCGCGGCGGCGATCCAGCGAACCGCGCTACAGTGGGATGCGGCAGGCGGCGCGCTCGCAAACGCGGAGGAAAAGCTCACCGCGATCCCGTCCGATCCCGCGCCGCTCGTGCAGAATCTCGAGCGGCAGATCGCTGGCATCCGAGAGAGCGCCGGGCGGTGCGCGCGGGACGAGATGTTCGAGAAAGGCCGACTGCAAACGCTCGCGGCAGGAGCGCCGTATCGGGTGCTCGCGGAACTCGATGAAACCGTCGCGCGAATCGAGGCGGAAGTTGCGCGCGAGCGGGCGAAGACCGATGCGATCAAGCTGCTGCACGAGACTGTCGCGCGGCATCGTGCGCAGACCCTCGCGAGCGTAAGCGCGCCGGTGGAGGCGCGCGCGCTGGCGATTGTGGAGCGTGTCGCGGGGCGGCGTTTCAGTGGGCTTCATCTCGGACCGTCGTTTCAGCTCGGACATGTCTCGCCTGTATCGCATTCGGACCGCGTCGATCTCGACAATCTCTCCGGTGGCGAGCAGGAGCAGGTGCATCTCGCGGTGCGGCTCGCGCTGGCACAGGTGCTCGCCGCCGGGGAGCGGCAATTGGTCGTGCTCGATGACGTGTTGATCGCGACAGATGCCGCGCGGCTGACGCGCATTTTGCAGCTTCTCGTCGAACTCTCGCAGCGCCTGCAAATCGTGATTTTGACGTGCCACCCGGAACGATATCTCGGAATCGAAGCACAGCTTTTCGACCTCGAAAAAATCAAGTCCGGTGAGCCCTTGGGCGGGAGTTGAACATCGGCGTCTGCCGCCTACACTCCGCGCTTCATGAATTCGTTCGCCTGCCGTTTCACCGCACTTTTTCTCGCCGCTGCCTCGCTCTCCGCGTGCCACAAAAAGCCTGCCGTAGAGCCTGCGAATGCGGATGCGACGGCGGCAGCAGATGAGCCCGCCGTGACGTCTGCACCGGTTGCCGATGCGGCACCTTCCACCGATCAACCCACGACCGTCGCGGCGAGGGAGGCGGCTGCTGTCGATCCTGCTGTGTCGGACGTTCCCGCGGAATTGCTCGCGTCGGATCGCGCTTACGAATCGTGGTTCAAGAAATACAGCCTCGACCTCAACGACCCGACGATGCTCGACGCCGACCCCGACGGCGATGGAGCGACGAATCGCGATGAATTCATGGCGGACACGAACCCGCTCGATCCGAATTCGCGACCTGGAATTCACAAAGTCATGCGACTGAAGAAATACGCGGAGGTGCGCGTGCCGCTCGTCCTGCAATCGGTGTCGGGACGCACGGCGAAAATTCGGACCACAGACGGTGAGGAAAAAGTGGAGAGCTTGTCTGTCGGCGACAGCATCGGCGGGATGAAGGTGGAGAAGGTGACGGAGCGCCACGCGGTGATCGATAAGACGGGGACGCCGGTGGACCTCTCGCGGGTGGAACTGGAGAATCCGACGACGAAGGAAAAGGTTGTTTTGGTGAAAGACCTGACGTCGAAAAGCGCGGCGACGAGCGCGGTGCTGACCTCCGCGGACGGCACGACGATGACGGTGCGGCAGGGCGAGGAATTCACCTGGCCGAGCGAAAAAGGGGCGACGTATAAAGTGATCGATCTGCGCGCGGATCAGGTGGTGGTGCAGGAAGTCGTGTCGAAGCGGATGTGGACGATCCCGAAGGAGTAGCGAGGATGTTCTGGACTGAAGAAATCGCCGGGCGCTGCACCGGCGCGCAGATCATCAATGACTCGAAGACGCCGTCGGGCCGCGTGCATGTCGGCGCGATGCGCGGGGTGCTCATTCACGATGCGATCTTCCGCACGCTGCGGGAGAAAGGCATCGAGGCGCGTTACCTTTTCGGGGTCGATGACTTCGATCCGCTCGATGAAATTCCGGCGGGGAAGGGGGCGCATTTCGAGCAGTATCTCGGGCAGCCGCTTTGCAATGTGCCGCCGCCGGATGGCTCGACCGCGAGCGACATGGCGGAGCATTACATCGCGGAGTTCTTCGAGGTTTTCGAGGAACTCGGCGTGCGCGTGGAGAAGTATCGGATGCGGGATATTTATCGCAGCGGGAAGTTCAACGAGGCGATCGACACGATCCTGCGCGCGGCACCGACGGTGCGTCGCGTTTACAAGGAGGTGAGCAATTCGGAGCGGGCGGAGACTTGGTTTCCATTCCAGACGGTGTGTGAGAAGTGCGGGCGCATCGGGACGACGGAGGTCTTCGCGTACGACGGGTGCGAGGTGTCCTATCGCTGCCGGCCGGACATGGTGAAGTGGGCGCGCGGCTGCGGACATGAGGGGAAAGTTTCGCCGTTCGACGGGCGCGGAAAGCTGCCGTGGAAACTCGAATGGGTGGCGAAGTGGGTGAGCTTCCCAGTGACGATCGAGGGCGCGGGGAAAGACCATTCGACAAAGGGCGGTTCTCGCGATGTGTCGGCGGCTTGTGTGCGCGCGATTTTTCAAAAGGAGCCGCCGCTGAATGTGCCTTACGAGTTTTTCCTCGTCGGCGGCGCGAAGATGAGTTCTTCGCGCGGCGTCGGCGCGAGCGCGCGCGACATGGCGGATTTGCTGCCGCCGGAGGTGCTGCGGTTTTTGATGATTCGCACAAAGCCGAATTCGCCGGTGAATTTCGACGTGCATGAGGAGGGGATCATCAAGCTGTTCAATGAGTTCGACCGGTATCAATTGCGCGCGACGACGGGTCTCGCGAATGCCGACGAAGCCTGTGTCTATCGGCTCTGCGAGCTGACGCCGGAGGGCGCGTATTTCACCGCGAACTTCCAACTCGTCGCCGCGCTCGTGCAGATGCCCCATCTCGATGTGGTGGAGCAAATCGAGAAGCGCAAAGGCTCGCCGCTGACGGAAATCGAGCGACGGCATCTCGACCGGCGGATCGCGTCGGCGAAGCTGTGGGTGGAAAATTACGCGGGCGAGGAAGAGAAGACGCGGCTTCAGGAAACGCTGCCGGCGCGCGCGAGTGAGCTGTCGCAGACGCAGCGCGCATTTTTACAAAAGCTCGCGGATGAACTCGGCGACACGACGTGGGAGGATGACGCGCTGCAGTCGAAGATTTTCGAGGTGGCGCGGATGACGCCGATCGATCAGGGGCTTGGGTTCAAGGCGATTTATCGCGTGCTGCTGGATCGCGAGGCGGGGCCGAAGGCGGGCAACCTGCTGGCGTTTTTGGAGCGCGATTTCGTGGTCGCGCGGTTCCGGGAATTGGCCTGCGACGGGCTGGCATTCTGGCGCGAGTCGGCGAGCAGCGAGGCGGAACTCGGCGAGTGGCTCGCGAAGAACGCGGAGAAGGTGGAGTCGAAGTCGTGGAGCACCGCGATGGAGGAATCGACCGCGGCGTTCGAGATCGTCTTCGCGATGAAGGACGGGAAGCGGCAGATGAAGCGTGTGCTCGTGGAGGGGCGAACGGTCGAGGACGCGGAGCGCGGACTGGCGGCGCGGCTGGGATAAATTCCTCCAGGAAGATCCGACGACGCTCCGCTATCCGACCGTCGCGCGCATGATGTGGGTTTCTCCGGAGGCGAGGGTGATGGCGTTTTGTCCGGTGTTGGCGGTTTCGATGCAGAGCATCTTGGGCCATTCGTCATCGGCGAAGTCGGTCATCGCTTTCGCTTTTTCGATCCACGGATTCCAGACGACGGTGGTGTGCGAACCGCTTTTTTCGACGACGATCGGGGTGGGACGCGAGGGGTCGTGGAGTTCGCAGGTCGAGTCAGTGTTGAGATAAACGCGGTCGGTTTCGGCGGTGATTCGGATCGGGTCGGAGCTTTGCGTTTTGCGAGTGAATGCGTCGGTTTTGTCGATGAAATCAACGTCAGCGAGGCCGGTCACGGAGACTTCTCGGACGTCGCCGACTGCGAAGTAAGTGTGTAGCGCTTCCTCGAACTCGAACGACTCGGTGCCGGTGTTCTCGACTTCGAGTTCCATCGTGAGTTTCGCGCCGATGGTCATGCGGTGGCGCAGGATAAAGTCGTGCGGCCACTGAGCGCTTGTGACACCACTCGCGTTGAGGCGGAGAGTGACGGTTACGGTTTCATCGGCGTCGGCGATCGACTCAATGTCCCATTCGCTCGTGCGTGCGAAGCCGTGCATGGGTGCGCACGAATGCCCGGCGCGCGGGCCGAACCACGGGAAGATCACGGGCACCCCGCCACGGATGGCCTTGCCGGGAGCGAAGGCGCTGGACTCGCTCAGGAAGAGAATCGGCGCGGAATCGACTGGCTGGAAATGTGTTACGTGCGCACCGTGCAAATAGATCGCTGCTTGGGCGCGTGCGGTTTGGATTTCGAGGCGCACGAGCATGTCGGGAGTGTCGTGAAATTCGATACGGCCCGGGATTTGCCAGCGAGAAAAAGAATCGGCGGTTTGGCTCATGGACGAAGTCTAGCGGATCGTCTGATGGGCGGGATGGGAAAGATTTTCTTCATTCGAGCGCACACAACTTGCCGGTTTTTGGGACGCCGGTTTCGATTCCGAAGGCCGGGGAATTGTGCTGGAGAGATGGGAAAGTTGGATTTAACTGTGCCGCGACAGCGTGCCACGCGTGTCCCCTTCAAAAGTGAGCGAAATTTCTCGATCGCAAATCCCGTCTGCGCCAACGCGATTCAGAAGCGCGGGTGGCTATATTCTTACGGCGCTGTACGCCGTGATCATCGTCCTCAGCCTGTGGTTGCGGCACGAGTTCACGCAGTCTGCGGCGGTCTCTTCGGCGCGTTCAAATGCATGGTCGGAAGTGCTCCGGCGCTGTTCCGAGATGTCGCATTCGCTGACGATGATTTACGAGGCAGCGTTCGAGCCGCCGGCGGCCCCGGAAGCACGAGCGCTGCATTTTCGCGGAATGCTGGCGGAGTTTGATCGGGAGCTCGGAGAATATGAGTCGGAGACGCGGACGCAGGCTTTGGGAGACGAGCGTGCTCCGCTCGAGGATGGGATTCAAAGATTTCGCGGAGATGTGGCTGATTTCGCGGCCGAGTTCCAACGACCGTCGCCTTCCGATTCGGGTGAAAGCCCGCCGTTGCGCGATCGTTTCGGCGCGCTGTCGGATCGATTTCATTCCGCGCTGGGCTCGTACGAGCGGCTCCGGGAGAAAACGCGAGACGTGCAAATGGCGCGCGCGAAGGCTCACTCGGAGGCGGCGAACCGGCTCGAGTCGCTCGAGGATGTCGTGCAGGGACTGCTGCTCGTGGCGATCGGCTGCACGACGTTTTTCCTCTATCGGCTCGCGCGGCAGATGCGCGCGGACGTGCGGCACAAGGCGGCGCTCGTGTCACAACTCTCCGACACGGATGCAAAATATCGGTCAATTTTCGACAGTGCGATCGAGGGGATTTTCCAGACGACGCCGGAGGGGCGTTTCATCACCGCGAACGCGGCGCTCGCGCAAATGTACGGCTATCGCTCGCCGGCGCATTTGATGGAGAGTTTGTCGGATATCGGCACGCAGCTTTACGTCGACCCCGAGCAGCGGGCAGCGCTACTTGAAGCCTTGGCGGAGGAGGATGTCGTGTCGAATTTCGAGTTCGAGGCGATGCGAGCGGATGGACGCACGGTTTGGCTGCGGGAAAATGTGAGAGCCGTGCGGGATGAGAAAGGGGAGTTGCTTTACCTTCAGGGAACGGTGGAGGACGTGTCGGATCGCTGGTGGGGTGAGCAGAGGCGGCGGCTGCAATACGCGACGACGCGCGCGCTGAGCGAGACGGCGACGGTGGCGGAGGCCCGGCCGAAAATCTTGCAGACAATCTGCGAGATTTTGGAATGGGACATGGGAGCTGTCTGGGATGTGGATGCCGAGCGGATGCTGCTGCGATGCGTGGAGATATGGCATACGCCGGACGTGGATGTGGCGGCGTTCGAGGAGGCAAATTCGCGGACGACCTATGCCGTGGGGGAAGGGCTTTCGGGTGAGGTGTGGAAGACAGGCGAGCCAAAGTGGATTGCGGACATGGTGCCCGATGCACAGTATCCAAATGTTGCGATTGCGATCACGGCGGGGATGGGGTCTGCGTTTGGCGTGCCGATCAAAGTCGGCGGCGAGGTGCTGCATGTGCTCGAGTTTTTCAGCCCAAAAATCTCGCTGCCCGATCCCGAACTTTTGCAAACGCTGGGGGTGATCGGCAGCCAACTCGGGCATCTGCTCGAGAGGAAAGGCGCGGAGGAAGCGCTGCGAACGAGCGAGATGAGAAAGGCCGCGATTTTGAAATCGTCGCTGGATTGCATCATCAGCTTCGACAGCGAGGGAAAGATCACGGAGTTCAACCCCGCGGCGGAACGGCTCTTTGGATACAGTCAGGACGATGCGCTGGGGCGCGACATGGTGGAACTCATCATCCCGGAGACGCTGCGGGAAAGTCACCGGCGCGGCCTTCAACTCAAGGACGCGGCGAGTGAGATCGGACCGACGATCGGGCGGCGCATGGAACTCTCGGCGATGCGCAGCGATGGATCGGAGGTGCCGGTCGAAATGTCCATCAGCCGGATCGTGCTGGGTGGGACGCCAGTCTTTACGGCGTATCTGCGCGACATCACCTATCGGCGAGACACTCAGCGGATCACCTCGGAACTCGCGGCAGTCGTTGCGAACAGCAACGACGCGATCATCGCCTGCACGCTGGACGGGCTAATCCGAAGCTGGAACGTCGCTGCGGAGCGCATCTACGGCTACGCCGCGGAGGAGGCGGTGGGTCGGCCGCTGCACATGCTTTTGCCGCCAGATCGTCTCGATGAATTTCCGCGAATCCTGACGGCGGTGAAGCGTGGCGAAAGCATGGCCGATTACGAGACGGTGCGACTGCGCAAAGACGGAAAGAAAATCTCAGTGTCGCTCACCGATTCGCCGATGCGCGGCGACGAGGGGAAAGTGACCGGGCTCTCTTCGATCGCTCGCGACATCACGGAGCGCAAGCGACTGGAGGAAGAGCTTTTGCAGTCGCAGAAAATGGACGCGGTCGGGCGGCTTGCCGGCGGGATCGCGCATGATTTCAACAACATCCTCACGGCGATCCTCGGCTACAGCGACCTCATCATGGGGCAGATCGATGAGCGCCAGTGGATGTACAAACATCTCGCAGAGATACGGAAGGCGGCGGATTTCGCTGCGGCGCTGACGCATCAGTTGCTGGCGTTCAGTCGGCGGCAGCCACTGTATCTGCGGGTCTTCGATGTGAACGAGAGCGTGCGAAATTTGCAGAAGATGCTGCAGCGTGTGATCGGCGAGCATATCGAAATCAAGACAGCGCTGACTTCGCAGGCTGGGCGTCTGAAAGCAGACCCGAGCCAGCTTGAGCAGGTGCTGTTGAACCTGTGCGTGAATGCCCGCGACGCGATGCCGAATGGCGGCTCGATCACCATTCATACCGAAGAGATGAGTTACGTCCTCGACGACGGTTTTTCGGTGAATGAGATGCCGGCGGGTGAATACGTGAAGCTTACTGTGACCGACACCGGCACGGGAATGTCGCCAGAGGTGATGAAGCACATTTTCGAGCCGTTTTTTACGACGAAAGAAAAGGGACAGGGGACCGGGCTCGGTCTCGCGACGTGCTATGGGATCGTCAAGCAAAGCGGCGGCTACATCCATGTGGAGAGCACGCCGGAGGTCGGAAGTTCATTCTCGATCTACATGCCGCGCGTGGATGAATCGGGCGTGAAGGCGAACGTAAAAAAGGACGCCGGCGAGCTGCCCGGCGGTGCGGAAACCATCCTCTACGTCGAGGATGAAATCTCGGTGCGCAGCCTGACGACGCACGTGCTGCGGCGTCTCGGATACACCGTGATCGAGGCGGGCGATGCGACCTCGGCGCGCGAGATCGTGGAGGCCGAAACGAGTCGTCCCATCGATTTGCTTTTCTCGGATGTGGTGCTGCCGGACCTCGGTGGAAAGGCGCTTTCCGACTGGATGCGGACGCGGAGCGCACGGACGAAGGTACTCTTCACCTCGGGGTATGTGGATGAAGTTATCCTGCGGCGGCATGGGCTCGAAAGCGACTCTCCGTTTTTACAAAAGCCTTTCACGCCGTCTGAACTCGCGAGGAAAGTGCGCGATGTTTTCGATGTGGAGCTGGCGGCGGGGTTGAAAGAATGAGCGAGGAAGACGACAGCGCGGAAGGAGTGCAGCCGATCCGGGTGCTGCTCGTGGAGGATAATCCGGGCGACGTTTTCTTGATTCAGGAAATGCTCGCGGATGCGCCGATTCTCTTTTCGGTCGAGATTGTCGCGCGCATGAGCGCCGCGCTGGAGCGGCTCGATTCCGGCGGGATCGATGTGGTGCTCAGTGATCTCACGCTGCCGGACAGCAGCGGACTCGAGACATTTCACCGCCTTGCGGTGCATCCCGCGCGAGCGCCGATCGTGGTGCTGAGCGGGATGAACGATGAGGCCCTGGCGCTGCAGACGGTGCAGGAGGGCGCACAGGATTATCTCGTGAAAGGGCTGCTCGATCAGCCCTTGCTCGTGCGAGCGATTCGTTATGCAATCAAGCGCGCAGAGGCCGATCGGCGCTTGCAGGAGGAGCGGACGCTGCTGCGCGACGTCATCGATAACCTGCCGGATTCGATCTACGTGAAAGATGCGGACGGACGCTATCTTCTCGATAACAGCGCGCACATGCGGCAAGTAGGAGCGGCGTCGCTGGAGGACGTGATCGGCAAGCACACGAGCGATTTTTTTCCGCCCGAGGTCGCTGCGAAATTTCTCGCGGACGACGAATCGGTCGTTCGCACCGGCGAGCCGATCTTGAATCGCCACGAACTGACCGAGGAGACCCCCGGGGTCGGGCGCTGGCTCTCCACGACCAAGGTGCCGCTGCGCGATTTACACGGGAAAATCATCGGGGTGATCGGGATCGGGCACGACATCACGGCACGGAAAGACGCGGAGCGGCAGCTCGCGAGATACACGGAGGAATTGCGGGGCAAAAACGCTGAACTCCAAGACGACATGAATCTTGCGCGCGAAGTGCAGCAGGCGTTTCTGCCGCAGCAGTTTCCAGCATTCCCGCGTGATGCAGCGCCGGGAGAAAGCGTTCTCGCATTCTACAGCCGGTATATCCCGACCACAGCGCTCGGGGGCGATTTTTTCTACGTTGTGCCGATCTCGGACACGCGGGCAGGGGTGTTCATTTGCGACGTGATGGGGCACGGCGTGCGGGCCGCGCTGGTGACTGCGATTCAGCGCGCGCTCGTCGAGGAGTTGTCGGAATTCGCAGATGACCCCGGAGAGTTTCTCACGCGGATGAATGCCTCGCTGCTGTCGATTTTGCGGCGGACGCGCAGCCCGATGTTCGCGTCCGCCTTTTATCTCGTGATCGATGCGGAGCGCGGGATTTTGCGCTGCGCGAATGCCGGGCATCCCATGCCGCTGCATCTACGGCGGGGAGGCGACTCTGCTGCGCCTCTAAGTGCGACAGCGATGCTGCCGGGGCCGGCGCTCGGAGTCTTTGACGAATCTCACTATACCACCGGAGAAACGAGCGTGGCGGCGCGAGACCTGATCCTGCTTTACACGGATGGCCTTTACGAGGTGGAGAACTCCGACGGAGAATACTTCGACCAAACCATGCTCCTGACCGGAATCCGGCGTCGTGTCCAACTTGAGCCCGAGGCGATCTTCGACGAGACGCTGGAGGAGGTGCGCCGCTTTTCCGGGAGCGGCGGATTCATCGACGATGTCTGTCTCGTCTCGGTCGAGGTGCGGCGGATCGGACCGGTTGTTCGGGAGGAAAATTTCGAGGTGAGCGAAAAATCGCCGTGAATCCTGCGGCTGGAAGGCTTTTTGCTACTCTCTTCTTTGATATGCGCGGCCTGATTTCCTCATTTGCTCCGAGAGTTCGCGGACTGTCGACCACCCCGCCATAAATGGAACAGTCGCTCGTCAACGCCCTGCTCGTCGAAGACAACTCGGAGCATGTTGAGTTCTTCACTCAACTGCTTGCGAATTCGGCGGCCGTCGCTCACTTCCACCTGAGCACCGCGGGCTCGCTTGCGGAAGGGCTCCGCCGGGCGGAGCGCGGAGATATTCATCTCGTCCTGCTCGATCTGACGCTGCCGGATAGCGACGGGATCGAGACATTTATCCGCGTGATCGAGGCACTGCCGGACGTGGCGATCGTCGTGCTCAGCGGGATCAACGACGTGGCGCTGGCGATCGAAACCGTGCAGCTCGGGGCACAGGATTATCTGGTGAAAGGCCACGTCGATAATCATCTGCTCGTCCGTTCCATGCAGTATGCGATCGAGCGCAAGCGCGTGCAGTCGCAGCTCAAGCGCGCGTACGACGAACTCGAGAACCGCGTGCGCGAACGGACGGCCATGCTACAGCAAGCGAACACGCGGCTTCAGACCGAAATCGCTGAGCGCAAGCGGGCGGAGGAAGCGACGCTGAGCAGCAACCGCCAACTCGCCGAGGCGCTCGGGCAGCTCCGCGCGACTCAACAGCAGATCATCCAGCGCGAACGGATGCACGCGCTCGGGCGCATGGCAAACGGCATCGCACACGACCTCAACAACGCACTCGCGCCCATCCTCGGTTTCAGCGAATTACTCGGGATGAAACCTGAGCTGCGAGCCGACCCGGCGAAGGTGAAAAGTTACATCGACATGATCAACAGTGCCGCCAAAGACAGCGCCAGCGTCGTCAGCCGCTTGCGTGAATTTTACCGTGATCGCGGCGAGAGCGAAATTTTCACGCCGGTCGTGCTGAACGATCTCGTGCCGCAGGTCGTCCTGCTCACGCAGCCGCGATGGAAAGACCAGGCGCTCGCCGTCGGGGTGAACATCGAAGTCCTCACTGAACTCGGCAACGTTCCTTCTGTCGCTGGAAATGAAGGCGAGCTGCGGGAAGTGCTCGTCAATTTGATTTTCAATTCAATTGATGCGATCCCCCGGCGTGGGACCATCACGATCCGCACGGAGCAGCAGGGGCGTTGGGTCGTCCTCACGGTTTCGGACGACGGGCTCGGAATGAGCGATGAGGTGAAGGCGCGCTGCCTCGAGCCGTTTTTCACAACGAAGGACGACCAGGGGACGGGGCTCGGGCTCGGCAGCGTTTACGGCATCGTCACCCGGCACGAGGGGCAGATCGACATTCAAACCGAGCAGGGGCGCGGGACATCCGTAGCTATCTCGCTGCCGCTCGAGCGAGGGACGGAAAAATCGCGTCCGCAGCCGAAGCTGCCAGCTCCGGTTTCCCAGTCGCTGCGAATCCTCGTCGTCGAGGATGAGCCGCTCGTTCGCGAGGTGTTGAGCGTTTACCTGAGCGAAGATCATCACGAAGTCACAACGGCGTGCAACGGTCGCGAGGGACTCGAGAAATTTCAGGCGGGCGAATTCGACCTGGTGATGACGGATCGCGCGATGCCGGAAATGAACGGCGACCAGCTCGCGGTGGAGGTGAAGAAACTGAAGCCGAAGCAGCCGCTGATTTTGCTCACGGGATTCGGCGATCTGATGACGGGGGCAGGGGAGCAGCCTCCCGGGATCGACTTGGTGGTGAGCAAGCCGTTCACGATCGCCACACTGCGCGCGGCGATTTCGAAGAGCACGGGCGGTGAGCGCTGACATCGTGAAAGTTCCCGAATCCGTTAAGTCCCTTGCGTCCCTTCCTTCGTTCCCGGAAGTTTGACGTCCCGTGAAAACTGCCGCGCCTGCCGATCCTATTCCGACTTTAAAACCCGCAACCCGCAGCGCACTGATTATCGGCGGGATTTTGCTTGCGGGCATCCTTTTGACGACATTTTGGGTCAGCCGCGAGGCGCTTCGGATCAAGAAGCAACGAGATGCTACAGCGGCGGCGAGCAGTCTGCTCACCGGCGATATGATCTGGATTGTGCCCGGAAAATTCATCATGGGTGCCAATGACGGGCAGAACGATGAGCAGCCGCTGCACGACGTGAAGATCGACGGTTTCTGGATGGATAAGACCGAGGTGACGAATGGGCAATTCGCGCATTTCGTCGAGGCCACCGGATACGTCACCGTCGCCGAGCGAAACCCAGACCCGAAAGATTTCCCAGGCGTTCCAGTGGAAAATTTGAAGGCAGGATCGATTACTTTTACACCGCCCGCGCATGTCGATTCGCTCGAAGATCACATGCAATGGTGGAGCTACACACCGGGCGCAAACTGGCGGCACCCGAGCGGACCGGATTCCACAATCGTCGGGAAAGAAAAATATCCAGTCGTGCAGGTTTGCTGGGACGACGCGATGGCCTACTGCCGGTGGGCAAAGAAGCGGCTGCCGACCGAGGCGGAATGGGAATTCGCAGCGCGCGGCGGGCTCGATCATCAGGCATTCGTCTGGGGTAAAGAAAAGGTGCCCGGCGGCAAATGGATGGCGAACATTTGGGAGGGCGCATTTCCCACTGAAAATACCGCTGACGATGGGTTCATGGAGACGGCACCAGTCGGCAGCTTTCCGCCGAATGGATACGGTCTCTACGACATGGCGGGCAACGTGTGGGAATGGTGCGCCGACTGGTATGAACCCGACTACTACCTGCACAGTCCCCACACAAATCCGCCCGGCCCGACGACGAGTTCCGATCCCAACGAGCCCGGCGTGATGAAGCGCGTCACGCGTGGAGGCTCATTCATGTGCAGCGACATGTATTGCAAAGGCTACCGGCCGAGCGCGCGGATGAAGACCTCGCCGGACACTGGCCTCGCAAACACCGGCTTCCGCTGCGTGCGGTAGTTATCCTGCGAAGATTTCCAGGTCACGCCCCGCCGGGCTGCTCGCATTTGCGAAACCACCGCGCAACCGGAACGTCGGTTGAAGAATGCGCGAGGATCGAGAGCGCGATGGTGAGCGCGATGAGGTGAAACATCCCGCTGCCGCGCGCGTCTCCGAGGCTGTAGAGCGCGAAAAGCCCATACACCACCGACGCAAATCCCTTCGGCCCAAACCACGCGGCGACGAGCCTCTCCCGCCAGTCGAGTTCCGTGCGGATTAGCGCCAGCAGAAGCGCCGCGGGTCTCGCGACGAAGAGCGCGAGGACCGCGAAGCCATAGCCGGTCAGCGAGATCTCGCCAAGGAACTTCGGTGAGATGAGTCCGCCAAAAACGAGCAGCGCGGCGAGCTTGGCAAGCTCGGCGACAGTCTCGCCGAAGTGCTGAAAATGTTCGCGCGCTTTCGGCGTCACGCTCGCGAGCGTCATACCCGCGGCAAACGCGGCGAGGTATTCGTTGGCGTGGATGATCGTCGCGAGGGAGATCACAAGCAGGCCTACCGAAAGCGCGTAAAGCGGTTGGTATGCAACGGCGACAGTGACAAATTTCCGGCGCACGACCAGCGCACCGAGCCACGGAATGAGCGCGCCGAGCGCGAGTCCGAGAGCCAGCTCGAGGAGCAGTTCGCCAGTGCTCATTTTCCACCCGCCGAGCATGGCGAGCAGCGCGATGACAACCGGCAGAGCGAGCCCGTCGTTCACACCGCTTTCCACATTCAGCAGATGGCGGAGGCGGTGCGGGATTTCCTCCCGGCCGATAATCGCCGCCGCAAAAACAGGATCGGTGGGACTGAGCACAGCTCCAACGAGTGCGGCCTCCAGCCACGGCAACCCCGCGACGAAGTGCCCGATCACGGCAGTGATCGCCGCTGTCAGCGGCATGCCGAGTAGCAACGCACGGCCGGGCAGATGCCACGCGGTCGTAAGATCGCGCACGCCGACTCGCATTCCGTCGGTGAAAAGCACGCTGAGCAGCGCGATATTCGCAACGCCGGTGACGACGGGATCCGCGGGTTTGAAATGCAGGAAATTCAGCATTCCCGCACCGGCAAAAAAGCCGGCGACGAGAAACAGCACGGCGGTCGAGAGCACGCTGCGCTCGGCGAGTTCCGAGATGATGACAGCGGCGAAAAGCGTGACAGCGAAAACGAGGAGAATGGTCATGGCTGCGGAGTTGTGGCCGGGATCGCTGATTCTGGCAGGGTTTCCGCGCCGGAACGTTCGGCGGAATCGGTGATTCCACCTACCACGATCACACGATGTGCTCGGGGCGGAAGCCGAGCCCGATCATGCGCGCCGGGATGCGGCGGAGGAGCGGGAGTCTGCCGATGAGGCGTATCGGCCAAGGCGGATCGGGCTGCTCGGTGGCGTGGAAAATCGGCGTGAGGAAATGCTGGTGCAGAAAGATTTGAAGGCGCTGCGTGAGGCGCGTCGGCAACTCCCGCCGGTGCTGGACTTCGCGCAGATCGGACGTGTTGAAGTTGTTGGTGCGGAGCCTTTCCGCAAGTAAGCGTGCGGCTGCAACCGCGTCCTGGATCGCGAGATTGATGCCGACTCCACCGATGGGCGACATGGCGTGCGCGCAGTCGCCGATGCACAGCAAACCGTCGCGAGCCCAGGACTCCAGTCTATCGACTTTGACCGTGAGCAGTTTCACGTCGTCCCAGCTCTTTAACTCGCCGGTACGGTCATGAAAGAACGGCGTGCAACGCGCGATCTCGTTGTGGAATGCCGCGATCCCACTTTCGCGTTTTTCTTGAAACGTGCCCTTCTCGATGACGTATGCGCATTGCCAGTAGTCGCCGCGATCGAGCAGAACCATGAATTGGCGCGTGCCGACGTGTCCGAACGACTGCTCGGGATCGTTCGATTTTTTTGAGAGACGAAACCAAAGCACGTCGATCGGCGCGCCGAGATCGAGCACCTTGAGTTGCGCGCAGTCGCGCACGGTCGAGGCGCGTCCATCCGCTCCGACGACGAGGCTCGCGTGGACGTGGAGTTCGCCATTCGGAATGCGCGCTTTGATCCCGGTGACGCGCTCTTTTTCCCACAAAAGTTCGACGGCCTCGGCCTCCATGCGGAGATGAAAACAGGGCAGGCGCCGCGCGTGGGTTGCGATGAAATTGAGAAAATCCCACTGCGGCATGAATGCGAGAAACTGGCAGTGCGACGGGAGGTGTGAAAAGTCCGCGAGCGTGATGACGTGGTCGCCAAAGTGCGCCTCGACCTGCCGGACTTCCTGATGCGGCTGCTGCAGAAATTCGTCGAGCAGGCCGAGTTCGTAGATCACCTCAAGCGTTGAAGGATGGATCGTGTCGCCTCTGAAATCGCGGAGGAAATCTTTGTGCTTTTCGAGCACGACGACTTCGACGCCAGCGCGAGCGAGGAGGAAGCCGAGCATCATGCCGGCTGGCCCGCCGCCGACGATGCAGCAGCGGGTGTGCATGTGTTCAGCGGTCGGCGGTTCGAAGTTCATCGGCTCATTCGTGATCGGCGTGGCCGCAGGAATCGGCCGCTTTGCGGTGCTCGATTTGAATGGTGGTGTGTCCGATGTGAAAGCGGTCGTGCAGCGCGTCGCAGATGTGGGCGAGAAAGTCGTCATCCAGCCCCGCACCGGGGCGCACGAGATGCGCGGTAAGTGCTGTCTCCGTCGTGCTAAGCGGCCAGATGTGGAGGTCGTGGACTTCGACTACGCCGGGAAGTTGCGTGAGAAAACTTTCGACCGCGGTGGGGTCGATGTCCTCGGGCACGGCATCGACCGCGAGATTCACGGAGTCGCGCAGGAGCGACCATGTGGTGACGAGGATCACCGCGGCGACGAGGAGACTCATCACCGGATCGATCCAGAGAACGCCGGTGAACTGGATCGCGGCACCTGCGAGCACCACGGCTAGGGACACGCCGGCATCCGCCGCCATGTGGACGAATGCACCACGCACGTTGATGTCGTCTTTTCGTCCGGCCATGAAAAGCCATGCGGTGACCGCATTCACGAGCACGCCCGCGCCTGCGACCCACATAATGGTCGCACCCGCCGCTGTCTGCGGATGCGCGAATCGCTGTGACGCTTCCCACGAGATCGCGACAACCGCGCCGATGAGCAGAAGTGCATTTGCGAGCGCCGCGAGGATCGATGCGCGCCGCCATCCGTACGTGCGCCTCGGAGTCGCCGCGGCCGAGGCGAGACGATGCGCGCCCCACGCGAGCAGCAGGCCGAGCACGTCGGTGAGATTGTGCCCGGCATCGGCGAGCAGCGCGAGAGAGTCGCCGAGCAGCCCGAAGACGACCTCGAGCACGATGTAGAAGACATTCAGCCCGATCCCGATGGCGAATGCGGCGTTGTAGTCGCGCGGGGCGTGGTCGTGGTTGTGGTCGTGGGCCATGGTGACGTCAATATTCACCAAGCCGTACGAACTGCTGGCCCGGGAGCTGTTTCACGAGCCGCTTCATTTCCAAGCCGAAGAGCGCAGCCGAGATTTTTTGTGCGGGTAGCAGTGTGCTTTCGACCAGCATGTCGAGGTCGCTCTCGGTGCTCGTGAGACGTCCGAGCACGAGGCGTTCGTCTGGTGAAAGGAGGGTCTCTTTCTGCGCCTCGGGCGTTGCGGGAGCGCGCTCGGGGAAGAGGCTCTGCATGTCGTCGAGGATGTCACCTGCGCTCGTGACGAGCTTCGCGCCTTGCTGGATCAGACGATTCGAGCCAGCGGAACTCGGTCGGTCGATTTGTCCCGGCACGGCATAGACGAGCCGGTTGTGCTCGATTGCCTGGCCTGCCGTGATGAGCGCGCCGCTGTTTAGCCCCGCCTCCACGACGAGCAGTCCGCGGCCCCATCCGGCGACGATGCGATTGCGATACGGAAAGCTTTGTGGGCTGGGCGGGAAGCCCATCGGATACTCGCTGACGACTGCGCCAGAGGCCGTGATCTTTTCCGCGAGGCCGAGATTTTCCGGAGGATAGAGCTGAAGGAGACCGGAGCCGATCACCGCGACTGTGCGCCCCTGCGCCGCAAGCGCGCCCTGATGAGCCGCAGTGTCGATCCCGCGCGCGAGTCCGCTCACGACCGTAAGCCCCGCGAATGCGAGCTGATACGCGAGCTTCTTCGACGACTCGAGGCCGTAGTGGCTCGTCTTGCGCGAGCCGACAATGCCGACCGCATGATGATCTCGGTCGGTTAGCGCGCCCCAGACGTAGAGCACGATGGGCGGGTTGTAGATTTCGAGAAGATCGCGCGGATATTCCGGCGACGAGCGCGTGATCACTTTCGCGCCAAACTCCGCTATGCGCGCCAGCTCCGCCGCGAGATCGACGTGCTTTTCCCATTCGGAAATCGCGCCCGCCACCTCCGCGCCGATGCCATCGACCGCGCGCAATTCGGAAGCCCGAGCGACAAGTACGCGCTCGGGAGTTTCAAAAACGCCGAGGAGCTTTCGCAGACGCACGGGGCCGAGATTCGGCACCATGTTGAGCGCGATGCACGCCTCGGTTTCAGTCATGGCGGATCCACGCCGGCCGCACGATTTTCAGCGCTTCGTGCGCTTGAGGAATTCCTGCTTCTCCGCTTCCTGCGCCTCGTCGAGATCGTTGGTGACCTGCGAGTCCTTCACCGTGAATTCCACGAGCTCGTGCGAGAGCCGTAGCGTGCCGTCGCCATTGCGCTTGAGCAGCAACACCTTCTCGCCGGGCACCACCGCGTGAATGCCCGTCTGCGTCTCCGCGCTGACTCGCTCGCGCATGTAGAAAATGCCGGGAGGCGCGAGATGCTTTTCCCCAGTGGCAGTATCGGCGATTTGGATTTTCGATTTAAAAATCGCAGGCGCGGGTGTCGCGGGGATGATCGGCTGGGACTCAGACGGGATCGTCTCTGCCGGCGCGTCATCGGCCACCTCCACCGGCGCAGCGACGCGTTGTTGGTAATAGGTGTAGCCGAGGTAAATCGCCGCCGCGACGACGATGAGCATGAGAAGTTGCCGCATATTTTTCGAGTATTGGTCCGACCGTTGGAGGCCGCGGAGAGTTAGAAAATAGCGCGTTGGCCTTGTAAAGCGCCATCGGAGCGCGGCACCAGGCGGGGTGCCAAATAACTCGCGGCAACGCCGACCATTGCAGTAAAGCCTCCGGGCCCAATGCTCTTCGTCGAGTTCCGATTCCTGATTTTTTTTCTTGTCGTTTTCAGCGTGCATTGGGCGCTGCGAGGGAATGCGCCGCGGAAAATCTGGCTTCTCGCCGCCAGCCATTTTTTCTACGCCTGCTTCTTCGTTGGCGATCCGTGGAGCTTCATTCAAAAGGTCGCCGCGCATCAGCCACTGCCCGATGGCTGGTGGTTCCCATTCGTCCTAATGGGCTCCACCTGCCTCGACTACGCCGTCGGCTTCGGCATCGGCGGGTCAAGCGTGGAGATTCGTCGCCGGGCATGGCTGCTTCTGAGCCTTTGCGTGAATCTCGGCGTCCTCGTCCTATTTAAATACTACAATTTCTTCATTGGCTCGGCCTCCGGCTTCCTGTCGTGGCTCGGCCTCCACACGTCGGATTGGACGCTCCGCATCATCCTTCCGTACGGCGTCAGCTTCTACACGTTCCAGTCGATGAGCTACTCGATCGACGTCTATCGCCGCCGCATCGAGCCGGTCCGCAGCTTCCTCGACCTCGCGTTTTTTATCTCGTTTTTCCCGCAGCTCGTTGCCGGCCCCATCGTCCGCGCGATGACCTTCCTCCCGCAGGTTTTCGTCACGCGCGTCTGGTCAAATGTCGATGTGCGCCACTGCCTCGTTCTCTTCTTCATCGGCTTCGTGAAAAAGGCGTGCATCTCCGAAAATGTGGCGCCTGTCGCTGACCTCTTTTTCGCCTCGCCGGAGAAATACAATCTCTACAGCGCATTCATCGGCGTCCTGTTTTATGCGGTGCAAATCTACTGTGATTTCAGCGGCTACACCGACATGGCGATCGCGACCGCGCGCCTGCTCGGATACGACCTTACGGTCAATTTCGACTTCCCGTATTTCGCCGCGAATATCACCGACTTCTGGCGGCGCTGGCACATCTCGCTCAGCACATGGCTGCGAGATTACCTCTACATTTCGCTCGGCGGAAATCGCGGTTCGAACATTTTCACGTATCGCAACCTCATGCTCACCATGTTGCTCGGCGGGCTGTGGCACGGCGCGTCGTGGAATTTCGTGATCTGGGGCGGCCTCCACGGCTTCGCGCTCATCGCGCATCGCGAGTGGACGCGGCTCACCGTCGGAGCCGCAGAGTGGTTCAAGATCGCGATGCGCTGGCTCGGCCCGCCTCTCTGTTTCTACTGGATTTGCATTACGTGGATTTTCTTCCGTGCGCAGCCGGTCTTCGATCAAAAGACGCACGAATTGAAAGCCACGGGATTCGAGATCTCGAGCACGATTCTGCGTTCGTTCACGGGATTCCACGCATCGGGCAAGCGCAGCTTCACTCTCAATTGCCTCTGGCTCTTTGTCGCGCTCGCCGTCCTGCACTGGCTGGCATCGCGCGGCTTCTTCGCGACTTGGTGGAGAGGAATTCCCGCTCACGTCTTCGCCGCGCTACTCGGCTGCGGCACCGCTCTCGCACTTTTCTTCGCCCCCGAGGTTTTTCAGGCGTTCATCTATTTTCAGTTTTGAAGCGCGGTCATGATTTTGCCTCGGCGCTGGAGACGGCGAGCGGGGGCGGAGCGAGCCTCCGTGGGAACGCCTACTTGTGGCTCGCACCCGGCTTTTGTCCTCCAAACATTGCGAGCTCGCTCACTTTCAAAAAACACTCGACACTCTCGAATCCGATTTCGCGGAGCCATTCGCACTGCACTTCGAGCGGGGCATTCGTCGCTCCCTGTTTCGCATTTCGTTCGTAATATTCGCGTGCTACTTCGGCCCGTGGCAGACTTGGCTGCTCCTTCAGTTCCTCGCCGAAGATGGCCTGAATCATCGTGTCGTCCCACACCGATTCAGTCCAGCGGGTGGCGGAAGAGACGTGTTCAAAGATGATCAGAATTCCGTCGGGACGCAGCAGCGAGAGGAACTCCGCGAAGATACGGCGCTTGGCTTTTTCGCTGAGTGCGTGTGTCGCAAATGCAGTCACGACAGCATCGAAAGGCGCTCTGCCCCTTAAAGAATCAATCCACGTATCCTGCGTAAAATCGATTGAAAGCAGTTCAAGTTGATCAAGATAGGGCTTCAGCGGAGAGCGAACCGATGCGAGCGATTTTGCGGAAGCGTCCACGATTACACCCTTCGCTTCTCGATGTTCTCCAAGCAGCGCGGAAGCAAGCAAGCCGTGCTCGCATCCGACTTCAAGGAAGCTCCGTAGCGGTCTGCCATCCACCGCAAGCAGTCCGAGCATCATCTCGATTTGCTCGATCCCCAGCGGCACGGCATCGCGAACATTCTGGAGCATTGACTCCGCGAGTTCGGGTCCAGATGGAAGCTGAGATACAGGGGTGGTCATTGAGTTACAGTTGGACGAGTCGACGGCTTATCGCAAGTGTCAGGCCAAACCTGTGACACGGCAGTCAGTTCGGCTGCTCTGGACACAAAAAAAGAGGGACAGGGGGTTCAAACCCCTGTCCCTTTCAAACTTTTGCGTGGTCGGTGCGCGGTTTTAAGCCTGCATCGGCCCCTGCGTTCCGCCCGTGAAATCCTCGGCGATATGCACCGGCTTGTAGCCGCCGATCGCTTTGAAATACAGGAAGAGCAGGAGATAGATGCACGCCATCGCGGCTGGAATGAAGGAGTCGGCTTTCAACGTGCGACGGTCGCCGTTGATGCTTGCTTGGATCACCGTCCGATCCTTGACGTCGAGCTTCTCAAGAGCCGACTTCGGATCGCCGCCAGCCGCTTCGACTTCCTTGCGGATCGCGGCGAGGCGATCATTGGCTTCACCGAGCTTCTTGCCGTCGAGCCCCGTGGCAGCAGTGGAGTCGATGTTGAGGAATTCGGACGGCTGCGCCGCCTTGTACTCTGCGAAGAGCGCGGAATCCGCCTTGTTCAACTCCTCGCCCGCGAAACGATCTTTCGCGTAGCCGAGGCCAGGGCCGCCGATGAGGCCGGCGGAGAGCATTCCGATGCCTCCCATGATGGACATCGCGACTGCACCGGTCTGCGGGAAGCGATCGCCGACGACCGCGAGCATGGTTGGCCAGAAGAACGTCTTGCCGACGGCGTAGATGCCGAGCGCCAACAGAGCTGCGCCGAAGGTGGCCATGCCGCTTGCGAGATTCAGCCCGATGCAGGCAATGACCGCGCAGATGAAGAGCAAGCCGATCGGCGAGAGCTTCAAAGTGCGCTCGATGAAATGCGCGCAGAACCGGAGGCTGAACATGATCGCCGAGGTCCAGATGAATAGGTATTTGCCCTGCTCGGAGGTGAAGAGATTGCCGGTGATATTCTGAATCCATCCGTCCGTACCGAGTTCGACAGCGCCGACCAAGACGTGGGTGATGAAGAGGACGAACAGCAAAAACGAGCCGATCGAAAACCGGGTGATGATGCCGACCGTAATCAGTAGCGCGCCGCCGATGCCGTAGCCGATGAGCTTCGCATTTTCGGGGGACACGCCTTTGAAAATGTCGCCGAAGAACAGCGCCAGCAGGTAGCAGGCGACGAGTGCGCCCAGGATGCCGACGCTCTTGAACATTTGTACGAAGGTCGCGCCTTTCGCCGCCGCCTCGGAGCGGGGGAATTTCTGGCCGAGGAACATTAATCCGTAGAGCGCGGTCGGGATGAGATAGAGGGCGAGTTGATATTTCCAATGCACCTGCATCTTGTCGTCGAGGATCCAACCGGCGGCGGAACCGAGGATCATGCCGGCTGGCCAGCTCGCGTGGAGAATGTTGAGGTAATGTGTGCGGTTGTGCGGGAAGAGCGTCGCGACGAGCGGATTGGCAACGGCTTCCAAAGTGCCGTTGGCAAAGGCGAAGATAAACATGCCCCAGAAGAGCATGTTGTAGGCGTTCGACGGTGTGCTCGCGCCAAAGGTCACGAACGCGGAAAGGATGTGGCAGACGAGCGCCACGCAGACCAGTTTGCCGTATCCGATTTTATCGACGATGACGCCACCGATGATGATGCCGAAGCAGAAGCCAGAGAAGCCCGCGCCACCGATGGCGCCGAGCTGCGCGCCGGTGAAGCCGAACTCCTTCCCCCAGTTATCGAAGATGCCGCCTCGCAGCGCGAAGCCGACGCCGGCGGCGAGGATGGCCATGAAGCCGGCCCAGAGGAGGCGCTTCGCGTTCGGCGCGATGCCTGGGTCGTTGGTGTCTGCGATGTTATCGATTGTGCTCATTTAGGGTTGGGTTGGGTTGGGGAGGGGATTGGGTCAGACGGTAAAGGCCGGGAGCTTCACGATTTTGCCGCCATTCATCGCGGACTCGTGGGCGCAGAGGCCGACGCAGGTCCAGTTGGCGGATTGCTTCGCGTTCGGCATTGGGTCGCGATTTTCAACGAGCGCGGTGATGAACTCGTGCGCGAGGTGCGGGTGCGAACCGCCGTGGCCGGAGCCTTGGACAAAAGAAACGTGGCTCTTTTTGCCGCTGCCTTTTCCATAGACTCCGCCGGTGGTGAAGCCGCGGATTGCTTTTGGGAGGCGCTTTGCAAAGTCGGGGACGCGAACCTTTTTCGGGATCTTGTGCTCGGGCAATTTTGCGGTGTGGAGAACATGCTCCTCGTGCTCGATGAGCGACCATTCGAACGATTTCTTAGAGCCATACACGTCGATCGATTCGCGATACTGCCGCGCCGTGTCGAAGAGCGAGCGAATGATTCGCGCGGTGAGGTTCGAGTCCTTGAGCTTGATGTGCGCGGTCTCGACGGCGAACGGACTGCCGTAGGCCTTTTCGAGTTCGGGCCGCACTTGACCGGAGCCGAAGCAGCTCACGTATTCCGCGCTCGCGTCGGTGAGCGCGAGCATGGGGCCGACGCAGTGCATGGCGTACCACATCGGTGGGAGGCCGGGCCAGTAATTCGGCCAGCCATCCATGTCCTGCTGGTGGCTCGCCTGCAAAAACTGAATCTTCCCGAGCTCTCCCTTTTCGTAGAGTTCCTTCACGTAGAGGTATTCGCGGGCATACACGACGGTCTCCATCATCATGTATTTCAGCCCGGTCTTTTGGCAGAGCTGGACGATCTGCTTGCACTCGTCGATCGAGGTGGCCATTGGCACGGTGCAGGCAACATGCTTCCCGGCCTTCAGCGCGGCTATCGTCTGCCAGCCGTGATCGGGGATCGGCGAGTTGATGTGGATGACGTCGATGTCCGGGTCCTTCAGCAGTTTCTCGAAATCCGTGTATCGCTTTTCGACTCCGAACGCGTCGCCGACGGCGTCGAGTTTCTTCTGCGTGCGCTGGCAGATCGCCGCCATGTTTGCATCGGGGTGAAGCTGGTAGATCGGGATGAACTCCGCGCCGAACCCAAGACCGACGATCGCGACGTTGATTTTCTTTTTGGCCATAGAAACGTGAGGGGAAACGAAAAGTGGGAAGGTGCCTCCGGGGAAAAGGCGCGCCATGACAGCGGGCACTTTTCGAGCTGTCAACGCCGAACTGATTGTTGACCGGAAACCGCATTGTGTCTTGCTGTCGGGGCTTGATTTCCGGCATAAGTTGCTGCTGTTACACAATCCCAAATACCCATGAAAACTCCCATGTTCCCACGCCTCGCACTCTCCATCGTGCTCCTCGCAGCGACACCGATTTTCGCCCAAGACGCCGCTCCCGGGGCAACCACTCCCGCAAAGCCCGCCGAGAAGGCGAAACCTCTCTCTTCTCAGGACAAGAGCTTCGTCAAGAACTCGCTCGAAAGCATGTATCTCCTGATGAATCTCAGCGACAAAAAGAAGCGCGAATCCTTGAAGGTGACCGAGGCGAATGCGGTTGGTGAAAAGATCAGCACGGAAATGACGAAGCTGTGGGAGCAGCTCGCGCCGATGGCGACAGCAAATGGCGACAAGCTACCGGAAGCGGTGCCGAATTCGGACAAGTCGAAGATCGAAAGGCTGAACAAGGCGCCTGGGGACAAGTTCGACAAGGAGTGGATCAAACTCGTGGGCAAGGAGACGAAGCATCTTGCGACGGCTTTTACTGCCGGGAAGTCGGCGCAGAACGCAGAACTCAAGGCGCTCGCGATGACGTGGGAGCCGACGTTGAAGTCGATCGACGACGAGACGAACACCGCGGAAAAGGCTGTCGCGAAAGCGAAGTAAGCTCACCGTTCATCAGAAAAACTCAAAGCGGGCGTGACTCCGGTCACGCCCGTTTTCGTTTATGGAATCGCCGACCGTTTGGCGGTCAGTGCAGTCGTGAGAGCACCCACGAGTATTCGCGGGCGATGCTCTTCACGACATCGCCTGGGGTGAATTCCGCGGGGAGCACGTCGAAGGTGTAGGTCTCGATCTCGAGGTGCGAGCACGAGCCGGTGCGGAGTTCATGGAAAAAATCGGGCGTCAGTTCCGATGCGGTGGAACTCAGCGGGCCGGATGACGACATGAAAAGTGGGACGTGAAAATGCACTCGCAACTCTTCGATTTCCGGGAAGGTCGCGACTTCCTGAAGCATCTCCGGCAGGTCATACCACGCGATTTTCGCACCCGCATCCGTGACGCCTTTGACTTGGTGCAAATAGACCGGCTCATCGAATGCGCGCAGCGCTTCCCACGTCTCGGAGTTCGAGGCGCCGCGGAGCGCCGCACTGATCTGTACTTTTGAGATGCGAATGCCTTCCGACACGTAACGTCGATACGACTCGACGAGATCCTCATATTGCAGCGAGACGTGGCACGTATCGAAGCAGACGCCGAGGTGCCGCCGCAGCAGCGTTTCCGCCTGCCCTCGCGGACAGCCCATGATGCGTGCCACTTCTTCGACGCCGACGGTGAGCAGTGCGTCCTTGAAAAAGTCGATCGTCTCGCTCGTCGTCTCGAGATAGCAGTCCGGCTCCGGCTCGATGCCCAGATGAATCTCCTGGCCCGTGTCGTCTCGGATCGCGGCGAGATATGCGACGACGGCGGCGAAGTTGCGCGCCATCACGAACTTGTCGTCATCGCTCGTGATCCACGGCTTGAAGGAGCACGGCACGGTGCTGATCGATCCATCGACTTCGCCCGGCAGGAAGTGCGTGAAAATATCGGCTAGCTGGATCGTGTAATCGCGCCGTTCCGGCGTGCGCCAGTCGGGCTGATAGACGCGCTCTTTCACCGGCCCCTGATGAAAGCGGCCGTAGGGAAAGCCATTGATCGTGAAGGGATAGAGCTGGTGCTCGGCGAAAAAATCACGCGCTTCGTCGATGAGCGCATGATCCGATGCGAGCCGCGCGGCGGCGTGATGCGCGATCCGCAGACCGAGGCCAAACCATTGATCCGGGGCGACGCGCTGCTTCACCGCGACTGCCTTGTCGCGGATGGCCGCGAAGTTATCCGCCCAGCTTTCGCCGGGGTGAATATTGAGGCAATAGGTGAGATGAAGCGGTGGCCGATGCTGCAGGATCATGGCGCGGCGGAAAAACGACGCAGTTCCTGAATCGCGAGTTCCATCTTGGCAAGGTCGATTTCATGCACCTCGTGCCGTGCGCCGATGCCGCGCGGATAGGTCACGCACAGTTCGCCGCCGAGATGCTCTTGGAATTCGCGGAGGCCCGCGAACACGGCGCGATCGCCGCTTGGGTCGCGCTTTTCAATCTCATCGAACCACAGCGCGAAGCCGCTCTGTTTCAGCCCCTCGCGGATGAGCGTGAGTTCGTCGGCGGTGATCCAGCCGAGCATCGCCGCGTAAATGGAATCGAGTAGCACGCCCGCCGCCACCGCCTCGCCGTGCGAGATGCGAAAGCCGGAGATGAGCTCGAGCTTGTGTGCCGACCAGTGTCCGAAATCGAGCGGGCGCGCGCGCCCGTATTCGAATGGGTCGCCGTTCGTGCGAATGTGCTCAAGATGCATCACGGCGCACCGCTCGACGAGTGTCTGCATCGCCGAAAAATCGCGCGCGGGAAACGCGGACGCGTGAGCGGTGAGCCAGTCGAAGAAATCGCGGTCGCGGATGATCGCGACTTTGAACGCCTCGGCCACGCCGCAAAGCCAGTCGCGCTGACCAAGTGAGAGGAGGAAATCGAAGTCGTTCAGCACCGCGAACGGTGGCGCGAATGTGCCGATCGCGTTTTTGCCTCCGGCGAAATTGACTCCGTTTTTAACTCCGACGCCCGCGTCGTTTTGGCCAAGAACGGTTGTCGGCACGCGCACCTGCCGCAGTCCGCGATGCACGAGCGCGGCGGCGAGGCCGACGGCATCCATCACCGCGCCGCCGCCGACGATGATGACGAATGCGTGCCGATCCATGCGCGCGCCGAGGAGCAATCGCATGAAGCTCTCGACGAGCGAAAAGTCATTTTTTACGGCCTCGCCACCGGGGACGATTTGCGGCGACGCGGCGAGTTCAAGCTGGCGCGGATTGGCGTCGAAATACGCGGTGATTTGCGCCGAAAGTTCGGGCTTCGTATTCGCGACTTGCGAGTCGATGAAGACCATCGCGCGATGTCGGCGATGCTCGTTGAGCCGGTTCAGAGTGTCGAGCAGCGTCGGATTTTCGGTGGAGAAGATCGCGTGCGTGAAGACGACGGGAAAGTCCCACTCGACTGTGATTTGCTGGCGTACTTCGTGTGAGGCGTTTGCGAGAAACGGGGGTGCGGCATTCATCGCTCCCACGCCTCCAGCCACGACCGAGTGGCGCGTGCGAGATCAAGCGCGGTCACGGGCTTTTGTGCAAAGTCGAGGGAGGACGACCACGCGATTTCATATCCTTTTCCGACGCTGCCGTGTGAGCCGTGAATCTTGCTCGTATCGAAGCTGACGCTCATCGGAGGCCAGCCGAAAAACAGCTCGCACGGGTCGTAGCCGGGCTTGTTGTGAATATCGACGTGGCTCGCGTAATCCGGCGCATTTTCCCGCTCGAACCACGGATAGGCGAACCACGCCCCATCTTCGGCAACGATCATGAGTTCACCGCTGCGGGCGTGTGCGAGGCCGCGCTCAGCCTGCGCCTTTTTGTCGAGCACCGCGGCGATGCCCGGCGTCGTTTCAAGCGCTGAAGCAGCTTCGCGGGCGGAGGCGTCGTCGCGGCAATAGACGTGCGCGACCTGGTGATCGACGACGGCGAAGGCGCGGCTGGTGTGAAAATCGGTGTAATCCATCTCGCGAATGTCTCGCACATTGAACAACCCCGCTTCGCGCAAAACTCGGTTGGGAAAAATCGCGCCGCGCTTCACGGGCTCGATCGCGTAGTCACCGACGAAGAGCCAGTCGTAGCCGAAATCCTGGCACGCCGCCTTTAGTCGGGTGAGGTATCCAAGCAGGAGATCGAGCGCCTTTTTCGCCGCCTCGCTGTCGGGGCCGTGGCGCTGCAAATCGTAGTCGAGATGAGGCAGATACGTGAGCAGGAGATCGGGCGCGACGTCCGGCATACCCATCGCCGCGCAGGTCGCATCGACGATCCAGTCGGTCGATTTGTAGTTCGCGAGCGGGCCCCAGTAATTCATCAAATTGAACGGGCGTCCGATGACTTCGGTGAGCCGTGCTTCGAGACTCGCGGGCTGTGTGTAGCAGGCTTGGATCATGCCGCCGCTGTGCTTGTGAATCGGCGCTGGAGTCGCGATGAAATCCACATTTTCGCCCATACTCTGCTGCCAGAACATCATCCCTACGGTGCCGCCGCGTGCGCGGAACTTCTCCCAAATTCGCGGCCCTTCAACGAGCGCTGACGACTGCTCCCAGAAGAGCACTTTTCGCAGGTCGCGAAAGTAGAGCCCATTCGCGACGAGGCCGTGCGCTCCGGGCTCGGCGGCCGTGCGGAAGGAGGCTTGGAAGACGCTGGTGACGGCAGGGAAAACGGTTTGCGCGGGCTGGAAGTCGGGCAAATGGGAAACCATGTTCCAGCCAAGCGCGGCAATATCGACGACGAGGAGTTTTCGGGGTGTGGGCACGGGTAGTTGGGACGGCTGCGGGAAGGTTAGGAAATCACGCTTTTGTGATTTGGCGAGCGCGGGAGCGGCGCTCGATGGGTGAGCGTCAACCAAGCGCGCGGGGGCTTCGCATCTTCTGCCAGACAGCCCCGGTGATGCACAGGATGAGCGCGAACATCAGCACGCGGAGGAGCGTGATTTTGATGAACGGCGGCTTAGCTGGCGTTGCAAATTGCACCGGGATCGCGAGGTCCGAGATGTCTCCGGCGGCGTTCACGCTGCGGACGCGCAGGATGTAAAGCGTCTGCGGCTGAAGGCCGGAAAATGTGGCGGTGACGGTGGTGTCTTTGATATCGAACGCGGTGTTTGGAAATGCCCGCCAAGCGATTCCTAGTTCGCCGTCGGTGAGCGCGAGTTGTCGCCATTCGGCGATGTATCGCGCCGAACCAAGGCCGGCTTTTGGCCATGTGATTTCCGTGGAGGTCGGGGTCAGATTTGCAATGTGCACGGCGGGGGCGTGTTCGATTCCGATGGGCGCGGATTCGGCTGCGTCGTCGCTGCGTCGCGGTGATCCGGAAATGGGGATGAGCTTTGGTATCCGAGCATCTGCGCCTGCGATGGAAACTACTGCCGTGAGCGGCACGGCGATCGGTCCGGAATGGGCCTGGAGTCTTAATTCGGAATGATACGAGCCTGGGCTCTGCGCGTCGAACGCGACGGCGACTTTGGTAGTCTTTGTGGCGTCGAGGAAAACTGATTTTTCAACGACGAAAAATGGCGGGTCGGCTTCAAGCGAGGCGGTGCCGGCAGTGCCGCCTACATTGGCGATTTCTATGAAATTGCGAGCCGTCACGCCGGCGCTTGCAGTGCCGAAATTGACGCTCTTTTGTGCGACTCGAAAGATCGGCCCGACGGCTGCGAAGCGCACGGCGATGGACGCACCCGCGCGCGCGGGATTGAGATGAATTTCCGCGTCCAGCGGCGCGACGTCGTCGGGCGCGGTGCGCACGGTGATGGTGGCTGTCGCGTCCGCGGCTAGGGGTAGCTCGCGTGGAAATTGGAGACGATCGTCTGCCACGAATTTGAGGGTCTGCTGATCGCCGGTGTTGTTCTTCACTTCAAACGAACCGGCGCGAACGGGCTCAGCAGCCTCGTGCCGCAACTCGACGGCGTCGGGCGAAAATGCGATTGGAAAAACCGCCTCGCCGGTGAGTGAAATTGGACGTTCGGGTTGCGACGTGAATTGCGCATGGCCGGATTCTTTGCCGCTAAGTTCGGGCGCGAAGACGATCTTGAACGTCCGCTTTTCGCCAGCGCCGAGGCGGTATGTCCGCGAGCCTTCGAGGCGCCAAGGGTTGCTCGTCTCCAGCATGCCTTCGGCTATGCCGCCGCCCGCGTTTGTGACAACGATTTCGCGCGCGGATTCAGCGCCGATCAGGGTCCGCGGGAAGTTGGATTCGGCCGGTGCATCGAGTTTCGGTGGTGCGTCGATGATCTTGATTGACACCTCGACTGCGCCGGAGACGCCTTCATTGCTTCGAACGGCGTAGCTGAATTTTGCGGAGGTGACCGCGAGGTCCGCGGGAGGTGTGTAACGCACGGTGGCGCGCTCCGGCGCGACGGTTTTGATAGCGGAAAGTTTGCCAGCACCGGGATGCGTTTGGATGCGAAATTCGAGCGTCTGATTCCGCGAGCCGTAGATGCCGAGCGGCACGTCGATCGTCTCGCCGCGGTTGACTTTGAGCGATTGCGGGACGGGCTCTGGCGGAGCTGGGGCGAGCGCCGGAGATTTACCAACTGCAGCCGCGGATGAAAAAAGAAGCGGAAAAAGCACGACGAGGAGCATGGCGAAAACGCGATGCCGGACGGAAGGAAATGATGGGTGAACGACGGACATCTTGGGCGAAAAAGCCGGACTGAGCATGGAGCAATCGGATGGGCGATGCGAGTGGGATGCGAGTTTCGATTCCGCACAAACTGTTTGCGGCGGTTCGATGCACCCAGTTATTGAACGCCTCGCTTTTTCACCATGAGAACTCCGCGCCACTACTCGCTGCTCATCGGGACGATCCTCGCGCTCGCCCTCACGAGCGAACGCGCGACCGCCGATTTTTTTGGCAGGCCCGCTCCGAAAATGCGCAGCGCGAATGAGCTACTTCGGCGGCAGGAAGGCGCGAAGATCAACAAAGACGTGGAGCCACTCATCAATGCCGGGAACTCGCGTGTGGTCGTCTCGCTCGGGACGCAGCGGGCGCGGCTGATGACCGGCGACCAAGTCTATATCGACACGCCGATTTCATCCGGGAAGAGCGGGCACGCGACTCCGACGGGAAGCTTCTCGGTCATGGAAAAAGACGCGGACCATCGCTCGAATATCTACGGTGCGTTTTGCGATTCGCGAGGGCGCATCGTGCGCGAGGGGGTCAGCTCGAAAATCGACTCGGCGCCGAGCGGGACGCATTACGTCGGCGCGCCGATGAAGTGGTTTATGCGGCTGACAAGCGGGGGTGTCGGGATGCACGTCGGCATCCTGCCGGGCTATGCGGCCTCGCACGGTTGCGTGCGGTTGCCGGCGGATATTGCGGGGCTGATTTATCAGAAGGTGCGGGTCGGCACGCCGGTCACGATCGAGCCGTAGCCGCTGGCTCGGGTGCAAGGCTGCGGCGCACGAGATCGAGTGCGGCTTGGGATGCCAGGAATTTGAAGGTTTCGCGGTCGGTTGGGAATTGGAGGCGTTGCACTTTTGCGACGCCGCTTTTGCTCGCAAGCGCGACATAGACGGTGCCAACCGGCTTGTCCGCGGAGCCGCCGCCGGGGCCAGCGATGCCTGTCGTGGCGAGCGCGTGAGAAGCCTCGGTAACGCGAAGCGCGCCGTGCGCCATCGCGGCGGCGACCTGGCTGCTGACCGCACCGTGTTTCTCGATGAGCGCAGGATCCACGCGGAGTTCGCGCGTCTTGGATTCGTTCGCGTAGGTGACGAATCCAGCGATGAAAACCTGCGACGCGCCAGGGACATTTGTGAGCCGGTCGGCGACGTGGCCGCCTGTGCAGGATTCCGCGGTAGCGAGCGTTTCGCTGCGGTTCGCAAGAAGATCGATGACCACATTTTCGAGCGATCGCTCGTCGCTCGAAACGATGTGACGCCCGAGCTTTTCCAGAAGAATCCCGGCAGCTCGGTCCAGCGCATCCGGGCTGCCAATCAAGCGCACATCGACCTCGCCGGGGCGCGCGCAGTATCCCAGCTCGAGGCCGAGTGCGAGCAGTTCGGCGCCCACGAGTTCCTCGACGTGCGACTCGCCGAGGCCGGCGACGCGGTAGTTTCGTTTGAGTTCGAACGGTCCGTTGGGCGCGAGGTCTCGCAGAATTGGTACGACAGAATCGGTGAACATTGGCTTCAGTTCGCGAGGCGGGCCGGGCAGTAGAAACAGGTGAGGGGAGACGACGCCGGAATGTAACCGCTTCGGTGACAGATGAAGCCCCGGTGCCGTGCCATGCTCGTTGCGCAGCACCGCCGATTCCCGCGGACGCAGCGCCTGGAGCCGCACGCGGTCGCCGATCGTGAGCCCACGCCGGATGAAGCGCTCCTCGATTGATGTCATCACGGATGCGTCGTGGATCATTTCCAGGCCGAGCATTTCAGCGACCACGTCTCGCGTGAGGTCGTCTGTCGTCGGGCCGAGTCCGCCCGTTACGAGCACGATATCCGTGCGGCCAAAAGTCTCGCGCAGCGCGTCGGCAATCGCGGCGCCGTCGGGGACGGTGACCTGCCGCTCGATCCTCAGACCGAGCGGGAAAAGCGCCTCTGCGAGAAATTTGAGATGCGTATTCACCACGCTGCCGAGCAGGAGTTCGGTGCCGGTGTTGATGAGTTCGACGCGAGGATTCATAGGCGCACGATGCCTGATTTCATGCGGCTCGGCGAGCAATCCGCCGTGTTCATACGAGCCCGCTTTTGCGCCAGCAATAATCGAGAAGCACCTCGAACTCAGCGCGCTGGAGCGCCGTGAGTTCGCGCAGCGATTCATCCGCGCCGAAGCGCGCCTGCTCGCATTGGCCGGTGAAAAGATAAGGGTCCCAGCCCGACTGCCTCGCCATGTCGGCGGAGTGCTCACACGCGGCGCGCTTCATCTCCTCGAAGACAGGCAGCACGCCTGCGCGTCGAAACCAGTACCGCGCATTGTCGAAATCGCCTTCGCGCCGATGGATCATGCCGTGCCAGTAGGAGCCAAGGTCGCCGCTGGCTTCCTGAAAAATCGCGTGCGCCTCCTCGATCGCATCGATCGCGTAAAGCAGTCCGCCGCGCACGAGGCGGAACATCTTCGCATCGCCGATCGCCTTTCCGCCGCTCAGGTCTGCATCGGTCGCATCGCGGATGAGCCACAGCAGTTCGCGATTCAGCGGCTCGGTCGGGATGAGCTTTTGTAAAAGTGCGTCGTCCGCGAGTACGCGCTCGGCGAGGTCGGAGTAGGTCTTCATCGCGGGAGCATTGCACGAAACCGCACCCGCAAATCGAGAGTGCACCGACGGAGATTTTTACTACGAAGGCGTGGATGCACAAATTTTCCGCGGTTGGCGTGCGCGATGCTTTTGAGGTTGCCACCTATGAACACGAAAGCTCTCTGCGCCGTCATCACCCCAGTGCTCGCGGTCGGTGGATTTCTCCTCTGGCCGCACTCCTCGAAGTCCGCCGCGCCTGCCATCGCGCTCGAAGCCCCGGTCCCCGTGGCCGCAGCGGCGACCCCGGTTCCCATCCCGGCGCAGATCGAATTCGTCGAACTTCAGGCAGGCGTCGAGCAGGGGCTTTTGAAGGCGAAATTCTCGGGCAATGGGCGCGACAAAGTGCGCGCGACTTTGACCAATACCGGCGCCGCGCCGCTGAAAGTGCAGATCGACGCGGGCCAGGTTCTTGAAAGCGGAAAGAACGCCGTCGTCGTAGTGCGCGAGGCGATGGTCGAAATCGCCGTGGGCAAAACCTCCGAGGCCCAGCTCCAGACCGTCGCGACACGCTCCACGAACAAAGTCTCCGAAGCCGCCTACACGCTGAGCTACACTAGGGCGCCGCGCCTTGACGGGATCCTTGCTTACGCACAAAAGCACCTCGAGCTTTCCATCGGCGCACTCCAGACCGCAGCTCTGGCGCTTTGCGAGAATCTGCCGCTGAGCGCCGTCGCGAAATTCACGCCCGCGACCGGCGAACTGCCCAGCCGCTTCAACACCGACGGATTTCGCGTCGAGACCAACGACATCATCGCCGCGCTGAACGCGCTTCGGCAGATGCACGTCGAGGAGTCCTCGGTCGCCATGACCATCGACCCACAGCTCAAAATCGAGGCCATGATCGAGCCGCTCTCGCGCGCAGCGGCGATGCAGTATTACGGCATCACTTCGGAGAAGGAGTGGGATTTCTGGAAAGCAGAGCTCCTCAGTGGCGCACCCGCCACTCGGCATTACGCGCTCTACGGCATCGCCCGCTTCTACCCCGAGATCGCGCTCGAGATGCTGCCAAAATGGGCGCGCGAGCCCAAGACCAACGCCGTCTATCGCCTCGCCGCACTCCAGGCGCTCGCCGACACGCAGCGCATGGAGGCGCTCCCGATCCTGCGCCAGCTCACCGACGAACTCGGCGCCAGCAGCGAACTCGGCCGCGCCGCCCGCGGAGCTGCCGACTACCTCGATCAACGCCTCACGCAGATCGCCACCCGGCAGACCGCAGTCGCGTTCCGCAGCTCGAAAATGCTGTCGAAATTCTGAAGCTGCAGCCTGGATCGCCGATCTAGGAGAACATCGTCTTGTCAGCGCGGTTTCACGGCTTCTTTGACTCAGTGGCTTGTTTCTTTCCGAGCCATACCCGCGAAAGTCTCACGAGATCCCAATGGTGAATTTTGTCCCGAACAGTTGATTGAAATTCATCCCGCTGCTACGCGTATTCGCGGGCGTCGGATGATCTAAACCGGGCTCACCTGCCGCCCTCCTGAGCTGACAAACGTGCTCCGCCCGCCGCGGACTTGCTGAAAAGCCGGCGCAGTCAGTCGGTCAGTTCCCGACGTGTCCACTGAGCGAGCCGTCTAAGAAAAAGCCGCTGCCACCGAGCACGAATCTGAGCGTTTGCACCTTGGCAACGTCCGCCAGCGGATGCGGGATAAAGGTGCCATTAACGATGCCGGTCGCGAGGGAAAGGCGGAGCTTCAGCGAATCCCCGTGGTCGATGGTGATGGAGATTTTTCCGGTCTTTGCGGTGAGGCCGAAGGTGCGGACTTCATCGGCGCCGAAGTTCCCACCGCTAAGGGTGATTTGGCTCGCGCCTAGATCGGCACTGGGGGGCGTGTAGAGGGCGCCGGTCGCGGAGTTATTCGTCTCGAAGCCATCCGGGTAAACGGCCTTGGCGGGATTGCCCGCACGCCGCCAGCTCCAGCTTCCGTCGAGTCCGCCGCCATTCGGATGGATGAAAAGCGACGCGGCGAAGTAGCTGGGATTGGGCGCGCCCGCGGGCGAACTGAGGTTGCCGCCAAGGTTCACGAAACCCGTATCGTCCAAAAACGAAGCGACAGCGACCGTCTTTCCGTCTGCCAGATTCACGCTTCCACTGACGCGCCCGGTATTCTTTAAAGTGAGCGTCGCGATCGAATCGCCGCGAGGGTATTTCGTGTCCGATTTGTGCGCGGGATCGACCGTGAAAACGACGGTGTAGTGCCCCGCATGCGGCGTGGTGAGCGACAGGTCTGCCTGCTTCGCGTGCAGATCGAAGTCCGACGAAAAGATCCCGAGCCCGGATTCGATATGCACTTTCACCACGTTGTTCAGCGAGTCGCTCGTCAGCGTCACGTCGAAGATCGCGCCACCGCTGGCTTTCGGGTGGAGCGTCAAGGTGCCCGCGTTGTCGAAATGCCCCCTCAGCGTGAGTTTGAAGCCTTTCACCAGGATCGATCCGGTGATCGCACCGCTGCCCGTCACGCTCACCGTCGCCACGCCGCGCGGCACGCTGTTGGCGTCTTTCGCCGCGCCGCGATACGTCCCGGCTGGGACGAAATCGCCGACAAATTGATCAGGCATATCGACGCTCGTCGTCTCATTTCCGCCCGCCAAAGCGCGCCATTTATAAACCACGCCTTTCTTCAACCCGCTGGCCCTGCCGGTCACCGTGATGCCGGTGGGCTTGATGCCACGAATCGTCGAGGGGATCGCCGTGACGATTTCCTCATTGGCGCCCGGATCATTTGCGGGCTTGAAAAAGAAAAGCGGGAAGACGTCGTCGGGCGTGTTCGGATTCCACTTCGCGGTGAAAGTGAACCCGGTCGTGGTCCGCTTCGCCTTCGACGAGACTAGGATCGGCGGATCGGCCAGTGCGGTGGTGAATGGCGCGAAAATCGCAAGAGCGGCGAGGAGGGCGGTTGATTTCATGGCTCGACGTTCGTCGCCGTTTTGCGGCTAACTTCCTCCGCGATGCTTAACCCGGGCGACACTTCCAGGCAATGGCGAAAATCGCTTCAGATGCTCATCGCCGTTGGCTTCGCAGTCGGGACGCTCGCGACGTACGGCGCCGGCGGGATCGTCTCCGACGGCAGTCTCGGGGCGGGCACGGTCGGCTTCGGGGCGGGCATTTACACCATCCCCGGCGACACGGGCACGCGCGTTGGCGGGAACCTTTTCCACAGCTTCTCGCAGTTCAGCCTGCTCCAAAACGAGACCGCGCTTTTCAAGGATCTCGGCGGCATCGACAACGTGATCGCGCGCGTCACCGGCGGCTCTGTCTCATCGATCGACGGCCGGCTTTCGTGCGCCGCGAATCTTTTTCTCGTGAACCAAGCGGGTGTCGTCTTCGGCCCGAATGCCTCGATCGCGGATGTCACGGGTTCGTTCACAGTCTCGACCGCGAGCTACGTCAGTCTCGGGAGTTCGGGGAAATTTTTCGCCGCGCTTGGGCAGGCCGACTCGCTCGTCAGCTCGCCGATTTCCGCGTTCGGATTCGCGAGTGGCAAGGCGGCTAGCGTCGAGTTCCAGAGGACGAAAATCAGCACTCACGACGGTGCGAGCCTTCACGTCATCGCGGGCGGTGTGACGCTCGACGGTGCGAGCATTTCGACATTTGCCAGCGCCCCGACAAAGGACTCCGTGAGCATCTTCAGCGCCGCCTCGCAGGGCGTCGTGCCGTTCTCGCTGGCACAGCCGGGCGCCGGTTATTCATCGGCGAAATTCGCGGCGAATGGCAAGGTCGCGTTGCGCAACGGAGCGTCGATCGACGTCAGCGGCGAGGCGGGCGGGCGGGTCGTGATTCGCGCCGGGAAACTCACGGTCGATGCATCGAGCATCAGCACCTCTGTGACCGGCAGCGGCGTGCCCCGAACCAACCTCGAACTCACCGCGCGCGCTCTCGCCGTCTTCCACGCCGGCAGCATCGCCAGCTACGCGCTCTCAGATGCGCCCGGTGGCAGCGTCGCGATCAAAGCCGGACGGCTCGACGTGGCTGGCGACGACAGCCTCGTCGCCACGCTCGCGCTCGATGTCGGCCGCGCGGGCGACCTCCGCATCGTCGCGGATGCGGTCGGCATTCGCGCGAATGGCTCGGTTTTTTCACGCACTTCTTCGAGCGCGCGGGGCGGTGATGTTTTCGTCAAAGCGCGCGTGCTGTCCCTCGACTCCGGCGTCCTTGGCACACGTGCCGAACTCGATACCACCGGCCGCGCGGGCGATGTCACGCTCGACCTCCGCGAGGAGCTCGCGCTCACCCGCGGCGCCCTCGTCACCGCCAGCACTTTTGGGTTCGGGCGCGGGGGGAATGTGCGCATCGCCGCCGGTTCCGTATCGCTCGACGGATCGCGCATTGTGAGCGACAGCGAGCGCGATCCCGCCACCGGCGCGCCGGCGCACGGGGCGAGTGGCGACGTGGAAATCTTCACGCGTGGGGAGTTGCTCGCGACTCGCGCGAGTTTCGTCTCGGCGAGCACGTTTGGGCCGGGCAACGGCGGCAAAGTGAGTGTCGTTGCGATGGGCGGGCTCACGCTCAGCGACCGCGCCGCGTTCACCGTCGGCACTCAAGGCACCGGGCGCGGTGGCTCGCTTTTCGTCCAGACGTCACTCCTCCTCATCGACGGTCGCGACTCCGCGGAGGCCGCGCCGACCGGCTTCGTCGCGCAATCGAAAAACCTCGGCGATGGGCCAGCAGGCTCGATCTCCGTCGAGGCGGGCCGCGTCACGCTGCTCGGCGGCGGCATCATCGAAGCGACGACCGGCGGCGCCAATCCGGGCGGTTCGATCAGCGTCGTCGCCGATGAAATCCTGCTCGATGGTCACGGCGCGCGGCTGCTGCCGGGCGGCCTCCCCCTCGCCACCGCGATCTCCGCGCGCACGGTCGAGGGTGCGACTGGCGAGGGCGGAAATGTGGTCGTCACCGCACGCGGTGCGATCACGCTGCGCGAGGGCGGCGAGATCGAATCCGCGACCGAGGGGAGCGGCCGCGGCGGCGATGTCCGTGTGCGCGCCGGTAACCTCAGTGCGACGGGCTCGAGCTTCGGCTTCCCTAGCGGCGTCCTGGCCCGCGGCGCTGCCGGTTCGACTGGCGCTGCGGGCGATGTACGGCTGGACATCGCGGGCAATTTGCGCCTCGCGAAGCGCGCGGAAATTTCCAGCAACAACCTCGGCCTCGGCCGCGCAGGCAGCCTGCAGATTGCCGCCGTCGGCAACGTCGCGCTCGACTCCGCGAGCCTTACCGTACGAGCGTTGAACGCCGATGCGGGCAATCTCGCGCTTCACGCAAATCGCGTCACTTTGCGCGACAGCGCGATCACCGCGCAGGCCGCCGGGACGGGTGGAAACATCGTGCTGGGCGCGCGCTTCCTCAGCCTCGAAGCGAGCCTGCTCACCGCGAGCGCGGTCGCTGGAAACGGCGGCTTGATCACGCTCGAAATCCCCGCGACTGGAGTGCTCGGTGACGCGCGTAATTTCGTCATCGTCTCGGAATTTGTGAGCCAGGACGCGGCGAGCAGGATCACCGCTTCGAGCGAGCAGGGAGTGCAAGGAGTGCTGCTGATCGACGCGCCGCAGATCGATTTGGCAAACGCGATCGAGGACGTCAACGGCTCGCTGATCGACGCTTCCAAGCAGCTCCGCGATCAGTGCGCGCGGCGGCTCGGGCTCGACTTCAGCAGCTTAGTCGTCCTCGGCCGCGGCGGTGTGCAGGCCGCTCCCGATGAACCGCAGGCCGAGTTTCACGGCGGGCAAAAGCGCTATTGACGCCCCTTCGCCAGCCTCCCGACCTGACCGCTCTCCCGCTTGAAGCGCCATCTGAGAGATCCTTCCGGCGGTGAAAACGCGATGTGGGTGAACGGTTCTCATGCAGGCATCCGGTCTTTCACCGCCCCATGAAAATCTCGCTCGGTCGCTCTCTCGTCCCGCACGAGTCGGCTCGTCTCGATGGAGTCCGCCGTGTAACCCTCTGTTCTACTTTATCTATCTTGACTTACACGGAGTCATAGATCGAAGTTTTAACCGCGAGCGCGATGACAAAAACAGATTCCGTTTGGTTCACCACCAAAGGCCAAGTCGTCGTTCCCGCCTGGCTTCGCAGACACTTCAATATTGAAGATGGCACCAAGGCTGTTGCCCAAGCGACGCTCGAAGGGATTCCCCTCAAGCCGGTGACCGCTGCTCTCATCAAGCGCGGACGGGGCATCCTCAAGCCCGTGACACCGAATTTTCTGTCAAGAAATCTCGCCTGACCCCTATTTCCGGACGTGTCGTAGAAAAACGTTGCCAATCAAGCCTCGCTCGGCTCCGCTCCGGCATGGAGAATCCAGAACAGTTAGGCAAATTCGAATGAGATTATTTTTTGCCTCGATTTTTTGCTTACTTTTGATAAATTCTGGACCTGCCGCCAGCCTCGAAGACATAAAGCATGTCATCGTAATCATGCAGGAAAATCGGTCATTTGATCATTACTTTGCGGACTTAGGTAATGAAGAATTCTATGGTGACGAAGTAGATGTCTACGATCGTCAGCCCATCGCCGTCAATTCAAGGAGCTCGCCACCTCTTATTCCCTACCCTCAGCCCGCAGGCCGAAGGCCTGACCCCGCTCATGGGTGGGGTCCTATGTGGCGGTATTATAATAATGGCGATCAAAATCGTTTTAGCCAAAGAAGTATGGTGTATTACACGAAAGATGATTTGCCGTACTATTACGATTTAGCCAACACATACGCAATCTCGGACCGCTACTTCTCGTCGGTTATGGGGCCAACCCACCCAAACCGTTCATTTCTTTTGGCTGGAACTTCTTATGGACTCTGCACAAATTTTTCAATCGCCGTGCTTCAGAGGTATGGAATTCAGCCATATCTCATCCTAGATGCTTTAGATGCGCGCGGACTCACTTGGGGATACTACACCGACGGCAAAGCCTTCATAAATAAGCTATTTGGGGCGAAGTATGTGAAAAAGAGCATTGCGCAATTTAACGAGGCGTTAAGTTCAAGCACGCTCCCAGATGTGGTTTTTTTGGACGCCGTTTTAGGCATAACCGATGAACATCCTACGGCAGACCCGATTACGGGCTCAAGCTGGGTTCAATCTAGGATCGCGAGTATTCAAAATTCGGCCACTTGGGACAGTTCGGTGATTTTCCTCACTTATGACGAATGCGGCGGCTTCTACGATCATGTAAAGGTGCCTTCGGCTGTCATACCTGATGATAGCCCTATGTTGAAATATTACGCGGCCCTTAGGGATAGATACGGTTGGGATTTCAATCGTTACGGGTTTAGGGTCCCTTTTATGGCCATCTCGCCATTTTCGAAAACCCACTATGTTTCGCACGAAATCGCCGATCACACTTCAGTTTTGAGATTTATCGAGAAGCGTTTCGACATCCCGCCTTTGGGAAATCGGGATGCGGTGGCGCATGATTTAATGGATTTGTTTGAGTTCGAGAATAACTAAAATACCCTAGAGGATGTTAGGTGCTTTTGAGAGTGAGAGAAGAGGGACTTGAGCATGAAGGAGGCAAAGGCGAGCCAGTGGATTGCGGCGAGGGAGAAAGGGAGGCGGGCGAGGCAGCGGAAGCGCGCGGACCAGGCGAAGGAGCGTTCGATCACCCTGCGTTTGGGCAGGAGCACAAAGCCACGTTTGCTCTCCGGGAGTTTGGACCACCGCGAGCCTTATCGGAGTGCGCGGCGGCCTGGGTGGCTGCGTCTCCGCCAGTGTAGCCCTGGTCCACGAACGCGAGTTCGATCCGCGCGCCAGTTGCTTCCTGCACGGGTGGGGGAAAGGTCCGCCACCTGCGCGCGTTCCTGATTATTGGCATGTTCAGTTCTTGTCCTCTTCGTCAATCTCTCGGCTTCGCCGCTTGTGAACCTTTCCCGATCAGGGTGACACCAACTTACATCCTCACGCGCCCATGCGAGCCTCAGCGTCGAAGGTTCGCCAGACTTAGTGGAGAAATACGTGCGTGTGCGCGATTTGCAGACCGAGCACGAGCACACCCTCGGACAATCTTAATCCATCGTGCAGGCGAGACGAACGAACGCCAAGCCCGCTCCCGCACTTCCGAGTCAGTTCCAGGTGAGTGCCAAAATTACGGCGTTTAATGGTAGAAAATGGCAACGAATGAGCATGAATGAGAACACGATCCATCGCCCGAAAAACTTGTATCCATCAGCATTCCAGAGTGTGTTCTCCAAAAAAAAGAGCTGCCAGACTAGGATTCGAACCTAGACAAAACGAGTCAGAGTCGTTTGTGCTACCGTTACACCATCTGGCAAAAAGCGGAGGGCAGAAGGTAGGTTTTTGGACGCGGTTGTAAATTCATTTTCTGCCGGGTGTGGTTGGCGGGAGGTTGAATTTTGGGTAACGCGAGAGGGGCGATGGCTGGGGATGCCGATGGGCGCTTACTTTCCGAGTGGTTGGGTGAGGTGGGCGGCGGGGGGTGGGGTGAACTCGAAGGCGGTGGGGGGGACGGGGGTGGTGCGCTGGTTGCGGTAGGTGGTGGTGACGTGGTCGCCTTTGGGGAGCGTGGCCTCGGTGCGCTGGATCTTGAAGTCGTCGTCCAGCCAGACGGTGATTTCGCGGACGACGCGTTTGGCGCCGCTGGCGCGGGGGGTGAGGACGAAGCGGTATCCGCCGTTTTCGGCGAAGGCGTGGAGTTTGTAGAAGTCGGCGACGCGGTTGAAATTCAGACCGGCGGTGAGCGCGGCGATGGCGTCGTCGAAAAAGGCACGCTCGCCGAGTTGGTAGAGTTCGACCTCGTTGAAGTTGGGGTAGAAAATCCAAAGCTTCTCGCCGTTGCTGACGGTGAGGCTGGGATTTGATCCTTTGACTTCGCGGCGGAATTTGCCCGGGGCGAGGAAGGAAAGCGTGCCGTTACTGACGAGCGGTTTGTTCAGCAGGTGCGTCGTTTTTTCCTCGGAAAAATCGGCGGTTAGGGAGGGGGCTTTGGCGCGGCGTTGCTCGAGTTTTTGGAGGACTTCGGTGGTGTCGGCCGGGGTTAGTTCGGCGGCGTGCGCGAGCGGAGCGAAGAGAAGTGTCGCGAAAATTGCGGTGAGGGATTTCACGAAATTACAGGTCGGACGTGAAAACTGGGACGTAGTTGAACCACTGGTCGGGGTGTTGGCGGATGATGTTTTCAAAATAGGTGGCAATGAGTTGGGTGTTGGAAAGTTGTGCGGTGCGGGGGTCTTCGGCGGAGGTGAGGGGGAGCATCGGGTCGGCGAAAGAGACGTATTTTGTGCGCTCGTTTCGCAGGACGAACGCGGGGACGACTGCGGCGTCGGTGTGCTGCCAGAGGAGCGCGGGGCCGGTTGAAAATTCGGTGGTGTCGCCGAAGAGTTTTACTGGCGTGCCGGTGCCGGGGTAGGGGCGATCGACGAGCATCGCGAGGACTTCGTTGCGCTTGAGGGCCTGGATCATTTCGACGAACGCAAAATCGTGCCCGGGGCCGACGGTGATCGTTTTGATGCCAAGCCTGCGGCGCCGCTCGGCGCGCCAGCGCTGGAGTTCGCCGGTGGGTTCTTCGAGCGTGATGATGCTCATCGGGAGGCCGCGGAGCGCGAGCAGGGTGCCGCCGAGTTCCCAGTTTCCGAGATGGGCGGTGACGAGGATCACGCCTTTTCCACGGGCTCGCGCGGCCTCGATATTATCCCAGCCGCGCCATTCCCCGAGCAGTTGTTCGGCGCGTTTGTCGTCGTTTGCGCAGACAAAGTAGTCGGCCATCATTTGGCTGAATCGACGCACGTTGAGCGCGCAGAGGGCATCGAAATCCGGGCCGGTGCGATCGGTGACGCGGCTGAGATTTGCGCGGAGTGCGGCGCGTCCGGCGGGGTTGCGCCAGTATCCGATGCGCCCGGCGAGCGGCGCGATTTCGTGGTTAAGAGCGCGCGGCAGGTAGCGCGCGAGCGCGAGGGCGATCTTGAATGCGCCGAGGCTGTAGAGCGCGCGGAGCATTACTTTTTCTGCCGCCAGACGTAGGCGGGGAGGATGAAAAAGAGGGTGGAGAAAAGGCACCATGCGACTCCGGTGGCGCAGACGAAGCCGAGGCCGCGGAGCGCGGGATTCTGCGCGGTGGCGAGGGAGCCGAAGCCGACCGCGGTGGTGAGGCCGCTGAGCAGGACGGGCTTCACGATGGTGGAAAGTGAGCGGTCGATGTCGCCCGGTGCGCGCATGGCGATGACGATGTAGATGCCGTAATCGACGCCAACGCCGAGCACGAGCGGGAGTGCGAGGACGTTGAAAAGATTGAGCGCGACTCCGCAGATTTGCAGCGTGGCGAGCATGGCGCCGACAGAGAGCGCGAGGCTGAGCATGAGGATCGCGAGCGGGAAAAAGCTGCGGTAGAGGAAGAGCAAAAGAAGGACATTCAGGCCGAGCATGACGCTGGTGAGGAGGACGACTTTGCCTTTCGACCACGGGAGCAAATCGGCGAGCGTGTACGTCCAGCCGGAGATGTGGGTCTCGACGCCGGGGACCTCGAGGAGGCGGCGGAGGGTTTCTTTTTGCTCGAAGGAGGTGAGGGGCTGGAGGGGCGTGACGTAGGCCATCCCGACGTTTGGGCTGTCGCCGAGGAAGCGGTCGAGGATGAACCACCAGCTCGAATTGATGGGCAGGGATTTGTGCCAGTCGAGGAGGTCGAAGTTGCCGTGGACGGCGGCTTCGAGCGAGTCGAGGAGGGTGAATGCCGAGGCGAAGGAAGCGGGGCTGAGCCCCTCGCGGGTGAGAGTCTTTGTGAGCGCGTCGCGGGCGGCGGAAAGCTGCGGAAGGCCGATGGATGCAGCATTGGCGCGCGCGCGCTCTGGGGAGAGGGCGAAGGCGGACGGCGTCGCGACGCTACGAATTTTCTGCGCGGAGGCGAGTGACGCCCAAGCCGTGTTGACCCGGCTCCAGTCGTCGTGGAAACGCTCGGCGTCGGGTGCGCTGACGAGCGCGATGAGCGGTTCGCCGACGGCTGGCATCTTCGACTGAATGAGGCGCATGGCCTCGCCGGCGCGGCTGTTTCGCGGCTCGAGCGATTTGGGGTTTGCCTCGAATTTTACCCGACCCGCCGGGGTGAAGCAGAAGGCGGTGAGGGCGACGAGGAGCGCTGCGCCGGCGAGAACAAATGCGCGCGGCGAGGCGAGGACGGCGCGAACGAATTTGTGGCTGCCGGTGCGCATCCAGTCGTCGCTGCGCGGGCGGTGTTTGCGCGGGAGGAGGACAAAGAAAACCGTCATCATGAACAGCGCGGCGAAGAGGATGCCGAACGCGATGAGGACGCCGAGCTGGATGAAGCCCGCGCATTCGCTGAGCACGAGGCAGAGGAATGCTGCGGCGCTGGTGAGCGCGCCAAAGATGATGCCGCTGCCGTGGTGTTTGAGCGCGGATGCGACGGCTGTCTCGTGGTCGTGCCCGGCGTTGCGCTCGATCTGGTAGATGCCGAAAAGGAGCATTCCGAAATCGACGCCGAGGCCGATGAGGATCGAGCAGAGGCCGATCGTGATCATATTCAGCGAGTGGAAAATGAGGACGCCCGCGGCGATGCCGACGATGCAGCAGAGAAGCAGAACGTGCATGATCGCGAGCAGCGGACGGAGCTGGCGGAAGCCGGCGTAAAATGTAAACGCGACGAGTACAATGGAGCTGAGGAGCGTCCAGACGATGTCGCTGCGCATCTTCAACGAGAGTTCCGCGACGTATGCGGTGCGGCCGGTGACGAGGACGCGCGGAGGTGGCTCGTCGTGGCCGGCGGCGCTCCAAGCAGCGAGCGCACGGGCGGTGAACTCGTGAATGCGTCGCATGGTGGCCTGGCACGCGTGCGCGCCAAGATCGGTTTGGTCGGTGATGGCGAGGACGAGCCGCAGCGTGCCGTCGGGCGAGGCGAGGGGCTGCGCTTTTTCGAGCGAGAATGAGCCGGAGAGTGGCTTCAATGCAGGCGTGACGAGGCCGAGTGGGTCGAGCTCGAGTTCCATTTCGGCTTTCGGCGAACCGGCTTCGAGTGACTCGCGCAGGCGCTTCAGTCGCGCCTCGATTGCGGCGGGAGCCAGCGCTGTGATGGCGGTGGAGAATTCGGCGGGTTCGAGATTTAGCAGCAGCGGGGCGGCGATGGATTGGACTTCGTGCACGCCGTCTTCGCTGTCGGTGAGCGCGTGATCCATGACGCGGACGATGCCCGGCTCGTGGCCGAGCATTTCTCCAAAAAACGAGGCGAACGCGTCGAGGTCGGCGGCGCCGGTTTCGTCCTCGATGACGAATGTGAGTTCGCGTCCCTGGCTGAATTCGCGGTCGTAGATCTTGAAGGTTTGAACTGAGTCGAAGTGCTGCGGAAGGAGGTCGAGAATGTCGGATGCGAGCTCGCCCCGGAGGACGATGAGGAGCAGCGAGGCGACGACGAGCAGCGCGACGCCGACGCCGATGAGGCGGCGGCGGTGGGTGACGAAATGGGCGACGGTGCGATCCAGACTCATGCGGCCGATGAGTCTGTTATTTCGAGAAGACGAAAGTGAATCGCTCGCCGGTTTCGGCGGAATTTACGGTGACTCGCGAGGTGTGATTTTGCGCGGCGAGCGCGGCCGGGAGCTTGAGGAAACCGACGAGCTTTTGCGGAGGATGCGATGGGTCTCCCTGCCACGAGCCACGCGCAATGACACCCTCAGCGCGCGCTTTTCCCCCCGAACTCCAGAGGCGCAAAAGCGGGAATCCGGGGCCGGTGCGGAAGTCGAGCTGGAAGTCGGTGCCGTGCCGCGAAACGACGCAATCGCCGATGATGGAGCGGGTGGGCGTGACGTATTGGAGCTGGCCGACGCGGGTCCGCCACTGCGCGTCGGGCGTGGGGAATGCGAGCGGCGTCTGGCACCCGGCGAGCAGCAGCGCGAGGGCGGCAAGGAGTCGGGAAATCAATGTGTGCACGCGGTGGGGGATGGCTCGGCGATGGGCTGCGGGCGGAGGCTGAGGCGCGGGCAGAGCGGGTAGAAACGCTGGAGAAAAATCACGAGATAGAAGAGCTGCATGCGCCACCAGATGGCGAAGCCGCCAGAGATGTTTCCGGCGAGGATTGCATTGATCGCGCCGGGGAGCTGGAAGCGCGCAGTGGGCTGCGAGATGACTTCGGCGAACTCGGGCGTGTACCAGGAATCGACGAAGCGGAGGTAGAGTTTCATCGCGCCGAGGAGGCGTTGCTCGTATGCGGCGAAGCGGCTGGCGCGGCGGTGGGGCTTGCGGAGCGCGAGGTCGATGGCGTCGGCGGCGCCTTCGCCGGAGAGGAGCGCGAGATAGACGCCGGTGCTGAAAACGGGGTCGATGAAACCGGCGGCGTCGCCAGCGAGGAGCCATCGGTCTCCGGCGAATTTGTCGCTGCGATACGAGTAGTCGCCGGTGGAGTGAACGGGCGAGACGCGCTCGGCGTTTTCCATGCGCGCGGCGATGGTGGGCTGCTCGGCGAGCGCGGCGGTGAGGGCTTCCTCGGGCGATCGGCGGAGATTTTTGAAGTCCGCAGTGTCCATGACGAGGCCGATGCTCATGCGATTTTCGCCGAGCGGGATCATCCAGAACCAGCGATCCGCGCCGCGGATCATGCGGGTGAGCGTGGCGTCCGGGCCTGGGTCGCGCGTGACGCCGTCGAAGTGCGCGAAGACGGAGAATTTATTGAGGTGCGGGTAGCTGCGCTTGAGCTTGAACTGGGAGCCGAGGAGGGTGTTCCGGCCGCTCGCGTCGATGACATATCGGGCGCGGATGGTGCGATTTTCGCCCGTGCCGCGGAGCTGCAGGGTGGCGCCGTCGGAGTCGAAATCGACGGCCTCGACGGCAGTTTCTTCGCGCACTTCGGCACCGTTTGTGGCGGCGTGATCGAGGAGCATTTTGTCGAAAGTCGCGCGCTCGACCTGGTAGGAATAGACGTGGTCGAGGCGGAAGCCGTTCTTGAAGAAAAACTTCACACGTCGCTCGCCGCATGCGGTGGCGAGTTCGGCGCCCTGCTTGTGAAGAAAGGTGCGGTCGAGGACTTCGCGGAGGCCGAGGCGCTCGAAGATCGGCATACTATAAGGCAGGAGCGATTCGCCGATGTGGAAGCGCGGGAATCTCTCCCGCTCAAGGACGATGACCGAGCGGCCCGCGCGAGAGAGAAGCGCTGCCGCGGTGCTGCCCGCAGGCCCGCCGCCGATGATCGCGGTGTCGTAGATTTTTTCCATGAACGGTGCGGGACACTACACGCCGACAGGACGGGGACAACTCAGCAGGGCGGCCCCTTTCGCAATAAAACCGACTGGCATTCTCCACCTACGGAATTGTGATGCGCAGGAGCGCTTGCGAGTTGTCGGTGAAGGTGGCCAGCGCGCTCACTTTCCCGGTGGAATCGTGACCGCTGGCTGCGCCGATGGTGCCGGTCGCAGGGAGCAAAGTCGTGAACGTTTTGATCGTCTTCGTGCCGCCGGAGGTAACGACTTCCTGACCCGTATGCATCAGATTTCGCAGCAGGCCGGTGCTGTCGATGCCGCAGAGGCTGAGGTTGTTTTTCGTGGTGATGTTTTCGAGTTTGTCGGGCTTCAAGGTCGCAAGAAAGACGGGCCGGCCAGCCGCGCCGTCGGGTAGGACGAGGGACTTAAATGCGAGCCATGCGCCGTCGAAGGGCGCGAGCGCGCCGGTGTTGGCGAGGATGCTCCAGGTGAGGCCGTTTGCGGAATAGGCGATGCAGGTTCCGAGGTGCGAATCGGTGGCGGTGAGGAGGAAGGCGATGGAGCCGTTCGCGCCGACGATGGGGTCGCTGAGGGTTTTGATTTTCACGACGCTCAAAGGCGTGCCGTCGGCGTCTGCAGGGATCGTATCGCCGGTGCGCGCGAGCAGCGTCGGCGTGGCGGTGCCGCGGCGGGTGATGAGCGCAACTTTGTTGGCGGCGGTCGGGCCTGCGGTCGCTGTGGCGAGATTGGCGAGCGTCGCGCAAGTGCCGCCGGGGCCGAAGCCGGGGAGGCCGAAGCTCGTAATCGTCGTGCCGTTGAGCGCGGCGAGATTGCTGACCGCGCCGCTCGCAAATGCCATCGTCCAATCCGCCGGGCCCGTGGCGGTCGCGGGGATGAGGCAGACGGCTTGGCTCTTGTCGGCGAAGCTCAGGCGCACGACGAAGTCCGTGTCGTCGGCGCGCCAGCGGCCCTCGGCGAGCGTGCCTTTGCTGGCGACCAAAGTGCCGATGAGCGAGACGGTTTTTCCATCCACCAGGTCGCCTTTTTTCACGAGCACACGCACGCTGCCGTCGCCGGGCGATGCGCAGAGTGCTAGGTTGTTTTTCGCGGTGATGCCGGTGCCTTGCAGCGTCGCAAGGAAAAATGCGGCCGTCCCGCGGGCGTCGAGCGCGCCGAAAGTTTTAATCGTCACGCCGGAGGGCAGGCCGGTCTGCATCGTCCCGGTCCGTGCGCTCAATGATGGCCATCCGCTCGCGAGGCCGGTGAGCAGCAGCGTGCTATTCGAGGTGGTCACGCCAGCCGCGGCATTCGGTTTCAAGCCGACGAGCGCCGAGTCGCCGCTCGGCTCGCCGAGCTTGGCGGGCGTGGTGCCGATGAGTTGCGAGCCGGTCGCGCCGGACTTCAGCAGGAGTCGGCCATCATCGCCGAAGATCGCCGTGGAGCTGACCGCGCCGGTCTTGATCTTGCCGGAAAAATCCCCGGTCTGCGCCCGACCGAAACTCGCATACGTCGAGCCGTCCGCCTGCGCCGTGACGGTCGCGCCTTTCGTCGCGACGACGACCGGCACTGGCGGTGCGGGGGGCGTCGTCGGCGTCGCGATGGCCACGCCGAGTTGGTTGTTCACGAGCCCGTAGGCGAAAGCAATCTGCCCGCTGTCGTTCAGCGCGTCTTTCGATACCTGCACAAAGACGATCTTCGATCCGAACAGCGGCGTCCCGGTGCCAAAAAGCCGATCCCCGACGGAACGCGGGCCGCGAAAAACTCCGTAGCGGAACGTTCCGGCTTTCACCACCGGCCCGCTGAAAATGACGTCGCCGCCCGCATTAATTGCAGGAGTGCTGGGTGAGCCTGAGAGCCCCATCGCCGCCGATTGCGTAAAGATCTTCGCGCCTCTCCCCGGCTCGATCGTCACCACGTTGAACTTGAAGCCGCTCAATGGCTCCACCAGCGCGATCTTTCCGGAGGCGTTGACCGACCCGTAGCCGGTCCCAGCTACCCGCGTCGGGTTGCCGCCCGCGCTCGAGTAAGTCCCGTTCACACCGCTCGCCCGAAGCGTGCCGGAGAAAAGAAGCCGACCATTCTCCAGCGCCCGGATGCCCACCGCGCTGAAGGCCCCCGTCGGCTCATCAGTATCAAAAAGCAACGCCCGCGTGCCGGGCGCAGTGCTTTCATACAAGCCCGTCAACTTGGCCCCGCCGGCCCCATTCCGCTCGGCACCCGAGAAGGCAAGCGTCCCGGCGTCATCGATCGCCGGGTCATCGGAGCTGACGAAGTTGGTGGCATTGTCCGCGATGGTCGTGAGCGCTCCGCCCGTGCTCGGCACCGTGAAAATGCCAAAGTTCGCCGCGGACAAATCGGTGGCGCGAAAGGCCACCGTCCCGCTCGCATTGATCGCGGGCACGCCCAGCTCATCGAATTGGGCTCCCACTTGCGCCAGCGTCGTGACCGTCCCTCCATCCGCGCTGCTTCCAGATAAAATTTCCACGCCCACCCCCGGCACCTTCGCTCGAAAGGTCACCACCCCGCTGGCATTGATCGCGGGCGCGCCGGGAAATTCCGAATTCGTGATCGTCCCGTCGCCACTGTCGGCGACCTTGCTGAAAGTATAATACGGCCGCGCCAGAACCGGCTCGAGCGTAGCGAGTAGGGCGGAGGCAAAGAGGACGATGGTTTTCATAGGCGTGTCCGTTTCAGACGAGGGACGAGAGTCCTCCGAAATCCCGCCAGCCTATCGCAGCACCGCACCTCTGCAAATCCTTGCGCCTCACTTTCGCTGAACCCGCGGCGATCTTCAAAAATTGCTGCGGCGGTTGCGGAGTGCGTGGTACACGTCGCCGCGTTCATGGCCCTTACTGTCCACCCCACCTTGCTCCGACGCGGCCTGCTGTTGGCAAATCTGGGCGCGCCGGTGGCGGTTTTCTCGACCGGCTTTCACGTGTGGGGGCTGATCGCTGGGGCGGCGCTCGCTCATGCGGCGCTAATTTACGCGCTCACTGCACCGCGCTGCGGCTGGCTCGGGCCGGTGGTGACGCGGTTCCGGGCGACGGGAAAACAGGTCTGGCTGACAATCGATGACGGACCCTCGGGCGAGGCGAGCGGTGGCCTCGCGGAGGAGCTGCGGCGGCGCGGCGTGAGGGCGACTTTTTTTGTGAAAGGACGCAGTCTCGACGCGCAGCCGGGACATGCCGAGCAGTGCCAGGCGGCGGGCCACACGCTCGCGAATCACACGCACACGCACCCGGCGTCGCACTTCTGGTGGCTGCTTCCGGCGATGCTTCGGCGCGAGCTGGATGCCTGCGATGAAGCGCTCTCGCGGGCGGGTGTGACGGTGCGCCGGTGGTTCCGCTCGCCCGTCGGATTGAAGCACGTCTTTCTCCACCGCGAGCTCGCCGCGCGCGACATGCGGCTCATCGCGTGGAGCGTGCGCGGGCGGGACGGGCTGGCGAGCGACCCTGAGACGGTCGTGCGGCGCGTGCTGCGGCAGGTGCATCCCGGCGCGATCGTGGTGCTGCATGAAGGCCGGCCGCGGAGCGTGGAGGGCATCCTGCGCGTGATCGAAGAATTGCAGCGAATCGGGTATGCGTTTGTGATCCCGACGGATGAACAATTGATCTGAAAAATGGAGTCGCACGGAACACAGGCGAGCGGAGGAGGGGTGCAGCAGGCGGGACTTTCCGACTGGAGGGAGGGCGTGAAAATCCAACCGCTCGCGAGACGCACGCGCCTGCCGAGCCCTGTGTTTTACAGCATCGGGCGGGTGCTGATCCGCGCGGTGCTCTCGATGACGATCCGTATTCGCACGGCTTCGCGCGGCGCGGTGGAAGGCGGCTGCATTCTCGCGTGCAGCCACGTCAGTCATCTCGATCCGTTTTGCATCGGCGCGATCCTGCCGGAGCGGGTCGCGTGGATGTCGCGCATCGAGTTTTTTCGCCGCCGCTGGAGCGCTGCACTGCTCCGGCTCTCGCTGGCGTTTCCGGTGAATCGGCAGGGTGTCGCTGTGAGCGCGATTCGTACGGCGCTGGAGCGGCTCGGAGCGGGCGAAGTGGTCGGGCTTTTTGTCGAGGGTGAAATCAAGACGGGCGCGGATTCCGTGCTGCGCGGTGGCAAGATCAAGCGCGGCGCGTGCCTCCTCGCGGCGCGCAGCGGGAGGCCTGTGGTGCCGTGCATCATCGTCGGGACGGACAAGCTGAATCACCCCGGGCCGTGGATGCCGTATCTCCGCGGACGGCTCTGGGTGATGCGTGGCGAGCCGATCTCGCCGATCATCGGAACCGATCGTCGCGCCGCCCGCGCGGAAATGGCGGAGAAAATCGAGCGTTCATTCGTCGCGCTGTTTGCCGAGATGCGCGAGCGATTCGGTCTCGACGAGAGCATCGTGCCTTGAGCGAAGTTTTTTACAAAGTCGTGCGGCTCATCGGGGGTATGATTTTCCGCGTCGCGTCCGACCCGCTCGTGCTGCACCGATCCCGCGCTGATCGGACTGGCGCTTGCATCCTCGCGGCTAATCACGGGAGCGAGTTCGACGCTCCGCTGATCATCGCCACCACGCCGCGAGTCATCTATTGGCTGAGCATCGTGGAGATTTTCGGGAACCCATTCATGCGCTGGTTTCTCACCGGGATGCTCGCGAGCCCCCTCGACCGCAGCCGTGCCGACAGCGCCACGTTGCGCATCCTGCTGCGGCATCTGCATGCCGGGCGAGTCGTTGGCATGTTTCCGGAAGGGGGGTTGCGATCTGACGAAACTTCCGTGCTCTCTGGCGGCGAAATCCGCGATGGCATCTGCCGGCTTGCGCAACTCGCGGGCGTGCCGGTGCTGCCATGCGTGGTGCGCGGGAGCGAACGTTTCCGCCGCTGGCAAAGCTGGCTCCCACTTGCTCGGACGCGATTCGCCGTAGCATACGGCGAGCCGATTTCCCCGCGCCGCGACCTCCCGAAACACGAAGCCTGCACCGAGATGACGGCGGAATTGCAGCGCGCTTTCCGCGGGCTGAACGAAGAGATAGAGAGGGCGGAAACGAGGGATTCTGAACGATGAATCTTCGATCGCGCGCGGCGAAGACGCGTCGCTGAATTCCAAATTTCTCCAATGTCCCGCGTCGCTGTCTGCCTCAATTCCTCATTCCTCGGCTTCTTCGCGCACGCCGGTTTCATGGGCGCGCTCATGGAACTCGGCATCCGCCCCGTCGCTCTCAGCGGCGCCTCGGCGGGTGCGCTCGTCGCCGGCCTGCTAGCGGCCGGGCTCGAGCCGCAGCGCGTGATCGAGCTACTGCTCCATCCCGATTTGCGCCGCACTTTTTTCGAAATGGGCGCGCCTTTCCGCAGCCTCGCCACGGTCGCGAATCGTCCCGGCCATCTCGGAGCGGTGCGCGGACATCACGCGCTCGCGCTTTTGAAATCCCACATCGGAGGACGCCGGATCGAGGAGTGCACCGCTCCACGGCTCGCGATCGCAGTCACGAATCTCACCGCCGCGCGCACTGAAATCGCAACACGCGGGCCGCTCGCCGAATTCATCCTCGCGAGCGGCGCGTATCCCGGAATGTTCGCCGCGCGCGAGATCGGCGGGCAGATCTATTGGGACGGTGGCATTGCGAATGCGCTCCCTTTCGATCACTGGATCGGCGACCCAGAGATCGACACGATCATTGTCCACAGCGTGGACAGCCACGGCTCAGCGGTGCGCGAAAATCAGACGCGGCTCACCATCGCGGGAGCGGCGGGGCTTTCGCACGAAATCATCTGCGGCGAGCTGCTGAGGCTTAAAACCGAGCTCGCGCACGCTGCTGGAAAGCGCGTGCTTTTCCTCCGTACGGAGGCTACGCGGCCCGGCATCCTGTCGCTCGGAAAAGTCGGAGCGCGCTGCGTGGAACAGGGGCGTGCGACCGTCGCGGAACACCGCGAAATGCTCGCCAGCCTGCCGCTTGACTCGCTCCGTCCGGTCGGCTAGATCACCGCGCTCCAAACGATGGCCAGCCAACCGATTCCCGCCCACGAACCGCTCGAAAAACAACTGGTGACTCTCATTCGCGAGCGGTTGCTAGAGACTCAGCCCGGCTTCGATGCGGACTCTAATCTGTATGATAACGGGCTCGATTCGATGGCGATCATGCAGCTTCTCGTGCTCGTCGAGGAGGAATACGGCGTGGCGATCCCGGAGAGCGATCTGACGCGGCACAACTTCAGCACGACCCGGCATCTCGCGCAGCGCATCCGCGAGCACACCGCACGCGCTGCGTAGCGCGATGGCGGTCGCGGCGAAAGGCGTCAGCCGAATCCCCGTCCGCGTCGCCGATTGCTTCCTGCTCGCGCTCGATTCATTCATGCGGCGCACGGGGCAGGGGGCGCATATCAGCATTTCCGTGCTCGAATTGGAGCGCGCGCCCGATCAGGAGACGCTGCGCGCCGCCTCGTGCCGGCTCGTGGAAAAGCACCCGATCCTAGCCGCGCGACTCCGACGCGATTGGCGGACATGGCTGCCATTTTGGGACGTCCCTGAGCCACCCATTGGTGGCCTGCCGATGCGCGTCTGGGAGCTGGTTCGGGGTGAAAGTCTCGACATCGCCCTGCAGAGAATCGCCGCCGAGCCGCTTGCCCGCGACGGTATGAATTTCAACGCCCGCCTCGATGTCGTGAGGCGCGTGGATGGCACTGCGCTACTGTGCTTTTCGTGGCTGCACCTGATCGTCGATGGCAAAGGCGCGGAACTCGTGCTGGGGGAGCTCGCGCGGCTCTGCGACGGCATCGACGAGCCGTGCGAAGCGAAGGAGGAGCCGCCGTTGGACGCGTCGTTCCGCGAGCGAATCAAGAAGACAAAAGGAATGGTCATCCTCTTTGACGAGTTGGTGAAAATCGGAGCGCCCTCGCTTTCCAATGGACGGCCTGGCGGACGCGGATGTTCCTATCAAGTGGTGACGCTCAATCCGGCGCAGACGAGCATAGTCACGGGGCGCATCGCGGAAACTACCGGTGAACTTTTCCCGCTCGCCTATCTGCTCGCCTGCACCGCCCGGGCGCATGATCGGGTCTTCGAGCATCGGGGAAAATCGCCGCGCGGATACGTCGCAAACGTGCCGGTGCAAACGAGAAGGCGAGGCGCGCGGGGACCGCTATTTCACAATCAGGTAAGCGTCTTTTTCTTCAGCGCGATCCGCGCGCATCTCGGCACCATCGAGGAAACCGCGCGATCGATGAAAACGCAATTCATCGAGATGTCGCGCGCGCGTCTTGACCAGTCATTCAGCACGGTGCTGGAGCTGATGATGCGGCTGCCGTCCTGGGTTTTCATGCGCGTCGTTAGGTTCCAGTTCAAAGGCGAGATCGCCTCGTTTTTCCATTCGCACACCGGAACTTTCGCTCCCGAGATCAACGCATTCGCCGGTGCAGCGATCACGAATGCCTACCACCTCCCGTGTCTTGGCGCACCGCCCGGGACAGGCATCTTTTTTGGCGACCGCGCCGGTCAGATGAACATCACATTTTCATGGCGCGACGAGTGCGTCACCGACGATGAAAAGCGCATCATGGTCGAACAAACGATGACGGATTTGCTCGGCAAGCGGGCTCTCGAAACACCCGCATGATGGAAGTCGATGTACTCGTGATCGGTGGTGGCAGCGCCGGGCTTGCGGCCGCGATCGGCGCGGAGCGGGCTGGCGCTCGGACAGTGCTCGTCGAGCGCGGTGGCTCTCTCGGAGGGATGGCACCCGCGGCGCTCGTGCACTCGATCTGCGGGCTTTACCGGTTGCCGCCGATGGATGGATCGCCCAGCGACGCGGTGTTTGCGAATCCGGGGTTCCCGATGGAATTCGCTTCGCGACTGATCGCGCGCGGCGGCGCAAATGGGCCGGTGCGAATGGGCCGCGTCGATGTGCTTTTGCAGCAGCCTCCGGCATTCGCGCAACTCGCCGACGAGATGGTGCGGGATGCTGAAAATCTCGCCGTGCTGTTTCACTCGGAGGTCGTCGCGATCGATCGGGACTTTCGCAGTGCAACGGTGCTGTGCCGCGGTCGCGCGCAGAAGGTGCGCGCGGCGGCGATCGTCGATGCGAGCGGCGATGCGGTTGCCGCCAAACTCGGCGGCGCGGCGTGCGAGCAGGAGTCGAGCGATCGCTTGCAACGGCCCGCGTTCATTTTCGCGCTGACCGGTGTGGATGCCTGCGCGCTAGCGGATGATGGACGTCTCCGCATCGCGCGCCGCATCGCCACTGCGGTCCAATCCGCCGCGCTGCCTGCGGGTGCGCTCGGCGCGGCGATTCGCGCGAGCGGTCGGGCGGGGGAGGCATATGTCACCATCGACCTCGACGCATCCGGCTACGATCCGCTGGACTCCGCGTGCTTGACCGATTTGGAGATGCGCGGACGTGATCTCGCGGTGCGCGTCGCCGACTTCCTGCGTGCCGAAGTCCCGGGATTTGCCGGGAGCTACATTGCCGCATTTCCAGCCCGCGTCGGAATTCGTGAAAGCCGTCAAATCATCGGCCAGACAAGACTCGAAACCGCTGATCTCGAAAACAGCACGATGCCCGCCCACACCGTCGCGCTCGCGACATGGCCGATGGAATTGCGCGAAACAAACCGCGGCGCGCGCCTGCGCTTTCCCGCAGACAACCAGCCGTGCGGAATCCCGCTCGGCGCACTGCGAGCCCGCGATCACGCCAATCTTTTCGCCGCCGGACGCTGCATCTCGTGCAGCCACGAAGCGCAGGCGTCGATCCGCGTGATCGGCACCTGCCTCGCGACCGGCGAAGCCGCCGGCATCGCCGCCGCGCATTTCGCCGCGCGCGGAGAGTGCTCCGCGGAATTAGTATGCGACGCAATTCAGCGAACTCTCGCGCAAACCGCGTTTTCGGCCCGGAATTCATGAACATCGTCGATGAGATTTTCCGCAGCGCGGATCGCTCGGCCATCGCGCTCATCGCGGATGGCGCAGAGGTCTCTTACGGCCGACTGATTGAAATGGCCGAGGTTGCCGCGCGACCGATTGCGGCGCTGAATTGCGCGCGAGTCGGGCTCGATTGCCCAAACGGCATCGCCCATGTCGTGCTCGCGCTCGCCATCGTGCGCGCCGGAAAATGTCTCGTCCCGATCGCCAGCGAACTCGCTCCACCTGAGCGCGCGCGCCTAATCGCCGAGACGGGAATAGGCGCGATCGTCGATGGCTCGGGCGCCGTCCGAGAAATCTCCATCCCTGCGGTCCTTTCATTTGCCGAGGCAGATCTCGCGGCGATCAATCCCGCGTTCATCCGCTTTAGCTCCGGCACCACGGGTCGAAGCAAAGGCATCGTGCTTTCTCACGAACGGCTCATCGAGCGCATCACCGCGGCCAATCGTGGCCTCCAGATTTCGCCGCAAGATCGCGTCGTCTGGATTCTACCGATGGCCCATCATTTCGCGGTCTCGATCATGCTATATCTGCTGAGCGGTGCGGCCACGGTGATCGTCACCTCGCACCTCGCCGAGGACGTGCTTGCGGCCGCCCGCGCGCACGGTGGCACAGTGCTTTACGGTGCGCCGTTTCATCACGCGTTGCTCGCAGCAGAGACATCGGGCCTTCCGTGGCCCACGCTCCGGCTGGCTGTATCCACCGCCGCGACGCTCCCTCTCGTCACGGCTGAGGCGTTTGAAAGGCGCTTTGGCATCCCGCTCTCGCAGGGGCTGGGTGTCATCGAAGTCGGCCTGCCTCTGCTCAATCTCAAAGCCCCGCGCGAGAAACCGGCATCGGTCGGAAAACCGCTTCCAGACTACGTTTGCGAGGTGCGCGATGGTGAAATCTTTCTTCGCGGACCGGGAATGCTCGACGCGTATCTCAGCCCGTGGCGCACGCGTGGTGACATCCTCCACGACGGTTGGTTTCGCACCGGCGACCTGGGACGCGTCGACTCTGACGGCGACGTCTTCCTCGAAGGTCGCTCCCACTCCGTCATCAATGTCGCCGGCCTCAAATGCTTTCCCGAGGAAATCGAAGCGGTCCTTTGCGCCGTGCCTGGCGTGCGGCTCGCGCGCGTCTCCGGCAAGCCGCATCCGCGCGTCGGTGCTGTGCCTGTCGCCGAAATCGTGCCCTTCGACCACGCGAATCCGCCTGCCATCTCCGCCCTCGCGGCGCATTGCCGGACATCGCTCTCACGCTACAAAGTCCCCGTCGATTTCACGTTTGTCGCGAGCCTGCCGCTCACTCCGAGCGGCAAAGTGAAGCGATGAACCTGGCAGGCGCCTACTTTTGAAATGAGCAAGCACATCCAAAATATCGCGATCGTCGGCGGCGGCCCATCCGGCTCCACGCTCGCTTCGCTGCTGGCCGTGCAGGGCAAGAGCGTCGTCGTTTTCGACGATGGAAAGCGCCCCGATCTGCTCGTCGGCGAGTCGCTGATCCCCGCGATTTTGCCCGTCCTAAGAAAGCTCGGCATCGAGGATCGCGTCGCGGCCGTCGGCCTTCACAAGCCCGGCGTCACGTTCGTGATGAGCGAGGACGATCAGATCGACTTCCGCTTCGAGTCCGTGAAGCGCTGCGCCCTGCCGACGTTCGCCTACAACGTCCCGCGCCCCGCCTTCGACCGCATCCTCGAGACGCGCGCGGCGGAGCTCGGCGCGAGTTTCATCCCCGCCCGCGCCCAGCTCGAGCGTGACGCCGACCGCCTCCGGCTCAGCGCCGATTCTCTCGCGCTCGCGCTGCAGTTCGGCGGACGCCAGCCCGACCTCATTGTCGATGCCACCGGGCGCAGCCGCCTCTTCTCGCGTCTCCTCGAAATCCCGTCGCAAATCGGCCCACGCCGCGACGTTTCCTACTTCGCCCACTACGAGGGCTTCGCGCAGGAAGAGCCACGCGGTCAGGTCGTCATTTACCGCCTCGCCACCGGCGGCTGGGCTTGGCGCATCCCACTCCGCGACTGCGTCTCCATCGGAGTCGTCATGGGAAAAGAGGACGCCGCGCAACTCGGCGCTACGCCCGAGGAGCGCCTCGCCGCCGTCATCGCGCAAGACCCCGCCCTCTCGCGCGCAGGCGCAAACCGCCGCCGCATTTCCAGCGTCGAGACCTACGCAAATTACCAGCTCATCTCCGAGCGCGCCTGCGGCCAAGGATGGGCCTTGATCGGCGACGCATTCGGCTTTGTGGACCCCATGCTCTCCCCCGGCCTCTGGCTCGCGCTCCACTCCGCCGAACTCCTCGTCACTCATCTCCACGATCTCCCCGCATACGAGCGCCAGATGCGCAGCCACATCGCCGCGTGGATGGAACTCATCGGCTACTACTACGACGGCCGCATGTTCGCGATGTATCACACCGGCCGCGCGATGGGTCAGAAGTACGACATCCCCCTCACGCGCTTCCTGCACCGCCACATCGAGACGCACATCGCCTGCATGGCATCCGGTGCCACCACCAGTTCCGGCTATGCGCGGGGCGTCGTCCGCTTCATGTCGCAGCACATGATCAAGGGCTTCGACCCCGCCGACCTCGCGATCAAATGATCGAGCGGATCGCGCAGCGGTTCGAGGGCCGCTGGATGCGCGGTTACGTCCGCGGCAAACTCCGAAGCGACCCGATCTACGCCACCGTCGCCAAGCTGCTCTCGGGGTCGCCGCTCCCGCTCCTCGACATCGGCTGCGGCATCGGCCTCCTCGGACTTTTTCTCCGCGAAAATGGATACACCCAACCGATCCACGGCATCGACTTCGACGAGCGAAAAATAGCGCAAGCGCGGCGTGCCGCGGGAGTCGGAGACGACCTTCATTTTGAAAAATCCGACGCAGTGTGCCTGCCGGACTTCTCGGGAAATATCGCGATCATCGACGTGCTGCACTACCTCGATGCGCCCGCCCAGAGAGCCCTCCTTGAAGCTGTCGTCAATCGCATCCCGCCCGGCGGTCTTTGCGTCATCCGCGAATGCCCGCGCGGCAACTCATTGCGTTTCCGTATCACCCAGCTCGAGGAATTTTTCATCCGCGCCATCTCGTGGATGAAGTCCGGCGTGCGTCATTTTCCCACGGTCGCGGAGATTGCCGCACCGTTTGAAGATCGCGCCTTCGAGATCGAAGTGCGCCCCCTCTGGGCCCGCACCCCATTCAACAGTCATCTCCTTCTTTTTCGACGTTCCACGCTCTCCAATGCCATCGGCAATGTGCCGACGTGCGAGAGCTAGGAACTGGGGTAGCACCCTCAAGTTCTCATCGTGAGCGATGGTCGGGTTCCACCGCGCAAGATCGCGCCGCGATGCAAAATAATTTGCCCGCGCCGCCGGAGCGGTTTCCAATCGTGGTCTATGCGGCTATTCCCCTCGGCGGTCGGTCTGTTGGTCTGTGCGATTTTTAGCGCAGCGGCATGGGGCGTGGAGCCCGAGGTCGCGGAACTGAGCTTTGACAAGCAGATGGAAAAACCCACCGCCCTCGCGGATGCCGGCGCGCCTGCGTGGATCACGCAGATCACGCAGCGCGGCGGCGGATTCTTCGATGACCCGCACTGCTGGTTCGTCCCGGCGACCGAGCCGAAGGGCGCGGGCCGCCTCGCCGTGGTGCTCGATCGCTCGAAGATGGACGAAGACCTCGTCGCGACGATCCTCTTCGACGCGGACGACACCGCCGACATCGCCGACATCGCCGTGCAGCTTTTCGATGCGCAGGGGCGCGTCGTGGAGGTCGATCTTTTCGGTAATCTCGTCGATGTCGGCAAGGAGGCGACGACCGACACATTCATCATCCCGCTGCGGAAATATCCGACCGCTGATAGCATCGTGCTGCGCCGGATCAGCGGCGAGGTGAAGGTGTATGGCATCGTGCTTTTTCCCGCCGTCACCGAGGGCGAGGCAAATATCGAGGCGCTCAAGAAACTCGCCGACGTGCTCGGCGATCCGCTCAGCCCGGAGAACCCGCTGGTGAAAGGAATTCAAAAAGTCGCCAAGCGGGCGAACGTCGTCATCGATCCGATCAAGCACCCCGTGCCTGCGCCCGAACCCGACGCGAAAAACATCACGCCGCCTGAGCGCGGAAAATATCCCGGAGCTGTGCCGCCCGCAGCCGACGCGAAGATCGTCGCCCCGGCGACGCGCGGGCTCGTGGGTTGGTGGAATTTCGACGACGGCACCGCTGCTGACGCCAGCGGTCACGGACATCTCGGGCAAATCCGTGGCGGCGCGCGGATGCTCCCCGGCATCCGCGGCCGGTCGCTCCTCACGCGGCCAAATCCTTCCTCCGCGCGCATCATGAAGTGGGACAGCGTCACCGTCGCGCCCTCGCCCGACCTCGATCTCCACGAGACACTCACCATTGCCGCGTGGGTGAATTATTCCACCATCGCCGGACGCTGGGGCTCGCAGATCGTTTGGTTCGGCGACCAGCAATTCGGCCGCGATCCGTGGGAGCTGCACCTCTATCCCGACGGCACGGCGGAGTTCCGTTCCGACCGCTCCGTCACAGGGAAGTCCCGCTTCACCATCTTCACTGACGAGCTGAAATTCTCACCAAAAGGCGAGCCGATGCCCAACCAGCACGTATCCGCGCAGTCGCCGAAAACGCTCGAGCCGAACCAGTGGTATTTCGTCGCCGGGACCATCGAGAGAATCTCACCTCAACGCCGTGCGCTAAAACTTTTCGTCAACGGCGACCTCGTCGGCGAAGTCACCACGGATGAAACCGTCAACTACCCGACCGAGAAAATGTGGATGACCATCGGCGCGGTCGATGACGGCACATGGCAGAATTTCGAGGGGATGATCGACGATGTGCGCGTCTATAACCGACCCCTCTCGCTCCCCGAAATCAAAGCGCTCTACAACCAGCCCTGGGGCCAGCGCCTCGCGCTGAAAAACTGAGACGCGCGCGGAATCGTCCCGCTGAAGAGGTGAAAACGCTCCCCGTTTCACTCGGCGTCCTGGCGCTCTCGCTGATGGCACTTGCCGAACCGACCCGCATCGGAAAGCGGATGGACTCGTCTTCTAAAGCTACGACGGCGACCCGAAAAAGCCGGAGACGATGAGCTTTCAAATCAACACCGGCGATCCGCTCCGGTCGACGGTGTTTCTCAAATTCGGCGAGGTCATCCCCGCCACGACTCTGAAGATCGTGAAGTTCGAGTTGAAGCTCCAGGAAGAAGGAGCTGCGGATGTTTCGGTTTTGACGGCGATGGACACCAAAACGAATCAAGTGCGCACGCTGATGCTCGGCCAAGTCGTAAACAGCAAGCCCGCTGAAAAACCGGAGTTGTAGCCGGGATCGCTGATCCCGGCGTGGCGGTCGGTGCGATATGTTCTTTCAAGGCGCCCGCGGGCTTACGCCCGCCGCCGGGGTCAACGATCACGGCTACAACGGATTCGGAATTGCGGCCTTTGCGCCTTCGGTTAGAAGTGCGCGCGATGTCCGCACTTACTCATCTTTTCGACAAAAACCGCGCGTGGGCGGAGAAAATCAAGGCTGGCGATCCTGACTTTTTCACCGAACTCGCGCAGCAGCAATCGCCGCAGTACCTGTGGATCGGCTGCTCCGACAGCCGCGTGCCTGCGAACCAGATCACCGGCCTCAAGCCCGGCGAGGTTTTCGTGCATCGCAACATCGCGAACGTCGTCGTGCACACCGACCTCAACTGCCTCGCGGTGCTTCAGTTCGCCGTCGATGTAATCAAGGTGAAACACATCATCGTCTGCGGGCACTTCGGCTGCAGCGGCGTCGGCGCGGCGTTGAGGAAACAGCGCATCGGGCTCGCGGACAATTGGCTTCGGCACGTCCACGATGTCGCGGAAAAATACGCGCCCCTGCTCGAGCAAATCATCGATCCGGTGGAGCGCGCCGATTGCCTCTGCGAACTGAACGCGATCGAGGGCGTGCTCAATGTCTGCCAGACGACGATCGTGCAGGACGCATGGGAACGCGGCCAGGAACTCACCGTCCACGGCTGGGTTTATGGCCTGCAGGACGGCTTCCTGCGCGACCTCGAAACGAGCATCGCCGGCCCCGCCGAAGCCGCAGCAACGCACCACAGCGCGCTCTCGCTCCTCGCAAAAAAGCGCACCGGCCGGACGACCGCGGTGGCGTAGCGCTTCGCATGGAGGGCACCGCGCCGTCGGTGCCGGTGGGGCGGCATTCATGGCGTGATGCCCTCCATTCGCGCTTGCGCGCTTCTGTTGGATTACTGCGCCGAGCCCGCCATCACGTCGGTTGATTTTAGCGGGAGCGGGTAGGGCTCGAGTGGCATCGGCGCGTCGTGGTCGAGGAAATGTTCGCACGTTTCAAAAAAGCCGGTACGGGTCGTGGCGCGGCGGATGTCGTGGAGGAATTGGCCCGTCGGCTCGACGCCCAGGCCGATGAAATTGAGATACTTTTTCATCTTCTGCACCTGCGACGACTCGCCGACATCGGGCGTGCAGACCGCCTCGTAAAGCGCGTGGATGTAGGCCAGCAGGTCGCGTCCGCGCGGGACGAAGAGCTGCTCATCTCGCCCGCGTTCGCGGATTTGGCGGAAGAGCCACGGGTTGCGAATCGCCCCGCGTCCGATCATGAGTCCGCGAGCGCCGGTGATCGCGAGCACCTCGGCGGCTTTCTCCGCGGAGTGGATGTTTCCATTTGCCAGGACGGGGCAGGGGACGGCGCTCACGGCGCGCGCGATGGCGTCGTAATGCACCTCGCTCCTGTAGCCCTCCGCGACCGTGCGACCGTGGACGGTCAGCAGGTCGAGCGAGTGTTTTGCAAAAATCGGGAGCAGCTCGTCGAAGATCGCGGGGTCGTCGAAGCCGATGCGGGTCTTCACGGTGAAGGCGCAGCGCACGGCATCGCGGAGCGCGCCGAGGATGGAGTCGATGCGCGGCAAATCGCGCAGCAGACCGCCGCCCGCACACTTTTTATAAACAATCGGCGCAGGGCATCCGAGATTCAGATCGACGGCGGCGATGTCGTGCTGCTGCAGCTCGCGTGCGGTGCGGACGAGCGAGGGGATGTCGTTGCCGATCATTTGCGCGACGACGGGGCGTCCGGTCGGATTTTGCGTGATCGATTCGAGGATCCATTTCTCGAGCCGTGAGTCGCGGTGGACTCGGAAATATTCCGTGAAGTAAACGTCCGCGCCGCCGAACTCGCGCATGAGCCGCCAGAACGGGAGGTCGGTCACGTCCTGCATCGGCGCGAGCGCGAGCAGCGGCGTGGGATGCGCGAGGAGTTCGGGGAAAGTCACGGAGCGGCGCGGGGATGGAAAAGTTTCCACGCGCGGGGCAGGAGGAAAATGGAGATGAGCGCGTCGAGCACGAGGCCGAGCGCGCACGTTTTTCCGAGGCTCGCGAGGCCGAGATTATTTGCCCAACTTATCGAGCCGAATCCCGCGGCGGCTGCGGCGGCGCAGAGCGCGATGACGAGGCCGAGCTGGCGCTGCGCGTCGGCGAGGTCGCCGCGATTTTCGCGCAGCGCGAGGATGAGCAGGATGCTGTAGTCGATGCCGGTGCCGAGCAGCAGGAGGATCGCGGCGAGGTTGAAGAAATTCCACGACATGCCGAGGAGCGTCATCGCGCCCGCGAGCGACACGAAGACGAGTGCCATCGTGAGCGCGAGCAGCAGCACATCGCGTACGCCGCGGAAGCCGATGAGGAGGAGGAAAAAGACGATGCCGATGAGAGCGAGAAACGTGTGGAGGAATTCCCGCGGGATGACGCGCTGGAGCTCGCTGCCGAGCAGATTCCAGCTCACGAGATGCACGCCGGGCGCCTCGATTTCTTCGGCGAGTTGCGTGGCTTTTTGCGGCTCGGGGTGGACGATTCCGAGCGCGAGGAATTGCCCGTTTTCATGCCTCACCATGCGGCGAAAAATCCACTGGCTCGTGTCGTTCGCGGGCCAGATGGGAAGCGGCTTCGCGGCCGATGCCGCCCAGTCCGCGAGCACCGCACCGGTGAGCGCGAACGACTCTTCGGTGAAGCCGGCATCGAGCATCGCCTGCTTCATGCGGGGCGCATCGGATGCGAGCGCAGCGAGGCGAGGGAGGTTTGCGCGCTGATTCTCAGGCACGGCCCAGAGCGGCAGCGCGGTGCGGAAATTCATGAGCAGTCCGCGCGCTTTTGCGGCTTCAAATTTCGCTTCGGCGGCGCGGAGACGATCAAGCACTTGGGCTTCGGTGTCGCCGCTGACGACGAGGCTCAGGAGGTCGCTGTCGTCGATGAGTTTCGCCTGCAGGCGGTCGAGTGCGTCGTAGGCGTCGCTGTGGCGCGGGCGCAGCGAGCGTGCGGAGAAATCGACGGCGGGAGAGCCTTTGAAAATGAGCGTGCCGGCGAGCAGGGCGAACAGCGCGAGTGTCGCACATGCGCCGGCATTCATCACACTCGGCGAGGCGATCCACCGCTCGATGATCGACGGGCGCGGCTCGACTTTTTTCAGCCGCACAGCGAGCGGCACGAAGACCGTGAGCATTACGCCCGCGCCGACGAGAACGCCGATGGCCACGAGATTCCCGAGCTGTGAGAGGCCCGGCAGGCTGCTCATATTCAATGCGAAAAACGCGGCGGCGGTGGTGCCCGCGGTCCAGACGATATTTTGAAAACAGATGCGCTGGAGGTCGCGCACGGAGCCGGTGTGCGTGAGCGACTTCTGGTAGATGAAGTACCCGTAATCGACGCTGAGGCCGATCATGATCGAGGCGAATCCGACGCCGATCACCGTGAGCTGGCGCAGGAAAAGCCCCGCCGCGCCGAGCGAGAGAAAGAAGACGATCGTGATGACGCCCTGGAGCTGCACGAGCGGCTTCACGCGGCGGTAGCAGAGGAGAAAAATCGCGCCGACGATGATGAACGTGCAGATGCCTGAGGACGCCATGTCCCACTCCATCGTGCTCGAGATGTCCGCGACGAAACCCGGTTCGCCGGTGAAGCCGAGCGTGACGGCGCGCCCCGCACTCCAGTCGCGCGCGACGCGCTTGATCTCGTTCGTCCACGCGATCGTCTGTTTGTAGTTCGTGAGCGGCTTCGCGGACTCGACGTAGAGCACGCGGAATGTGCCGTCGGCGGAGGCGAATTCGGACTGCTGCTCGCCGGAAAAAAGTCCGCTCTGCGCGAGCGGCGCGCCGAAGCCAAACGGGTCGTAGCTCAGTAGCGCGATCTCCTGCGGCGAGACGGAATCGGTGAGCTTTTCGAGGCTCGCGTGGAGCGTCGCGGCGGTGTGATCCGGCGCGATGCCGGCGAGCATTTCGCTCACTTTGTCCGGCGGCTGATTGAGGACGAGATACGCGAGAAACGCTGCGAGTTCTGCCGGCTTCTTTTCCCACGGCGGGCGCGCGACGGCGCGCTTCACGAGATCACCGTGCTCGGTGAGATGGGCCGCGAGTTCGTCGGCGGCGGCTTCCGCCGCGTCACTGTCGGGCGACTCGATGGTGACGATCAACTCGTTCGGCAGCGCGAAGTTTTTGAGAAAAAGCGAGAGCCCCTCGACCTGCCGGAGATTGGCCGGGAGCAGCTTGAGAATCTCGATATTGAAGCTGATGCGCGAGAGCCCGGCGACCGTGAACGCGAGCAGCGCGACGGCGATCCCGATGCGCAGGAGCGTCTTATTTCGCATCGACGATGTCGTATCCGGTGAAGTCGAAATCGAACACGCGCCGGTCGAGTTTCGGGTTCACTCGGACGTTGGAAAATTCATTCCGCATCGACGAACCGTCGCGCGTTAGGACCTCGAAGGCGAGCATCTCGCCGCTCGCGGTGTCGAAGTCGATCTGGATTTTGGAGAGGAATTTGCGCGTTTGCGGGTCGCGCGGCGCGATCTCGAGGTGGCAGCGATTTCCCTCCGCGGAGACCTCGAGCGTTTCGTATTTGCGCTGAAATTCGGCGAAGTCCTTCGCGAGCTGGAAGCTCATCGTGGCCATGCTTTGGATGCCGTCCTGCCGGCCATTTGCGGGGTGCCGCTCGGCGCGCTTTTTCGCGGGCGTGATGACGAAGACATCGTCGCCTTTTCTCAGGACGATCGTCTTCACGGGATCGCCAAGCTCCCAGCGAAAGGAGTCGGGCTCGGAGAACCACAAATGGCCCGGGCTCTTCAGCGGATCGCGCAGCGCACGCAGCGCGCGGGTCTGCGTGAAATCCGCGGAGACAGCGTGAAAATCATCCTGCCGCGCGATCCATTTTTTGACCGGCGTGAGGTCGGGCGGCTGCGCGGCACGGAGCGAAAGTGTGGCGAGCAGCGTGAGTGAAAAGAGCAGGGGACGCATGAATTTTGGGAGGCGGAGCTTCGTGCGCGGCGTTTCGGAGTGGCAATGAATTTCACGCGCCGATTGACTTGTGCGCGCCGCGTAGGTCGGGCATTTTCATCGGTTCAAATTCATGCCTTCTTTCGACTACGACGTGGTGATTATCGGCGGCTCGCTCTCGGGCGCGTCGTCCGCGATTTTGCTGCGACGCGAATGCCCGGAGCTGCGCGTGCTGGTCGTGGAGCGGTCTGAGAAATTCGGGCGTCGGGTTGGCGAAGCCACCGTGGAGGTGAGCGCGTTTTTTCTCGGACGCGTGCTTGGGCTGGCGCAGTTTTTCAACGAGACGCAGCTCACGAAACAGGGGATGCGCTTTTGGTTCGCGAATGAGGAGACGCGGACGCTGGCGGACGCGAGCGAGATCGGGCCGCAGTATCAGGTGCGGCTGCCGTCGTGGCAGCTCGACCGGTCGGTCGTCGATCAGGAGGTGCTCCGCCGCGCGGTGGAGGCGGGCGCGGAATTGCGGCGGCCTGCGCAGGTGACCGGCGTGACGCTGGAGGCCGGAGGCGAGCAAATCGTGACACTGCGCGAGGGCGGTGCGACGAGCAGGGTGACGTGCCGGTGGGTTGTGGATGCCTCGGGCGTCGCGGCGATGCTGTCGCGGCAGGAGGGCTGGTGGCGGGCGAATCACGAGCACCAGACTTCGGCGGCGTGGGGGCGCTGGAGCGGGGTTAAGGATTGGGACGGGTGCGAGCTGGCGCGCAAATTTCCCGAGTGGTCGGCAGCGTGCTACGGCTTGCGGAATACGGCGACGAATCACATCGTCGGCGACGGATGGTGGAGCTGGTGGATTCCGCTGAAAGGCGGCGATGTCAGCGTCGGCGTGGTCTTCGACGAGCGGATCGCGAAGTTTCCGCAAGGCGATGGAAAACTCGCGGATCGGATGCGCGAGTTTCTCTCACAGCATCCCGCTGCGCGCGAAATGCTGGCCGATGCGGAGTGCGCGGAGGGCGACGCACACTGGCGGCGGCGGCTTCCTTACAGCAGCACGACTTACGCGGGAGATGGCTTCGCGATCGTCGGCGATGCGGGCGCATTCCTCGATCCGCTCTACAGCCCGGGGATGGATTGGATCGCGTTCAGCGTCACCGCGAGTGTCGCGCTCATCGTGGCGCAGCAGCGCGGCGAGCCGCTTGGCGACTTGATCGCGCGTCACAACATCGATTTCACGACGAGCTATCAGCGGTGGTTCGAGGCAATCTATCGCGGCAAGTATGAATACATCGGCGAGTACGATCTCATGCGGCTAGCGTTCCGTCTCGACCTCGGCCTTTATTACCTCGGCATCGTGTCGCAGCCGTTCAAATTCGGCGCGGAAGCGTTGCGCATCCCGCCGTTTTCCGTCGCCGTTTCACGTCCCGTTTTCTCACTGATGCGCACTTACAATCGCCGCCTCGCCGCGATTGCCCGCGAGCGGAGGCGCCGCCGCGAATGGGGTGCGGCAAACAGCTCGCGACGCTACCTTTTCCAGAGCTTTTCGATCAGCCCGAAGGATCTACCGCGCGTCGGCGGCGCGCTTGCGCAGTGGCTTTGGCTCGAACTCACCGAAGGATGGCGAACGTGGTTTGGAGAAATGGCTGCGCCTGCGATGCAACCAACGGTGATGCCACGCGAGACAGTCCCGGCGGAGATCGCCGCGGTCGAGTAGCCTCGATTTTCACCGCAGACCCGCTCGTCCTGTGAAGCTCCTCGACCGCTACGTCACTCGGCAAATCATTGTCACCGCCTCGTTCGCCGTCGCGATCCTCAGCGTCGTGCTCGTGCTCGGAAACGTCTTTAAGCAACTCCTCGACCTCCTCGTCAACCACAGCGTCCCGATCGAATTCATCCTCACATTCATCGGCTATATCCTGCCGTTTTCGCTCACGTTCACGATCCCGTGGGGCTTCCTCACCGCGGTGCTTTTGGTCTTCGGGAAAATGTCGGCCGAGAACGAACTCATCGCGCTCCGCTCAAATGGGGTCAGCGTTCCTCGCGTCTGCCTGTGGGTTTTCGTCCTCTCGATCGTCTGCACCGGCATCTGCCTCTGGATCAATGTCGATATCGCGCCGCGCGCGCAGGTGGAGATGAAGAACGCGCTTTTCAACATCGCGACGAGCAACCCGCTCGCGATGTTCGGCAGCGACAAAGTCATCGACGATTTCCCCGGCCGGAAAATCTACGTCGAGAGCAACGAGGGGCCCGAGCTTCACAACATCCTCGTCTATGAAATGGACGACGAATCTCATCCGATGAAAGTCGTTTTCGCGCGGCGCGGCCTGCTCGAAACTGACCACGAGAACAACCGGCTGCTTCTGCACCTTTTCGACGCGCGCTTCGAACAGCGCGACGATGCGGAGCCCGTCAATTTTCTCAAAATCCGCCAGGGAATCATCGCGCAGGAGACGACCTTCCCGATCTCGCTTGAGGAGCTCTACGAAAAGAAAAAGAAGAGCCGCGGCATAGGCACGATGACCGTGAACGAACTGATGGATCGCCTTCGCGAAGAGCACTCCGTGGCGACGACCGCGAAGGACCGCAAGCAGCAGGACTCCGAGCGCTCATCCGCGCGCACCGAGGTCAGCAAACGCTTTTCATTCTCGATGGCCTCGTTCGCCTTCGCGCTGATCGGAGTGCCGCTCGCGATCACCGCCCATCGAAAGGAAACGTCGATTGGTTTTCTTTTCAGCCTGCTGGTCGCGTTCGTCTATTTTCTTTTCATCATCCTCGCGAATACCGCTCGTGGAAACCCGCGCGTCTATCCCGAGTATCTCATTTGGTTCCCAAACGTCCTCTTTATCGGCCTCGGCGGTTGGCTGTTCCTTCGCCTCAGTCGCCGATAGAAAAGCGGCGAGTGAGGGTTTCCCGTTCAAATACCCTGATTGAAATATCTTCCATCCGCCGATTCCCAGAGCTACGAATCAGGAAAGTCGAACCTTTATGAGGACGGATGGATCACCAATTCGAGTCAGGATTCGGGCTTTGGAAAAGCTCGATGCACTCATCGGCAAGCATATCACGCAGGAGCGTCCCGAGGTGCATTGGGAGGATTCGGGACGAAATTTTCGCTTCGATTCGGTGGAGGAAGCCCTCGATGCGTTTCATGATCCGCATCTCCGCGAGCACGTCCGCGAGTCAGTGGTCGAGGGAGCGTTTATGTTGCAGGAGGTTGAAGAGTTTCGCTGCTACTCCTCCGACATCTCCGTTGCTTGGGATGCTGTTGCCTGTTTCGACCGCCCGCTGCATGTGCGGCGTGCGGAGGGGAAATGGTTCGCGGCCTTTGACGGATCGGAACCGGTTGCGGCGATCAGCGCTCCCGTGGCGATTTGCTGTGCCGCTCTGCGTGCACGGGGAATCGAAGTCGAAATCGATGGGGATGGCGACGCAGCGGGAAACGTTGGCAATGCCGTCAGCGACTCGAATTCACATGGAACCGCTGGCCAACGCCTGATCCGTCCGGGCGGCTACGCGAAGTCGTAGATGACCGCGCGCTGGCAGGTCGGCTTGAATACGTTCTCGACGAACTGAAGATGCAGCGGGTGGACTTGGTAGTCGTCCTGCTCCTGCTTGTCAGTGAACTCGAGGCTGAGCGCGACCTGATAGCTCTGATCCACGACGTCTCGGTGGCTTGACACCATTTTGCCGATCTGAAAACGGCGGACGCAGGGTATCGGGCGAAGGTATTTCTCGGCACCCGCGATGAGTTCGTCCGGAGCGGAAGGGTTGTCGGGATGAGTCCAAAAAATGACGACGTGTGAGAACATGCGCGGTAAATTCGCGGGGCGCGCGCGCTAGGTCGAGCGCAATGAAACACCCAATCGGTGGACAGGGGCCAGCGCGTGCGCTGCAGAGGACCGCTTAGTGCGGTCGAATCTGTGGCGGCGGAATCGGAACGGGCCGGACTCTCGGGAGGCTGATGCTCGAATCGTTGCGGGTTGGGATGACTTCCGCTGCGGCGAGTTCGATTACGTCTTCCGCGAAATCGTCAGGTTCGTGCGTGGACGCTGACACGGGCGCGGGTGTGGACTTCACGCGAGCCGGCTGTCCGCCGATCTCGTCGAGCATCGCGCGCTGGTGATCGACGATTTTCGTCAGGCGCTCGCGCAGTTCGTCGCGTTGCTGCGTGACGGCGTCACGCTCGCGGCGTAGCTTAGCACTTTCGCGATCGAATCGGGAAGCCAGTTCGGCTTCCGCGCGCTGAAGCGCGGCGCGATCCCTCGCGAGCGCCTCCGCCTTTTCCGCAGCGGCGTTTCGCTCGGATTGCAGGGCGGAGAGAGCATCGTCGCGCTGGCGGACGGTGACTTTGAATTCACGCGCGAACACCGCGCCCTGCGCCTGATGCGCCTCCTTCGCGGCTTCGAGTTCAGTGGTCGCGGCCTTGAGTTTTTCCTCCGCTGCGCCGTGCTCGGCGCGCGCGCGGGCATAGTCCGACGTCACTGCCGCGAGCGCGGCGTCGCGCTCGCGAGTGAGCTTCTCGATGGCTCCGGATTTGTCGCTTGCAGCCGTGGATATTGCCTTCGCCTCGGCTTCGTGGTGCGCCTCCAACTCGGCAGCGTGCGCGGTTTTCGCAGCGTCGAACTCCGAGGTTAAGGCAGCGAGCCTCATCTCACGCGCTGCATTTGCAGCTTCGTGTTCGACGGCCGCCGCATGGAGTTTTTCCTCGATCGATGCGCGTTCGGCGCGTTCCCGGGCAAGGGTCTCAGCAGCTGCAGCCTTGTCGTTTGCCGCCGCGGACTTCGATCTTTCGACCCCTTCGCGGAGAGCTGCGATCTCGGCTGCGTGCGCCGATGTCGTGGCGTCGAGTTTCGAGATTAAAGCCGCATTCGCAGTCTCGTGCTCGAGGAGCGCCGCATTGAATTTCTCCTCAGTGGTGCCGCGCTCGGCCTGCGCGCCTGCGAGAGTGCTCGCCAGCTTCTCGCATTCGCCTTGGGCAGCCGCAATTTGCTGCTTCGCATCGTCGTTCGCGAGAAAGAGCTGTGCGTTGAGGTTGGCGGCTTCTTTCCTCGCCGCCGCGAGGTCGTCCTCCAGGCGCCGGATCGCATCGGCATGCGTCGCGGCATTGGCCGCGCGTTCGTTGCTCAGCGCATCGTGCTTTGCGTGCAAAGATGCGAGTTGCTCGCGATGAGCGGCTTCGGTGCTGGCAACTGCCGCGGCAAGACGGGTCGCCTCGTCACGGAGAGCGTCGCGCTCCTGCGTGAGATTCGCTGCGGCGATCCGATGCGCCTCTTTCGCCGAATCGAACTCTCCGGCGAGTCGGCCATGCGCCACCCGAAGGTCTTCGTGCTTTGCTTCACCTGCGCGCGAGACTTCTTGAAATTCCGCGGCGAGCGCATCCCGAGACTTCTCCAGTGCGTCGCGTCCTTCATTTGCGGAATGAAGTTCCTCTTTCAGTTCGCCGATGCGCTTTTCGCTGGATTCCCTTTTTTCCGAAAGTTCGCGCACGAGTGCGTCGCGGGCATCGGTGAGTTCGGCGATACGCTTCTCCGCCGCGGCTTTTCCCTCCGCAAATTCCGACTCGGCACGCCCGCGTTCCGAGGCTTGCGCATCCAGATTTTTCCGTGCGGCGTCGAGTTCTTGCTGGAGCGCGGAGACGGCCTTGTGGGCCGAGTCTGCGATAGCAGCCCGCTCGGTGGCAGCGGCTTCCCGCTCATGCTGGAGTGTCGCCTTGGACTGCTCGAGTTCGCTGGAAAGTCTCTCACGCTCTTGCTCCGCTGCTGATTGGGACGTGGTGAGCGTTTCGATCTCCTGCGCCCGCGTCTCGGCTTCAGCGCGAAAGCGCTCACGCTCCGCGGTGATGCCGGCGAGCGCATGCCGATGTCTTTCATCGGTCGAGGCGAGCTGTGCGGAAAAGCTCTCCTGAGCGGTGCGCAATTCGGCAACGTGCTTCGCCACTTCGTCCCGGGCGGAGGTTAGTTGGCTATTGAGCGAATCGCGTTCGCCTTCGAGTAAGCGGACCTGCTCGGTCGCTGTTGCGAGAACAGCGACGGCGGCATCCGATTCCCCGCGCAGTTTTTCATGCCGGCCTTTGAATTCTGCGGATTGCGCGGAAGCGTTCTCAGCGTTCGCACGAGCAGCTTCGAGTTCCGCAAGCTGCGATTCAGTGCGTTCACGCAGCGCTTCATTGTTGGAGTGCGCGAGTTCCAGTTCGCGACGAACGCCAGAGATTGCGGCTTCGTGGCTGCCTTTCGCGGCATCGAGTTCGCGCGCCAGTCGCTGGCTTTTCGCCTCGAGTTCATTCGTGGATGCGAGCGCTCTCTTGATCGCCTCCTCGCGGTCTGCGTTCGCTTTCTCGAGTTCTGCGCGCAGATCGCCGATCTCTTTTTCGTTTGCCGCCCCGGCCGCCGCAAGCGCTTGCAACTCGCCGGCTTGGGTGTGCTTCAGGTCTTCGAGGATTCGAATGGACTCGCTTTTCTCGTGAAGAATGGAGTCGTGCCTTTGTTGTAAACCCGCGAGATGGAGTTGATGATCCGCACCGATTTGCGCGAGGAGCGACTTCACGCGCGTGATCTCCCCGGCGGAGTCGTCGCGTTCTTTCGTGAGCGCGTCGAGCCGCGCGAGCGCCTGCTCCGCTCTTGCCAGCCGCTGCTCGTTGCCGCGCAATTTCTCCGCGAGATGATTTCGCTCGCCGGCCGCGGCTTCGAGGTCGGCTTTCAGCTTTTCATTCGCCGCTTCGGTTTCGTGCAGCTTGCTGAGATCGACCTCGCGTGCGGGATGTTTCGCGATTTCCTCTGCCAGCTTCTCCCGCTCCTGATCCCACGCCTCGCGCTCCTGAATCAGCGTCTTGATGCGCGTGCGGTAGTCCGCGATGTCGCTTTCGAGGCTCTCGACGGCGCGCGATTCCCACGACGTGTCAGGCGGCGCGGCAGCGGCAGTTTCCAGTTCGGTGATTCGCCCGGAAAGCTTCTCCCGCTCGGCGTTCGCGGCCTGTTGCAGCTCCTCGATTCTGGCGAGGTATTGGTCGCGTTCTTTCTTTGCCTTTTCGTGCGCTTCGTTGAGCGCATCCAGTTCCTGTTGTGACTCCTGCAGTGCGCGGGCGTGGTCGGCTTCGCGTTTACGCAGCCCCGATTCCAGCTCGCGCCGTGTCTCGGCGCGCATGCTCTCGACGAGCGCGGTGGATTCCGCACGCGCGCGTTCCGCGGCGGCCAGCGAACGCTCCACTTTGATGCGCGTCTCGCGCTCCTTGCCGAGGTCGTGCGCGGCATTGCGCTGATTGTTTTCAAACGCCGCGATGCGCCGCTGCAGTTCGTCGATCTGGCGCTGATATTCCTTTTTCGAGCGCTCGCCGGACTTCTCGGACGCCAGCCCCGCCTGCCCGTGGCGCACCTGCGTGAGTTGCTCGCTCAGATTTTGCCGCTGCTGCGCGAGCGTGTCGCGCTCCTGCGACAGTGCCGAGATTTTCTGATCCATTTCACGGCGAAAGTTTTCCAACTCGGTCTGCGAAGCCGCGAGTTTCACCGCGTGCGCCTCGAGCTCCGTTTGCAATTTCTCCTGCTCACCGCTGCTCTTCGATACCGCCTCGCTCGTGTCGGTCATCGCCTTTTTGTGGGCTTCGATCTCCGCGACTTTCGCCTCGATTTCCTGCCGCGCGCGGTCGAGCTCCGCCATCGCCTTGTCGCGCGCGTCTGCCAATTCGCGCTTTTCGTTTTCCGCGGCGGCGAGCTGCTGCGTATGGATCTCCCTGGTTGCGGCAAGGTCGCGCTCGGCGTTCTTGCGAATGCCTGCGCTCTCCGTGGGCGCGTCTGGTTTCGGGGTGGTCAAAAGCTCCATTTGAGCCGGAGCTGCCTGCGTGGCTTCCGGCACTGTCGGCTGCGGCTCGGCGACGGGAGGCGTGTCGCCCTTATCCGCTGATCCCTTGCTGTACCACGAAGGCTGACGTTTGCCCGAGGCTCGCGTCCGTCCCGAGGCGTTCGATGGTTTCTCCTGGCTCGGAAAAACGGGCTGCAACGCCGGCGCACCGGGGGTCCCCAAGGCCCCGGTTCCAACCGCCGCAATGCGCCGACGCAGGGTCTGCGCCAGGAGTTCCGCAGCTCCCGCGCTGATCGATGGGCTGCCATCCGGCGTGCGCGCCGCCGCCACAGCGCCCATGAGTTTCTGCCACGGGAAGCGAACTTCGATCTTGTCCTCCTCGCGCACCTCGCCACGAAAGATGCCGGGCGCTCGCTTGTAGAGCTCGGCGAGCGGAATCGTCGTCTTGCTGCGCACGATCCATTCCGCAATATCCGCCGCTTCGAATTCAATTTCGATCTTCGGATCGTGCGGCTGATCCTTCATCAGATGCGGCGGAATCCGAGGCAGAAAATCGCCGAGTTCGAAGCGCACCATCGCGCCGGGATTCGTCTCCTCGGCGTTCGCGGCGCCGGATCGATCGTCTTCTGTCTCCTCGTCACGTTTGCTCGCTGCCTTGAATTCCTCCCGCTGTCTCAGTTCCGCGGCGTATGCTGCTGCCCGTTCCTTGGTCGCTTCGCCCGGCTTCTTGGCGCCCTTTTCCTGCCCGCCCGGCTCCTCATCGGAGTCCTTGCGTCGGAAGTGATCCAAAAATGATTTCATCGTTTCGTGTCGCGGTGCGCAGCTTCCGTTCCCTTCAGGAAAACTTTGCGTTACTTAATGGCCTTCGTTCCATTTGTCTCTACCGAATCCACGCCTACCGCACACTCCTCCACCGGCGTGCTGCGCAGGTATTCGGCATACTCCGCCGTCAGCCTCGGATTCAGCAGCGCCACCATCCGCACTTCATTTTCCAGATATTCCGTCTCTAGGATTTTTGCGCTTTTATGCAGCCGCGCCATCGCCGCGGATGCACTCGCTGGCAGGCGCAGCTCCCGCACCATCGATCCCTCCGACACGAATTCCCCGATCCGATCCAGGAGCGCATCCATCCCAGCGCCCGTCCGCACGGATACGAATTCCGCGTCCGGAAAATGCCGCCGCAAATTCGTCAGCGTCATGGGGTCGTCCACCTTGTCGATCTTGTTGAAAACCACGAGCGTCCGCTTTCCCTCAGCCCCGAGTTCATCGAGCACCTTCACCGTCGTATTGAAAAAATTCATCACCTCCGGCTGCGACGCATCCAGGAGATGAATCAGAAAATCCGCCATCACCGCCTCCTCCAGCGTCGCGTTGAAAGCCTCGATCAACCGATGCGGCAGCTTCCGCACAAAGCCGACCGTGTCCGTCAAAAGCAGCGGCTGCTTGTTTGCCAGCGCGATCTTCCGCGTCGTCGTGTCAAGCGTCGCGAAAAGCTTGTCCTCGATGAAAACATCCGCGCCCGTCAGCCGCCGCAGCAGCGACGACTTACCCGAGTTCGTGTAGCCCACGATTGCCGCATTCGGCACTGGCGCGCGCTTGCGATCCTTGCGCTGAGTCGCACGCGAGGAGGTCACCTCCTTCAGCTCCTGCTTGCAGCGGTAAATCGCCTGCCGCACCCGGCGCTTGTCCTGCTCGAGCTGCGACTCGCCCTCGCCTTTCGCCCCGATCCCGCCGCCCTGTCCTCCGAGATGGCTCCACGCCCGCGTCAGCCGCGGCAGCGAATACTCCAGCTTTGCCAGCTCCACTTGAAGCCGCGCCTCACGTGTTTGCGCCCGCTTTCCGAAAATATCCAGGATCACCTCCTGCCGGTCGATCACCGCCACACCGGGTGCCAGCGCCTCCCAATTCCGCTGCTGGCTCGGCGTCAGGTCGTTGTCGAAAATGATCACATCCAACTTTTCATCGCGCGCCCGGGCCGCGATCTCCTCTGCCTTTCCCGAGCCGATCAGATACCGCGCATGCTGCTCGCGATGATGCACGAGCATCCGATCGATGATTGGCACGCCGAGAGTATTCACGAGCTCCTCGAGCTCCTCCAGCAGGCTCTGAGTCTCATCCCGATCCGACGCGTCCACATAGGCTCCCACGAGCAACGCCCGCTCCACGATCTTCGGCTGAGTCTTATTTTCAAACATGCGGGTCGGATGCGAGGAGGGGTTCTTGGCACCGCTGAAGCGCCTTCGGCTGAGTCTAACCGCATTGCCACGTCAAACAATGGCCGAATTCTGTACCGTTGCTCTCGCCGTCCGTTTGGCGAGTTGCCCTCACATCCGCGGAGCCGAGGTTTTCGACTCACCAAGTTCGCGCAGGATGACCTTGAGGCACGTTTCTTAAATGGTTATTGCCACAAGATGAACCGTCCAAAAAATCTCGGCATTTTCCTCCTCGCGATCTACCTCGTTGTCATCGGCCTCATGGGTCTCTTCGGGATCAATCTCGGCCAGCTCAATATTCTTTTGCCGCTTCTGGCGTTGGTCGCTGGCATCTGTCTGCTGCTCCAAAAGTAGCTCCCCACAACCTCATCCATGAACCTGCTCGACACCCTCGCTCTCGCCTTCACTCGACGCTACGCTGGGAGTTGCGATTGACGAGCGGCCCAAAGATCATCAGTAGGCGCCCTTCACGCGCATTTTGACGCCATACACTTTCTTGCTCGCGGTGATGAAAAGCAGGTCACGGTCGATGCCTCCGAAGGTCACGTTGCCGGTCCAAGGCTCGGGGATGGGGATGTTGGTGAGTTTCTTGCCGGTCTTGTCGAAGACCGTGACGCCCTTGCCGGTGAGATAGATATTTCCCTCGGCATCGATCGTCATGCCGTCCGAACCCATCTCGCAAAAGAGCGTTTTGTTTCCCAACGTGCCATCAGCATTGGTCGTGTAGGAATACGTCCTGCCTGCGCCGATGTCGGCAATGTAAAGCGTCTTCCCATCGGGTGTGCCGACGATGCCGTTGGGCTGTTTCAGATCGGTCGCCACGGACGTCACTTTCTTCGAGTGAATTTCGAGAAAGTAAACATATTGACCCGGCTGCTGTGTGGCTTTGTCGCGTTCCCAATAATCGCGCGGGTAGAGCGGGTCGGTGAAATACAGATTGCCGTCCGGGCGAACCCATAGGTCGTTCGGGCCGTTCAGCAACTTGCCGTCAACGTCTTGCATCAGCACTGTGATCTTTTTCTCGGGTGAAATGGACCAGAGTTCGTTCTTCCCGTCCGCACAGGAGAGAAGGTTGCCGGCTTGGTCGAAGCACGTCCCGTTGCTGCGTCCAGCGGGCTTGAGCCAGTCGGAGAACGAACCGTCAGCGGCATTGTATTTCACAATGCGATCGTTGGGCTGATCGGTGAAGAATACGTTGCCTTCACGATCGGTCGCCGGCCCTTCGGTGAAAACGTAGCCTTCGCCGAGGACCTCCACTTTCGAACCAGCAGCAACAAGGCCGGTGTCATCGGCCTGAACGATGGAGGCGCAACCAAGACCAACGGAAAGGAAAGCAGGGAAGAATTTCATAAAGGAAGTAGAGCAGGGGGTAGCGACATATCGAGAGTCACATTGCGCAGTCGGTTTTCACTTTTGCTTCGCGCGCACCACGAGACTTCCGATGGACTGCTTTAGCTTTTCCTGGCCGGTCGTGTCAGCGGCGATGGCTTCGGTGCGACAGGCCGGCAGCAGGTGGTCCCAGATGGCGTCCAACTCCGCCTGCATGTTTGCGCTCCCGGCGGTCATCGCGACGACCATGTCTTGATCGGGCATGACAACCACGAACTGTCCGCCCGCGCCGTCACCGCGAAAGGCATTGTGCTGACAGCGCCAGAACTGGAAACCATACCCTTCACGCCAGTCGGCGCCGATCTTCGAGTGGGATTCCTGATCGTTCGGGACTTGCTTGGCCGTGGCCTGTTCGACCCATTTCTCGGGGATCAACTGCTGGCCTTTCCACTTCCCTTTCTGCAGGTAGAGCAGGCCAAACTTGGCGATATCCTCCGTGCGAAGGTAAAGGCCGTGCGCGCCGAGTGAATAACCCTCAGGACTGCTTGGCCACTCGGCGTTTTCGATTCCCAATGGCTCGAACAATCGGGGCTTCAGGTAGTCTCCCACGGTTTGACCAGTCACTTTGGTCACGATCGCCGAAAGGGTATAGCTGCCCATGCCATTGTAGAGAAAATGCGTGCCGGGCTGATGCACGACGGACGCGGCAAGAAACTGCTTTACGGATGGGTGACCGTCGGTTGACTGCTTCGGCTCAGAGTCATGGCCGCCGCACATGGTCAGCAGATCACGCACGGTCATGGCCTTAAGATTGGCTGACGGATCGCTCGGCGCGTCGTCCGGAAAGAACTTCAAGACCGGATCGTCTAGGCTCAATTTGCGGTCCGTGATCGCCAGTCCTACAGCAGTCGAGTTAAAGCTCTTACTCACTGAGTTGAGCACATGCGGTTTGTCCGCCGCCTCGGGTTTCCACCAGCCTTCCGCAATCACCTCGCCGTGCCGCACGACCACAAAACTGTGCATCGTGTCGATTTTATCGAGCGCCTCGACGTAATCCCGCACAGCGGCGGACGAAATTCCTTGTGCCTCTGGGGTGCCTCGCGACAGCGGTTCCGCCGCATTGATGAGAGGTACGATCGTGAGGAAAAGCGTGGCAAGCGCTGAAAGGATGGAGGGGACACGCATGGTTGTTTCGCGAAAACTAGGGATGGTTCGCATTTCCCATCCGCCTACTCTCCGTGGAAGGTGAATACAGTCGTCTCCTTCAACGGCTCGCCCGGACGGATGACGATAGACGGGAATTCGCGGTGGTGGATGGCGTCGGGATAATGCTGTGTCTCCAGGCAAACGGCGGTGTGCGCGAGGTGGTTTGCGGTGTAGAGTTGCACGGCTGGCTGTGTCGTTCGCACTTCCATCACCCGACCGCTTTTTGGTTCAACGAGTCGCGCCGCCAACTTCATGGTTTTGTCTTCTCCTAAGATGAAATTGTGATCGTAGCCGCCCCTTGGTGGTTGTAGCTGTTCGATGCGGTCGCCAATGCGCGTTGGCTGTTGGAAATCCATCGGCGTGCCTTTGAGCGGGAGGATTTCCCCCGTGGGAATCAAATGGCTATCCGCCGGAGTGTAGCTCTCAGCCGGAATTTGCAAGATGTTATCCAGACAGCTCCCGCCGCCGGCGAGGTTCCAGTAAGCGTGGTTGGTGAGATTGGCGATCGTCGGCTTGTCGGTTTCCGCTTCGTAGTCGATGCGAAGCTCGTCGTTGTCTGTCAGTGAGTAGATCACGGTGGTCTTGAGATTTCCCGGAAATCCTTCCTCGCCATCTTTGCTGAGATAAGTGAGTACGACGGACGATTCGTGATCCTTGACTGGAGCCTCGGCGACCGTCCACACCGACTGCGCGAAACCCTTGCTTCCGCCGTGGATCGTGTTCTTTCCGTCATTGGCCACCATTTTGAAAGTCGTGCCATCGAGTTCAAACTGCGCCCCGCCAATGCGGTTGACTACCCGGCCGATGATCGCTGCAGCGCCGTTGAAGCCGTGCTCGAACTTCTCGAGACTATCGGTCGTGAGCACCACATTGGTGAAAACTCCCTTGCGATCCGGAGCCTGCAGCTCCTTAATGATCGCGCCATAGCTAATGATCTTCGCGCTCATGCCCTTGCTGTTTCGCAAGGTAATTAACTTGACCGAGGAACCGTCTGAGGTTTGCCCAAAATCGGACTGCTCGACCCGTTGGATCGTCTGGGCCTCAACTGGAGCCAGCCATGCGGAGGCAAGCAGTGAAAGGATGAATATTCTGAAGGAGGAGCTAGACATATGTGTTACTCAAAGTGAGCGTTGGTGAAGTCGATGCGATAGATCATGCCTTCGTATCCCACAGCGTAGAGATTGCCCGCCTCGTCTTCGCTGAATGACACGAGCCGCTGTGGAATGTCGCCAATCTGACGCGCCGTTTTCAATGCGCCTTCCTGCTGAGTAACGCCAAAGATGCGCTTGGAATTGTAATCGCCGAAGACGTAAACACCGTAGAACGACGAGTCCTTTTCGCCGCGATACACGTGCCCGCCTGTGATCGAATTGCCGTATTTTCGACGATAGGCAAAGACAGGCGGTGTGAAGGTGCGACCGGGTTTTCGGAACTGATTAGAGAACGGTTCAAGTCCTTCATGGACGTTCCAGCCGTAGTTCGCGCCGCGCTGCACGAGATCGACTTCCTCCACGCGATCCTGCCCAACATCGGCCAGCCAGAGATCTCCGGTGAGCCGGTCAAAGCTGAAGCGCCAGGGATTGCGAAAACCATAGGCCCAGATTTCCGGGCGGACGTCAGCTTGCGCGCGAAATGGATTGTCTGTCGGAATGGTGTATGCGCTCCCAGCGTCCGCGTGATCCACGTCGATCCGCATCACTTTCCCGAGCAAGAGTTGTAGATTCTGTGCGTGGCCGTTCGGATCATTATGCGGGCCGGTGTCTCCCATCACGAGGTAGAGAAAGCCATCCGGCCCAAACTGCAAACAACCGCCGCTGTGATCTTCCGCCACGCTTTCGATCTTGAGGAGTTCGCGCGCCGGTCGACCGGAGTCGCTGCGAAAGTCCGCGTTCATCTGCTTCTCGACGATATGCGTGACGACTTTGTCTGCCTCGAAGCCTTGGTAGAATAGGTAGTATTTTCGGTTCTCGCGAAATTGCGGATGAAAGGCGACATCGAGCAGTCCATTTGGGCCGCGCTCGCAGAACACCTCGCTGCTGAGGTCCGCAAATGTCGTCCGCCTTTCGCCGTCCGCAGTTTTCTCCACCCGCCAGATCACGCCTTTTTGGTGCAACACGAGAAACACGTTGGCTAGTCCGGGGATCTGTCGGAACGACGTAAGGCCCGCCTCCGCTTTCCCGCGCGGAAGCTGAAAGCCTTCCGCAAAGTAGGGCCGCAGCTCCACAGGTTTCGCCATCAGTGGAATGTCATGCGGTGCCGCGCGATTGTCCGCCCGCTTCGATTCCGGCTGCTTCAGCGTGGTCAGGTATTCGATGAGGTCGGTGAACTCTGCGACGGAAAGGGCGGCATGTTGTCCTTCCGGCATGAGAGATATGGTGTTGCCGGTCTTCGTCTTGATCTCGGTCGTCGCCAAGGAAACCAGCTTGCCATCCGCACCCATGAGTTGGATTTCAGTGTCGGACGTCTTCTTGAGGACGCCTTGATAGATGGCGCCGCCTTTTGTCTCTACGATGATGGTGCCATAGCCCGGAGCAATGGTGGCTGAAGGGAACAACACCGCATCCACCAGATCGCGCCTTCCAAACGCATCACCCGCCGCGAATAAGTCAGGACCCGCTTTGCTGGCGCTGCCGTCAACGGAATGGCACTTCGCGCAGAGCAACCGCTGATCTTCACTGAACAACTTCGAGCCCCGGCTGACATCGCCTTGATAAGTCAAAGCATACTTCCGGTAGTCTTCGAGACTTGGAACTTGCGCCGATAGGTCGCCAAGCAAGGCGACAAACAGCGTCAGCGAGAGTAGCGGCCGGGCGAAAGGTTTCAAGGTGGGGGAGTCGTGAACGCGAACGGGAGTATGCAGACTAACGCGGGCTCTCCGTGCGCGGCGAGGCTTTTGCGTCAACCGCCTCCGTCGGACGCACCACCTGTAAGATGACCACCGCGCTGCTACAGCCCCACGAGGACCTTCGACCCTCCGTCGTCGGCTGCGGCCAGCGGCACCAGGAAAGATTGTCGGACGATCGCCGCGCCTGCCACGCAGCTTCCGCGTTCTTTTGTAACCAAGGCTCAAAGGTCGCTTGCTCACCATGCTCGTTCATAAATCTCGCGATCCATCGCACCCCGATGCCGTTGAATCCGCCGCCATCTCCGTTGTCGCCACCGGGTGGCAGATATCCGTCGCGACACATCTCATTCATGGTGAAAGTCGCGGCCAGTCGCGCCTCGTCCACATAGCCGAGCAGGTTCGCCGCGCCGACAAAGGTGCCTTGGTTGTAAGTCAGCGCCATGCGATTCACTCTCCCATCGAGTCGAATGTTATCGGCGACGCGTCCCGTTGTCGGGTCAAACAAGGTCGCGTGCTCCCACAAATAGAGCTCCCGTGCTTTGGTGGTATAGGCCTCCTCGCCTGTCGCCTTACCCAAGAGGAAAGCGGCAATCGCTCCAGGGCCATTGACGCAGGCATTCTTCGACTGGTTATCCACCTTCCACCAAAGGCCACCGCCCAAGTCTGGCGACACGGCGCGCGCGTAACAGAGATCGAAGTTCGTCCGTGCTGCGTCCAGGAATTCACGATTGCCGCTGAGCAGATTCGCCCGGACACACGCGATGACCATCCACATTATGTCGTCGTTGTAGTGGTTGTGAGCCCAATTCGCCCCTTGGTCGGCCACGAAGCCACGAAAAAGGCGAGCGAACATCGTGAGCTGATCAGCATTCTTCGTTCTCTCGTAAGCATCCAGCACCATCTCCATCTGCTCGGCGCTTTTCCAAAAGTCAGCTTTGCCTTCCTCAGTGTCTTTGGCGTGCCAGCCCCGCTCCTCGTCCGTCCGATAAAATGCCTTGGAGTGAGACTCGAACAAGGTGTCTGCGTCCGCCGCCGTGAACGCGTGTGCGGCCGGGATCCATCCACTCATCGTCAAGCACATCACCGCAATCCGCCTCGAACCTATTCCCCTCGAAGCGCGCTTGCTTCGGTCTTGGTCTATGGTTCGCCGCAGCGCGCGGCTAAGTCGTTGTCGGGGAATGTTCATGAACGACACCTGCGCTTGCACTGTCTCCAACGCACAAGCGCGTAAAATGGGATTATAAGGGGTGAGAAGGGCATGGTAGTCAAAATTGGCCACAGCTCGATCCTGAATAGCAGTGGAAGGATCATGGCTAATAAGAAAAATGCCCCGCACGTAGCTAGAAAGACCAATGCTTCGCGCGTGACCACATTTCTGTTCATTGAGGGTCTGTGTCTATCCGGTAGAGACCCTGAGTGCGGAGCGCCAATCATGTCAATGCTTCACCGTGGCCTTCTCTTGCTCCTCCATGAACTCGTGCAACGACACCGGATCAGTAATCCAAATCTCTTCGCGATGCTTTTCGAGTTTGTCGAGCAATGCGGTAAACCATTCTACGGGCGTCACCAGCCAATCGCCACCAACGCCATGGAAATCCGCATGGCCAACTCCTCCAGCGGCCAACGCCTTGTCCACCGCAGCAACGAGTTCGTCCGCTGACTTGTAGTTCATCGGGGATCCTTGAAATGGTGGGCGATCAACGAGGTGATGCTTCGCCAAGGCCGTATCGAATTCCTCTTTCGTCACTTCCCATGGAACTCCGCCCGGTGTTCCAAAAGCCAGGCCACGGGGAGTAGGGCGATCAGGGTACAGTGCATAGAGTGCCTCGTTGCACTTCGCCAGTTCAACATCCAGTTCAGCCGCATTCTTGACGCCCTTGTGAGTAAATGTGTGGTTGGCGACGACGATGTAGGGGCTTTTTACCGCTTCCGCCCATTTCTCCTTTTGGGCGAGATACTGGCCCGCGGCCGGGTAGAGATAGAAGGTGCCAGCAATCTTTCGCTTTTCCAACTCTGGGATCACGTTCTTGAGCTGGCTTGGACATCCATCATCGAATGCAAGCATGAACACAGCCTTCTTTCCGTCCTTCCATTTGGGTTGCGGTTGCGCGTCGGCAGCGAAGGCGGTAAGGCTCACGAACAGAAGGGCGATGAAGGCGAAGGGTTTCATGATTGATTCAAATTGACTGAGCGATGAGGGGGAATTTGCGGTGCCCGATGTTCAATGCATTCTGTGGTTAGCAGGACAGCAAAATCGAATGAAGATTCTACTCGCGATCGTTCTTCTCTTCTTGGGTCTCGGGCGGGCGATGCGGAGCGGAACAAGAGAACAGTGGCCCTTCGCCAGATGGGAGTATTCTCTTTGAAGCTCGCCCCGCAGTGCGGTGGTGCTCACAGAATCCATGCGGGGAGTGAGCGGCGGCTTTGACAGCGACAGGGGAAGGCGGCGATGAGTGGCGCGATCAGTCCTCACGCAGTCGTTGTCTTCAGCCGAAATATCGCCGAGCAGAATCCCAGCTATGCGGCGCTCCCAAGAATGACCCTGACGAAGAGGTCGCCAACCGGGTTACTGTCTCCAGCATGGACATCAGTCCCCGTTTCCTCCTGAAACTCACTCCGCTCCTATTCTGGCGCGGGTCTGCATCGCGCCTTTTTGCGGCTGACGCGGAGGTCGCGAAACCCTTTAGCGCGGAATTTCCAAAACTCGATTCTCTCGCGACGGGCGAATGATGGACGGCGGTGCGTCCAAAACAGAGTCCGCCTCCTTCGATGGACGTGCCGCGCGAGGGTGTGCTCGCCTTCGCGCTCTACACACAGGACCGCGGAGTGCTCAAACTCACCGCGCAGCTTTTCCCGCTGAAGCCGGGCGAGGCGCACCAAGCTCGATTGGAGTTTCAGCGCGATGGCGTCTGGACCGAAGCCGCAAAATCCGAGGTGCTTTATCCCGGCTGGAGCGCGCATTTTCGCATTGAAAAGTGGGACGCGAGCAAGGATGTGCCGTATCGCGTGCGACATGGGGAGAGAGCGATGTTCGAGGGATTGATCCGACGCGATCCGATCGAGAAGGACGTGATCGTGGTGGCCAACATGTCGTGCAATTCCTGTCGCACCACCGGACTGCGGCCCGAGATCGTCGATCATCTCAAAGCCCAGAATCCCGACCTGCTTTTCTTTGCCGGCGACCAGTCGTATCGCGAGACCGAACATACCGCCGGATGGGTCGAATTTGGCATGCAATTTCGCGACGTGATCCGCGATCGTCCGTGCATCTGCATCCCGGATGATCATGACGTGGGTCAACCGAACCTGTGGGGTGAAAGCGGGAAGCGATGTCTGCGCCGGGACGGTGCGGACGGCGGCTATTATTTCCCGGCGGAATACGTGAACATGCTGCAACGGCAGCAGACGTGGAACCTTCCCGATTCGCCCGACCCGGCACCCGTCGAGCAGGGGATCACGGTCTATTTCACGAACCTGCGGGTCGGCGGAGTGGATTTCGCGATCCTGGAAGATCGTAAGTTCAAAACCGGCCCGGACGGTAAGATTCCCAAGATGGGACCGCGTCCCGATCACATCAATGATCCGAGTTACGATCCCAAGACCATCGATCTGCCAGGGCTCGTTCTGCTCGGCGAGCGGCAGGAGAAGTTTCTGGCTAACTGGACGCAGGACTGGACCGGCGCGGAGATGAAGGTCGTGCTTTCGCAGACGGCTTTTTGCGGTGCCGTTCACATGCACGGCGCGCGGGATAATCGTCTGCTCGCCGACCTCGATTGCAATGGCTGGCCCCAGACGCCGCGCATTCACGCGCTCGAATCCATCCGCCGCGCCTGGGCAGTGCACCTCTGCGGGGATCAGCATCTCGCGGTAGTCACAAAGCAGGGGATCGCCGAGTTTGGCAACGGCCCATATGAGTTCACCAGCCCGGCGCTCGTAAATACCATCTACGGGCGTTGGTGGCACCCACTCGATGAGAAGTCCGGCCCAAATCCCGTGCCAGAAAGTCCTTTGCCGTGGACGGGCGATTTCAAGGACGGGCTTGGGAATAGGATCAGCATGCTGGCTCACGCGAATCCGCCCGACATCAAGGACCAACGTGAGCGCGCCGATGGCTACGGCATCGTCCGCTTCGACAAGAAGGCGCGTAAGATCACCTTCGAATGCTGGCCGCGCTTCTCCGACGCGAAGGAGGGCGACAAAGCGCAATTCCCCGGCTGGCCGATCACCGTGGCGATGGAAGACAACGACGGTCGCAAGCCCGCTGGCTATCTTCCGATGCTGGTCTTCAAAGGCGTGATGAATCCCGTGGTGGAGGTAATCGCTGAGGCGACGGGCGAAATTCTCTATACCATCCGGGTGCAAGGTGACCGCTTCCAGCCGCGCGTCTATGCGCCCGGCAAATATACGGTGAAAGTGGGCCGCAATAGTCCCGACGGCCCTGCGCTTACTCACTCGGAAGCCAAAGACCGGGGCACCGCCGGGCAGGAAGAGCTCACGATCGAATGAGGAAAATCAAAATTTCTTTGCTCTCTCATTGAACCGCTGCCCGATCGCGGCTCACGTATCCAGCCATCCCCGACATGAATCCGAACATTTCTCCCGCTCCTTTCATCGCCACGCGTCGCGCGCTTTCGCGCCGGAGCTTTTTACGTGGGACGGGCATCGCGTTGGCGCTGCCGTTTTTGGAAAGCATGACGTCCGTTTTTGCATCCGCCGCGCCTATTGCGAAGCCGCGCCGGATGTTTGCCATCTGCAATAATCTCGGGCTTCTCGGCGATCAGTTTTTCCCCGCTGGAACGGGGCGCGATTACGCGATGTCGCCGTATCTCGAAGTGCTCGCGCCGCACCGCGCGGACTTCAGCGTCTTCAGCGGCGTTTCGCATCCGAATGTCGATGGCGGACACCCCGCGGACGTGTGTTTCCTCACCGCCGCGCCGCATCCTGGCAGCAGTTCCTTTCGCAATACGATTTCGCTCGATCAGCACATCGCCGAGCAGATCGGCGTGCAGACGCGGTTTCCGTCGCTCACGCTCGGCGTGAATACGCGCACGCGCAGTCTTTCGTGGACGGGCACGGGCGTCGCCATCCCGCCGGAGGACAAGGCGGCGGATGTTTTCAAACAGCTTTTCCTCCAGGGTTCGCCGGCGCAGGTCGCGGCGCAGATTCGTCAGCTCGATACGGGGCGCAGCATTCTCGACACGATCGCCGGCCAGGCAAAAGAGCTGGAGCGCGGCTTGACCGCGCGCGACCGCGACAGGCTCGATCAATACTTCACGAGCGTCCGTAACCTCGAGCATCGGCTCCAGGCGTCGCGCGGGTGGGAGTATAAGCCGAAGCCGGTGGTGCATGTGCCGATGCCGGTCGATCCGAGCGATCCGGCGGCTTACATGGAAAAGGTGAAGATCATGTACGATCTCGCGCGGCTGGCGTTCGAGACGGATTCCACGCGCGCCGTCACGCTGATGCTCGACAGCGTCAGCACGCCGGTGCTCGACCTGAAAGACGCGACGATCACCGACGGTTACCATAATCTTTCGCATCACGGAAAATCGGAGAAGAAGCGGGCGCAACTCGAGGTCATCGACCAGTGGCACATGAAGTTGCTCGGCAATCTGGTCGCCGATTTGAAGGCGACGCGCGAAGACGGCGAGCCGCTGCTCGACCGCACGATGGTGCTCTACGGCTCGAACTTCGGCGACGCCAACGCGCACACATGCTTCAACTTGCCGACGCTGCTCGCCGGCGGCGGATTCAAGCACGGGCAGCATCTCGCGTTCGATCGCGAGCGGAATTACCCGCTGCCGAATCTGTATGTCTCGATGCTGCAGCGGATGGGAATCGAAGCGGAGAAATTTGCGTCGTCCACCGGCACGATGCGCGGGCTTGAGCTGGCATGAACTGGGGCGCGCGCCTCTCATTTGCGTCGGTCGTCGCGTTCGTCGCATCGCTCCTATTCGTTCCATCGCCGTTGCACGCTGCGCCCGAGTTCGACGCGGCTGCATTCACCGAAAAGTACTGTGCCGACTGCCACGACGACACGACGAAGAAGGGCGGGCTCGATCTCGAGGACCTCGCACTCACACCCGGCGACGGGGCAAATTTTGCGCGCTGGGTGAAAGTCCACGACCGGCTCGAAGCCAGCGAAATGCCGCCGAAGAAGAAGCAGCAGCCGGACCCGGCGGAGCGCGACGCTTTCATCAAGATGCTCGGTGCCACGCTCACGGCGAGCGAGCGGGAGAGCATCGCCCGCGAAGGGCGCGCCACGCAGCGGCGGCTCAACGGCTACGAATATGAGAACGCCCTGCGCGACCTGTTGTCCGCGCCGTGGCTGCAAATCCGCGCGCAATTTCCGGACGATGGCGAAGCGCATCGCTTCAACAAAATCGGCGACGCGCTCGATGTCTCGCACGTCCACTTGGCGCGCTACATCGACGCCGCCGGCTACGCCATGCGCGAGGCGATGAGCGCCGCGCTCGACCGCACGGCCACCACGACGCGCCGCTATTACGCCCGCGATCAGCGCACGCTCACGTCGAAGTTCACCGGCGGCGTTTTCAACTCCTCGCCTGATCGTATGACCTATCCCGTGCTCGGCACCACGACGGCGCAGCCCGAGGTCCGCGCGCGCCGCTCACCGCTCAGCGATCCGACGACGCGCGAGCTCGAAGCCGTCGGCTGGGTTTCGAGCAACTACGTCACCGGCTTCACGTATCGCTGGGATGAATTCCGCGCGCCGGTCGCGGGCAGATACCGCGTGAGCTTCTGCGGCTACACGCTGTGGACGGCGCCGGGCGGTGTGGCGATGAGCTACGCGGGCGAGAAAGACAAGGTCGGCAAGCCGCGCAAGCCGAACCCCGACGTGCCGGATTACGACCAGCTCTCCGCCGGACGCCGCGACGAACCCATCGCCGTCTATACGTGCAACGGCATGATGAACCGTCGCGTCGGCGCCTTCGATCTCACGCCCGAACCGGCGGTGCATGATCTCGGCGAAGTGTGGCTGCTCGCCAATGAAACGCTCCTCCCCGACGCCTCGCGTCTCTACCGCTCGCGTCCGCCCGCCTTCAAAAATCCGCTGATGCAGCCCGACGGCGCGCCGAGCGTGGCCTTTCGTTGGATGGAGATCGAAGGCCCGATCACCGACGACGCCTCTACCGCCGGTTACCGCCTGCTCTTCGGCGAATTGCCGATGGTGACGGTGAAGTCCGGTGCGCCCGGCGTGAGGCTGTCAGTTGTGGAGCGCGCGGATGGTCGCGATGAAGAGGGCGAGGCTCGCAAGCAGGTAAAGGCGCTCGCCGAGATCACGGTGGATGTCGTTTCAAAAAATCCGCAGGCCGACGCCGAGCGTCTCATGCGCGGCTTTCTCCAGCGCGCGTATCGCGAGCCGGTGGAGGAAAAGGATGTGCAGCGTTTCGTCGCGCTCGTGGAAAATCGCCGCAGTGCCGGCCTCTCTTTCGCGGAGTCGATGCTCGCCGGCTACACAGCCGTGCTCGCCTCGCCCGCGTTCGTCTTTCTCGATGAAAAACCCGGCCCGCTCGACGACTACGCGCTCGCTACGCGACTCGCACTTTTCCTCTGGAATTCTCCTCCCGATGCCGCCCTCCGCGCCCGTGCTGCGAATGGCGAACTTCACCAACCCGCCACCCTTCGCGCCGAAACCGAGCGCCTGCTCAGCGATCCGCGGGCGCAACGCTTCGCGGATGCGTTCCTCGATTACTGGCTCGACCTTCGCAAAATGGAGGACTCCACGCCCTCGACCACGCTCTACAACGACTACTACCTCGACGACGCGCTCGCCGAAGCCGCCGTGCTCGAGACTCGGCTCTTCTTCGGCGAAATGCTGCGCCGCAACCTGCCTGCGCGCACGGTGGTTGATTCCGACTTCACCTTTCTGAATGAACGACTCGCCGAGCACTACGGCATCCCCGGCGTGCAAGGCGTCGCCATGCGCCGCGTCACGCTCCCGGCTGACAGCCCGCGCGGCGGCTTCATGACACAGGCGAGTATTTTGAAAATCACCGCCAACGGCACCACCACTTCGCCCGTCCTGCGCGGCAAGTGGATCGTCGAGCGAATCCTCGGCATCGACATCCCACCTCCACCTCCCGTCGGCTCAGTCGAGCCCGACATCCGCGGCGCAGTCACCATCCGCCAGCAGCTCGAAAAACATCGCGCCGATGCGAGCTGCGCCGCGTGTCATAGCAAGATGGACCCGCCCGGATTCGCGCTGGAAAGCTTCGACGTGATGGGGGCCTGGCGCGACCGCTACCGCGCCGTCGCTGACGATCATCTGAGCGAAAAAGGCATCGGAAAAAACGGCCACGCCTTCGCCTTCCACCTCGCACTCCCCGTCGATGCCGCCGGCGAACTCCCTGACGGCCGCCCCTTTCAAGAGATTCGCGATTTCAAAAAACTCGTCCGCGAAGAAGACGCCGTCCTCGCCCGCAATCTCACCCGCCAGCTCCTCATCTTCGCGACCGGCGCACCCGTGCGCTTCGCCGACCGCCCTGAAGTCGAAGCGATCCTTGCCCGCGCGAAAGCGCAGAGCTACGGCCTCCGCACACTTATCCACGAGATCGTTCAGAGCCCGCTCTTCCTCGTCAAGTAGCGCTCGCCACCAGGTGTTCGCTTCCGTCTCGTAGGCGATGCCCTTGCAGTAAAAGTTTAGGTCGTCCGGATGCGTGGCACGGCAGTGTTCATGGAAAATCCTCCGGCTGAGAATCGCGAACCATGCGCACCCAGCGCACTACGACCCCATCCGGTAGCGTGCAGTCCTCATACTTGCTCACCTCAAATCCACATGTGCGGTAGAGCCGTTCGCCCGGCAGCGTGCCGAGCAATTCGAGCCGGCGGAATCCGGCGCGCGCCGTCGCGGAGCCGACGCCGCGCCGCGCAAATGCCGGATGCACGAAGAACGCGCGGATACGCGCCGCTTCGGTCGTGGGGTCGAGCGGCGCGTCGTCCTCGCTTGCGATTTGATCGCCGCCGTAAATCTTCCGCCGCCAGCTCCAGCCGCCGCAGCCAGCGAGTTCGCCGTCTATTTCTGCCACGAAGTAAGTGCCGTCCGCAATGAGCTGCGTATCGACTCCGAAGGCGTGCCGGATCGAGCTTTCGATCTGCTCCGCGCTATAGCAATCGGCGCTCAGTGCCCGCACGGCTTGTGGGATGAGCGCGCCAAGCGCCGGTAGATCGTCGGTGGTCGCGAGGCGGAGATGAGGGGTCATGGCTTGGCGATGGCGAGGAACCATTTCAGCGCGGATGGGTTATCGTTGGTCAAGACGTTGCGAGTCACCAGCTTGGTCAGCTCGCGTTGCGCGGTGGCCTGCGGAAGACTCACGCTCATTCGAACCATGAAACCATCCCCAAAACTCCTCCTCCCACTTTTTTCGCTCGTCGCACTCATTTGCGGTCATTCCTTCGCGGCGCAAGAAAAGACTCTGAAAGTATTCATCCTCTCTGGGCAGTCGAACATGCAGGGGCATGCCAAAGTCAGCACCTTCGAGCACATCGGCATGGACCCGGCGACGAAGCCAATGCTGGCGGAGATGCTGGGCGCGGATGGCAAGCCGAAAGTCTGCGAGCGCGTGTGGATTTCCTCCATCGGCTGCGCCGACACGGAACAGACGGGGAAGCTGACTGCGGGCTTCGGTGCGAGCCAGAACGGGCCGAAGATCGGGCCGGAGTTCACCTTTGGCATTTTACATGGAGAAGTTCACCGACGCTCCGATTCTGCTCATCAAAACGTCGTGGGGCGGCAAAAGCCTGAACACAGATTTCCGCCCACCGAGTGCCGGACCGTATAAGTTCGATGAGGCGCAGCTCGCCACCTTCCGGAAACAGGGCAAAGACATCGCGGCCATCGAAGCGGAGAAGGAAAAGCAAACCGGGGTTTTCTACCGCCTCATGATCGAGCATGTGAAAACTGTGCTCGCCGACATCAAGCGCGTAGTGCCGAGCTATGATCCTGCTAAAGGCTACGAACTGGCCGGCTTTGCGTGGTTCCAAGGTTGGAATGACATGGTGGATAGCGGCACCTATCCGAACCGCGGCAAGCCCGGCGGCTACGATGCCTACAGCACTGTGATGGCCGATTTCATTCGCGATGTTCGGGAGGATTTGAACGCGCCGAAACTGCCTTTCGTCATCGGCGTGCTCGGTGTCGGCGGTCCCACTGCCGAGTATGGGCCTGACGATCAACGCTACAAAAGCACGCACGACATCTTCCGCGACGCCATGGCCTCCCCGGCGCAGTTGCCGGAGTTCAAGGGCAATGTCGTGGCAGTCCGCACGGAAAAATATTGGGACCGCGAGCTGAGCGCCGCGAAAGCCAAGGAGGACGCCATCAAGCGGCAGGCCAAAAAGCTCGCGACCGAGGGTCAGATGATGAAGCCCGCCGAGGAAAAGGCATTGATGGAGAAGCTGCGTGTGGAAGGACTCACCGAGCGCGAGCGACTGGCGCTGGATAAAGGAATCTCCAACTTCGAATTCCACTATCTCGGATCGGCAAAGATTCTCGGCGGCATCGGGAAGGGCTTGGCTGAGGCAATGCAAGCGATGCAGCCAGGAAGCCGTTGATTTGAAAAACGCTACGCGATGAGATCCATCGTTCCACTTTTCTCCCTCACCCTGCTCTCCCTTTGCGCTTCATCCGCAGAGATTCAGCAGGGCGAGATGGCTGGCTATCTCTTTCGTCCAGCGGAGAAGGTGCCGGAGGAATTCAATGCCGGCTTCTCGCTCTACGCCGCCGCTTGGCTGCTGGTGGAGAGTGCGACGACAAAGTAGCCCATTTCTCAATATGAAAACCCTCGTCATCCTCATTTTCACGCTCGTTTCCGCGACTGTGCTCGCCGCCGACTCCAAGCGGCCAAACATCCTCATGTGCGTCGCCGACGACTGGGGCTTCGGCCACGCCGGTGTGTATGGCGATCCCGTCGTGAAGACGCCGAACTTCGACCGCGTCGCGCGCGAAGGCGCGCTCTTCCAGCACGCGCACTGCGCTGCCGCTTCCTGCACGCCAAGTCGAGGCGCGATGCTCACCGGACGCTGGCCGCATCAGCTCGAGAACGGCGGCAACTTGTGGAGCACGCTGCCGGCGAAGTTCGACGTGTATCCCGATCTTTTGGAAAAAGCGGGCTACGTCGTCGGCTGCGAGGGCAAGGGGTGGGGGCCCGGCGATTTCAAGCCGGGCGGACGTACTCGCAATCCCGCAGGGCCGCCGATCGCGTTTGAGAAATTCCTCGCGGGCGGTGCGGCGGATCAGCCGTTTTGTTTTTGGTATGGATCGCACGATCCGCATCGGCCCTACGTCCCCGGCACCGGCGTGGCTTCCGGCATGAAGCTGGAAGACGTGCTCCTGCCCGACGCGTGGCCGGATTCGCCAGAGATTCGATCCGATGTCTGCGATTACTTTTTCGCGGTGCAGCGCTTTGACCGCCGCGTGGGTGAAATCCTCGCCGCGCTCGAAAAAGCAGGCCGCCTCGATGATACACTCGTGGTCGTAACGAGCGACAACGGGATGCCGTTTCCGCGCGGCAAAGCGACCTGCTACGACCTCGGCACGCGGATGCCGATGGCGATTCGCTGGCCCACACGGATCAAGGCGGGCACAACGATTGACAGCTTCGTTACGCAGGTCGCGATTGCGCCGACTTTCCTCGAAGCCGCCGGTCTCACGCCGCCGCCGGAGATGGCGGAGAAAAGTCTGCTCCCGCTGCTCGCGGGCACCGGAGAAGGCGCGGACAAAGTCTTCGTCGAGCGCGAGCGTCACGCCGATGTGCGTAAGGATCACGCGAGCTATCCGGTGCGCGGCGTGCGCACGGGAAAATGGCTTTACCTCCGCAATCTTCGCTCCGACCGCTGGCCCGCAGGTGATCCTAAAATGGTCTTTTCCGTCGGCGAATTCGGCGACGTCGATCCGGGTCCGACGAAGGACTTCATCATCTCCCTGCGGGATGACCCCGAGCGCCTGAATTTCTTCCGGCTCTCCTTTGCGCAGCGTCCCGAGGAAGAGCTTTACGACGTAGAAAAAGACCCCGCGCAACTCCACAACCTAGCCAACCAAACGGAACACCGCGCCACGCAAAAGCAACTCCGCGGGGAACTCGACGCGTGGATGAAAACTACCGGCGACCCGCGCGCCACGAGCGACGACGACCGTTGGGACGCATATCCCTACTACGGCAATCCCGGCCGCATGAACTCAAAGCCGCGAAAAATCGAATGAGTTGATGCCCCGGCGCGTTTGCTGTTTCCTCCGCGCTCCAAAAATTTCCACTCGCGATGAAGCTCTACATTCCCGGCCCGATCCAAGTTTCCGACAAGACTTTCCAAGCCATGACGAGGCCCATGATGGGGCATCGTAGCGGCGATTTCAAAAAGCTCTACGCAGGCATCCATCCAAGGCTGCAAGAGCTCTTCGGGACGAAGCAGCCGGTGTTTCTTTCCACCTCGTCGGCGTGGGGCGTGATGGAGGGCTCGGTGCGAAATCTCGTGGGGAAAAAAGTTCTCAACTGCATGAACGGTGCGTTCTCCGACAAATGGCTCGACGTGTCGAAAAAGTGCGGCAAGGAGGCTGAGTCATTGCAGGTGGAGTGGGGCCAGCCGATCCGCGGCGAGCAGGTGCGCGAAAAGCTGAAGCAGGGCGGCTTTGACATGGTCACGCTGATTCATAATGAGACCTCGACTGGCGTGCTTTCGCCGCTCGCAGAGGTGTGCGAAGTGATGCGCGAATTTCCCGACGTGCTGCTCGTCGTCGATAGCGTCTCGTCGTTCAGCGCGCTGCCGATCCCGATGGATGAACTCGGCATCGACGTGCTGCTCACCGGTTCGCAAAAAGCGCTGGCGTTGCCGCCCGGTCTCGCGCTGTTTTCCGCGAGCGAAAAGGCATTCGCGCGCGCCGCAGAGATTAAGGGGCGCGGCTACTATTTCGACTTCCTCGAATTCAAAAAGAACCAGGCCGAGGACATGACGCCTAGCACGCCGACGATCTCGCTGATCTACGCGCTCGAGTCGAAACTCGACGACATTTTCGCCGAGGGAGTCGCGCAGCGGCACGCGCGGCACGCGGAACTCAACGCAATGATGGCTGAATGGGTCGTGAAAAACGGGTTCGAGTTTTTCGCGCCGGAAGGCTTTCGCTCGAAGACGCTGACCTGCGTCGCGAACAACCGCGAAATCGACGTGCCGATGCTGCTCAAGAATCTCAAGGAGCGGCATGGCATCTTGATCGACGGCGGATACGGGAAGCTGAAGGGCAAGACGTTCCGCGTCTCGAACATGGGTGATGAAACGCGCGAATCGATCTCTGCCGTCATCGCCGCACTCGACGATTCGCTGCCGCGTTGAGGCAGAGAAGATTGCGCTTTTTGCGCACGTGTGAACGGCTAGGGTTGCCGTCCTTTCCTATGAAAAAACGCATCCTCCTCATCCTCCCGCTCATCACTCTCGCTGCGCTTTCCCCGGTGCGTGCCGATGACAAGGCGCCCGTGACCACCGCGCCCGCGGCACCGGTCAAAATCGCGCCGCAAGCGCCCGATGTTGCCGCGCCAAAGATCGACAACAAGAGCGGTCAACCGCAGACCGGCTTCATGCAAGCGCACGAGAATTTTCTCAAGGTCGCAAAGGCTGGCGGCGTCGATCTGCTCTTCCTCGGCGACTCGATCACAGCGGGGTGGGGTGGGCAGAAAGCCATCTGGGACAAAGAGTTTGGGGCGTATCATCCGGCGAATTTCGGCATCGGTGGGGATCGGACCCAGCACGTCCTCTGGCGGATCGAAAATGGCGAACTCGACGGCATCAAGCCGAAGGTCGCCGTACTGATGATCGGAACCAACAACGTCGGCGGCGACGCGCCGGAAGCGACGGCAAAAGGCGTGGAAGCGATCGTCAAAACGATCCGCACGAAACTGCCGGAGACGAAAATCCTGCTGCTCGCGGTTTTCCCGCGCAGCGCGAACAAAGCGGATGTCCCGCGCGAGAAAAACAAGCAGGTCAACGAGATCATCTCGAAGCTCGATGACGGCAAACACGTCTTCTACATGGACATCAACGAGAAGTTCCTCGAAGCCGACGGCACGCTGACGAAAGAGGTGATGCCTGACCTGCTGCATCCGAGAGAGAAAGGCTATCAAATCTGGGCCGATGCGATTGGGCCAAAGCTCAAGGAGCTGATGAAATAAATCCTCTCGGCTGATTCAACTTTCGAAAGGCGGTCGTTCGCGACCGCCTTTCGCACGTACGGGAGGCAGACGAAGTTCAGAATCCCCGTTTCCTAAGTCGCGGGACTGAGAGCGTTCGGGCACACGACTTTCGTGCCGCCCACTCCATTGTGCCGAAGCTGTTTGGCAAATCCACCGCAGCCCCATTAAATCCCCGACCCTCGCGATGCGAATCCTCGACCGTTACCTGCTCCGCAATTTTATCGAGCCGTTCCTGATGTGCTTTTTTGGCTTCATCGCCATCTGGCTCATCTTCGATCTCAGCGACAACGGCCAGGATTTCATCGAAGCGCACGCGTCGCTGAAGCAGGTCACGAAATTCTACCTCACCCAGCTCCCGCAGATCATCCTCATCTCGCTGCCGGTCGGCCTCTTGCTCGCGCTGCTTTTCTCGCTCAGCCGAATGTCGCGCTCGAATGAAATCATCTCGATGCTCACTGCCGGACGCAGCGTGGTGCGCATTCTCACGCCGCTTTTCATCGTTGGCATCATCCTGAGCGTCGTGCTTCTCGCTCTGAACTACGAACTCGCCCCCCACGCGGAGGGCGTGAAGAAAGTCGCGCTCGAGCAGATCACGAAAGGCGAGAAAAAGGCCGGCGAACGCGACACCGTCGAGGGGTATCTTTTCCGCGATCGGCAAAATCACCGAACGTGGTTCGTGCAAAAATTTCGTGCGAATTCTCCGGAACTTGTCGGCGTCCACATCACGCAGCAGGACGAGCACGGGACGATCACGCGGAAGTGGTATTCGGCGCGGGCGACCTTCAACGCGAAGAACAAAAAGTGGATTCTCACGCGCGGCATGTCCGTCGATTTTGATAAGGAGGGGAACATCACCGACACCGACACGTTTACCGGGCCGGTCGATTATCGCGACGTCACGGGCTGGACCGAAACGCCTTGGCGCATCGCGAGTTCGCACCTCGAGCCGCAGAATCTTTCAATCCCCGAACTCGACCAGTATCTGCATTTCAACGACGACTTTCCCGAGGAATTTCTCGCCCCGTATCGCACCTATCGCGACTACCGCTGGGCTCTTCCATGGTCGTGCCTGGTCGTCGTTTTCATCGCTGCTCCGCTCGGCATCGTCTTCTCCCGACGCGGCGTGCTGGCCGGCGTTGCGAGTTCGATCTTCATCTTCTTCGGCATGATTTTCATCACGAATCTCTGTCTCGCGCTGGGTAAAGGCGACCGCATTCCAGCGGTCGCCGCCGCGTGGATTCCAAACGCATTTTTTGGTGCCATCGGACTCGTTCTGCTGTTCTTCCGCGCCACGAATCGCGACTTCCCGCGTTTCGGATTCAAGAGACGCAAATGAACATCGAGTGGTCGATCCAGAGTCGTGCCGATCGCTGTTCCGCGAGCGGCGAACCATTTCAGGACGGCGAGTTCTTCTACACGCTCCTCTTCGATGAAAAGACCGGCTTCCGGCGCGAGGATCTGAGCGAGTCCGCATGGCAGGCGCGCAACCCGGAAGGCCCGCAGCCGTTCTCTTTCTGGCGGTCGAAATTTGAAGTCCCGCCACCCGCCGCGCCAGAGGCGCTCGGCAAGCAAACCGCCGAAGAGCTCCTGCGCCGCTACATGGCCGACGGCGCGCTGGAGCACGGAAACGTGCGCTACATCCTCGCCCTGATGCTGGAGCGAAAAAGGCAGCTCAAGGAAACCGGGACGTGCACCGGTGGAGACGGCTCGCTCACGCGAATCTACGAGCATGTGAAGACGGGCGAGGTTTTCTTGATTCCAGATCCGCTACTTCGTCTCGATGAAATGGCCGCCGTCCAAACTCAGGTCGCCGATCTTCTTCAATAAGGCCGAAGAAAGGGGGCTGAGATGGTGGCAGAGAATTCTTTTTCGATCAGAAAGACTAATTTCCGACAATCAGCGCTCGCTATTTGTGCGAAATGTGGTAGAAAGTGCGGATGAAGACAGCTTACGGTTTTTCACGTCGGGGTCCTGATCGCGTCGCTGAGGAGCTCGCCACCGTGCTCTCACGCAAGACCGCGTTCGAGTTCAAGGCGCTCTTTTCGATCGTCCACGAAAATCTCCGCGCGCGGAACATGGCTAGCGGTGGCGAGGAAATGCTCCGCCTACGTGCTTACGAAAAGCTTCAAAATCTCGTCCAGGGCGGCATCGTAAAAAAGGTCGGCAAAACCTATCGTGGCATCGCTCCCGCGCTCGTGACGTTCTTCGCGACTGCAGCGGAGATGAACGCGAAATTCGCATCCGGAAATCACAGCCGTGCGCCCATGTCGCCGCCGATCCCCGAAACCCCGGTCGTCGCACCGGAGCCGGTGAAAAAAGTGACCGCTCCGAAGGCTAAAGCCCCGGCAGCCAAGCCTGCCGCCCCAAAAGCAAAAGCCAAGGCACCCGCGGCTCCGAAAAAGCTTGCCGCAAAAAAAACGCCTGTTGCTGCAAAGACTGCTGCGAAAAAGGCGCCCGCAGTGAAGAGGCCCGCGAAGAAAGCGGCGCCGCGCGCTGCGAAAGCCTCGAATCGGTAAGACCCTGCGGGAATCGATGAACTCGTCTAGAACGCGTCCGCTAATTCGCGGACTTGGTCTTTGGGTGCGTCAGTGTTTTCGTTCGACCGGTGGCCTTGGAGGCGTTCGAGGAAAAGGTAGATCACCGGCGTGATGTAGAGCGTCAGGAGTTGCGAGACGATGAGTCCGCCGACCACCGCGATGCCGAGAGGACGGCGTGACTCCGCCCCGGCTCCGAGCCCGATGGCGATCGGCAGCGTGCCCATGAGCGCCGCCATCGTCGTCATCATGATCGGGCGAAAGCGGACGAGGCACGCTTCATAAATAGCGTCGGCGGGCGACTTGCCTTCGTTCCGCTGCGCCTCGAGCGCGAAGTCGATCATCATGATCGCGTTCTTTTTCACGATGCCGATGAGCATGAGGATGCCGACGAAGCCGTACACATTCAGTTCGTAGCCGAAGAGCTTCAGTGCTATGAGCGCTCCGAATCCGGCGGCTGGCAGGCCCGACAGAATCGTGAGAGGATGGATGAAACTCTCGTAGAGAATCCCGAGCACGAGATAGATGACGAGCAAAGCCATCACGAGCAACAGGCCGAGGCCTTTCAGCGAGGATTGAAACGCTTGCGCGGTGCCTTGAAAGCCCGTCGTGATCGTGTCGGGGATTTCCGATTTCACCGCCGCTTCAATCTTCGGAATCGCGTCGCCGAGCGAGACGCCGGGAGTGAGGTTGAACGACAAAGTGACTGCCGGTAGCTGCCCGAGATGCTGCACTGTGACCGGTCCCGTGCTCGGCGAAATCTCCGTGATCGCACTGAGCGGCACGAGCTTCCCGTTACTCGACCGGATGTAGAGCTTCGTGAGATCGACCGAACTCTCCTGCAAGCTAGGCAGCACCTCGACGATCACCTGATACTGATTCGTCGGCGTGTAGATCGTGGAGACTTGGCGCGAGCCGTATGCATTTGAGAGCGCGGTTTCGACTTGCGACGCGCTGACTCCGAGGGCCGATGCGCGGTTGCGCTCGATCGTCACCATCACCTGCGGATTCGTGATTTGCAGGTCGCTGTTGACATCGAGCAGGCCGGGAATTCCGCGCATCTTCGCCTCGACTTTCGGCGAGGCCGCATACAGTTCGTCGAGGTTCGGGCCGAAGAGCGTGAATTGATACAGCGCCTTTGTCAGCGAACCGCCGATGCGGATCGAGGGCACGATTTGGGGGAAAACCTTAAGCCCGGGAATGCCGGATAATTGCTTGCGAAGCTCCGCGATGATTTCATCCGCCGGAGGCCGCTCGCTGCGAGGTTTGAGATTCATGAACAACCGCCCCGTATTCGGGGTCGAGCTCGAGCCGCCCGCACCGATGCTAGACATGAACGCTTCGACGTACGGGCTCTTCGCCACGATCGCCGCAGCTCGCTGTTGCAGCTCCGCCATCTTGTCGAACGAGATGCCCTGTGCAGCCTCGGTGAATGCAAAAATCTGTCCGTTGTCCTCATTCGGGATGAACCCTTTCGGCAGGTCCACAAACAGCCACGCAGTCGCGGCAACGCTTCCGAGCGCGACGAGCGCGACGAGTACACCATGCCGAATCGCGACTTTTAGCGTTCGATCGTAGAGATGCAGCACGGAGTCGAAAATCCGTTCGCTCCATTGATACAGTCGCCCCGGTTTCGACTCCTCGTGAGATTTCAAAAACCGGCTGCACAGCATGGGCGTGAGCGTGAGCGAGATGAAGCCGGAGACGAGAATCGCGACGCCGATCACAACCGCAAACTCGTTCAAAAGGCGCCCTAGAATCCCCGGCATGAACAGGACCGGGATGAAGACGGCAGCGAGCGAGATCGTCATCGACACGATCGTAAAGCCGATCTCCTTCGAGCCTTTGAGTGCCGCATTCATTGGCTTTTCGCCCAGTTCGATGTGGCGCACGATATTTTCCAAAACGACGATGGCGTCATCGACGACGAAGCCGACGGCGAGCGTGAGCGCGAGCAAAGAGAAATTATCCACGCTGAAGCCGATCAGGTGCATCGCCATGAATGTTCCGATGACGGATAGCGGCATCGCGACCGATGGGATGAGCGTTGCGCGGATGTTTCGCAGGAAGAGGAAGATCACGAGCACGACGAGCGCGATCGCGAGGACTAGCGTGAATTCCACGTCGTGCACCGACTCGCGGATCGTGAGCGATTTGTCGGAGAGCACGGCGAGGTCGATCGACGGTGGGATTTGTTTGCGGAAAGTTGGGAGCAGTTTTTTCACTGCATCGACGACTGCGACGGTGTTCGTCCCGGGCTGTTTTTGGATGGCGAGCACGATGCCGCGCTCGCCGCGAAACCAGCTCGCAATCTTGTCGTTCTCGACGCTGTCAATCACGCGCCCGAGTTCTTCGAGTCGGATCGGCGAGCCGTTCCGATACGCCACGATTAGGTCGCGATACGCCGCCGCGTCGAGCAGTTGGCCAGTCGATTCAACGGTTGCCGCCTGCGAGGGGCCTTGGAGCGTACCCGTCGGCAGGTTCACATTCGCGTTTTGGATCGCCACGATGACTTCATCCAGCCCGAGGCCGCGCGCGGCGAGCTGGCCGGGATCGACCTGCGCGCGCACCGCGTATTTTTGCGGGCCGAAAATGCTGACTTGTGCGACGCCGGCAATCGTCGAGATGCGCTGCGCGACGAGCGTCTCGGCCACTTCATTCACGTCCGAGAGCCGCTGCGAAGGCGACGTGATCGCGAGGTAGAGAATCGGCGAATCGGCGGGGTTCACCTTTTTGAAAGAGGGCGGGCTCGGCATCTCGTGCGGCAGCAGTCGTTGCGCGGCGGAGATGGCCGATTGCACGTCCTGCGCGGCGGCGTCGATGTCGCGGTCGAGCGTGAATTGGATCGTCACGTTTGTGCTTCCGATCGCGCTGCTCGAGGTCATCGAGTCGATCCCCGCGATCGTGCTGAATTGCCGCTCCAGAGGCGTCGCTACCGACGACGCCATCGTCTCCGGGCTCGCGCCGGGCACCGCCGCGCTGACTTGGATCGTGGGAAAATCCACGTTCGGCAAATCGCTCACCGGCAGCCCCTGAAACGCGAAAAGTCCGAAGCCCAGAATCGCCAGCATGACCAAGGTGGTCATCACCGGGCGGCGGATGAACGGCTCGGAAATGCTCACGCGAGGGGAAGGGGAGAACGTTTACCCGCCTCGGAATTCCGGGATTGGATGTCCGATGTTGGATGTTCGACGTTCGATGTTTTTGGCTTCTCAGGCACCGAGACCTTTGCTCCCGGAGTCAACCGGCTCTGCCCATTGACGACCACCGTCTCGTCCGGTTGCAAACCCTCGTTCACAATCACTTCCCGCGCGACCGTGCGGCCGGTTTTAATGGCGCGAAGTTCCGCTGTTCCGTCCGGTTTCACCACGAATACCTGCGGCCCCTGCTGGCCGATCGTGATCGATGACGTCGGGACGACCGTAACTCCCTCATCGGCGGAAAGATGCAGCACCACATCCACAAACGCGCCCGGCCACAGAGCGCGGTCATCATTCGAAAAAGTCGCCTTTAGCAAAATCGTACCCGTTGTGGAATCGACCGCGTTGCTGATGAATGTCAACTCGCCCTCCGCGAGCGCGTCGTGTGATTTCGGATTGAGCGCGGCGACTCCCATCTTTCCTTTGGTCATCCCTTTTCGGATCGCCGCGAGATGATTTTCTGGCACGGAAAAAGCCACGTAAATCGGAGCGAGCTGATTAATCGTCACCATTGCGTCGTCGGCGCCGGCTTTAATCAAATTTCCTGCCTGCACGTTGAGAGCGCCGGTGCGTCCGTCGATCGGCGACTTCACCGTCGCGTAGCCGAGCTGCACCCTTGCGATTTCCAATGACGCCTCATCCGCCCGCACCGTAGCCGCGAATGCGTCGGAGTTCGATCGCGTCTGTTCGAGCTCTTCCTTCGACACCGCCCCTTTGGCGCTGAGATCGACGCTGCGTGCCGCCTCCCGCTCCGCATTTGCCGCCTGTGCTCGATCCCGCGCGAGATTCGCCTCCACCTGCGCGAGCTGCGTGGCGTAGAGCTTTGGCTGGATCGTAAAAAGAAGATCGCCCTTTTTCACATCCTGGCCTTCTTGAAAATTCACCGCGAGCAGCTCCCCGCCGACCTGCGCCTTGATCGCCACGGTCGCGATCGGTTCGACATTTCCGATCGCCCGAAGATCGAGCGGCAAATCCTTTTTCTCCACCTTCGCCACCTCGACCGGCACCGGCCCGCCCGCCCCGCGGGGCGGTGCTGCGGTTTCTTTTTTCGAGCACGCCTGGACTCCAGCGAGGAGCGCAATGGCAGAGAAAAATCGGACGAGCGTGTGCGGAACGGGCATGGAAAATATTCGTGGCAACAAGCGCATAGTATAACCGATTTCCCACGCGAGTGATAGCTGCGCGCCGACTTCCGCGTGAGCGGTGTCAGGGTTGCATCTCCGAAGGCGTGCCGAACCATCGCGGAGAAACGAACGTGCCTATCCCCACCTGCTCGGGCGGTAGGAGGGCGGGAGATTGGTTCACGCGACGCTACGGCTGCATCGGCGTGACCACGCGGTAGAAGTGCTGCCCGCTTGAGCCAATGGCGTCGGTGATGTCGATTTCGCGCGCTGTCGAAGCGGGCGCGATGTCGGTGAGGCTTTGCCATTCCGTGTCGCTCAGCGCGGCTTTGAATTGCACGGTGTAGCCGCGGCCGGGCTGCGCGGTGAAAAGGATGTGCATCTCGCCGGGCCCTCCAGGCTCGATGCTCGCGCGGAAGCGGCTCACGGGATCCAGCGGTTCGGTGCCGGCGATGTATTCGGAAATATTGTCCTGCGCGTCGCCGTCCGGGTCGGCAGTGTCGCCGGCGATTTCGGGGGTGTTTGCGTCCGCTCCGAATCTTTCCACGCGCCAGTTGTTGAGCGCGGTTTCTCGGATGGTCAGCGTCGCGGTCGCACGGCCCGTGAGCACGGCTGCGCCCGTGGCGTTGGTGAGCGCCAGGAGCACGGTCTCATCGGCCTCTACGATTTCATCCGGCGTGATCTCGACGGAAAATGTGTGCGGAGTCACGTCGCCCGCCGTCCACGAAAGCGTGCTGGAACTTGCGGCGTAATCTTCGCCCGAACTCGCCGTGCCATCGGCGGTCGCGTAGTCCACCGACACCGCGTCGTCCGCACAGCCGCTTCGCGTGACGGTGATTGTCACCATGCCGCCGGGCACCTCGTCGCGCACATAAGTTGTCGCCGAAAACTCGAGCACGCTCACCGCGTAGGTGATCTCCAGAGTTGGGCGAAACCTTGCGGTCGCGCCTTCCGCGGAATCGAAGCCCCAGCCATCCGTGCCCGTCGGAAGGATCACCCAGCCTTTGTTCGGCACGCCGGCGATCCAGTCGCGCACGGCGACGGTGACATCGAAGATCGAATTTGCGCCGGCGATATTTGGTGTCAGTGAAAATTCGGGCGTCGCCGCCGCTTCGATGTCGTCTGCCACGACGCCGTCTGCGAGACTGTTCCAGGTGCTGTTTTCGTCCCAGTCCACGAGCATCCGATGCAGCTCGACGACGTCATCCGAGACATCGGTGGTATGCATGATGAGCTTCGCCGAAAGGATATGTGCGCCGGGCGGCACCAGCGTCGCGACTTGATCGAAGCGCACGAGCGCCTGCACCTCCTGATTCCCTGCCGCGCCATCTTCATCGAGATCCGCGGCAAGCGGAGTCGCGCCGCCAAACACCGCATCGGGCTGTGCGAAATGCAGCTCCGTGTCGTGCGCGCCGACGTATCCATCCGCACCCTGCCGCAACGCCAGCGTGACCGCTGGAAAGTCGCTGGTGAAGACGCCGCTGATCGCCTCGACCTGCGCGGCGCTCCCTGCGTGCGTCGCGACGCCATACATCTCGCCGATCGTCCGCAGGAGATTGTGCAGCGTCCAGGTCGAGTCGTTGTTTCCCGGCTTCAAATTCGCTCCGTAGAAGAGGGTCGGGATGCGATTGTCCGACGCGTAATCATCTTCATCCCATACGACGACCAGCAGCGAGTTGTGCGTTTTCGCCCATTCCGCGTACGCGCTGAGATTCGCCGCAAGCCAGTCGTCGGCCATTTTCACCGTGCCGTCGTGCATGTCGTTCTGCTCGTTTGGTGCGACGATTGAGACGTCCGGCAATTGCGTGAAGTCGGTGGGAAATGCGCTGAATGGCTGGTTCGTAGTCCACGGCAATTGATTCGGTGGCGGCGTGGGCACCGAGCCGTCCGAGGGCTTTGCGTCCTGCCAATTCGCCCACGGATTATGTTTGCGGCGGTAGAGCTTGTATGTCGTCCCACCGGCCACGAGATCGGTCGAAGCCGTGTCGCGGTCGCCTGCTTCCGTCAGGTCTTCCGAATAGCCGATAAAAGTGCGCCCGGCAGCGAGTAGCGCTGCGCCGAGATTCGGCGTGGAAAAGGGATACCCCGCCGGAACACTATCGTCGGTGACGCCCTGGGCCGCGCCTGAGAAAAGCTCGAGGTAGTTCGGCTGGCTCGGGTGCGAGATGGAGAAAAGGCCCGTGAAATTCACTCCGCCATCCGCGAGCTGATTGATGTAAGGCGCTGTCGTGCGGTTGCCGATGATCTGCGTCAGCGAGTGGTTCTCCTCGATGACGATGACGACGTGATCGTAAGCTGGCGGCGCGGCTCCCGCAGAGAGCGTCAGGGCGATGGCGAATAACAAGGCGGGGAAGAGGGCGCGTTTCATTGGTTTTTTCGAGGGAAAGAGAGCGCCGGGCCGTTCTCGCGAGGGGGCGGAACCGCGTGCCTGTGCTCAAGCTACCTCACCCTATCGCGCGGCCAATTTTCCGCAAACTTGAGGCGAACATTGGCACGCCACGATTGTAAGGTGGTCACGCTCGATTTTGCTGGAGCCTCGCGCCAAACGGCATTGGCTTTGGTCGTATGGCGCGCTCTCCAGCAGGCTCCTCCACGACACTCTAATATAAATCCTCAACTTTTTACTCCCAATGGCCCAAGCAATCATGGATCCCGAGGAGGTGCGGCGCTTTGCAAAAGAGCTCAAGCGCTTCAACGACGACGCGCAAACCCGCGCGCAAAGCCTGCAGGCACGCTTCGCCGCGCTCGGCAGCACATGGCAGGATCAGGAGCATGAGAAATTCGCCGAGGAATTTCTCGCCACGATGAAGGTGCTCAAAAAATTCACCGAAGTTTCCGAGAAGCACACGCCTTTCCTCCTGCGAAAAGCGCAGCGCATCGAGGAATACCTCGGTCAGCGCTAAACACGCGCATCGCATCCGATTGAAAGACGTTTACTCACTCGACGACCTGCGCGACTGGCCGCGCGCCACGGCGGATGGTTCCGTGCCTTTGCGCCTCGCCGTGCTCGGCGATCCGGTTGCGCATTCAGCCTCGCCGCCGATGCACGACGCCGCGCTGGAAAAGTGTGGCATCGATGCGCGATACGCGCGGCTCCACATCCGCGCCGAAGAGCTGCCTGAGGCGCTGCGACTGCTGCCGGGGCAGGGGTTCATCGGCGTGAATTGCACGATCCCGCACAAGGCCGCCGCACTCGCGCTCATGGATCGCGTGGACGATCACGCCCGGCGGATCGGCGTCGTGAATACGGTCGTCGTGGAAGGGGATGAACTCGTCGGCTTCAACACGGACGGCCCCGGGCTCGTGCGTGCGGTGCACGCAGAATTTGGCGTCGATCTGCGAGACTTGCGCGTGATGGTGCTCGGCGCGGGCGGTGGCGCGGGACGCGCGATCGCGATGCAGTGCGGCTTTGAAAAATGCGAGCGTCTCGTGCTCGTGAATCGCACCGTCGGAAAAGCGCGACTACTCGCTGAGGAGCTTCAGCCCTTGTTTCGCGGCCCGCGCGTCTCCGGCCCCGGCGATCGGCTGGAGGTCGCGCCGTGGGAGGAGGACGCGCTTCGGGCACAGCTCGCGCAGACCGATCTCGTGATCAACTGCACCTCCGTCGGCATGAAACGCAGCGATGCCTCACCGCTTTCGAGCGCGCTTCTGCAGCCGCATCTCATGATCTTCGACACGATCTACACCTCCGCCCGCACAAAGCTCATGGTCGCCGCCGATGAAGCGGGCGCGCGCAGCGCAAACGGTCTCGCGATGTTGCTCTATCAAGGCGCGCTCTCGTTTGAAATCTGGTTCGGTCGCGAAGCCCCGCTCGAAGCGATGCGCGCAGCTCTGTAGCCGGGATCGACGATCCCGCTGCGGAGCCCGCGGCAACCCGTTCGACGCGAACGTCTCAGACGGGATCAACGATCCCGGCTACGGACGCCACGTCTCGCGCGATCTGTGCGCGGAGGTGGTCGAGCGTCGCAAATTTCTGCTCGGAACGAATGAACGTTCCAAAAGTCAGCTCCAGTTCCTCCCCGTAAATCTCGCCGTGGAACTCAAGTAGATGCACCTCAAGAATCCGCTCGCCGCTGGCGTGCGCGATGGTAGGGCGGACGCCGAGATTCACGACTCCGCGGAGCATCTCAGCGCCGTGGCGCACCGTTGCGGCATACACGCCGTTCGGTGGAAATTGCTCGTTGTGCGCGCTGATGTTCGCGGTCGGGAAGCCGAGCGTTTTGCCGATGCCGTCGCCGCGCACAACTGTGCCGAGGATTGTGTAATCGCGTCCGAGAAATCGCCGCGCGAGCGCGAAGTCGCCAGACTCCACTGCGCGACGGGTAAGCGTGCTGCTGACGATTTGTCCGTCGATCTCCACCGCGGGCACGCCGATTTCGTCGAAGCCGATTTCGTTGCCGAGCGCGTCGAGCAATTCGAGATTTCCCGCGCGTGCTTTTCCAAATGACCACTGGTGCCCAACGCAGATTTCGCGGAGCGGTCGGCAGGCCTCGGCGAGCGCGCGGATGAAATCGGCGGGCGGCGTTTCCGCGAACTCGGTGCCGAACGGAATGACCAGCAAGTGCTCGACGCCGAGTTCACGGATGAGCCGGATTTTGTGCGCTGTGGATGTGAGGAGATGTGGCGCGCGCTCGGGTCGCAGGACACGGATCGGGTGTGGATCGAAAGTGACGACCACCGCCGTGGCAGCGGTTGCTTGAGCATCGCGGAGTGCCCGCTCGATGACCGTACGATGCCCGAGGTGCACGCCGTCAAAGACGCCGATAGCGAGCACCACTGGCCCGGGGATCAAGGCCAGATCAGCGATGGCGGTGAACGTGCGGTTCACGGCAGTTTCGGGTTGAGCACGCAAGCCGCTGTCCGTTTGCGGCGACTCGCGGCAAAAGTCGTTGGCGCTCTGAATGCGGCACGCGGGTCGCGTACACCACGCTGAATCAGAACTCGCACGCGATCTCTCACTTCACGCGCCGCGCATCCGCGAGACTGCGGGCAGGCTCAGCATTCGCGCCGCGAGCGCTTCCTGTGGCAAGGTTTTCAAATCCTCCACAGTCACCGAATGCTCGAGCGTGAATTTTCCGCTTTTGGTGCGCCGAAGCGATTTGAGGTGCGCGCCGCAGCCGAGTTCATTGCCGATGTCGAACGCGTACGTCCTGACGTAAAACCCCTTCGAGCAGACGACCCGGAAGTCGATCTCCGGCAGCCGAACGGCGTTGATTTCATGCGCATAGACATGCACGAAGCGCGGCTCGCGCTCCACCGTCTTGCCCTGCCGCGCGAGCTTGTAGAGCGGCACGCCGCCTTGCTTGATCGCGGAAACCATCGGTGGCATCTGGTAAAAATCGCCGTGGAATTTTGCGAACGCGGCGTCGATTTGTTCGCGTGACAGCGCGGGGACTTCGCGAGTTTCGGTCACCTTCCCATCGGCGTCCTGGCTATCGGTCATCGTGCCCAGCGCCATCGTGCCGACGTATTCTTTGTCCTCGCTCATCAGAAGGTCCTGAATCTTTGTGCCGCGCCCGACGACGATGATGAGCATCCCGGTCGCGAGCGGATCGAGCGTGCCGCAGTGGCCGACTTTTTTCGTACCGAGCGCGCGGCGGGTGATGGCGACGACGTCGTGGGACGTCATGGCGCTGGCTTTGTCCACGAGCAGGACGCCGTCGAGGTCAGTTGAATTCATGAGCTATGGCTGAAAGGACGCGTGCCTCGACTTCCGCGAGCGAGCCGCTGAGCCGCGCGCCGGCGGCGAGTGTGTGTCCGCCGCCGCCAAACGACGCGCAGACTTTCGCCACGTCGATTTTCGGGTCTTTGGATCGGAGGCTGATCCGCACTTTTCCATCCGTCATCTCCTCGATGAATGCGGCAACGATTACGCCGTCGATCGCGCGAATGTAGTCGATGAGTCCTTCGTTGTCCTCGGATTGCGCGCCGAGCGACTTGGCCGTGGAAAGTGAGAGCGCGAAGCTCGCAACGCGGTTGTCCGTGGTGAGCTTGAAAACATTCAGCAGTGAGCGCAGCAGCTCGATCCGGCGCAGCGGGTAGCTCTCGTAAAGTCGCTGCGAAACCGCGCCGACATTGACTCCTGCGCGGACGAGCGCCGCGCCGATTTCGTACGTCCGCGCGGTGGTGCTCGGATATTGAAACGAGCCGGTGTCGGTCGAGATCGCAACGAACAAATTCTCGGCAATCGCGGCGGTGATCGGCAGTCCGTTTTGCTCAAGAAGCTCGAACAAAATCTGCCCGGTCGCGGGCGCGCCCGAGTCGATGAATGCGAGGTCGCCGTAGTGATCGTTCGTGATGTGGTGGTCGATGTTGATCCACATCCCGGCGGACTTGATCGCAGCCTCGCAGGTGCCGACGCGGTTTTGTACGGCGGTATCGACCGCGATCACGACCTCGAATTCCTGCGGCTCCGCGGGCGGCTTCAGGACGAGCCCGGAGTGTGGGAGGAAGCTCAGCTTTTCGAGCATTCCGTCCTCGTTCCAGACGGTGACATCTTTCCCCAGCTCCCGCAGGCAAAGCGCGACGGCGAGCGAACTGCCCAGCGCGTCGCCATCGGGGCGCAGATGGCTCATCACGAGGAAGCGCTCGCGTGTCCGCATCACGCTGGCGATCTCGGAAAGTTTGCAGTTTTCTTTCATCTCAAAAGTTACGAGCGCAGCTCCGTCACGGCTCTTCGCGGTCGTCGAATTCGTAATCCTGCACGTCGCTCTCGGTGGGTGGATGCTCGATCTGATCCATGATCGTGAGGATGCGCGTGCCGCGGACAATCGACGGATCGATTTTGAAATGCAGTTGCGGCGTGAATTTCAAAACGACGCGTTTCGAGAGCGCCTGCTGGAGCATTTGCCGCTTGTCGTGGAGCGCGGCCATGTCGGCATTTTGCGCGCTCTCCTCGCCGATGAAGCTGACGTACACATGCGCATGCCGGAGGTCGGGTGTGATATCGACCTGTTGAATCGTCACGAGTTTCGACTCGAAGCGCAGCTCTCTGGTGACGAGTTCGCCGAGCTCGCGCCGGATGAGTTCGTTCACGCGTTCGAGACGATGCTTCATTGGAAAAGTGGAGAGTTTTGGGGTTGGGAGTTGAGAGTCGGAGAATATTGAGAGTGGGATTGGAGCCGCAGGGCGCGGCTCTTAACTCTCAACGAAAAACTCTCAACCACGCTCCGAGCGTCAGAGCTTCTGCGCGACTTTCTCCAGCGTGTAGCACTCGATGATGTCGCCCACCTCATACTCGGTGTAGTCGCCGAGTTTGATGCCGCATTCGAGTCCGCTGCGGACTTCCTTCACCGCATCGGCAAAACGCTGAAGCGTGTTGAAGCCGCCATCGTAAATCGGTTGACGGCCGCGCAGCACACGGGCGCGTGCGGTACGGACGATGCGCCCGTCGGTGACTAGCGAACCGGCTACGAGACCCTTCGACAGCTCGAAGATTTTCTTGACCTCGGCATGTCCGATCACCGTTTCGCGCGTCTCGGGTTCGAGCAACCCGGCCATCGCCTCCTTCATCTGGTCGATGAGCTCGTAGATGATCGAGAAGAGCTTGATCTGCACGCCCTCGCGGCGCGCGGCGTTTGCGGCACTCGATTCGGTTTTTACGTTGAATCCGACGACGACGAGATTCGACGCAGCGGCAAGCAGAATGTCGGATTCGGTGATGGGACCGACCGCACCGTGGACGATGTGACAGTTGATTTTCTTGCTGTCGATCTGCTGCAGCGAAGTCGTCACGGCCTCCAGCGAGCCTTGGACGTCGCATTTCAGAATGATGTTCAGCACCGGTCGCTGGCCCGCGGCGATCGTGTCGAAGAGACCCTCGAGCGTCGCGCGCTGCGGAGTCGCGAGCTTTTTTACACGGAGGTCGGAGAGCCGCTCCGTACTGAGCGTCGCGGCTTCTTTCTCGTGCTTCATTACCACGAGTTCGTCACCGGCATTTGGGAGCCCGGAGAAGCCTACGATCTTACACGGCGTCGATGGGCCGGCGCTCTTGATCGGCTTTCCGAGATCGTCGATGAGGCCCTTCACTTTGCCGCTAAAGTTTCCACAGATGAATGCGTCGCCGATTTTCAAAGTGCCCATTCGCACGATGACGGTGGCCGTCGGGCCGCGGCCTTGCTCGAGCTGTGCCTCGATGACGGTGCCCCGCGCATTGGCTTGGGAGCTCGCTTTGAGCTCGGTGATCTCGGAGACGAGCAGGATGTTTTCGAGAAGTTTATCGATGCCCTGCTTTTTCACCGCGGAGACTGGGCAGACGATCGTCTCGCCGCCCCAGTCCTCGGGTGCGAGCCCTTTCTCCTGAAGCTGGCCTTTAACTTTGTCGATGTTCGCACCGGGCACGTCGGTCTTCGTGATTGCGACCATGATCTGCACTTTCGCGGCTTTCGCGTGATTCAGCGCCTCAATGGTTTGCGGCATGATTCCGTCGTCCGCGGCGACGATGAGCACGACGATGTCGGTGACATTCGCTCCGCGCGCGCGCATCGCGGTGAATGCCGCGTGGCCGGGCGTATCGAGGAAGGTGATGCGGTGGCCGTTCGTCTCGACTGAGTATGCTCCGATGTGCTGCGTGATGCCGCCCGCTTCGCCAGCCGCGACGCGCGCCTTGCGGATCGCATCCATGAGCGTGGTCTTGCCGTGATCGACGTGGCCCATGAATGTCACGATCGGCGCGCGGAGCTCGAGTTCATCGGCTTTCGGCTTCTCAGGCACTTTCGGCGGCTCGATGATTTTTTCGACCGGCTTGTGGACGCCGCCACCTTCTTTGCGCTTCTCACGCTCGAATGTGAAGCCGTGCTTCGTGCAGACTTTTGTCGCGACATCCGGCTCGATCGCCTGATTGATCGAGGCGAAAATATTCAGCTCCATCAGGTCCGAGATCACCTGAAACGGACGCAGTCCCATCTGTGTCGCGAGATCTTTGACGATGATCGGCGGCTTGATGTGGATGATTTTCTCATCCGTCTTAGCTTCCTCGCTTTCCGGCTCTGTTGCTGGTTCCTCAATGACCGGCGGTGTTGCTACAACCGCCGGCTTTGGATCGGCTGAGATTTTGGCGAGCGCCGTGAACGGCTTGTGCTCCAGCGCCGTGACCGGCTTGCGGACGCGCTTCGGCTTTTCCGCGATGAGATCGACCGCTTCTTTCGGCGGCTCAGGCGCCGGCTTCTCCGCTTTCTTTTTGTCCGCCGCAGCCGCGGCGGCAGCTTTGCCCTTCGCCCCGGTTTTAGAGTCCGCGGGAGCCTCCGCCGTCTTGGCGGTGATCTTCTTGAATGCGGTTTTTACTGTCGTCGTCTTGGTTGCCATTAAAAATGTCTCGGTGATGCGGCTTCATGGCGCCTAGTGGGCCGCGGCCATGCTCTTTTCGTGCGCCGCTTTTGCGGCGGCGTGGATTTTGTTCGCCGCTTCGATTTCGATGCCCGCGGCGTCCGCGATGTCCTGCGGTTCGCATCCAGTCGCAACGACCTCGATGCTGTTCATGCCAGCGTTCACGAGCTTCGACGCGATCTCCGACGTGATGTTCAACGACTCGGCAAACGCCGTCGCGGCATTCACTTTCTTCGAGTCGAAAACTTCCTTCGCCGACTCGTCTTTCTCGATGTTGATGTCCCAGCCGGTGAGGCGCGAGGTGAGCCGCGCGTTCTGCCCGCGCTTGCCGATCGCGAGCGAAAGCTGATCCTCGTCCACTTTGATCTGCACCGCTTTTTTCGCCTCGTCGAGCGTGACGCTTTTGATCTTCGCGGGCTTCAGCGCCTCGAGCACGAATTCCTTCACGTCCGTGCTCCAGCGGATGATGTCCACCTTTTCGTTGTTCAACTCGCGGACGATATTTTTGACACGCGAGCCTCGCATTCCGACGCACGCACCGACCGGATCGACTTTTTCGTTCGCGCTGTGTACCGCGACTTTCGTGCGAAAGCCTGCCTCGCGCGCGATGCCTTTGATTTCGACGGTGCGATCGGCGATCTCGCTGACTTCGGTTTCAAAAAGACGCCGAACGAAATTCGGATGGCTCCGTGAGATGATGATCTCCGGCCCGCGCGCGCCATTTTCGACCGCCACGACGTAAGCCCGGATGCGATCGCCGATGTTGTAATCTTCCGTCTGCACCCGCTCGCGTGAGGGCATGGTCGCCTCGAACTTTCCCAGATCAACAATGACATCCGAACGCTCGAATCGCCGCACCGTGCCGCTGATTATCTCGCCGGCGCGATCCTTGAACTCGTCGTAGATCATCTCCTTTTCCGCCTGGCGGATGCGCTGCATCATGGCCTGCTTGGCTGTCTGCGCGGCGATTCGGCCGAAATTGCTCGGCGTCACTTCGATCTCGATTTCTTCCCCGATCTGCACATCGGACTTGATTTTCTGCGCGGCACTGAGACTGATTTCGTCGTGCTTGTTCTGCACTTTCTCGACCACGATCAGCTTCGCAAAAGCGCGGATGGCACCGCTGCGTGGGTCGATCTCGCAGCGCAGTTCGCGGCCCGCCTCGACGGTCTTTTTCGCCGCGGACACGAGCGCTTCCTGTACAGCTTCCACCAATACCTCGCGCTTGATACCTTTCTCGCGCTCGAGGTAGTCCAACATGGCAATAAATTCAGCGTTCATAAAAATGGCGCAGGCTCCAGAGACGAAAAACGCGGGGTTTGAATCCCGCGTCAATCACTCGGAGTGCGAACATGCACTGTAGGGCAGGCGCTGGGAGCGTCAAGGCTAGAAAGCCGCGTGCGTTCGGCGGTTCGAAACCGTCACTTTGTTGAAAGTCATCTTTTTCGACGCTGTCGGCACGCTGTTTCACCTGCCGCAGGGAGTCGGCTTTCACTATGCAGCAGTCGCGAAGCGGCACGGTTGGGATCTCGATGAGGCTGCGCTGAATGAAGCATTCCGCAGCGCATGGCGCGCGATGCCCGAGCGCACGCAAACTGGTGAGCCGCGTCCCGACGACGATCGCGGCTGGTGGCGCGAACTCGTCGGGCGCGTGCTCGAAACATGTATCGTGCCCGGAGCGGTGGGGGACCGCGAGGCGTATTTCGCGGAGGTTTACGAAGAGTTCGTTCGGCCCGGAGTCTGGGAGCTTTTTCCCGAAGTGCGCGATGTGCTGGCGGAACTGAGCGGGCGTTTCGAACTCGGCGTGATCTCAAATTTCGATGGACGACTGCGAACCATCCTCGATCAGTTCGGCATCGCGCAGCATTTCAAATACCTCGTCATTTCCAGCGAAGTTGGCGCCGACAAACCGCACCCATACATTTTTCACGAAGCGCTTCGACGCGTGGTAGTCACCGCAGACGAAGCGCTCCATGTCGGTGACGACCCCCTCCTTGATTGGAAAGCCGGAGCATCTGCCAGGCTCAAAGTTTTCAAACTCGATCGCCCGGAAAACTCACTGCACGACCTGCTCGCGATGCTCGGCTAGCGTCGGGCAGCAGTTAGTAATTTCTCACAACCCCGCGCGGCTCTTGATCTGCGCCAGCAAATCCTCCGCGAACTTCCGCTGCTCTTTCGATAAATCCGGGTCAGCAAGTGCCAGCGAAAATTCCGCTATCGCCGGCTGCGCCTCGCTCCGCGCGGCATACGCCTGCCCGAGATAAATCCGGTATCCCGAAGTCGGTCGCCGGCCCTCCTCCGCGAGTGCGATCAGCTTTTCCAGCGCGTCGATTTCCTCGCCGTATGCGTGCCGTTCGTGCGCGATTTTCGCATGATAGAAGAGCAGCCTTGGATCGTCGGGATGTGCCGCGAGCAACCGGTTCGAAAGCGTCAGCGCATCGTCGAACTTCCGCGTCGCAAACAAAATCTGCGTCTTGCTCGCGATCGCGGGCAGGAAGTCGGGGTCGAGCGCCAGCGCGCGATCCACGTTTGTCAGCGCCTGGCTCCATTCACCGCGATTCATGCGATAAACCGCGAGCGCGCTCCACACATCTGGCGCTTTCGCATCAAGCGCCTGCGCTTCATCGAGCAGCCGCTTCGCCTCCGGGGACTTGCGCAGCGCGAGTATCTTCGTCGCCGCTTGCGCGAGAAAAATCGGCTCTTCCTGTTTTCCGAAATGCTTGCGAATCGCCGCGAGATCGCCGGGCTGCCAAGCGCGCACCGTGCCGCGCTTGAAGACCAGACTCGTGTGATCGAGATATGTCAGCGTCCAGTCTTTCGCCTCCAGCAGATGATCGAGCAGCGGTCGATATTCGCTCGGGTCGCCGACGAGCACCAGCGTGTCGAAGCGCAGCCGCCGGTCGAGTTGCCGGAAAAGCGGCGGACTCTGCACCGCCTGCGCCAGCGCGCGCGTCCGCTCCGAGCCATCGTCTTTTTCCTCCGCGCTCAGCAGCTCCGGCCGGCGCGACAGCAGCCACGGTCGCGTGGCGCCATTGTAGTAGATCGTCTGCCCGGCGAGTGCATCGATCGCGAGCATTGGAGTCGCCAGCTCTGCGCTCACTTTGGGCGTCTGCTTTTTCCAGAAAACGAAAGCCCACGCCGAGACCGCGAGCGCGGTCACGACCAGCCCCACGAGCCACTTCTTCGAGAAAATCGCGGAGGTCAAAAACATGAGCGGGCGCGGAACCTAGCGCGAAGATTTGCTTGCGTCACCTCCCCCGCGCCACTATCTACCACGCTCCTTTTTGCGGGACGGGTTGGTAGCTCAATGGTAGAGCAGCGCCCTTTTAAGGCGTTGGTTGCGGGTTCAAGTCCCGCCCAACCCACTTTCTGAAATACTCTGGAAGTGGCCTGCACGCAGGGCTTGCGGGCGATTCACCGCAAAAACGCAAGACGCAGCGACGCGCACGGAAACGACGGAAAACGCCATCTATTCGGCAGCAATTCGGCAACGAACTTTGCGGGCATTCGCCGAAATTTTGCGCGGATAAGGCCCTCTCTCGCGAGGCACTTCACAGGGAGCGGTGAGGACATTGATTGCACTCGGCAGCGATGCGCAGGACACGCCGACAATCGCCCGCGAATCCTTTATCCATGCGGGTTGCGGAGTTTTCGCTGTCGCCGAGAGCTATCGTTTTCGTCTGTCACCATGCGGACGAGCCGCTTTGCCACGAATCGCGCGGAAACTCAGCGTGTGCGAAAGGGCATCCGGCGCAACCAATCCGGCAGCGGTTCGCCCGCCAGCTTGTGGCGCACCCGCAAATCGAGAATGTCGGCGCGGAGCGCTTGCAATTTGTCTTTGAAAAATGCGCGTGTCCGCCGGTCCCGCAATCGCTTTCCGAGCTTCGCTCGTGCGCCCGCTGGGGCGTATCGCCGCTGCGCCAGCCAATCAAGAACGCGCCATTGACCTTCCGCGAATGGGCATCCTTCCCGCCTCCAGTTTGTCACCGTGCGCGCGGCAATCCCGTATTTCGCCGCCAGCTCGCGATTGGTCGCAGCGCGAGCGAGGCATTTCCGCGCTCTCAGTTCGTCGCAGGGCGAGCACGTCCCTCTGCACAAAGCCTGATGCGATGAGTTGTTCGGTTAGCTTGGGTTCGCCATAAGTCAGTGTCCCCGTCTTATCGAAAATGGCGGTGCGGCAGCCGGAGATTTGTTCAAGCACCGCGGGGTTCTTGATAATGATGGAACGCCGCGCCGCCAGCGAGAT
>JBBQZX010000013.1:0-135812 GCA_038207335.1 Chthoniobacterales bacterium | reverse complement strand
CGTCAAGCGCGAGTTTTCGATGCCCGGTCGCGAGCGGCGGGCGATTTTGCGAATTTGCTCCCAGCCGGGAGCACTAGATTCCCAGCTTCGCCAGCTCCTGCTCGAGCATGGCTTGAAACTCCGCGATGTCCGGCTCCGGCGGACGGTAGCCGGCCTCGCCCGGCACCATTCCGAGTCGGCCGGTCTGATCGAGATACCACGCGGAGTCTTTGCCATCGCTGAAAGTCACGGTGCCGCTCACCAGCGAGCCGGGCCGCGTGATGGTATCGACTTTCACCGACACGGCTCCACTGCCGGGCGACGCCGCATCCACCGGCATCTCAGCCGCCTCTGCGGCGGGCTCCTCCACAGGGGCTGGCGGCTCCGGCGCTTCCTTGATCGCGAGTTTCATGTCGTCGATCAAAAAGCGCGCATCCATGTAAGTCAGATGCACGTCAAATTCCTGACTGAGGCGCTGCTGAATCTCCGACAGCTTCGCGCCGTCCTCGATCCAGGCGGCGACACTTTGTTTTTGTTCGGCGGTCAATTCCATAGCTCAGGATGACATGCAACGATCGGGCCTGTCGAAGCAACTCGCTGCTCAATTCTCCACCCAGCGCGCGAGCCGGCTCTGCGTCTCCGGCGTCCACGCGACACGAAATTCATTCCGCGGCACGAGCAGGCACTGCCGCCCATCCTCGCCCGTGAAGCGCACCGTCACACTCCGTGTGCCTGGGCTGTCCGCGAGGATTTCGTGCAGCGTCACGAGGTCGGCCTCCGTCGCTTTTCCACATTGAAAATTGAGCACCACGGGCTTCTCGCGCGGCGCGGGTTTCTTGAGCGGCTTCACATCATTTGCCACGAGCCTCGGCGGCTCATCGCGCTTATCGAGCCGCCCGGTGATCGCCACGACTCCGCCCGGCTCCAGATGCTGCCCGCATTTCGAAAACACCTCGCCCCAAATCATCACCTCCATCCCACCCGACAAATCCTCCAGCACAACGACCGCAAAAGGCTTTCCATCCTTCTTCGTGAATTTCTTCTCCACCGACGCCAGCGCGCCCGCAATCGTCGGCGTGCTCTTGTCCTCCGCCTCGCCAAGCTTCGCGATCGGCGTGTAGCGCGGCTTTTCGAGCTCATGCCGGTATTCGTCGAGCGGATGCCCGGTCACGTAGAAGCCGAGTAGTTCTTTTTCAAAAGCGAGCATCTCCGAGACGCTCCACGGCGGCACGGAATTGGCGGCCCGCCGAGCCGGTTTGGGCGCGACTTCGAAATCTCCGAACAGCGAACTCTGTCCCGACGCGCGATCGCGATGCGCGCTCGCGGCAGCGCCGAGTGCGCCGTCGATCTCGGCGAAAAGCTGCGAGCGCTCCTCGCCCGTCCAATCGAACGCGCCACACTTCACGAGGCACTCGACCGACTTCTTGTTCAGCTTCTTCGAGTCCACGCGAGCGGCGAAATCTTCCAGCGACTTGAACGTTCCCGAAGCATCGCGCTCCGCAATCGTCGCTTCCATCGCCGCCTCGCCCACATTCTTGATTGCCGCCAATCCGTATCGGATCGAGCCGATGTGAATGCGCGATACTGGCACCACTTCCGGACTCGCCGGCAAATCCTCGAACCGAGCTTCCTCCTCCCACGGCACTCCATCCGCATCCTCTGCAACCGGCACCTCTTCCGCGGGCTTCACTTTGCGCGCCAGCTTTGCGGCCTGCACCCCTTCATCGCTCACATCCTCCGGCGTAAATTTCAGCCCGCTCTTGTTCACATCCGGCGGCAGGATCGTGATCCCCATCCGCGCACACTCAGCCACGAAGACGCTGATCTTGTCCGTGTTGTTGATCTCATTGCTCATCACCGCCGCCATGAACTCCACCGGATAGTTCGCCTTCAGGTAGGCCGTCTGGTAGCTCACCCACGCGTAAGCCGCCGAGTGTGAGCGGTTGAAGCCGTAGCCCGCGAACTTCTCGAGTAAGTCGAAAATTTCATTGGCCTTCTTCTCCTCGATGTCGTTCACCGCCTTGCATCCGGTGACGAATTTCTCCCGCTCCTGCGCCATCTTCGCCTTGTCCTTCTTCCCCATCGCGCGCCGCAGCAAATCCGCGCCGCCGAGCGAGTAACCTGCCAGCACCGAGGCGGCTGCCATGACCTGTTCCTGGTAGATGAAAATGCCATAGGTATCCGCGCAGATCGTCGCCAACAGCGGATGCGCATACTTGATCTTCGCCTTGCCCTTCTTGCGCTTGATGTAGTCCGGAATCAGGTCCATCGGCCCCGGTCGATAAAGTGCCAGGATCGCGTTGATATCCTCGATGTCGCTGATATCGAACTGCTTGCAGACACCCACCATGCCGCCGGACTCCAACTGAAACACCGCGATCGTCTCCCCCTTGTTCAGCATGTCAAAGCTCGACTGGTCATCGAGCGGGATGATTGCGATGTCGAAGCTCGGCTCTTTCCGATGGATGAGCTTCAGCGCATCGTCGATGACTGTCAGCGTCTTGAGACCTAGGAAGTCCATCTTCAGCATCCCTAGGTCTGTCAAAGGACCCATCGCATACTGGCTCACGATCGAGCCGTCATTGGCGCGTGTCAGGGGAATGTATTCCGATAGGTCTCGGTCGCTGATCACCACGCCCGCCGCGTGGACACCTACCCCGCGGGTCAGTCCCTCCAAGGTAGTCGCATACTCCCAGAGTTGCTTCACCGCGCTCTCTTCTTCCACCGCTTTCTTCAGCTCAGGGTTCTTGTCGATCGCCCCCCCCTTGTGCTCCATCTCGCCAGTCTCCTTGTTCTTCTCGTCGGTCCCCGCGAGCGTTATCCCCAGTTCATTCGGGATCATCTTCGCGATCCGATCCCCATCGCCATAGCTCCAGCCCAGCACGCGACCCACATCGCGCACCACCGATTTCGCGCCCATCGTGCCGAAGGTCACGATCTGCGACACCGCCCGCTCACCATACTTCTTGCGCACGTAGTCGATCACCTCCCCGCGGCGGTTCTGGCAAAAGTCCACGTCGATATCCGGCGGGCTGACCCGCTCGGGATTGAGGAACCGCTCGAACAGCAGCTTGAACTTCAAAGGATCGATGTCCGTGATACCCATGACATAGGCGATGATCGAGCCCGCCGCCGAGCCACGCCCCGGACCGACCGGGATGCCTTGCTCTCTTGCCCAGGCGATGAAGTCCCACACGATCAGAAAGTAGTTCACGAAGCCCTGAGTCTCGAGCAACGCGATCTCGCGCTCCATGCGCTCCCGCACCTCCGTCGAGTCCGCCTGCGAGCCATACCTGCGGTGGACACCTTCCTCGGAAATCTGGCGAAGATAGGCATTCTGCGTGATCCCTTCCGGAGGCGTGTAGTTCGGATACTTTGGGACATTGAACTCGATCTCCAGGTTGCACCGCTCTGCAATCGCCAGCGTGTTATCGCAAGCCTCCTTGTGATCTCGGAACAAGTGCCGCATCTCCGCCGGAGACTTCAGGTAGAGCTCCGGCACATACTTCATCCGCCGCTCATCCGCCACGTTCGATCCCGTGCCGATGCAGATCATCACGTCATGCGCCTCATGCTTGCTGCGATCGAGAAAATGCACATCGTTGGCGGCCACGAGACCCAGCCCGAGTTCCTTTGAGATTCGCGGCAGGACCTTGTTCACCTTGATCTGCTGCTCGATCCCGTGGTCGTGCATCTCGAGGAAGAAATTCTCCGCACCGAGAATGTCGCGATAGGTCGCCGCCGTCTCCAGCGCCTTGGCATAGTTATCCGCCGCGATCGCCTGCGGCACCTCACCTTTCAGGCACCCGCTCATGCCGATGAGCCCCGCACTGTGCTGCGCCAGTAGCTCCCGGTCGATGCGCGGCTTGTAATAGACCCCGTCGAGATGCGCGATCGAGACCAGCTTCACCAGGTTCTTGTAGCCCTGCTCATCCTTTGCCAGCAGCGTGAAGTGACTCGCCGCATCCCGCCCGCTGCTCGCAGTCCTATCGGTGTGCTTCCCCGGCGCCATATAGGCCTCGCACCCGATGATCGGCTTGATCCCTGCCTTCTTCGCCTGCTGGAAAAAATCGATCGCCCCGAAAAGGTTCCCATGATCCGTGATCGCCGCCGCCGACATCCCAAATTCCTTCGCCTTCCTCATCACCTCCGGGATGCGATTCGCCCCATCGAGGAGCGAGTATTCCGTGTGCAAATGGAGATGGACGAACGAATCGGCGGACATGCCCAAATTATGCCCCTCCCCCGCCCCTCCGGCAACAGCGGCCGCGCGCTTCCTCAGCCGCGGAGCCGATGCCGCGTGAAGCTACAAGCCCGTCGGGTGCCGGATCACCGCGCCCTTCGCCGGGCGGTTCGCGGTGGTCCATCGCGGACCGTGCGAACCCGCGCCCCAACCCGTGTCAAAGCGGACGCCGGCGACCACGAGAAAGACGTGCCCTTTTCGCGCATAGATGCTGATCCACTTCCCCTCGCCGCTGCTGCCGTAGCGGCGAAAACCCGTGGACGGCATCGGCGAATCGAGTCGGCCCGCGGCTCGCAGCAGGTAGGAGGTCGCGCCGGAGCAGTCGTAGCCCGAGTCGATGCCGCTCCCGTGACCCCCTCCATATTCATAAGGCAGCCCGGCGATTCGGTTGCCCGCGGCCACGGCGGCCTGCACGGCCGGGGGCGCCGAGGCGGGCGCGGTGGCGATGCCATCCTGCACGGTGGCCGTGCGACCGGGGATAAAGCGGTATTGGTAGGACGGGGAGGCGCAGCCGCTTAGAAAAATGGCGAGCGGCATGGCGAACAGGAGGGCGAGGCGGGGCATGATGCAGAAAACCCTCGCAGCATCCGTGCCCGCAAGCCTCGTCTGCATTTTCACGCAAGCTCTTGCGCGAGACATCACTTTTGAGAAGAACGCAGGTCATTTCACCCGCCATGGAAAGCCACCGCCGCAATCAACTTTCGCCGCGTCTCAAGCGGCTCGCTGGAGCTGTTGACTGGAAGGCTGCGGTCATTCGGGAGGAAACGGCGTCAAGAAGAAGGTCGCGGCAGCCACGAAGAGGAGAACAACTGTCGAAATCACGCCATAGGTGGTCGCCGAAACTCTGCCTCTCACATTCTCAAGCTCAGCGACCGCGCAGCGCAGCGCGGCCCCTGCACAGCGGCTGGAAAAGCGGCGGCGAAAACAGTCGCAAAACGCCCCGCACGGCTCGGTGCAGTGCATCGTTAGGTGGGCTCACGCTCCCTGCCCGCAACGCAGTTGCCAGCCGTTAGTTTGCATTCCCAAAGCCTTACTTGGGAACGAGGAGATGGCGCTTATCGCACCGGGCCGGAAGTGGTGTTGGTAAATTCCAGGATGCGGATCGCGCGAGGTGGGAGTGTGACCGTGCAGGTTTGCCCTGCGGTAGTCGTCTTCGGCAGCGCGCCCGCGTCCACTGCGAGAGGCGACGAGACGAGATACGATGTGCCTTTGCTGGCTGCGGACTTGGGCAGTCCGAGCGCTCGATCCAAGACGATTTGGAACTCGCGTGCCTCGTCGGAGGGGTTGTGAAGCGACAGGTAGCCGGAGTCATTGGCCCATCCGGTGTAGCCATAGACTTCACCCTTTTTCGGGTTGCCGCGGATCATCGGCGCCCACTTGAACAAGGTCACGAGCGTCCGCCGGATGTTGTTCTTCGTCCCCACACCCACGTTGATCGACTGCAACACCCGGTCGAGTTGCTGCGTCGTCACATCCGCGATGGGGCACCGTCCGAACTGCTGCTTGAGCGAGCGAAGTAACGCCGCAGCCCCTTCACGTAGGTATCCGACACCTTCGCCGCGACGAAGAGATCAGCCGCCTCGCCGAGCGTGATCGACTTGATACCCGCGTGCGCGCCCGCATACGCCCACGAAGTTCCCGCGCTCAAAAAAGGCGTCACGCGCGCTGCACTTCCTCGCGCACGTTGTCTCGTTTCGGCGGCAGGCAAAGGAGGGCTTCGGCGAGAAGGGCGGCGGCCATGGCGAGGAGGAAGGTGCGCCAGATTTCGTTGGTGAGGCTGCGGCCGTCTTCGAGGGTGTCGGTGAGGATGCGGAAATCGAGGCCGGCGAAGAGTTCGCTGAGGGCGGGAGTGGAGAGGGATTGCGGGCGGTCTTCGGCGGGCGGGCGGTTGAGCGCGATGAGGCGGTCGCCGGACTGCACGATGCCCGCGCGAAGCGGGAGATTCACGGAGGTCAGCGTGCTCTCGTTTTCCACCGAATGCCACGAGGCCGGATCGCTGCCGAGCGCGCCCGCGGAGGCGAAACGCTGCTGCGCTTTGCCGAGCGTTTGCGCGCCTTCGTCGAGCGCGCGGTGGAGGAGGGCGAACATGACGACGCCGTCGCGCGCGAGGCTCGATGCGCCGGGGCCGGGCAGCGTGCCGAGGAAATAGACGCGCGCGCCGACAGGCTGCGTGGCGCGCATCAGGATGACATTTTGCCCTGCGACTCGCGCGAGCGGAACGCCTTCGCCCGCGATGCCGCAGCGACGCGTGACTTCCATCGCGCCGACTGGCAGCGCCGCGCCGTCGCGCGTGTTTGCGAGCAGGTCGGAGTCGTTGCGCCACCACTCGAGGGCCTGTGCTTTTTCGGTCGGCGCATTTTCCCACTGGCTCCAGCGGAGTCCGAAGATCGCGGTGTTTTCGGGCGAATCCGGCGGCAGGAAAATGAGCGCCCGCCCGCCCGCGGCGTGGCTCTGCAACTGCCTCGCGATTACGTCGTCCGCGCGCGGGATCGGCGCCTGCCACACGACGAGCGCGGTGTCTTCCCACGGGATTTCCGCAGCGCGTTTCGGGCTTAGGACGGTCACTTCGTATTTGCGTGAAGGGTCGGCGGCGGCGGAGAGCGCGGCCTTCAGCGGTCCCCACTGCGCTTCGTCGTCGGAGACGATGACTGAGTGCAGCGCGGGCGGTTCGTCGAAGACGAAATACGAAACATTGTCCGAAGGCCAAGCATCGGCGGGCAGTTCGACGCGGCCCCAGCCGCGCTTCGCGGCTTTGTCGATCGGGATCGCGTGGGCCTGCAGCAGCGTCTCGTTTTCCTTGAGTTCGACCTTCATCGTGGTCGTCGCGCCACCGACGACGAAGCGCACAGGCACGTCGGCCGCGGGCAGTCCGGCGGGGCGCGTGACGCGCAGATCGAGCAGCAGCTCCGCCTTTTCGCTCGTTTCGCGCCGCACGACGCGCTCGACATTCACCGCGAGATCGTCGGGCGATTGCTCGGGATAGCAGAGGAGGTGAAAGCGCACGCCGGGCAGCGTGGCAAAGGCCCCGCGCAGCGTCTCCCAGCGTCCGCCCGATGCGTCCCAATCGCTCTGCTGCAAGTCGCTGAGCAGCCACACGTCGGTGCGCCCGCTTTTGTTCGCGGTGATGAAATCGAGCGCGCCTTGCAGCATCGCGGGGATGTCGGCGGCGGTTTCGGTCGGCTCGGTTTGCGGCAAATCGAGGAGGGTCTCGGCCTTTTCGAGCGGCTGAGGTTTGAGCGTCGCGCTGTCGAGCAGGACGAGATGCGAGCGCGTGCCGACGGCATCGGTGATCGCCTTGGAAATGTTGCGAAGGCCCGCGGATCTTTTGCTGGAGCCGGTCGCGGGGTTTTGCTGCTCCATGCTCGCCGAGCGATCGAGCAGAACGAGCACGGTATCCGGCGCGCCGCCCGTGAGCCCGAGCCAGCCGCCGGCGAGCGGCCGCGTGATGACGAAAAGGATCGCCGCGACCGCGAGCACGCGCAGCGCGAGGATGAGGACCTGGCGCAGCCGCGAGAGCCCTTTGTTCATCCGCTGCGCCGCAAGGAGGAAGATCATCGCCGCCCACTTCACCTGCCGCCGCCGGTAGAGATGGATGAGGTGAATGACCACCGGCAGCGCCGCTAGCGGCAGGACGATGAGCAGCGCGGGCGCGAGGAAAGTCATCGTGCGGAGCGTTTCGGAGTGCGCCCCAGCAGGAAGCGCACGAGCACGTCGTCGTAGCGCTCGTGTAGTTTCACCCGGTGATAATCGACGCCGGTCGTGCGCACGACTTCGTCCAGCTCAGCGAGATAAATGCGGACGGCTTCGCGATAATTTCGCGCGATGAGCGAAGGGTCCGCGAGAACCGCTTCGCCGCCCTCCATGTCGATGAATCGCGCCGGGCGGTCGAAGTCGAAATCGAGTTCCGTTTGATCGAGCAGATGAAACGCGCAGACATCGTGCTTGCGAAAACGCAGATGCTGGATCGCCGATTTCAGCTCCGCCGGCGCGACGAAAAGATCGGACAAAATGACGACGAGCGCGCGCTGCCGAATCTTCTCCGCCGCATCGTGCAGCGCGCTCAGCAGCGTCGTCCCGCCGACCGGCTGGATGCCCGCCATTTGATCGAGCACGAGCCCGAGATGAGTCGCCCCACGCTTCGGCGGAATCTCCACCGCCGTCTGCGCCACGCTCCACAGCCCGACCGCATCGCCCTGCTGCGCGCCGAGGTAGGCGAGTGTGCCCGCGAGCTTGCGCGCGTAGTCGAGACGCGTCGCGGCTTTCGGCCCGAAATCCATCGACCCGCTCGCGTCGATGAGCAGGCAAAGCCGCAGGTTCGTGTCGGCTTCGAACTCCTTAATATAGAAGCGATCACTGCGTCCCCAGGTCCGCCAATCGAGCCGCCGCGTATCGTCGCCAGGCACGTATTTTCGATACTGCGCAAACTCCAGCGATGACCCGCGCACCGGGCTGCGATGCTTGCCGGAGACGCTCCCGAGCATCGCGTGTCGGGCGTGTAGCGGCAGCGCCATCAGTCGTCCGAGCACCGCTGGATCAAGGAAAGAGCGTTTGTCCCCTGCCACGTTTCAGCGAGGTGAAATCAGGCCGCTTTACTCAACTCCTCGACGAGTCGCTTCGTCAAATCCCGGCTCGTCACGCCCTCGCTCTCGGCCGTGAACGTCGTCATCACGCGGTGCCGCAGCACCGGATCCGCGACCTCCATGATGTCCTCCAGTCGCACGACGTAGCTCCCCAGCAGCGCGGCACGCGCTTTCGCTCCGAGGATGAGATATTGCACCGCGCGTGGCCCCGCGCCCCAGCTCACGAGCGGCTTCAGCCAGGCGGGAGATTCGCTGCTCAGCGGGCGCGTGCGGCGGACGAGATCGACCGCAAATTCATACAAATGATCCGGCACCGGCACACGTCGGACGAGGTCCTGAAACGCCAGCACTTTCTCCCCATGCAAAATGTGCTCGAGCTGCGGAAGAGCCATGCCAGTGGTTTGGCGGGCGATTGCGATCTCCTCGGCGCGCGACGGATAATCAACACCGATCATGAACATGAACCGGTCGAGCTGCGCCTCGGGCAGCGGATAAGTCCCCTCCTGCTCGATCGGATTTTGCGTCGCGAGGACGAAGAATGGCGCGTCGAGCGGATACGTGCGGCCCGCGACGGTGACACGATGTTCCTGCATCGCCTCGAGCATCGCAGCCTGTGTTTTGGCGGGCGCACGGTTGATCTCGTCGGCGAGCACGATGTTCGCAAAGACCGGCCCTTTCGCGAATTCGAACGCGCGTTTTCCGCCCGGCAGTTCCTGCAAAATGTCGGTGCCGGTGATGTCCATCGGCATGAGGTCGGGCGTGAATTGAATGCGGCTGAAGCTCAGAGACATCGTCTCAGCGAGGCGCGAAATGAGCAGTGTTTTCGCGAGCCCCGGCACGCCCATGAGCAGCGCATGGCCACGCGCGAAAAGGCAAATCGCGAGCTGCTCCACGACTTTGTCCTGCCCGACGATGATCTTTTTTAACTCACCGCCGAGCCGGCCATAGACTTCGCGGAGTTCGTCGATCGCGGCGACATCGTCTTTCGGGAGCGGGGAGGAAAGTGTGGCGTTTGACATAAATTCAATGGGGCCGCGCATTCACGGCTCAAGCGGCAGCGTTGGCAAGCAAACCGCCGGGTCGGACTACGGAACGTGCTTTCTCATCTCCCGCGGCGCGCACCGCACCTCACCTTTCGCCGCCTCCACTTTCTCCGCCGACTGATTGCACAGCACCATGCCCAGTAGCGTCGTGCCGTGAAAATGCCGCACCACGAATTTCTTTTTAGCGCGATCTCCTTCGATCTCCACTCGTCCCGCCGGACGCGAGAAATCCCCCACGAAATCGAACCGCAAATCGAACAGCGTCGAACTCCGATGCGGCACCCACTCGAACTTCTGCCGCTTCTTCCCCGTCATGTTCGCGCCCGCGATGTGCCCCTGCGCGATCGCGCACTCCACATGATCCACCCGCCGCACGCCGCCGAGGATTTTGTCGGGATACGCCGCGATGTCACCCACCGCGAAGATGCCCTTTTCATCCGTCTCCAGATACTCGCTCACCGGCGTCCCGTGCGGATAGCTCAGCGGCGTATTCGCCACGAGTCCGAGATTCATCTCCACGCCGATCGCCACCACCGCGAGCCCCGCCGGGTATCGCTGCCCACTCTTCGTCTGCACATTTTTCAGCGCCGTGCGCCCCTCGAATCCATTCAACGTTTCGCCCATCAGCATCTTCACGCCGTGCGCCGAAAATTGCGCCGTCAGCCACGCCGCAGTCTCCTCGTCGAGCGTACGATTCCAGATCGATTTGCCGCGATGAATCACTGACACGTTCGCCTTCGGAATCGCCGACAGCACCGCCGCGATTTCTGCCGCGATGCAGCCACCGCCGACCACGACCATATTGTGATCCGTCTCCGCCGTCTCGCGCAGCGCGAGCACGTCCCGCAGCGACCGCAGATAAAAGACATTCCCGAGATTTGCGCCCGCGACTTGCGGCTTCCGCGCGCGGCTCCCCGTCGCGAGACACGCCTTGCGAAATTCCACCGCCTGCCCCGTCCCGAGCACTGCGATCCGCCGCTCCAGATTGAACTGCGTCACGATCGTCTCCAGCCGCAGATCGACTTTGCTCTTCTCCAAATGCGCGCAGTCCGTGTGCTGAAATTTCTCCAGCGCCGGCGACGATTTCCCGAGGCACGATTTGATCAGCATCGGCCGCCGATACGGCGGCACCGTCTCATTGCCGACCATCATGATCGTCCCCTTTTTGTCATGCTCGCGGATGCCCTCGCACACACTGGCTCCGCCGACGCCGGCGCCGACGATGAGGTAGTCTCGACGTATCATGGGTGCACGTAGATAGCTGTGCCGCCCCGCCGTCCGCGAGGAAATTTCTGTCCTTTCCCGCAGCGCGCCGACCGTCGAGAAACGGCGCCGCGCATGACCTCGCTCACGATCGAAAATCTCACCAAGCGCTTCGGCCCGACGCTCGCGCTTGATCGCGTCGATCTCCGCATCGAGCCCGGCGAAATCTTTTTTCTCCTCGGCCCGAGCGGCTGCGGGAAGACCACGCTCCTGCGCTGCATCGCCGGTTTTCTCCTGCCGGAGGAAGGCCGCATTTTGTTCGGCGACGAAGACGTCACGCGAGTCCCGCCGCATCGGCGCGAGACCGGGATGATGTTTCAAAGTTACGCGCTCTGGCCTCACCTCAGCGTCGCGAAAAACGTCGCCTTCGGCCTCGAGGAGCGCCGCGTGCCGCGTACCGAAATCGACGCGCGAGTCGCCGCCGCGCTCGGCTCCGTGCGCATGGCCGAGCTCGGCGAACGCAGCATCCATCAGCTTTCCGGCGGACAACAGCAGCGCGTCGCCCTCGCCCGCGCGCTCGTCATCCGTCCGCGTTTTCTGCTCCTCGATGAACCGCTGTCCAATCTCGACGCCAAGCTCCGCCTCGAGATGCGCGGCGAAATTCGTCGCATCTGCAAAGAGTCCGGCCTCACCGCGATCTACGTCACGCACGACCAGAAAGAAGCGCTCTCCGTCGCCGACCGCATGGCCATTTTGCAGACTGGCCGCATCCGCCAAATCGGCACGCCCGCCGAGCTGTATCGCCGCCCCGGATCGCGCTTCGTCGCCGACTTCATGGGCGAGAGCAATTTCATCGACGCCACCGTGACCGACAGCGCCGACGACGCGCTCATCGTCACCACCGCGCTCGGCAATTTCCACGCCACCGGCACCGCGCACCGCTGGCAGCCCGGCGACCGCTGCACCCTTTCCATCCGCCCCGAGAGCTGGCGCATCTCCGAGGAAAAGCGCGGCTTCAACGTCCTCTCCGGTCACATCTCCGAGCGCGTCTATCTCGGCGAAATGGCGCAGTATCGATTCGCCGCCGGCCCGCATGAAATCAGCATCTACGAGCTCAATCCGCGCTTCCTCGACAGCTCGGAAGAGCGCACGCTTTTCGCCGCCGTCGATCCCCGCGATGTCGTCATCCTTCCGCGCTGATCCCATCGCGTCGTGAAGAATTTCCTGCTTCTTTTCACGCTCGTCGCAGTCGTTGTTGCGCCGATTATTTTCCGCGGAAAACACGACGCTCCCGCCGATGCCACGCAGACCGTCGTCATCGTCACCCCGCACAACGAATCCATCCGCTACGAATTTGGCCGCGCATTCGCCGCGCACTATTTCGCAGAGACCGGCCAGCGCGTCGCCGTCGATTTCCGCACTCCCGGCGGCACTAGCGAGATCACTCGCTACACCGCCAGCGAATTCGTCGCCTCATTCCGCGACTACTGGACCCGCACCCTCGGCCGCGACTGGAGTTCCAACATCGAGCGCGGTTTTTCAAACGCCAAGCTCCCCCTCCCCGCCGCGCCCGCCGACGACACCCCCGAGCAAGCCGCCCGGCGCGCCTTTCTAGCCTCCGACGTCGGCTGCGGCATCGACCTCTTCTTCGGCGGGGGCGCCTACGATTTCCAGTCGCAGGCCAGCGCCGGATACCTCGTGGACAGCGGTTTCATCGCCGCGAATCCGGAGATCTTCAACGATGCCATGATCCCGCAGAGCGTCAGCGGCGAGCCCTTCTGGGACCCGCAGGGCCGCTGGATCGGCACCGTCGTCTCCTCATTCGGCATCTGCTCGAATACCGACGCCCTCCATCGGGTCGGCATCGCCGCCCCGCCTGCGCACTGGAGCGACCTCGCCGACCCGCGATACCTCGGCGAAATCGCCCTCGCCAATCCCACCCAAAGCAGCTCCGTCAACAAAGCCTTCGAGATGCTCATCCAGCAGCAAATGCAGGAAGCGCAGCACGACGCCGTCATCTTAGAAAATAGCGCCACCACCGCCCTCCCAAAGCTCCGTGCCGAAGCCGAAGCCCGCCAAATCCGCGACGGCTGGACACGCGCCATGCAGCTCCTTATGAAGATCGGCGCCAACGCCCGATACTTCACCGACGCCTCCACGAAGATCGCCCTCGACGTCGGCTCTGGCGAAGCTGCCGCCGGCATGAGCATTGACTTCTACGCCCGCTTCCAGGCCGAGTCCATGCACCGCCCCGACGGCACCTCGCCCATGATCTACGAAAACGCCATCGGCGGCACCAGCGTCGGCGTCGATCCCATCGGCCTCTTCCGCGGCGCACCCCATCCCGAAGTCGCCCGCGCATTCATCGCCTTCGTCCTCTCCCCCGAGGGCCAGCGCCTCTGGAATTGGAAGCCCGGCACCCCCGGCGGCCCCGAGCACTACGCCCTCCGCCGCCTCCCCATCCTGCCCACTCTTTACGCCGACGATTTCGCCTCCCTCCGCAGCGACCCCGGCGTGAACCCCTACGAACTCGCCCGCACGTTCACCTACCACGAAAAGTGGACCGGCCCGCTCTTCCGCCCCATCGCATTCATCTTTCGCGTCATGTGCATCGACACCCACGACGAACTCGCCGACTCATGGCGCGCCCTCGCCGCCGCCCACTTCCCCCCCGACGCCATGGCCGTCTTCACCGACGTCAGCGCCGTCGATTACGACGCCGCATCCGGCCCGATAAAAGACGCGCTCTCCGGCAAAAAGATCACCGAAGTCCAACTCGCCAAACAACTCGCCGACCGCTTCCGAGCTCAGTATAGACGCGCCGCCACGCTCGCCCGCCAAGGCCAGTGAATTGCGATTTTCGCATTTCGCCAAGAGGGCTTGTGAAATTTTTCACAAATTGGCCTTGCGCCGTTTTGCTGGTGCAGGGATTCTCCGCCTCCCAACGTGCGCACAATGGCCCTCAGCCTTCTCGTCATCAGCTTTTCCGCCGCCCTATCGGCCTGCGGACCACGCATCACGAATGCCAACATCGATGTGGTGAATACTGAGTTTCAGGCGGCGGAGAGTGCGGGCAAGGGCGCGGTGAGCCCGAAAGAGGTGGAGTCGATCCTAGGCCAGCCGACTCGCATCGAGACGAAGATTTTGCCGCTCGAGACTCAGAAGAAGGAGGTTGAGGTCCTTCGCTACTACTACAAGCAGGATGGCGAGACTCTTGAGCTTCACTTTTTCGACAACAAGCTCATCTCCCGCGTGTCGCATCTCGACGCGAAGCCGGAGCAGCCGCCGACGAAATCCACTCCCGCGCCATGACGATTCCTGCCGAGCTGTTATCGAAGATCGATGAGGCGATCACGCATTATCCCGTGTCGAAAAGGAGCGCGTCGCTGCCGCTGCTGCACCTTTGGCAGGAGCACTTCGGCTTTGTCTCGGATGAAGCGGTGACTTGGATCGCGCAGAAGCTCGAGCTGCAGCCGATCAATGTGCTGGAGCTGGTGACTTTCTACCCGATGTTCCGCCGCGTGCCGGCCGGAAAGACGCACATCCGCGTCTGCCGCACACTCTCCTGCGCGATGGCTGGGAGCTACGCGCTGCGTGACGCGATAGCAGAGGCCGCGGGGATCGCGTCGCCGCCGACAGGCCATGCGATGAATGAAGGTGAGGCTGGCGATGCCGGGCATTCTCACGGCGTGGATAAGGCGGCGCACACCGATGTCCACAATGCCGGTCATGGCAACCCGGTGAGTGTCTCGCCGGATGGCAAGTATTCGATCGAATTCGTGGAATGCCTCGCGAGCTGCGGCTCGGCTCCGGTCGCGATGGTGAATGACCTTCTCAAGGAGAACATCGCACTCAAGGACGCGGCGGCTTTGCTAGGCCTCACTCGGTCGGATGCCATCCTGCCGCAGGTGAAAGCGCCGCATCCGCGCGAGAAGCGTGTCGTCTTCAAGAACATCGACCGCGAGGGGTGGCAGAACGACATCGAGACCTATCTCAATGATGGCGGATACTCGGAACTAAAGAAGGCGCTGGCGATGAAGCCCGATGAGATCGTGAGCGAGGTGAAGGCGAGTGGCTTGCGCGGGCGCGGCGGCGCGGGATTTCCGTGTGGCGTGAAGTGGGGGTTCATCAAGCCCGGCGGGCTGAAGCCAACCTACCTCATTTGCAACGCGGATGAGTCGGAGCCGGGGACTTTCAAAGACCGCTACATCATCCACCAAGACCCGCATCAGCTACTCGAGGGGATGATTATCTCATGCTTCGCGGTCGGGGCGAAGCTGGCCTACATCTACATCCGCGGAGAGTTCCCGGAAGGCGCGCAAATTCTGGAGAAAGCTCTCGCAGAAGCCCGCGCGCGCAACTTTCTCGGAAAGAACATCTTAGGTCTGGGATTCGACTGCGAAATCTACGTGCATCGCGGCGCGGGAGCCTACATCTGCGGCGAGGAGACGGGGCTCATCGAGTCGCTCGAAGGCAAGCGCGCCTACCCGCGCATCAAGCCGCCTTACTTCCCTGCGGTGTTGGGTCTCTACCAATGCCCGACGATCGTAAACAATGTGGAGACGCTGTGCGACGTGAAGCACATCGTGAAGATGGGCGGCGCGGAGTATGCCAAGATCGGGCGTCCGAATAACACCGGAACGCGCATCCTTTGCGTGAGCGGCGACGTGCAAAAGCCGGGCTACTACGAAGTGGAAGTAGGCAGCGTGACGATGGGCGAACTCATCAATGACATTTGCGGAGGACTGAAGGCCGGGCGCACCCTGAAGGCCGTGATCCCCGGAGGCTCATCGGCGAAGGTCTTGCGCGCCGGCGAGAAGTTCAAAGTAAAGGACATGGAGATCGCGCTGGAAGACATCCCGATGGACTTCGATACCCTCGCCGCGTGCGGATCGATGGCTGGCTCCGGCGGCGTCATCGTCATGGATGACTCGCGCGACATGGTGGAGACGCTGAATAATATCAACGAATTCTACGCCCACGAGTCCTGCGGCCAATGCACCCCTTGCCGCGAGGGTTCGCTTTGGATGAAAAAGATCACCGACCGGATGCTCGACGGCGGCGGCGTCTCGCGCGACCCGGCAGTGCTAAAAAACGTCGCCGACAACATCGCCGGCAAGACGATCTGTGCTTTTGGCGAAGCCTGCTCGTGGCCGACGCAAAGCTTCCTGGCGAAATTCGGCGAGGAGTTTGCCGCCCGCGCCCAGAAGCCCATCCCGCCCCCGATGCCGCCCGAATATACGCCCGACGAGCTGGAAAAGGACGCCCCGATCCTGACCTATCCCGGCAAACGCGACAACGGAGTCATGGGAGCAGCGTCCACTCGCTAATGTTTAAGGATAACACATCTAACATTCCTAGCTTTCCCGCTTTTCCGTTTTTCTGCTTAAAATGAGCGCCGCCGTCTCCACCGAAATCCAGATGCTCAACGTCCAAATCGACGGAGTCTGGATGCAATTCCCGAAAGGCACGCGCCTCATCGAAGCGTGCTCGCAGGCGCAGAAATTCATCCCGCGTTACTGCTACCATCCGAAACTCAGCTCGCCCGGCAACTGCCGCATGTGTCTCGTCGAACTCGGGATGCCGAAGATGACCCCCGATCGCAAGCCCGTGATCGGCGCGGACGGAAAGCCCGAGATCGCGTGGATTCCCCGCCCGCAAATCTCCTGCGCACAGGACGTTTCCGAGGGAATGGGAGTCCGCACCAACTCCCCAATGGTCCAGGAATGCCGACAGGGCGTGATGGAATTCCTACTTATCAACCATCCGCTCGACTGCCCAATATGCGACCAGGCCGGCGAGTGCCGCTTGCAGGAGTTCTCCGTCGAATATGGCAACGCCGGTTCCCGCTTCCTCGAGCGCAAAGTCAAGAAACCCAAGAACATCGAACTGGGCCCGCGTGTCACGCTCGACGCCGAGCGCTGCGTCCTTTGCTCGCGCTGCATTCGCTTCATGAAAGAAGTCGCCAACGACGACGTGCTAGGCTTCGTCGATCGCGGCAGCTTCTCCACCATCGCGTGTCATCCCGACCGCCAGCTCGATTCCAACTACTCGCTCAATACCGTCGATATCTGCCCCGTCGGAGCCCTCACCTCCAGCGACTTCCGCTTCAAGATGCGCGTCTGGTTTCTCCAAGAAACCAAGACCATCGACGTGAACGACGGCCTCGGCAGTAACATCACCGTCGGCGCCCGCGAGAGCACGATCTACCGCATCACGCCCCGCGAGAACAACGACGTCAACGGCGTTTGGCTTCCCGACTCGCACCGTCTCAACTTCAAATACATTCAGGACCCTAAACGGCTCAAGACGCCGATGGTCAAAGGCCAGCCCGTCGATTGGCGCTCCGCGGTCTCCATCGCCGCGCAGATTCTCAAAGCCTGCCCGAGCGAGTCCGTCGCCATGATCGCCTCCGCGCGCATGACGAACGAAGAGATGTTCCTGTGCGCCCGTCTCATCGACGCCCTCGGCATCCAAAAGCAGCACGACATCCTCCCGCGAACCGGCGAGCCCGACGGCATCCTCATCCCCGCCGACCGCAACCCAAACACCTCCGGCGCAAAGCTATTCGCCCTGTGCGGTTCGAAGCCCGGCTCCCGCCTCCAGCGCCTCGCCGACGGCGTGAAAAGCGGCAAGATCAAAGCCCTCATCTGCTTTGAAGATGCGACCAAGTGCGGCCTCAGCGAAGCCGAGCTGGCGAAGTGCGCCGTCATCGCGATCGACCTTCTCCCAAACAAGACCACGCCTCACGCCGACGTGCTGCTCCCCTCCAGCGGTTGGGTGGAAAAGCGCGGATCGCTCATCAATCTCAACGGCCGCCTGCAACGCCTCAACCGCGCCGTCAATCCTCCCGGCGAAGCCCGCGATGACTGGGAAATCCTGCGCGATCTCCTCGCCTCGCTCGGCGGCGGAAACGGCCTCGCCTCGATCGAGGACACCTTCAAGGCAATGAGCAGCGAGTACGCAGAGTTCGCGAACCTTAGCTTGAGTAAAATCGGCGACCTGGGCGTGCAACTCCTCCAACCGAAAACCGAGGAAGCCGCCAAAGCCGTCGCGGCAGCTAAGTAACATGGACCTCTTCAGCTCCATCCCGTGGTTCCTGATCCTCACCTCGCTCGCGAAGACGATTTTCCTGATCTTCCTCGTCGTGCTGCCGATGGTGAGCTACACCGTCTATGCCGAGCGCCGCGTCAGCGCATTGATCCAAGATCGCGTCGGCCCGAATCGCACTGGCTTTCCCCTGACACTGCTAGGATTCAAGAAAGACTTCTCCCCGTGGCTCGGCGGCCTCGGCCAGCCCGTCGCCGACGCTTTGAAGTTCATCCTAAAGGAAGACTTCACACCCGGCCACGTCAACAAGCCCTACTTCTGGCTCGCCCCCGCGCTCGCCATGATGCCGGCGCTCGTCACCCTTTCGGCCATCCCATTTGGCAGCGAGTTCCTGGGAGTGAAAATGGTAGTCGCCGACATCAACGTCGGCCTGCTCTTCATGTTCGCCATCTCCAGCGTCAGCGTCTATGGCATTGTCCTGGCCGGCTGGTCATCGAACTCTAAATATTCCTTCCTCGGGGGCATCCGCAGCACCTCGCAGATGATCAGCTACGAGCTCTGCATGGGCCTCAGTGCCGTTCCTGTCCTGCTCGTCGCCAGTTCGAGCGGACTCAGCCGCATCGTCGATTACCAAGTCCTCCACGGCTGGATGCTCCTCCCGTTCACCGACGGCGCACTGAGCTTCCGCGAGCTACTCCTGTGGCTGCCCATCTTCCTGGCATTCGTCACCTTCACCATCTCGATGTTCGCGGAGACAAACCGCCTCCCCTTCGACCTCCCCGAATCCGAAACCGAGCTAGTCGCCGGCTACCACACCGAGTATTCCTCGATGAAATTCGCCCTCTTCTTCCTCGGCGAATACACCGCGATGATCGCCGGCTCCGCACTCATCGTCGTCCTCTTCCTCGGCGGCTGGCACCTCCCATTCATTCCCTATGTTGCGAATAACACTGTAGTTGGTGGCTTCGATTTCCTTCACAGCATACCCGCATGGGTTTGGGGTATTGTGAATATTACCGTCTTCTTCGCGAAAGTAGCGCTCCTTCTGGTCATCTTCATCTGGGTGCGCTGGACATTGCCCCGCTTTCGCTACGACCAGCTCATGAAGCTCGGCTGGCTCTACCTCTTTGAAATCGCATTGGTGAATATCTTCATCACCGCAGCCATTCTGGCCTTCACCTAGTCCCGCGCAATGGCCTATACCGTCCCACGCCCCAAGCTCACCTTCTGGGAGAAAATCTACCTCCCGAGCATCGTTGCCGGCATGGCGATCACCTTCAAGCACCTCAAGCGGATGCTTAAAGGTGAAACCAAGGTCGTCATGCAATATCCCGAGCAGAAGTGGGACGCCAGCATGCCGGAGCACTACCGTGGCGCACCGACACTCGTCACCGACGAGCACGGCCGCGAGCGCTGCGTCGCCTGCCAGCTTTGCGAGTTCATCTGCCCGCCCCGCGCCATCACGATCAAGCCCGAGGAGATCCCATCGGACAACAAATTCGCCAAAGTCGAGAAGCGCCCGCAAGCCTTCGACATCGACATGATCCGCTGCATCTACTGCGGCATGTGCGAGGAAGTCTGCCCCGAGCAAGCCATCTTCCTCCGCAAAGACTACGCAATCACCGGCGTGACCCGCGCCGAGATGGTTCACGACAAAAAGAAGCTCTACGAGCTGGGAGGAGTCTTCGACGGACTCATTCACAAATGGAACCCGGACAAGTGATCCAATTCTGCAATGAACAATTTAGCGTATCGAGGCAGCGCGTGCTCCGCACTTCCTAAATTCTAAATTCCAAATCCTTAGTTCAGATGTCTCCCATTCTCTTTTGGTTCTTTGCCGCGCTGATGATCCTCTTCGGAGTCTCCGTGGTCATCAACCGCAACCCAGTCGCCAGCGCGCTGAGTCTCGTCGTCTCGTTCCTTTGCCTCGCCGCCTTGTTCGTCGGCCTCGATGCCTACTTCGTCGCCGTCATCCAAGTCCTCGTCTATGCCGGCGCGGTCATGGTGCTCTTCCTCTTCATTATCATGCTGCTCGATTTGAAGACCGAGCAGCGCCGTAAATTCAATCTCCTCGCATCCGCGGGCGGCGGACTCGTCACCCTCGGCTTCGTCGCCGAACTCATCATCGTCCTTGAGCGCTTCTCACTCGGCGCCACTCCTTTCCCCGCCCTGCGCGCCGAGAAAATCGACGACGTTCGTGAAGTCGGCATGACCCTCTTCACCACGCACAATCTCCCCTTCCAAGTCGTCGGCGTCCTGCTCCTCGTCTCCACCGTCGGCGTCGTCATCCTATCAAAGCGAGAGCTCAAATGACGCTGACACTCAACGACTACCTCCTCGTCAGCGGCCTGCTCTTCGCCACAGGCTTCGCCGGCGTTCTGCTCCGGCGGAATATCATCACCATCTTCATGTGCCTCGAGCTCATGCTGAACGCCGCCAACCTTTCCCTCGTCGCCTTCAGCCGCTTCAATGTGAACGCCGCCGGCTTGCCAAACTACAACGCCCAAGTCCTCGTCTTCTTCATCATCACAGTCGCCGCCGCCGAAGTCGCCGTAGGCCTCGCCATCATCGTCGCGCTTTTCCGCGCACGACAGACAACGCATGTCGAGGACATCAGCACGCTCAAGTTCTAGCATGGATCCGCATCTTCCCTGGTTCATCCTGCTCAATCCGCTCGTCTCGGCAGCGCTCATCCATCTCGTGCTCCGGCGCTCCTCCGGCACGAGCGCGACCGTCTCCGTCCTTTCCGCGTGCTTCGGCCTTCTCGCAGCCGTCGGCATCTGGTTCTCCGGCCAATCCGGCGCTCCCATCGAAGTCCCGTGGCTCGACTTCGGTCCCGCGCTTCGCATCCCGATCGGCTTCATCATCGACCCGTTGAGTCGGCTCATGCTGCTCGTCGTCACCGGCATCGGCGCGCTCATTCACATCTACTCGCTCATCTACATGGAGCACGACGAAGCCAAGTCCCGTTACTTTGGCAACCTGTCGCTCTTCATGTTCTCGATGCTAGGCATCGTCCTCGCAAACAACTTTGCGATGATGTTCATCTTCTGGGAACTCGTCGGCGTCAGCTCCTACCTGCTTATCGGCCATTGGTTCACGCGAGACTCAGCCGCCGCCGCGGCAAACAAAGCCTTCATCACGAACCGCATCGGCGACTTCGGATTCATGCTGGGAATCCTTATGGTTTGGAGCGCCACTGGCTCCGTTGTGTTCCCTGAGATTGCCGCGAAAATCGGCACCTTGAACCTTTCCGCCGACTTCCTCACCGCCGCGACACTCCTCGTCTTCTGCGGCGCAGTCGGCAAGTCAGCGCAACTCCCCCTCCACGTCTGGCTTCCCGACGCGATGGAAGGCCCGACGCCCGTCTCCGCGCTCATCCACGCCGCCACCATGGTCGCCGCCGGCGTTTACATGCTGGCCCGCGTTTACTTCCTCGTCGCGCTCTCGCCCGACGCGCAGACAGTCATCGCATGGATCGGCATAGTCACTGCCGTCTTCGCCGCGCTCATGGCCACGCAGCAGGACGACATCAAACGCATCCTCGCCTACTCCACCCTTTCGCAGCTTGGCTACATGATCAGCGCCATCGGCCTCGCAGCTCCCGGCGCGGCCATGTTCCACTTGTTCACGCACGCCTTCTTCAAGGCCCTGCTCTTTCTCGGCGCAGGCGCCATCATTCACGCGCTCCACCACGAGCAAAACATCTGGCACATGGGCGGCCTCAGCAGCCGGATGCGCGTCACCTTCCTCACCTTCACCGCGGGCTTCCTGGCTCTCATCGGTTGCCCCTTCTTCAGCGGCTTCTTCTCAAAAGACCTCATCCTACTCGCAGCCTGGCAGCACAACACCGCGATCTTCGCGCTGGCCCTGTTCACCGCTTTCCTCACCGCCTTCTACATGACGCGTCTGTTCGTTGTCGTCTTCCTCGGAAAGTCGCGCACCGACGCCGCCGCGCACGGCCACGATGGCCCGATCGCAATGACCGGACCGCTCATGATCCTAGGCCTCTTCTCCGTCATCGCAGGTTGGCCGTGGATTCAAAACTACGCCCTCGGCGAAGTATCATCCCACACTTTGCATCTCCTCCACGAAGGCGGAGGCTCCGTCCCGGTCATGATCCTCGCGACCCTCTCCTTCTTAGCCGGAACCGGGGGAGCTTACGTGCTCTACTCAGGCAAAGCGAAAGACCCGATCCTCATCCCGCTTTTCAAAAACAAGTTCTACATCGACGAACTCTACGCCGCGCTCATCGCTGGAACTCAAGACCTCTTCGCCCGCATCCTTGCATGGTTCGACAAGTGGATTCTTGACGGCATCGGCGTCCGCGGTCTCAGCGGCGGCGCGTGGGGCGCGGGCTTTGTTCTGCGCTTCCTTCAGTGGGGAAATTTGCAAGCCTACTCGTTTCTCTTCGGCATCGGCGTCGTCGCGCTGATCTACTTTATGGTCTTCGCGAAATAAGACGACCCATCCGCGATGCTCAATCTTCTCATCTTCATCCCCAACCTAGCCGCGCTGGCGATCCTGCTAGGCGCGCCCGGCCGCAAGACCTCCCTCGTCGCCTCCACCGCCAGCCTGCTCCTCACGCTCTTCGCCCTGCTGAGCTATGACAAGGCAGCCGGCGGATACCAGTTCGTCTCCTCCTCCCCCATCGTGCCGGAGTGGAACCTGAGCTACCGCCTCGCCGCGGACGGCCTCAGCCTCGTCATGCTTCTCCTCACGGCGATCGTCACCTTCGCCGCAGTCTGGATCACGCCGCGCTTCGAGCGGCGCGAGAACCTCTTCTACGCCTGCCTACTCTTCATCGCCGCCGGCGCGACCGGCGCCTTTGCATCGGCAGACCTATTCTTCTTCTACGCATTCCACGAACTCGCGCTCATCCCCACGTTCCTGCTCATCGGCCTCTGGGGCTCCGGCGAGCGACAGACCGCCGCGTGGAAGATCACCATCTATCTCGCGCTCGGCAGCTTCGTGCTGCTCATCGGTCTGATCGATCTCTACAACGCCATCCCCGCCAAGTGGGACACCTTCACCCGCGGCTTCGACATGATCGCGCTGCAAAAGGCCGCTGCCGCGCATCTCGCCGCGACCGGCCAGCCGCTCATCCCAGTCGCAGCGCAAATCCGCCCCTACTTCATCCTGCTCGTTGGGTTCGGGACACTCATCTCGCTGTTCCCCTTCCACTCCTGGGCTCCCACCGCCTACGCCTCCGCGCCCACTCCCGCCGCCATGCTTCACGCAGGCGTCCTGAAAAAATTCGGACTCTACGGCCTCATCCGCCTCTCGATTCCCCTGCTCCCCGCGGGCGCCCAGCATTGGGCATGGCTGCTCCTTCTCCTGCTGGTCGCCAATATCATCTACATCGGCTTCGTCACCATCGCGCAGCACAAGCTCGACCTCATGCTCGGCTACTCGAGCGTGATGCACATGGGCTACATCTTCCTGGGCATCGCCGCCTTCAATATTGTCGGCCTCAGCGGCGCTGCACTCCTCATGTTCGCGCACGGCCTTTCCATCGCCGCGCTCTTTGCAATCACAGGCCAACTCCGCCCGCAAAGTCCTTCGCTTTCCTTCGCCACACTCGGCGGATTGGGAAAGACCATGCCTTTCCTCGGCGCGGCCTTCGGCTGCGCGGCCTTCGCCTCGATCGGCCTGCCCGGCTTCGCGAACTTCGCCAGCGAACTCATGGTCTTCTTCGGAGCCTATCAGCCCGGCGCCGCCCCCGCCTTCACATCGAACTATCGCCTCGCCACGATCTTCGCACTCTGGGGCGTCGTCATCTCCGCAGTCTATATGCTGCGAGCCTATCGCGCGGTCTTCCTCGGCCCGTTGAAAAAAGAATCTACCGCGTGGCCAGTTGCCACCTTCGCGATCAAGATGCCAGTCATCCTGCTCCTCGCCGCGCTCCTTATCGCAGGCTTCTTCCCATCGAGCGTCCTTGCCTTTCTCAAGCCCAGCATCGAGGCGCTGCTCCCACGCTGATTAGTCATGCCCGCTCCGCTTTCACCGCTCACTCTTGAAGTCGTCGTCCTACTCCTCGGCATCGCGCTTCTTTTTGCCGAGTCCTTCGCCAAAGGCCCTGACAAGCGCTGGATGGTGAAGACCTCGATCTTCGTCCTCGCCGTTGTCTTCGCGTGGTCATTCTTCACATCCGGCGATACCGGCGTCGATCTTGCCAATTCCTTTTACACCGCCGATTCCACGGCTCTCTTCTTCAAAAGGATCGCCCTCCTGACAACCATCGTCGTGCTGGTCATGGCCAGCGAATACCGCGGCGTCCTCAGCCGCGCCGTGCCGGGAATCGAGCCCGGCGCAGGCACCGGCGAGTTCTTTGCCCTGCCGATCTTCACCTGTGCTGGCCTCATGTTCATGGCATCGGCGATCGACTTCCTGCTCATCTTCGTCTCGCTGGAACTCGTCACCATCAGCTTCTACATCCTAGTCGCCTACATGCGCCGCCAGAGCACATCGCTCGAGGCCGGGGTGAAATATCTCATCCTCGGCGCACTCAGCACCGGCTTCCTGGTCTATGGCATCACTTGGATTTTCGGCCTGACTGGCGAAACCAACCTCGTCCGAATCTCCCACGCGCTTCCAGACATGCTCGCACTCGGCGGACGCCTCCACGGCTCCGAGACCGCCCTCCTCTTCGGCCTCATGCTCGTCCTCGTCGGCCTCGGCTTCAAAGTCGCCGCCGCCCCCTTCCAATTCTGGGTCCCCGACGTCTATCAAGGCGCACCCACACCCATCACCGCCTTCCTCTCCATCGGGTCCAAAGCCGCCGGCTTCATCGTCCTCATCCGCGTCCTCCAGCCCTTCATCAGCCTGCCCCTCATCGGCCCGAAAATCATCGCCACGCTGGTCGTCCTCTCCGCACTAAGTCTCCTTTACGGCAACCTCGCCGCGCTCCCGCAGGACAACCTCAAGCGACTCCTAGCCTACTCCAGCATCGCTCACGCAGGCTACCTGCTCATCGGCGTCGCCAGCATCGGCGCAGCTCCCACGAGCTTCGGCACGAGCGACACCGCCGTCGCCTTCTACCTCGCCGGCTACATGCTCATGACGCTGCTCACGTTCCTAGTCATGGTCGTGGTCGCAAACCACTCGCGCGGCGACGACATCATCCATTTCAACGGCCTGGGAAAACGCTCCCCGTTCCTAGCCTTCGGAATGCTCATCGCGATGCTCTCACTCGCCGGCATCCCTTTCACTGCGGGCTTCCTAGGCAAGCTCCTCATCTTCGCCGCCGCCGTCAAAGCCCACCACTTCGTCCTCGTCGCCATCGGCGTCATCACCGTCGGCGCGGGCTTCTACTACTACCTCCGCATCGTCGCCGCGATGTATTGGAGCGAGCCCACCGACGACACCCGCATCCAGATCGCCCCCCTCACCCGCCTGACTATCGGCGCCCTCATCTTCGGCACCATCTTCTTCGGAGTCTTTCCCCAGCCCATCCTCACCATGCTGCGTCCCGCCCTCGTCCCCATGGACATCCGCGGCCACGTAGCCACTGAGTAGCTAGTCGCCCAGCTCGACGTTCCAATACGCCAGGTCGATGAAGTGCCGCCAGCTCTCATGGAGCTGGGTGTCGAAGGTGATGTGCACGAACGGCCGCCACTTTGGCCGCACCGGCTTGCGGATGAGGTGCATCCCAACTTGATGTGCGAGGCGGTTGCCTTTCCGCGTGTTACACGGGATGCACGAGCAAACGATATTTTCCCAAGTCGTCCCCCCGCCTTTGTCGCGCGGGATGACGTGGTCGAGATTCAGCTCCTTGCGATCGAAGACCTTGCCGCAGTATTGGCACGTATTCTTGTCGCGCTCGAAGATGTTGTAGCGGGTGAACTTCACCTCTTTCCGCGGCATCCGATCAAAGAGCAGCAACACGATCACACTCGGGATGCGGATCTTGAACGAGATCGTATGCACCATCTCCTCGTGCGGCTCGCGTGTGGAAAAGTCGCGCCAGCTCTCGAAATCGTGCGTCAGAAAGTTCTTCTCCTCATCCGCATACACGACCTGTGCATGACCCGCGCAAAGCAGCGTGAATGCCCGCTTCACGGAGCAGACATTGATCGCCTGCCACAGGCGGTTGAGGACGAGGACTTGGCGATCGAGCATGGGAGCTATAGACCAGGGGTTTCTCGGAAAAGTGCGCGGAACCTAGCAGCCACTCATAGCTCCGTCAATCGCACCCGGCCACTCGGCGATGCTCAAAAAGTTTACTTCACCGTCTGCGCCGCGCGGGGCAGCATCGCGCGCCTTGAAAAAGTTGATCATCCAGATGCCGTGCTTCAACGAGGCGGGCACCCTCGCCATCGCGCTGGGCGCGCTGCCGCGCACGGTCGCCGGCGTGGACTCGGTCGAGTGGCTCATTATCAATGACGGGAGCAGCGACGAAACCGTCGCCGTCGCGCGGACGTGCGGGGTCGATCACATCGTCGATCTCGGATCGCATCAGGGGCTCGCGCGAGGCTTTATTGCGGGGCTCGACGCCTGTCTGCGGGCGGGCGCGGACATCATCGTGAATACCGATGCCGACAATCAGTATTGCGCCGACGACATTCCAAAACTCATCGCACCGATCTTGTCGGGCGAAGCTGAGATCGTCGTCGGCGAGCGGCCTATCTCGGAAATCGCCCACTTTTCCCCGCTCAAAAAGGCGCTGCAAAAGACCGGGAGCTGGGTCGTCCGCGTCGCGAGCAAAACCGATGTGGCCGATGCGCCAAGCGGCTTCCGCGCGATGACTCGCGACGCCGCGATGCAACTCAACGTCTTCTCGCAATACACCTACACGCTCGAGACGATCATCCAAGCCGGGCAAAAAGGCATGTCCGTCCGCTCTGTCTCGATCCGCACCAATGAATTCCTGCGTCCGTCGCGCTTGATGAAGTCGATGAGCAGCTACATCCAGCGCTCGATCCTCACGATCATGCGCATCTTCATCACGTACAAGCCGCTGCGCTTTTTCACATGTGTCGGCGCGGTGCCATTCGGGCTCGGCTTCGCGATCGGCGTGCGCTGGATCGTCCTCTATGAAAGCACGCCGGAGCGCGCCCGCGTGCCGAGCCTCATTCTCGCGGCGATTTTCATCCTCATCGGAGTGCAGCTCTGGATTTTCGGGATCGTCGCCGACGTCGTCGCAGTGAACCGCAAACTCCTCGAAGACATTCAACTCCGCGTGAAGCGCATGGAATACCGATGAACCGCGACCTCTTTGCCCGCGAGGCTCTGGCGCAGATTCCGAAAATCCTGACGCTCCAGGATCGCAACGCGCACTCGCCGACTTACGGCTGCTTCGATCGGAATTTCTGGCACTACAAGATCATCGATTTCCCGAGCGGCATGGCGGCGGAATTCGTCTGGCCGCTGGCGCTCGCCTACTCGCTCGAGATTCCGGGCAACGCGTTTTATCTCCAGTCGGCGATGAAGGAATGGGTCGAGGCGGGCATTCTTTACGCCGCCCGAAGCGCGCATCCCGACGGCTCATGCGACGATTATTTTCCATTCGAGAAAGCCGCTGGTGCCGCTGCTTTCTCGCTGCTCGCCTGCATGGAGAGCTACGAATTGCTCGAACTCCACGACGCCGAGATGCTTGACTTTTTCAGCAAGCGCGCAGACTGGCTCGCCGGTCACCACGAGAGCGGGCGGCTGACGAATCATCAGGCCCTCATCGTTTTGTGTCTGGAAAAAGCGGGCCGACTTTTCTCCAGCGATCGCTGGGACAAGTTGAAGGCAAAGCGGCTGGCGCGCGTCTTCGACTGGCAAAACGAGGAGGGATGGTTTCAGGAATACGAGGGATGCGACCCCGGCTACCACACGTTGACGATCGGCCTACTCGCACAACTCCACGCGCTCGCGCCTTCCGAAAAAATCGCTGCGGCGCTGAAAACGGCGATCACGTTTGCGGGCGAGTTCGTGCATCCGGACGGCTCATTCGGTGGCGAATACACGAGCCGCAACACCTACAACTTTTTCCCACACGGCTTCGAACTCGCCGGCGAGCTTTTCCCCGAGGCGCTCGAGATCAACGACCGCTTCCTCGCCGGGCTCTCCGCCGGGCTGGGCTCGTGTTACGCCGATGACCACATCATCGGTCACCACACTTGGAGCTATCTGCTCGCGTATCGGCACTTCGTCGCGGCACGTCCCACGCCGGTCCCCCGCCCCGACGGACGCGTGCATTTCAAGAACGCCGGCATCGTCATCGACCGCCGCGGCGGCACCGCGCTCTACCTCGCACTCAACAAAGGCGGCGTCTTCAAATACTTCGCCGACGGCCATCTCGCGCACTCCGACACGCAATTCTCCGTCGTCATCGACGGCAAGAAAATCCGCAACGCCGTGGCCCACCTCGTTGGAAAATACGACGTCGAACTCGCGCCCGACGCCATCACCATCCGCGGCAAGCTCGGCTGGGCGAAAGCCAAGCAGATGACAACCTTCAACCTCATCGTCCTGCGCGCCCTCATGTTCACCGCGGGCCGCTTCTTCCCGAATCTCATTCGCAAAATCCTCCAGCGCATCCTCATCACCGGTAAAAAATCCGCGCCGCTGAAATTCACCCGCACACTCACGTGGCAAGGCGGCCAACTGAAAGTCACCGACGAACTCACCGCGTCGTCGTGGGACAAAGTCCGCGCCGTTGGCATCGGCGCTCTCCAGACCTCCATCTACGTTGTCATGAGCCGCACGTATCAGGCCGGCCAGCTCCAGCCCTGGCTAGATCTCACCGACCAGATGCGCTCCCTAAACGACGGCGACCCGCTGCGCGTCGAACGCGTCTTTTGAGTTTTGAAAAAAGTCCTCTCGCTCCTCATCAGCGTCGCGATCCTCGCGTTCATCTACTGGAAAATCGGCCCCGCAAACCGCGCGCAGCTCCTAGCAATTTTCCGAAATTGCGACGGCCACTGGATGACCATCAGCCTCGGCATGGTCGTCCCGCTCACGCTCTTCACCTCGTGGCGCCTGCAAGAGCTCATGCCGCGCACAGGCCAGCTCGGCTTCGGCGAAGCCAACCGCCTCATCCTCGTAGCCAGCGTGCTGAATCTCATCCTCCCGTCGAAGATGGGCGACATCGCAAAGGCCTACTTCATGCGCGACCGAAGCGGACTCAGCGGCTCGCTCGCGCTCTCTCTCGTGGTCTTCGAGAAGTCGTGTGACATGCTCTCGCTGCTGCTCTGGTGCGTCTTCGGCCTCGCGCTTTATCCGAGGAAAGACGCTGTCTTCTGGCTTATGACCGCGGTTGTTGTGGGAATGTTTTCCCTCGGCTGTCTGCTACTCGGATCAAAGCGCTTCGCCACATTTTTCTTCCATCTCGCCGAGCGCTTCGCGCCGAAAAAGATCGGCGCAACGCTTGCAAAGTTCGCGGGCTCATGGAGTGAGATGCACGACTACTTCTGGTCGAGCAAAGCGCGTCTCTTCAAAGTCACGGCCACCTCCGTCTTCATCTGGTTCCTGCACCTCTTGCAAATCTGGATGTTCATCCTCGCCCTCCGCGCCAGCGTCCCATTCATCCGCAACCTCGCGCTCTCCCCACTCGCGATCCTCGCCGGGCTACTCCCCGTGCCCACATTCGGCGGCGCCGGCACGCGCGATGGCGCACTCGTCGCCCTCTACGCCCCTTACTTCGCCACCCCCACCGCCCTCGCCCTCGGGCTCCTCTGCACCGCCCGATACCTCCTCCCCGCCCTCGGCGGACTCCCCTTCCTGGGCCGCTACCTCGGCGTTCTGAAGACGATAAAAAAGGCCGGGCTCGCTCCCGCACGAGCGGATCAAGTCGAAGTGTAGCCGCCGCTCAGGGAAGCGGCACTCACCCTTCGATCGTGTTGATCTCGACGGGTTCGACTTTCACTCCCAACTCCTCGAGCCAGGCGATCGCCTTCTTGATCTCATCCCGCTCGCCCGCCAGCGAGAGCGAGACGAGACCGACTTCATCCGTCACACTCGCCTGCCGCACGTTGGTTACGAGTTCGAAGTTTTTGCCGAGCTCCCAGACGATCGGCCGCGTGATGAGCCGGGTCGGGAACATGAGCCACAAACGTGTTTTATCTTCAGCCATTTTGGGAAGGTTGAGAGTTGGGAGTTGAGAATGGAGAGCGGGCGCCTAGCCGCCGGCGATGGCGGGCACGATGCTGATTTCATCGGTCTCGGCGACCGGTGTGGCGCGCTCCTCGAGGAAGCGGATGTCTTCGCCGTTGACATACACATTCACGAAGCGGCGGACGTTTCCCTGCTCGTCGCACACGCGGTTCTTCAAGCCGGGAAATGCGAGGTCGAGGTTGTCGAGGAGCTCGCCGACGTTCGCGCCCGCGGCCTGCACGGTCTCGAGTTCGTTAGTGAGTTTGCGGAGCGGTGTGGGGATGAGGACGGATGGCATAGGGATTTGGGATTTTAAGGTTGGCCGCTTCACACGGCGGCTGCGGTGTCGGGTTGGTAGATTTGGTCTTCGAATTCGCGCAGGCTCGGGCTGATCACACGCGGTGCGCCGCATTTGTCGAGGATGGCTTCCTGCGTTTTCAGTCCGTGCCCGGTGATGCAGAGCACCGCGCTATCGCCACTCGGGATGACTCCGCTGGCGATGAGCTTCTTCGCGCATGCGACAGTGACGCCGCCCGCGGTCTCGGCGAAGATGCCCGCGTATTCCGCAAGCAGGCGGATGCCTTCGACAATCTCCTCGTCGGTGCACTCCTCCGCGGTGCCCCCGGTGCGCTTCATCGTGTGGATCGCGTAGTAGCCGTCGGCGGGGGTGCCGATGGCGAGGGACTTCGCGATGGTCTGCGGCTTCGGCACGGGCTTCACGATGTCGGTGCCGCGCTTCATCGCGGTGCTGATCGGCGAGCATCCGCTGGCCTGCGCGCCATACACTTTATAAGGCGCATTTTCCACCAGCCCGAGCTGCGTGAACTCTTTGTACGCCTTGTCGATTTTCGTGAGGAGCGAGCCGCTGGCCATCGGGATGACAGTGTGCTGAGGCAGTCGCCAGCCGAGCTGCTCGGCGATTTCAAAGCCCATCGTCTTCGACCCCTCGGCGTAATACGGACGGAGGTTCACATTCACAAAGCCCCAGCCGTATTTGCCCGCGATCTCGGAGCAGAGGCGGTTCACCTGGTCGTAGGCGCCGCGGATCGAGACGACGTTCGTGCCATACACGAGCGAGCCGAGCACTTTCCCCTGCTCGAGATCGGCGGGGATGAGCACGTAGCTTTTCAGGCCCGCGCTCGCGGCATTCGCCGCGACGGAGTTCGCGAGATTGCCAGTTGAGGCGCACGCGACGGTCGTGAATCCCAGCTCTCGCGCGCGGCTCAGCGCGACAGAGACGACGCGGTCTTTGAACGAGAGCGTCGGGTAGTTGACCGTATCGTTTTTGATGTAGAGCTCACGGATGCCGAGGACCTTCGCGAGCCGGTCGGCCTTCACGAGCGGCGTGAATCCAACCTGCGCACCGACAGTCGGCTCGCCGTCGATCGGGAGCAGCTCGCGGTATCGCCACATGGACTGCGGGCGTGACTCGATGACTTTGCGCGTGAGCACCGCGCCGATCGCCTCGTAATCGTAAGCCGCCTCGAGCGGGCCGAAATCGAAGTCGCAGACGTGGATCGCTTCCTTTGGGTAAAGCTGGCCGCACTCGCGGCACTTGAGGTTGCTGAAGAATGGTTTGTCCATAGATGCGTGGTCGCTTTCACCCAGAGATCGCAAGCGATCATTCGGCGACGATGGAATTCCCGCAGCAGAGGCTGCGAGCTCCGTCTCATCTTTTCCCCACCGCTTTTCTTGAAAGTCTCGCGACTTTGCAAAATCTGCGCTGGAGCTGGATTTGGCACCTGGTCCTCCGCCGCAGTTTGAACTGCTTCGGAGCGGTTGCCGTGACTTCAACGGGCCAGTCCCTCGGTCACTCTTGATGAAAGTAGCGCGGAAAGTAGCGCGCTCTTCGGGAGCGTCAAATGTTTTCCGCGCGCGCTGCGGATTTCACAAAAGTGAAGACGCCGTACCGCATCGCGCCGACTCGGTAGGCGATCCAGATGCGGAGGATCGTGACCGCGAAGACGCGGTTCCCCGCGTGGCGGTTGAAGAGGAATTTCAGATAGCTCGGTCGGCTCGCGAGCTTTACCACAAAGCGAAGGACGATGGTCGGCCAGGTGCGCGAGACGCGATCGGAGACGTCTTCGACGCGCTCGCACTCGAAGCCAGCCTCGACGCCGAGTCGCCGATATTCGCTCGCGCTCCCCATCCCGGGCATGCGCCCCTCGCGGCAAATCGGCTCCAGCAACCACCGCTCGGCGCGGGCGCTGGGATGCTCGGAGGAAAGCCACGCGCAGACGACTAGCCGCGCGCCGGGGCGCAGTACGCGGAGCGCTTCGGTGAAAAAGCGCGGCTTGTCCGCCATGTGCTCGGAACTCTCGATCGCGAATGCGGCATCGAACGACTCTCTGGGAAAATCGTTGCCGAGCCAGTCGCCGAGATGCCACTCGGGATTCGCGCGCCCGTCTGCGCGAGTCTGAGCGAATGCGTGCTGGCGCGGGGAGATCGTGATCGCTGAGACTTCCGCGCCGCGATCCTCGACGAGCATCCGCGCCGTCGCGCCGTAACCGCAGCCGATGTCGCAGACGCGGCTCCCGCGCTCGATTCGCGCCTCGCGGGCGACGAGTTCGACGAGCTGGCGCACCGCCACTTCGCGCGATTCATTTCCGCGGAGCCATAGCCCGTGGTGGACGTGTTCGCCCCAAACGTCGCGGTAAAATTCGTCGAGTTCGTCGTAATGGCACGCGACTGCCTCGCCGCGAATTTCGTTTCGTGAAGCGATCACCTCAGCCGAGCCGCGCGGTCACCTCTTGGTTGCCTTGTTCGTCTTGATCACGATCTCGACGCGCCGATTCGGCTGCTGTTCATCGACGCTTTTCTCCGCCGGGACGATCGCATCGGCGCTGCCCTTCCCGAGTGTCTGAATCCGATCCGGAGCAACGTGCATAGTGCCGACGAGCCAGTCCCGCACGGCCTCCGCGCGCCGCTCACTGAGCCGCAGATTGTAATCCTGAGAGCCCGTCCAATCCGTATGCCCGCTGATAACGAAAGTCGCGTCCGGGTAAAGCGAGATGAGCTGGCCGAGCTTCTTGAGCGCGTCGAGAGCCTCCGGTCGGAGTTCCGCTTGGTCGTGTGAAAAAAGCGCGCCTCCGGGCATCGCGACCGGCTTGTCGCTCGCGCCTGGAGCACCGAAATTCGCAAGCGCATCCTGAATCGACTGCCGCCCAGGCACACCTTCGTTGCCACCGATACCGTCACCATCCTTGCTCCCAGGCGGCAGTGTGATCGTCGGCTGGCGCGGAGATTTCACGCTGTTGTTCAGCAGCGCTGTCGCGATTGAGCCGAGCTCTTTGTCCGAGCGCCCGGCGCTCGCTGCGTCGGTCTTTGCGATGGCGTCCCAATCCAGCGGCGTCGATTTCGGCTTGTCCGTGAGCAGCGGCGAAGCGATCTCGGTCGATTGTGGCTTGAGATCGATCTCTTTGATCTCCGGCTTCTCGTTCGGGATCGCAATTCGCTGGTTCGGCAATTTCGCCGGCAGCTTCACGCGAATTTCCTCGGGATCCTGTAGCAGCTTGGGATCGATGGTCACTTTGTTCACGACGAAGCGTGGAGGTGCGAGCTGCTCGCCGGCGTTGAAGTTAAAATGGTCGAGCTTTTTGAGCTGAAAAAACACGAAGAGCGCGGCGTGCAGCAGCAGCGAAATCAGCAGCGCGCGCAGAATCCATTTGCGCATGAGTGGCGCTTCGGCGGCGTTGGATCGGTAGGTTTCGTATCGGGCCATGCGTGGGAAGATACACGAGAAGCGGATGCTCAGAAGTGCGAACTCGCGCGCCATCCGGGGAGACTTTCATCTTGAGCCGCCTCCCCTCCCCTGCGCACCTTCCCGCCCCTATGAGCCAGCCCGCCACCGCACCGAATCGCATGGAAAAAATCGTCAGCCTCTGCAAGCGGCGCGGCTTCATTTTTCAATCGAGCGAAATCTACGGCGGGTTGAATGGGTTCTGGGATTACGGTCCGCTCGGCGCGGAGCTGAAGCGCAATCTGCGCGACACCTGGTGGCGCGCGATGACTCGCGAACGCGAGGATGTCGTCGGCCTCGACGCCACGATCATCATGCACCCGGCGATCTGGAAAGCCTCCGGCCACGTGGACACATTCAGCGACCCGATGAGCGACTGCTTGGTGACGCAGAAGCGCTTTCGTGCCGATCACATTGAGCCGCAGTCAGGAGTTATTTACTCGTGGACTGGCGCAAGCGGTGAGCAAAGCGACGAGGACATCCGGAAAATCTATCACAACGATGTCGTCCCAATTCTCAAAGAAGTGAATGTCCACTCGGAACAATTCTGGAACGAACTGCAGAAGGCACGAAAGAATAGCGCGGACTGGCTGAGCGCTCTCCGAGCAACTCTCGACACATGGCGCGCTGTTGATGATTCCCGCCGGGACTCGATCGAGAGTTTCCTTTCCCCAGAGAGAGAAATTCCCTTCAGCGTACTGCTGGGACAGGGAAAGCCGCCTGAAAGCGCGCGTAAAGTCGCCATGCAGTTTTACACCATGCGCGGTTTGAACAACCCGACGCTGGCTGGCGAAACAACCGCGAAGGTTGAGAACACCCGTGCTTATAATCCTGAGAACGGATCACAGCTTACCGAGCCAAGGCCCTTCAATCTGATGTTTCACACCTTCGTCGGCGCGACGGCGTCGGAGGCGGATAAGACGTATCTCCGCCCCGAGACCGCGCAGGCAATCTTCGCGCAGTTCAAGAATGTCGTGGACTCGTCGCGGCAGAAAGTGCCGTTCGGGATTTGCCAGATCGGCAAGGCGTTTCGCAACGAAGTGACGCCGCGGAATTTCACGTTTCGTTCGCGCGAATTCGAGCAAATGGAACTCGAGTTTTTCATCGCGCCGGACGAGGCGATCCAGCTTCTGCACGGCTCCGTCGCTGTGTGGAGCGACGTCGCCGATCTCTCCGCGCCGCAGCCGAATTGGGGTTGGGAGATGTGGCACCGATACTGGGTGGCGCAGCGCACGGCCTACTACGCAAGCATCGGGCTCGACATGGATGTGCTCGATTACCACTGGCAGACTCCAGAGGAACTCGCCCACTACGCGCGCGCCTGCGTGGATATTTTATTCAAGTTTCCATTTGGCACTGACGAACTCGAAGGCATCGCAGCGCGCGGGTCGTTCGACCTTTCGCAGCACCAAAAGCACAGCGGCAAGACGCAGGAAATCTTTGACGAAGAACTTCGCGCAGCGGCGAACAAACTCGACGATGCGGCCAAGTCCGCGCTATTCGCAAAAGTAACGGCGGAGTGGGTCGAGCGCGCTGTGAAAAATGCGAAGCCCGAGGAAGAAGCGCGCGGGGCGGCAGCGGAATTTTGCGAGAAACTTTTCAAGGGGCTTTACGTGCCTCATGTCATCGAACCCTCTGCCGGCCTTGATCGGCTGGCGCTCGCGATTTTGGCTGCCGCATATCACGAGGAGGAAAAGGTGGATGTGAACGGCAAGCCCGAATCGCGCACAGTGCTGCGATTTCATCCGCGCATCGCGCCGGTGAAAGTCGGCATCTTCCCGCTTCTCAAGAACAAACCGGAACTCGTGGCAAAGGCGCGCGAGGTGCATGAGACGCTCAAACGGCACATGAATTGTTTCTACGACGAGACGGGCGCAATCGGCCGGCGTTACGCGCGACAGGATGAAGTCGGGACGCCGTTTTGCCTCACGATTGACTTCGACACGATTGGCGAAAACGGGCCGGACTTGGCGGGGACGGTCACGCTCCGCCATCGCGACGACGCACAGCAGGAACGGGTGAAGATCAGCGAACTGCTGGGGATCCTGCTGCCGCAGATTTCTTAAAAAGGGGGTTGCGTGTTTCAACCAGTCGTTCAGACTAGTCGGCATGAAAGAGAAGCAAAAACCGGTGAAATACGAGCAGGAAGAAATCGTCTCGGTACGGGTGCAGGAAGTCGGTGCCTTTGAGGCGAAAACTCATCTTTCCTCGATCCTGCAAAAGGTCGCGCACGGGGAGACTTTCTACGTAACCAAGCACGGCAAACCGATCGCCGAAATCCGGCCGATCGCTGCGCCGGCAAAGAAAATTCGGGTCTTGGGAAAGGGTCGGGGCAAAGGATGGATGGCACCGGATTTCGACGCACCGCTCGAGGACTTCAAGGACTACATGTGAGATACCTCGCAGATACTCACGTCCTCATTTGGTCGTGGCGCGACCCTGAGAAACTGAGCCGTCGTGCTCGCAAGATTCTCGAAGACGGTGAATCGGAGATTTGGCTTTCGATCGCCAGCGTTTGGGAGATGACGATCAAGTCTGGCATCGGGAAATTGGATTTGGAGATGAGTATTGCTGAGTTTGCGAAAGCCCAGATGCAGGATGGGCTCCAACTGCTGCCGATCCGGCTCAGTCATGCCGAGCGCCTCGCCGAGCTACCGCTGCATCATCGCGACCCATTCGACCGGATGCTGATAGCGCAGTCGGATGTGGAGGGTTTCACTGTCATCACGTCGGACGGGGCATTTGGGGATTACGAAATCAAGACGCTTTGGTGAGACGCGTCATTCGCGGAGCGCGGCGGCGACGGCGCGGAGCGGGCCCGGCTGCCAGACCATGAGCGGGTGCAGCGCGATCCACATTTTGGCGTTACGTGCGGAGGCGATTTCCGAGCTGCGCGGCGGGAGGATGATCAGGTCGAGCGGCGTCCAGATGCTGATGAACTTCACCTGACTCAATCGCGCTTCGTCGCTTGCGAGGTCGCGGAGAAATGCGCTGCGCGGACGCATTTGCCGGCCACCCTTGTTTGGGAGCGTGTAGGCCATCCACGTGCCGTGGTGCGGGGTCGCGAGGGTGATGAAATGCTCCACGCGCTCGAGGCCTCCGAGCCGCTGGAGATAAAAGCGCGCAGCCAGCCCGCCCATGCTGAATGCGACGATGTCGAACTTCTGTCCACGCGCAAATTTGGCATCCGTATGCGCCGCGATTTGCTGCGCGAGTTCGTCGAGGCCGAGTTGTCCCCAACTCGGCCGCAACGTGATGGTCTCGACATCCCAGCCTCGCTCTTGGAGGTATCGCGCCATCCGTTCCATTTTTCGCCCTGTATCTTTGATGCCGTGAATCAGCAGGACGGGGTTTCGCTTCGAGTCGGCGCGATTTTCAGCCACGGAAATGGTGGGGTGAAGAAGTGCGAGGCAGCCGAAGATCAATGAGCAAAGCGGCACGGCTGTCATGGCGTGATTTCACGGTTTCGGAAATGAACAACATGGAATTCCGCCTCTTGCAGCACGGTTTCGACTTTCTCAAAGCGCTCCTCGAACGGCGGGAAATGCGCGTCTCCTTCGACTTCACGCTGGACGATGCTGAGATACAGGTCGGTGCAGTGAGGCAGCAGTTGCGCGTAAATTTCAGCACCGCCGATGACGAAAACCTCACGGGACGGCAACTCGCGGCGGAAGGCGGCAACGAGCTTCGGAAGGCTTTTCACGAGCCAGACATCGCGCGCGGCAAGACGATTGAACCCAAGTTGATATCCCGCGCGGCCGATGCGTGGCACCCATCCACCGACGATCGCGGGGCCAAAGGTCTCGCGAAATTTCGGATCGCGGGCGAGTCGTCGCGGCGTGCGCGTGAGGACGACATTTGTGCGATCAGGCAGCGGACGCCCGAGGCTGGCGAAAGTCTTACGCCCCATGATGACGAAGCCGCCTAGCGTCAGTTTTTTGAACCACTTGAAATCGGCGGGCAGATGCCAGGGAATCGCGCCGTCGCGGCCGATCACGCGGTTGAGCGACATTGCGGCAATCGCTTTCATCGCAATTTCAAACGGCGATGGGAGCCTTGATGCCGGGGTGCGGATCGTAGCCAGTGAGCGTGAAGTCCTCGAAAGTGAACGCGTCGATCTCGCGCACCGCGGAATTCAGCGTCATGGCCGGAAGCGGTCGCGGTTCACGCGAAAGCTGGAGGCGCGCCTGGTCGATGTGGTTCGAGTAAAGATGAAGGTCGCCGAATGTGTGGACGAAGTCGCCGGGCGAGAGATCGCAGACCTGCGCGACCATGAGCGTGAGCAACGCGTAGCTGGCGATATTGAAAGGCACGCCGAGAAAAATGTCGGCGCTCCGCTGGTAGAGCTGACAGCTCAGACGACCGGCGGCGACGTGAAATTGAAACAGAGCGTGGCACGGAGGGAGCGCCATGCGATCGACCTCGCCGGGATTCCACGCGGTGACGATGTGGCGGCGGCTGTCCGGGTTGCTTTTGATCTGTGAAATCACCTGCGCGATTTGGTCGAGCGCGCGCCCGTCGGCGGTGCGCCAGTCCCGCCACTGCGCGCCATAGACGCGCCCGAGATTTCCTTCGGCGTCTGCCCATTCGTCCCAGATCGTGACGCCATTTTCGCGGAGATATTTAACGTTCGTCTCACCGCGCAGAAACCAGAGGAGCTCGTGAATGATTGAGCGCAGGTGCACCTTTTTCGTGGTGAGCAGCGGAAAGCCGCGCGAGAGATCGAAGCGCGCCTGGGCCCCGAAAATCGAGCGCGTGCCGGTGCCGGTGCGGTCGGATTTTTCCACTCCACGATCGTGCACGAGACGGAGGAGATCGAGGTATTCGCGCATCGGGTGGCGATGCTGCAAATGCCGCGCGGAGCTGTCCACCACGAAGCAAACAGGCGACACGCGCGGCACGGCGTGCATTATTTCACGCGAATGTTATCCCGGATCCTCCCGCTCTCGATCGTCGCCTTTTGGCTCACGATGACGGCGCTGCTAGTGCGGACGGAGCTGCATCCGGGCGCGTCGCGGCTCACGATCGTGCCGGTCGAGCATGTGCTGAAGCTGCTCTTTCTGCATGAGCAGTCGTCGGATTTGAACATCGTCTCCGATGGCCAGCGGGTGGGTTATCTGCGGCTGCGTCCGCGGGTCGAAGTGGCGAGCGGCGAGCGCGTTTTGGAGTTCATCGGAAATCTGCAACTGCGCTTCCCGCAAATGCCGAAGCAGCGGTTTTCGTGGGACGGCGGGTTCGCGCTGAATCACGACTTTGAGCTTCAGCGTGTGACGTTCGGCTTCACGATGCACGAACCGGAGGCGTATCGCGTGGACCTGACGATCGACGCGGGCGGGCGACTGGCGCATGTGCTTTGGAAAACGCGCGAGGAGGTGCTGGAGGATGAGACTTTCACCCTCGACGAAGCGGGAGCGCGGGCCGCGATGGAGCACTTCGGAATGGACCCGATGCTGCTGCGCACTGTTGGCGGTAAAAACAGTGCGAAGCCGGAAGTCATCGCGCAGCAGTCGTCACTTAAAATGCGAGATGAGCAGGTGGAGACCTATCTCATTGCGGTGCGGCAAAGCGGGCAGACGCTGCTCGAAATTCAAGTGAGTCAGATCGGGCAAATCCTCGCGGTGAAAACATTCATGGGCTATACGCTAACGCCGGATAGCGGGGAATTTTGAATTCAGAGCTGGCGGCCTCGAACGCTCTCAAACATTGATGACACCTTGATTTCAGCCCGCTCGCTCACAAAACGCTTCGGCGCACTCACTGCGGTCGAGGGACTGGATCTTGAGATCAAGCAGGGAGAATTTTTCGCGTTTCTCGGACCGAATGCGGCTGGGAAAACTACGACGATCAAGATGCTCGCCGGACTACTCCAGCCGACTTCGGGACAAGTCGTGATCGGCGGCTTCGACATCCAGCGTGAGCCGGAGCGGGCGAAGGCGCAACTCGCTTACGTGCCGGACTTTCCATTCCTTTACGACAAGCTGACGTCGGCGGAATTCATGCGGTTTGTCGGCGACATCTTCGAACTTGATCGAAAACTCGTATCGCAACGGACTGGAGAGTTGTTCGAGAAGCTTCACCTCGCGGAATCGGCGCATGAGTTGACCGAAAACCTCAGTCATGGGACGAAGCAGCGGCTCGTGATCGCCTCCGCGCTATTACACGAGCCGCGAGTGTTGGTGATTGACGAGCCAATGGTGGGACTCGATCCGCGGCACGCGCGCATCGTGAAAGACGAGCTGCGGGATCGCTCGCGCGCTGGCATGACGATTTTCCTCTCCACGCATCAGCTCAGCGTGGCGGAGGAAGTTGCGGATCGTGTGGGAATCATCCATCGCGGGCGGTTGATCGCGCTCGGGACGGTCGCGGAGCTGCGGCGATCGAGTGCGGAAAGCGGGGCTCTGGAAGACGTGTTTTTATCGCTCGTGGAAACGGAGGAAACGGCACGCGCACTGCGGTGATCTTGCCGCGCGGGGCGTGAGCGGTAGGTTTCGAGTCGAATGTTTCAACTCCTCGCGACTGACCCAAAATCGAAAGCCCGACGCGGCCGACTCACGACAGCGCATGGCGTGATCGAGACGCCGATCTTCATGCCCGTCGGCACGCAGGGAACGGTGAAAGGCGTGTCGCCCGCGGAGCTGCGAGAACTCCAGGCGCACGTCATTTTGGGGAATACGTATCACCTTTTCGTCCGGCCCGGCATGGATGTGATGCGGCACTTTGGCGGACTGCACAATTTCATGTCGTGGGACGGCCCGATCCTCACGGACTCCGGCGGGTTTCAGGTTTTCTCGCTCGCGCGGCTGCGGAAGATCACGGACGAAGGAGTGCATTTTCAGAATCACCTCGACGGCGCGCCATGCTTTCTCGGGCCGCGAGAGGCGATGGAAATCCAGGCTACCCTCGGCAGCGACATTGCGATGCTTTTCGACGAATGCCCCCCCTACCCGTGCGAGCACGACTACGCCGCAAAGAGCCTCGACCGCACGCTGATGTGGGCCGCGAAATGCAAGGAGGTGCCGACGCCAGGAATGAAATTCGGCATCGTGCAAGGCGCGACTTTTTCCGATCTCCGGCGGCACAGCGCAGAGGCGCTGGTGGCGCTCGGGTTCGACGGATACGCGATCGGCGGGGTTAGCGTCGGCGAACCGGAGGTGGAGATGATGGCGGCGGTGGAGTCGAGCGAGCCCTTCCTACCCGCAGACAAGCCACGCTACGCGATGGGCCTCGGGACGCCGCCGCAGATGGTGGAAATGGTGGCGCGCGGCGTGGATATGTTCGACTGCGTGCTGCCGACGCGGTTGGCGCGGAATGGCACGGCCTTCACCGCGGGCGGCACAATCAATCTCAAAAACGCGCCGTTCATTTTCGACAAAGGCCCGATCGAGGACGGGTGCGACTGCCCCGCATGCCGGCAATTTTCGCGCGGCTATCTACGGCATCTTGTCAAGGCCGAGGAGATCCTCGGGCTTCGTCTCATCACGCTGCACAACCTCCACTTTTATCTCAACCTCATGGCGCGCGTGCGGAATGAGATCGAAGCGGGAACATTCGCGGAATTTCGCGCCGAGTTCGTGGCGAACTATCGGCCTCGCGAGGAGTGATTGCGCTCTCGAATGAGGGCGATCACCCGACCGCGCACACCGGCAGTTGCGATATCTTTATCAAACCGCGAGCTGCCTTGAAATCGAGGGACAACTGCTTGCGAATTGATCAATCAATGAGCAAATACACCGCCTTTCGCTGCCCAGAAGATCTCTTGGAACTCGCAAAAATCAGAGCGAAAAAGGATCGCAGGTCGTTGAGCAATTACATCATCACGTTGATTGAGAAGGATGTGAAAGAACTCCAAGGGGAACGAGAACGCAGCGGTGTACCCGCAGAGAACGAAACCTGAGCGGATGCAGGTATTGACGGGGCCGTTCCGCTTTTTTACGAAGCGGTTGTGAATCGGTGCATCACTCGATTCGGTCGTCTCCTGCTCATTGCAGCCCTACTCACGGGCTGTGGTGCGCACTGGGTCGTGGTGCAATCGGTGGCGTGGACGACGATGCTCGTTGAGAAGTCGCGCGAGGGCTCGTGGACGGAGGCGGTAAAGACTACATTCGACGGCGCGCACCCCTGCGAGCTGTGCAAAAAGATCGAGCGCGGCCACGCGAATGAACGGAAGCACGAGACCCCTTCTATTGTGGGGAAAATCGAAATTATTCACGAGCAACCCGCCCGTATTTTTTATCCATCACCAACCTCGCGCGAACTGGCGCACGAGTCTGCTTCGGCGGTGAGTCGCGCAGATCGACCGGCTTTGAGGCCGCCTCGATTCAGCTAACGGTCGGAGCACCTTGGCGGGCCGCTTTTCGCGGCTCTTCCGGCACCGCGCCTTCGGTGCCTTTGCTCGCGCTCGGAGAGCGACGGCGCGCTCTCCATCCGACTCGCGGCCTATGCGAGCGCACTCCACGCCTGCGCTCGCGCGCGGGCAGAAAACTGCAGCATCTCAAAAATCATCGCGGCCCATCATGGCCGCTCAAATTCCAACAAAATGAAAACCATTCTGACCTCCACCATCGCGCTGGCTCTCCTCGGCGCGACCCGTCTCGCAGCCTGCGACCTCTGCGGTTGCACGATCGTCAATCATCCGTGGGAGCCGCGCGCCGGCTTTTACCTCGGCACCTCCGAGCAGTTCACCAGCTACGGCACGCTGCAATCCGACGGCCGTAAAATTGACAACGAGGAACGGCAAGATCTCCACAGCTCGATCACGCAAGCCTTCGTCGGCTTCAACTTTACGCGCTCGCTGGGGCTGCAAGTGAATGTGCCTTACATCGACCGCAGCTTCCGCCGCACTGCTGAGGATCACATCGAAAATGGCAACGTCTCCGGCATCGGCGACACGTCGCTGCTGTTGAGTTGGGTGCCGTTTCAGCGGCGCGGTGAAGATTTCACTTTCGTCGCTAAACTCAGCGGTGGTGTGAAATTTCCGACCGGCGACAGCGACCGAATTGCTGAGGAGGGCGAGGAAGGCCACGACCATTCCGGCGGTGAAAGTGATGGGCACTCGCACGAACTCACACCCAGCGGCATCCATGGGCATGACCTCGCACTCGGTTCGGGGTCGATCGACGGCATTGTCGGCGGGAGCGTTTTCGTGAAATGGAAGCGCGCGTTTTTCGCGGCGGACGCGCAGTATGCGATCCGCAGCGAAGGTGATTTCGACTACCAATACGCGAACGACTTTCTGTGGAATGGCGGCCCCGGTGTCGTTTTGTTTGACCGCGACAACGAGACGTTCAGCGCGCAGTTCGTCTGCTCCGGGGAAACGAAAGGCGAAGACAAATTTCGGGGTGCGAAAGCCGAGGACACGGCCGTGACCACCGTCTATCTCGGGCCGAAATTTGCGGGGACGTGGCGCGACCACTTCACCGCCGAAGTGGGACTCGACGCGCCAGTATTCCGCGGCAACTCGGGCATCCAAGCCGTCCCGGATTACCGCCTGCGCGCCACGATGAGTTGGGCATTCTGAGCGGTTTCTGCTCGAGACATTCACGCAAAAAAATGGGGCGGCCAGAAATCTGGCCGCCCCATCGTGAACTGCTAAAGGTCGCGGTGCGGGCCTAGATTTTGTCCGCCGAATACTCCCAGCCGTCGCGATATTTCGCGCGCTTGATGAATTTGTTGGCCTCCGCGACGTTCGCCACTTCGAGCTTCTCGGAATTCCAGTCGAGCCGCTGTCCGGCGAAGTGCATCGACAGCCCGCCGATGAGCGTCAACTCCGTGAGCGGCACGGAATAATCGAACTGCGACATGAAATCGAACGCCTTGCCGTTCTTGATCGCGAGCGCCCACTCCTCCTGCGGGTTTCCGGCTTTCGGGCTGCGCGGGAGCGTCTTCTCGGGCGGGTGCGCGAGGAAGGCTTCGCGGCGCTGTTTTGGCCAAATCTCCGGGTTCTTCGCCTGGTCGGATTTGTTCATTATCACGCCTTCGGTGCCGACGATGAACCAGCCGCCCGCCGTGGCTTTTCCGCTTTTCTTCGGATCGCTGTCCTTGAAGTATTCGTTCAAATCGACGGACGCAGGGAACTCCGGCAGGAACGGCGAACCGTCCGGCTTTTTGCCTTCGTACCAAGTCAGCGACACGTCGCCGTGACCCTTCACGTTCGGGAATTCCATCTTCACGATCGCGCCGGTCGGCCACGCGATGTCCGTGATGTCATCGACCTTCGTCGAAGTGACGTAACGCGGCACGCCGAGGTCGAGCGCATACGAAGCGGCGTCGATGAGATGGCAGCCCATATCGCCAAATGCGCCCGCGCCCCACTCGGTGAAACCGCGCCATTTGAACGGATGAATGTCGGGCGAGTAGTCGTGATCGGGCGTCGCGGCGAGCCACTGCTGCCAGTCGAGATTCGCGGGCACTTCGCCCTTTTTGAACGACACTTCTTTGCCCTGCGGCCAGATCGGGCGGTTCGTCCAGACGTGGACTTCCTTCACTTTTCCGATCGCACCGGCGGCGATCCACTCTTTCACCACGCGATTGTCGTCGTAGGTGTGGCCCTGATTTCCCATCTGCGTGATGACCCCTTTTTTCTTCGCCGCGAGATGAAGCTGCCGCGCCTCCCACAACGTATTGGCGAGCGGCTTTTGAATGCAGACGTGCTTACCGTGTCCGATGGCGTGCATCGCCGCCGGATAGTGCGCGTGGTCGGGCGTCGAGACCGTCACGGCGTCGATCGATTTCACTTCATCGAGCATTTTGCGAAAGTCGCTAAACTGCCGTGCACCGGGAAATTTCTGCGCCGCCTTCGCGAGGTTGTTCGAGTCCACGTCGCAGATGGCCACGACTTCATTTCCCTTCGCCGCACCTTCCATGTCAGACCAGCCTTTTCCGCCAACGCCAATGCACGCGATGCCGAGCTTTTTGCTCGGCGGCACGCCGTCCTGCGCTCGGAGGATATTGGGTAAAATGATGCCGCCAGCGGTGGTGACGGTGAGCCCTTTCAAAAAGGCGCGGCGTGATGTGAGGAACGGATTTGGTGTCATGTATTTGGGGATGTGTTTTGGGGCTGCCGGGAATTCGGCAGCCGCATCATTCACGACCCGCTGAAATCCGCAATCTTAGCGGGCGAGTCGCTCCACTGCGGCGGCGGCGGCGATCACCTCCCGCGCGTTCCGGTCGCGACGCCACTGAATCTCTCGCCAATCCTGATGACTCAGCCGCTTGCTCTCGCGGGACGCAATCTCTCCGACCTGCGTCCGCGCCTCATCCACAAAGGATTCCGAGCGATCCGCTGCCGCCACTTTCAACAACGACGGCCACGCGTCCTCACCCTGCTCCAGGAGATACGGGTAGCCGAGGCCCCACGCCGGATCGCGCAACCATTTTCCCGCATTCCACCGCGCGGCGATGCCCGTTGTGTCGATGAACTGGAGTGCGTAAAAAAGGACGAAAACAGCCACCGCATTTCTCCAAATGAGACGCCGCAAATCCGGCCCGCGCTCGATGTGGAGGACGAGAAAAAGGAAGCCGAGCGTGACCAGAGCGAGAAAGCACGCGAGGTGAATTCGCGTTGCCGTGAGCAGATGCGTCTCGTCGTAGTAGAGCTTGAGCCGCAGGCCGACGCCGGCGAGGAGCACGAGATTTTGCACGACCCAGACGTGCGCGAGTCCGCGCAGGACACGGTTCCTGGAGAGCGCTCTCTGCTGCTGGAAAATCGCGCAGAGCACGAGCGCGGAGAGAATCGTCGCGGTTATGAGGCTGTTCGTTCCCGCGTGGACAAACGCCTTGTTCAAAACGCCATCCGGGATTCGCTGACTATGCCAGAGATAGATCGCGTCGATCGTGTTCGCGACAAAGAAGAGCACGTTCAAAATCGCGAGCACCGCGAGGCTCTGCCAGCGTGCGAGCGTCGGGTCGGCCCGCTGCCAGATGCCTGGCGGCTGTGTGAAAAGACGCGCTTTGTCCGGCCCGGGGCGCGGACGAAAAAGCGCGAGCAAAAATGTCGAGAGGAAGACCCAAAAGACGATCCGCTCAGCCGAGAGATCGAAGCTCGCAATCCAGCGCGTGAATACCGTCCACGCGCGAAAAAACCAAGCGCCGAGGATCGCATTCCCCTGCCCCAGCAGGATCGCGAAGATCACCGTCAGCACTGCTGCGGGTGCGAGGATGCGAAACCAGCGACTCGCCGCCGCGGCATGACTTCGCCCCGGCACGCCGCCTGCGGCCGCAGGTCGCGCCAGCGCGTTCGCAAGCCAGAACCAGCGGCCCGGCGCGCAGCACAGCGAGACGAACGCCTCCCACCAACGTGCCCAGCCGGCGGGGAGCTTTCCAAACGAAGTCTCACCGAGCAAAATGAGCAGGAGAGCGATGACGACCGCCACATTCGTGAAGCAGATATCGATCGCGGTCTGCACGCACGCGATCAGCAGCAGACCCGCGGCGCACCACACGCGCGCGGCGCTTGCTTTTCTGCCGCACACGGCGGCGAGGAGCACCGTCAGGATCGCGGTGAAAATCGCGAGAGAAAGACCGGGCCGTGCGCGCCAAAGTAAAAAGTCCCCGATGCAAAGAGCCGCAAGCATGATGAGCAAACTGTTCCCGATCGGCTGGGGCGGTTTCGGAGGCTGGGCAGATAGTGGCGGGTATGGCGAACTCATGCGCGGAGCGGGAACGGGGATATCTTTCATGAATTTGCGATGGAGGACTGCGCTGCGATCTCGTCGAGCTGTTTGCGGACTTCCGCGACCGTTTCTTTCAGCGTGGATGTGCCGGCGGTGATGCCGACGACGCGGGCCTCGCGGAACCAGACAGGATCAATGTCGGCGGGCTTTTCGATGTGGAAAGTGGCGCGCCCGGCGGCCTGCGCGGCGGCGGCGAGCTGGCGCGTGTTGTTGCTATTGCGGCCACCGACCACGACGATCGTGTCGCATTCGGCAATCAGTTTTTGCAGCGCAATTTGGCGGTTTTTTGTCGGCTGGCAGACGGTGTCGGCGAATTGAATTTCGCTGCCCGGTCGCGCACGCCGTACCGCTTCGACGAGCGCGCGGACGCGGTCGATCGGTTGCGTTGTCTGGCTGATGATTCCGAGCCGCGCGGCTTGTGGGAGGTGGAGAATATCGGCCTCATTTTCCAGCACCAATGCGCCGGGAAAATCGCCGATGAGCCCCTCGACTTCGGTATGTCCGCGCTGGCCGATGACTACGGGCGTGAAGCCGAGCGCAACGAATGCCGCGAGCTTTTGGTGTGCGTGGCGGACGAGCGGGCATGTGCCGTCGGCGACCGTCGCGCCGGATTGCCGCCATGCTTCGCGGGCGGTGTCGGATGCACCGTGGGCTGTGATCATGACGTGCGATGTGCTCGCACTGCTTGTGTCCGCGAGGCGCGACTCGCGGACGCCGCGACGTGCCAGGCGGTCACGGACGACGGGGTTGTGGACGAGCTCGCCGAGGATCGTGAGCGGGACGTTTTCGGCGAGCTGCTCGGCCTGCGCGATGGCATCGCGGACGCCGAAGCAGACTCCGTAGTGGGTTGCGATTTTGATCTTCATAGGGACTGCTTTGTGTGGCAAAGTTTGAATGCAAAAAAAATCAGCGGCGTCCGGCTTTCACGATCTGTTCGAGCACGCCGAGATATTCCTGAAATGCGGCGCGCCCTTTCACGGTGAGAGAGTAGCTCGTCTGCGGCCGGTCGAGGATTTCCTTGGTGACGGCGATATAGCCGGCCTGGTGCAACGTGCGCAGATGCGTGACCAGATTTCCGTCGCTCATGCCGAGTTCCGCCTTGAGGTCTTGGAACGGCCAACTCGGCCGCGTGGCGAGGAGGGTCATGATGCCGAGGCGACCTTTTTCATGGATGGTCCGGTCGAGTTTATCGAAGTCGAACATCGGGTCATGGCTTCGCGACGGGCTCGCCGCGCGCGGCACCGCGCGGCCAAGTGCAGGCAGCGTAGATGAGGTGGAAAAGGCCGAAGGTAACGGCCATGAGGCCGTTCGCGATGTCGAGATGGTTCCTGCTGACGCGAGCGATTTCAACGCCCGTCGGAAGTTTCGAGAAAGACTCTGCGAAGGTGAAGGTAACTACGTCGAGGGACAGCAGACCTGCCAGCAGAAAGGCCCAGCCGAGCCTCACCAAAGAACTCGGTGCAAACGATTTCGTAGCGAGCAAGGCCAATCCGTAACAAGTGATCCAAACAGGAACGCAGGCGGTCTCGTCGCCGAAGAAGATGTGAAATGTCAGCCAAGCCGCGACGAGGAAACCGGGAAGCAAAGCCAGGATCGCGAGCTTCATTCCGCTCGAAACGAACGGCTCATTCCGTCGTGTCGATGCGCGGTAAACAAAGAGCAGGTTCGCGCCTGCGGCGAAGATCAACGTCGCGATCCAGACCGCGAGGAACTTCCCGGCGCCCAGACCACTTGCCGACGATACAGCATCCGCGCGCCAGGGCAGCCAGTTTCCAAATGCGAAGGAAGCGATGATCGCGAGGACGCCTCCGACGGCGGCGGCTTCGGCGGAGATGGCGCGGTAGATGGTCGAGCGCTCCATCAGCGAGCGGATGACGCGGAGATGTTCCTCGGCTGCGGCGCGTTCTGTCATGGGCTTTACTTTGTCACGCAAAGTTCAGCGCGCAAGAAAAAAGTGAACCGCCATATTTCAGCGTCGAGGTGATTGGCAGAAGCGCGGGTGCGGCATTGGAGCGAGGCGCGGGAGGTCGGCAGGATGCCGTTCGCGAAGATTTCCCCGCTCCGCTCTTCTATGCCGCCTCACTCAATTGGCTCTCATGCGCGCTTGCGGCGGAGGCCGAGGAGGACAACGCCGAGGTTCAAAAGCAAGATGCTCGAGGGCTCGGGGATGACGCGCAGGATCGTGTCGTTGAGGTCAGGGCCGGCGTTGTAGTCGATCTCGAAACGGGTGCCGTTCGAGGTGATTTGCGCGAGGTCAGCAAGATTGCGAAATGTGCCGATGAATGGATCGGCAGCGGTCTGCGAATTCAAGAATGTGAACTCGGTTCCCAGCGCCAGCGGAGTGGAGCCGAGGACATTCAACGAGAGAATCGGCAGGCCGGCGGCATCGCCGAGCGTGATGCCGCCGGCGACGGAGAAGGTGTCGATGAGGCCGAGGTCAGAGTTGATGCGGATTTGCAGTGTGGCGTCGGAGCCGAGCGAGAGACCCGTGGAGACGGTGGAGGTGCCCGGCGTCGCGCTGTTGAAGGCGAGCGTGGCGTCGCTGGAGCCGACGCCGTCGCCGGCGAAGATCGTGTGAAACGCGGAGCCATTGCCTGCGCGCAGAGCGCCGGAGTTTACCGTCACAAAATCCGCGCTCAGTGAGCCCGCGACAACGAGCGTGGGACCGTCCACGACGAAGCCTTCCGCGACCGCATTGGAGGCAGCGGCAAGCGTGAGCACGCCGGATGCGGAGCCGTCGATCCTCAGCAGTGGAATTGTGCCGCCAGAACCCGTGCTCGCGTTGAATGAACCGGAGAAGGTGAGGTGATTTTGAACGGTAATGCGATGCGCATAGCCAGTCGCCACACCGGTTGCGCGGAACATGGAAACTGCTCCTGTGATCTCGATGTCCGAGCCGGTGAAAGTCGCGCTATTCACCTGCCCGGCGCCGAGGGAAAGCGTGACCGGGAGCGCGTTCGTTCCGGTCAGGTCGGACTCTGCTTCGAGCGTACCATCGTTGAACTGCAAGCTGCCGCTGCCGATGGCGTATTTATTGCCGATCACGAGCCGCCCGCCGACGATCGGAGCGGTGCCCGCAACGCCGAGCTGAGTGCCGCCAGTCATCCCGGTGAGGCCGTCCACGCCGCCATTGTTTCCTGTCAGACGGAGCGTTCCCGGTCCGCGTTTACTGAGCCGCGAGGCACTCACGATGTCGCCGCTCAGGAGCAAGTCCACAGGTGCCGAGCCATCGGCGACGGTGAGCACGCGGATAGTGCCCGAGGTGCCGCCAAAGTTGAGCGGATTCGCGATCGTCGCGGTGCCTGCTGACTGCGTCGCCGTGATGTCGCCGGGCAGCGAGACTGCAGCGCCGGTGAGTGTGGCCGCGGCGCTGATCGTGAGGCCGTTGATCGCGTTGGTCGGATTTTGAAGATCGAGGGTGCCGGCGCTTGGGAGCGTGAGTGCCGTCGCAGTCACCACCCCGAAAAGGGTGAGCGTTTTCCCCGCCGCCACGTCGATTCCGCCCGACCCGCTGAGCGCGCGAAGCGGCGAGAGCGCCACATCTGTTGCGACCTGAAGCGTGCCGCCAGCGACGAGCACGATCGCGTTGTTCTGGTTGCCGAGATTTTCATCGGTGGAAATTTTAAGCGTCCCGGCACTGATCGTCGCAGTCCCTGTGAAATCATTGATACCACCGAGCGCGAGGATGCCCGGGCCGATCTTCGTGAGCCCTGCCGCGCCGGAGATTGCGCTATTAATCGTGCCCACCGCGCCGACAGTTGTGACATCGACCGTGGGCACCGTGCCGAGAGTGAGAGCGCCGCTGTTCAGCGTGTAGCCAGTCGTCGTGAATTGCAGCCCGGCGTTCGCGGTAACCGTGCCGACCGTGACCGTGCCCGCGGTGCCGCCGAAGACCGCGGTCTTGCTGGAGTCGAACGCTCGCGCCGTCCCCAATCCGTCATTGGTCGGGTTAAAGTCGAGTGTCGTCGTGTCGAAGACGGTCGAGCCTGCATTTACGCCCTGCCCGGTCGTGCCGAAGAAAATGCCCATCGCCGGCACCAGACCAAGTGTGCCGTTCAGCACGAAGTCGTCGACTCCAGGGTCCGTGCCGGCGTCAAAAAGGTAAAATGTGCCTGCAGTGCTCGTCGCACCGTAATTGGAGATGCGGAAAGTGACGGTGGTTTGCGGTGCAACGTTTTGCAGCGCCGGAATTCCAGTCAAATCGATCAGCGGGAGCGACGCGCCGCTGGTGCTCGTCGATGTATAATTCAGCGTCGTGATATCGGAATATGCGCCGGTGCCGATTTGAAATTGCAGCGTGCCGTTCGTGGGGCCAGTGGCCGAGCGCCGGTATTGAAAAAGCGAGAAGCTATCCAGCGAAAGCATGTATCCCGCTGACGGTGCGATCGTGAACGTGATGAAGTCATTGTTCGCGACAGCGGCAGCCGCATCCACCGCGGTGTTCCAGGATGCAGTCCCGAAGCCGCGGTCCGCTCCGCCTGTGCCCGTGCTCGTCAGCCCGCTGCCGCGAGTGAGTCCGCCGACTGTTTCGTTCGGAAGGAATGTGTTCGCGCCCAATGGAGATGCACCTCCTGCCAAGACAGGGTTGAAATCCCACCCAGCGACGATCGCCCCATAGCCGCTTGACAAGAACCCCAGCGAAAGGACCGCTCCGCTGAGCCAGCGAGTAAGATCGCGGTGGATTGGAGTCGAGATGATGCGGCGTGATTGGCGTCGGATGATGTGTGCGTTTTTCATGCGGGCGTAGTGCTTGTGTTGTTTGCAGTAAATTGCGGATTTGGCGGTCGCGGAAAGTAAACGCCAGCGGGGGGCTGTCGGCGGTCATCGGAGGCTCGAGTGAGCGCGGTGACGGGGCTTCTTTTACGGCGGATTTCGGGATGCGCAAACGGCATCTGCCATCTTCGCGCAATCGTTACTTTCGCCCCTCGAAACGACGCCGCTTCGTCACCCGCGACGCCGCCGCATCGCTCCAGCCGCGCAAATTCCCATGACGAGAAACACCGCGACCGACGGCTCCGGCACGACCATAAAAACCGCGAAGACCGGCAGGTGATCCGACGCGCTCGCGCTGTCGCCCGCGGTGAAGTTCGTCGAGTTCGTGGAGTTCAGCCCGGCGAGCGCGGAGGCGGAGTATTGCTTCGTGTCGAAGATTTCGCTGCGCGTGATACTGAGCGATCCGGGCGTGTAGAGCAGGTAGTCGAACCGCGCATTCGGACTCGCGGAGTCGATGGTGTCCTTCTTCCCCGCGATGCTCAGCGGCTGCGGATCGAAGAGCCCCGTCGATTTCATCGTCGTGATCGGATGATACGGCTTCCCGTTGCTCGGCAGCGCGTTGCCGATTTGGTGTGCGCTCCAGTTCGTCGTTTCGCCTGCGTCCTCCGTCTCGTTCCAGTCGCCCGTGAGCACCGCTGCCGTGTTCATGTGGCCGGAAATCCACCCGCTCACCGTCGCCGCGTCGGTGTCCGCTTCGGCCTGCCGGCGCTCTGCGCTCGCCGTGTTATTCTGCGCCTTCAGGTGCGCCGTGAAGACCCCGAGATCGGTCGCCCCCGGCAGATCGACGAGCGCCATCGTGAGCCCGCGCAGAGCCGCGTAGCTGTTGCCCGCATCGGAGAAAGTCTGCGTCGAGAGCAGCGGGTAACGCGAGACGATCGCGTTCGTAATGTAGCCGTCCGTCAGCTCGCCGACATAGACGAAGTAGTCGATGCCCACCTGCGGATTCGCCCCGAAAATCGTGAGACTGCCGTTGATGAAATTCACGAGTGCCGTCCGCGCATTCGTCTCGTTGAAAGTCACGCTGTTCCCACCCAGCTCATTGATCGTCCAAACATCCGGGCGCAAGTAGTTCACCACCTTCGCGAGCGCCGGCTGCGACCCGAGATTCGAGTCCGTCGCGCCGATGTCGCGGTGAATGTTGTAGTCCAGCACGCGCACCGGGAGCTGCGCCATCGCCGCCACTGCGCTGGCGAGGAAAATCGCGAGCGCGACGCGGAGCGGGTGGAGTCCGGGGCGCGACATGGCGGCGGACAATGCTGCGTTCCGTCCGCGCGGCAAGTGACATTTGCGCGCCGAGTCGCCCGCCTCCGTGCTTTTCAAAATCGCTCCGATCCGGCTTCCTCACGCCCCGCGATGTCCCCCCTCCTCTCCGCCCACGCCATCACCAAGCGCTTCCCCGGCGTCGTCGCGCTGAGCGATGTTTCCTTCGACCTGCGGCCGGGCGAAATACACGCGCTCTGCGGGGAGAACGGCGCCGGGAAATCCACCCTCATCAAGCTCCTCTCCGGCATCCACCCTCATGGCAGCTACGACGGCGAGCTGCGCATCGGCGGCGACACCGCGCGCTTTTCCTCCATCGCCGATGCCACTCGCGCGGGCCTCGCCGTCATCTACCAAGAGCTCGCCCTCGTCGAGGAAATGACCGTCGCCGAAAATATCTTCCTCGGCGCCGAGCCCACGCGCGCCGGGCTCATCGACTGGCCGCGCGTGCATCGCGAGGCGGGCGCGGTGCTGGCGAACTTCAACGTCGACATCGATCCCGCGGCTCAGTGCTCCCGCCTCGGCGTCGGGCAAAAGCAGCTCGTCGAGATCGTCAAAGCCCTCCGCAAAGACTCCCGCATCCTCATCCTCGACGAGCCCACCGCCGCGCTCGCCGAGCACGAGGTCCGCGTCCTCCTCGACATCCTCCGCGACCTCCGCGCGCGCGGCATCGCGTGCATCTACATCTCCCACAAGCTCGACGAAGTCTTTGCCATCGCCGACCGCATCACCGTCCTCCGCGACGGCGCGACCATCGCCACCCTCGACACCGCCGCCACAAGTAAAAGCGAGATCATCCGCCACATGGTCGGCCGCGAAATCGCCGACCTCTTCCCCCGCCGCGCGCGCGCCGACCTCTCGCCTGCCATCCTCCGCGTCGAAAATCTCACCATCGCCGACCCGCACACCGGCAAGGCCCGCCTGCACGACATCTCCTTCACCCTCGCGCCAGGCGAAGTCCTCGGCATCGGCGGTCTCATGGGCGCGGGGCGCACCGAATTGCTCATGCACCTCTTCGGCGCGTGGGGCGCACGCACCGCCGGGCGCATCCACCTCCGCGACTGCGAACTCCCCGTCCTTCCGCCCGCCAAAATCCTCCGCCGCGGCATCGCCCTCGTCACCGAAGACCGCCGCCGCCTCGGCCTCATCCTCGACCACGACATCGCGTTCAACCTCACCCTCGCCTCCCTCGCAAAATTCGCCCCTCGCCTCCTCATCGACACCAGCGCCGAGACCCGCGCCGCCGCCGACCTCTCCGCATCCCTCCGCATCAAAGCCCCCAGCCTCGCGGCCATCGCGGGTAAACTCTCCGGCGGCAACCAGCAGAAAGTCGTCCTTGGCAAAGCCCTCCTCACCGAGCCCAGCGTCATCCTTCTCGACGAACCCACGCGCGGCATCGACATCGGCGCAAAGCTCGAGATCTACGAACTCATCAACCGCCTCACCGACGCCGGGAAAGCCGTCCTCCTCGTCTCCAGCGAACTCCCCGAGCTCATCGGCATGAGCGACCGCATCCTCATGCTCCACGATGGTCGCATCGGCGGCACCTTCACCCGCGCCGACGCCACCCCGGAGCGCCTCATCGCCGCCGCCATGGGTGCGCCCGCCCAGCCCTGACCCTCCCACATCATGTCCACCCGTCTCCGCGACCTCTCACTCCTCCTCGCCCTCCTCGCCCTCGCCGCCTTCTTCACTCTGAAGGTCCCCGCATTCGGCTTTATCTCCCCGCGCAACCTCTCCCTCCTCACCATCGACTTCTCCATCACCGCCATCCTCGCGGTCGGCATGTTGCTCGTCATCCTCCCCGGGCACATCGACCTCAGCGCAGGCAGCGGCGTCGGCCTCATCGGCGGCATCGCGGCCGTCCTCATCACGCGGCACGACTGGCCCGCGCCTGTCGCCATGCTCCTTGGCATCGCCGCCGCCCTCGTGCTCTGGCTCGCCATGGGCACCCTCATCGTCCGCCAGCGCATCCCTGCATTCATCATCACCCTCGGAGGCCTCCTCGTCTTCAAGGGCCTCTTCTGGCTCATCATCGACAACCACACCATCCCCATCGTCCCCGGCGGCCAGTCCAATCTCTACTCCCTCCTCACTACCTACTACCTCCCCCCCCTCGCCGGCTGGCTCCTCGCCGCCCTCCTCATCGCAGCCCTCCTCTGGCGCGGGGTAAAAATCATCCGCTCAGCCAGCCACACATCCGGCCCCGACCCGTCCAGCCCCGACCGCCACCCTGACACCCTCCGCATCGCAGCCCCTCGTCCTGCCGCCCCCCCCCTCGAGCCCGCCCTCCTCCGCCTCTTCATCGCCGCCCAACTCATCCTCCTTTTCACCGTCCTCACCTCGCGATACCGCGGCATCCCCCTCCCCGCCCTCCTCCTTGCCGCCGTCGCCACCGCCGCATACGTCCTCACCCGATACACCCCTTTTGGACGATACCTCTACGCCATCGGCGGCAGCGAAGAAGCCGCCCTCATCTCCGGCATCCCCATCCAGCGCATCACCATCTGCGCCTTTGGCTGCATGGGCGCCATCGTCGCCCTCACCGGATACCTCCAGACCGCCTACGCCGGAGCCAGCACCACCACCACCGGCGACCTCATGGAGCTCGACGCCGTCGCCGCGTGCGTCATCGGCGGTGTCAGCCTCAAAGGCGGGCGCGGCAGCGTCCTTGGCGTCCTCGCCGGGGCCCTCATCATGGCCACCCTCCTCAACGGCATGACCCTCTTAGCCGTCGAGCCCGAAAAAAAATACATCGCCCGCGGCCTCGTCCTCATCCTCGCCGTCTGGATGGACGTGCGGGCGGGGCGAAAATAGCACCAGCGGCACCCCCGGCACGCCACCGCTTCCGCTGGCATGCCCACCGCTGGCATCGAGTCTAGCCAGCGCATGGTGGATGGCGTCGCCATGCGTTCACCTCGCCGAAGGCCATACTTTCAGAGTGGCGCTATCGCGCGGTGATACGCATGGCGCGCGGAGCGACGCCATCCACTGGCACACAATATCCTTTGCCTGCCTTCCGGCGTCCCACGATTGCCTTCCGGCGTCCGGCCATTGCCGGCAATCACGCCACCATTGCCGTCCGGCGTACAACGCCTGCCTTCCGGCGTTCAACGGCCCATCTCATGCGCGCGACGCCTGCCTTTCGGCATTCAACGCTTGCCTTCCGGCGTACCACCCCTCGCTTCCCGCGTCCCGCCATTGACGTCCCGCGTCCGACCGTTGCCCACCCGCGCAGGCCGCTTTTCTCGGAGAGTCCCCGGGCGTCGAAGGTCGCCGCAGTGCAAGCTGTAGGGCGGCCATCCTGGCCGCCGTGGGCCGGGCGGCGACTTTCTCGGCGGACGCGCTGTCCCCTTACTGCTCGCTGCGGCCCGCGAGGCTCTCCTGGGCGCGGAGGAGGTCATGGAGGGTCACGATGCCCACGGGCTTCTCCTCGGCTACAACGACGGCGAGGCCGAGGGGGCTCTCGATGAGGAGCCGCGCGACTTCGCCGATGGTCTGCGCGCGGCGGCAGGTCACGATTGTCTCGAGGAGCGGCGGACGCCCGACGCCGAGGGCCTCGGCGACTTCGAGCCGGGTGACAGCGCCGATCAGGGTGCCATTTTCAATGAAGGGGAAGCGCTGGAACTGCGAGGCGTCGAGCGTGGCCTGGAGGTGCGCGGGGTCGTAGCTGGTGAGGAAGACGGGGCGGAAATTCGCGATGGCGGAGACGGGGTAGGCCTGCCAGGAGCGGAGGTCGCGCGGGGGGATGACGTGGACGAGGACGATGCCGTCCTGGGTGAGGACGTCGTCGTAGAAGTTGTGCTGGGAGAAGAGGCGCGAGATGGCTTCGCTGACGAGGGCGCCGAGCATGAGCGCAGGGACGAGCTCGAACTGGTGGGTCATCTCGAAGACGATGAGGATGCTGGTGAAGGGCGCGCGGACGACGGCGCTGAGGCAGGCGCTCATGCCTACGACAGCAAGGAGGGTGCGGTCATCGAGGCCCAGGGTGAGGAGCGGGGCGGCGCCGCTGGCGATGACCGCGCCTGCGGTGGCGCCGAGGAAGAGACACGGCGCGAAGATGCCGCCGCAGCCGCCGCTGCCGTAGCAGACGGTGGTGGCGATCCATTTGGCGACCAGCAGGGCGAGGACGAGCTGCCAGATGAGCTGGCCGTTTAGGACGGCGGTGAGGTCGTCGTAACCGAGCCCGAAGACGCCGAGGCGTCCGCTCCACAGAAAGACGGCGACCCCGAGCGCCCAGACGGTGAGGCCGCCGATGAGCGGGTGGAAAAGCGCGGGGAGCTTCGTCCACCCCCGGGCCGTGCGCTTCAGCCAGAGCGTGGCCTTTCCAAAGCCGATGCCGACGAGGGCGGCAAAGGCGGAGGCGATCGGGACGAAGACATACGCGCGCCAGGTGGAGTGCTCGATCTGCGGGAGGACGAATGCCGGATGGCTGCCGATGATGGCGTGGACCATGAAGGCGCCGATGACGGAGGCGAGGATGATGCTGCCGACGAGGGGGCTGTTGAGATTCTGGACGATCTCCTCGAGGACGAAGGTGATGGCGGCGAGCGGGGTGTTGAAGGCGGCGGCAAGGCCGGCGGCGGCCCCGGCGGCGGCAGGCTGGCGCCGGCGTTGCTTCGGGACGCCGAGGGCGCCGGCGACTTGCGAGGCGGCACCGCCCGCGATGTGGATGCTGGGGCCCTCACGCCCGAGGCTCATGCCGCCGCCGACGTGGAGGAGTCCGGCGAGGAATTTGACCCAGACTGTCTTGATGGGGACGTGGCCGAAGTCCTGCCAGAAGGCGAACTTTAACTGGGGAATGCCGCTGCCCGCGGCCTCGCGGCAGAAGCGGGTGAGGAGCCACGCGCCGGCGACGGAGCAGCCGACGACGATGACGAAGGAGCCGATGACGAAGGTGGCCGGGGAGTACGCCGAGAGGCGGACGAAGGTGTTGGCGTAGATGAGATTGATGCCGATCTCAAAGCCGACTGCGGCGAGCCCGCCGACGAGGCCGTAGATGGCGGTGAGGAGAATCGAGCGGGTGGACTCGGGAAGCCGCTGGAGCTGGCGCGCAAGTGCGACCATCAACGGGAAAGAAGAGAGCGGCGGGCTGCCATGCGAGGCGCGGAGGGTAGCGCGGCCGGCGCGGGGATGTCGCGCGGAAAGTTGGGGCTAGAGTTTTTCGTAGAACCGCAGGGCCTCGATTTTGTCGGTAAGCTGGCGCAGCGGATAGATGCCCTTTTTCGCGCCAGCGCCAGGGTCCTGCGTGAGGTAGTCGAAGCCGCTCTTGCCCGCGATGACGACGAAGTGCGTGACACCGCTGGGGAAGCGGAGGCGGATGATGACGGGGTTGCCGCGGCGGAGATTGGTGTCGATGAGGCGGTAGGATGGGAGGTCCTCATAGACGTGGCGGACTCGGTCCGGGGCGAGCGTGGCGGCGGCTTCCCAGTAGAGCCAGCCCTGCGGAGTGTAGCCGTCGTGGTCGTTGAGGAAGGCGTTGAGGCGCTGCGGGTCGGTGTCGATGCCGTAGTAGCTGAGGACCATGGCAGTGGAGGAAATGGCGCATCCCTCCGCGCCGATGGTGTTGTCCGTGGGGCCGAGGAGGTCATCGGCCCAGCGCGGATCGCCCTGGCGGAAGGAAGGCACGGGCAACTCGACGCGGCGGAAGAAATACAAGCCGCCGCTGGGCGCGATGGGGCCGAGGCGATTCCACTTTGCCCACCACATCGCGCCCGCGACACCGCCCGCAACGAGCAACGCGGCGACGACCGCGAGCACGAAGAAGAGGCGCTTGTGATTGCGCGGCTGCGGGAGGTCGAGAATGTCGGACATGCATGCTCTTTAGCCGAGAGTCGCCACGCGGGAAATCGCATTCCGCTTCGCGCCTTCGCGGCTTCGTGTTTCAAATGCGCGATGCCCGCCACCGCCCGCCTCACAATCCAACGCCGGCTCGAGTCCGGCGCGCGGTTTGCGCTGCTCGGCGTGTTCATCAACGTCGCGCTTTCGATCATCAAGATCGTCTCCGGCGTGATCGGCAACTCCTACGCCCTCATCGCCGACGGCATCGAATCCGCGCTCGATATTTTCTCCTCACTCATCATCTGGGCCGGCCTGAAACTCGCCGCCGCACCCCCCGACGACGAGCACCCCTACGGCCACGGAAAAGCCGAGCCCATCGCCGCTGTCGTCGTCTCGATCGCGGTCGTCCTCGCAGCCATCGGCCTCGCCGCGGAGAGCGTGCGCGAGATCGTGACGCCGCACCACGCGCCCGCGCCGTTCACGCTGCTCGTGCTCGTCGTCGTCGTCATGGTGAAAGAGACGCTCTTTCGCAAAGTGCTGCACGCGGGCGATGCGATGGGCAGCGCCGCGGTGAAGACGGACGCGTGGCATCACCGCGCCGATGCGATCACGTCCAGCGCTGCATTCATCGGCATCAGCATCGCTCTGATCGGCGGTCCCGGATGGGAGCAGGCGGATGACTGGGCGGCGCTTTTCGCCTGCGCGCTCATCGCGTGGAATGGCCTGCGCCTCCTCCGCCCCGCGCTCCACGAGGTGATGGATTCCGCCCCGCCGAAGGAGTTCGAGGACAGCATCCGCGCCGCCGCCGCAGTCGTGCCCGGAGTGGTCGAGCTGGAGAAATGCCGCGTGCGAAAGATGGGCCTGGAGTTCTACGTGGACATCCACGTCGCCGTCGCGCCGGAGCTCACCGTCCGCGAAGGCCACCGCATCGCGCACGACGTCAAAGACGCGATCCGCGATGCCAACCCGGACGTCGCCGACGTGCTCGTCCACATCGAGCCGGCGGGCGAAAGCTGAGCACCTCAGCGCGCCGGAAAGATCCCCGCGATTTCCGCCTGCATCACCTCCGCCGCCGCCCGCGGATCCTTTGCCCGTCGGATCGGGCGGCCGACGACCACATGATCCGCCCCCGCCCCGAACGCCTCCGCCAAAGTCATCGTCCGCTTCTGGTCATCCCCTCCCCGCTCCTCCGCCGCGCGAATCCCCGGCGTGATAATCACCGGTAACGTCCCCAGCTCCCGCCGCAGCCGCCCCGCCTCCAGCCCCGAGCAAATCAGCCCATCCACCCCCGCCTCCACCGCCGCCCGCGCGCGCCGCGACACCAGCTCCTCCACCGGCCCGCTCCAGCCCATCTCCGCCACCTCCGCCGCATCCACACTCGTCAGCACGGTCACCGCGAGCAGCTTCATCGCCCCGCGCACCGGCACCACCTCGCGATACACCCCACTCGTCCCATGCAGCGTGCAATACGTCGCGCCATGCCCCGCCAGCGCCGCCACCGCCCCGCGCACCGTCGCCGGCACATCGGAAAACTTCAGGTCCGCAAACACCTTCTTCCCCCGCGCCACCAGCTCCTCCATCACCTCGAAATAACTCCCGCTCATGCAGAACTCCAACCCCAGCTTGTAAAAAGTCACCGCCTCTCCCAGCCGCTCCACCCATTCCAAAGCCTCCGCCTTCGTCGGCACATCCAGCGCGAAAATCAGCCGATCCCGCGCGGCGATCGGTTTCTGTGAAAGCAGCAAAGTATCGGACATCTCGCCGCCCTTATCCCCCGCGGCACCCCTCCCCATCAACCTCAAACCACGCCCCCGTCTTCCCCATCCCGCGAGCTTGAATTCCTCCGCCAAAATTGCTCTCCTCCGGCCATGGAAGCCTTCTGGAAAATCGTGGTCAGTGTCACGGGCATCGCCGGCGTCGGAGCCTTCGTCTTCTACGGACTCTACAAAAACTGGCTAAAGCTCCCCGCCTTCGCGTCCCTCACGCGCGACCAGCGGTATCGCCTTTTCATCATCTTCCTCATCCTGACTTTTGCCTTCGCGGTCCTGGCGCTCGGTCTCAGCGCCTACGAGGGTTATCTCAAAAGCGCCCAAGCTGAGACTTCCACCCGCGAATTGCTGGCGACCCTCGAGGGACGCTACCAGCGTGGCCATGCAATGCTGGAGGGATTGAAGCAGAAATTCGTCAACGACCCGAAGACGCTTTCCCTCATTTCGATCGGTGAATCGGAATATGAGTCCAAGACCGCGGAGGCCCGAGTGGCGCTCCAGCAGCGGCAGTTCATGCGCTTTCACGAACTCAACAAAGAGATCCTGGATTTCGTCAGCAAGATCGATGGCATGACTCCACAGGAGCGCGCGAAGTTCATCCGCGACGCCTGCGAGCTGCCTCCCTCGGAAAAAGAGAAACTGCAAAGGCTGCAGGGCGACTTCCACATCGACGCTTAGCAGCGCGTGAGGTTCCTGTTTGTGCCGATGCGATTTTTTACCCTCCACGAATGTCAGCTACGAACCTCTCCAACCGGACGATGGCGGACATCGCGATGGGCGGGCGATCTTCCAGTCGGGAAAGGAGCGCGATGAGCGATCCAGCAGCAGCAAACCGGCAGAGTGCGGCGTCGCTGCCGGAGGACGCGGCGCTCGCGTGGCCGGGAGCTGCGATCTTCTGGATATGACGATTCTCTACGACGAACGCTGCGCGAGCTACGGCACGACCGGGCATCCCGAGAGGCCCGAACGGGTCACTCGGACGGCTGAGCACCTGCGGCGGACACATCCCGAATGGGAGGGGCAAACGCCGGCGGCGGCGGAGCGCGAGGCGCTTCTCCGCGCGCACTCGGAGCGGCACCTCGCGCGCTTGCTTGTAGCGGAGGCGTTCGATGCAGATACGCCTTTCTACGACGGAATTTCCGACCACGCCGCGAGATCGGCCGGCGCCGCGATGGACTGCGCCCGACTGGCTCTGCGAGGCCAGCGGGCTTTCGCGTTGATGCGGCCACCTGGTCACCACGCGACGCGGGAGCAAGCGATGGGTTTCTGCTATTTGAATTCCATCGCCATCGCGGCGCTCGACGCTCTCGCCAGCGGCATCGCGCGCGTCTCCATTTGGGATTTCGACGCGCATCATGGCAACGGAACCGAAGCCATCTGCGAAGGCCACGCGCAGCTCCGCTACGTCTCGGTGCATGAACACCCGGCGTATCCCGGCACCGGCACCCAGACGCGCGGGAACAGCTTCAACTTCCCTCTCTCGGCCGAATCTGACCACGCCTGGCAATCCGCCGTGCTGCGCCAGTCCTGGGAGTGCGCGCTGGAATTTGATCCTCAACTCATCCTGGTCTCCGCCGGCTTCGATGGCTACATGCGCGACCCGCTTTGCTCACTTTCGTTCGGCATCGAAGACTACCGCGCGTGCGGAGAATGGATGGCGCAGTCGGCGATCCCCAGCACCGCCATCCTCGAAGGCGGCTACAGCGACGATCTCCCCCTGCTAATCGACGCCTTCCTCAGTGGCTGGAATGCTCTCGCCTGATCGAGAGGAGTGCGCCCGGCGGGATTTGAACCCACGACCGTCGGATTAGAAATCCGATGCTCTATCCAGCTGAGCTACGGGCGCTTTGCGGACGTCGGAATGGAAGCGGCGCCGAGACGTGCGGTGGCACCGTCAGGAGGCTATTATGCGCGCGTGCTCTCGGACGGCAAAGAGTTTTGGAGTTGGTCGAGGTCGGGCCTTTGAGCGGGCGTCAGCCGCGCAGGAAATAATTGCGCTGCTTGTTGGAGATCGGTTTGTCGAGACGCTCGAGGACGAGCAGCATGTCTTCCCAGACCTTTCGTTTTTCGGTGAGCGATTGGTTTCGCAGGAGGTATGCGGGGTGGTAGGTGGCCATGAGAGGGATGCCGGCGAACTCGTGCCAGCGTCCGCGCAGCCGCGCCATTGGCTGGGTTTCGCCGAGCAATCCCTCCATCGCGACGGCGCCGAGCGCGACGAGAGCGCGCGGGCGGATGATCTCGATTTGCTGCTGCAAATACGGAAGGCATGTCGCCATTTCGTCGCGCCGTGGTTTGCGATTTCCCGAGTCGCCAGAAGGCATGTCGGGCCGGCATTTGAGGACATTCGCGATGTAGATCTCGGCGCGTTTGAAACTCATCGCCTCGATGATTTTCGTGAGGAGTTGACCAGCTTTTCCGACGAAAGGCTCGCCTTGCAAATCCTCGTCCGCACCCGGCGCCTCGCCGACGAACATCAGCTCCGCCTCGGGATTTCCGACGCCAAAGACGACCTGCGTCCGCGTCGCGGCGAGGTGAGGACATCGCGTGCAGATCAAGGCTGGGCCTTGTATAGCGGCAAGTTGCTCGGCTTTGCTCCCGCCGACAGGAACGGCAATGTGCGCGAACTCTATCTTCGTCAGCGGTGCCGGAGGAGGCGCTGCGGTACGGACTGGCGACTCGATTTTGAAAGCAGGCCGCGGCTCGGCGGGCGCGGGCTTTTCCACAGGAGCCGGAGCAGTGCGGAACTGCGCGAGCCGGGCGAGTGCGTCGCGGTCGGCGCGCAGTTCGGCGCCGCTGTCGCGCAGGTCGCGGAGCGCAGTGTGGACGAGTTCGAGGGCGTCGGGGAATGGCATACCGGGTTGAGCGTTTTCGGTTGAGAGTTAAGAGCGCGGAGCACGCCATTTCCGTCGCTCAACTCTCAACTTTCAACTCTGAACTGCTAACGCCTGCGGCGATGAAGTCGGCGGGGATCGGGGCTTGGAATTTCAGGCGGTCGCCTGAGCGCGGATGGGTGAAGCCGAGTTGCCAGGCATGGAGCATTTGGCGCTCGAAATGGCCGCGGCGTCCATAGACGGCGTCGCCGAGTAGCGGGTGGCTGAGGTGCTTGAGGTGGACGCGGATTTGGTGCGTGCGGCCGGTGTGGAGGGTGCATTCGACGAGGGAGTCGGTGCCAATCTCGCGGAGGACGCGGTAGTCGGTGCGGGCGGCGCGGCCCTTTTCGAGCACAGTCATTTTTTTGCGATCGACGGGGTGGCGTCCGATCGCGGCCTCGATGACGCCGCTCTTCTTCTCGAAGTGGCCTGACGCGAGAGCGAGGTAGATTTTCACGATCTCGCGTCCGGCGAATTGCGCGGAGAGGCTCTGGTGCGCGAGGTCGTTTTTTGCGGCGACGAGGCAGCCGCTGGTTTCTTTGTCGAGGCGATGGACGATGCCGGGACGTTGTTCACCGCCGATGGCGGAAAGGGTGCCGCAGTGGTGCAGGAGGGCGTTGACGAGGGTGCCGTCCCAATTGCCCGCAGCGGGGTGGACGACGATGCCGGCGGGTTTATTGAGGACGATAAGGTCGGGGTCTTCGAAGAGGACGTCGAGCGCGATGTCCTCGGGCTGGGTGTCGATCGGGACGGCGTCGGGCTCGGTGAAAAAGACCATATCGCCGGCGCGCAGTTTTTCCGCGGGTCGGGTGACGGGGGCCGCGTTGATGCAGACGTGGCCGTCGCGGATGAGGGTCTGGATGCGGGCGCGGGAATGAGTGGGGAGTTGCGCGGAGAGGAAGTGGTCGAGGCGGGTGGTGGGCGACTCGGGCGGGAGCGTGAAGTGGAGAGAAGTCACAGAAATGATGGAGCGCCTGCGGCGGTCTGAACATCGAACATCGAACATCGAACATCGAACATCGAAGTTTGCGGATTCGGCGATTTACCGGGGCGCGAGATTTTACTACATCACGGCGGACTTATGGCTTTTCTCAATGACAACTATCTGAAGCTGCGGGCGGGTTATCTTTTTCCCGAGATCGGACGGCGCGTGGCGGCTTTTTGCAGCGCGAATCCAGAGGCGGCGAAGCGACTGATCCGTTGCGGGATCGGGGATGTGACGGAGCCGCTGCCGGAAGCGGCGCGGACCGCGATGCACAAGGCGGTGGATGAGATGGGCGAGAGAGAGACTTTCCGCGGATATGGGCCCGAGCAGGGCCATGAGTTTTTGCGGAAGGCGATTGCGCAGAACGATTATCGCGACCGAGGGGTCCAAGTGGCGGACGATGAGATTTTCGTCTCGGATGGATCGAAGTGCGATTGCGGCGCGATTTTGGACATCCTCGGAGATCGGAATGTGATAGCGGTGATGGACCCGGTTTATCCGGTCTATGTGGACACCAATGTGATGGCGGGGCACACGGGGGATGCGAATGACACAGGGACTTACGGCGGACTTATTTATCTGGAATGCAGTGAGGCGAATGGCTTCGTCGCGGACGTGCCGGAGGCGCGCGCGGATGTCGTGTATCTCTGCTTTCCAAATAATCCGACGGGTTCGGTGGCGAATCGCGCGCAGCTCGAGGCGTGGGTGAAATATGCGTTGGCGAATGAGGCGATTTTGCTCTTCGACGCTGCCTACGAGGCCTACATCAGCGAGCCGGGGGTTCCGCATTCCATCTACGAGATTCCGGGGGCGCGGGAGTGCGCGATCGAGTTCCGCAGCTTCTCGAAAAATGGCGGGTTCACAGGGACGCGGTGCGCTTTCACCGTGGTGCCGAAGTCGCTGCAAGCCTCGACCTCAACCGGAGAAAAGCGGGCGCTGCATCCGCTGTGGAATCGGCGGATGAGCACGAAATTCAACGGCGTGAGCTACGTGGTGCAGCGGGCGGCCGAAGCGCTTTATTCGGCGGACGGGAAGACGCAGATCGCGGGGCTAATCGAGCATTACATGGGAAATGCGGCGATCCTGCGCGACGCGGTGGCGGCGACGGGGCTAGGCGTGTGGGGCGGGGTGAATGCGCCTTACATCTGGGTGCAGACGCCGCGCGGGACGACGAGTTGGGAGATGTTCGATCGGATGCTGAACGAGGCGAATATCGTGATCACGCCGGGGAGCGGATTCGGCAGCGCGGGCGAGGGATATTTTCGGATCAGCGCGTTCAATAGCCGCGCGAATGCGGAGGAGGTCGCACGACGGATGCAGGCGATCAAATGGTGAGCACTGTAGCCGGGGATCGTCGATCCCGGCAGCACCCTCACGGGGCGGGCGTCGCAGCCGCCGAGCCGTCGGGATGGGCGACGATCTTCTCGTGGCTGATGGCGGTGTTTTTATCCTCGAGGAGGATGTGCGTGGCTGGCGAACTCGTGGTGAGGCCGGGCGTGTAGGTGTAGCCCATCGGCTCGCCGGGGGCGAATGGTGAGGCGAAGACTTTGGCATCAGGGAGGTAATCGGGGACGAGTTCATGGAGTGTCGCGGGGAACTTTCCATCGTGGTCTTGCGCGAAAAGGATGCACCCGAGCGCGATCTGCTTGGAGTTGCTGATCGACTTCGCGGATTTCGCTTTTTCGGATGTTTTTTGGAAAACAGGGACGGCCATTCCGGCGGCGACAGCAACGGGGGCGATGAGCAGCGGTGCGAGCATCTGGCTGGATCCGAGCGAGCTTTTCCCCGCGGAAAGCCAGCCGTCGGCGAGATGCGCGGAGACGGAGTAGGACGGGCCGGGTTTTCCCGAGAACATGAATTTTTCAAACATCGCCATCTGCTGCGGCGTCATGCCGGGCTGGCTGGTCATCATCTGTTTTTGCACCTGATTCCAGATGTCGGCGAATGCCTGCGTGCCGATTTGGAAGCCATTCCCCTCGGTCGGCAGCCCGGCGGAGAGCTTCGCGAATTCGGGCGTGGATTTGTAGCCGCGGCCTTCTTTTTGCGCAGCGATCAGGTCGCGCACGAGCCGGTCATCCGATGCGATGATGAGCCGCTCGCCCCACTGCGCGGCGGTCGCGCGGACGATGAGCTGCGGCAGCGTCGGAATCGCGATGGTGCGCATTTTTAAGCCTTCTTCATCGACGCGGACGACGTTCAGATTTGCGGAGAAAACGTTGTCGATCTGCTTGAAGATGCGGTCGTCTTTCACCGCGAGGACGAATGCGATGCGCGGCGTGGGGATGGTCTGCTGCTGGCCGGGAATCGGCAGCGAAAGTGGTTTCGCGGGGTCGAGGGTGACGATCATCCCGCCGCTGCCGCCGAGCGAATTTAGCGCTTCGTCGAGGGTCATTCCAGCCATCGTGGGGAATTGCGCGACTGCCTGATCGACCGCGGCTTTCGCCTCGGGGATGCCGGACTGATCGACTGCCTGCCGGATGATGCCGACGATTTGCGCGAGGTCGAAATCTCCGAAAGTGGCAAGCGCAGTGTCGGTCGGGAGAATATCGAGAGCGGTGAGCGGATGAGGCGTTTTGCCAAACGCGGTCATCAGGAACCCACTCGAATTCTCCGCGCCGTGGTGGACGAAAAACTGGTTGCGATAGACGCCCGGCTCGACGGCGATCGAACTCCCACCGACACCACTGATTTTCTCGATACCGCTCTTTTTCACGAGATCGGTGGCGATGGAAAATGCGCGGTCGATGCTGGCAGCCTGGCTGGCGGTCTGCTGCTGGCCGGCAGTGGCGGATATTACGAGTTCACGCAGCGAACCGATCTGCTGCGAGAGCCCAGCGAGCCATTGCTCGGTGCTGAGATAGAAGTAGAGCGAGCCGCCGCGGTCGAGATGCGCGGTCACCGCGTCGAAGCTCGTGGGCTCGGCGGATTTCACGGCGGGCGCGGCCGGCACTGCGGCTTCAGATTTTGCCGGCGCGGGCGAGGTGGGGCTGCCGGATTTCTCATCGCAGCCGCTGAATGCCAGGAGAGCGAGACCGGCGGTTGCACTCAGTATTTTGCCAAATGGAGGGAACGTGAACATTACCGCATCCTCCCTAACCACCGCCGCGAGGCAAGCCGCGAAACGACATTCGCGCTCCCGCTGCGGCATCGCCAGTGCTATGGTCAAACGAGAGAATGACCTTTACCGAACCTCGCGCGGGAGTCTATATCCCTCGCCGTTCCCAGCATGAACAGGATTTTGCCGACATTTTGCGGACTCGCCCTCGCCGTTTTGGCGGTCGCTGCGCGCGCCCAGGGGCCGTATCACAGCAGCGAAGATTTTGCCCGCTACGCGTCAAAGCTCCGCGAGAATGCGCTCGTGCAACTCGAGCCGCGCGTGATCGTGCCGACCACCTCGCGCACAGGGCTGATCGGCGGGCGTTATCCGTGGAAGAACAGCATCGTGACGACGACCTTTTGGGTGGGTGAAAGCGCGAGCGCGAACAATCCCGTGCATAACCGCTCGAGTTCGTGGGACCTCGATTGGGAAGGCAGCTACGGCGGATTCGACACGCCCGACCCGACGCAGCGGCGTGACTACGTCCCGATGAAATTTTCACCGGGACAGAATCCGTTTTATTTCGCGCTGCCCTATAATGACGTGACACGCGGCACGACCAAGCCCGAGGCGCGCGTGGTGATCCCGTGGTTTCGCCAAGTCTGGGAGCGCGAGGGAAAAAGCGTGTGCAAGGACCGCTGGATCGAGATTCGCAACCAGAAGGGCCGGAGTTGCTACGCGCAATGGAGCGATTGCGGGCCCTTCCGCACCGACCACTATCAATACGTCTTTGGCAACGAGCGTCCGAAGCCGAACCTGAACCGCGGCGCTGGCCTTGATGTGAGCCCCGCGGTGCGCGATTTCCTCGGCCTTGCGCCGACCGACACGACCGATTGGCGCTTCGTGGAATTCCGCGACATCCCGAGCGGGCCGTGGGCGAAATGGGGCGACAATAACACATTCGTCCAGGTAAAGGGCCGCAGCACCGAGCGCGTGGCCAGCGCAGCTCCCCTGCCCTCGCGCCGAGCCCCGGAACGAAATCGCGCACCTGAACTGCCGACGGTCGTTACGAAAAGCTCAAGGTAGCTGCGAGCACGCGATCCGCGCGAACGCCGATGCCTATTCTCGCTGCCGATGCGCTCGCGCTCTTGAGCGCCGCCCATGTCGGCGACCGGCTCGCGCACGCCTATCTCATCACCGGGCCGGAGGGGTCGGGAAAAAGGGAACTCGTCTCGGCCGTCACCGCGCTTCTGCTTGGCGGCGAGCGCGAGCCTTTCAAGCACGCCGACGCGCACGTCCTCGAGCCCGAATCAAAAAGCCGCAAGATCAGCACGGATAAAATCCGCGAGCTCGAGCGAGCCCTCCAAATGCGGTCGGCGCGCGGTGGGAAAAAAGTCGCTGTGCTTTTCGACGCGGATCGTCTGCAGGAGCAGGCGGCGAATGCCTTTCTCAAAACGCTCGAGGAACCGCCCGCGCACTCGCATCTCTTCCTCGTCAGCTCGCTGCCCGATCAGCTCCTCGAGACAATCCTCTCGCGCTGCATCGAGATACCGATCCAGCCTGAGGAAAAGCGCGGCGCGACCGAGCTTCAGACCGCCATGTTGCGGACGCTCAGCGAATTCAGCGCGAGAGAGAAGCCGGAGCTTCCGCACATTTTCCGGCTCGTTCGCTCTTTTCACGATCTTCTGGCGCAGGCCCGCAGCGTGATCGAGGAAAAGTGCGAAGCTGCGCTGAAAAAGGAGGCGCCGCTCTACAAGCAAGTGGACAACAAAGACGCGCTCGAGGACCGGGAGGAATATTACAAAGCCCTGACGCAGAGCCGCTACATCGCCGAGCGCTCACGCCTGCTCGCGATCCTCGAGGAATGGTGGGCCGACGTTCTTCGTCAACAGGTCTGCCCACCCAGCTCCGCTTCGCCGCCGCAGCTCGACCACCCCGCTTTCGCCCACGACACCGCCGCGCTTGCCGCGCGATACACCGCCGCCGAGTTGCTCCGCAAAACCGCCGCGCTCGTCCGGCTCAGGCAAAATCTCGGCCGCACCGTGCAGGAGCAACTCGCCATCGAAGTCGGCTTCCTCAACGCCTTTGCCTGAAACATTCAACCGCGGTAAACGCGGCAGAGTGAAGGAGCCGCACCGCCGCGGTTAAAACACCTCAAGCATCGACCGGCGTCAGTGCTCCGATCGAAACGGTTTCCCCCTCACGCGCCGCATCCACGCGCATCGTGCTCCCCGCCTCTCGCGCCAGCGCCCGCGCGTGCATGAGCATGCTCGAAACCGCCCGATCATCATGCGACGGGTCGTGGTGAAAAAGAAAAAGTCGCCGCACATTTGCCGACACCGCGAGCCGCACTACCTCATCCACGCAGCCGTGTCCCCAGCCGACGTGTTCCTTGTATTCGTCCGCCGTATATTGCGTATCGGCGATCAGCACATCGGCGTCGGCGAGAAATTCCACGAGCTTCCCTTCGATCGTGCATGGAAGAGAATGCGCGTTTTTGGGCACGCTGTCCTTTCTGAAAGTCTCGTTGTCGGGCATGTAAACGACCGACCCGGCCGCCGTCGAAAGTCGGTATCCCACGCAGATTCCCGGATGATTCGTAAAGCACGCTTCGGCCTGAATTTCTCCGATCGCAAACTTCATTTCCTTCAGCTCTTCGAACACGATATTTCCCGGCATCTGCGCCAGTGCGATCGGAAAATACGGACTCTCCATCTGCCCCGCCATCGTCGCCGCGAGCCCATCCCTAGCTCCTTCGAAACCGAGGATGCGCAGCTTGTTCCGAGCTTCATACGCCGGCAGGAAAAACGGAAACCCCTGGATGTGATCCCAGTGCGTATGCGTCATCAGCAACGTCAAATCGAGCGGCGTCTGCCCAAACTCCGCGGACAAAGCCTGCCCCAGCGGACGAATCCCCGAGCCCGCATCGAGGATGATGATTTTCCCCGCCGTCCGCACCTCGACACACGAGGTATTACCGCCGAAAAACACCGTCGATGATCCCGGCGTTGGGATCGATCCGCGCACGCCCCAGAATTTGATCTCTGTCACTGCCTCACCGCTTTCTGCCGCATCCGCCGCGCCGCCCTCCTCTCGCCCTTGCTTGCTCGGTGCCATCCGCACAAGCGCCTCCTCGAGCAGCGAAAACGCGATCGGCTTCACCAAATACTCATCCGCTCCCGCCTCCTCCGCCATCTTCCGATCCGTCGGATAATCGCGCCCCGTGCACACAATAATCCGCGTCCCGCGCAGTTCCATTCGCTCGCGCACTGCGCGGCACACATGAAATCCATTTCCGCGCGGCATCAGCAAATCGCACAAAATCACCTCCGGACGATGCTCCAGCGCGAGCACGAGCCCTGCCTCGCCATCGCCTGCCTCGATTACATTCCAGCCGAGTCGCCGCAGGATCTCCGCCGCAGGACCGCGGCAGTCGGCATCGTCATCGATAATTAAAATCGTCCTCACCGGCAGTGAAGCTTTCCAGTTTGTTAGCAAAAGACAAGCACCCCCTCTGCCTCCCAACTCGATATTCCTAATCCGCTGACCGCCACTTTCCCAATCGCTTGCACAGGTCGCGGCCATCATTTTACCCTTCCGCCATGCAAATCGAAAATCTCCGCAGCCCTCACGCGAAAACTCACGGCCTCTGCTATTTTCCCCGGATGATCGACAAAATCCGCCTCCACAACGCCGGCACACTCCCCGCCGACTACGTGAAAAATCTCGGCACCGGCTTCGACGGCCGCTGCGTCAGCTTTTTGAAAGTCGAATATGCCGCCATCGTCGAACGCGCCGCGAAAGGCGGCAGCGACGAAGACCTCCTCGACTGGTGTCACACAAATGGGCGCAAGCCAACCGATGAGGAAATCGAAGTCTGGAACGGCTTCATGAGCAAGCGCGGCTGGAAAGACGACGCCGCCGAAATCCTCCAGCGGCGTAAACGCGAGAACGGCATCGAGAACCGCACCGACATCGAGACGATGTTCGACTACATCGATATCGACGAAGGCCGCGATCCGAAAGCCGTGTAGCGCACGCGCCGCCACACCTCACTCGAGCAGCTCATAACCGAGCACGCTCAGGCAGTAGATGGCAGCCGTCTCCGTGCGCAAAACAATCGGCCCAAGCGTGATCGGCGCGCATCGATTTTCGCGCGCCAGCGCCAACTCATCCGGCGCGAAATCTCCTTCCGGCCCGATGAGGATCAGCGCGCTGGAAATGCTGCTGCGAAGCCGATCCTCAAGCACTGCTTTCAAGCTGTACGCGTCCTTTTCCAACGACCCGATTAGCCGCAAATCGCACGCTCCGCAGCCCTCAAAGAAAGTCCGCAGTGACTGCGGCGCACGCACCGCCGGCAGCCAATTCTGTCCGCACTGCTTCGCCGCCTCGATAGCCACGCGCTGCCACTTCTCCCGCTTCTTCTCCGCATCCGCCGCATTGAGTTGCACCACCGTCCGCGTCGTCAGGAGCGGCACGATTTCACTCACCCCGAGCTCGGTAGCCTTCTCAATTACGAGCTCCATATTTTTCCCCTTCGGAATCGCTTGAGCCAGCGTAATCCGGCACCGCGGCGGCGCCGTCGCCATCCGCTCCAACGCGCGACACTCCACCCGATTTCTTGACGCCGAAACAATCTCCGCGACGACCTCGACACCGAGCCCATTGAAAACCCGCATCGAGTCGCCAGACTTCATCCGAAGCACATCCACGCAGTGATGGGCCTCCGCTCCCGTCAGCACCGGACGCTCATCATTCCACTCACGAGGCGGCAGAAAAAATCGAGGCATCGCGCACTCCCTACCAGCATTGTGAACACTGCGCGACCCTCCAACTTCTCCTCCCATCCTCTTCTCGCATGAGCGCCTTCGCCGTAAAATATCTCTCCCATTCCGGTGCGAAATTGACACACCGAAAACGCCCCGCATCATCCCGCGCTCTTCCGCTGCCATGCTCGAAAATCACGTCCTCAAAATCACCCGAGAACTCAACCTCCAGCCACGCCAAGTCGCGGCCACTGCGCTCCTGATCGAGGAAGGCGCGACCGTCCCGTTCATCGCGCGGTATCGCAAAGAAAAGACCGGCGAACTCGACGAAGTCCAGATCACTGCAATCCGCGACCGACTCGAGCAACTCGGCGAACTCGACAAGCGACGCGACGCGATCGTCACCTCGCTGAACGAACGCAAACTGATGACTGATTCTCTCAAGGGGCGCATCGACTCCGCGGAAACGATCACCGCGCTGGAAGACATCTATCTCCCATTCCGTCCGAAAAAACGCACCCGCGCAATCATCGCAAAAGAGAAAGGCCTCGAGCCCCTTGCAGAGCTTTTGTGGGCGCAAGATTCCGCCGCCAATCCAGTCGCCGCCGCGCAGGAATACGCGGGCCGCGAGTTCGCCGTCGATGATGGGAAAGCCACGATCAAGGACCACTCCGAAGCACTCGCCGGAGCGCGCGACATCCTCGCCGAGCGCATCAGCGACGACGCCGCGGTCCGCGCGAAAATGCGCGCGCTCTACCTCGCCGACGGCGTCATCAAATCCAAAGTCGTCAGCGGGAAGGAAGAGGAAGGCGCGAAGTTCAAAGACTACTTCGACTGGAGTGAACCCGCCTCCGCCGCACCATCACACCGAGTCCTCGCCATCCGCCGCGGAGAAAACGAAGGAGTGCTCTTCTCCCGCCTCACGCCGCCCGAAGAACATGCGCTGGCCTTGATCGAGCACGCATTCGTCAAAAACAAATCCGCCGCCGCCGAGCAGGTCCGCCTCGCCGCTCAAGACAGTTTTAAGCGCCTGCTCGGCTTCGCGATGGAAGGCGAAGCGCGCATCACCGTCAAAAAACGCGCCGATGAAGAAGCCATCCGCGTCTTCGCCGACAACCTCCGCGAACTCCTCCTCGCCTCGCCGCTCGGCCAGAAAAACATGCTCGCGATCGACCCCGGATTTCGCACCGGCTGCAAAGTCGTCGTGCTCGACCGGCAGGGAAAACTGCTCGGCAACGACGTCATCTTTCCCGAACAGGGCGACCGTCGCGCGACCGAGGCCGCGGAGGTCATCAAAGCCGTCGTGAAGAAATTCGAGATCGAGGCCATCGCCATCGGCAACGGCACCGGCGGGCGCGAAACCGAGACCTTCATCCGCCGCCTTGGACTGCCGGCGTCCATCCCCATCGTCTCCGTCAATGAGAGCGGCGCATCGATCTATTCCGCGAGCGAAGTCGCGCGCGAGGAATTCCCGAATCACGACCTCACTGTTCGCGGCGCGGTCTCAATCGGACGCCGTCTCATGGACCCGCTTGCGGAACTCGTGAAGCTCGATCCCAAGTCGATCGGCGTCGGCCAATACCAGCATGACGTCGATCAAAACGCGCTCAAGCGCTCGCTCGACGACGTCGTGATGAGCTGCGTCAATGGCGTCGGCGTCGAACTCAACACAGCCTCCAAACAGCTCCTGAGCTACGTCTCCGGCCTGAACGCGCGCACCGCCGGAAACATCGTCGCGCACCGCGACGAACACGGCCCGTTCAAATCCCGTGCAGAATTGCTCACCGTCGCCGGGCTCGGTCCGAAGGCTTTCGAGCAAGCCGCGGGTTTCCTCCGCATCCGAGGCAGCGCACATCCGCTCGATGCCAGCGCGGTGCATCCGGAGCGCTACGAACTCGTCGATCGCATCGCCGCCGACCTCGGCTGCACCGTGCTCGACCTTCTCCGAGACTCCGCGCGACGCGCGAAAATCAACGCGCAAAAATACGTCACGACCGATGTCGGGCTGCCCACTTTAAAAGACATCGTCGCCGAGCTCGCAAAGCCTGGCCGCGACCCGCGAAAGCAATTCGAGGCATTCGCATTCAACGACGCCGTCTCGAAAATGGAAGACCTCCAGCCCGGCATGAAGCTCCCCGGCCTCGTCACGAACGTCACCGCATTCGGCGCGTTCGTGGACATCGGTGTGCATCAGGACGGCCTCGTCCACGTTAGCCAGCTTTCCGATTCGTTCGTCAAAACCGCCGCGGATGTCGTGAAAGTCTCGCAGCGCGTGACGGTCACGGTGGTCGAGATCGACCTGCCGAGAAAACGCATCGCGCTTTCTATGAAGAGCAAACCGGAGCTCGTCGCGCCCACCGATAGGAAATCCAAAGCCACTCCCCGTGACGCTTCCCGATTCGCCGTTAAACCCGCGCCTACTCCCGCCGGCAACGACTGGTTCAGCCAGGCGCTGCAAAAGAAGAAGTAGGAGCTCCTCTGCTTCACCCAGTCGCACGCTGCTGCGCTTGCGCCGCACCTCATCCCGTCGTATCTCTCCGCCCCGTGCCGCATCCTTTGCCAGACAGCCTCGGACGCCCGTTGCGCGACCTGCGCCTTTCCGTCACCGATCGCTGCAACTTCCGCTGCACGTATTGCATGCCGAAGGAAATCTTCGGCCGCGATTACGCGTTTCTGCCTCGCGGCGAAATCCTCAGCTTCGAGGAAATCGCGCGCCTTGCCCGAATCTTCGTCGGCCTCGGCGCGGAAAAGCTGCGCGTCACCGGCGGCGAGCCTTTGCTTCGAAAGGACCTCGAGCGCCTCATCGAAATGCTCGCCAGCATCGACGGCGTCCGCGACCTCACGCTCACCACGAATGGCTCGCTGCTCGCGGATAAAGCGCTCTCTCTCCACGACGCCGGGTTGCAGCGCCTCACAGTCAGCCTCGATTCCCTCGACGAGACGCGGTTCGCAAAAATGAACGACGTGAAGTTCCCAGTCGCCCGCGTACTGCGAGGCATCGACGCCGCGCTCGCCGCCGGATTTTCTCCGATCAAGATCAACATGGTCGTGCAGCGCGGCGTGAACGACGGCGACATCGTCCCGATGGCGAGACGCTTCTCCGGCACAGATTTTGTCCTACGGTTCATCGAATATATGGACGTCGGCTCGACCAATGGTTGGCGCCTCGACGACGTCGTTTCCGCGGCGGAGATCATCGACCGCATCTCGGCGGAGATGCCGCTGGATGCCATGCCAGCGAGCTATCGCGGCGAGGTGGCCCGGCGCTTCCGGCATCGCGACGGCGGCGGTGAGATCGGGGTGATCTCCTCGGTCACGCAGCCCTTTTGCGGCGACTGTACCCGCGCCCGTCTTTCCGCCGACGGCCGACTTTACACCTGCCTTTTCGCCAGCGAAGGCCGCGACCTCCGCGCACCGCTCCGCGACGGCGCCACAGAAGCCCAACTCACGGCGATCATCGCGGGCACATGGATCGAGCGCAGCGACCGCTACTCCGAACTCCGCTCCTCCCAAACCTCCGCCGCCCCAAAAGCGGAAATGTCGCTTCTCGGCGGTTGATCGCGCTGCCACCCCGAAATGTTTGAATCAGCGACGAACCGCGGATTTCGAATGGCAACGGTGATCGGTGCGCTCGCGCTGTCGCTCGGCGTCGTGACGGCGGCACCGGTCAAAATCTTTTTTGACACGGATATGATGACGGACTGCGACGATGCTGGCGCGCTGGCTGTCCTCCATGCTTTGGCGGACGATGGCGAGTGCGAAATCCTCGCAACGGTCGCCAGTTCGGACGATCCATGGTCGGCGGCTGCGGTGGACGCGATCAATACATACTACGGGCGGCCGGACCTGCCCGTAGGCATGGTGAAGCACGGCGGTGTATTGGAAAAATCGAAGTTCAGCCAGCGCATCGGCGAGGACTTTTCGAATGATTTCAAAGCGGGAGCCGAGGTGCCGGATGCCACATTGATCTACCGCGATGTGCTGGAAAAGCAGCCGGATCGGTCGGTCGTCATCGTCACCGTCGGCTACCTGACGAACCTGCGGAATCTCCTGCGCCTGCCGTCAGACGGCAGGCACCCCGCCGGGCGCGAACTGATTCGGCAAAAGGCCAGGCAATGGGTCTGCATGGGCGGCAATTTCATCGGCAGTCCGCCGAAGGACGATTTGAAACTCGGCAACGTGAACTTTCAGCGCGAAGCGCCAGCCGCCTACGAGACGATACGCGACTGGCCGGGTTCGGTGATCTTCGTCGGACGTGAGATTGGCTCCGTGCCGAGCGGCCTGCAAATCGGAGCAAGCCTCTCCAGGACGCCGCCGGGGAACCCGGTGCGGATGGCGTATTTCCACTATTTCGGCGCGCAGAAAAGCCGGCACGTCGCGGACCTGGCGACGGTGCTCTACGCGGTGCGAGGGCTGCGCGACTATTGGGACATCGAGACGAAAGGTCGAATGGATCTGCGAAGCGACATGACTTTCGAGTGGAAACCGGGCGCGGAATCCGGCCAAGCCTACCTTCTCAAGCGCCAGGTCGAGGGACAGCCAAACGACCGCTACATCGAGCGGACTCTGGACGAACTCCTGATCCAACCCCCGCGGCGGTGATGCCGAAACCGGCGGTGGGAACGGCGTTCCGGCGGGTCCGCTACTCCCCCAAATGCCGCAGCGCCTCCAGGATCGCGGGCATCACCAGCGGCAGGCACTCACCGATGGCGCGCGGATTTCCCGGCAGGTTCACGATCAGCGTCCGCCCGCGCGTGCCCGCTGTTGCGCGCGAGAGGATCGCCGTCGGAACTTTGGCAAAGGACTGCGAGCGCATGATTTCACCGAAGCCCGGCAGCTCACGTTCCAGAACCGCGCGCGTCGCCTCCGGCGTCACATCGCGCGGCGCGGGGCCGGTTCCGCCAGTCGTCACGATGAGGTCGCAGTGCTCCACATCGGCGAGTCGGCGCAGCTCCGCCTCGATGCGCGCGCGCTCGTCGGGGATCAGCACGACCGCCCACGAAACCGCTTCAACACAGCATTCCGCGAACACGCGCTCGATCTCCGGCCCGCTCCGGTCCTCGTAAATCCCTGCACTCGCCCGGTCGCTCAGCGTGATGCGCGCCGCCTTCATTCCTTGCGTTTCTCCGTCACGCGGATGCCGCCGATCGTCATCGTTTTGTCCACCGCCTTGCACATGTCGTAGATCGTCAGCGCCGCCACGCTCACCGCCGTAAGTGCCTCCATTTCCACGCCGGTTTTCGCCGTCGTCGTCACTTCGGAGAAAATGCGGACCGCCTCCGGTTCGATCGAAAATGTGACTTCGACCGCGTTCAGCGGCAGCGAATGGCAGAGCGGGATCAACTCGTCCGTCCGCTTCGCAGCTTGGATTGCGGCGATCTTCGCCACCGTCAGCACGTCGCCTTTCGGCAGCGCCTGCTCGCGCAAAAGTGCGATCGTCTCCGCGCGGCACCGCACCTCACCCTCCGCACCCGCCGTCCGCCGCTGCTCCGGCTTGTGCCCGACATCGACCATTCGAGCGCCTCCCGTTTCATCGAGATGCGAGAATTTCGGAGTCGGATCGGTTGCGCTCATGAGTCGAGAAAAGCGCGCTCAGCGCCGATCGAGCAACAGGCAATTCACGTGCGCGCCGGCCGCCCGCGCCGCCTCGCCCGGCAGCGAATGGATCAGCGCATTGGCCGAAACCAACCCGCACAAATCCCCCGAACTGCGCCACCCAAGCGGACGCACTTTCAACTCCCCGCCGCTCGCAAAAACGTGCGCGGGCAGAAATGCCTCGCGATCCCCAGTCGCTGCGCTCAGTTCCGCATCCAGCGCCACAGAAACGAGCTCCCATGCGGCTTCCGCGCCTTCGAGCCGCTCCAGCGCGTGTCGGATCGCAACGTGAAACACGACGAAATGCGACACGGGATTTCCCGGGATCACGAACGCCGCCTGCCGTCCGCGCGTCGCAAAAACCAGCGGCTTCCCGGGCCGCAAATTCACCGAGCGAAAATGAATCACGAAGCCGAGCTGAGTCAGCGCTGCCGCGCCGAAGTCGTAATCGCCGACGCTCGCGCCGCCCGAGATCAGCAGCACATCCCACGCGGTTTCCGGGATCGCGCGCACCTCGCCGACGAGCGCCGAGAGATCGTCGTGGCAATGCCGCTGCTGCACGAGCAGCGCGCCCACCTCCGCGAGCAAACCCGCCACGAGCGTCGAATTTGAATCCCGAATCTGCCCCTCCCCCGGCGTCGCATACGGCGGCACAAGCTCATCTCCCGTCACAAAATGCACGACCCGTGACTGCTGCGAAACGCGCGGCGCGATCGCCCCGACCTGAGCCAGCAACGACATCTCCGCTGCCCCGAGCCGCATACCCGCGCGCAGCAAAACATCGCCCACCCGCGCATCCTCGCCACGCCGCCGCACATGCCGTGTGTTGTCCCGCGAAAGCGGCGTCATCGTCGAGCCCTCGCACTTCACATGCTCCTGCATCAGCACCTGCGACGCGCCCACCGGCATCGGTGCGCCCGTGAAAATCCGCGCGCATTCCCCCACCCCGAGCCGCAAATCCGTTGCCTCACCCGGACGAATTTCGCCGACGACGGCAAAGCTCTCCGAGCCATCCTCAAAACTCACCGCATACCCATCCATCGCCGATCGATCGAACGCCGGAAAATCCTCCGCCGCCACAACATCCGCCCGAAGAACCCGCCCCCGCGCTTCATTCAAACTTGCCTCCTCTGCGTCGAGATGAGTGACATTTTCGGCAATCAAAGCGCGCGCATCCGCGAGAGAAATCATGCCGGCAATTTATCCGCGCACCACTCACCGGCGAAGCGCAAAGCCTGAATCGAGTTCAAAATCGCAGACGGGAGTTGATCCGCATTCCCCGCCTCCGCGATTCTCGTTTCCAAGCCCACAACCCGCGTCTTTCAACCTTCAGGCATCTATGCTGCTCACCCTTCTCGCCTTCTCAATAGCGCAGGACCAACTCGGCTTCCGCGAGCGCGAGATCGAGTGCAACACCACCGAAACGCCCCGCGCCATCCTCGCCCGCATCGCGCCCACGCTCGATCCCACGTCCATGCGCGTCGCCGTCGATTGTGAATATCACGACTGGGACACTCCGATCGGCACCGCCCGCGAACTTGCGCTCATTCCACCGGTCAGCGGCGGCTAGACTCATGGAAACGAGCATACTTTTCATCGAAACCGAGATCGTCCCACCGCCCATCACGCTGCCGTCGCGCGAGATCGGCGCGTGCGTGGAATTCTACGGAATCGTCCGCGAGCTAGAGAATGAACAGCCGCTGAAGGCGCTTGAATACAGCGTTTACGAGCCGATGGCATCCCAACAGCTCGCACGAATCTTCGACGATTTATCCGCCCCACACCCCGTCCGCGCCATCGTATTCATCCATCGTCTCGGAGTCGTCCCCGTCGGCGAGGCGTCGCTATTCATCCGCATCTTCTCCGCCCATCGCAGCGAAGCACTCGCATTCTGTTCCGCCGCGATCGATCGAATGAAGCGCCACGTGCCGATCTGGAAACGCGCGGTCCTTGATCGGGTCCGAGTGTGATCTGAGGGGTGCACGCCCGCGCCCGAAAGTCGCTCGTCTTCCAATCACCACACCCGCACTTCGATCCATGTCTGCGCTTTTGCGCCGGTGGCGGAATCACTGGCGATCAAGTCGTGGCGGCCTTCGCCGAGGTAGAGGCGCGCGGTTTCAAGTCGCGATGCTGTGTCGGCGGTCCATGCGATTTCGCCTCCGCCCTCGGCTCGTAGTGGGATCCACTGGCTCTCCGCGGGGAGGTCGGAGTCGATGTAATAGATGCTCCCCGGTTCGGGCTCGATGATGCGCAGCGCGGGCGCGGTGTCGGCGATGGTGGCGAGTGCGCCGAGCGTGTTTTGCGGGCCTGTGATCCATTCGCGGTAGGCTGGTGAAAGTCGCACTTTTCCACTTGCAGCGTAATCGCTGGGATCCGCGCGCGGCGGCGTGCGAAACCACTCGGAGAGCGCGCCGGGCCGCGTGCTTTCCACGAGATGACCGGTCAGCGGATCAATCGGATATTTTCCCAAAACCGCGGGCCGTTCGAACCACGAGGTGCCGAAGCGCTGGTGCAGGTGGGCCATGATTTCGTGCATGATCGGCGCCGCACCGCTGACGCCCGTGGTGCCGCGCATCTTGCTGTTATCAGGGTTCCCGACCCATACGCCGACGCTGAACTCGGGGGTGTAGGCGACTGTCCAGTTGTCGCGGTAGTCGCTGCTGGTGCCGGTTTTACAGGCGACGGGGAAGTCGAAGTGGAGGTAGGAATTCGAGCCGAATGAGGCAAGGCGTGCGGCGTTGTCGCTGAGCATGTCGGCGAGCTGCCATGCGCTCTCGCGACTGGAAATGCGAGTGCCGGGCGCGATGTCGGCGCGCGCGAGAAGGCGATACGGGCGGTAGGTGCCGAGGCGCGCGAGCGCGGCGACGGCGTTGGTGAGTTCGAGCAGGCGGACTTCGCCGTTTCCGAGCGTGAGACCGAGGCCGTAGTAGTCGGCGGGGTGGCCGAGGGTCGTGATGCCGCACTTTCGCAGGAAGCGATGTAGCGCCTCCGTGCCGCCGCCGATCTGGAGCGCGCGGATGGCGCCGACGTTGAGGGAATTGCCGAGCGCAAAGCGGAGGCTGACGGGGCCGTAAAAGCGGTGGTTGTAGTTGTTGGGGCGGTAGATTCCGGTGTCCGTGGCGAATTCGGTCGGCACGTCGGGCACGATAGTCGCGGGCTCCGCGCCGGCCTCGAGCGCGAGGAGGTAGGTGAAGGGTTTCACCGCGGAGCCGGGCGAGCGCACCATCCACGCGCCGTCGATCTGGCCGTCACCGGTCTGGAAATAATCGCCGGAGCCGGCGAGCGCGAGGACGTCACCGGTGGCGTTGTCGATGACGACGGCGGCGCCGCTGCCGGCGTTTTTGTCGGCTAGGAGCGCGACGTTTTTCGCGATGCTCTCCTCTGCGAAATGCGTGAGCGCGAGGTCGAGGGTCGTGCGCACAGTGCCGTCGGCGGCGGGCGTGAGACCACTGCGGTGGAGGAGAAGATCGACGAAATGCGGGGCCTCGAATTGACGGCCGGACGGCGCGATGTGCAGCGGCTCGTCGAGCGCGCGGGAGAATGTGGCGGCGTCAATGCGGCGGTTCGCAGCCATGCGCGCGAGCACCCACTGCTGACGGGCTCGCGCGGCGGAGGGGTCGGTGCGGGGATTCAGGCGGCTCGGAGCGCGGGGAATTCCGGCTAGGAATGCAGCCTCCGCAGGGCTGAGATCGGCGGGCGGTTTTTGAAAGTAGAAGCGGCTCGCGGCGGCGATGCCTGTGCAGAGATTCCCGTATTCGAGACGGTTCAGATATTCCGTCAGGATGCGCTCTTTGCTCCACGTCTGCTCGAGCGCCAGCGCGAGCCAAATTTCGCGCAGCTTGCGCGCGATGGTGCGCTGGCCGGGGACGGCGAGCTTGATGACTTGCTGCGTGATCGTCGATGCGCCCGAGGCCACCGATGCCCCGCGAATCCTCTGCCACACAGCGCGCGCGGTCGCCAACGGGTCGATGCCGTGGTGCGAAAAGAAGCGCTTGTCCTCGGCGCTGAGCGTGGCATCGATGATCGCGGGGGCGAGATCGGGCGTTGCGATCTGGCGCGAAAATCGGCACTCATCCGCGAGTAGGAGCCGCAGCGGATGGCCGTCGCGGTCGAGGAATTCCACGCTCGGCGGGAGCCCGTCCGTTAGCGAGCGCGGCAGCGGCGTGCAGAGAATCGCGACCTCGACCGCCACCGCAAGCAGCGCGAGCGCGAGCGCGATTTTCGCAAGCCGTCGCTTCATTTCGGCGGTGCGCTTTTCAGCCGCGCGGTGGCGCTGAGGCCGAGGCGCTCGGGGCGATACATCTCTTCGGCTTTCGTCGCGGGCGCGATGACTTCACCCGCCGAGCGGACGCGCGCGAGGTATCGGAACGTGTAGGCGCCCGCTTGCAAGTGGTCGCAGAAATAGACGACGCGATCCGTTCGCGTTTCGCGGAAATCCGCGTCCCACGCTGCTGCGAGTCCGCCCGCACCGCCGACTTGCTGCGTTTTGAATTCGGGATTCACGGCTTCGAGATTTGCCGGCAGCGGATCGTCGATCGCGACGAAATGTCCGGGCACCTGCGTCTCGATGTGCAGCGTCACGAGCACGCGGTCGCCGACTCGGAGATCGTCCGCATCGGCCAGCGCACCGTCCGCGCCGAGTTTCTGGTAAAGCCTCGTCACCGAGTATCCGCGATCCTGCCGCGGCTGATCTGCGACCGGCGGGCGCACGACGAATTTCGTCTCGCCGAAGAGATTGCGCTTCTGCGGATTCGCGACTTCCAGCGGCCCCAGCGGCGCATTTTCAGTGAACTCGAACGGCCACGCCTGGCTCAGTTTTTCGGTCGTCAGCGCGACCGGAATCTCGACGCCCGCGCGACTCATCGTCGCGTTCACCGGCATCAGCTTCCCCTCCACCCGCGTGAAGTATTCTGACAGCGCGAGCAGCGCCCACGCGTTGCCCTGCGTCGTGCGCCAGCTCCCATTTTGCCGCGCCTGGAGCAGCTCCGCGACGAGCCGCGACACCTCGGGATCCTTCGGCTGGTAAAGGCTCCACGCCATCAGCTCGATCGCGAGCGAGCGTGACTGGCTGCCAAACCACGACCAGCTTTCGCCTGCCTCCGCGCGCCGGTCGAGCAGCGTCGCGATTACATTCCCCCTCTCGCCGCCGAGCATCATCGCCATCGCGAGGAGCGCGCGCGACTCGTGCGAAAGCTCCGCCCGCCGCCGCAGCAGCACCGCGTGATACGCCGGCTCCGGCGTGCCCGCGAGCGCGAGCGCGTAGGCCGCGAAGACACGATCCTCCAGCGACATCCCGGGCCGTTCATTCGCCGCGCCGCGCAGCGAGTTCGTGAGAAAATCGAGCATTGCTTTCCAGCCGGCAGGCTGCGCCGCGCCCGCGCGCTCGGCACGCGAGAGGACGATCACCGCCCATGCTGTCGGGAAAAGCTCAGCCTCCGACTTGCCCGGCCAGTAGGCGAGGCCGCCGGATTTCGTTTGCAGCGTCATGATCTTCTCGATGCCCGCCTGCACCGTTTTCTGCACGTCGCGATTCTTTAGCGCCCCCGGCAGCACCGGCTCCAGCTCCGCGACTGTGAGCCACGGCGCGATGCTCGACACGAGTTGCTCCGCGCAACCGTACGGGTAATTCAGCAGCTCCTCCGCGGCGCTCCGCAGCGATGCGAGGCGCGTGTTCGAGAGCGTCACGGTCATCGCGCCAGTGCCTTCCAGCAGTTGCGGATTCACTCCCGCGAGCAAGTCATTGCGCGGCTGCAGCAGCTCCGTGAAGTAAATCTCCCGCAGCACCGGCGCGGGCGAATCGACACGCACCACCGCCTCCACGGCATCGTGAAAAGTCTGCCCGTCCGCCTCCAGTTTCCCCTCCCAAACCCAGTGCCCATCCCCAATCGCGCGGATTTCCACCGGAAAATCCACCATCCGCGACTCGCCTTTCTTCAGCGCGAACGCAGACGCCAGCTCCTCCGCCGCAGTCGCCGTGTTGTCCAGCTTCAGCGTGAGTTTTACGGTCCCATCCGCGCCGCTTTCATTCCGCACGACCGCCCGCGCGATGAGCCGATCCCTGACGTGCGCCACGGGTCCCAGCGCCGACAGCACCATCAGCGGCTTCTTGATCGCCACCGCCGATTCAGCCGCGCCGAAACGCCCCGCGCCCTCGCTCACCACCGCCACGAGCCGGTATCGCGTCAGCGCATCTGGCGCCTTGAAGCGCGCCGTCACCGTCCCATCCGCGCCCGTCCGCAGCGACGGCAGCCACACCGCCGTGCCTGGGAAATTCGTGCGCAACGACAGCCCCGGGCCCTCCGTCCCACCGCCTCCGATCAAGTATCCTTTGTTCGCAAAGCCGAGATCAGCCGGGTCCTCCGCCAGCAACTCCATCAACGAAATCCCCGTCCGGATGCTCAGCGGAAAAGGCTCGCTGAACGTCGCCAGCGGATCGGGCCGCTCGAAGCCCGTCAGCGCCAGCACGCCGTCATCCACAGCATAAAACGTCACATCCGCATCCACCGCCGGCCTGCCATCCGCGCCCTTTACCGTCACCACCGACACGACCTCTTCGCCCGGCTGCACGTCCGCTTTTTCCGGCGCGATCGTCACCGCGAGTGCCGCGTCCGGGTTCTCCACCTTCAAGTCGCACACGCCGTATCGATACTCCGGCGTCTTGAATTTCCGCGTGCTCGCCTCCGACCCGCGCACGAGCATCATCGATACGAAAACATTCGGCGCGTCTCCCTTCTCGATCGGCACCTCGATCACCGGCGCGTTCCCCTCCAGCTTCACCTGCCACTGCCGACGGATCGCCCCCGCGCGCTCCACGCTCACCGTCGCCTCGCCCGTGAACGGCGACTTCACCAGCACCCGCGCCGTCTCGCCAACATGGTATTTCGCCTTGTCCGCAATCAGATCAACCTGCGCCGGATTGCGAAAATCCCACGCCAGTTGCGCCTCGCCCGACACGTAAAATCCGCGCTCCGTCGCCACCGCGTGCCCGCCCGCATCGACTGACGAGATGCTCAGCCGATACGACCCCGCCTTCACCGGCTTCATCGTAAAAGACGCGCCCTTCGGCGCCTTCCACGTCTCGCCAACCCGCTCCGGCATCAATGTCGCCCCCTCCACCGTCTCCACAGGCACCTCCTCCGTGCTCGATGAGAACGACACCGCGCCGCCCGCCCCTTGCACCCGCACCGTCCGCTCCACCACCCGCACCAGCGCGGCCTTGATCTTCACCGGCTTCTCCATCGGCTCGCCCTCCGGCGTCACCGCAATCGCAGTCCCCGTGATCGCCTCCCCGACTCGCAGCACATTCGAATCACCCATCGCCAGCCCCAGATAAAACGCCGACGCATCCCGCACGAAATCCCTCCGTGCCGACACCGTCTGCTGGTTCACGTCCGTCACCTCTACCGTCAGCGTCCCGCGTTGCGGCGCGTGATCCGCCTCCGGCAGTCTCGGCGAAATCTTCGTGCTCCCGTCCAGCTTCCCCTCCCCCCGGAGCGTCAGAGTCTTCAGCCCGTTGTACAAATCTGAGATAAAAGTGAACCCCTCGTAATCCTCCCGCGCAAACGACGTCGGCCCGCCTTGCAGCGTCCACTTCACATCCGCGCCCGCGATCGGTGAGCCGAAGAAATACTTCCCCGACACCGCCGCGCTCACCGCATCGCCCGGCGCGAGACGCGGCGGGATCTCCACCGCCACCTCAAACGCGTTCGGCTGAAACTCCGCCACCTGGAAAGATGTCGAGTACACCGCGCGAGAACCCTCCATTTTCGACGACATCGAGAACCTTCCCACCGAAGTCGAGTCCAACTCCAGCGTCGCATCGAACGCCCCGTGCGCATCCGTCCGGATGTCCACCGTCGTCGAGCGATCCCCCCGCGGCCACAGCAGCCTCACCACGCCCGCCATGCCCGGCTCCACCGCCAGTCCGTCCGCATCCACCCGACGCACCATCCCCTTTACGTGAACCTTCTCCCCCGGCCGGTACAGCGGTCGATCCGTGAAAATCAGCCCCTCCAGATCCTTCGCATCCGCCGCATTCCCGCCCCAGCCATTATACCAGATGCGCAGGCCAAAGCCCTCCATCGGCAGCTCTTCCCCCTGCCCCATCCGCATCGTGAACGCATCCGCGCCACTGCTCACCCGGAGCCACGCCATCTTCTCCGCGACCGGCAGCACCACCGCCCCCGCGGCGTCCGAAGCGCCATTTGCCAGCGGCGCCCGATCCTCATCCAGCAGCACCGTCTTCGTCCCCGCTAGAGCCTTCCCCGTCGCCATCGAGAAGACATTCACCCGCAGCCCGGCTTCCGTCACTTTCCATATCACACCCAGGTCCGTGAGCTGCATCAGCGTCTGCGCCGCCGGAGTCCGCGCCCCCTCTATCGCCATCGGCACCCCCTCCACCGTCAGCAGCACACAGCCCGTCCGACGCGCCCCCAGGATCTCATTCCAGTCCAGCGAAGTCCTCTGCTCCACATCCATTGCCGCATCCGGCAGCGCCATCTTCTTCTCGAAAATCACCCGTCCCTTCAACGCACCCGGCGCGAGCGCCTGATACGGCTCATCCTGCGCACCGTCATCCCCCGACTCCCGGTCATACTTCTTAAACGCCTCTATCGCATCCGCCACCGCCGCCGACTCCACCAGCAGCGCCGTCACCTTCAGCGCTGAGAGGTTCACCGAATCCACATCGAAAACCCGACGTCCCTCCGCGATCTGATGCCCCGTGAACTTCGGCAGATAAACCCGCGGCACCACCGGCTGAAACGTGAACTTGTGCGCCAGCTCCCCGCTCACCGGCAGCCCCGCCGACGACAACAGCGACGGGTCCAGCCTCAATGTGTACTCCACCCCCCGCTCGAATTTCCCCTTCAGCACCGTGCTGTCCCAATCCGCCTCCAACCTTAGCTCCGGCACCGCCGGCGTGATCTTCAGAAACCGCTCAAACGTCCCCGCATCCACATCCGGCGCCAGCCGCCCCTCGAATGCCAGCGTCACACTCCGCCCCTCATTCACGTAGCTTGCCGTCGCCACACTTTTCAGCGTGAAAGCCAGCACCGTCCCGAGCCCAAACGTCCGCGGCTTCTCGATGCGGTATCCGCCTGCCAGCGACTCCAGCCCCGCCGCCATCTCCAGCCGCCAAGGCAGCCCCGGCGTCAAAACCCCACGCGGCGTCACCACGATGCGATCCTTCAGCGGCGCCTGCGCCTTCGGGTCCGGCGCGTCGTCATCGTCGTCATCCGGCTCCACCACCACCGGCTTCGCGCCCGTCCACCGCGCCGTCCAGTCGCCCTGCTCCGGCTTCACATTAAAATAGTCCCTTTTCACCGCATAACGCACCTCCCCCGGCACCGACCGCCCATCGCCGCCGATAAATGTGAACTTCGCCGTCTCCAGCTTCACCTCCGCATCGAACGCCATCCGCACCTCCTGCTGCGCCCCGATGCTCCCCTCCGGACTCGCCCCCGGCAGCACCGTCGTCATCTCAAAAGCGGGCGTCTTCAGCGTCCGATCGATCTTCTGCGTCAGCCGTTCCCCCGCCGCATCCGCCAGCCCCTCGCGCAGCGCCAGCCGATACGCCGTCCCCAGCCTCGGCGCCTCACTCGGCACGAAAACCCCGCTCCGCCGGCTCAGCCAGGTCCACTTCCCCGGCAGCTCCGGCGACACCACCAGCGGAGACTCCTTCACCGCCACGCCCAGCGCATCCCGCGACACCATGTCCGTGCTAAAACGCACCTCCAGCGTCTTCGTCGGATCGAAAACATCCCCCTGCACCATGAGCTCCGCCCCCTTGGACGATCCAATGACCATCATGAGAACCACCACCCAGACAAAGATGCGCGAGATCATGAGCGAGCTTATCGCCTAAACGCCGACGAATAGCTACAGCGCCGTGAGCCTCGCGTGCATTTTTCTATCGGGACTAGGGTGGATGGTGTCGCTCAGCGCGCCATGCCTGCCAAAGCGCGGCAGCGCCTCTCCACGATGGGTCGTGAGAGCACGTTTTTCGCGAGAGAACGCGGTCGGACATCACACGGAGGCCGACCCGTCGGAGCGGCAGGCACGGGGGCGTGCCAAAGTGGCACTCTGCGCGATTTACTCTTATCTGTACCGTAAAAATACCCTCCTGTACCGTCCGAGAAGGGTGCTGTACCGGGAAAATCTCATCTATACCGTCAAAGAAGGCTGCTGTACCCGGTACAACGGCCTCCTCGGACGGTACAGCGGGGTTCTTTGTCGGTACAGCACCCTCCTCGCACGGCACAGATGGGATCTCCGACGAAATAACTGCCTCTCCGCGCGATCAATTGACCTCCCCCTTAGGGCGACCACCTCTATTTTCAAAACTACCGACCTAGTATGGCGATTTAAGGGATGTTCCCGTGGCCGCCAGTCACAGAGCTGCCGGACACTTGGTAATCCGTGTCAGCTCGCGTGACGGTATTGCCGCTATCGGCTGCTCCTGCGCCGTGGAAGCCCAACCCGACGCTGTAAGACGAGGCTTGAGACCGCGACCATCCCTCACCTCGCGGCGTCCATGTCCTTCACCATCGCCTCCACGAGCTTTGCATGGCGGATCATGTCCTCGTCCGACTTCACCTCGTTGTCGAAGTTCAGCCCATACGGCCAGAAGTGCATCCGGTCGCCGTGGAGCTGTGCGTTCGGGTCGTTTGTCAGCTCCTGCAGGAGCTTGTTCGCGCGGTCTCCCTGCCAGAGGCCATTGACCATTAGCTTGCCCCAGTTGTGGTGCTGCCCCACCCCCATGCAGTGGCCCATCTCGTGGAGCAGCACCCGCGTATTGCGCTGCCCACCGACCCGGATCGAGCCGTTGATATTCCCATCCGCCGTCGGCACGCCGGCATTGTAGGTGACCGTCAGGTGCTTCCGCAGCTTTGTGTAGTGATTGTAGAAGCCGATCGCCGCCTGCATCGAATGATCGATCTGGTCGAACAACTTCCGCTCCTCCTCCGTTGGCTCTTTCGGCATTTGCAGCGTGTAAGTCACCTTCCCCGTCTCCGGTGAGGGTGTCGCCGCAGGCGTACCCTGCCCCGGCGGCGTCTTCGGGGCTTGAAATTGAGTCCGCCACTTCTCATCCGCCGCCGTCTTCGACGGCTGCGCGCCCATAGGCTGCGCCGCCACCGACACTCGACCGAACCCGACAAACACGACAGCCATAGCCGCCGCAAACATTATCCGCGTCGGTAAGGAATGGTTATTCATGAGTTCGTTCGTCTCTGAGTGCTCCGCTCTGCCCGACTCTGGCCCCGACAGCCAGAGATATCAAGCTCAGCGCAGCCGGTGTTAGGCGCGATTTTCACGCTGTCATCCAAGGGAGAAGATGTGCGATTTTACCTCGTGAGGATCCAGGGTGGCATGGGGGCGGAGGTGGGCGGGAAGGCGCCCTGGATTTTGGTGGAGCGTCCGTCTCGCTGGGAGGCGGCGTTGCTTTCGGCGATGACGACGCGGAAGCCGTTCATGGATTTGCGGGCGTCGGATTCGCCGAAGCCGCGAGAGGTGAGGTCGATCTCGGATTTCGTGGCGCTGAGGTAGGAGCCGCCGCGGAGACGGTATTGGGTGGAGTCGAAGCACCACTCGGCGGCGTTGCCCTGGAGGTCGAAGAGGCCGAGGTCGTTGGGGGGGAATGTGCCTGCGGGGGAGGTGCCGGCGAAGCCGTCGTCGTAGCCAGCGAGGTGCTCACGTCCGGCGGCGGTGCGGGCGAAGGTCTGGTCGGCGAAGTTGCCGACGGGGCGGTCGGGGGGCCAAGTGGCGCCCCAAGTGAAGCGCTTCGCCGCCGGGGGACGGGTGCCGTTGGCGGCCTCGGTGTCTTCATCGGTGCCGATGCCGGCGGCGCAGCTCCACTCGTGGTCGGTGGGGAGGCGGTATTCCCATTTGGCGGGGAGTGGGTAGTGCTTATTCAGCCAGCGGCAGAAGGCCTCGGCGTCGGCGGGAACGAGATTGACGGCCGGTTCGTCGCCGCTGATCTGGAAAGACTGGCGCTGCCAGGCGTCTTTCTTTGCAAAGTGCTCGAATTCCTTGAGGCGGGTCTCGTAGATGGAGAAGAGGACTGGGTGCCCGCCCGCAGCCGGGCCGGTGATCTTCACTGGGACGAATCTCATGCCGAGTTCATTGGTGAAGGGGGCTGCCAGGGTGGCGTCGGCGGGGGTGGCGGGGCGGACGGGCGCGGGTGTGGCGGTTTTCGCGATGATGGGCTGGGGCGTCGGGGCAGGTGGGGGGGCAGGCTTGAGGCGCTCCATGAGGGCGAGGAGGCGCTTGTTCTTGGGGTTGATGCGGGCGGCGGAATTGGCCCGGGTGGTGGCGCGGTCGTGGTCGCCGGCGGCGAGGGCGGTCTCAGCGGAGGCCATGACGGCGCGGAATTCCTCGCTCTCGTGGTCAGGGGAGAAGACAAAGATCCAGACGGCCCCGACTAGCATCCCCAAAACGGTGAGTGTGGCGAGGGCGATGCCGATTTTGCGGGATTTGCGATTGCCACGCCGCGCGACTTTCGCCCGAGGTGACGATGCCGCAGGAGAAGAGGTAGGAGCAGTCGCGGGTGCGGGGCTCGGGACGGCGGGGGTGCCGGGAGTCGGCGGGGCCTTGGCCGCGGAAGTAGCGATGACGGGGGTGACGATGGCGGAGGCGGGGTGCTCGCTGGCGGGTTGAGGGGTGGAGGCGAATGCGGCGGCCCATTCGGCGACGGAGGAGGCGCTGGACCGGTAGTTGATGGCCTCGGAGAGCATCCGGGAGCGGGTTTCGTTGAAGGCGTTGGAAGGGAGGGGCCGGCCCTCGGTGCCGCCGCCCGCGAAGTCGCGAATGCAGCGGGCGAGTGCGGCGATGTATTCGCGCACGGTGGTGCAGGCGGGGACGCGCCGTCCGATGCCGCCCGCTTCGGTACCCTTGGCTGCGGCGACGAGCCCGACATCGAAGCCGGCGAGCGGGTCTAGCCAGACGCGCGCATTTTCCCACGCGGCGAGGTCGATGGCCTGGAGGGAGCCGCCGGCGCTGAAGTCGATACCGACGAGGATGCGCTCGGGCTGGAGGCCGAGGTGGGCGAGGCCGCGGGCGCGTCCGAAGTCGATGGCGGCGGCGATGGCGGGCAGCCAGCGGAATACGAGCTTCGAGAAGGGGGCTCCGCGGTGCCACTTGGCGATTTGCGCGGCGGTGACGGCGGCGGGCCAGTCGCTGACGATGCAGGTGTCGCTGACAGAGCGGATGGAGAGGAGGCCGGGGTGCGGTGAGGACTGGGCGGTTTGCGCGGCGCGGGTGAGGGTGGAGAGCAGCTCGGCACCGATGCCGGACGGTATGGGGCGGACGAACTGCATCGCGCCGGTCGTCGGGTCGCGCGAGAGGCTGCCGGAGTGCGGAGGGAGCGCGGCTTCGTCGGGCAGGAGTGCGCTGGAGAGGATGGTGGGGGAGGCGGGGACGGGAGCGGGAGGTGAGGTAGCTTTGCGCGAGGGCTCGATGCGGGTGGGAAAGCTCTCGATGCCGGCGATCGCGCCGTCCCACTGTGCAACGAGGGCGGTGGCGGTGGCCGGTCGGTCCGCCGCTTCTTTGGCGAGGAGCGTGCGGAGGATGTCGATGATGGGCTCGGGAAAATCCGCGATTTTCTCCCAAGGCGGCTCCTTGTAAATGTGAGCCTCCTGGACCTCGAACGCGGTGCCCGTAAAGGGCGGCGCGCCGGTGACGACGTACCAAAGCGTGGCGCCGAGCGAATAGAAATCGCTCCGGCAATCGATGCCTTCCTTTGGCCGAATCTGCTCCGGGCTTGCGAAATAAACGCTCCCAACGAAGCGCTCGCCGGTGTGGACGGACTCAAAGATGCTGGAGTTTTCGGCGACCGTTTTCGCGAGGCCGAAATCGATGAGCTTCAGTTCCCCCTGCCCTTCCGCCGACTTCGTGGACATGATGTTTTCCGGCTTGATGTCTCGATGGACGAGCGCCCGCGCACCGAGAGCGATAAGCGCATCGGCGATGGGGCGCAGCAGCACGAGTGCTTCGCCGGGGGCCAGCGGGCCGTGATCTGTGATGCGCCGGGCGAGGGTTTCGCCCTCGACGAGTTCCATGGCGAAAGAGCACTCCGCCGCGTCTTCGGGACAGAGGTAAATGACACGCGCGACGTTCGGATGATCGATGGAGGCGGCGGCGCGCGCTTCATTAAAAAAACGGCGGCGCGCAGACGGGTCGGGGAGCGTGCGGTCGTTAATGATCTTGAGGGCGACGAGCTTGCGAAGATGCAGGTCGTAAGCGCGATAAGTGGTGCCCATCCCGCCCGGACCGAGCTTCACAAGTTCGCCCTTATCGTCCTTTAGGATCTCGAAATGTTCGAACCGAGAAACTTTGGCTCCCATAGCGAACGCGGACGCTATCTTTCCTCGGACCCTTGCGGCAATCCCGAATGTGGAGGCGGTGCCGTAAAAGACGAGAAGCGCTTGACGGTCGGGCCGGTTATTTTCGCTGCACCAAGACGATGCGGAAGCCGGCGTCGGTCGCCTTTGCGTTTTGAAGCATGGCGACGCGGAAGCACGCGAGCAGCGTTTGCCGGTCTCCGCGCGCGAACGAACCGCCGCGGAGCACTTTGTTACCCGGGTCGAATTCGGGCGTGTCCGCACACCATTCCATGACGTTTCCAACGAGGTCGAAGATGCCATTTTTATCCGGCGCAAAGCTGCCGACGGACGCGACTTCCGGAAAGCCATCGTCGTATCCGCCCACGGTTTTCCAGTCGGAGTGCGCGCGAGCGGCAGAGACATCCGCGATGTTGCCGATAAGCGCGCGAGGCGGCCAGTCGGAGCCCCACATGTAGCGTCCGAGAAGCTTTAAATGCTTTTGCCAGAGCGGGATTCCGGGCCATTCGTCGTTCATCCCGGCAATGCCTATCAGACTGCTCCACTCGTGGTCGGTCGGCAGGCGGTAGCGCCAGTGAGCGTCCAGTTTCCCGGCGGCGATCTCGTCGTTAGTGAGCCACGCGCAGAAATCGCGCGAGTCATTCCACGAGACCGCCGCGACGGGATCGAGCCCGGCTGCGGGCCCAGTGTTGGAAGTGGCGGGCATTGGGCGACCGGTGGCGCGCGCGAATGGCGCGTAGTCGGCGCGGCGCGTTTCCCAGACGGATACGAGGATGGCTTCGTTTTCGACGGAGGCGACGATGCGGCAGCTTTTAAAGCGCATCCCCAGCGTGTTCACAAAGTCGGCGGGTGGGCGCGCGGACTCGGGCGTAAGGACTTTTGGAGCGGGTAGAATCTCGACTTGCTCAGGCGCGGCGGGCTTTTTTTCCACGACGCGCGTACCACCGTCGAGCGTCGGCACGCTCGGCTTTGCACTTCTCCAGTCCGCGTGCGGGGTGGGCTCGGGGTCGGGTGCGGGCGCGGGCTTTTCATCCGAGCCGCGCAGCATGAAAAACAAAGTCACAGCCAGCGCGCAGACGCCCGCCAAAATCGGCCAGCGACTCGGAGCTACGCGCTTTTCCAAAGGCGTAGGCACGAGATCGGCTGCGATAGGCTGAGGTTGCCGCCCCTCGCAAAATGCGGCGACCCATTCGCGCGCCGTGGTGATTTGTGAACGGCCTTCGATCGTCTCGATGAGGAGGCGATTGCGCGCGCCGTCGAGGTCGTGAATCGGCTCCAGCGCTGAGCCGGTTGGCGATTCGTCGCCGCCGAGCACGCGATAAATAAGAGCCGCAAAATGCGGCAGCGGCTCGGCTGCGACCGCGGCGGATGGCGCGGCTTCCGGCACGATCCCCCGCACGGCCAGCGACTCAAGCATCGGATCGAATGCACCCAGCAGGCCGATGCGCGCACTATGCCTCCCCCACTCCGCCGGCGGCAGCATGGCGATCTCCAGCGGCGCGCGGCCGTCGGCACTCTGCTCGAATTCCAGCCAGACATTCGAGAGCTGGAGGCTGATGCCTCCGAGGCTGTGCTCGGTCGCAAAATCCAAAACCTCCGCGATCGGCGGCAGCCACGGAAGGACGAGTTCGAGCGTCAGCCCTTTTCCTGCCACCGCCAGAAAATGCGCGAGGCTCACTCCGCGACGCCATTCGCTGACGATGCACTCGTCGAGCACCTCCAGCACCGGTCGCGCCCCCTCCAGTGGCGCGTCGAGCGCGCGCCTTGCGCCATCTACGATCTCCGCGCGAATCGACTCTGGCAACGCGGGCGGCAGCGGGCGGATGAAGTACCACCCATTCGTCTCGGCATCGCGCGCCAGGAAGCCGGAGAATGGTGGAGCTGAGCAGCCGTGCGGCACGGCCTCCGCGCGCTTCCATCGCAGCCGACTGCCGACGCTCGGTGAAGTCAGCACTGGCTTCGCCGCAGGCTTTGGAGATGGTGCGGGCACTGCAACGGCCACGGCGACCGTGGCTGCATCCCATAGGCGTGCGAGTTCAGCCGCATCGCGCGGACGCGCCGCGGCATCCTTGGCCAGCAGCGCTTTCAAAAGATCGCGCACAGCCTCCGGCTGAGTGCCGATTTTCTCCCACGGCGGCTGGCGATTCACGTGCCCTTCATGAACCTCGAAAGTTGCTCCAGTGAACGGCGGAGCTCCCGTGAGGGCGTGCCAAAGTGTGGCTCCGAGCGAGTAGAAGTCGCTCCGGTGATCCAACGTCTCGCGGGACCGCACCTGTTCGGGACTCGCAAAATACGAACTTCCAAAAAATGTCTCACCGCTCTCCACCGGCTCCATGCTGCTCGCTCGCGCATCGACCGATTTCGCAAGTCCGAAATCGATGAGCTTCACGCGCACATTCCCGCGCGGGTCTTTCCCGAGCATGATATTTTCGGGCTTCACATCCCGGTGCACGAGCTTGTGCCGGCCGAGGCAAGCCAGGGCATCCGCGACTGGCCGCAGCAGCGCCAGCGCCTCGGAAGCCGAGCACGGACCAAGCCGCGCGACGCGCTCACCCAGCGTCTCGCCATCGACCAGCTCCATCGCGAAAAAGCACGTTTTCGCGTCCTCCGGACAGAGGTAGAGAACGCGCGCGATATTCGGATGCTCAAGCTGCGCGGCAGTGCGCGCTTCGTTGAAAAAGCGGCGGCGGCTTGTGGGGTTCGCGAGGAACCGCTCGTCGATCACCTTTAGCGCCACGGTTTTCCGCAGATGCGTATCGAGGGCGCGATACGTCGTCCCCATGCTGCCGGGGCCTAGCCGGACCGGCAGCCCCGCCGCATCCGTCTCCACCTGAAAGTGTCCGTACCTGAGCGAAGCCATCGGAGTCAGCAGCTGATGGCGTTCCGCCGCGATGCGCCTCGCACGAGGCCGCGCTTGCGTTCCCTGCCCACACTCACTATCGAATGCGCGATGCCTCCCGAAATGGTTGAATCGCCGTGGCTCGAGGACACCGCCGGCCAGCGGTATCCGCTCAATGGCACCTCGTCGCTCGGCCGCGCCAGCACGATCAATCGATACGGCTTTGCACACGATAAAGTCTCGCGCCGCCATGTGCTCATCCACTCGCAGGACAGCGGCGAGTTTTGGATCGTCGATCTCGGCAGCACGAACGGCACATACGTCAACAGGGAGCGAGTCGTCGCTCCGGTCTGCCTGCAGGATGGGGACTCTGTGAATCTCGGACATGGCGTCGAACTCACTTTTCGCCAGACGACGACCGCCGCGCTCATCCGCGCGCAGTCACTGCTCATCTCCACCGCGCATGATGTGCGCGTCGAGGAGCGCTGGATTTTGATCGCCGACCTCGAAGGATATTCGGCCCTGAGCAAAACGATGCCGCCCGCCGAACTCGCGATCCGCGTCGGCGGCTGGCTCGCCGCGACTTCCGAGCTCGTGAGCAAAAACGGCGGGCGAATCAACAAATACACCGGCGACGGATTTCTCGCGTTCTGGCGCGAAGGCGAGGGCGTGGCGAAGCGGGTCGCGGCTGCGGTGAGGGAATTTCGCGAGCTGCATGAGAAGTCGAAAGTCGCGTACCGGGTCGCGCTGCATTGGGGAAATGTCGCGATTGGCGGCGCGCCTTCGCTCGGCGAGGAGAGCCTGATGAGTGACGATCTATCCCTCGGCTTTCGGCTGGAGAAAGTCGCGGCCGGGCTCCGTCTGCCATTTCTGATGAGCGCGGCGGCGGCGGAGCGTTTGAAAAGTGACATTATTCTCGATCCGGTGCCGGGGAGCCACGCGGTGAAAGGATTCCCACCTGTGACTGGGCTGCACACGCTCCGCTGAGTCCCGAAAACGCCTAACGCCCAATGTTTGACGGTAGGGGCGCTTGGGGGAGTGGGGTGATTGTGGTAACGGTGCCTGGATTGGTCGCCGGCTGCGGGCGAACGATCTGCGGCGTTTGCACGGATCCGGAATAAGTCGAACCGGGGAATGAGCCTGAAATCGCCTGATTCGCTCGCGAGGAGGGAGCGGTGCCCGTGGTGGCACCCGCCGCTGTGCCGCCCACAGGACGCGGCGGGATCCGGTCCGAGATCACCACGCGGAAGCCGTTCATTGGTTGACGGGAGTCCGTTTCGCCGATACGGCGCGCAGCAAGGTCCAGTTCCGCTTTCTTCGAGCTGTAGTACGAGCCGCCGCGGAGAACGTATCCGGTTGAATCGTAGCACCACTCCGCCGCATTTCCCGCGAGGTCGAAGAGCCCGAACCGGTTTACCGCAAAGGTTCCGACCGGCGAAGTGCCGGCGAATCCATCGTTGTAACCGCTCACCACGCTCGCGGTGGGGTCCACGCCCGGGAGGCTGCGGAAACTTTCATCCGCAAAATTGCCACTCGCGGGCTTTGGCGGCCATGCGCCCCACGCATATTCTTTCCGCTCCGGTTGCTGCTGCTTGGCTGGCAGCGCCGCATCTTCCTTGTCGCCGATCCCTGCCGCGCAGCTCCACTCGTGATCGGTCGGCAGCCGATATTCCCATTTGCCCGGCAGCTTGTACTTCTTGTTCATCCAACGGCAGAAGGCCTCTGCGTCCGTCGGCACGAGATAAACAGCCGGATCGTTCTCCTGCTGGCCCGGCTGACGCTTCCATAACTCCTTGTTCGCGAATTTCTCGAAGACACCCACGGTCGTCTCCGTACTCGCGAAAAGCACGCGGCTCCCATCCGTTTCCCCGCCCGTGATCGGCACCGGGACGAACTTCATCGCAAGCGCATTCTCAAAAGACTCATCCTTCGTTGCAGCTTCGATTCTCTCCGCCATGCTCGTCACACGCGGAGGTTTCGGAGCTGTCGCCTCCATTCGCTGTTCGAGTTGGGCAATCCGCGGCTCCAGATCCTGCGCATCGTTGCCCTGCATGTTCGACCGCACGTCCTGCAGCAGACCTTTTGCGAGTTCGCGATTGCCATTCGCAAACGCGCCCTCTGCCCGCTCGAGATCCTGCCGCGCCGGCGAGGCAGGCGGCACAACCGGCGCGACGGTCACGGCATCCCGCTGCGCTCTGGCGCGGGAAGCGAGGAAACCCCACGCGAGCCCACCGACCAGGAACAGCGCGACCACGATCGCAGCCCAGCGCGCGGCGACCGGCATTGAGCGCCAAAATTGTGCAAATCCACCAACCGCAGCACCACTCTTGGCAGCCGCCGGAGCGCGTCGCATTGCTCCTTCGAGCCCACGCACGGCCACGTGAATCCCCGGCGTGATTGCCGCGGCGGGTACAGGCGCTACCGGAACATTCGACTCGTCGCTGGCGAGAAACGCAGCGGCCCACGCCTCCGCGGTTTCGTATCCCGAGCGGCCCTTGATGGCACCCAGGAGCAGAGCATTCGCCGCTTCGCTGATCGTGGCCAGCGGCGCTTCTTCCTGCCGGTAGTGCCCGCCTAATGCCTCCCGCACTCCGCGTGCAAACGCGGAAATGTAGGCGGAGGGAAAGGTCAACGGATCTCCGCCCCCGGGAAGCAAAGTTTGATTCGGATCGGACTCCGCGACCAGCAGCAGCGAATCGAAACCGGCCAGCGGATCGACGCGCACCGCGGTGCGCCCCCACACGCCGGGCTCGCGCAGCGCACGATCGAGCGGCGTTTCCTCCACCTCGGCATCGAGGAATTCCACGAGCCAGTTCGTCGGCAGATAAGTCGCCCGCTGCACTCCGTTTTCGCGCGCCCAATCGACGGCTTGCGCGACCGCCGGCAGCCACCCGCGAATCACCTCGTGCGGAATGTCCGCGCGCCGAATCGCGATCAGCTTCGCCGCCGTGATCCCTTTCCTCCAGTCGCTGACGATCTGCGCGCCGCGAATTTCGCGAGCATTCAGCAGCGCCGGATGCGGGTGATCGAGCGATGCCTTTGTTGCTTGCAAAAGCTCGTCGCGCACGGATTCCGAGAGTTGCTCGGGGATGGTGCGGACGACGAAAAGCGCGCCACCGCGCTCTTTTTCCGCGAGCACTCCGGCAGGCGACGGCTCGGAACATCCCTCGGGAGCCTCGTGTAGGGGCCGCAGATTACCAACCGCTGTCGCACTTTCAGTCTCCTCAGCCGGCTCCTTCGACGCCTCTTTTTTTCGGCCCGCGGATCGCGGCATTGGCATCACTCCGGTCCCGGCGCTCGCAATCGCCGCCTCCCACATCTTGCACAGCGCGTGCGCATCGGCGGGTCGATCGCTCGCGCTTTTTGCCAAAATCGACTCGAGCAACCCGCGCGCCGGAGGCGGCAGGTTGGGCAGTTCCGCCCACGGCAACTCCCGGTGGAGGTGGCCTTCATTGACCTCGAATGGACTGCCGACAAACGGCGGATGGCCCGTCAGCAAGGTCCAGAGTGTGATGCCGAGCGCATAAAAATCCGCGCGGGAGTCGATCGCGATATTTCCATGAATCTGCTCCGGGCTCAGATTATAGACACTGCTGGCGCGCAGTTCCGCCGTGTTGACGACTTCGAGCAATCCCGCCTGCGTGCCGATAGATTTCGCGAGGCCGAAATCGATGAGCTTCACGGTCGGCGTCCCCTGCGCGCCAGTCGTAAGCATAATGTTTCCCGGCTGGATGTCGCGGTGGACGAACCGCTGATTGCCCAGCGCGATCAACGCCTCGGCAATCGGCTGGAGCGTGCGGAGTGCCTGATCCAGTGGCATAGGCCCCTCCCGCTCGATGTATTGCGTGAGCGGCTCCCCATCCACGATCTCCATCGCGTAGTAAAACTCATCGGCGTCCGCCGGGCAAAGGTGGATCACCCGCGCTATATTCGGGTGGTCGAGCGCGGCAGCCGCGCGCGCCTCGTTGAGAAACCGTTTTCGATTGTTGTCGTCCTGGAGCAATTCGCGCCGGACAATCTTGAGTGCAACGGTTTTTCTGAGCCGCGTATCGTAAGCGCGATAAGTCACTCCCTGCCCGTTGGAATCCAGCTCGACCGGGGCACCCGTGATATCGGTCTCGATCTGAAAGTGTTCGTAATTGAGCGTTGGACTTTCCATATCAAAAGCAGCGTTATCGGTTTTTGATCCTGCGAGCAATGAAACTTGGCTTTGCGTGCTAAGAAGCGTCTCCTCGACTCTCCTCCATTAAAAAAATTCAGCTCAAGGAGCGGCAGCCGACGGCTTCATGATCAGCTTGACGAGCCGCTCGAAGCCTTCGTTCAGCGATTTCAACACTTCGAGCGGGATGGGATCGTGCAGCCCCACATCGATCTTATGCTGCACGTCGGGGAGAAACTTCAACACGGCCGCGACCACAGGATCCTGCTTGTATTCTGGTTTGAGCTTATCGAGTTCCTTGATCATTAGCGCCACGAGTTTTGGCTCGCGCAGGATGTTCGAGGCCTCTGGCGTGTAATGCTCGGAGAGAAGGCCAGTAACGCAGCGCCCGCCTTGGAGCCAGCCTCCGATGATGACTAGCATCGCGTCGTCGCGCTGCTCGGGGTTATTCTCCAGCGTCCTCATGATCTGGTACTGCAAATATCCGAGTTCCATGAATGCCTCTACCCAGTGTTGCTGTTTCGCGTGGTGTTTGACGATGCTGGCGCGCTCGAGATTTTTGCCGGGCACCTCTAGCTTTGCCGCGAGCTTTTCGATCTGCTCGGCGCAGTCGTTCAGGGCTTCCATGTCTCGCGCTTTCAAGGCTATCACCCCATCCGAGGCTTTGATCCCGAGCGCCATCGCCAGCACGGTGCGACTCTTGGACATGTTCCCCGGATTCGCCTCTTCCTTGTATTTTCCGTAAAGCGCCTTGTATTGCGAAGCCCACGCCTCTTCATCGCGCAGCTTCATGCTCGGCCCGAGGCTGATCTCTGCCGCAAGCAGCTTGTCGATGACGCTGATTTGTGGAAGGCCAACATTCTGGCGGTCCTTCGGCGCATCCTGTCCACGAAGCGCGCTTCCCGGAATCACTAACACCGTGGCGAAGAGGAAGAGCACCGGAAGCCGGACAATTTTGGAGATCATAGGACACAAAAAGAAAAGGCTTGCAGTCGTGTGCCGGTCAAGAATCATTTGCGTTTTTCCGATCCTGCCGGACGGCGGCGTTCGCCAGTCTAGTTTCCGACCTTGCATGAAATCGCTCACCCTTTCCACGAATCCTCCACCTTCAACTAACCGTGGCATGCGCTGGAGCGCGGTGCTCGCCGTCGCGACGCTCAGTTTGTTCTCCGCTTGCGACAGCCAGAGCAGACAAATCGGCGCACTTTCCGAGTCCTTTCAAAAACGCATCGACGAAAAAGAGCGGGAACTCTCTCGCGTACAGCTCTCGGAGGGCACCCTGCGCGCGCAGCTCAGCGAAGCGCAGGGAAAGATGCAGGCCATGCAAGCGGAGCTCGATGAAGCGCGCTCAAAGGCGAAGGTGGATGTGCAGGCACTGGCAAAAGAACTGGCGCCTCTACTTGGCGCAGCTCGCGCGGAGGCGGCGCGCCGTGACGATCCGGCCACAACAAACGGCGACTTCAAGCTCTCCGACACTCCTCCCCCTCAGGCCAAACAACCCGAAGGCGTCCGCACCCGTGGCGGCTCCGGCGACGTGCGCTCCTCCGACGGACGCAAACACATCGACATGGATTGGGGCCCAGTGCCGAAATGATCGCGCTTGCGGCTGAGGGTCCACGGGAAGCGCGGCAATGATTTCCAGATTCTCCCTCCTCGACGCCAATCACGCAATCGCCGCGACGTTCGACCTCGACGACCTCTCGGGCCGCACGCGCGGCGAGGGCACTCCAGTCACCATCGGCGGCCCCGGCTCCATGGTAGTCGTCGAGACAATCGGCCTCGCCAATGGCCACCTCTGCCTGACTTGGATGGCGCGCGCCTGCTCGTGGGCGCTCTCGAGCCGCGGTCCCGAGGACACAGTCTCCGTAAATAACGTCCCACTGCGACCCACCGAGTCGCGCATCCTCTCCGTCTCCAGTTGTGTCATCAATTGCCTCGACCTTTCCTTTCTCCTCGAGCGCACACCCGCCGCACCGCTCTACGGAGGCAAGCCGTGCTCCGAGCTCACGATCCCTCCGGGTGGCCTCATCATCGGACGTGGGAGCGAAAATCGCGCCGGCGAAGCAACCCCGCGCCTCGCTCTCGACACCGAGATTTTCAGCATCTCAAGCAAACAGGCGGAACTCGTCCGCGAGAATGATGGCATCTACCTGATCAACCACCACGACCACTCCAAATACCGCACGAAGCTCAACGGCGACCAAGGCTTCACGCGGGAGAGGCTCGTCTTCGGCGATTGCATCCAGATTCCCGATTACGACTACTACACATTCCAATTCAACGGCACCTCCCTCTCGCACATCGGCCAAGGCGGCGCGATCCAGGCCCGTGGGCTCGCGCGCGTCGCAGACGATGGATTCAAAATCCTCGCCGATGTCGATCTCGACCTCGAATGCGGAGATTTCGTCGGTGTCCTCGGCGGCAGCGGTCAGGGAAAATCCACACTGATGAAGGCCGTCTGCGGCATGGCTCCCGCGCAGGCAGGTGCCGTCTGGATCGATGGACGCCGCATCACCGGCCCGGCGGATATGGCGAAGACCGGGATCGGATACGTCCCACAGGAAGACATCGTCCACAAAGAACTCACCGTCCGCCAAGCGCTCGTCTATGGGGCGAATTTGCGCGTCTTACTGCCAAAACGGCAGGTCGAGGAAGCCGTGGACACGGTCCTCGCCACACTCTCCCTCACTGAGCACCAAGCAAAACCCGTGCGCGTCCTTTCCGGTGGTCAATGCAAGCGCGTGAGCATCGCCTCCGAGCTCATCATGAACCCGCGTTTTCTCTTCCTCGACGAGCCGACCTCCGGCCTCGACCCGCAGACCGAAAGCGAACTCATGACCGAGCTCTCCGTCCTCGCGCGCAACAAACGCATGGGCATCCTCTGCACCACCCACGTCCTGCAGAACAGCCACCTTTTCAAAGCCATCGTCTGGGTCCACGGCGGTCGCATCATTTTCCTCGGACGTTCCGCCGAAGCCGTCCGTTACTTCCTCGTCGGCGACCGTCGCAATCCCAACAGCTCCTCCTCCGCCTCCGGTAGCCACGGCGCAACCCCGACCCCGGCCTCCGCCGGCTCCAGCTACGGCTCCTCGGGTGCACCCCTACGCATTTCCGACGACGAGCTTCTCAGCAAATTGCCAAAAGTGTACGGCGAAGTCGGGCGCAGCGTCGCTCGCCGGGCCGAACAAATCCGCGCCACCCCCGAAGGCACCACCTTAAACAAGCGCCATCTCGACGCCAAAGTCGCCGCGGAGATGGCTGACGCCTTCGCCGCGTTCAAAGGCCGGCAATTCCTGCCCGTTCACGAGGCCGAAGATCCCGACGCGGTGGCCCAAGCAGGACCGCGTCGCCCCGGGGCGATCAAGGTCCTCAGCGTCCTCCTCGCCCGCCAATGGCGCATCCTCATCGCCGACCCGCTCAATTACATCTTCCTCCTCGCGCAGGCCATGGTCATCGGGATTCTCGTTGGATGGGTGAGCGAAAATCTCGTCTTTCAGATGTTCATCACCGTCATCGCAACCCTGTGGTTTGGGTGCAGCAATGGCGCGCAACAAATCGTTGCGGAACTTCCCATCTTCCGCCGCGAGCGCCTCGCCGGAGTCGGTCTGAACGTCTATGTCGTCAGCAAGCTGATCTTCCAGTCCGCGATCACCTCCGTCCAAGCGATCATCCTTTTCCTCGCGGTCCTTTGTACGCACCACTTATTCAATCCCGAAATCCTTCCGAATCTCGAGAAACACGATAACGCAGCCGAACACGCCGTCTTTGCGCAGCTCTTCTTTGCCGATCAGCCGGAATTCATGAAGCCCGCGGCGGTAAAGACAACCGCCGACTCCAGCACCGAGCCCGTGGCCGCTCCTGCCGACGACTTTCTCATCGTCGATGCTGATAACTACAAGCCACCGATCGTCGAAAACACCGCACATTACTCCAATCCCACCGGCCTCGTCGCGTCCGACCGAGAGTTCAAGGTTCTCGAAAACATCGCGTGGTTCTTTCGTGTGAAAGACAACGTCCTCGACGAACTCGGAGTCAAACGCGAAGACAATTACTCCACCCCCTTCAACTTCAACGACCAACGCTCTTGGATTGGCTTCCTCGCCACTCTCCTGAGTCTCCGAGTCGGCGCTTTGCTTGCCGCGGCGGTTTGCGGAGTCGCTCTCGGTCTGCTGGTTTCCGCCTCGGTCAATACAGTTACCCAAGCCGTCATGTGGGTTCCATTGATCCTGATTCCGCAAATCCTTTTCGGCGGTTTCGTCGTCACCTCCCCCGAAATGGCGCGCCCAGTCCTGTGGTTTAGCTCCGTCCTTCCGAGCTTCAATTTGCAGCGTCTCATGGATACCGCAAACCTTTACGGGCGCATCACGCCACTCATTACGAACAAGACCAAGATCCCGGCGTTCCTTTCCTCCCCGCCTTACGAAAAAGAGACCGTCCGTTTCACCGAGAACGATGCTCCCGAAACCGAGAGCTACGACAAGCTCTCCGAAGTCAGCAAGTCCTGGCAAAACCTCATCGTGCGCGGCCACACCGTTGGCGCGCGAATCAAAGCTCCGGCTCGAGATACCATTGAATCGCGCCGTGATGTCCTATTCCCGCAAGGAGTCTCCTACAAACTGACCGTCCCCGCGATTACGAGCTGGGCTGTCCTCGGCGGTTGGATCGCTGGCTGTTACATCTTATTGCTCGTCAACCTCTCCAAACGACAAGCCGGCTCATGAACCGTCTCATTCCACTGCTCGCTGGTCTTCTTGCCACCGTCGCCATCCTCGGCGCGCACTTCCTACCGTTTGCCACAGTCCCCATCGCAGGCACCCTCCGTCTGGGCGAAACTACTTGGGGCGGCGGGGGACGCCTTTGGGCAGCGGCGGCAGTCATCGCCGCCGCTGCCATCCTCTACCGCCATCCGCGGCTTTCGATACTCCTCGCCGGCGTCTGCCTAGGCTTGCTCATTGATGTCGGCGTCTCTGGCTGGCAGTGGCGCGCCGAAAAGCTCGAACTCCTTAACGCGTTCGGCGCCGGTGCCCTCGCCAAATCAATCCAATGGAAATCGGGTGCCCTAACCCTGTGTGCGAGCTACCTCTTTGTGCTTGCATTCGTTTGCCTCCCCTTTTATCCCGTCCGTCCGGCAGCGGCAGGCATACGACGCGAACATTAGGAAATGCTCCTTTCATCCACCGATCGCACAGAATCTTCACCGGCTTGCCTCCCTTTCGCCCGAGTCACCGCATCCATAACCCATCATGAACAAAACAACGCTCACCCTTACCATTTCACTCCTCAGCGGCTTCCTTCTCACCGCCTGCGAATCCACCACCACCACCGTCGTCGATGGCCGCACCGGACGGCCGCTCCCGGGCAGCCGCGTCGTCGATGCCGATGGCACTGTCCATTCCACCGACATGCAGGGCTCGGTCGAGCGCGGCAGCGGCACCGGCGCACACGTCAGCAGAGCTGGCTATCACTCCGTCACACTCAATCCCTGAGCGTTTCGCATTGTTCGCAAATAGGTGCCTCCACAGCGGTTGTGCGGGAGTGGAAATTGACGTAGGAAACTAGAAAAGCGGGAACGCGCGATCCGCGCCCAAGCCCGATGTTTCTTGGTTTCCTGTTTTCTGCTTAAACTACGAGCCCGCGGTCCCGCCACGGGCGGATCGATTTTCAAAAGGCTGTTAAAGTTCGCAACCGTGTCCGCACAAACCCATCGCCTGCCTGCCCGCCGGGCACTTCTCCCCGCATTCCTAGTTTCCTTCCTCGCGCTCGCCCTGATTCCTAGCCGTGCCGCCGAGGATGCCGGTTCGCGACTCGAGTCCGAAGGCGTCGCAGCCCAAAATTACACTCGGCAGCACCGCGCCGAGCTCTCCGCGGTCGCAGCCCACCGCCCGTGGATTTGGGAAGTCTCCAAGGGCAAGAATCGCATTTGGCTCGCCGGTTGTCTCCACCTCGGCGCGGACCCCGACCAGAATCTCTTCCCCGCCTACTCCCCCTACTACGAGCGCGCCGAGACCCTCTACTTCGAGGTCATGCCTGGTGGCTGGGAGACCGCCGAGATCAGCACCATCCTCAGCCGCCGCGGCTACGCGCCCGACCGCAGCCACCTCTCCTCCCGCGTAACCCCCGGCGCATGGAGTGAAACCAAAATCGCCCTCCGAGACAGCCCCGCGTTACTCGAGAAAATCACGGCGATGGAGCCGTGGTTCGCCGCGCTCACCATCACTCGCGAAGGCTACACTCGCGCCGGGCTCGCCCGCGATTTCTCCTTGGAATATTTCCTCGAACAGCGTGCTCGCATGGATAAAAAGCCCGTTGGTGGTCTCGAGCAGCCTCAGGACCAAGTCTATGCCATGGCCGACAGCAACCTCCCCGACCAGGAGGCCAATCTTCGCTCCGCTCTCCTCAACTTCGGCAAGCCAGATTTCGGCACAATTCCGATTCGCCGCGCGTGGCGCAGTGGCAACGAGGCAGAACTCAAAAGAACGCTCAACGGCGGCGGCGCCCTCATCGCCGACGAGATGCACTTCAATCTCCTCACCAAGCGAAACCAGAACTGGGTTCGCAAAATCGGCTCGATCTTTGCCTCTGGTAGATCGGCCCTCATCGTCGTAGGTGCCGAGCACCTCGTCGGGGAGCCCCAAAATCTCCCCAGCCTCCTGAAAGCCGCCGGGTACACAGTCCAGCGCGCAGGCTCTGCACCCGAACCCACTCCCACCTCGGCCGCACCCGCCCCCCACGCGCCCGACTCGCGCAAAACAGCCCTCCGAGAACCGCTCCGAAGCGCCGCCCCACGATAACGGAACGACGTGGATTGTGGCCGCAACTCCTACACCCACAAGCTGTCCGAACTTTGCGGCTTCAAGAGCGCAACTCATTCCGCCGCGCAGGCCCAATTCCGTTCACCATTCGGCCGGTTACAGCGCATCTTCCACCAATGCCAAAATCGACGATGAACCTCGGCCATCCCGCCCTCGCGGCGCTATTGCAGCGGGCTTACTCGGCTGAGATGGCTGCGGCGTTTGCTTATATCGGCCACGCGGCTTCGCTCAAGCACGCGGAAGCGAAGGCGGCGGTGAAACAGATCGAGCAGGACGAATGGAATCATCGCGCGAACGTCCTCGGCATGATGCAGCGCTACGATGTGCCGATTTCGCGCTACAACGAGGTGCACTTTTACGTGATCGGCAAGCTGATCTCGATGAGCTGCCACGTCATCGGATGGTTCATGCCGTACTTTTTCGCGGGCAAACTCGAGAGCGGAAACGTCTGCGAATATTTCCTGATGATGCGCTATTTCCACTCGCTCGGAATCCGCGAGCACGACGAGATGCTCTACGAAATGGGGCTCAAGGAAAAAGAGCACGAGGTCCATTTCCTCGATCAGATCAAGTCGAGCCGGCTGCTGCCGTTTTTCGAGAAGCTTTTCTCATGGGGTTCCGGTCATACCATGAATGACGTGAACCTCGAGCATCCGCGTCCCGTCGGGGAATCGCACAGCTATTGCCGAGATTTCAAACTGCCAACCGGCGACACACGGCAGGAATCGGAGAACTAGGCGCGCACGGTCCGCCAGCCCCACCAGAGCGCAAAAAGAGCAGCGCTCCAAGTCACGATGAAGATGCCCCACCAAATGCCCCAAGTGCCCATCCCAAGCGTAAAGGCGAGCGTGTTAAAGACGACGGCAGGGGCGGCGACTTGGCGGTAAAGTCCGATCCAAAGTCCATAGGTCGGGCGCTTCACGCCCTGCATCATGAAGACCGTGACGAAAAGAATCGGGTAGGCCGCCAGCGTGAATGCGGAGGTGAGCAGATAGTCCGTGCCGTGGCCGATGACCGAGGGGTCGCTGGTGAAGAGGCGCATCGCGGGCGCCCGGAGCAGCCAGACGAGCACACCGCCGGCGACCATGAGACCCGCGCCGTATTTGAGGTTTGTTGTCCACGCCTCGCGCACGCGATGCGCCAGGCCCGCGCCGTGATTTTGCCCGACGATGCTCAGCACGGCGTAGTTCAGTCCGATCACCGGCATCAGCACGACTTGCTCGATGCGCGTCGCGATGCCCGATGCCGCGATCGCTTCCTTTCCGAAAAACTTCACGAACCAGGTGATCACAAACACGCCCGCCGCGACGGTCAGCATATTGAGGGCGGCGGGCACGGACTGTCCCATGATTCTGCGGAGAGCCTCGGAGTTCGGACGGAAAAGCGCGCGCGGCATTTCGCGGCAGAGGTCGGTGGAAACCACATGCCGCAGCAGCCAGACGGTGCCGCCCATCTGGATGAGCACGGTCGCCAGCGCGATCCCCGCCACGCCGAGAGGCGGGAGCCACAGCCATCCGCGCATGAGCAGCGGATTCAGCACGCAATTTCCAAAGAATCCGGCGATCAGAAAATTGCGATACACACGCGTATCGCCCTGCGCCACGAGGGTCGCATTCAGCGCCATCGGCAGGAGAAAAAACACGCCACTCGCCATGATGACGTTCATGTAGTTGAGCGCGACGCTGAGGTAAGCGCCTTCGGCCCCGAGTTGCCGAAAAAGCCACGGCGAAGCCAGTAATCCGCCAATCGACAGCACCACGCCGAGAGCCACCGTGGAGAGCATCGATTGCGCGAATATCAGGCGCGCATCGTCGCGATCGCCCTTGCCGAGAGCATTCGCCATCAGCGCAGTCGCCCCCTGGCTCAGGCCGCTGCCGATCGCGATCACCACAAAGAACACCGGGAACGAGAGCGCCAGTGCCGCGATCGCATCCGTGCTCAACCGCCCCGCGTAGTAGGTGTCCACGAAGTTATACATCGTGTTGAAAAACATCCCCACGCTGGCGGGCAATGCGATCCGCCAAGTAAGCTGGGGGATCGCGTCGGTCGTGAGTAAAAGCGGGCGGCTCATCGACTCATCAACTCCCCCGGTGCTTCAGGACGCGAGCCGTTTCCAGCCCGGCGCAGATCCGCTCGAGCTGCAAGCGGTGGATCGCCATGTGCGTTCCCGCCAGCGCGTGCCAGCCCGCGGCGTCCATCGAGCCAAACCACGGGTGCGTGTATTTGAGCTTCGTCCGCAAACCCGGCAAGTCGTGCGCCGCCGCTAGCACCGCTTCGCAAGAATCCTCGTAATCTGCCTCGACGGCTCTTCTGGACTCAGGACTCGGTTTCACGGCCGCGGTGCTTGCAACTCCTTCGGACACCTCGTCTCGCGACAGCTTTTCGATCACTCCCGCGATGGCAAGATTCACGATGCGCAGGTGATCGAGAGTCATCCAGACCGACCAAAATCGGCTGCTATCCTCCAGCCCGCGCGGACGCCTCACGAGCACTCGCCGCGCTCCCGCTGTCTCGCTCATTTCCCTCAGGAGTTCGCGGATCGCATTTCGCTCCTTGCGAAAATTCGCATCGCACTCCTCCGGTGCCGCAGTGAGGCGCCGAAGGCCAAAGAGAAGCCGCGCGATGAAAAGTTCAAATGCTGGCAGGCCGGCGCCAGGTGGTGCGAATTTGGGTCCGATGGTGGAATCCATAATCCGCAAATCTCTCGTTTCGCTTTCGTTTTGCAAGTAATATACTTTTTGAATGCAAGTAATATCGTGCGAGGCTGATGCAATGCCGGCCCCGAAGACATCACCTCCTCAAAAAGCGATACACGCGACGCGCCGATCAGCGTGCCCCGTCGCATGCGCACTCGATCTTTTCGGTGATCGATGGACTTTGCTGCTCGTGCGCGACCTGGTCCTCGGCCACAGCCGTTTCAAGGATTTCGCGGCATCCCCCGAGGGCATCCCCACCAACATTTTGAGCGACCGACTCGGACGCCTCCAGCGCAGCGGAGTCCTCGAACAGATGCCTGCGGAAGATGGAACCAAGCGTCTCGCCTATCGGCTCACAGACAAGGGGATGGCACTGCGCCCCGTGGTGAAAGCAATGCGCGATTGGGGATTGAAGTGGGAGAAGGGAACCAGCGCGGACCGGGACTGAAAGGCCTGAAAACAAGCCTGAGCAGCCGGGCAACCGCAGCGTTGAGCCGGGTACCAAAATCAGGACGGCCGATGTGAAAACACGCTTGCAGGAATCTTCTCGAGAGGCCCGCCGGGGCGGCTCCAGCGGAGGTCGAGCGTGGGAGCCTCGGCTCCGTGGTGCCGGTAATAGAGGCGAAATGGGTGTGTGCCTTTTGCGAGACGAATCGTGCCCGTCACTGGCTGATTCGATGAAAAACTGCGGTCGAAATCTAAGACGGTTGCCTCGTGGATTCGGAGAAGCGCGCCTGTGTCGCTGGCGAGTCGAAAGGTATATTCGCCATCTTCGGGAACGGTGATGGAACCAAAGAAATAGATGGCGAAATTCGGCTGCTCCAAGGCGTGCGCCAGATCGATCTGAGGCTCAAAGCCACGATCATCCCAAGGCATTTTGTCGAGACGCGCGACCCACGGCGCGGCGACTTTGTAAGCGCGCCATTCCACGCCGGGCTCGAGCTTTTCCTCCACGACGGGCGGGACGAATTCTTTGTCATACGGCCGTGGAGCGTCCGGTGATGGACGCCGGACGCGGAGCACTGTGTCGTGCATTTCTTTCTGCATGTTTGCAAATTTCGGGCGCTGCCCGAGATCCTGCCGCTGCTGCGGATCTTTTTCGATTTGGTAAATCTCGAACGGATCCGCGTGATTCTGGATGTTGTAGCGGACGCCGATGAAATCGCCGAGCCGCAGCGCCTGCATCTGCTGCCGCGGACGGCCGCGATGTTCCCCGCTGAAGTCGGAATACCCGGGCGTTTTCCCTTTTACAAAATACTCGACGTAAATGCGCGATCGCTCCTGCTCCCCAATGCCGCGGAGCGTAGCGGCGAGGGAGACTCCATCGCTGCGTGCGGGCGCGGGGACGCCGGCGAGTTCGCAAAACGTCGGAAGCCAGTCGTGGAATTGGCTCGGCGATGCGGAGACGCGCTCGGCTGGCACCGTGCCGGGCCAGCGGGCCAGCGCACCGACGCGGATACCGCCCTCCCAGCAGTCGCGCTTGATGCCGTCGAAGGGGCCGAACGCGTTGAAGAAATCGGCCTCGTAGGGCTCCTTCAGATACGACTCCTGGCTCGGGCCGTTGTCGGAGGTGAAAATGACGAGCGTATCCTGGTCGATGGCGAGGTCGCGCAGGAGCTGGAGGAGGTCGCCGACGCAGTCGTCGATGCGGCGCACGTCGGTCGCGTATCGCTTGTAAACATCGGGCCAAGGCCGCTCGGGCGTCGCCGGGTCGTGGTCGTGATCCCACGTCGCGGCGGCGTAGTCGGGGTGCGTGTAGCTATCGGTCGTGCCGCTGGCGGTGTTGATCATCGCGCCCGGTTTTCCGAGCCATTGGAGGCCGCCCTTCGCGCCGCCGCCGGAGGGGAATTCGCCCGGCGGGAGCTGAAGTTTCGCGTGCGGCGTATCGTAGGCGAGGTAGAGAAAAAACGGCTTCTCCGGCTGCGCTTCGTGTCGCGCCGTGATCCACATTTTCGCCCGCGCCGTGAAAAGATCGGTCGTGTAGCAGCCCGCGAGATCTGCGGAGACTTCCTTGTCATTTTCCCACACGCGGCGGCCGTCTTCTTTCGGGTAGTGAAAGTGCCCATCGTAGTGACTCACGTATCCGAAGTAGTCGTCAAAGCCGCGCTTCGTCGGAAAGGCTGGCCAGTCCGCGGGAGTTGCTTTCGCAGCCGCCGCGCTGCGCTCGGGAGGGCCGCCTTGCAGCCCCCATTTGCCGATCGCGCCAGTCGAGTAGCCCGCGGCCTTCAGCACGCTCGCGATCGTGTGGTTATTCTCCAGCGCCTTGTCGAATTGGTTGTCGCGCACATTCGCGTGCCCCTGATGCACGCCGAGCATGAGCGACGCGCGCGATGGCGCGCAGACCGGCGCCGGGCAGTAGTGCTCGCGGAGCTGCATCCCCTGCGCGGCCATTGCATCGAGTTGCGGCGTGAGATGCCACGGCTCCGCGCGGTCGCTTTTGTCGCGGCGCTGATTCTGAAAAAAGACGCCAACATCGCCGTAGCCGAGATCGTCGGTGAGGATGAAAATGATGTTCGGCCGCTTGCTCTCCGCGAGCGCGCTGGAGCTGGCAAGAGCGGCGAGGAGGGCGAGGAAAAGGATGCGGGAAAACGGGATCATGGCGTGGCGGGAGGCGGGGACTTTACAAAGGCCCCAAATCAAAGTCGAAGCCCGATGGGCAATCGGCGGTGGCGGTGGTGAAAATTGCATTTACGCTGCGCCTTAACCCCCGCTCGCCCTAGCGACACTTTCCGTCGCGAGTTCACCCCCACTCATGCACCTTATTTCCATTTACTTCGTCATCGCGCTTTTCCTCCTCTCGAGCGCGCACGCACAGGTCGTCGTCAATGAAATCCAATACAAGCCGGTCGAACTCGACGCCTTCAATCCAGACGGCACCCCAGTGCTCGATCTCACGGAGGACGTGCACGAATTCATCGAGCTGAGAAATGCGGGCGCGTCAGCGGTGGACATGAGCGGCTGGAAGCTGACCGACGGCGTCAGCTACACATTCCCTGCGGGGACTAACGTCGCGGCGGGCGGCTTTGTGATGATCGCGAAAAATGTCGCGCGGATTCAGACAGTCTATGGCATCACCGGCGTCCTCGGCCCGTGGATGGGAAAGCTCAGCAACAGCGGCGATACCGTGCGGCTCAAGGACTCCGGCGGCGTGATCGTGGATGCCGTGAGCTACTCCTCCGGCTTCCCATGGGCGCAGAGCGCGGCAGGGCTCGGAGCGAATCCCGACTTCCTCGGGATCAGCCTCACGCCCTACCAATACAAAGGCCGCTCACTCCAGCGCGTCAGCCCGACGGCAACTTCGAATGACGCGGCAAACTGGCTGGCATCACCATTCCCCGGCAATCCGACCCCGGGCACTGCGAATACGGTGACTCGCGCAATCCCAAAGCCCGTCGTGGTGGCGCTGAGTATCTTTCAAAACGACGACGAGTCGCCGGTCATTCGCACCGCTCATGCAGTCCGCGTGGAATGCGACTTTCTCCAGCACCGCGACGCTGAGCGGCGTCGAACTGCAATGGTGGGTGGATGACATCAATGCTTTCGGCGAGGCAATCACCACGATCCCGATGCAAACGAGCGGCAACGGGCAGTACACCGTGCAGACTGCCATCCCGTCGCAGGCGATTCGCTCAGTCGTGCGCTACCGCATCCGCGCAAATCGCGGCGACGGCGTGGAGGTCGTCTCACCGCGCGCCGACGACCCGCAGCTCACCCCAGTCTCGGCCACCACGCGGGAAGGCTGGCACGGCTACTTCATCCAACCCGTCCGCACCGCGAATGGCCGCGCGGACTACGACTTCTTCATCTCCGCCGATAACATCGCGGTGCTCGACAACAACGGCGCGCAAAACCCGAGGCGCGTCCTTCCCAACTCTCCGAACTACCCTCGCGACGATCCATTTTACGGATACTTCACCGCCAACCCCTCGTCCTTTCCTCAATACAATCCGATCAACTATCCCATCTACAATCCCGCGACGAAACCGCAGACGGCGGCGGACGCGCAATGGAATGGGACTGTGCCCGGCATCTTCGTAAAGGATGGCGTAGTGCATGATGTGCAGTCGCGCTATCACGGCAGTCGCTACCAACGGAGCGCTGGCAAGAACTCGTGGAAGTTCATCTTCCCGAGCTACCGCCTGCTCGACGGGGTCAAGCAGCGGATGCTTGTGACGGAGAAAGGGAACGACAACGTCTTGGCCTACGGACTCTTCCACGCCGCTGGGCTTCCTGCGGCTTACTCGCAGTTCGTGAACTTCTACAAAAACACCGACACGAACGGCACGACGCGCTGCGAGATTTCCGACAACGACGAGGAAATGATCAAGCGCTTTCAGAACGCCGAGAAAGCTCGAAATCCCCAGTCACCACCAGCCTTTGCGGGCGATGGAGTCATCTACAAAGCCAAAGGTCTTGACGGCGACGAGGGGCCTTTCGGATGGGCAAATGGGCAGAAGATCCCAGCCGTGAACGTCTGGACTCAGCTCGACCGCTACATCTGGAGTTTTCCGATCCAAAATAGCGGCTGGCGCGGGCACACACCTTTCCGCGGAATGATCGACGCGCTCTGGGCGGCGCGCGGAGACCTTGCCCGCATTGGGTACTCCAACAACTACAGCGGCGATCCGACAAGCTACCTCAATCAAGATGCGCTGCGCGCCTATTTCGATGCGAATTGGGACAAGGACAAGATTTTGACCTACATGGCGTTGAGAAACTGGATGTCGCCGTGGGACGACAAGTTTCACAACCATCACGTCTATCTTCAAGGCGATGGAAAGTGGACAATGGTGCCGTGGGATTTCGACGGCGAAATGCAAGGAACTGACCCAAACTCATCTGCCCCGACGAACTCGATCTTTGCCGGCAAGAAAGATGACGTGAATGGCACCTACTCGAACAACGGGCGCGGCCCGAACTGGTGGAAGGACTCGGTGTTGCGCGCCTACGAGGACAACGTCGGGCCGAACACCAACAACGACTTCCGAAAGAAGTTCTTCGTCCTCAACAACACGCTGCTGAAGCCCGCGAATGTCATCGCCTTTGCCTCCTCGATCGGCATCTCGGTGCCGGATACCAACTGGCTGACCTCACGCTTCAATAGTGTAAACACTCAGCTAGGCCTCGGCACATGGTATCAGCCGAACCAGCCCGTGAATGCCGCGCCCGCTAACAACGCGAGCGTGCTTCCCGGTGCGACTCTGAGCATCTCCGCCTACTCGCACAGCAATCCCACACTTGTCGCGCATGTGAAGACGCGGTGGGAGATTCGCGCGACTTACGGGACTTACGAAGCGCCGATCTACAATGTCGTCAGCACAAGCAATCTCACCTCGCTTCCCGTCCCGTTTCAGTTGTTGAGATTTGGCACGGCCTACCGCTGGCGCGCGACTTTCTACGATGCCGATGACCATCCCTCCGACCCGTCCGCGGAGACGGCTTTCTTGTTCGGAGTCGCGCCAATCAGCGGCCCGCTCGTGAGCATCGGCTCGGGTTCGCCGTGGCGCTACAATCAGACGACAGCCTTTAGCTACCCGAGCCCAGCGCCCGCGCCGAATGACCCGACTTGGTGGGCCTCGACGACTTACAACGACACCGTCAACGGTTGGTCGTCTGGCGATCCTTTGCTTGGCGGCAGCACCGGCACCGCACTTCCGCAGAATATCCGCACGACACTCACGATCGGTCGCACAACTTACTACTTCCGCCGGACGTTCAGTTTCCCCGGCTCGCCGACCGGCTCCTCGATCCGCGCGACGCGCTGGATCGATGACGGATGCGTCGTTTTCATCAATGGAGTGGAAGTGCCGGAACTGCGCCGCGCGATGAACTCGGGGACCCCCGCGTACAGTGATCTGGCGAATCAAACCGTCGGCACCGCGGCGCAAGAAGGGCCGATTGACGTGCCGCCGAAATATTTCGTGCAGGGCACAAACACCATCGCGGTCGAGGTGCATCAGGGCTCAAATTCGAGCAGCGACATCGTCTTTGCGCTCGGGCTCGATGCGGACGTCCCTCAGGCATCCGGCGATGTCGTGATCAATGAAGCACTCGCCGAGAACCGCGCCAGCGTCAGCAACGGCGGCGCGAATCCCGACTATCTGGAACTCTACAACGCCACCGCCGCGGAGGTGGACCTCAGCGCCTGGACGCTCACGGATGACGTGCTCGTGCCGGATAAATTCCACTTTCCCGCAGGCACGAGCATCGCTACGGGCGGCTACCTCGTCGTCTTCTGCGACAGCGATTTCGCCGCGCCGGGACTGCACACAGGCTTCAAGCTTGCGGCAGGCGGGCAGACAGTCGCGCTCATCGAAGGCTCTACGGTAAAGGATTTCGTGACTTTCGGCCCCCAGGCGCCCGACCTCGCGATTGGCCGCGTCGGCACCGGCGTCGGTGCGTGGGCTCTGATCACGCCGTCGCCGGGATTCGCGAACGTCGCGGTGACGCTCGGCTCGGCGACCACGCTGAAAGTCAACGAATGGATGGCGAACCCCGCGAATGACGAGGATTGGTTCGAGCTCTACAATCCGGACGCAAATCCAGTCGCGCTCGCCGGCCTGTATCTGAGCGACACGCCCGGCACGCCGCGGATCACGCAGATTCCCGAGTTGTCGTTCATCGCAGGGCGCGGCTTCACGCGCTTCGAGGCCGATGGCAGTAGCGCGGGCGGCAATCACGCGAATTTCAAGCTCGCCGCCTCAGGCGAGAACCTCCTCATCTCCGCCGGCACCGCGACCATCGACACGATTACATTCGGAGCACAGGCATTGGATGCCTCATCCGGGCGGCTGCCGGACGGCGCGGCGGCAGTCGTCGCATTCCCGCAAAATGCAACGCCTGCGAGCAGCAACTACCTGCCCGCGAGCATCGTCATCAATGAAGCGCTCACCGCCTCCGCGCTCCCACTGGAGGACGCCATCGAGCTTTTCAATCCCACCGCCTCCGGCGTGAATATCGGCGGTTGGTGGCTGAGCGACGACGATGTAAGTTTGCAAAAGTATCAGTTTCCGGCGGGCACGAGCATCCCTGCTGGCGGGTATCTGGTCGTGTATGAAAATCAGTTCAACAGCGGCGCGAGCGCGTTTTCACTCAGCTCCAGCGGCGAGCAAATCATCCTCTCCGCGGTCGATGGCGCTAGTGCGCCGACCGGCTACCGCTCGCGCGTCAGCTTTGGTGCATCGGCGGATGGAGTCGCGTTTGGCCGCGTGCTCACCGGCAATCCCGCGGGGTCGCAGCCGGACGAATTCTGGCCGCTGCTCCAGCGCACCTTCGGGCAGGATGCGGCGCAGACCGTCTCGGCTTTTCGCACCGGCACGGGCCTGGTCAATGCTCCGCCGCGCACCGATCCCGTGGTCATCAACGAGGTGATGTATCACCCGCCGGACCTCCCCGGTTCGGTGGCCAACGCGCGCGACGAATTCATCGAACTCCACAACATCACCACGAATCCGCAGTCGATCGGCGGCTGGAAAATCCGCGGCGACTCCAGTTTCACATTCCCTGAGGTCACGACGATTCGACCCGGCGACTTCATCCTCGTCGTGCATTTCAACCCGCTCACAGACACCTCGGCGCGCAACGCTTTCCGCGCAGCGTACGGCCTCACCGCGGCAACCCCGCTTTTCGGCCCATCGTCGCCGAAGCTCTCCAACAGCGCGCAGCGAATCGAACTCGCCCGGCCCGGCGCTCAGGTCGCGGGAGTCACACCCTACATTCTTTCCGACAAAGTGGAATACGCCGACTCCTCACCGTGGCCCGCCGCAGCCGATGGCACGGGCTCCTCGCTCCAACGGTTCGACCGCGCAAAGATCGGAAACGATCCCGCGAATTGGAGCGCCGCCGCACCGACACCTGGAGGCACGAATGCCGCTCAATCCGCGATCACGGACAACGACGGAGACGGCCTGCCGAACGTGTGGGAAGACGCGCACGGCCTAGACAAATTCAACAACGCCGATGCCGCCGCCGATACCGACGGAGACGGCCAGAGCAATCTCGCCGAATACATCGCCGGCACTGATCCCACGAGCGCGGCTGATGTTTTCAAAGCCGACATCGCGCAGAACCAAAGCGGCGCAGGTTACGTGATCCGCTTCACCGCCGCCGCCGATCGCGCCTACTCGATCCTCTACAAAAACGCGCTCACCGACCCGCAGTGGCTGAAGCTCACCGACATTCCTGCGCAACCCGCCGCGCACCTCGTCGAGCAGACCGACACTACGGGCGGCCCGCAACGATTCTACCGCATCGTTACGCCGCAGCAGTGAGCGGCGCAGCTCGCTGTTTCGCGAGATTTGAGCAATGCTGAATGGCTAGTGAGTGCTAATTCCATTTCGCAAAACACATCGCCGCGCTCGCTCCACGACTTGCCATTTTCCGCGATGGAAGACGCACTGCGCGCGGATGGCGTTCGGCCCATCCATGCCCGCCGCCTCTGGCGCGCGCTGCATCGCGACGCGGCGACCGACCTCGCCGCGCGCCCGGAATTCGAGCCACCGCTCCGGCGTTGGAGCGAGACGCACAGCGGGCGCGAAGGCCGCTATTTCACCGACGTGCCGACACTCGCCGAAGAGCACGCGAGCAGCGACGGACTCACGCGGAAATACCTGCTTCGGCTCGCGGACGGGCAGACGATCGAAACTGTGCTCATGGCTTATCGGAGCCGCTTCACCGCTTGCGTCAGCACGCAGGCGGGCTGCGCGATGGGGTGCGTTTTTTGCGCGACGGGGCAGATGGGATTCGCGCGGCATCTGCGCCCCGGCGAGATCGTCGCGCAGGTGCTTCACGTAGTGCGCGAGCTCCGTGCAGGCGGCCATGTTTTGCGAAATCTCGTGCTCATGGGAATGGGCGAGCCGTTGCACAATTACGACGCCGTGATGACCGCGCTGGAGATCATCAGCGACACACGCGGGATCAATGTCGGTCCGTCGCGCATCACGATCAGCACCGTCGGAGTCGTGCCCGGCATCCTCCGCATGGCGGAGGAAAAGTCGCCCTACAATCTCGCCGTGAGCCTGCATGGCGCGACGGAGGAGGAGCGGGCAAAGCTAGTGCCCATCAGCCGCCGATGGCCGCTGGCCGAACTCATCGACGCCTGCCGCACGTACGTCTCCGCCACGCGCCGACGCATCTTTTTCGAGTGGACGCTCATCGCCGGGAGCAACGACTCACCCGCACAAGCCGCTCAACTCGCAGAGCTTCTGCGTGGCATCGACTCGCATGTGAATCTCATCCCGCTCAATCCCACCGCGGGCTTCAGCGGCGAATCCTCGGCCACCGCCGCAGGCGTCGAATTCCAGCGCATCCTTCAGCACGCGGGAATTCCCGCGACTTTCCGCCAGCGCCGCGGCATCGACGTCGCCGCCGGGTGCGGCCAACTGCGTGCGGAGAAAGCTCAGCGCTCCGGGCGCAGCGACTTCCACGGCTCCTGATCGACGACCTCCACGGTCATCGGGCCGTCGATTTTCGCGGGCGTGAGGATCGCGAGAAAATCCAGTTCCGCGTCGCTTGAGTTGTAGGTCCCGTGAATCACGCCGCGCGGGATGTACACAGCATCGCCGGCCCGCAGCGTACGCTTTTCGCGCTCGTACCATTGCTCCGCTTCGCCCGAGAGCACGTAGATGATTTCATCCATCTCGGGATGATTGTGAAAGGCGTGCGAAGCACCCGGTGCGAGCTGCGCGCGGACGAAAACCAGCGTGTCGCTCTGCTCGGTATTCGGCTTCACGAACCAATGATGATCGCGCCCCGGCGGCACGGGCTCGTGCTCGGTCTGCGCGTAAGTGAGAAAGTGCCAGGGAGTCATTGGGACGGTTGAGAGTTGAAGGTTGAGAGTTGAGAGATGGGGAGGTTGCATCCCGCACGCGGCTTGGCAAGCGCGCTGCCTTTTTCCGGCTCTCAACTCTCAACTTTCAACTCTCAACCTCTCCAAATGACCATCGCTCTTCTCGGCACACTCGACACCAAAGGCGACGAGCACGGCTTCGTCGCCGAGCAGATTCGCAAGCGCGGCCATCGCACGCTCATCATCGATGTCGGCACGGTCGGCGCGCCGATCATTCAGCCCGACGTTTCGAGGGAAGAGGTCGCCGCGCTCGCTGGTATCGACCTCGCTGAAATCGTCGCGCGCAATGACCGTGGAGAGGCTGTGGCTGCGATTTCGAAGGCTGCGCCGGTCATCCTTGCGAAGCTTTTTGCGGACGGAAAAATCGACGGAGTCATCTCACTCGGCGGTGGCGGCGGCACGGCTATCGCGACCGCGGGGATGCGCGCGCTGCCGATCGGTTTTCCGAAGCTGATGGTCTCCACTTTGGCCAGCGGCAACACCGCGCAATACGTCGGAGTGAGGGACATCGTCATGATGCCGAGCATCGTCGATGTCGCGGGGCTCAACCGCATCTCGCGGCAAATCCTGACGCGCGCTGCAGGCGCGATTTGCGGCATGGTCGAGGCGGAAATGCCCGCGATCGAGGACAAGCAGATCGTCGTCGCGAGCATGTTTGGCAATACGACGGAATGCGTGCAGCAGGCGAAAGCGATCATCGAGGACGCGGGGTATGAGGTGCTCGTTTTCCACGCGACCGGCATCGGCGGGCGCACGATGGAGACGCTCATCGAGAGCGGACTCGTCGCCGGTGTCCTCGATCTCACGACGACCGAATGGGCGGACGAACTCGTCGGCGGCGTGCTCGGCGCCGGGCCGTCGCGTCTCGATGCCGCAGCGAAGATGGGCGTGCCCGCGGTAGTCGCGCCGGGCTGCCTCGACATGGTGAATTTCCACGCACCCGAGACTGTCCCCGCGCGGTTCGCGGGCCGCACGTTTTACCATCACAATCCACAGGTGACACTCATGCGGACGAGCGCGGAAGAGTGCGCGCAGCTCGGCAAGATCATCGCGGAGAAAGTAAACGCCTCGACTGGCCCGGTGACCGTGCTGATCCCGCAGAAAGCCGTCAGCATCATCAGTGCGGAGGGTCAGCCGTTTTACGATCCGGCGGCGGATGCGGCACTTTTCGAGGCGTTGAAATCGCACCTGCGCGGCGACATCACGACCATCGAGATCGGGTGCGGGATCAACGATCTCGCATTCGCGAAAGCCGCTGCGAACACCCTCCTCGCGCAGATGCGCGCGGACAAAAATCCGCCGAGGTTTCAGTAACCCGACCGGAGATCCACCGGCTTCGTCTTCCGCTTCGCGCGCATCTTGATGTTCAGCATTTCCACCGCGAAGGAGAACGACATCGCGAAGTAAATGTAGCCCTTGCTCACGTGCTGGCCGAAGCCCTCGGCGACCAGCATCACGCCGACCAGAATAAGGAAACTCAGGGCGAGGATTTTGATCGTCGGGTGTCTGTTGACGAAGTCACTGATAGCACCCGACGCAAGCATCATCACTGCCATCGCGAGGACGACCGCGGTGACCATGACCGGCAAGTTATTCGTCATGCCGACGGCAGTGATGACGGAGTCGAGGGAGAAGACGATATCGACGACGACAATCTGCGCGATCACTGCTGCAAACGCGCCTTTCACTCCGCTGGATTTGGCGTGCTCCTCGCCTTCGAGATTGCCGTGGATTTCATGCACGCTTTTCCAGAGCAGGAAAAGTCCGCCGCTCAGCAGCACGATGTCGCGCCAGGAAAAGGCGTGATCTTGAAAGGCAAAGCTCGGGTGGATCGGCGCGGTCAGCGAGGCGAGCCACGAAATGGTGAGGAGTAAAAGGACGCGGGTGATCAGCGCGAGGCCGAGTCCGAGGGTGCGCGCCTTGCCTTGCTGCTCGGTCGGGAGCTTCCCGGCGAGGATCGAGATGAAGATGATGTTGTCGATGCCGAGCACGATCTCGAGCAGCGTGAGCGTCAGGAGACTGATCCAGATTTGCGGGTCGGTGAGCCAGTGCATGGGCGGGAGGGAAGTGGCGCGGCCGAGGCGGGTAAAGGGGAAAACGGGCACGTCGCAGGCGGCGCATTTACTTTGATCCGCATTTCCGCCAAAGAATCGCACCCCTCCGCGCTCTCTTCTCCCACATGTCCCCTCGCCCACTCCTCCTCGTCTGTGCGCTCGCTGCGGCGTCCGCATTTTTCACCCAAGCCCGCGCTGAAGTCCGCCCCGTCCCGCCGCCCGGAGTCGCTGTGCCGGAGCCCGATCGCAAGGAACTCGAGGCCGGCATCGCGGCACTCGGCGGCGAGATCGATGCGCTGCGAAAATCGGGCAAGCCCGAGATCAGCGCACTTCTTCCAGACGTGATGATCTTCCACAAAGCCGCCGACTGGGCGCTGCGCTACGGCGAGTTTTTCGACGTGAAAGAGATCGCGAAAGCCAAGGCGCAGCTCGCGCTCGGGATGCAGCGCGCGAAGGAATTGCGCGAAGGCAAGCCTTCGTGGACCACTGCGACCGGGCTCGTGGTGCGCGGATACATCTCGAAGATCGACGGCTCCGTGCAGCCGTATGGCCTCGTCATTCCCGACGACTGGAAGCCCGCCGATGCGCCGCGCCGCCTCGATTTGTGGTGCCACGGGCGCGGCGAGAAGCTGAGCGAGCTGAACTTCCTCGAGGACCGGATGCACAACAAAGGCGATTACACGCCGCCCGGCGCGTTCGTCCTGCACCTCTACGGGCGCTACTGCTGCGCGAATAAATTCGCGGGCGAAGTCGATCTCTTCGAGGCGCTCGCGAATGCGAAGACCCACTACGCGATCGACGACAAACGGCTCGTGGTGCGCGGATTCTCGATGGGCGGCGCGAGCGCTTGGCAGTTCGGCACGCACTTCGCGGGGATGTGGGCGGCGGTGCAGCCGGGCGCGGGCTTTGGCGAAAGCAAAGAGTTTCTCCACCTCGACACGCCGGAAAAACTGCCGCCGCCGTGGGAGCAGACACTCTGGCGCTGGTACGACTCCACCGGCTACGTCTCGAATCTCGCGAACACCACGACCGTCGCCTACTCCGGCGAGATCGACGGGCAGAAGCAAGCCGCCGACATCATGATCCGCTACGCGCGGCAGGAGGCGGGCAACGCGCATCCGCCCGTCGCGGAGCCTGGGAAAGTCGCACCCGGCGACGGCTCGCCGAAGGCCGAGGAAGCGCGCGTCACCGACACCGCGCCGGACCTCGCGCTCTACCACATCATCGCCCCGAAGACCGCGCACAAGGTCATCGCGGAGGAAAAACCGGAGGTGGAGAAGCTGGTCGGCGCGGCGGTGGAGAAACACGTGGCGATGCCGAAAAAGGTGCATCTCACGACCTACTCGCTCATTTATCCGAGACAGGATTGGGTGACGGTCACCGGCATGGATAAGGAATGGGAACGTGCGGATGTGGAAGCGGAGCTGAGCGGCAGCGGTGACATCACCGCAAAAACGAGCAACGTTGATGGGCTGCAAATCCTCATGCCACCGGCAGCACCGGACGTGGGGCGAATCACGATCGACGGCTTGGTGGTTTCCGAGAAAGCGGGGACGCGCGGCGTCACACTCCGGCGTGACGGAGGGAAGTGGAAGCTGGTCGGCCCCTTTCCCGGCACGGCTAAGACCCTCCCAGCGAGCGGCAAAAACGTGGATCTCTGCGGCCCGATCGACCACGCGTTCATGTCGCCTTTTTTGTTTGTCCGCTCGACGGGCAAGGCGGCCAACCCGGAGGTGGGTGCTTGGGCGGATGCGGAACTGAAGCACGCGATGGAGTTTTGGCGCAAAGTCTTCCGTGGCGAGGCTCCGGTGAAGGATGACACGGCACTGACGAAGGAGGACATCGCGGAGAAAAACCTCATCGTCTTCGGCGACCCGGCTTCCAGCAAAGTGCTCCAGAGCATGGCCACGCTCGGCGTGCGCGACGGCGGGCACAGCGGCGACCCGCTCGGGCTGCCGTATCAGTGGAGCGGGGACAAACTGCTTTTTGGCGGCAAGAGCTACGACGCGAAGACTCACGTCCCGCTGCTCATCTTCCCGAACCCGCTCAATCCCCGGAAATACATCGTGCTCAACAGCGGCGTGACCTTCCGCGAGCAGGCGCTGCTCAACAACGCCGACCAGACGCCGAAGCTGCCGGACTGGGCGATTATCGACATCACGACGCCGCCGGACGCAAAGTCGCCGGGCAAGGTCGTCGATGCAGGCTTTTTTAACGAGACTTGGCACCTACCACTGCGATAGGCGACGCGGTACGCCGGAAAGAGCGAACCCTGCCGCGAACGGCGCAATTCAGGTCGTCGAACCCCGTTTGGTGTTCGGCAGTGGATCCAGCCGCGCTGTTGCGCACGACGGCTCCGGTACACGTCGCGATGTTCTCCCATCGTTCGCACCAGCCGGATGACCTTTTCCAGCAGCCGCGTTATTGGCGAGTCACAGGGAGGTTCGTGCCGTTTACGAGCGCCCCGAGCGCCTGCGCTTTCCACTTCGCCGTGAATCCAGCACCGGCGATCGGCCCGCTGCCCTCGAACATCGTCTTATCCCCGATGACGCGAAGCGTAGCGCTCGAGGATTTGGTCTTTCCCTGGACTTCCACCGACTGTGTTGACGCGTCGCTCCGCAGGGTGCCGGTGCCGCTGAGCTTGCCATTTTCCGCCACGGTGAGCGTGAGCGTGTAATCGAGCTGCGCCGGAGCAACCCCATCGACATCAATGCGGGCCGGGCCCTTGGCCGTCCCGAGTTTCACCGTTCCGGTGAAGGCGGTGCCGTCGAGGGTGGATTTCACCCTGACCAACTTCCCGCCCTCCGTGCGGCCTTTGAACTTCAGCGTCACACCGCTTTTGCGCGTTTTGATCTGTCCGGTCACGGTGGCCACTTGAGCGTAAATCTCGATCTTTCCGCTGATGGCACCCGTCCCCGAAGTCGTGACATCGAGCCGTCCCTCCTTTGCCGTGCGCCCATCGACGCCTTCATTGACGATTACGGGATAGCGTCCATTCAGCAAAACCGGGCCGAGCGGAACCGTCACATGATATACGCCCGAGACCAGCGGGTCTGCCGTGACCGGACGCGCTGCGAAAAGCGCGACCGAGAGAAGAAGCAGGACAGGCGAAGTTTTCATGGGAGTCGCAAAGAGAGAATGATCAGGGCTTGACGATGTATCCGGACCGGTTGCTGCGAACATTGCCGGTGGTAACGACCTGAAAATTCGTGAGCGAGTCGCCCGTAAGGATGGCAGTCGAGCTGGCGGTGAAATCGGCGGTAAAGGACGCGCCGCCATCGGTGGACTGGACGATATTCGAGACTGTGACCCGGCCTGAGATAGGGGTGTCGGGGAAGATGATCCCGGTCACATTCGTGAGCCGGGCACCAAGGATGGTTTCGGTGATCGTTTGGCCGCGAGCGATCTCGCCGATGCTCGTTCGCGAGACAAAAGGCCCCGTAATCGGGGGCTCAACAAAGCCGATACCGAACGCTTGCGTAATCAAGCCGTTCACATTTAGGGCAAAGTAACCGTTATTCTGATTTTCCTGCTCGGCGATGAGCGCGAGGTCCAGTTGCACGACCACCGTGTTCTCCGCCGCTTGGGGCGACGAAGGCGGAAAAAGACGCACTCCGCGAATCGGATCATCATAAAGGGATGCGAAGTGAAGGAGCGCCGTCGGGCCGGTCGAACCGAAACGGCTTCCGAAAATCTTGAATTGGAACACCGAGTCCGAAACGACCGCAGTCACGGAGGGATCGAGCGTCGATATCTCGGGGCCGGTGGGATTGGCGGCATCCAAAACCGCGAGCGTCACCGCGTTTGAGATGAGCGTCCCGTTTTCTGTGGACACCATCAAGCCGAGGGTGTTCGTCGGGGCGGGACTTGGCAGGACAAAGCTGATGTAGAGCTGCGATCCCAGCCGGGCTTGGCTCGGAAAAAACTCCTCAACATCCTCAACAGTGGCCACTGCCGGCGCAAACGCGAGGCCGGAGGGATTCTGCAGGTTGGCTCCCATTGCGATGAATTCACTCGGGTCCGATCCGGGATACACAAAATTCGGAAAGATGTTATCGATGCGCGGCTCATCCCCACCCCCGCCGGGGACCGCGCGCACGGCCAGTTCAAAGAAATTGCTGATCCCTCTCGCCGATTGCACGAAAATCCTCAGGCGACCCGTCCGGCCATTGGCCGGCGTCGTGATGGTTGCGAAGAGGCTTCCCGAATTATCATCAAAGGAGACGCCCGTGATAAGCATCGCCGGATCTTCCGCCAGCACCTGCGCCGTGGCATCGAAGCCCGCCCCACGGATTTCCACCGGCACCGCCCGACCCCGTTCAAATCCCGCCACCGCTCCTGCGAAGGTTCGTGCCGCGAACGCCGACGCCCCCGCGCCGCCGGCCGTCACGATTTCGTCGATCCGCGGTGGCTCGCCGATTGTGAACGGAATGGTATCCGAGATCGGACGGTTGGGGTCGTCCTGGATCAGCGTGGTCACCTTCATCAGGACCACACGCGGCACCGCCGTGGGCGTGACCGTTAGGCGGGCACTAAACGTGTGGTTGCCGCTTTGGGGGATGAGCTCACGCCTGACGTCGGTCAAGATGACGTCCGTCGCTGGCGAATTGTCCAGATTTACTACGGAGAGAAAATCGGGCTCATCACCGCCATCCCAAATGGAATTCACCGCGATGGGCAATTCCGTGTCACCGGGTCTCGCAAGACTCGGATACACGCTCAGCACCTCCAGTGAGGCAAATAGACACCCCCCCAGCCCACACGTGAGCGCGACACTCCCGATTCCGATGAACAGAAGCCGCAGGAGATTGCGGAGAGTTATAGGACGCATGGGAAAGGGAACCGACGGCACAACCAGCGTTCAACACGCGCAGCGCGAGGGCAAGCGGAAGTTCGAGTCTGCGTGCAGTCTCGGCCGATCCGCGTGAACGAGGGGTTTGGGTCACGGCGGCGCATTCGGCCGCGGTAAGGATCTGATCGACGGTGGCGTTGGTGCTCTGATAAAAACTGGTAACGTGAGACCGCCTGTAACGAGAGAGGAGTCAGCCTTCATGGGCGGTGCTATAAAACGGACCGCTGGATGGCAACGAACGTGTGGCGTGCATCGCGCGGCGGATTTTGCTTCGCTCGTGATCGCATGAATATTCTCCCGATTCTCACTGCCGTCGCGTTGTCTGCCGCGTCGGCTTTTGCGCAACTCCCCGCGCCCGTCCCGGCTGCGAGCAAACAGACTCCGCCGCCGGGGGTGAAAATCCCGGACGCGGATCGCAAGGAACTCACCGAGGGTGCCGCTGCTCTGGCGCGCGACATCGCGGAGCTGGCGAGCAAGCCCGCCAATGCCGCGCTGATTCCCGACATCGAGATTTTCCACAAGGCCGTGGATGGGGCGCTGAGGCACGATGAGTTTTTCAATGTGAAGCAGGTGGGCGATGCGCGCGCGCTGCTGGCCGAGGGGGCCGCGCGGGCGAAGGCGCTGAAGGCGGGGCAGTCGCCGTGGGCCTCCGCGACGGGGCCGGTGGTGCGCGGCTACCGCTCGCGTGTCGATGGGTCGGTGCAGCCATATGGTCTGCTGGTGCCGAGGGATTGGAAGGCCGGGGACAAGACGCCGCGGCCGCTCTACGACTGGCTGCACGGGCGGAATGAGACGCTCACGGAGATGGCTTTCATCGCGCCGCACATGAAGAAGGGGGACGAGTTTTCGCCCGCGGGGGCGTTCGTGCTGTCGCTCTACGGGCGCTTTTGCTGCGCGAGCAAGTTTGCCGGGGAGACGGATTTTTTCGAGGCGATGGCGGATGTCCGCGCGCGGTACCCGATCGATGCGAACCGCATCGTGGTCGCGGGATTTTCCATGGGCGGGGCGTCGTGCTGGCACATCAGCACGCATCACGCGGGGCTGTTCGTCGGTGCGTCGCCGGGCGCGGGATTCGCGGAGACGGCGATTTACAACAAGGTCTTCGCGACGGGGAAAACGCCGCCGCCGTGGTACGAACAGAAACTTTGGCATCTCTACAACGCGACGGATTGTGCCGAAAATCTCGCGAACACGCACATGATCGCCTACTCGGGCGAGATCGATCCGCAGAAGCAATCCGCCGACCTCATGGAGAAAGCGTGCGAGGTGGAGGGGATCAAAATGGAGCGCCTGATCGGCCCGAAGACCGCGCACAAATACGAGCCCGCGACCAAGAAGGAACTCGATCGCCGCCTCGCCGCGCTCGTGGACGCGGGACGCGAGCCGATGCCGCCGAAGGTGCGCTTCACGACGTACACGCTGCGCTACAACAAGATGGAGTGGATCGAAATCGACGCGATGGAGGAGCACTGGGAGCGCGCGCAGATCGAGGCGGAGCTGGTGGATGAGGGGACATTCAAAGTGAGCACGAAGAACGTCGCGGCATTCACCATCGCGCTGCCGGTCGCGCCCGCGCCGCTGGACAAGACGCACCCGCCGCGGGTGATCATCGACGGGCAGGAGCTCGTCGGCCCGCCGGTGAAGCCATTCTGGAAGGCAAGCTTTTGCAAACTCGGCGGAAAGTGGCAGGGACTGCCGCCAGATTTCGGGACGGGCTTGCACAAAAGACACGGACTCAACGGCCCGATCGACGACGCGTTCATGGACAGCTTCATTTTCGTCCGACCGACCGGGAAGCCGCTCAACGACAAGGTTGGCGGCTGGGTGAAGTCCGAGATGGAGCGCGCGATCCCGCAGTGGCGCACCGTTTTCCGCGGCGACGCGCGCGTCCGCGATGACACGGCAGTGACGGCCGACGACATCGCGAATTCCAACCTCGTGCTGTGGGGCGATCCGTCGAGCAACGCGGTTCTCGCGAAGGTTCTCGCGAAGCTGCCGATCGAGTGGACGGCGCAGAAACTGACGCTCGGCAAGAAGAGCCTCTCGGCTGCGAATCACGCGCCGGTGATGATCTTCCCGAACCCGTTGAACCCGAAGAAATACGTGGTTCTCAACAGCACGTTCACCTTCCGCGAGGGCAGCTCGCAGACCAATTCCCAGCAGACGCCGAAGCTGCCCGACTGGGCGTTGATCGGCCTCGACACGCCGCCGAGCGACAAGGCTCCCGGCGAGGTCGTCGATGCGGGATTCTTTGGCGAGAAGTGGGAAGTGAAGTAGGAAACTCGCCCCATGAAATTCGGAATCTGCAACGAGATCTTCAAAGACTGGAAACTTGAGGACACGTTCGGCTACGCAGCGCGCGCGGGTTACGACTTTGTGGAGATCGCGCCCTTCACCATCGCGCCCTATGTCACCGAAATCTCCGCAACCGAGCGCACGCGCATCCGCGACGCCGCGGCGCACGCGGGCATCGGAATCTCGGGACTGCATTGGGTGCTCGTGCAGGCGGAAGGCATGTATCTCACCTCGCCCGACGGCGCCGTACGCGCCCGCACCGCGCGCTACTTTCAAGACCTCGTCGAGTGCTGCGCCGACCTCGGCGGCACGCGGATCATCGTCGGCTCGCCGAAGCAGCGGAACGTGCTCGATGGCGTCTCGCACCAGCAGGCATGGGACTTCGCGGCTGGTTGCTTCCGCGACGCCTTGCGCCGCGCGGAGGATCGCGGCGTGGTGATTTGCTTCGAACCGCTCGCGCCCGCCGAGACGAATTTCATCAACACCGCCGCCGAGGGAATCCGCTTCGCCGCACAGTTCGGCAGCCCTGCGATGTCGATCATCCTCGACGTGAAAGCGATGTGCTCGGAGGAAAAGCCGATCCCGCAAATCATCGCCGAGAGCGCCGGTCGGTTCGCCTATTTCCACGCCAACGACGCGAACTTGAAAGGCCCCGGCTTCGGTGAAATCGACTTTCACCCCATCGCCGCCGCGCTCCGGGCCGCAGCCTACGACGGCATCGTCTCGGTCGAGGTATTCAAGTTCGAGGAAGGCGCGGAGACCATCGCCACCAAGAGCATCGAATACCTCCGCCAGGTTTTCGACGCCGCGTAAGCGCCCGAGCCACTTCGCTCGGCCCGCACCGTTTCCACAAACGCCCGACTCCCCGCGCTCATCGTCTCGCGGAGCGCGCGCCAGACCCGCGCGAGCCCGAGGCCTGGACCGCGCAGCGCGAACGCAATCGCCAGCGAAGCAATCACCCAGGCGGAATGCGCGAGCATTCCCATCGTTCCCACGAACGGAAAATCCGTGAGGTTCTCCCGATCCATGCCGCCTCTCAGCGCATCGAAGAGCACCAGCGGCGGAAGCCAGCAGAGCAGCAAGCCGAGCGGGAAAAGCGCAGCCTGCAGCACGAAAAACCAGCGCGTCAGGCGCACCGATACATCCGTGCGCGACAGCAGCATCCACGCACCGACTCCGTGCATCGCCAGCAGCAGCCACTCGTACGCGCGCTCCGGCGCGAGCAAATCCCCCACACGGAAATGCCGCAGGATGATCACGAAATGCTCGTGGCTCAGCCGGTCGTTGAAACCCATCGTCCGCCCCGCGCTGTCCGTCGTCTCGTAGGGCGTCGCATCGATCCCGACCCGCACCGCGATCCACACCGCACACCACACCAGGCTCGCGAAAACCAACACCGCCAGCCAGCGATTGAATTTCCGACCCGCATCCGTAGGCGCATTCATCCCGCACGCTCCTCCCGCCCCGGCGTATAGGCAAGGCCCTTGGAGATTGAAATTTCCCCGCCCTCCCTTCACACACCCCGTGTGAAGAAAACCCTCTCCCTCCTCATCTGGCTCCTCGTCGTCCTCATCGGCGCGGGTGCCTACGCCGTCATCGCCACGCACCGCAGCGAGCCCGTCAATTCCGGCTTCATCCTCGCCGCCGCCCTCTGCACCTACGCCATCGGCTACCGCTTCTACGCGAAGTGGATCGCCACCAAAATCCTCCTCATCGACGAGCGCCGCGCCACCCCCTGCGAAGTCCACGACGACGGCAAAGACTTCGTCCGCACCAACAAATGGATCGTCTTCGGCCACCACTTCGCCGCCATCTCCGGCCCCGGCCCCCTCGTCGGCCCCGTCCTCGCCGCGCAGTTCGGATACCTCCCCGGCACCCTCTGGATCCTCATCGGCGTCGTCCTCGGCGGCGCAGTCCAGGACTTCGTCATCCTCTTCTCCTCCATGCGGCGCGACGGCAAAAGCCTCGCACAGATGGTCCGCGACGAACTCACCCCCGCTGCCGGCGTCATCGGCGTCATCGCCATCCTGGCGATCATGATCATCCTCCTCGCCGTCCTCGCGCTCGTCGTCGTGAACGCCCTCGCCGAGAGCCCCTGGGGCGTCTTTACCGTCGCCGCCACCGTCCCCATCGCCCTCCTCATGGGCGGCTACCTCCGCTGGGTCCGCATCGGCAAAGTCCTCGAGGGCTCTATCCTTGGCGTCACCCTCCTCCTCCTCGCCGTCTGGGGCGGCCAATACATCCACGCCTCCGCCACCCTTGCCCCCTTCTTCACCGTCAAAGCCGCGCCCCTCGCCTACACCATCCTCCTCTACGCACTTGCCGCCAGCGTTCTCCCCGTCTGGCTCCTCCTCGCCCCGCGCGACTACCTCTCCACCTTCCTCAAGCTCGGTACCATCTTCGCCCTCGCCCTCGGCGTCTTCCTCGTCCTCCCCGACCTCAAAATGCCCCCCCTCACCGTCTTCACCGACGGCACCGGCCCCGTCGTCCCTGGCGGCGTCTTCCCCTTCTGCTTCATCACCATCGCCTGCGGCGCCATCAGCGGCTTCCACACCCTCATCGCCAGCGGAATCACGCCGAAAATCATCACCCGCGAGAGCTACGCCCGCCCCATCGGCTACGGCGCCATGTGCCTCGAGTCCCTCGTCGCCATCATGGCCATGATCGCCGCCTGCACCCTCGACCCCGGCGTCTATCTCAGCATGAACATCAAAGTCCCCGGTGCCGACGCCGCCGCCATCGCCGCCAACACCGTCGCCCAAGTCACCGCCTACGGCCCCACCTTCCACGTCACCGCCGCCCAGATGACCACCCTCGCCGACACCGTCCGCGAGCACACCCTCTTTGGCCGCACCGGCGGCGCCGCCACCCTCGCCGTCGGCATGGCCAATATATTCGCCCGCGTCTTCGGCGGCAGCCTCCTTGGCGTCTGGTACCACTTCGCCCTCATGTTCGAGGCCCTCTTCATCCTCACCACCCTCGATGCCGGCACCCGTGTCGGACGCTACCTCCTCCAGGACGCCCTCGGCCACCTCTCCCCCCGCCTCGCCGACACCCGCAGCCTCTGGGCAAACCTCTTCTCCAGCGCCCTCATCGTCGCCGCCTGGGGCTACTTCCTCATCGCCGCCGTCCACGACCCCGACGGCGGCATCAAAGCCCTCTGGCCCATCTTCGGCATCGCAAATCAGCTCCTCGCCGCCGTCGCCCTCTGCCTCGCCACCACCATCCTCATTAAAATCGCCCTCAAAGACCCCGAGCGTCCCCGGCCCCGCATCATCCTGGTCACCCTCCTCCCCCTCTGCTGGCTCCTCACCGTCACCCTCACCGCCGGCGTCCAGAAAATCGCCCACAGCAGTCCCAAAATCGGCTTCCTCGCCGCCGCTGCCGCCATCCAGGCGAAAATCCCATCCCTCGAACTCACAGCCGCCAGCGCCCGACTCACCACCGACCCCGCCGGCCCCGCCGCCATCCTCGCCGCCATCCTCGCCGCCGACAAAGCCCTCAAAACCGCCCGCGCCCAGCTCTTCAACAACCGCCTCGACGCCGCCGTCACCGCCACCTTCCTCCTCCTCGTCCTCGCCCTCGTCGCCATCTCCATCCGCGAATGGCTCCTCCTCCTCACCCGCCAGAAACCCGCCCGCCTCCACGAGACCGCCCCCGTCTGGCTCCCCCCCGGCGCCCTCGAAGCCGAGCCCTCCGCCATCGGCGCCCTCGGAGCCATCGGCCTCAGCCTCGCCTTATTAAAAGAGATCACCGGCGAGTCTGCCATCGACCGTGCCCAAGCCCTCGCCTCGTGCGAACACCTCGCCACCCCCCGCGGACGCCAAAACACCTACCTCACCGCCACCGCCCACCGCTACACCGGCATCACCCGCTGCTGCTGAGCCACCCCACATTGTCGGGCGACCGCCCCGCCTGCCCGACACGAGCCCCAGCATTGTAGGGCGACCGCTCCGGTTGCCCGGCACGAGCCGCGGGCAGGCGGAGCGCCCGCCCTACAAACTGAGCACCCCCCTTCCCGGTCTCGGAACGTCGCACCTCTGACCCGGGAAACCCCTCCCCTCATCCGGAAAATCATTTTTCAAGCACGTAAAATCGTTTTCCGACTCGCGAAACCCCTGTCCGGACCCGCCGATTCCCCCCGCTCCGACTCAATGTCCCACCCGCTTTCATGCCCATCGCCTCTGGCAACCCCCTCCACCGCACACTCGACGCAAAGCCCCACCCCCTGCCACCTTGCCCCCCTGCCCCTCCTTTCCATGAAACTCCTCGCGCTCCTCTGCACCCTCGCCACCACCGCGCGCGCCGCCTCCTGGTACGTCGCCCCGCACGGAGACGACTCCGCCGAAGGCACCCTGGCCGCACCTTTCGCCACCCTCCAGCGCGCCCAGACCAGCGCCGAACCCGGCGACACGGTCCTCCTCCGCGGTGGCACGTATGAGATGCAGCAGGAGCAAATCGCCAAACGCCAGCGCGGCTTCGCCTACCTCACCGACCTCACCAAGAGCGGCCAGCCCGGCAAACCCATCACCTACCGCAACTACGAGTCCGAGAGGCCCGTCTTCGACTGCACCCGGGTCGCCCCCTACGGCCTGCGCGTCGATGCTTTCCACATCACCGGCTCCTGGCTCCACCTCATCGGGCTCGAAGTCACCGAAGTCCAAGTCACCAACCTCAGCCACACCCAGAGCATCTGCTTCGAGAACAACGGCAGCCACAACATCTACGAGCGCCTTTCCATGCACGACGGCCAGGCCATCGGCATCTACAGCACCCGCGGCAGCGACAACCTTTTCCTCAACTGCGACGCCTGGAACAACTGGGATTACACCTCCGAGGATGGCAAAGGCGGCAACGTCGATGGCTTCGGCTGCCACCCCACACAAGGCAGTACCGGCAACGTCTTCCGCGGCTGCCGCGCGTGGTACAACAGCGACGACGGCTACGACTGCATCGGCGCCCACGAGAGCGTGACTTTCGAGAACTGCTGGGCCGCCTACAACGGCCTCTCCCCCAAGCACGACCGCCTCGGCGACGGCAACGGCTTCAAGGCCGGCGGCTATGGCAGCATGCCCGCCGCCGACCTCCCCAACCCCATCCCGCGCCACATCGTCCGCCAATGCGTCTCCGTCGGGAACAAGGCGTCCGGGTTCTACTCCAATCACCACCCCGACGGCAGCGACTGGCTCAACAACAGCGCCTACCGCAACGGCACCAACTTCAACATGCTCTGCCGCCTCGCCAACAACCGTACCGACGTGGATGGCTTCGGCCACGTCCTGACCAACAACCTCAGCTACAAGTCCAAGGCCGACCTTTCTCGCATCGATAAGGCCAATTGTAAGCTCACGAACAACACCTTCGGCATGGATCTGCAGCTCACGGACAAAGACTTCGAGAGCGTGGATGAAAAGGAGCTCTTCGAGCCCCGCCAAGCGGACGGCAGCCTCCCGGTGATCCACTTTCTCCACCCCACAAAAGGCTCCGCACTCTCCGACGCAGGCATCGGGGCCTTCGAGTGATTTCGGAAGGGCGATGTTTTCAGTTTTGCCTGTGCGCGTGCACGACGCCGGCGTTCCTGCGACCGAACAAATAAAAGGGCCAAAACTCCTGCTCCAGCCGCATCGCGGACTGTGTGACGCGGCGACTGGCCGGGGAGGCGGGCCGGCTATGGTTTCTGCACTGCGACATCGAGACCGGCATGGCCGATTGGGCGGCGATGCGCCGCGGACTTCGCCGTCAGCTACGGCGAGATGGCGCGCCTCATCGCGAAGAACTACGCGAACTACGACCGCAAGGATGCGCGCTTCCCGCGCTTCCCGCGCTTTCGCACCTTCGACCTCTGGCGCGGCCACAGCTTCGCCGATGGTGAAGGTTTTCCCGACGGCAACAACCAGGAATCTACCGGCGAGCCCGGCTTGGATTTACGGCATCCAATGGCTGCCTTCTACGATCGCGATTCGGCGTTCATCCAAAAGGTCTATGCAGACGTGGAACGCGAGCAGAAGACCTTCGAGGAAAAAGAAGCCGCCAAGAAGCCCGGCACCACGCCGAAGCTTATCGAAATCAAAACGCTGGCGGCGAACTCGGCGCCTATCACCTCGGCTTCCTGATGCACGCCGACGCTGCGCGCGCTGTCGCTGAGATCGACAAACTCTGGGCCGAACCCGGCGATAAAGTCGCGCACAACGAGTGTATGATGGTCACATACTATCTGGCCAGCGCGCTCAATGACCTGGGCCGCGTGGACTGGGCATGTCACGGCGACAGCCCGACCTCGATGGTCTATGTCAACGAAGCGAAACAGACTCGCACCTTCATCGCGTGGAACCCGACGGCAAAAGCGCAGATCGTGCAGTTCTTCGAGAGCGCCAAGTCACTCGGAGTGATGCAAGTCCCTCCACATGAGATCGCCAGCACTCCCACCCTCAAACACTGAGGCATGAGTCGCCTGCGTTTAGAGGAGTTGAGACGCTACTTCGCGAACCGCGACTTCGCAAGCGGATCGCTGGTTAAACGATCGAGGAGCATTGGGCCGATTTCTCGAGACCGGGTTCAATTCAGGCGCTGGATGAGCAAGCGCGCGGGGAATGCACTCTCGACGGCATAGGGCTCGTAACCGAGTCCGCCGGTCGCGTACCCGCCTTAGATGTGAAGCTTCTTCGCGCCGAAGAGATCACCCGGCTCAACGATCGTTCCTCGCGACCCCAATGTTTCCCTCGAACCACCCTCCACCAGGACGGTGGCTCGCGTGCTCTAACCGCGCCGTCACAAACACCCGGGCTTCCAGATACCCCGCGCCGTCAAGCTCACCAAGGCCATCGTTTCCCGCGTGCTGCGCCGCCACATCCTGCATCGGATCAGCACTCTGGAGCCGCCGCCGATCTGCCCGAAGGGCGAGTAGGCGACGAGCGATCCTCCCGCTTCTGCTCTCGCCACTACCGCCGCTCTCAGGCGGACTTGCTGGCTGGCAACGCTGCGGCGACGGCGGCGCTGAACTCCTCGACGGCGTCCGCGATGCGTTTGCGCTCGGGCGAATTGAACTGGCGGAACGGCGGAGCCATGAAGGCGTCGCACACGCCGAGGCAGGAGAGGGCGCCCTTAATGCCCTTGATGATGCGCGACGGATGCTGGCCGACTCCGTAAAGACGCTCGGCGATCTGGCGCACGAGGAACTGGAGGCGCTCGGCTTCCCCGGTCTTGCGCCGCGCCGCGGCGTCGTGGAGGGCGACGTAGAGCTCGGGAAAGATATTCGCGCCGCCACAGACACCGCCATGCCCGCCGGCCTCGGTGGCCTCGGCGAGGAGTTCCTCCGGGCCGATGAGGACGCTCCAATCGGGCCGGCTGCGGGCGAGGTGCAAGGAGCTGCGGAAGTAGTCGAGGTCGCCGGAGCTGTCCTTGAGCCCGATGATATTGCTGTGCTCGAGGGCGACCGCGATGACTTCGGCGCCGAGGCTGACCTTGGTGATGGCGGGGATGTTATAGATGAGCAGCGGGATAGGGGTGTCGCGGCCAAGGTCGCAGACCCAGTCGCGAAGCTCGGGCTGGCTCGGCGGAAGGTAGTAGGGCGGGACTGCGACGAGAGCATCGCATCCGGCGTCGGCCGCGAACCGCCCCATGGCGAGACTTTCCACATAAGAAGTGTCGCTGATGGAGACGAGAACTGGCACCCGGAGGGCGACCTGCCGACAGACGCGCTCGATGAACTCGCGGCGGAGGCGGTAGCTGAGCGCGGGCCCCTCGCCAGTGGTGCCGAGGAGAAAAAGGCCGCCCACGCCTCCGCGGATGAGGCGCTCGACCTGGCGTTCGAGACCATCGATGTCGAGCTGGTCGCGAGCGAGGAGCGGCGTGACGAGTGGCGGGATGATGCCGGTGTATTTGGCGAGGCTCATGGGCTAGACGAGTGGGACCGCGCCGCAGATGTGGACGTTCAGGCCGAGTTCGGCAAGCGCGGCGGCTTTGATGCGAGCGGCACGGGCGGCCTGCTTGGCGTTGGGAGTGTAGGCGACTTGGATGTGGTTGGACTGATGCCGGGCCATCATCTGGTCGCGCGAGATGCCGTCGAAAATCGCGTGCATGATCGGCCACTGCGGCGTGGTCTCGCGCCAGCGGCGTTCGGTTTCCTCCTCAGGAAGCGCGGCCACGCGAGCGGTGCCGACATCCGCGTGGAGCTGCCCGCCTGCGACGAAGATGCGGCTCCAGACGATGTGCCCCGGCTTGCTGACGCCTTTCAGCGTCCCGCCGCCAAGCCGGAAATACATCGGCGGCTGCCGCTCGCTGCTCGCGCCTTTCCATCCGCCAATGAAATGCGCCGGCGGCGCCGCGCCGCTGATCAGCAGCACCCAGACGTAGTCGCCGTCAAACTCCGCGCCCCAGCGCAAATCGTGCAGCGTGTTCTCCGGCGCGAAACCCAGCTCCCGCCAGAGCCGATAGGTGACCAGCCCGTCGAGCCCGGCGCATTCGTCCACCTCGTTGAAATGCGGCAGCGCCTCGC
>JBBQZX010000012.1:0-136645 GCA_038207335.1 Chthoniobacterales bacterium | reverse complement strand
GCGGTGGCGGAGAGTTCACGCCCACCTCGCCTGATCACCGCGAATGCGGCGGGGTTTGCGTCGCTGTTTGCCTTGCAGACCAAGTCGGTGGCTGCGGATTCATCGCGCTACGATCAATGGCGCGCGGCCGGCGACCGGCTTGATCAAGACCCTTCGCTGCTCGTGCATTTCGATTTCGAGCACGCCGCGCCCTCGGATTGGCGGCTGTACAATGCGAGCAGCCAGAGAGCCTCGGTGCCCGACGGTACCATCGTCGGCTGCCAATGGGTCGAAGGCCGCTGGCCGTCCAAACCGGCGCTGGAATTTCGCGGGATGAGCGATCGTGTCCGCCTCACGGTCCCCGGCGAATTCACCTCGCTGACGCTCGCGACCTGGGTGCGCGTGCAGGGTCTGGATCGGCAGTTCAACTCACTCTTCATGTGCGATGGCTTTGACGCCGGCACGCTGCATTGGCTGATTCGCAACGATGGCGTGCTGGGATTGACCGTGATTGGTCCGGCTGCGGGCAATCACCAAATCGTGGCGAGTCCTCCCGTGCTCGCGCTGGACCAATTTGGCATGTGGGTTCATCTCGCGGTGGTGCTCGATGGCAGCGCGAAACGCGTGTCGCATTACGTCAACGGGCGGCTGGTGAGAGAGAAGCCGCTCAAGATCAACCCACCTTTCCGCATCGGCACTGCCGAACTGGGAAACTGGAATGGCCGCGGATTCCCGGACAACGATCCTTCCATGATCCGGAATTTCAGCGGCGCGATGGATGAGTTTTGCCTGTTCAGCCGGGCGCTGCCACCATCCGAAATCCGCGCCATTTATTCGAGCGACAAACCGCAACCCGAGCCTTCCGCGACGCGTTGACGAGAAATTTCAAACTTCAATGATCGACGACCAGTTCAACCACCCCACGAAACCCTAAATGAAAACCAAACTAACACTCCTCGCATTCACGATGATATTGTCCGGCCAGCTTTGTCTGGCGCAGGATAAACCGCCGGTGGACGACTGGAAGTCGGCTTCCACCAACCAATCAGGCAAAGAGTATCCGCAAGTAAACTCAGAAGGCCGGGTTAGATTTCGCATCGTCGCGCCCGAGGCTCAAAGTGTGTCCTGCACTTTCAAAGACAGCAGCGTCTTTACGAAGGGTGCGGATGGTGCCTGGGTCGGTTACACACGGCCTTTGGACGAAGGCTTTCACTATTACATGATCAAGATCGACGGGGCGGAAGTTCCCGATCCGAACAGCATGGTTTTCTTCGGCGCCAATCGCTGGGGCACCGGCGTCGAAATCCCCGCCCACGACCGGGATTTCTATGCGCTCAAGAATGTGCCGCATGGTCAGTTGCGGGAGATTTTCTTTCACTCGAAAAGCACCGACTCGGAGCGCCGCGCGTTTGTTTACACGCCGCCAGGTTATGATCAGAAATCGGAGCAACGCTATCCTGTCCTGTATCTCCAGCATGGGTATGGAGAGAACGAATATGGCTGGGGTGTCCAGGGCCACGCCGGTTTGATCATGGATAACTTGATCGCGGAGGGTAAGGCCAAGCCGTTCATCATCGTGATGACCTACGGCATGACGAACGACACCAAGCCCGGTGGCATCCGCGACTTTAAGATCGAAAACTTCCAGACCGTTTTGCTCGACGAGCTGATTCCGCATGTGGACGCGAACTTCCGCACGATCGCCGATCAGCCGAATCGCGCGATGGCCGGCCTTTCCATGGGTGGCATGGAAACCAAGACGATCACCTTGAAGCACCTCGATACCTTCTCACGTATCGGACTTTTCAGCGGCGGCAGCATCAGTCCGAAAGACGTCTCCGACATGGATGCTTTTAAGCAGAAGAACAAACTCGTCTTCGTTAGCTATGGCAGTCGTGAGCTAGGCAACAACCGCGGAGGCGACCCGAAGGCGGCCACCGAAGAGCTAAAGCAATCGGGCGTTAACGGCGTCTTCTATGCGTCCACGGATACGGCCCACGAATGGCAATCCTGGCGGCGCAGCCTGCGCGAGTTCGCGCCGCTGGTGTTCCAAGAATCCGCGACCGCATCATCCGATGCTGCGGCAAAGCCCGGTGATCCCGGTAAACCTGCCCAAAGTGCAGCGCAAGCTGAACCCTCAAATCCCGAGGCGCGCGGTCGGCGCGGTGGGTTTGGCGGGCCGATCACCCTTGGTCCAGACGACAAGCCGGCATTCCCCGCGCCGCCGGAAGCATTCGACAAGGCGCGTGATGGCATCGCTCACGGGAAACTGGAGATGGTCGAGTATGATTCCAAATCCGTCGGTAACACGCGCAAGGCTCTTGTCTATACGCCGCCCGGCTATTCAGCCGACACGAAATATCCTGTGCTTTATCTCCTGCACGGTATCGGCGGTGACGAAAACGAATGGCGTCGCGGCGGGCATCCCGAAGTCATCCTCGACAACCTCATCGCTGATAAGAAAGCCGCGCCGATGATTATCGTCATGCCGAACGGTCGCGCGCAAAAGGACGACCGTCCGGGACCGAACGCGATGGGCACGGCCCCTGCATTCGGAGAGTTCGACAAGGACCTGCTGGGCAGTCTAATCCCGTTCATCGAGTCGAAGTATTCCGTGAAAGCAGATCGCGAAGACCGTGCGATTGCTGGGCTCTCGATGGGCGGCGGGCAGTCGCTAAACTTCGGGCTGGGCAACCTCGACACCTTTGCTTGGATCGGCGGTTTCTCGTCCGCACCGAACACCAAGCCAGCGGCGGAACTTGTCCCAGACCCGGACAAAGCGGCCAAGCAGCTGAAGCTTCTCTACATCTCCGCTGGCAACAAAGACGGCTTGATTCGCATTAGCCAGGGTCTCCACGGCTACCTCAAGGAGAAGAATGTGCCGCATATCTGGCATGTGGATGACCACGCCCACGATTTTCAACACTGGAAAAAGGCACTCTACAATTTCTCCCAGTTGATTTTCAAACCAACGACCAAGTAACAATCCGCCTTCCCACACGGTTGAAGTTCCTCATCACCACAACACCGCTCATTTTTTCATGAAAAGCCTCAAACAAATTCTGCTTCTTCTGACGGGAGGGCTAATGGCCCTCGACACCTTTGCCTTAGCCGCACCGGATCGGCCGCTCCATGTTCTTTATCTTGGCCCAGTCAGCGGTGGCGGTGGCGGTGGCTTTGGCGGATCGAGGACTAACTACGTTTATCTGCCCGGCCAGACTTTGGCGCCTGAGGCAATTTACTTTGACCATCTGTCCGATCTCACCCAACTCACGGACAAGTATTTGAAGGACTTCGATGCGGTGGTGCAGGTGCTTCCAGATGGCGACATCGATGCGACCCACCAGCAGATGCTCGATAGCTTCAAAGGTGCGGGCAACGGACTGATCAAATACGCCGAAGGCCAGCGCCCGACGGATGCGGTGATGCGCGAAGCCGTTCTCGGTGGCATCAGCAAGAAAGCGAAGTCTGACTGGGAAGCCTCCCTCGCTGCGCGCCCTGCCTTAGAGCGCTTGCCGGGCGATGTTCCGAATTACGAGCGCCGACAGGAGCCAGTTAAATTGCAGGCACCGCTGAGCCCGCAGGACAGCATGCGCTACGTGCAGGTTCCGGCGGATTTTGAGCTGCAACTTTTTGCTGCGGAACCAGACGTGGTGAAACCTATCTCTGTGGCTTGGGACGAGCGTGGGCGGGCCTGGGTGGTGGAGGCGCGCGACTATCCCCACGGCCTCGTCAATGAAGGTGAACCCGGCGAGTCGGTCATCAAGATTTGTGAGGATACCGATGGCGACGGCAAGGCCGATAAGTTCACCGTCTTTGCCGACAAATTGGACCTCGCGACCTCGCTGGTATTCGCGAACGGCGGGATCATCGTGTCGGAAGCGCGCCACATGCTTTTCCTCAAAGACACCAATGGTGACGACAAGGCTGATGTCCGCGAGGTCATCCTGCCTGGCTGGGGCACCGGCGACACGCACGCGATGCAGAGCAACCTCGCCCGCGGCTTCGACAACTGGCTCTACGGCTCGGTGGGTTACTCGAACTTCCGGGGCAAGGTTGGCGGTGAGGATCTCCAGTTCGGCCAGGGCGTCTTCCGCTTCAAGGCGGACGGTTCCGCGCTCCAGTTCCTCCATCAGTTTAATAACAACACCTGGGGCTTCGGCCTGAATGCCGCGGGCGATGTCTTCGGCTCGACGGCCAACGGCCACCCGACCTTCTACGGCTACCTACCTGCTCACATCCTGAATCCGACCCAACCGGGCGGCGGGCGCGGTGAACGCGGTGCACCTGTCGGTGGCGGTAATGGATTTCGCCCGGGCTACCGGATCGGCCCTCCCGGTGTGAACGATGTTTCCCCGGCCAATGTTCGTCGTTTGGCGTCCGCGAAGTCGATGGCTCCGGGCCTGCGGATGCATCCCAACACGCCGAACGTCCGCATGGTGGATAACTTCGGCGGCTACACGGCGGCGGCTGGACACGCCTTCATGGTCAGCGATGCGCTGCCCGCCCGTCTTCAGGGCAAGGCGCTAGTCACGGAGCCGACGGCCAAGCTCATCGGCATCATGGACATTCAGCCCGATGGCGGCGGCTATAAGTCGAGCGACGGATTCAATCTCCTCGCCAGCACGGACGAATGGATGTCGCCGATCTTCGCCGATGTAGGCCCGGACGGTGCCGTGTGGGTGATCGACTTCTACAGCTTCATCATCCAGCACAACCCGACGCCGAATGTCCAGGGAGCCGGCATCAAGGCCACGACCGGAAAGGGCGGCGCGTATCAGACCGAGAACAATCTTCGTGACCAAACTCACGGCCGTATCTACCGCGTCGTCTGGAAGGACGGTGCGAAGAGTTCGATCAAATCGCTCGCCAATGCGAAGTCTCCCGAGCTAGTCGCTGCGCTCGATAGCGGCAACCAGTTCTGGAGCCTCACCGCCCAGCGCCTGATCGTGGACAATAAGATGGCCGATGCCGCCCCCGCTCTGAAGCAGCGCGTGGCCTCCGGCAAAGGCGGAACCGGCGCGATCCATGCCCTCTGGTCCCTCGCCGGCCTCGGTGCGCTCGACAAGGAAACCCATCAAAAGGCCTTGCTCGACAAAGACCCCGCCGTTCGCCGCAACGCCATCCGCGCCCTGCCCGCGAACGAAGCCGGACAGCAGCTCTTCTTCAGCAGCCCGGTCATTCAGGATCCCGATCTCATCACCCGGCAGGCGGCCTTCGTGAAGCTCGCCGAGTTCCCAACCAGTCCCGCGATCGAAACGGTTGTCGCCCAACTACAGCGGACGCCGGTGAACACGAGCGACGCGTTCTTGAACGACTCGCTCACCCTTCTCGGACGCATCCACAAGGTCTCCGGCGTGGGCCAGGACGAGGTGAAGATCGCAGCGGGCGACGCCAAGCGCGGCGAGGACCTCTTCTTCAACAGCCCCACGGCCGCCTGCGCCGCCTGCCACACCGTCGGCGGGAAGGGAGGCCAGGTCGGCCCCATCCTCGACGGCATCGCCGTCCGCGCCGACAAGGCCTACATCCTCGAAAGCCTCGTGGACCCGAACGCCAAAAAGGCCAAGGGATTCGAGGAGTTGGAAATCTCGCCCATGCCTCCCCTCGGCCTGCTGCTCAAGGAGCAGGAAGTGGCAGACATCCTGGCGTATCTCGCCACGCTCACCACGCCTCCCAAGGATGGCATCACCGTTCCTGTGAAACAGACTGACGCATCTAAATGACCATGAAAAAACACTTCTGCTCCATCATTGGATTGGTTGGCCTCTTAGATCTGTCTATCTCGAACGCCGCTGCGGCCGATACCTTAAGTCTCGACCCGGCGGGCTATGTCCGGGACTGGGTCATGCTCGCCCCGATTGCCCTGCCCGAAGGCGGTGCCTTGGCTGATCTGCTTCTTAAGGATCAGGTCAAGAACGAGGCCGCGCTGAAGCCGAAAGAGGGCGACACGATCAAGATCAACAACAAGGAACTGGTCTGGAAGAACGTTACTACGGCAACCAACTCCTTTGATTTCAACGCCATTCTGAAATCCATTAACGATCAGGCGGCCGGCTACATGGTCACCTACCTCGAGTGCGAACAGGACATCCCCGATGTGACGATGGCGGTGGGTAGCAACGACCAGGCGCGCATCTACTTCAATGGCGTGGACATCTACGCGTTCGCCGATGCCCGCACGCTGGAACTCGACGGCGACAAAGGGAGGGTCACCCTGAAAAAGGGTCTCAACGTCATCGTGTTCAAGGTTCTCAACCAGCAGAATAGCTGGCAGGGAGCGATGCGCTTGACGGACAAGTCGGGCGCTCCGTTGAAGGGCGTGAAGGTCAAGCAGGCACCCTGAGATCATGCAGGATGAACGCCCGGCGCTACCTCGCCGAAACCTTGCAGCTTTACTTCAAATGAATTCACCAAAACTCTCCCATCGTCTCTGCCTACTCACGGCCAGTCTGTTTGCTTTCGCCGCTCTCGATGCGTCGGCAGACGAGAAGCCCGCCACGTTGAAGGATGCCTACAAGGATCAATTCAAAATCGGAACGGCGATCAGCCGCGCCATCACTTCGGGCCGGGGTTTCCGGCGCACCCCGGAGCAAGTCGCGGCAGACATCGCCTTGGTGAAAGCACAGTTTAACCAGGTGGTCCCCGAGAATGAGATGAAGTGGGGATCGCTTCACCCGCGGGCGGGAAAAGATGGCTACGATTTCGCGGCGGCGGATGCCTTTGTGGAGTTTGGCGAGGCCAACAATATGGAACTGGTGGGGCACACGCTCGTGTGGCATAGCCAGACGCCAGCCTGGGTTTTTGAAGGCACACATCTGCCTCCCGGCGCGACCGCCACTCCACCTGCGGACAAGCCTGCCGCCGAGACGACACCCGCAGCAAAGGAAGGCGCAGCTCCTCCGCCACCCGTAGATGGGGCTCCGCCCGCGAGTCCTAATGCACCCGGAATTGGCGGGCCAGGCCGCGGCCCCGGTGGAGGGGGTGGTCCCGGATTCGGCGGAGGCCGAGGCTTCAATCTCGATGGCCCCCGCGCGTCCCGCGAGGAACTGCTTGAGCGGATGCGCGAGCACATCCACACCGTCGTCGGACGGTCAAAGTCTGGGACGTGGTGAATGAGGCCATCGCAGACGGCGGACCGGATGTCCTGCGGAAGTCCCCGTGGTCGGTCATCATCGGCCCGGACTTTATCGAGAAAGCCTTCGAATACGCCCACGAGGCGGATCCCGACGCCATTCTCCGCTATAACGACTACGGATTGGAAAACCCCGGCAAGCGCGAAAAGCTCATCAAGCTGATCAAGTCATTGCAGGAGAAAAAGGTGCCTATCAATGCCATCGGGACGCAAGCCCACCTGAATGTCTCCATTAACTTCGAGAAGATGGACCAATGCCTGACGGAGATCGCCGCGCTAGGTCTCCCGATCCACGTCACGGAGCTGGATATAAACAGCGCCACCGGCGGCCAGCGCAACACCGGAGCCGACATCGCTGGCAATACCGCAGCCACCCAGGGCGGACTCGTAGAGGAAGCAGACAAGAAATTGTCCGCAGCTTATGCAGGCATCTTCCGCGCGTTCATCAAACACCGGGATGCCGTGAAACTCGTCACCTTCTGGGGACCAAACGACGGCAACTCCTGGCGCCCCCAAGGCAGGCCGCTCTTGTTCGACACCGAAAGCAAACCCAAGCCTGCGTTCGACGCTGTGATAAAGTTACCCACCATACCAAAGACTCCGTGAGCGCTGAGTCACTCATCACCTCCGCATTCGCATGAAACTTCGCTGCATCGCCGAAATAGAGACGCTCGCGTCGATCTACGATGAAGAGTAAGGTTTTGACAGTCGGCAACCTGAGACATTGGGAATTTGCGAGCTGTCTTTTTCCGCTGCTGGTCGGTTGCCTACTGTCGTCCACTTGTCTCGCGCAGGATGCGTCCCGCTTTGAAAAGGAAGCGCTGGCGTCGGGGTTGAGCGACCCACTGCAACTGGACATCGCCGCCGACGGGCGGGTGTTCTTCATCGAGCGGAAGGGCACGGTGAAAATGTGGGAGCCGACCTCGCGGCGCACGGTGACGCTCGGCGATTTTCCGGCCTCAACGGCGGGGGATGCGGGTGCGCTCGGTCTGACGCTGGCGCGGGATTTTGAGAAGAGCGGGCAGGTTTACACGATCCGCGTTCCTGCGCAGGAGGCGGCGCGGCTGGTGCTTGCGCGGTTCACGCTCGCTGGGGAAAAGCTGACGGACGAACGGACGGTGCTGGAGATTCCGCTCGGCAAAGGCCGCGACCAGTATCACTGCGGCGCGGGGCTGGCGTGGGATGCGCACGGCAATCTGCTCATCGGAGTGGGCGACAATATGGGGCCGCAGGACGTGCCGGCGGTTCACCCGAACGATCAGGGGCGCGATTCGCGCGGGACGGCGGGAAATTCCCAGGAGCTTCGCGGGAAGATTTTGCGCATCACGCCCAAGCCCGACGGCAGCTATGGCATTCCTGCCGGGAATCTCTTCACGGGCGCGGCGCAGGGGCGGCCGGAGGTGTTCGCCTTCGGCGTGCGCAATCCGTTTCGCGTCACGGCCGACGCGAAAACCGGCCTCGTCGTCTGGGGCGATGTGGGTGCGAATGTCCGCACTGAACTGGATCTGGGCCCGGAGGGCTTCGACGAGTTGAACGCGACGCGCGAACCGGGTTTCTTCGGGTGGCCGTTTGTCGCCGGTCCGAATCTGCCGTGGCGGCCCTACGATCCGAAGACGCTAAAGCCGGCCGGGGGCTTTTTCGATTCCGCGAAAATCGTCAACGACAGCCAGTTCAACACGGGACTGAAGGAACTGCCGCCCGCCCGTCCGGCAGCATTTTACTACAACAATCTCGCCTCGAAGGAGTGGCCGTTCGTCGGCAGTGGCGGGCGCAGCATCATCGGCGGCGTGTTTTATCGGAAGCCGGAAACCGCCGGGGAATCCCGGCTGCCGGATGAGTGGGAAGGCGCTTATCTTTTCGGAGAATGGATGCGCAATTGGGTGGCGGCGGCGCGTTTCGACGACACGGGTAATCTGCTGAAAGCGGAGCGCGTGCTGGAAGGGCTGACCTTCAAGCGGGTCGCCGATTTCAAGATCGGGCCGGACGGTGCCCTCTACCTCGCGGAGGAAGGTGACCGGTGGACGGGCAATACGGAAAGCCAGATCACGCGCGTGACCTTCCGCCGCGGAAATCGCCCGCCGCAGGCTCTCTTCAGCACGAACCGCACGGCGGGCAAGCTGCCGCTGGAGGCGGCATTCGACGCGACAGCCTCGCGGGATGCAGACGGCGGAGACCTGAAGTTCGCGTGGGATTTTGGTGACGGGAAAAGGGCGGACGGAGTGAAGGCCACGCACATTTTCACGACAGCGGGCGTGTGGCCCGTGACGCTCACGGTCACTGACCCGCAGGGTGCCGCGGCGACTGCGGTGGTGAATATCGCCGCCGGCAACGAAGCGCCCCAAGTGAAGTTTGCCGCGCCGCTGGACGGCGGATTTATCGACGGAAAAGAAATTGCTTGGAGCGTCAGCGCTACAGACGCCGAGGACGGCGCGGTGCCGCCGGAGCGCCTCCTGATTCAACTGGAAAAACGCGACCGCGCCAATGCGGAGGACACGCATCCCGGTCTCGCCCTGATGAAGCGCACCACCTGTTTCGCGTGCCACAACACGACGGAGCAAAGCGCGGGTCCGCCCTTTGCGGCGGTGGCGGCGAAATATGCGGCGGATCCCGGCGCGAGGGAGAAGTTGCAGGCCAAAGTCATCAGCGGCGGAAACGGCGTGTGGGGCACGCTGCCGATGCCGCCGCATCCGCAGCACAAACCCGCCGAAGCGGCGCTGATGGTGGACTGGGTGCTTTCCCTCGCGCAGCGTCAGATCACCACGCTGCCCGCCGCCGCCGAGGGCAAGGCCGCCGTGCCGGAAGCGAGAGGCGGCTTTGGCCGCGCCGACAATACCGTGATGCTCCTGACCGCCAGCACCACGGACAAAGGCGCGGGCGCGCTGCCTCCGCTGCGGGGCTCCGCCGAAGTCATGTTGCGCAGCCGGCGCCAGCGCGCCGCGTGTTTCGACCACAGCGAAAACGCCGCCGCGCAGGATAACCTCGACCAGGGCGGGCTCGTGGCCCGCATTCAACCCGGCGGCTGGATCGGCTTCGACCGCATCCGGGTGCAGGACTTCGCGCGGATCAAACTCAGCGGCTGGCCGCAGGGCAACGCCCCGCTCACGATCCGCATCTCTGCCGGCGAACAGGAACTGGCTCAACAAGACCTGCCGCCCGGCCCAGCCGGCAGCCGGCAGCCAACGGACTACATCTTTCCCATACCGCCAGCCAGCACCGACGCCGCCCAGCAGCAGGTGCGGGTGACGCTCGACGCTCCCGCGGGAAGCGTGCTGGACGTGATGTGGGTGGAATTCCTGCGGCAGTAGGTGCATTTGACGCCAGGGCCTCGTGCGTGATGGATGAAAGTTTCAATTGCGTCGTCTCTTCATGCGCATCGCGCAAATGCTGCGCTTCGCGCCCACGCCCAAGGACGCGGCGCAATTGATGAAAGGCTTCGAGGAAGCGTATCGAGGGCGCACCATGACGGGCTTGCCGGAGGAACTCGTCACCGCGATGGCGACTTCGGGCGGCGCTTCGCTCTCCTTGCGCTTGCGGCAGGGTGACACCGTCGCGGTCAAAGAAGCGCTGGGCATCGTGCTCAATCCCAAGGCGAAGCTCGACGACCGCCTGCTCTACGCGCACCTTTGGCGAAGTGCGCAGCGCCGACGCCGTGCCCGTGCTGCTGAAGTTCGCCGTGGGCGAAAAGAACGCCACGTTGAGCAAAGCCGCCTTCGCCTCGCTAGGCGCTTATGACGATGAAATCATCGCGACCAAAACGCTGGAAGCCCTGCCGAATTTTCCCGCCGAAGTGCGCCCAGCGGCCTTTACGCTGCTGAGCAGCCGCGCGCCGTGGACGCGAGCGCTCCTGACCGAATTGCAATCGGGGAAATTGAGCCTCTCGCTCGTGCCCAACGACGTGGCCGATCAACTGCGGGCGCAGCGCGACAAAACCATCAGCGACCCGGCGGCGAAGCTTTTCCCCAAGACCGCGACGGGCTTCGACTTCCAGAAAAAGCTCGCCGAGGTGGAGACGGCTTTGGAGCGCGGCACGGGCAATCCCTACGCCGGCGAAGCGGTCTTCATGGAACGCTGCGCGAGCTGCCACAAGCTCTTCTTCAAAGGCGGCAACGTCGGCCCCGACCTGACGAACTACCAGCGCGACAACCTCGGCACGATATCGTCAATCCCAACGCCGAAATTCGCGAGGGTTTCCAGTTCATCAGCGTGGAGACCAAGGATGGGCGGACGCTCAGCGGATTCCAGGTGGATCGCGACAATCAAGTCACCGTGCTGCGCGGGCTCGACGGCCAGGACGTGACGATCACCGCCCAGGAAATCAAGGACGTGCAGCCGATGGGCCGCAGCCTCATGCCCGAAGGCGTGCTCGAAGGTCTGAGTGAACAGCAACTCCGCGACTTCTTCGCCTACCTCCGCATCTCGCAACCGATCAGCAACTGACGCACGCTACCCATCATGGACGATCCACATCCTTTCTCGATCGACCGTCGCGCTTTTGTTCGCCACTCTGCCGCCGCCGTCGCCGCCACCGCCGTCGTCGGGCTTCCGATCATCGGGCGCGCTCAAGCCGCCGCCGCCCCGCTCAAGCTCGCGCTTGTTTCCGCCGCCACCCACGGGATGCCGGGCCAGATGCGCACCCCCGGATCGAACCACGGGACTGCCTTTGCCACCACCCTCAACGGCTGGGATGAAGAGAAGGCGACGGCGATCAAAGGCACCTTCGTCAAGTCCGGCCGCAGGCTCGAAGGAGCGCGCGTGGTGGAAATCTGGGACCCCGATAAAGACGCCGCCCGCGCTCTGGCCGACGTCTGCGGCATCGAGACGGTGACCGACATGCCGGAGCAGTGCAGCGAAGGTGTGGACGCGGTGCTCATCGCCGACGACGGCAGCGGCGCGCAGTGGAAATACGCGGAACATTCGCTGCGCAAAGGCGTGCCCACTTTCTGCGACAAACCGCTCGCACTGACCGCGCGCGAGGCCGCCGCCGTCGCCAAACTTGTGCGCGAGCCGAATACGCGCTTCATGTCCGCCAGCAGCCTGCGCTTCGTGCCCGACATCATCAAACTGCGCAACGAACTGCCGCAACTCGGCGCCGTGCATCTCGCCAGCGCAGTCTGCGGCAATGAACTCGTCTATTACGGCATCCACGCGCTCTCGATGATCTATGCCGTGCTCGGCAAAGGAGCTGTGAGCGCGATCAATGTCGGCCAACCCGGCCGCAACATCGCGCGGATTCGCTTTGGAGATCACCGCGATGTCGTGCTCATGGTCGCTGAGAAGGAAGCCATGCGCGCCGGCTACCAGATCAATCTCTACGGCGAAAAAGGCTGGCGCAGCGTCACGCCGGATTTGAAGGATCTCTACGCCTATCTGCTGGAGGCATTTCTCGATCTCGTAATCACCGGCAAGGAGTCGGTGCCCGTCGAAGAGGAAGTGGAAGTCATCGCCGGGCTGGAGGCCGCGAAGCGCTCGCTGGAACTCGGCCGCGAAGTGAGGCTGAGCGAGGTGATGTGAACACCAGCGTCGCGGCAGACGTGAGCAATCCGAGCACCAGGCAGCGAACCAAAGTGGAAGTGAAGGGTGGGCTCAGGGAGAATTATTTTAGCGCGCTTGCACCAACTGTGTCGGTCGGTTCCGTGAATCCCGGCCGGCCCGCGGCAACGTAGCCGTAGCTCGCGCCGCTCGCTTCGGTGCTGACCCAGAAGGACGGCGGCGATGCTTTTCGATAAACGGCTCCAGAGGCTGTACGGCACTTTTTGTCCGGCCCCTTCAGGGTATTGATCTTCTAACTTCGTTGACCTAGGGCGTTGTCCTGGGCTGGCTTGTTTTCGGGCCCTTGGCCCTCGGAACTGTTCGAGCACAAATGCCGTTACAGGCGCTAGCGAGTGCCGAGTTGGTTAAGGTCGATGAGATTGTCGTGGCAATCGATCGTGACCAAGGATGGTTCTTTGCTGCGCACGTCGGGGGCGCGATCGTCGCGGAGGAGGTTGCCGGTGATGATGCTGGCGGTGACTTTTTCGAGGCGGAGGGCGGGGCCGTCGCTGTCGAGGATGCTGTTGTTGGTGATGCGGAGGCGGCGGCAGGATTCGACGTCCACGGCAGCGCGTTTTTTCAGGACGCCGCCGATGATGTTGTCGTTGACGCTGCAGTCTTCGCAGTCGCGGAGGACGATGCCGTTTTTCTCGGCGCCCTGGAAGCCGTTGACGAGATAGCGGGGGTTGCGGTCGAAGTTATTCCCGCTCACCACGACGTAGCTGCTTTGGGTGATGATGAGGTCGTGCTGGAAGCCCTCCCAAAAGGTATTGCCGGTGATGGTGATGCCGCGGGCCTGCTGGATATCGATGCTCACCTGGATATCGCTGAAGATATTAGCGCTGATGGTGATGTTCCCTTCGCGCGTGGCGGTGGCGGCACCGCGGCGCTCGAGGCCAGGGTCGGTGCCGGCGCCGAGAATGCGGATGTTGGCGGAGTTGGGCGCTTTGTTGGTGTGCTGGAGCGTGCAGCCAGTGATGGCGACCTCGCCGATGGAGCCGCCGGTGGAATCGAGCAGCACGTTGGCAGAAGGCGGGCCGTCCGCGCGGTGATTGGCTTCGATGTCGCAGGTGCCGATTTGCACGTTGCGCACGGCACCGCCAATCGAAACCACCCCTCCGCCGCCGTTGTAGCTGATGTGGCTGCCGACAATGTTGGACTGGTGGAGGTCCACGTGATCGTAGAACACGCCGGCGCCGGAATTGTGGTAGAGGTGGCAGGCGTCGATGATAATGTTGCGATTGCGCTTGGTGAGGTGGACGCCGTGGCGACACTCGCGCACGACGACGGCGCGAAGGGTGAGTTGCATCGTGCCAGTCGCTTCAATGCCGTCGGCGGCGGGATTCGCGCCCACGATTTCGATCCCCTCGACCATGGGCGAGCGCTGGCGCTCCCAGACTTCGGGCTTGAAGCTGCTCGGGGCCGCGGAGCCGGCGTGCGTGCCGATGAAATGAATCGCGGGGCCCTCCGCGGCCATGAGCAGACGGGCGGTGCCATCGCCGGTGAGCGCAGCGAAGCCGGTCTTGTCCAAGTCGACGTTCAGCGTCGCGGTGAGGCGGTAGGTGCCTTTGACGAGATAAACGCTGCCGTTAGTGTCGATCAGTTTTTGGATGGCGGCGGTGTCGTCGGCTTTGCCATCACCCACGGGTTCTTGCGCAAGGGCGAAGGGCGAAAGGGCGAGAAGGAAGAGGAGGGTGAATTTCATAGCGGTGAAGATGGGACAAGGAGGCGAGACTGCGGTGAGCGGTCTCGCGAGATATGCCAGTGGATGGCGACATGGTGCCGGCGAAGAGGCGCGTTTTTTCACGGAGAGGAAGGGAGCATGTTTCTGGGGTAGATGCTGCCCTTTTGCGAAAAATCGAGCTGGGGAGCTTATTGCGCCATGTTTTGGGAAAAAATAATCGCGGTATGAGCCAGGCGCGATCCAAGTGAGCCTTTGGAGATGATGCTGGTTTTGATGAGCCGGTGGAATGGCCATGCGGAATCCGGGAAGCGGCCACTCTTTACCTTAAGAGCCTTTGTAAGACGAGCGAATCCGAGAGCAGAGGGCTGCGGCGATGCTTCCAGCGCGCGGGGCCGGAGGCGGGGCTCAGGGCGAGAAGAAGGTCGCCCGTGCTTGCGCTTTTCGACTCCTGACACGGCCGGTCAACCGCACTGGCCGACTCTCCTAGAGGCTAGTTGGCACTTTAGCGAAAACTTCAAATAAGGCGCGCAAAACTCCCACTCTTCCTGACTTACATCACGTATTTTCTTGGCATCGCAAGCGTATGCCAAAACCTTATATTATTTGTACAGCTTAAGCATCACAAAGTGCCGTACAGGCTCTAGCGGAATTGCTCTCCGAACTTCGGGTTGTACTTTTTGTTGAAGCTCCCGATGTTGTAGCCATCCACCCCCTGGCACCAGCCGTTCACCACCTGGTGGACGTAGTCGAGATTCATCGACGCGCCGCCCCACGGCGGGTGGATCATCGTCTTTACTACGAGGCCGCGCTGCCAGCCGTTATAGCTGCCCACCGCCTCCAACACATTGCCATGGGATTCGTCCAAGTGCTTGCGCAGCTCCCGCGCGCCCTGCATCACATTCGTCGCGGGATCGCTGGAGCCCTTTTCGTCCTGCCCCTGGATCTGCATGATGCCGCCCGCATTCGCGGGATTGCCACTATCGCCCACACCAGGATCGCAGTGGCTCTCCTCCATGGCGATGGCCGCGAGCAACGTCGGGTTGATGCGATACTTCGCGCCCGCTGCCACGAAGAACTCCCGGTACTTCGCCGCGTCCTTAAACGTGCGGCAAAACTCCTCGATCCTGATCGTCTTCAGCTTCTCCATCTTGAGCATCGGCGGCGCCCAACCACCCGGCGCTTCGATCCCGGCATTGATGGCGCCCTCCTCGCCATTCACCGCTTTCGGTTCCGCTGCGAAAACCGCGCTGGCCAGACCGAGCATCGCGAGCAGTGCGGAGCGGAGGGCGAATCGCATCCAGCACTCACTATCAGCCGTGCCTGTCGTTAGCAAGGTGTCCCGCCGCGCGCCGCCTCTGCTCTCCACGTCGATGTTCTTGAGATCGTGCTCCCGCGCCTCTCGCACGCGGACGAAGCCTTCACCTCCGTTCGGACGGAATTGGCGACATCGGCGGGCGCGAGATTGATCGTCGTGCGCCCGCGCGGCCAATGGTAGCAGCTGTTCGAGATCGCGGTGGTCACGCGATCCTTGCTCTCCTTCACCGCCACATCCGTCAGCCCACGATGACCGGCGTGCTGCCCGCGCCATTCACCTCGATCTCGACCTCATACGCATCGACCCCAAAAACCGCGGCGGGATAGACCTTTGCTAACACGCCACGCACCCTCGCAACGTGCTGGGAAAATGGAAAGCCTTTCGCGCGCTCACGGCACGCGCGAGACTCGGAGCCGGATGAACCGGTTGGCTGTCGGAGAGTAAGGCGTGAGATCGCGGGCCTCGATCGTGCGTGTCTCGCCGTCGTCGGTGATGACGGTTTCTTTTAGCGCAGTGGAGCCGGATGACCACGCGGCTAAGTCAGAGGAAACCTCCGGGAAGCAGAGCAAGTCGGGCGAGATGACGCGGGTGTAGGTGAAGGTGAGGTAATCGTCGGTGCCGATGTGAACGGTGGAGAAGGCGCCGATGCGCGGGTCGTCTGGAATGGTTGGATTGCGGCCGGCGAAAGCTTCGAAAATGTTGGTGAGACCTTCACCGTCGGGATCGGCGTCTTCGCCGGAGATGGTGGGGTCGTTGAGTTGCTGCGGCGTGAAGTAGGTGTGGCGCCACGCGTCGTATGGGCGGTCGTGAATGATGATTGTCGCGCCGTTCAAGGGATCGAGTGTGTAACCTGCCGAGCTACTAGCCGCGATGGTGACTGTCTCGTCGCCTTCGGCTTCCGGATCAGACGAAGGTGTGACAGTTACAGCAGTTGTCGTTGCTCCTGCGGGAATGGTGATGGTTGAAGGGATGGTGGAGTAGTCGGTCCCATTGGTCGCTGTGCCTCCTATCGAGAGGTTCACAATGAGGGCGGTATTAGTCGAGCCCGTGCGGTTGACGGTGACGCGTCCGAAGTCAGTGCTCGCGCCAATACTCTCGCTCGTAGAGCTATCCGTGGCCCAGAGCGAGACGACAGGCAGCGCGGTGGTATTTGAAAAGCGCACGGCATCTGCGATCACGAAGCCTGTCGTGCCGGTCGTGCGGATGGTGACGTTTCCAGTCGTGCCGGCGCTGAAGGAATAGATGCCGAGCGAAACCCATTGGCCTCCATTGGCTTGCTGATTGATCAAAGGAGAGATCGTCGTCGTCCCGCCAGCATAGGTCACATCGACCGGTACGTTCGTCGCGCGGTTTGGATCGGCGGTCCAGCGGAGGAATACTTCATAGCTCCCGGAAGTCGGTAGCGTAGGCGTGAATTGGACCGACTTGGTTCCCTTGGCCGTGTTACCGTCGTGGAGATAGTTGGCACCGTTATAGCCCGAGGTTGCAGAACTCAAGGTCCAGCCGCCCGCAGGTGTGATCGACACTCCGGTCGCATCGGCGTTGTCCACGATGATGTCGGAGCCGGGAATGGTGCCATTGGTCAAAGCCTGACCATCCGCGAGCATCTGTGCCTTGAGCTTTGGGTAAGACACGCTTTGCACTGCGACGTTGTCGTCGATGGCAAAGCATGCGGCGGTCCCGGCGGATTGGCCGTTGTTCATGAAGACCGGCTCCATGCGAATGGAGCCGAAGGAGATATGCGTCGCGGATAAGCTCCACGGGACGATGAGGTTGTTGCACTGGCCAACTTTCGGGACGATCGAGCGGTAGGAAATAGGGTAGGGCGCGGGCACGGGCTTTTGGATGTCACCTTCGTTTTTGACCATCCCACCGGAGACGATTCGCTGGCAGTTGTGCGAGTCCATTGTGTAGGAGCCGAGGCCGATGGAGTCGGTGGCGACGACGGTTCCGAAGCAGTTCTTTTCCGTCATCACGTAGTCCGAAACCATTCGGCGTGCTTCCCGGACGTAGAGCTGGTGCGGCCAGTGATCGGTGTCGAGAAACTCATCAGCGGGAAGTCCCCATTGCGCCCAAGTGGAGCGGATCGCGGCCGGGACGCGCAGATGGTTTTGCACGGTCCAGATGAGCCCGCGCTGCCAGCGCTCATGGGCTTTGGCGATTGCATCTCGAGTGGCGTAGTCGGCTTCGACGAAGTTGTTGTTCCCTCCAATGAGGTCGCAGGAGATGCCAGAGGAGTTGTTGGAATCGGTTTTGCCGTTAGGCATCGAGTCGAGCTTCCAAAACGCTCCGGTTTGTCCGGCTTCGATGGCGCGGAAAAGGATCTCGTAGTCGGCTTCGTTGTAGCCTCCCGGCTGCGGGACTGCGATGCGGTTTGCCGCCACGTTTGTGAGGCACATGCGGTAGCAGAAAGCTTGGATGAGTGTGTCCGCGCTGCCATTCGGACCGGCGTCGTCGGCGTTCACGCCGGGGAGCAGGCCGCTCGCGGAGTTGCCTTGGATAACGTAGGGATCGATGCCGCTCGGAAGCTGGTTGCCGCTGGTGGCGCGCTGGATGCCATCGATGGTTTCGCCGTATTGGGAGTTTGCCTCGCGTCCGGCGGTGTAGGTCACGCCGGCTTGCTTCATCAGGTCGCCTTCATACGACGCGTCGATGAAGACTTTTGCGCGGAACACGTCCCCGTTTTCCATCGTGATCTGCTTGATGCGCAGACCCAGCATCTGCGTGCTGGCGAGCCTTTCGTTGATATACACCGGCACGCCTGCTTGCTGGACCATTTCGTTGAAGACTGCTTCTGCGACTTTAGGCTCAAAGGTGAACTTCGTGCCTTGCCCATACTTTGCGCCAATGCGCGTGTAGAACTCCCGCGACATGCCTTGGATGTACGCGTTGCCGTTGCTACCGATGTCTGTCTGGCCGAGGCCACCGGAACTCAGTCCGCCGAGATGGTTGTTGAAGACCACGAGCGCGACCTTTTTCCCAAGACGAGCGGTCTGCACAGCGGCGGTGACTCCGCCCGCCGCGCCGCCATACACGACCACATCTGCATCCACGAGTTGCGCGCCGAAGCTTGCCGCATGGGCGAGTGTGAGGCTCAATAGGACGAGGAGGGTCTTCACGGGGAGGTGGCGCGGAGGCGAACGAAGGTCGGCGCGGGCGCGGCGATGCGCAAGGTGAGGGTTTCGGTGCCGTCGGAATTGGCGACGCGCGTGACGAGCGCGGCAGCAGGTGTGCCAGGGGTGAGTGTCTGCCAAGCCGATAGGTCGGGCGAAGTCTGAATCGTGAGCGCGATTTCGTCGGCGGAGAGGCGTCGGCGGAAGGTGACGAGTGCGGTGGGTGGGGTGCTGGTTTCGGGCGCGACTGTGAGAGCGGGGAGGGTCTCGGCGGTGAGGTCGATGCCGGTGGCGAAGACGAGCAGCGCGGGGATCCCGGAGGCGTCGGCGAGCAGGGTAGCAAAGCCGTGGTCGGTGAGCCATGCGGCGAGGGATTCGGTGTCTGTGGCGCCGGGATTGCCCCCGGGTTCGACGCTCGCGCGCCAGTTCGTTGCTGTATCGGCATTTGCCAGCGGATTGACGCGGATGAGGGAGCGGCCCTGGCCGTCGGCGGCTGCTGTCCAGGGCGGTGCATCGCTATAGGTCACGCGCTCGATCTCGATGCCGGTTTTGTCGCGGAGGATGATCGTGTCGGAGCTGTTCTTGAGCGCGCCGGTCCATGGGCCGGCAACTAATGGCGCAGAGCCGTAGGTAGAGCGGAAAGAGGTGCCGTTCTTGACTGCACAGATTCGCTGGCCGGGCTCGAGAAGCTGGCTTGAGAAGGTGTAGGCGATCGCGCCGACGAAGTTCACGCCGGTGAGGTCGAGGCGGGTGGATGAGATGTTGAGTAGCTCGACAAACTCCATTTCTTCGCTGGCTCCGAATGGATGATAGTGAATCTCAGTGATCGCCAGGTTGCCAGCGGCGGCGTTGATCGTGTCGAGCGTGAAGATCGCCTCGGTGAGTGCGCTCCATTCGCCGGTGGCATTGAGCTTTGCGCGGGCTTTGACGGTTGTCTGCGGAGTGATGAGGGTGAAAGGATTGGTGTAGGTCTGCGCGCCGGACGCGGATGGGTCGGAGCCGTCGAGTGTGTAGGTGATGGTAGTCGCGGCCGGCGCGGTGATGGTGATGGGTGTGGTATTCGAGATACTCCCGCCGCTCTGCGAAAAGGCCGGGGCGTCGAGACTTGGGAACAGCGATCGCGCGCGAAGCTGGCTGATGATTGTCGCGCGGCGGGCGGGAATGAAGGTGTTTTCGATGCTGTCGTTCGCGGAGTTGAATTGCGCGACGGTGTGGGCGGAGCTAGGACTCGTGGCGTCGCCCCAGCGCGCGGATTCGCCGAGAATTGCGACGCTGATCTGGTTGCGAAAGGCTTGCCAGCGAGCCAGCGCGGAGACGGGGTCGAGCGCACCGCCGTTGTACAGCGCGCGCTGGGCGCGGTCGGCGAAGCGGAGGCGATACCTTGCGTTTGCGGCGAGTTGCTGGCTGAGCCAGCGGGGGTTGAAGTAAAGCAGGGTGTTGCCGGTCGAGATGTTGCCGGTGACGTCCACGTTGTTCATCGCGTCTTCGCAATCGTGGGCGAGGAAGCGGAAGCCGAAGCGGCCGTCGCGCGGGCGGATGGCGAAGAAGTTCTTTGGCACTCCAACGCTGGTATTCACGGGGCCGTCGCCGTTGCCGATGTAGAAGTTGAGCAGCGTGTAGTCGATAAGGTTGTCGATATCGAGAAGCGGCTTGAGGGTCGGTGAAGATTGGCCGCTGGCGTCGAGGCCTTGAACGGCAAAGTAAGCGGTGTCGCTGGCGAAGCCGCTGGTGGCCATGTTGAAGAGCTGGGTCCATGCGACATTGTCGCCGTCGCTGGCCTCGACGCGGTGCGGGATGACGTAGGTCTTGAGGACGTCGTAATCTTCCTTCTTTCCGCCGAAGTAGGATGCTGCCCATGCGGCATTGGCGCGCTCCTGCGTGCCGTAGATGCCCCAGTATTGGCCGTCGATGTAGAGATGGTAGTAGCGACTGCGCGTGTAGCCGTGGCCCATCGCGGCCTGAGTGTAGCGGCTCCACTCGTCGCGGTTGTAGGTGGAGGTTGAGTCATTGGTGTAGTGCCACGACTTGATTTGCGTGGAGCGCAAGTCGAGGCGGTCGAAGGTGGATGTGCCTTTGTCTCCGAAGAGCGGGAACTGTAGCTTTGATGCGCCGTAGTCGGAGCGGAAGTAGAGATGGAAGTTGTGCTTTGGATTGGTCGCCACGCGGCTCGATCCGCCGCGGATGCGAAGGCCGGCATCGATGTGAAAGCCGGGGGTGTTGTCGGCGTTGAGAAGCTCCATCGAAATCGGACACTCGTAGCCTTCTTCGCGACCGTAGGGATTGACGTAGATGCCTGTTGCAGGGTCGAAAAGGTTTGGCAGCTCAGTGACCAATGAAAGCGTCGGCAGTGCGGCGAGCGCGTCTTTCATTTGTTGTGCGGAGACGGTGTTGGTCACCTTGGTGTCCATGCCGAAGTCGAGCACCTGGCCATTGACTTTGCCGGTAGGCCATCCGGCGGGCGGTGTGGCTGGCTGGCTGCGGATGTCGTCGAGAAAAAGATAGCTCTGGGTGTCGGGACCGCTTGGTGCCAGACCGGGGGCGAAGGCCGCGACGCGCAGGATTTTGCTCGAAGAGATGGTCAGAGTTACTGTCGAAGGGCTGGTGCTATCCTGTGCGGGAACTAGGACTCCGTGAGTGAGCGTGGGTAAGGATGAGTCTAGTGTGTAGCTGAGCGTCGTGCCGGGGGTGGCGCAGTTGACGGTCACGGTCTGCGCCGAGGTGTAGAAGCCACGCTTTACCGAAAAGTGGGTGTCGTCAACGAAGCCATTGTAACCGAGCGAGTCGTTGGGCGCGCCCGGGGTGGGTGTGAGTAGGTATCCGCGGGGCGTGTAGCTCCCGTAGGTTCCGTAGCTCTTGTCGGCGCGCTGGGCGGGGTAGTTTGAGAAAACGGAGATGAGTGTGCCGTCGGGCTTTGCGAGGGATAGGTATCCGCCGGAGCTATTGGTGAGCTTGAAGTTCGTGTGAAGGTGTGCGGGGTCGGAGGTGCGAATTTTCGCGGATGCGAAGACGACGAAGAATCCGTGCGCGGGGATGGTGACTCCGGCTGGGATGGCCCACTTCTTTGTCAAAGACGAGGTGTCGCTGAGCCAGTAGCCGCCGATGTTCGCAGTAGTGGAGTCGGAGTTGAAGAGTTCGATCCAATCGGAGTTGTCGCCGTTTTCGTCTTCCAGGCCGGCGTCGTTTTCGGCGAGGAATTCGCTGATGAAGACGCCGGTCGGCTCTAGGACTGAGACGTGGAAAGTCTGCTGCGTGGAGCCTGCGCTGTCGTCGTTCGCGGCGAGGGTGATCGTGTGTGAGCCGAGGTCAGTGGCGGTCGGTGTGCCGGTGAGGGTGCCGGTGCTGTTTGCGCCGGGAGTGAAAGTGAGCCACGGCGGGCGGGTTGGCGCGGAAAGGACGACTGCGGCGGAGATGTCGGAGATGGCGGCGACGGAGGAAGAGTAGGCGATGCCCGGACGGGCGAAGGGATCGGGGGTGGCAGTGAGGGTGATGGTGGAGAGTTCGCGGAGATTGAAGTCGTCGCAATCGACGGTGAGCGCGCCTCCGTTGGTGCGGTTGCGGAAGCCGAAGTAGCCAACGGTGAGGGGCTCTGAATCGACGGCGAAAAAGGTGGAGCTTTGCGCGCCTTGGCGGACGGTGACGGCGAGGCGGAGGACACCATTTTCATAGGTGCCGACGCACTCGATGGTGAAGGGCAGCGCGGGGTTGAGCGTGAAGGTGCCGAGGGAGGTTTCGGGGAGGAATTGCGTGTCGTTGATGGCGACGCGGCGGATGCGGAGGGTGCTGCCGGCGGGGCGGACTTCAACGAGGTAGTAGGGGTTGTTTATGCCGCCGCTGAAGGGGGCGTTGGTGCCGAATAGGGCGAGGCCGACGACGTTCGCGGAGTTTGCGTTGGAGATGACGGTGAACTTTCCCGACAGGAAAAAGCCGCGCGCGGTGAGCGGGTCGCTGCCGAGCGCGTTGGTCTGGATGGAGGCGCTGCTGGCGGCGGAGGTGGAGGTGATGGTGTCGCGATACACGCCCCCGACAAGGCTCCAATCGCTCGGCGAAGCGGGTGTGAATGCGCCGGTGCCGGCGCTGAAATCCTCGAAATACGGCAGCGCGATAGGGCCGGGGGGTGGGGCGCCGGTGCCGCTGATCCCTGCGATGAAGACGGGGTCGAAGGTGGCAGCGCCGTAGGAGCCGAAGCTGATTTGCGAGACGCTGGCACCGTTGGCGATGCCGAAATCGGAGAGGTCGATGGCAACGCCGAAGACGTTTTGCGTGACGCTGCCGACGAGCGAGAGCGAGGCGCTTTCGAGAGCGGTCAGTGTAGCGGGAATGGTTCCGGTGCTGTATTGCACGGCGGCGGCAGTGGCGTATCCGGTCTGGCCCCACTCGGCGCTTGCGACGGGGAGTGTGACGCCGTTGATGGTAACCTGCATCGCGTCGGAGCTGGAGCCGGGGTTGATCTCCATGAAGACAACGTCGGGCCCCGGACGGTTCACGATTGGCTGGGGAAAAGTGACGGTCGCGGTGGCGGGGCCGATGGCGGGATTGATAACACCGGAGTCGAGGCTCCAGTCGCCGACGAGCGCGGCGCGTGTGCCGCTGGCGGGAACGCCGGTGCCGGCGGGCACGAGGATGCACCCTGTGGAGGCGGCGGCAAATGCGGTGAGGGTGCCGCCCCTGAGCTGCGCCTGAGAATAGGTGAAGCCGCCTGTTGTCAGCGAGGTGAGTTGATTTCCACTCGTGGAAACCGCGGTGACGGGAGAGGTCGCGGCGCGCCCCGCGCAGGCAAAAGCTAGCGTGAGGAGGAGAGTGGCGAAGGGGCGGAACATGACTGGCCTTTGGGCTGGGCAGCTGCGCTCGACGGGCGATATGGGTGCGCGAGGATCTAGCCGTTGCGCGGAAAATTTTACGAGCGCCGGCGCCGGAGGCCTAGGAGCGAGCCCGCGCCGAGGAGGAGCGCGGCGCTGCAGGGCTCAGGGATGGCGCGGAGGGCGACATCGTTGCCGAGGCCGTTCACAGTGTAGCCCGCGCCGCCAAAGTCGGAGGTGTAGCTGATTTGGAACTGCTGCGCGCCGATGAAGACTGAGCCGCCTTCCGGTGCACCGCCGAGCGTGCCGGTGGTCGCGCCAGCGCCGTTGTGGACAATGATGTAGAAGATGTCTGCGACGGACGGGGTAAAGGTGAGCGTGGAGCCGGCGAGGTCGCCCGCGAGGGTGATGACACCCGAATTCACCACGAGCCTGTCGTAGCCTGTGCCCGCGATATTTCCCGCAAGGTCGAGGGAAAGGTGGGAGGTGGCGTCGAGCGAGAAGTCGCTCGAAACCGCGAGGATGCCAGTTGTGCCAGCGGCGAAGCCGGGCGCGACGGTCGCGCCTGCGGTGGCAGTGACCGAGCCGGTAAGATTTCCCGCGACCGCTCCGGTGCCGCCGGTGAGCGACTGAGTGCCGGTGACGGGAAACGGCGTGCCAGTCGCGCTCGCGTCGAGCGTCGCACCGCCTGCGATGTTAAAAGATGAGCTGCCCGCGATGGATGCGCCACTTCCCAGCACGAGCGAGCCGGCGCTGATATTCGTGGAGCCGGTGTAGCTGTTCACGTTGCTCAGCAGCCACGAGCCGGTGCCGGATTTCGCGAGCGAGACAGTGCCGCTGCCGTTCCCGATGACGCCCGCGAATTGCCCGACGCCCGCCGTCGAGCCGAGGAGCGTCAGCGTTTTCGAGCCCGCGAGCGCGGCGAGATTGCTCGTGAAAGTGAGGAGCCCCGTGCCTGCCTGCTCGATCGTGCCGCCGCCGGTGCTGCCTGCGAGATTCACGATGCGATCCGTCGTCTCACCGGAGCCGGTGTAGATGAGCCCGCCCGCGAACGTCGTGTTCGCGAGATCGATCGTACCATTTCCCACGGTCGTCGGTGCTCCGAGGCTGCTGCTCGGTGTGCCGCCGACGACGCTATTGAACGAAGACACGCGCAGGAACCCGCCGCTGGCGACCGATTTGCCCGTGTAAGTATTCGCCCCGCTGAGCGTCCACGTCCCAGTGCCCGTCACGCTCCGGGTCACGCGCGCGACGCCGCTGATGATGCCGCTGATTTCGCCATCCCCGTTGCCCTGCAGCACGAACTGATCGCCCGCCGTCGGGCTCAGCGCGACATTCCCGCTGATCTTTAGCGAGCCGGTGTCCGACACCACGCGGGTCGTCGCTCCGTTTCCGACGGTGATGTCTCCGGTCCACTCGTTGTTGCCGCCGAGGCTGCGGAGCGCGCCCGGAGCGCTCGCGCCGTTCACGCCGTCGCCGACGATCGAGAGCGCCTCCCCGGTCACCGTCACGCCGCCCTGGAGTTGCAGAGCGGCACCGGTCCCACTCACGACCGTCCCGCTGGTCGTGTCGCCGAGCACCGTGCCGTTCACATTCACCAAAATCGCGCCCGCGGTGATCGTCGTGAGCCCGCTGTAAGTATTCGTCTTGCCAAGCGCGACGGTGCCGGTGCCGAGCTTCACGAGGTTCCCCGTGCCGCTGATGGCATTCGTCGTCGAGGAGCTGTCCGTCCGATTAAAAGCGAGCGTCGCGTTGTTGATCACGCCGCCCGTGCCGAGCGCGCCCGTCGTGCCGCCTGCGCCGAGTTGCAGGGTGCCCGCGGCGATGAGCGTCGGCCCGCTGAAGGTGCTCGTGCCTGTGAGCGCCACCGTCCCTACGCCGTTCTGCTGGAGCGTGCCCGTTCCCCCGATGTCATTCGCCACTGCCACGAGACTCGCGCCGAAGTCCGTCACTAGCGCCGCGTTATTCGTCACGGGGCCAGTCCCGAGCGCGCCGGTCGCATTCACGCCATCGCCAAGCTGCACCGTGCCGGCATTGATCGTCGTCCCGCCGCTGTAAGTGTTGTCATTGGCCACGATCAGCGTCCCCGTGTTGTTCTTCACGATCGTCCCGGTGCCTGCGAGCGCCGCGCCCTGCAGCGTGTAAGTGTGCGCCATCGTGTTGTTGAAAGTCGCGACACTCGGCTGCGGCGACGGCGTCTTCACATCGATCGTGAAGGTGCTCGCCGTGTCGTCGAGCAGCACGGTGTCACCCATCATGAAGGTATCCGGCGTCCCCGCGTTGCTCCAGTTCTGCGTCGTCTGCACGTCCCAGAATGTCGGGTTCGCCGTGTTCCCCTTCCACACCAGCGTCGCGGGCGCGTAGTCGAAAAGAAGCTGCGTGTTCCCGCCGTTCAGATACGCCGAGCCGCGCCCCGTGAACCGGAAATTCCCCGCCAGCCCCGCCGTCCCCGCGATCCCGCCCGGCGCATTCAGCACCACGATCCCCGTCGCCGCTCCTGTCACCGCGCTCAGGCTCAGCGTCACCGTCGCCCCGGTCGCCACCACCGTATTCGCCGTCAGCGCCCCCGGCGTTGTCGGGTCGAAAAACAGCGTGTGCGTGCCGTTGAAAGTAAGCGACCCCGTCGTCGAGCCCTCCCCGCCGATATTCACCCCCGTCGCCAGCGACACATCCGAGGTCAGCGAGCCCGTGAGCTGCAGCCGCCCGGAGTTCACATTCGTCGCACCCGTATAAGTGCTCGCCCCCCCGAGCGTCGTCGTCCCGCTGCCGTTCAGATTCAGCGGACCCGAGCCCGAGATGTTGTTCGCCAGCGTCACGGAGTCGCTTCGGTTGAAAGTCAGCGTCGCGTTATTCACGATCGGCCCTGTGCCGATGCTGCCCACCGTCCCACCGGCCCCGATCGCCAGCGTCCCGGCGCTGACCGTCGTCGTCCCGGTGTAAGTATTCGCCCCCGTCAGCGTCAGCACCCCCGCGCCCAGCTTCTCCAGACCGCCCCCGCCGCCCGCATCGAGCAGCGCCTGCGTGATCGGGATGTTGAAGCCGTTCGTGTCGATCTTTGCCCCGCCCGCCTTCACGTTGGCCGTGATCCCGCCTTCGAAAAACGTCGAGCCGTTGGTGGACTTGACGGCGTTCGCCTTCAGCGTCCCGCCGTTGAAATTGAACGTGGCATTGATCACGCTCGACCCGCCCGGGTTGTAGCGCCGGACGGCGGGCGCCGTCACCGTGCCGCCGTCGAGATTGAACGTGCCATTGATGGTGCCACCGCTCGGCGTATTGCTGCCAAAGCGGATACCGTCGAGCGAGTTCGAGCCCACCGTGAGGCTGCCCGCGTTGATCGTGACCGTGGCATTCGTCGTCCCGGAATTCATATTCCCGATCACGAAGTTCGTGCTCGCACCGTTCGTCGCCACCGAACCGCCCGAGATGAGCAGGTTGCCATCCTGGCTGATCGCCGCGGTGGTGTTCGAGCCGATGACGGGGCTCCCGTTGAAAGTCACGTTGCCGCCGTTAGGGATCTCCAGCGTCGAGCCGTCCTTGATTTCCGTCGCCCCGGTCGAAGCGGTCACCGCGCCGGCCACGATCAGCCGTCCTCCTCCCACGAGCGTGTAAGCGCCCGTCCGCGCGAGCGTGACATTCGTGCCGATCGTGGCGCTCTTTCCAGAGACGATCGAGATCGCGGATCCGGTCAGCGTCAGCGTGGTGGGGCTCGCCGCGCCCAGCGTGTAGCCGCTGTTATTGAAAGTGAGGCCCAGAGTCGAGAGCCCGGACACGAGCGTGATCGCATAAGTCCCGTCCGCGCCGCCAAAGACCGCCGTATTCCCATTCACCCACGGCACATTGGCCCCGGCACTGTTCCAGTTCGTCAGCGTTGTATTCCACGTGCCATCGCCGGGCGTGATCGCCGCCCCGTCCCCCTGCCCGATGTCCCAGGTGTAAAGCGCCGCCTGCGCGGAGACGGAGACGAGGAGAGCGGCGATAGTGGTGGCGAGGATGCGGGGCGTTTTCATGGGAGAGACAAGGGGGCGGGGAGTATGGGGTTGAAGTGCGCCCTTGTGAGTCTTCCGGGAGAAAAATAGCGAGCGGCGGAAACCCGCGCGATCCCGCAAAGCGCGAGTCCTACCTAAATGACACAACCGCCATTCGCAACCGCAAAAATCCACGCAAAAGTTGCATCCTGCCGCGCGGCGCGCTCTTCTCTCTCCCAATGAATCTCCTCCAGACCCGCCGCCAATTCCTCTCCCACAGCGCCACCGCCGCCGGCCTCACCCTCATCCTCGGCGGACGCCGCCTCTTCGCCAAAGACGCCTCCCCCAACAACAAACTCAACATCGGCGTCATCGGCACCGCCGGCCGCGCCGCATCGAATATCGACGGCATCAAAAGCCAGAACATCGTCGCCGCCTGCGACATCGATGACAACTACCTCGCGAAGATCCAGACCCGCTTCCCCGGCGCCAAAACCTACAACGACTTCCGCAAACTCCTCGACCAGCCCGGCCTCGACGCCGTCGTCGTCAGCACCGCCGACCACACCCACGCCGTCGCCACCGCCGGCGCCCTCCACCGCGGACTGAATGTCTATTGCGAGAAGCCCCTCACGCACTCCGTCCACGAGGCCCGCACCATCGCCGCCCTCGCAAAAGCCTCCGGCAAAGCCACCCAGATGGGCACCCAGATCCATGCCGGGGCCAACTACCGGCGCGTCGTCGAACTCGTCCAAAGCGGTGCCATCGGCCCCATCGGCGAAGTCCACGTCTGGGTCGGCAAAGGCTGGGGCGGCGGCGAGCTTCCCACCGACACACCGCCCGTGCCCGAGAATCTCCACTGGGATCTCTGGCTCGGGCCCGCCCCCGAGCGCCCCTACAACCCGACCTACCTCCCCGCCAACTGGCGCCGCTGGTGGGACTTCGGCAACGGCACCCTCGGCGACATGGGCTGCCATTACATCGACCTCCCTTTCTGGGCCCTCAAGCTCCGCCACCCCAGCGCCATCGAAGCCGAAGGCCCCCCCGTCCATCCCGAGACCTGCCCCACTCACGCCATCGTCCACTACGAGTTCCCCGCTCGCGACACCCTCCCGCCCGTCAAACTCAGCTGGTACGACGGCGGCCAGCTCCACACGGCCCTCCTCGAGGAGCACAAACTCACCGACAAGAAAGGCGGCGGCGTCCTCTTCATCGGCGAAAAGGGCGTCCTCTTCTCCGACTACGACCACCACCAGCTCCTTCCCGCGGAAAAGTTCACCGACTTCCAGCCCCCCGCACCCAGCATCCCCGACTCCGCCGGCCATTACGAAGAATGGATCACCGCCTGCAAGACCGGCAGCCCCACCACCTGCAATTTCGACTACTCCGGCGCCCTCAGCGAGACAGTCCTCCTCGGCAACGTCGCCTACCGCACCGGCAAGAGGATCGAGTGGGACGCCGAGAAGATGACGTGCCCCAACGCCCCCGAAGCCGAAGCCTACCTCCGCCGCGAGTACCGCCCCGGCTGGAAACTCTAGCCTTCAGCGTTCCACCACCGCCGCGAGGATGTGCGGCCAGAAGACGAGCCCTGCGATGACGACCGCCGCGCCGACCGCGATGAGCACCGCGCCCGCCGAGATGTCCTCGGCGTCCGGCACGAGCGATGAAACTCCGGCTCGGCCAGCCCCGCGATCTTGCCCGAGCGCCGCCGGAGGAAGCGCCGTTCTCGCCTGATCCCTATTTTCCGAGGCGGCGACGCAAGCGCGGCAAGCCAAGCAAGGCGGTCAGGCCGACGAGCAACGTCGCCGCGGAGCCGGGTTCGGGCACGACCGTGATGGTCCCCGTGCCGGAGAAATACTCGTTGCTTTGATTCGCAAGCGGCGCGCCGCTTGATGAGCTGCCGTAGATGCCCGGCGTCTGCAAAATTCCGCCGAGGAAGAGCCCACCGACGATTTCGTTCACGCCAGCCTGAAGCTCCGCGAATCCGAAATCCGCCACTCCGAGCGTCCCGCCGCCTTCCAGGGAAAGTGTCGCGGTATCTGCGACGGCGCTGAGCACGCCGGTCTGAATCGACAGACTCACCGCCGCCGTCTGGACACTCACACTGCCTGCGCCGAAAGCGCCATCCGTGGCACCGGAAATCGACCCGCTCGCCACCACTGTTCCACCGGTGTAGGTGTTCGTGCCTGAGACAGTGAGCGTGCCTGCGCCCTGCTGCCTGAGTGCTAGGTTGTTCGCATTGGAGATACCGGCCGTGCCGCTGCCGAGCGTGACGCCACTGACGGACGAAGCGCCCGCGTTGTTGAGGACCAGAGTCGAGAGCGTCGCGCTATTGCCCACGACCGAGTAACCGTTCGCATTTGCGGAAGCGACAGCGGCGGAGAGACCGGCCGCTTGCTGGCTGATGCCGTCCAGCACCAGCGTCACGTCCTTGTTGAAAATGCCCGCCGGAGCCCCAGCGGGTGTGCCGCCGAAAATCAGCGCGGTGCCTGCGGGGAGGCGATCGTCGGCACCGGTCAGCGTGATGGCGAAGGGTGTCGTGTTGATCCCGCCGGAGGTCAGGATCGTGCCACCGGTGTAGCCACTGGCACCAGAAAAAGTGAAACGGGGAGTGCCCGTGGCCGAACCGCCTTGAGCAAAGAGAGTCAGGCCACCCGAGCCGGAGATCGTATTCGTGCACGTCACCGTGGAGTTGAGCGTTTGATTGTTCGGATCGGTGCGGATCGTCGTACCGCCGGAAATAGCGATCGTGCCGGAGAGGTCGAAGGCACCGCTGTTGAAGAAACCCAAGGCTCCGTTTCCGGCAACCCCGGAGCCGGTGAGAGTGAAATTGTTTGTATATGCCAGCTGGCCTCCGCCCGCGTGATCCTGAATCGTGAGGTTGGCCCCAGCTGAAACGCCGACAGCGCCCGTCCCGAGCGCCACTTGCGTGGTCCTCCTGGCGATCAGCGTACCTTTCGAGATTGTTGTTCCGCCGCTGAAGTTGTTGGCATTCGTCAACGTGGCGATGCCAGTGCTATTCATCGTCAAGTTAGTGGTACCGCTGCCGTTGTTGATCGCACCGCTGATCGTGTAATTGCCTGCACCCTGCAACACGAGACCTCGCGTGCTGGAGGCCACGCCGTTCGAGATCGTTCCTCCCAACGTGAGTGTATCCCCTGCGGTCACGGAATCGACGCTGTATCCGCCGCCGGAATTGCTAATCGTGATAGCTCCACTCCATGTGTTGTTGCCGGAGACGTTGCGGAGGAACGCGAATGTAGGCCCCACGGTGCGTCCTCCGACGGTCAATGTCTTGTTGGAAGGGATTACCACTCCGCCGATCAGCTCGACCGCTCCAATCGCGCCGCTTGTGGAAGTCTGCATTGCGATAATCTTCGCCGTTCCCGCTGCGCCGAGCGCGTTATTACTGGCCAGTCGGATATTGCCGATGGCGTTTGAGTTGTTACTTGCGCCGCCGTTGAAAGTGATGCCGCCGGTGAAGGTGTTGTTGCCGCTTAAAAGCAGCGTGCCTGTGCCGATCTTTATGAATCCGCCACTTCCACCGATCACGCTCGAGATGTTAGTCGCACCAGCGCCGGGCACAGTTAAGACAAAGGTGCTGAGATTGAGGTTCGTGCTGCTCACGCCGAGCGTGCCGACGGATGTCCAGCTCTGCGCGCCACCGAGGGCGAGTCCATCCCCACCGATCGTCGTCGTGCCTGATGGGGCTGCAATGCCGCCTGTGCCGATCGTCAGCGTGTTGATCGGATCGGGCGTGATCGTGTAACCGCCGGTGCTGAAGGTCGGACCGAGCGCATTGATCGGCGCGCCAAGCAGGACTGTGCCGGCAGTTCCTCCGAAAACTGCGCTGTTCCCGTCTACCCAAACATCCTGCGGCAAGCTCGCTCCGACGTCCCAATTCTTGATCGTCTGGTTCCAAATTCCATCGCCGCCTTGGCTCACACCGTCGCCATTCCCGGCGATGTCAGTGATGCCGCCATCCCAAAAGTAAGTGGCACCGTGAGTAGTCGCCGCGCCAAGCAGCGCGGAACAGGATACGGCAAGGATGAGAGCGGGTTTGCGGAGGGATTTCATAGATCGGAAGTGCTTTTAAAGTAGGAGAGAGGGTGGTCACACTCAGTCAAAGAATCGAAGTGTAAAGAACTGATTCGTATCGCGCCGTGGGACGAAGGAGGAGGCCGAGAAGATGACGTGCCCCAACGCCCCCGAAGCCGGCCAGTACCTCCGCCGCACCTACCGCCCCGGCTGGACTTTGTAACCTCCGATGAGGGTCGTCCGGTCGGCCTTGGCAGCCCCGGAGGGGCGTCGGAATTCCTCCGGTTTCACCTCCCCTCTGAGGCGTGCGTAGTTTGGGTCGAACCCGGTGGCTGACGCTACCGGCTAATCATTTCGGCATTTACCCGGCGCTGTCGCGGATCCTGAGGAGCGCGTTGCCGGTGCCGCCGTTGGCGAAGAGGTCGCCGCCGATGGTGATGCTTTTCGCGCTGGCTGCGGAGATGCTGGCGTGGTTCGTCGCGAAGCCGCCGCTGACGCTGCCAGCGATTTTCACCACGCCGAGGCTGCCCGCGGCTCATGTTCGCCACTCCCGCACGCTACTCCGCTCCCGGCTTCACCAGCCTAGCGGTTAAAGGCACCGTCTCCAACACGAGCGTCCCGAATTCAGAAAGCCTTCGCCGAGAAGCTACACGTCACCAACGCCCTCGAAGCCGACCAATACCTCCAACGCATTACCTGACAGGTTAGACCCTGTAGTCGGGATCGCCGATCATGGCTAGGGGGTCGCGCTGTGGAGGCGGTAGAAGCGGGTGCCGGTGGGGGCAAGGGGCTCTGCGAAGGGGGGCGTGGTGGCTGAGGGCACTGGGGTCCAGGGGTCGCCGAGATGGTCGGCGTATTCGATCTGACCGCCGCCTGTCCAATCGAGGATGACTTTCCCCTGAAATCGGACGGGCGGGTAAAGCGTGGGCGCGGGTGCGGGGCCGGTCGGGCCGCTGAGCTGGAGGGCGTTGAGGTAGGTGAAGTGGTTTGCGTTGTTGTTGCCGGCGGCGGGGGTGAGGCCGATGGAAAGTTCGCCCGCGGCGGATGGGGAGAGGTTGGCGAGGGTGGCGACGTTTTCCATGTTGCCCACCGCGTTGAGGGTGGTGGTGACGGTGGTGGCGCCGGTGACGGTGTAGAGGGTGGTGCGGTTGTCGGCCACGCCGAGGCGCGAGGCGTAGAAGGTGAGCGAGTAGGCGAGGGCGGGGTTGAGTCCGGTGAATTTGAAGCCGGGGAAGATGTTGACGAGACCGTTGAAGGTCTCGGTGTTTCCGTAGAGGCTGTCGCGCGTGGCGGAGGCGGGGAAGATCGCGGCAGTGGTGGTGCCGTTGGTGTTGACGCCGTTGAAGCGCCGGATCATCTGGAGGGCGATGCCGGTGCTGGTGCCGGTGGTGGAGAGGAGATTGGGGAGCGATCCGGTGGAGGTGGCGGCGACGGTGGAGGTGAGGTTATTCCAAGTGCGGACGGGGTCGTTGGTGGCGGTGGTGGTGGTGCTGGGGTCGCCGAAGTCGATGAGGAGGTTCAGGGCGGTGGCTCCGGGGGAGGGGACGTTGCCGAAGAGCAGGGTGTCGGGTGGGATGGGGTTGGCGTTGAGGTCGGTGATTGCGGGGTCGAGGCCGAGAGCGAAATTGCCGGGGAGAAGGTCGGAGGCGAGGGTGAGGGTGACGGTCGTGCGGTCGGGCGAGAGAGTGGCGGAGAGGACGCCGAGCTGCTGGCCGTGGGAGGCGATGGTGAAGGCGCGGGGGTCGATGGGGGAGAGCGGTTCGCTGAAGGTGAGGGTGAGGGTAGTAGCGCCGGTGGCGGTGGCGGCGCTGAGGGCGGGCGGGGTGTTGTCGGGGGTGACGGTCAGCGTGGCGGGGTTGCTCGTCGCGGTGGAGGTGCCATTCGTCACCGTCACGGTGAAGATGGCACCGTCGAGGCTGCGCGCGGCGGAGGGGATCGTGTAGCTCAGCGAAGTGGCCCCGGAGATCGGCTGGTTGTCCTTTTTCCACTGGATGTCATACGGCGGCGAACCCGCCACGGCAGCGGTGAAAGTCACGGGTGCATTCTCATTCACCGTCCGCGAGGCGGGATGGGTGGTGAAGGTCACCGGCACGTCGGTCCGCACGGTGTCCCACGCGATCTGCTCGAGGAAGGTGGGATCGACCGTGAGGTTGAGATTCAGGGAAGTGACAGCGCTGTTCGTGTGCAGGCCGACGGGGCTCACGCCGTAGATCGTGGAGTAAAAGACGGCGGCGGCGAGAAAGTAACCGTTGTCGTTGGCGTGGTAGTCGTCGGGGCCGTGGAGGCGGACGAAGCTCGGGTCGGACGCAGCGCGCAGGCCGCCCGCGTTTTCAAAGGCGTCGCCGACCGGCCCGACGAGGATGGGCGCGCTGGCGGGGTGGGCGGAGTTGAGCGAGTCGGCGAGGCCGCGATAATTCGTGCGCAGCTCGGACTGCATCTCCGCAGTGGAGGCGAAGCCGTTGGCATCGGAGGTGCCGGTGATGAGGGCGTGGCTCGCCGCGCGGGACCAAGTCTCGAAAAGGATGACCTGCGTGTCGGGACGATTCGCGATAATCTGGTCGTAGAGCTGCGTGCCGTAGGTGTAGTGGGCGGCCACGCCCTGCCCGGCGACGCCGAGATGGGTGGGCTGGGTGGAGTAGTTCTGGATGATGACGTGCGTCCATTGGCGGGAAACGATCGCCGCCTGCGTGGTGGCGTCCCCCACGTGAAACTGGTAGTCCTCGCCGCCGACGGCCCGCATGACGGTGTTTGGGTCCGCCTGTCCGCCCGCGATGGCGAGGCGGTCGAAGATCACCGGGACGCTGGCGGTGCCGCCGATGGTGAAGCTGTTTCCGATGAATAAGACCTCGTTTGCCCCCATCGCGGACCCGAGGGCAGCGGCAAAGATGATGCCTGAGATGACAGCCGCAGCGAGGCGACGGGAGATGGAGAAGATCGGGGAAGGGCGCATGGGGGAGCGGATTTCAAGGGCACGATTCGCCAGCTTTGGAAGTAACGCGATTTATTTGTTGCATCCGCGTTGCAACCCGCTCTTCTTCGCGCTCGAAACCGAGGCCCCCAGTTTCAACCTCCAACCTGAAAGAATAATCATGCACTCATTTCACCACATCCTTCGCGCAGGCTTCTTCGCTGCCATCTTGACCCTCGCGGCTCCGGTTGCGCAGGCAGCCAATGTCCTCGTCGATTTCGGTTCCCCGGTGCAGGGAGCCATCAACGGTCAATTTTGGAACGGCACCACCGATCCCGTGGCGGGTTCCATCCCGAACGCAGTCAATTCCGACACGAATATCGGAACTGGCATCACAATCTCTATCACCGGACGCTTCAATGCGGCGAATACCAACGGGACTACGACATCCACCGTTTTCCCCACTGACGCCACTCGCGATTCGTTTTACGGCAATGCGGGTGACCCCTTTGGCACCCCGGCGATTGTCGTCCCTACCTCCACGGTCGAGTTCACGAATCTGGACCTCACCCAAACCTACAATTTCACCTTCTACGCATCGCGGACTGGAGTGGGTGATAATCGCGACACGCGCTACACGCTCACCGGCGCGGCACCTTCCAGTTTCGTCGAGCTCGCCGTCGCCAATAACGTGAACAACACCGCCGTCCTCAGCGGTATCGTGCCGGATGCGCTTGGGAAGATCACCCTTGTCGTATCACCCGGGACGGCGAACACCGGAATTCCGCTGCCCGCCACCCCGACCACCCCCAACAACCCCAACCGTTTCTTCTATCTCGGCGCACTTCAGCTCACCTCCGTCCCCGAGCCGAGCACCGTCGCACTGCTACTGGGCGCGCTCCCCTTTCTCGCACGCCGTCGGCGCTGCTAGCGTTCCGAGGAAAGTGAGCGGCTCCGCAAAGAGGGGAGTCGCCCACTGTGGGGAACGCGAGGAACGGAAGCGCTGCTAACTGTATGGGAGGCAAACGCCCATGAACCGTTGATTGCATCAACGCGCGCGGCTCGATAGCAGTGCACGGATTCAATCAAACCCTCCTTAACGACTCTCAAATAAGGATTTGCTGACGAAAGGCATCGCCGAAGCAGAGGGTTTTTCGCAACTCGTTTTCCCAGTCACGCGGGACTCTATCTATCGCAACACCGAACATTTCGGCTCTCTCTGGAGCTCTTTCCGGTGTTCAAGCTGGTAGGGCTCGATCTGGCCAGTATGTATACGTTCACCTTCTAATGCCTCTAGGACCGGTGTGAAGGCCCCGTTGAAAGTCGAGAAACGAACTATTCGATCTCGTCCGCAAGCGGAACGAGTTCCACGATGTCAAACGTCGCCAGCAATGTGGACAATACGGCATCGATTTCCGGTATCGTGCCTACGAATAACTCCGGGATAGGCGAGGTGACGATCTCGCTCACGCCCGGTATCAATAACAACAATTCGAACCACTTCACCTATCTCGGTGGTTGCAGTTGACCTCGGTGCCGGAGCCTTCCTCGCTGCTGATGCTGGTGGGTGGCGCCGGGCTGTTGCTGTGCTGGCGTCGGCGGGCGTAAAATCCGTTCAGCTGCGAGCTTGGGACGTGGGAAGTTTTACGAGGAAAGTGAACGGGATTGGGGTTGTGGCTTGCGAAGTTGCAACGACATAGTAATCAGGGACGCTGGCTTTTCCGCCGATCTCCGCAGGCAGTTCACTCCCCACACCCTTTCCTCTTATGCACCCTCGTACTCGTCTCATCTGCACGAAATCCATCGCCGCGTTTGCGCTGGCAGTGTCCGCCACTGTGTCTGCCCACGCGCAGAATATCTGGAACGGCAGCACCGATGCGCTGTGGGATACGAATGCGAACTGGAGCCTGGGGGTGAAGCCGATCGGCAGTGATGATTTGATCTTTCCGACGCCGGTGCCGGGGACGGGGCCGACGATCACGCTGGGGGTGGGTGAGGTGGGCAATAATTTGGCGTTCCGCGACAGCTATACGCTGACCGGCGGTGACCTGTCGCTGACGACGAACGGAATTTCGGTGGACGCGACTTTCACGGCGACGCTGGTGACGACGCTGGCAGGGGGGACGAATCTGACGAAGTCGGGCGCTGGGACGCTTTTCTTGAGCAACGTGGCGAATACTTTCACGGGGAGGACGATCCTCTCGGGTGGCACGCTCTCGATCGCGAATGAGCTTTCGCTCGGGCCGACTCCGGCGGCGGTGGTGTCGGATCAGTTGCAGCTGTCGGGGGGGACGCTGAAGTTTGGGACGGGAATTGCGTCGATCGCTGCGAATCGCGGGATCACGGTGACGAATGGGACGAACGTGATGGATGGAAACGGGAACACGATCGTGGTGAACAGCGCGTTGAATGTGACGGGAGGGGCGGGGACGTCGCTGCTTTTCACGACGACGAGCGGGACGGCGACGATCTTTACGCTGGCGCAGAGCGCGACGAATAACGCGAACGTGGCTTTTACGATCGATCCACTAGTGACGCTGAATCTGGGCAACAACTCGACCGTCGGGAACCTGGCGGGGAACGTGAGCCCAGTGACGATCAACGCCGGGGGCATCCTGCGCTTCAACCGCAGCAATGGGACGTCTTTCAACACGGACATCTCGGGTGGCGGGCAGGTGAGTGTGGCGAATAATACGGGGCAGATCGTGACGCTGAATCCGACGACGGGGAATACTTACTCGGGTGGGACGAATATCGGGGGGACGAATGCGACGGTGCTGGGGACTGGGGACTCGGCGTTCGGCGTGGGGGCGATCAATTTCATCGGTGGCGGCACGATCGCGTCCAATAACGCGACGGCGCGGAATTTCGGGAACAACGTGACGTCCACGGGGACGATCACGGTCGGGCAAACGACTGTCGGCACGGGTGCGATCACACTCGGGGATGTGGATTTTCTGGCGGGGACGCGGACGATCACGACGAACGTAAACACGACAGTCGGCGCGGTGAATAATGGGACGGGCTTGACGAAAGGCGCGGCTGGAACGCTGACGATCACGGGCGCGGGGAATGTCACGGGTACGGTCGCGATCAATACGTCGTCGCTCCTGCTCGCCGGGCCGAATGCCTCGCTCGTCAATGCCAGCACGTTGGCCTCCGGCGACAACAACGGTCACGACGAGACGCTCGTCCTCGGCTCGAACGCGGATGTCTGGACGAACGGCGCGCTGAATCGCGTCGGCGACACGGCGATCATTTCGCTGCGGCAGGCGGCGGCGGTCTTCAACGGACCCGCGTCAGGCTCGACCGGTTTCGAGGAAACGGCGGGGACGCTGGAGCTGCAGAACGGCTACAACTCTTTCACCGTGACTCCGGCGACCGGCCAGGAGGCGCAGATCACTTTCTCCACGATCACGCGGGGCAACAGCGCGGTCGCGCTCGTCCGCGGCACAGGGCTCGGCGTGGCGACGGGCACGGTTGATTCGGGGCGGTTCGTGGTGACGAATCCGGCGAACCTCAATCTCCGCGGCGCAGGTGGCACGGGCACGACGCAGAGCATTGCGCCATTCCTGATCGGCGGCACCTCGGAAACGGACGCGGGCAGCACCTTTCTCGCGTACAATGCGGCGAGCGGTTTGCGCCCGCTGACGAATGCGGATTTCGACACAACGATCGCCGGCACGACGCTGCGAAACGTGACGACGACAGGCGAAGCGGTCGGCTCGGCGGCGCGCATCAATTCGCTTCGGGTCGAAAGTGGCACCGTCACGCTCGCGGCACCGGTACAGGTGAACTCGGGCGCGGTGCTCTTCACCGGCGCGGGCACGGTCGGCGGCGGCACCCTCGACTTCGGCGCGGCGGAAGGTGTCGTGAGCGCGGCCAACGCCAGCGCGTTCACCGCCACGCTGAACTCGTCGCTCCGGGGCTCAGGCGGGCTCACGCTTTCCTCCTCCGGCGCGAACAGCACGATTTTCCTCGGCGGCGACAACCGCTACCTCGGCACGACCACGATCAACTCCGGCACCGTAACGCTCGGCAGTGCGGGCGCGCTGAGCTCGGTCGCTCCCAGCGTCCTGCGTTTCGGCACCGGCAATGCGGCAGGCGGCACGATCCTGCGCCTGAACGGCAACAGCACCGCCGCGCGCGACATCAGCACGATCTCCGGCGGCACGATGGTGATCGAGAACAACAGCGCCACGCCTGCGACCTTCACCGAGTATGCGCAGAACTCGACCACCTCGCAGGTCGCAATCAACAACGGGGCGACTGGCACGCTGGCCTTTGTGAAAACCGGGCCGCAGACGCTGACGCTGCCGCTCACCAGCAGCTACTCTGGCGGCACGACGGTGCGCGGCGGCGTGCTCCTCCTCAGCGGCAACGGCAACGGACGCATCACGGGCGCGGCACCGATCCTGATCTCCGACGGCGCGACGCTGCGGCTCAGCAACAACAGCGGCGCGAACCAAACCGACCGCGTCCCGACGCAGACCGTCACGCTGCGCGGCGGCAACTTTGATTTCGACAACAACGCCACCGGAGCAAACTACTCGGAAACCGCGGGCACGCTCGATGTGCAGGCGGGCTCCGGCAGCGTCTTCTCCGATCAGACAGCCAGCGCGAATACCTCGGCGCTCACCTTCACCTCACTCCAGCGCAGCATCGGCGGCGCGGTCTTTTTCCGCTCGCAGGCAAATGGCACCGAGACTGCGGGCATCCTCGGCGCAAACACGCGCGCGACGATCGCCTTCACCGCCGCGCCGACGCTCAACGACGGCCTCATCGGCGGCTGGGCCTACTACGGCCTCACCGACTTCGCGACCTACAACACGACGACGTTTGCGTCCGTGAAAATCGCGGCTTACAGCAACGACCTCGCGCCCGCTTCGTGGACGACTGCTTCCAACGTGAAGAACACCGTCGCCAGCCTCGTCGCGCTTCCCGCCGGGACGACCACGGTGAACTCGCTGAACTTTGCGATCGAAAACTCCGGCGTGAACATCGGCGCGGGAAATACGCTCAACGTCGATACCGGCGGCATCATCCACCAGGGCACCGCGGCGGGCGCGAACAACGTCATCTCCGGCGGCTCGATCACCGCGGGCAGCGACCTCGTCCTCCGACTCAGCGGCGCGGCGACCGTCGGCATCTCCTCGGCCATCGTGGACAACGCGGGCGGCTCCGTCGGCTTCACGCGCACCGGGAATGGCACCGTGAATCTCACCGGCGCGAACACTTTCACCGGACCGACCTCGCTCAACGGCGCACTGACGAACATCGACAGCGACGCGCGCCTCGGCACCGCGCCCGCCGTGCCGACTGCGGGGCAGTTGAAAATCTACAGCGGCACGCTCGGCGTCACACAGACAACGACGCTGAATGCCAACCGATCGCTCGAAGTCGGCGGCACCGCGATCATTTCCATCTCCGCCGGCACCGCTGGAAATGGAAAGACGCTGACCTACAACGGCGCGATCAGCAGCATCGCGGGCACCGAAGGCAGCCTCCGCTTCCAGGACAACTTCACCGCCACGAACCTCGATCCCGGCAAGATCAACGCCAACCTCACCGCGCTCGACCTCGGCGGCGAACTCCGCATCGACGCGGGCACCGTGACCGTCGCCTCCAGCGCGCCGAGCGTCTCCATCGGCAGGAATCTTCGCGTCGGCACGGATGGTCCCGCGACCTTCAGCTACACCGGCGCGTCGAATTCGCTCACCGTCGGCAAAGGCGTCGGCGACACGCTGGACGTCGGGCAGGTCGGCACGGATGTCATCACGGCACCTGCCCTCGCCAATACATCGATCGCGGTGCTGAATCTCGGCGGCCTCGGGAAGTTCACGGCGAATGTCGATCAAGTCCGCATCGGCCTCGGCGGCGCGAACCAGGAGGCGAAAGGGACGGTGACACTGGCGATCAACAACGACATCTCCGCCGCGACGCAAATTCTCGTCAGCGACAGCGCCGGGCAGTCCCAGGGTGCGAGTCAAGTCGGCGGAAACAGCTCGATCGTCTTTGGCAGCGGCATCAGCAACGTGACCACGCCGCTCTTCACCCTCGGCGGGAGAAAAGGGAGCGCCTCCGCCACCATCGCGGCAGGCGGCACGGTGAATCTCAACGGCTTCGGCGGGAACACGATGGCGCTCTACATCGGTCGCAACAACCAGGCTGGCACCGGCGTTACCGATGCGATCGGCGTGTTCGACGCCAGCGGCGGCACGCTCACCGCGAGCCTCGACACACTCACGATTGGCGTGAAACAGCTCGCCGGAGCCGCCGGCGCGGACACCGGCACGCTTACACTCGGGAGCAGCGCCGCGAATGCCATCTCCGTCAACACCGTCACCGTCGGCTCCATCGACACCGCCAGCGGACCCGGCACCGCCACCATCGGCGCGGGCACGATCAATATGGGGGGCGGCAGCTTCGTCGCGAACGGCGACGTGAATCTGGCCACATTCATCGGCACCGTCGGCGCGACGACCGGCACGATCAATCTGACCGGCGGCAGCTTCGTCGTCGGCGGGAACATCACGAAAACCGACGACCTCCACAGCCAAGCGATCGTTAACGTGAACGGCCCGACCGCCGCACTCAGCCTGCAAAATACCGCCGCAGGGGACACCACGCCCGGCAGTGCGACGCTCTCGCAGCTCAATTTCCGGCAAGGCACGCTCACGAACGCCGCCTCGATCACCCTCGACGGACGCGGAGTCACGAACGGCATCACCTTCAACTCCTTCACCGACGCGCTCATCCTCCGGGATACCTCACTCGCCGCCACGCTCAGTCTCACCAACGCCACCGCGAACGCTGGCGGCATCCACTACGAAGCCGCGGGCGGTGGAATCGGCGCGACGCTCGGAGCCATTGATCTCGGTGCTGTCGATCGCACGTTCAACGTCGAAGACAGCGCAGCAGCAGCGAACGATCTCGCCGTCGCCGGCGCGATCAGCGGGAGCGTCACGCTCACCAAATCCGGCGCGGGCACGCTCGCGCTGAATGGCTCCGTCGCGGGCTCGGTGAATGTCACCGCCGGCACGCTCGGCGGGAGCGGCACGATTGCCGGGGCGGTTTCCCTCGGCGCGAATACCACGCTCTCGCCCGGCAACAGCCCTGGCACGCTGACCACCGGCGACCTGAGCCTCAACACTGCGAGCGCGAGCCGCTTCGAGCTCACGATGGGCAACACCGTCGCGGGCGCGGGCATCAACGACCTCGTCCTCGTCAACGGCAGCCTCACGCTCGGCGGCACGATCTTCATCTCGGAACTCGGCGGCTTGCTGGGAAACAACGTGAAGTACGTCCTCTTCGACTACTCCGGCACCTTCACGGACAACGGCTACGCGCTCGACAGCGCCTTCCTCACCGCGCATCCCTTCGCCTCCATCGTGATCGACCCGGTGAACACGCAAGTCCTCCTCGCCGTCCCCGAGCCCGGCAGCATCGCCACGCTCCTCAGCGGCCTCGGACTCCTCCTCGGCATGCAGCGCTTCCGCCGCCGGCAAAGCTGAGCGCGCCTACTCTCACTCGCCCGCGGTGCGGCGAGGAGGTGTCCAATGGAGTAGGCAGTTCGGGGAAGAAGAGGGACAGGGCGTAGTGTGGCAAACGCGAAAAAGAGCACGCGTCTGCTTCATTGCTGTTTTGATAAAGTTAATCACTGGACAGGGCCCGCAGAGTACCCGAACAGGGTAGGTTCCCATCGAAATCCACTCATGAAAGCACGCCCGAATTCTTCCGCCACCTTCTTCCGTCGCAGCGCCGCACTGGCCGTTGTGATTTGCCCCGCCCTCCTGCTCACCGCGCCTGCGGCGAAGGCCGCGAATTATTTCTGGGATCCCAGCGCCATCGCGGCAGACCCTGGTTCGGGCGGGACGGGCAATTGGAATACGACCTCGAGCTTCTGGGAGCTCGCCGGTAGCGGAATCGATTCAGTCTGGCCGAACCTCAACACGAACACCGCCACCTTTTCCGGCACGGCGGGCACAGTGACGCCGACCGCCGGGATCACCGCGCAGGGGCTCATTTTTTCCACGAGCGGGTACACCCTCGCCTCCGGGAATACGCTCACGATCGCCGGGAGCGGCATCAATACGTCGTCGCTTGTCGGCGGCACCACGACGATCAATTCGGCGATCAACGTCAGCGCGACCCAGACCTGGAACATCGGTGCCGGGAATATCCTAAACATCGGCACGGGAATCACCGGCGGTGCTGGCGCGCTCACCATGTCGTCCGGGACACTGAACTACACCGGCACTGCTTTTTCGCCCGGGAAGTTTTCGCTCACCAACGGCGTCTCCTTTAACTCCAGCGGCACGGTGAACATCACGGCTGGCGGCTACACAGGGGTGGGCGACGGGTCAAATGCCACCCTCAATGTCACTGCGGGCACATTCACCACGAACCAGACCTTCTTCCTCGCGACCAATGCGAACTCCAATTCGTCCACCGGGATCGTGAATGTCTCCGGCGGCACGCTCACGACAACCAGCACGGTCCACATCGGCACGGGATATAATAACCTCTTCAACGGCACCGGCGTGCTCACGATCTCCGACGCCGGACTGTTCACCACGGGCGTCGCGACGGGCAACATTCGCGTCGGCAATGTCAACAACGGCTCGGGCACGATCAATCTGGACGGTGGCACGCTCGCCACGAATAGCGTGATCGCCCCTGGCACGGGCATCGTCGGCACGGGCACGAAGGCGAGCATTTTCAATTTTAACGGCGGCACGCTGAAGGCGAACGGAAGCGCGCTCACGATCCTGAACACGATCACGGCGAACGTGAAGGAAGGCGGGGCGATTATCGACACGAACAACTTCAACGTGGCGATGCCCGTGAACTTCGCCCACGGCGGAGTCGCCGCGACCGATGGTGGCCTCATCAAGCGGGGCAATGGGATTCTCACACTCAGCGGTGCCAACACCTTCACCGGCAATGTCGCCGTGCAACTCGGAACCTTGAGTGCAAATGATACCGGCTCCCTCCCAGGCTTCGCTACTGCCGGCCGCTACAGCGTCTCCATCAACGCGACGCTCGGCGGGCGCGTCGGCGGCGCGGGCATCAGCACCGCGGATTTCGCGACGCTGCTTTCCAACGCGACCTTTGCCAACGGCTCGTTCGTCCTCATCGATACCACCAACGGCGATTACGCGCAGACCGCGGACCTCGGTGCCGCCACCAGCGCGGGCACGACCATCGGCGTGGTGAAAAGCGGAGCCAACACCCTCTCGCTGAGTGGCACCACCACGGTCGCGCAATTTGTGGCCTCCGGCGGAAATACGGACATCTCCGGGACTGTGAACACCAACAGCAAGTTCAATCTCAACGGCGGCAACGTGAACGTCTCGGGAAACGTGACGAACACAGGCGGCTACACCGGCATCGGCGACAACATCAACAGCACGCTGACCCTGACCGCTGGCACGTTTAACTCGAACGCCACCGTGGGCTTGTTCATCAGCAGCGGTGCCGCGACGGGATTGCTGAACATCACCGGAGGCTCGTTCCTAGTGGGCGCGAATACCCCTGTCCGCGTCGGCGACAGCTACGATGGAGCGCACACGGCCGGCACCGGCACTCTCACGGTCTCGAACACGGGCTTGTTCAGCACGGGAGTGACCACCGGAGCGTTCATCCTCGGCTCATCGGACGCCACAGTGGGAACCGGCACGATCAATCTCGACGGCGGCACCCTTTCCACCAACCGCTCGATCACCAAGGGCGTCGGCGCAGTCACGACGGCGGTCATCAATTACAACGGCGGCACCTTCCAAGCGACCGGCACCGGCGCGGCCATCGCGGGCACCATCGCGAGCAACGTCCGCGACGGGGGCGCGAAATTCGACAGCAACGGCTTCGATTTCACGATCGCTCAAACCCTGACGCACTCGACCCTCGGCGACGCGGCCATCGACGGCGGCCTCACGAAGTCCGGCATCGGAGCCCTGACCGTCTCCGGCATCAACACTTACAACGGCCCCACCACCGTGAACGGCGGCACGCTGCTCGTCAGCGGCTCGGCAGTCGGCAGCACGGCGGTGGTGAATGCGGGTGGCACCCTCGGCGGCGACGGCACCGTCGGCTCGATCATGCTGAATGCAGACGGCGCGATCGCACCGGGCGCGAGCATCGGCACCCTCAGCACGGCCAACGGCAACCTGACGTGGAACGGCGAGACCGCCGGCGCCTTTGCCCAGATGAAATTCGAGCTGAGCAACGTCGGCAGCACCTCCGACTTGATCTCCCTCGGCAGCGGCGTCTTTGGAAAAGGCACCGGCTCGACATTCGTGTTCGATTTCCAAAACAGCGGCATCGGCACCGCCGCGTCCCCCACGACCTACACGCTCGCCACCTTCGGCTCCTCCACGGGCTTCTCCGTGGGCGATTTCAGCTATATCGGGCTCACCGGCGGCTACACCGGCACCTTCGCCCTGAGCGGCGGCGCGCTCCAGTTCCAAGTCGTCCCCGAGCCCGGCTCCGTAGCCCTCCTGCTCGGCGGCTTTGGAATGCTCGTCGGGATGCAGCGCACCCGCCGCCGCAAAGGCTGAGCGCGCCCGCCCCGCGCTAGCGCGCTTGCTTCATCGCGCGCAGGGCGGCGCGGAAGAGGTGCAGGCGGTTGTAGTCGAAGCGGTCGCCGAGGGCGTCTTTGATCGGGCCGAGCGCGGAGTCGCCGAGCTGCACGAAGGCGGCGGAGAGCGTCGCCTGCTCGTCGAGCGTGAACATCGTACCGAGGTCGAACGACTCGCCGGCTTCGACGGCGTCGGCGATGTGTTTCACAATGGTGCTTTCAGTGAGACCTCGGGCGCGCGCGACTTCGGCAAAGGAACTTCCGGCCGCGAACAGCCGCCAGCTTTCGCGCGAGTTCTGCGCGGCGACTTTCTTCGGCGGCGGGCCGTGAAAGGTCTCGAGTTCCGTCGCGAATACCGCGCGCGGATGATTTTCCAAATGCTCGCGAATGACCGCGAGGAAAGCTTCGCCGAACTCCGCGCGCTTGCGCTCGCCGATGCCGGTGATCTTTGAAAATGCGGAGTCGGTCGCCGGGTAATCGCGCGCCATGAGCCGCAGCGTGACATCGGAAAAGACGATGTAGGCTGGCACGTCGCGCTCGTCGGCGAATTGTTTGCGCAGTGTGCGGAGTTTCTCGAAAAGCGCCTCGTCGCACGAGATCGCTCCGGCGCGCGAGCCGCGCTCGCGCGTGCGGTCGGGCACGGGCATGGGGCGCGTGAGCGTGATGTTTTTCCGCGAACGCAGCGCGTCGAGCCCGTCCTGCGTGAGCTCGAGTGTGCTGAATTTCTCCGTGCTCTGGCTGCAATATCCGAGGCGGATGATCTCGCGGCCGATCGCCTGCCAGTCGCTGCGCGAGTGCTCTTTGCCGATGCCGTAGGTCGAGATTTTGTCGTGCCCCCACTTGATCACTTTCTCCGAAGCGCCGCCGGTGAGGACTTCGACGATGTGATTCAAACCGACGCCGAAACGCGACGCCTGCCGCAGTCGATAGACGCATGAGAGGAATTTTTGCGCGGCGAGAGTGCCGTCGAATGTCTCGCGCGGCTCGAGGCAGTTGTCGCATCCGGCGCAGTTTTGCGCGGGCCACTTTTCGCCGAAGTAGTCGAGGAGTTCCGCGCGGCGGCAGGCGGCGCACTCGGCGTAGTGGACCATTTGCTGGAGCTGCTCGCGGGCTTTTCGCTGCTCCTCAAGGTCGGGCTTTTCATCGATCCACGCGGTCTGCTTCACGACGTCGCCGGAGCTGAAAAGGAGGAGGCATTCGCTCGGCAATCCGTCGCGACCGGCACGTCCGGTTTCCTGGTAGTAGCCCTCGACGTTCTTCGGCAGGTCGTAGTGGATGACGAAGCGAACGTTGGGTTTGTTGATGCCCATTCCGAAGGCGATGGTCGCGCAGATGACGTGGATTTCGTCGCGCAGAAAGAGCTCCTGATTGCGCGCGCGGGTCTTGTCGTCGAGCCCGGCATGATACGGACCGGCCTTGATTCCATCGGCATTCAGCCGCTGCGCGACGGTCTCCGCGGCCTTGCGACTGGCGCAATAAACGATGCCGCATTCGTGCCGCCGCTGGCGCACGAATGCGAGCGTCTGGTCGTACGGTTTGGACTTTGGAAGGACGCGGTAAGTGAGGTTTGGGCGGTTGAAACTCGCGACGTAGAGGTGCGCGGAATCGAGGTGCAAATGGCGCACGATGTCGGCGCGCACGCGCTCCGTGGCGGTGGCGGTGAGGGCCATGACTGGCACGCCCGGGAACTCGCCGCGGAGCTTTGCGAGCTGCCGGTACTCGGGACGGAAATCGTGGCCCCACTCGCTGATGCAGTGCGCCTCGTCGATGGCAAATTGCGCGACATTCCACTGCCGCAGCATGTCGAGTGTGCCGTCGAGCATGAGGCGCTCGGGCGCGGCGTAGAGGAGGCGGTACTCGCCGGCGAAGAGGCCGCGGAGGCGCTTGCGCGACTCGTCGGCGCCGAGGGTGGAATTGAGAAAAGTGGCCGCGACTCCGCTGGCCTGCATGGCATCGACTTGGTCTTTCATCAGCGCGATGAGCGGCGAGACGACGACGGTCAATCCGTCGCGGATCAAGGCTGGGAGCTGGAAGCAGAGCGATTTGCCCCCGCCGGTCGGCAGCAGTGCGAACACGTCGCGGCCCGCAAGGGAGTCGCGGATGATCTCCTCCTGTAACGGGCGGAAGGTGTCGTAGCCGAAGGTTTTCTTCAGCGTCGCGTATAGGTCGGCGGCGGGCATGTCCTGCGGATCGTCGTCGTGCTCCTACTCGTCCCTGTGGTCGATTTTCTGCGGCGAGATCGAGGACGAGCGCGGTGGTGGCGGCACGAGCACCCACTGCATTCCGGCAGCGTCGGCGGCTGCGGTGCCAGTGGAAGTGTCCTCGAAGACGAGGCACTTTTCCGGCGCGACGCCAAGGCGCCGCGCGGCCTCGAGAAAGGGATCCGGGAAGGGCTTTCCGCGCGCGTAGTCCTCGGAGGCGACGACCGTGTCGAAGAGGTCGGTGATGCCGAGCGCGCGCAGGGTTTTCATCACGATGCGTCGGTGTCCGCCCGAGGCGACGGCAAGCGGCTTCTCGCCGGCAAAACTTTTCGCGAGAGCGACTACGGGTTCGATGGCAGCGACCTCCGCGCTCATTTCGAGGAAGAGCGCTTCCTTGCGATCGACGGTGTCTCCGACGGGCATGCCGAAGCCGTGACGCTCGTTGAGGATCTCGACGACGCGGGAGGTGGGGACGCCGCCGAGTTCGTAAAACATGGCCTCGGGAAAGCTGTCGGCATGAGGGCCGAGGGCGATCTGCCACGCTTTGTAGTGGGTTGGCATGGTGTCGGCGAGGGTGCCGTCGCAGTCGAAAATGTAGGCGTCGAACGGGCCGGGAGGGAGGACGAGTGGAGTGGGATTTTGCGCGGACACGCGCGCAGCGTCGCCCGGGAAAGCGGTGTGGCGCAAGCGGAAGCGCGCGTTGGAAATCGTCCTTTCGCTCGCGGGGCTGCGGTGGTAATTGGCGGGGCGTGTCCGCAGTCGCGGGCGCCTCTCCCGCACATGCCCGACATCAAGTTCTACTGCCCCGAGTGCCAGACGAAAATCGGCGTCGATGAAGCCGCCGCTGGCATGCAAATCGACTGCCCGACGTGCGCGAGTGCGCTCGTGATTCCGCCGAATGACACCGCACCGGTGAACGTCCTGAAGAGCACGAAAAAAGCGGATGCCGCGCTGGCAGCGGCGCGCGCGGAGATCGAGGAAAAGGAGAAGGAGCTGGCAGTCGTGCTGGCCGAGTCGGCGGCGCTGAAGGCTGATGCGAAGCGGATTGCGGAGGAGTCAGGCGCGCTCAAGAATTCGTCCGACGCGGCTGAAAGGGAGCGCGACTCGCTGCAGGAAAAATCGGCGAAAGCAGATGCCGATGCGGCAGCACTGAGCGAGGCGCGAAGCGCGATGGAAAGCTTGCGTGCGGAGCTGGCGCGAGTGAGTTCGGAGCGTGAGATTTTGGGAAAAAATGTAGCGTCGCTCGAGACTGCGAGCAGCGCCGAAGCGGCTCTGCGAAAAGATTTGGAGGAGGCGCGCACGCAGCTCGCGAAGACGCGCGGGGAGCTGGAATTGGCGGCTGCCGCGGCAGCGAAATGGGACAGCGAAGTGAAGGCGAGCGGCACGGTTGCGGGGGAATTGAGCAAGGCGAAAGCGGAGCACGCGGCTGCGGAAAAGGAGCGCGATGAGCTGAAGGCGCAAGTGGCGAAACTCGGAGAGGACGCGGTTGCGGTGAAGGCGAGCGAGGGGGCTGCAGCGGGGGAAGTGAGCAAGGCGAAAGCAGCGCAGACGGCGGCGGAAAAAGAGCGCGATGAGTTGAAGGTGCATGTAGCGAAACTCGGCGAGGATGCGGCTGCGGTGAAGGCGAGCGAGGGGGCTGCAGCGGTGGAGTTGAGCAAGGCGAAAGCGGCGCAGACGTCGGCGGAAAAGGAGCGTGATGAGCTGAAGGTGCAAGTTGTGAAACTCGGAGAGGATGCGTCTGCGGTGAAGGCGGGGCGCGAGCTCGCGGAGACGGAAATGAAGGCACTGGGCGATCAACTTTCCTCGGCAAAAGATTCGCTCGAGGCGGCGAACAAAAAGCTGGTGGAGGTGGCGGGGAGCTTTGCGAAGTCGGAGCGCGAGCGCGTGGAATTGCAGCGGCGCGTGGATGACCCTGCGGCGGGCAAAGCCCTCGCGACGCTGGAGGTGGAGATGAAAAATTTGCGCGCACAGATGATCGACACGAAAGCAAATCTCGCGGTGATGCGCGGCGAGCGGGACACGGTGCGGAGGCAGATCGGCGAGCGGGAGGCGGAGCTGGAAAAGGCGGCGAGAGAGGTGGCGGCGGTCAAGGTGGAACTCGACCGTGTGCGCCTGGCGTCGGCGGAGGCGAGCGGAACGCGCGAGCAGGAGGCGGCGCTGCTGGCGGGGGCGTTCGAGGAGGCGAAATCGCTCGGGGATCAAGTGGCAAAGGGGGAGTCGGAGCTGAAGGCGCTGCGCGCGGAGCTGGATGCGATGACGGTGGAGGCGGCCTCAGCGAAGGCGCTGCGGGAGGAGTTGGAGGGGAAGTTGGCCGCGAAGGAGGAGGATGCGCGCGCGGATGCGGCGAAGCTGTGGGGCGAGGCGGCTGCGGCGAATGAGCGCGCGGCGGAGTTGCAGAGCGCTCTCGACGAGACGCGCGCGCAGGCGGAGGCGTCGCGGAAAAATTACGAGATGATGCGAGTTGAGCGGGACGAGACGGTGTCGAAGACTGGCGGGGGTGAGGTGCGTATTCGAGAGCTGATGGCCGAGGCGGAGCGGCAAAAGACAACGGAGCACACGTTGCGGCTGCAACTCGAGGCGGCGGAAAAGGCAGCGGCGGACTCGGAGCAAAAGCGGACCGAGCAGGTGGCGGAGCGCGACCGCGCGCTGGCGGAAACGGCACGTCTGACAGCGTCCGCGGCGGCGACGGCGCAGCAGCTCAAAGATTTGCGCGTTAGAAACTCGTCCGTGTCTGAGAGCGCATCGATGGTGCAGGATGCAGCGGAGAAATCGGCGGAACGGTTGCGCGCAGCGGAGGGGGAGGTGGTGTCGCTTAAAGCGGAGCTGGATGCGACGCGCGCAGGGCTGGAGCGGACGAAGCAGCACGTCAACACCATGCAAACCAAGCGCGAGCAGATGCGATCGGAGATCGCGCGAATGAAGGCGCAACTCGGCCTTGCGCCGGATGCGGTGACGTGAGGATTCGCTGCTGCCTACTCCCGGCGGCGGAGGAGCGCACCGACGAGGAGGCCGATGCCGAGACCGATGGCGGCACCGAAGGGGCCGAAGAAAAACGATGCGCCGAGGACGCGGTAGATTTTACCAACGAGGGGGACCGGCGCGCCGCTCTGGTAGGGCGCGAGCACGACGTAGAGCATGTAGATCTCGCCGAGGATGAAGCCGGCGATGGTAAAGGGTTTCGTGACGTTGCGTCCGCGCATGAGGGCGGAAATAGAGCGGTGAGGACGGAATCTGTCGAGTGGAGCGCAAGAAACTTTCGCGACGGCAGGCGGCGTGCTATTGCATGATGAGAAACTTTTCCGCATGCCTTCTTTGCTTTTCCGCATCTTCATCGTCGCCGCCGGGCTCGCGCTCTGCAGCTGTGTCCATACGCCGCCCGGCACTTCGGTGGAGCTGGCTTTGGCGAAAAAAGCTGAAGTCATCCGATTGCCGACGCCGCCTCCGAGCGAGGTGGCAAAGACGCGCGGCGTAGAGCCTGCGCTTCCGGAGGACGACACGGTGGAAAAGGTGGCGGATGCCTACACGCGCGGGCAGTTCTGCATGAAGGCTGGGAAAGACCCGGAGGCGATCACGGCGTTCGAGGAGGCGGTGAAGCTCGACCCGAGCTTCACGGATGCGTGGCAGAATCTCGCGATTTTATACGAGAAGGGTGGGAACTCGAAGAAGTCGATGGAGGCGTTCCGGCGGTCGAAGAAGATCGCGAAGGGGTAGAGGCGGGGAAACGCGGCGAGGATAGCGGTAGCCTTAGGTGCGATCATGGATCGCGACCGGAGGTGCGGCGCGAGATGACGAAGCCGACTACTGGACGAGCGGGAGGGCGATTGTTTCGATGCCGTATTGGCCGAGCGGGACTGAGAGGCCTCGGGTGAGGGAGCCGTCGGCGGCCTCGAGATTGGGCCAGACCCAGCCGTCGAATTGATGTGCGCCGAGGTCGGCGGGGGCGTCGAGTTGTGAGACGTCGATGAGGCGTACGCTGCGCAAGTCGTCTTGGGCGGCGAGGAGGTCGCCGAAGAGGTGGACCGAGGTTTCGTGTTTCAGGGCGAGTGTGCCGAGTGGCGCAAATTTTCCCTCGGGGGTGATCGAGTAGGTGCGGAGTTCGCTGAGGTTTGGATTGATCGCGTAGCTGCCCCACCACCAACCGGGTGCGATGCGGCTGATCAAAACGGACGTGCTCGCAATGGCACTGGTGGAACGGAGCGGCAGGGCATCGACGGCCGGGTCGTCGATCGAGATCGGACCGGGTTTCCAAATCTGAGCGGGCTCTGCTTTCAGCACGAAGAGCGTGTGGCCGGCGAGGGTGAAGGGGCTGGCGGCGGCGGGGAGCGGCAGGATGTCGAGCAGGTGAGCGTCGGTGCCGTCGAAGGCGCTGGTGTGCAGGACGGTGGAGGAGGGCTGCGGGGCGAAAGTCCCGAGGTCGTAGCCTTGGCCGCGTGTCAGGAGCAGCTTGCCGGATTGCGCGAGGCCGACGAGGCGTCCCGGGATGTTTGTCTGCGCGGGGCGGATGACGGGCTGCGCGTTACTGCCGCCGTATTCGAGGAGTTGCAGGAAGTGCCGGTTGCGCAGCGCATCGTTTGCGACTGGCGCGGTGACGTGTGCGGCGTTGGGCCACGAGGAGTCCGGCAGCAGGTCGCGGCCGAGCTCTTTGTGGCTGATGTAAATGAGCCCCTCGGTGGCGAAGGGCTCCGAAACCTCCCACGCCCGCTTTGCGCCGACTTCCTGTGTAGAGACAAACTGCGGCGTCTCGGGCCGCGTCACGTCGAATGCCACGAGCCGCTCGGTCGTGGAGCTGAACCATTGCGCCTGCTGATTCGCCGCGTTCGTCGCCACGCTCAGCGCTCTCCACCAAGAGCCGCTGTAGAGCTGCTGGCCCCACACGAGCGTCGTGGGCAGCGGCCAGAGCGCCTTGGCTTCGTTGCTCCAGTCCCAGCTATCGTCTGGCAGCGGGACGCTCTTTTCGCCCAAAATCACGATCGCCGGGAGGCGCGATACGTCGATGGTCGAGAGGGTCGCGGAGGCTTTGCCGGTGCCGGCTTCCCACGAGCCGCGATATTGGAGGACATGCAGCACTCCCTCGCGGAGCGCGGTGCCGACGACGTATCCGCCCGTCAGCGACACGGCACCGAGGCTCGCATCCGGGTTGGCTGCCAGTGCGACGTTGAAAGTCGTCGGGTCGTTCGCGTTCCAGCCGTCGCGTCCGATTTCCACTAGGTAGTCGCCGACCGCAAACACCCGATCGACCGTCCACGCGATTTCCAAATCCGCCTTCACCACCGGCTTGTCGCGATCACGCGCATCAACCGAGACGAGGTGCGTGGCCGACAGCGAGAGGATGCGGTCGCGGTGCAGCGTGGCGCGGCGCGGCGCGAGGCTGGTGGGGATCAGGCCGCGCTTCACGAGTTTGTCGCTGAAGAGATCGATGATTTGAACTCCGTTGGACTCCCCGCTCGTCTCGTCGTACCCGGACAGCGGGAGCAAAATCAGATTGTCTTCGGGAAGAACGTTGAACGCCTTTTCACTCCAAGTCGCCTCCGTGTAGCTCCAGCCGTTCACGGCCGCGAGCGAGAGGCGCGTCAGCAGCGCAGGCTTGGCGGGATTCGATACGTCGAAGAGCGAGATGGCCGGCTGCCAGTTCACGAGACCGATCGAGACGAGGCGGTCGCCGAGCGGGGCCACGTAGGTGGAGAAGCCGGGGATTTCCAGCTCGCCGAGCACCCTCGGATTTGCGGGCGTGGAGAGATCGACGATCCAGAGTGGGTCTACCGGGTTCGCCACGCGTGTCGCCGTCACGACATACAGCCGCGAGCCGTCGAAGCGCGTGGCGTAGAGCGTCTCACCGCGGGCGAGTTCGAGATGGCCGAGCGCGGCGGGTTTCGCAACCTCGGCGAGGGAAAAGGTGTTCACCTTCGTGACTGTCGTGGTCTGCCCGGAATTATTGGCAGTCGCGGACACCCACTTTTCCGACACCACGGTCAGCACGTTCCCGTCGATGTGGAGCTTGAATTTATCCGCGACGTTTCCTTCCACCTGCACCTGCGCGGCCTGCGTCATCGCGCCGGACGCGTCGGAGATATCGATGATATCCACACTGCTGCCCGTGTTTCCGCTCCATTTTGCAGCGAAAAAGTAACGGTCTGTAGCGTAAACTGCATTGGCCCAGCCGCCGAGATTCAGCGTCGCGCGCTGCACGGGATGCGCGGGGTCGCTCAGATCAAAGGACGTCAATTGCAGCCCCCACTGCGCGGGCACGGTGTCCGTCCAATTCGTATAAACGTCGCTGGCCACGTAGAGGACTTTGCCGACCATGCGGCTCTCGCGGAGCGTGCCGGTGAAGGGCACGCGTGCCAGGATTTCGGGGTGGCCTTCGCGGAGTTCGGTGAGGACGACTTCGCTCGGCTGCGCGGCCTTCTGCTGCGGGCTCAGCGTGATTGCAGCGCTTTTCACAAGGCTCGCATCCGCGGCCAGCGTGAAGGTGCCGACCGGGTTGACCCCATCGAGGTAAAGGATCGGGAACCACGTATTTGAGCGCTTCAGCAGCGCCGCGTGGTCGGCATCGAGGACATACATGTCGTCGCCGACGGCGGGCATCCGCAGCGTGCCGAGGAGTGCGGGATCGTCCGGCTGCGACACGTCGAAAACCTGCAAACCGCGCCGCTCATTGAAAAACCAGAGGCGGTCGCCCTGCAGCTTCCAGATGTCGCTCTCCACCACGTCGCGCGTGGAGGCGGCCGCTCCGGAGGTGGAGTCGGTGGAAAAATTCAACACCTTCGAGCCTGAAACGTTGGTGAGCGCCGAGCCGTTTCCTCCCTCGACGCCAATCCCATTCGCCGCAGTCGCCACCGGATCGGCCCCGTATTGCGTGAAGCCCGTGAGCAAGTCCCCCGACAGCGCATCCGCTTGCTCGCCGATCACCCGCAGATTCCGCCGACCTACTAGCTGCGGCAGCTTGAAGCCCACGTCCCGCGCCTTCCCCGCCATGAATTTAATCGACACCGTCTTCCACACGGGCTGCGCAGCCGGGGCGGTCGCGGCGTGGCCCTTCGGCGGTGACACGCGCATTTGCAGAGTCACTCGGTCGAATTTCTTCGGAACGCGAACGGTCACGAGCTTTCCGGAAACCTGCATTATCTCGGGATCGGACGAATCCGTCGTCGCGGAAAAGGTGGACAGTGGCAGTAGAGCCGCGAGGAGGAGGGGGAGAATTTTCATTTGAAACAACGAGCCCGAATTTCGACGTGAATGGGTATTACGACCGCGAAATATTTCAAGCCGGAAATCTTCTGCGTGCTACTTCCCGGAAACCGCGTTCCACTTGATCGGGACGACGTCATCGACTCGAAAATGAGAGCCGTTTTTCCACCGCTCCGCAGCGTCGCATCGCGGTTCGGTTGACCCGCGGAATTCGCGTGCTACTCTCGCCGCCCTTTTCGCCCGATGAGCCAGAATTACAAAGACACACTCCTGCTGCCGAAGACGGATTTTCCGATGAAGGCAGACCTCGTGCAGCGCGAGCCACAGCGGCTGGAGCGGTGGGAAAAGGAGGGGCTTTACCGGAAAATCCAAGACGCCCGCGCGGGCGCGGAAACCTTTGTCGTGCATGATGGGCCACCTTTCGCAAACGGCGATGTCCACATGGGCACGGCGCTCAACAAGATTCTCAAAGACCTCGTCGTGAAGTCGAAAACGATGGCGGGATTTCGCGCGCCATTCGTGCCGGGTTGGGACTGCCACGGGCTGCCGATCGAGTTCAAAGTCGTGAAGGAATCGCGCGGCCTCGCGCCGGCTGAAGTGCGGCGGCGCAGCGAGGAATACGCACGTAAATTCATCGACATCCAGCGCGGCCAATTCAAGCGACTCGGCGTCTTCGGCGATTGGGAAAACCCCTACCTGACGCTCGCGCCGGGGTATGAGGCGGAGGTCATCCGGGCGTTCGCGACATTCGTGGAAAAGGGGCTCGTCTATCAGTCGAAGAAACCAGTGTACTGGAGCACGGGCGCACAGACGGCGCTCGCGGAGGCGGAGGTGGAATATGCGGATCGCGAAGATCCGGCGATCTTCGTGAAGTTCCCAATCGTGAGCGGCCCGCTCGCTGGAAAAGCGAGCATGGTGATCTGGACGACGACGCCGTGGACGCTGCCCGCGAATGTCGCAATCGCGGTGCATCCTCGGCAGCGATACGTCGTCCGCGCGTTCCGAAAAAAGGCCGGGAATCCTTTGCTGGCGGCCCTCGCGGAGGAATCGGCTCCGGAAATGTTCGTCATCGCGGAGGCATTGGTGCCGGCATTCGTCGAGGCTGCCGGATTCGAGGAAGTGCCATTTTCAGGCGAAGCCGAAAAGACGCAGGAAGCGGGCGATTGGCTGCTCGCGGGCATGACCGGCAGCGAACTCGCTGGCAGTGAGGCGCAGCATCCTTTTCTCGAGCGAAAGGCGAAGATCATCACGGCGGAATTCGTGACGATGGAGACGGGCACGGGGCAGGTGCACATCGCGCCGGGACACGGCTCGGACGACTATCTCGCGGGAGTGCAGAACGGCTTGCCGATCCTCTCGCCGGTCGATGAGCGTGGGCATTTCACCGAGGAAGTCGGCGTGCCTGTGTGGGCGGGCAAATACGTTTTCGATGCTAATAAAGAGGTCATCGAACATCTCCGCGAGCGCGGCGCGCTGCTCGGGGAGCAGATTTACAAGCACTCGTATCCACACTGCTGGCGCTCCAAAACGCCGGTGGTTTTTCGCGCGGTCGAACAGTTTTTTATCCGCGTCGATGCGCTGCGAAGCAAGGCGCTGGCAGCGATTGACGGCGTCGAGTGGATTCCGCACTGGGGTCGCAACCGCATCTACGGCACGGTCGAATCGCGACCGGACTGGTGCATTTCACGGCAGCGCTCGTGGGGCGTGCCGCTCCCCGTTTTCTACGATGAAAAAGGGGCGCCGATCCTCGATGCGGCGCTCGCGCGGAAAGTCGCGGACATCACGGAACGCGATGGGACGAATGTGTGGTTCGAGCGCGACGACGCGTGGTGGGCGGAGGCGGTGGGACTTCCGGCGGGCACGACGCGGCGCAATGACACGCTCGATGTCTGGCTCGATTCCGGCATCTCGCACGAGGCCGTCCTTCGGAAAAATGCCGAGCTGAAATGGCCCGCCGATCTTTACCTCGAAGCGACCGACCAGCATCGCGGTTGGTTCCAATCTTCGCTGATGACCTCGATCGCGATGAACGACGCAGCACCATACAAGTCGGTCATCACGCACGGCTTTGTGGTGGACAAGGACACGCGGAAAAAGGTCTCGAAGTCGGAGCAAGGGACTTACGCGAAGCCGATGAATGCCGAACATTTTGTCGGGAAATATGGGGGGGACATCGTGCGTCTGTGGGCGTCGAGCGTGGAGTTCACGAATGAGGTTCCGTTCTCCGAGGAGTCGTTTGCGCTGCTCACTGACGCGTATCGGCAGTTCCGAAATATCCTACGCATCCTGCTCGCAAATTTCAGCGGAGCGGACACTAGCGCGCCGATGGCGAAGGGCGACCTGACGACCGTGGATCTGTGGATTATGTCGCGGTTGCAGGAGGTGATCGCGACGTGCCGCGAGGCGTATGCGGCGTATGAATTTCGGAAAGTTTTCCAGACGCTGAACAACTTCTGCGCAGTCGATCTGAGCGCGCTCTACGTTGATATCACGAAGGATCGGATGTATTGCGACGCGGTCGATTCGCCGCGCCGCCGCGCGACGCAGTGGGTGATGGCGCAGGCATTCGACGCGCTCGCACGCTTGCTCGCGCCGGTGCTTGTTTTCACGGCGGACGAGGCATGGGAATTCTCCGGGCGCGCGGGTTCCGTGCATCTCGCGACTTTCCCCGAAGCCGATCCGGCATGGCGCGCCGAAGCACTCGAAACGCGCATCGCCGAGTTGCTGCAACTGCGCGGCGTGATCGGCCAAGCGGTCGAGCAGGGGCGCAAGGACAAGCTGATCGGCAACGCGCTGGAGGGCGCGATCACTTTGGAAATCGCCGACGCCGAGCGCGCCCGGGCGCTGGAGCCCCACCTCGCGGAGTTGGAGGAATTTTTCATCTTGAGCGAGCTGCACATCGCGCCGGGGACGGAGACGAAAGCCGCGATCACGCGCGTGACAACAAAGAAATGCGCCCGCTGCTGGCGGCATCGCCTGAGCGTCGGCGCGCACCCCGCGCATCCAGAACTGTGCGACAGGTGCGCTGCGGTGGTCGGCTGAGCGCGCCCCTCGATTCCGATGAAGCTGCTCCTTTCCCTAGCGCTCCCGCTATTCGCGCTCGATCAGGCAACGAAATGGTGGGCGATCCATCACATCGTCTTTCGGCATGAGACAGTGCCGGTGATCGAGAATTTTTTCTCCCTGTGCTATTGGGATAACACCGGCATGGCTTGGGGGCTCCTGAAAGACAACAACCTGCCTTTTGTCTTCCTCTCGATCGCGGCGCTGATCGGGCTCGCGGTTGCATTTTTCCGCTGTGCCTTCCCCGACACGCTGAGCCGTTGCGGCGTCGGGTTGCTCGTCGCAGGTATCCTGGGAAATGTCACCGATCGCATCGCGCACGGGCATGTCGTTGATCTACTACTCTTCGATTTGCACATCCCAGGGGCGAACCCATTTCCCGCTTTCAACGTCGCAGATGCGTGTATCTGCACGGCCGCAGGTTTGTTCGTTTTGGGCTCGCTTCGTGCTGAAAAAGCGCCTGAAACGAACTCAGAAAATTCTGCCAAAACACAAAATTCCCATTCGACATCGGAACGTGACCAGCCTTAATTCATGGGTTGCATCGCAGATCCGCGAATTTTTTCTAAGAAAACCGACCATCCTGCATCCGCTAGTAAACCGACCCGCCAACAACACATCTATATGACCCCTGAGCAATCGCACATCACCACCGAAAAGTTCCGTCGCGAGCATTCTGCGACGATCAAAGACATCATCCACACGAGGCGCGAATTTTTGGTGCGCAGCGGCATGGGCTTCGGCGCGCTGAGTCTCGCCTCGCTCTTTGGGATCAATCCGTATGATGCGAAAGCCGCGCCGAGCGCAGCTGCGTCCGCCGCGAACCCGCTCGCTCCGAAGCAGCCTCATTTCAAAGTCAAGGCGAAGGCGGTCATTCACATTTTCGCATCTGGTGGCCCCTCGCAGGTTGATACGTGGGATCCGAAGCCCGAGCTGGTGAAATACAACGACAAGTCCATTCCCGGCCATGATGGCCTCGCCTTTGGTTCGCCGTTCAAGTTCACGCCGTCCGGTAAGTCGGGCGTCGAGGTGAGTGAAGTTTTCCCGAAGCTCGGCGAGCACATCGACGAAATGGCGGTCATTCGATCGCTCTGGACAGACATCCCGGCGCACGAGGTTGCACAGCGCTTCATGAACACGGGTTCGCTCCAGCTTCCCAAGCCGTCGATGGGTTCGTGGGTCGTTTACGGCTTGGGTACCGAAAATCAGAACATGCCCGGCTTCATCACGATGGGTGGCGCGCCGGATTGGCGTCAGTCCTCCTTTCTGCCTGGCATGTATCAAGGATGTAACGTGAACTACTCGACCAACATGGATTTGGACGACGTAATCATGAACATCCGCAACCAGTTCACTCCGATGGATCGTCAGCGGCGCGAACTCGACTACGTCCGCAAGCTTAACCAGCAGCACGCAGCGGCGCTCCAAAAAGACGCACAGCTCGAAGCTCGAATTGAGTCCTTCGAAATGGCTTTCAAGATGCAGACCGAGGCCACCGATGCGTTCGACATCTCTAAGGAGCCGCAGGAAATCCGCGATCTCTACGGCAAGAGCCAGACTGGCGCGAAATTGCTCGTAGCCCGCCGCCTCGTCGAGCGTGGCGTGCGCTTCGTGCAAGTGGATGCAGGTGGATGGGATCACCACGCGAACCTCGAAGTCGCCCTTCGTGGTCGTGCGGGTGAAATTGACACCCCTGCCGCGGCGCTCATCAAGGACCTCAAGCAGCGCGGGATGCTCGACAGCACCCTGATCATCTGGGGTGGCGAATTCGGCCGGACCGTCACTCGCGACCGTAATGGCAACGCGACCGCTGGTCGCGATCACAACGGGCGCGCAATGGTCGCATGGATGGCAGGCGGCGGCGTCAAAGGCGGCACGACTTATGGCTCGACCGACGAGTTCGGCGCGCGCGCCGCAGAGAACAAAGTTCACATCCACGATCTCCACGCCACCGTCCTCGCCCTGCTCGGCTTCGATCACGAGAAGCTCACCTACCGCTACAACGGTCGCGACTTCCGCTTCACCGACAACTTCGGAAGCGTCGTTAAAGATATCATCGCCTAGTTCCGTTTCCGCTCAACGTGGCAGCGACCAACGGCGATTTCCGTCGTTGGTCGTTGTCGTTGACACCACCACCGCTCACTCGAATCTTTATCTCATAAAATTATGCGTAAATTCCTCCCTTTACTCACGGGGTTGACACTGGCAGCTCCTCTTCTCCATGCGGAGGACCCAACGGCGGAACAACTCGACTTCTTCGAGAAAAAGATCCGGCCAATTCTCACCGAGAGTTGCTACAAATGTCACAGCGTGGAAGCCGGAAAGAGTAAAGGAGGACTGACGCTCGATTCTCGGGAGGCGACGCAAAAAGGCGGCGAAGGTGGTCCTGCGGTGACGCCTGGTGATCCATCGAAGAGCCTCTTGATCACGGCGATTCAATACACCGACAAAGATCTCCAGATGCCGCCGAAAAAGGACGGCAAAAAGCTGCCCGACGAACAAATCGCCGATTTGGTCGCGTGGGTGAAAATGGGTGCTCCCGACCCCCGCGTAGGAAAGGCACACAAAAAACTCACCGGTTTGAGTGCAGAGGCTCGTGCGCATTGGGCCTATCAGCCTGTCAAAAAACCGGCGATTCCAGCCGTGAAAAATCGCGCATGGTGCGCTACCCCGGTGGATGCATTCATCCTTCAGAAAATCGAGGCACAAGGAATGGTGCCCTCTCCTCCCGCTGACAAGGAGACGCTCCTCCGGCGCGCGACCTATGACCTTATCGGCCTTCCTCCGACGCCCAAGGAAATCGAAGCATTCCTTTTGGATCAGTCTCCGGGTGCTTTCGCTAAAGTCGTGGACCGCCTTCTCGCATCTCCACACTACGGTGAGCGTTGGGGCCGCTTCTGGCTTGACTCCGCACGTTATGCGGACACGAGCGGCGATCGCGCCAACAACATGGCAGGAGATTACCGATTCCCGTACGCGTGGACCTACAGGGATTACGTCATTCGCAGCTTTAATGAGGACAAGCCTTACGACCGGTTTGTGATGGAGCAACTCGCGGCAGATAAACTGCCCGACCTCAAAGACCCTCGTGACCTCGCGGCATTGGGTTTCATTACGGTCGGTGACCGAACAGGCAACACGAACGATGTCATCAACGACCGAATTGACACCGTCTCGAAGGGTTTCCTTGGGATGACCGTGGCCTGCGCGCGATGCCACGATCACAAATTCGACCCCATTCCCACGAAGGACTACTACGCTTTGCACGGAATCTTCAACAGCATCGAAGAACCTAAAGAGAAGCCGGTCATCTCGTATGCCAAATCCGATGTTGCCATCGAATTCCAGACGAAGATGGCGAAACTTGAGGATACGAATCGTGACATCTATTATCGGGTCGTTGATGAAAAGAATGCCGAATTCCGCCAGAAGGCGTCGGCTTACCTACGTGCGTGGTATTTGACCCGGCGTGGAGCCACCGAGGCCGAGCAACTCGAAGCAACGAAGGTCCAGACGGAAGAGAAGCTGGATCGCGATATCACTCAGGCGATCGGTGGTGCAATCGGTCGCAACGACGAACTCTTTGCGCCGATTCATGCTTTTCAAGATGGCAAGTGGGATCAGGTCGTTACGCCGGCCAATAAGAAACTCAATGCGATCGTTGCCGCTGGCCTAACAGGTGGGAAGCCGTCCAGTTTCGACGGCTTGGCAGACGCCTACGAGCGCATCTTCATGTCCGTAGATTCAAAGGCCCACGGTTTCGTGAAGCTTAATAGCGCAGTGAAGGGAATGAACGACACGTTGACGGGCGTCGAGCCAGGCATCAACGCCTTGGCGAGCGTGCCGCTCCATATCTCCCCAGCCAACTATCTCTCGACCGACAACTTGCGCCGAGAGATCGACGGTTGGCCGCAGGGCCCCCGCAACGGAAGCGGATGGGTTTTCGCTCAGATGAACGAACTGAAATTGACGAACGGTGGCTCCGATGCGCGAGCGATGGTCGTCAACGATGTCCGCACCCCGACCGATACTGCTGTCTTTATCCGTGGCCAGGCAGGCGTTCGTGGAGACATCGTGCCTCGCCGCTTTTTGGAGGTACTTTCGGGTGGAAATCCGAAACCGTTCAAGATTGGCAGCGGACGGTTGGAACTAGCTCAAGCCATCGCCAGCAAATCGAACCCGCTCACCGCGCGTGTGATTGTCAATCGTGTGTGGTTGCACCACTTCGGCGAGGGCTTCGTGCGCACCCCGGATGACTTGGGCACAATGTCGGAAGCTCCCTCCCATCCGGAACTGATCGACTACTTGAGCAGCTACCTGATGGATCAAGGTTGGTCGCTGAAGAAGCTGCACAAGCTCATCATGTTGTCGAAAGTCTATCAAAACAGCAGTCACACTATCAAAGCCTACGAGCAACTCGATCCGGACAACCGCCTTCTCTGGCGTGCAAACGTGCGGCGTCTCGATTTCGAGGCAATGCGAGACTCGCTTTTGGTATTCAGTGGCAAACTTGATTCCGAAGTAGGCGGTCAACCGGTGAACATTACCGACGAGCCCTACAGCAATCGCCGCACCGTCTATGGTTACATCGACCGTGGAAACCTGCCGGAGTTGATGGCCCATTTCGATTTCAGTAATCCAGAGGCACCCAACTCGAAGCGAGCAACGACCATCGTTCCGCAACAGGCGCTCTTCCTGATGAATAGCCCGCTGGCTATCGATGTTGCTCGCAGTGTTCTGGCTCGACCGGAGGTCCAGAATTCGCGGGACAATCTAAACCGCGTTTTCAATATCTATCGGATCCTCTTTCAGCGCTCGCCTTCGCCAAGTGAGATTGATCTTGCCTTGCAGTTTGTCGGCACCGAAGTGAAAGATCAGCCTCAGGTTCTTGCGTCTGCCAAAGAGATGGTGGAAAAGGCTTCCAAGAAGGTTGCTGAGCGGGCTAAACGGGCCGGAATGGCGAACAACGACGGTCGTAGCGCAATTCGAAATCAGGGTGACTTCATCGAACGGAGACCGTTAACGCCTTGGGAGACCATGGCTCACGCGCTTCTACTTTCAAACGAAGCTGCCTACGTAAACTAGTTCGCTAAGGCGAACATTGGCCGTGGATTCGAGCGTGAGTCTGGTGTTGATACACCGTCCCGGGCACAACGGCCAACGTGACGAGACGCGCGCAAAGGTGTGCCTTGTTGCACGAGCAGGATAGCTGAACTCTTCGCTTGGTGCCGGCTACCCGAGGCATCGAGAAGGGGGCGGAATCGCCGCTCTTCGCACCCGTTGCCCAAGGGCCCGTTCCTAAAGTGATATGTGGCAGCCGAGCGGGCATGTCACAGCGATGCCTAGAGCACCTACCGGCGGTTCCCGTGAGCGAAGGGGTAGTGCGCGTAAGCGGCTACACCGGCTGCTGCTTCCTGTTCTGCACGCGCGCGGCGTTCGAGACGGTGGGCGCTTTAAATGACGCGACCTTTGCCGCGGAGGACCTTGTCTTCATCCGCGCCGTCCGGTGGCACGGGCGCTTCGTCTTCCTGCGCCAGCCCGTGTTCATATTGGAGCGAAATCTCCGCGCCTACTCTTTCTGGAGGATCGCGAAAATGCTCGCGCCTTGTGCTCCGCGGCCCTGCGGGCGTCCGCGACGGCGAGCGGCTCGACTGGTGGTACCGCCCCTGCCGCGAGAAGCTGGAAAAATCAGCTGACGCAGTAGAGACGTAGAAATGTGCGGGTTTTTGAGGCCGAGGGGCTTTCACATTGGGAGGAGGAATATCGGCATCAGATCGCAGCGCTGCGGAGGAGAGTTCGTTGCGGGAGATGGCTAGCGAAGATTTGCGGCGCGAAGCGCTGCGGCCCGTGAGCGACTTCGTGCGCGTGCTTCCGGGCCTAATCTGGCTACTCGTCCCTTTTTTCTTTGAATATCGCATGATCGCCGCGGACGAGGGCACGGTCTGGATTTAAGATAGCGGCACCGTCACGCATCGCCGACGCCGGGGCGGTCTCGATGGCAGAGGTAAACTCTCCGCCGCGACGGCTCCCGACACGGTGGGCGCGTCACGCAGCGCTGGGTGTGCCGTCGGCGGGACAGGCCGAGTAGCAAGCTGAGACCGCCCACCATCGAAAGCGCGACGCCCGCCTCCGGCACGGCGGTTAGTATGACATCCTGCCCGCCATTGGCTGCGTAGCTGATGTAAAAATTCTTCGAGCCGATCGTTAGCGATGCGCTTTCATTCAGGCCAGCGAAGGTGCCCGTCACGCCGCCGACGGAAAAGCCCGCGGCGGCGGCGTCGCGCTCCATGCCGGGGGTGGGCTTTTCCCAGCGAGATTGAAGAGGCCGATTTCCGCCTTCTCGCGCTCGCGGACGGGGTTAAAGGCGCGCACGTCGTCGGCTTTGAGCCCGCCGCGTTTGACGCTGACGACGATTTCACGGACTTCTTTCTTGTCGAGGTCGCGGAAGAATTTGAGCCCGTCGATTGTCATGCAGGGCCGCGAGGGGGCTGGAGTGGCAGTCGTTCGCCGTCGTTCACGCTGTCTTCGCCGGTGGCGCGCCGATTAGCTTCCCCGGGCCGGGGCGAGGATGGCGTCGGACATGCCGTGGAGGAGCTTTTTGTCTGCGGGGCAGACGGTCGCGAGAGCACCGCGCAGCACGGCTTTACCATCGATGACGAAGTAGTAGGGGCAGAGGCGCACGCGGCCGCGCATGGTGGCCACGGCACCGGTGTCGCGGTCGAAGTAGCGCTGCTCGACGAGCCGGCCTTTGTGGAACCGCTGGAGGATGTGCGGGTGGTGCGAGAAGGCGTTGAGAGCGTTTTCGACGGTGGCCTGCCAGTCGGCTTGCGATACGTCGGAGCCGAGCACGACGCTGCGGCTGCCCCATCCGAGCTCGGAGAAGCCGCTAATTTTCAAGATCAAGTCGCGGTCTTTCTGGCTGAAATGGGCGAGTTCGCGCCAGTCGTTGATCTCAAGGCCGGGGATGACGGCGTGGTGGGGGATGGGCTCGGGATCGAGGATCCAAGTCACGGGGATTTGCTTTTGCAGCTCGAGAAAGTGGCGCTCGCCGAGTTCCCGGCGCCAGAATTCCCGCAGCGGGCGCATCCAGAAAAGCGCGAACCACAGCTTCTCCTCGAGATACGGCTTTACCGGCGGCGTGATCTTCACCGCGCCAGCCTCCGAGGCTCGCAGCAGTGCGGGCGCGGAGGGCAGATTGGGAAGGTCGAAAAGCTCGAAGAACCGGTAGATCGTGCGCGGCTCCGCGCCGACCGGAAGCGCGTAGCTCTCGGCGGGATGCACGCGATCCGCGCCCGCCAGCCACTCCATCTCGGGGCGGTAGGTGGCGGACTCTTCGGAGACTAGGATGTCGGCTCCGGGAGCGATGGTGGCAAAGCCGTCGCGCATCCCCGTCGCCCCGCCGAGCACGTCGAAGCCGAGCGCGGCGTAGGTCTCCCCGAGCCAGCCGGTGAGGCCGATGCCGCCGGGAACGCTGTCCACTTCCGCGATCGTGAAGCCCTCCTCCGTCAGCACTAAATCCGGGCGGATCACCGCTGGTAGATCGTTGCGCGCCTCCTTGCGCCGCGCGAATTCCACCAGCTCCGGAGGCTTCCCGCGGTCGAGATATTCCGCGACCCACGCCGGCTGCTTGCCCGCGACGCTGCGGTGGTAGAGTTCGTTGCATGCGCGCGCAAAAAGCGTGAGCCGGAAGCCGAGCTTTTCCAGCGAGTCTCGCATCCGCGCGTCGATGGCAAACGGCTCCGTTGCGACGAGCCATTCCTTTTCCGCGAAAAGACCCGACGCCGGCATCGCCGCGCGGATCGCCGCCAGTCGTTCTGCGTCGGTCATCGTGTTCATTTCGTCGGCTTCTTCGGGCGCGCCGCATCCGCCGCGCGCCACAGATACCACGCCGCTGTCGTGCGAAAAGGCCGCCACACTTCGCTCGCGGCGAGCAGCTCCTTCACGCGCGGCATCTCCTCCAGTCCGAACGTAATGCGGTAGCCGTTGCGCACGCCGAAGTCGTCGGCGGGGAAAACATCGGGCCGTCCGAGTTTGAAAATCAGCATCATCTCGACCGTCCATCGGCCTACCCCGCGTACTTCCGTGAGGCACTCGACGATCTCGTCGTCGCTCAGCTTTCCGATCGCGCGGGAGGTCGGCACGACGCCGAGGAGGGTCTTCGCGGCGATGTCCCGGAGGGACGCGGTCTTCGCGCCGGAAAATCCGCAACCGCGCAGAGCTTCATCGGACACCTCCGCGAGCTGCGCGGCGGTGGGAAAACGTCGCACCGTCGGGAACAGCATGATAAACCGGCGCAGGATGCTCTCAGCGGCCGCGGCGTGGAGCTGCTGATGCGCGACCGCCCGCACGAGCGACTCGAACGGCGACCGCGCGCCTTCCGGCACGAGCGTGCAGGGCCCGTGCACGCGGATCAGGCGGCGCATCACCTTGCACCGTTTGCTCAAGTGCTGGAGCGATTCTTCGGTCATTCGGGCTTCGCGGGAAAGTGGGGATTCTCGATGAGGCCGAACACATTCTCCTCGCTGTCGAGCACGGTGGCGACCTTGATCCCTTCGCCCACGTCCTGCACGCCCTCGTGCGCGGTTGCGCCCTCCGCAAGCAAAGCATCGAGCGTCGCACGGATGTCCTTTACGCCCCAATACGCGACCACGCCTGGGTTCTTCGCATCGCCTGCCGGCAGCAGCCCCAGCTCGTGTCCGCCGACATTGAAGCCGACGTAAAACGGCTCATCGAAATACGGCGCCAAGCCCAGCATCCGCGAATGCCAGGCCTTCGCCCGCGCGAGATCGGCGACGTGATAAATGGCGGTGTAAAGGCCGAGAAAACGGGGATTCATGCGGTGAGCGTAAGGGCTCGCGCGCGCCTTCCAAGCCCGCGCTTGTGTTTCACTCGATTCGCCTTTACAGGCCGCAACGTGAATAATCCTCCCCCGAGACTGGCTCGGCTGTGTTTCGCTGGTTCCTTGGCGATTTGCATCCTTCTGGCCGAACGCTCTGGGTTGGGTGGCGACGTGAAATTCGACGGCAGTCTTGGACGCTCCGATGCGCTCTCGGGCCCGAATTTTCTCATCCCGGCGGAAGCCGGAAAACAAGTCGGCGGAAATCTTTTTCACAGCTTCAGCCGACTCGATCTCAACGCAGGCGAAATCGCCAATTTTCGAGCGCCCATCGGCTCCGGTGCGCCGGGTGTGGCAAACATCTTAGCGCGCGTTACGGGCGGCACCCCCTCCTCGATCGACGGCACACTGCGCTCGGAGATGAGCGGCGCGAATCTCTTCCTGATCAACTCGGCGGGCGTCATGTTCGGCACAAATGCGAGCCTCGACATCAGCGGCAGTTTCGCAGTCACGACCGCCGATCATCTCGTGCTCGCCGACGGCGCGCATTTCGACGCCCGGCCCGGCGCAAACGACCTGATGCTCACCGCCGCGCCCGTCAACGCCTTCGGCTTCACGTCCGCCCGCCCTGCGGCGGTTACGTTCAACGGCTCGCGACTCGCGACGCTCCCCGGCCGCGATTTTACGATCGCGGCAGGCGATGTGAGCCTGGATGGCACGACTGTCTCGGCGTCCTCGGGATCACTCGCGATCGTGAGCATGGCCGGGCCGGGAGTTGTGCCGAGTTCGGCGGACGCCATCGCGCGCGCCTCCGCCGTGGCGCTGCCCGCGATTGGCACCGTGACAATGAAAAGCGGTTCCTCAGGCAATATCGATGGTGCGGGTGGCGGTCGCATCGTGCTGCGCGGAGGCAGCTTGCAGCTCGAGGGCGGCTCGACGATCCAGAGCAAAAACACTGGCTCGGTGAAGGGCGGAGACGTCGACGCACGTCTCGCTCAGTCGGTCACGATTCACGATGGGCAGATTCGGGCCAACGCACTGGGTGCGGGGAACGGCGGAAATGTGTCGGTGGATGCCCCGTCGATCTCGATCGACGGCGAAGGCGTGGTTCTTTTCCCAGGGTCGGAATCCTACAACGGCATCGGCGCGCTAGTCGCCGAAACCGGCACGGGCAACGGAGGAAATGTGAATGTTCGTGCCGAGGACCTAACGATCACGACGCGAGGTTCGATTTCCGCCAGCACGTTTGGGCACGGGGACGGCGGTCGCGTTGAAATATCTGCGACGAATATTTCAATCGACGGGAGGTCCAGTGAAGACACGGGGATTTACGCGAGCGTGCTTGCTGGGGCGGTCGGAAATGGAGGAGACATTCGCATTCAGAGCTCGAATCTGACGCTTGCGGCTGGCGGTGCGATCCTCTCAAACGTCTTGAACGGGGCGACAGGCCATGGGGGGAACATCAATATTGGATCCGATTCGCTTTCTGTCCTAAGCGGCTCGCAAATTTCATCTAATATTTTTGGAAGCGGCAATGGGGGAGGCATCCGGCTTGTTTCCGAAATGCTGCTCATCGATGGGCTTGGCGATACGACTGGCACCGGCGTTTTCGCGGGCGTAGGTAAGACAGGGATCGGTCATGGCGGCGACGTCGCGATTGAGGTCAACAGGTTATCGATTTTTTCAGGAGGCCAGATCGCATCGAACACACAGGGTGTCGGCGGTGGCGGCGCAGTCCACATCGGTGCCGGAACCTTGCAAATCGATGGAATGGGCAACGATGATCCGACTGGTATTTTCGCCACCGTCCAGTCGACCGCCAAGGGAAATGGCGGGAAAATTGGGATTCATGCCGACCAACTATTGATCGGTCCTGGCGGACGAATATCCGCCGACACTCGCGGACAGGGTAATGGCGGGAGTCTGCGGGTTGACGCGCTTGAATTCTCCATTGATGGCTCGGGGACAAGAAACGCGACGGGAATTTCCGCGAATGTCCGCGAAACGGGGATTGGGAGGGGTGGCAATATCGCCGTGACTGTAGCCCGGCTCCAAATCAAGTCAGCCGATATCTCGGCGTCACTCTTTGGGATCGGCACCGGTGGCGACGTTTCTGTGCACGCGAAGTCAATCAGGGTGGAGCAATTCGACGGAAGCGCTTCCTCGAGCGGCATCTTTTCCGATGTCCAGGACACCGGGAAAGGCAACAGCGGGAATGTGACTGTGGTCAGTGACGAACTCAGACTTTTGGGCGACAGCGTGATCTCCGCTCAAACTTCGGGGCAAGGCAGCGGTGGGGACATCCGTGTTCATTCCGGCGTCATCCGCATCGATGGGGTGGGCGGGGTGAATACCACCGGTATTCAAAGCACGGTCGAAGATGGAGCCATCGGGAACGGAGGGAAAATTTTCGTTGCAAGTCGTGATATGAGCATAACAGGCGGCGGGGTGATCTCGGCCGAAACATTCGGTCGCGGTGATGGGGGCGAAATTCATGTGAAGGCGAGTAAGCTTCACATCGACGCGCTCGAAGGTCTGGGAGTCAGCGGGATCTTTGCCGACGTCGGAGAAAGCGGAATCGGCGGCAGTGGCAACGTCCACGTCGAAGCGGACGAGATCACGATTGGGCCTGCGGGTCAGATTTCCGCCGAGACATTCGGGAAAGGCAACAGCGGGAATATCTCGATCTCCGCCGGAAAGTTTTCAATCGACGGACAAGGTTACGACTATGACACCGGCATTTTTAGCGATGTAAATGTTGGCGCTGTGGGGAATGGCGGCGTCATCGATGTCACGGCCGGGAAATTCCAACTTTTCGGTTCGGCGGTAGTTTCCGCCTCGGTTTTTGGGCATGGAATCGGCGGCGACATCCATTTGGAGGCCGATCAAATCCTGTTGGACAATCATTTTTCCACTCACGATAGCGGAATCCTCGCGCGCCTTGGAGGGAGCGGTCGGGGCGGCAGCATTTCAATTCGGGGAGGTGACCTGATTATCGGCGGCGGGAGCGTCATTTCCGCGACGACGTCCGGCAGAGGCGATGGAGGGAGTATTGCTGTGGCCGTCGATGATCTCTCGCTTGATGGGCGAAATTTGAATTTTCCAAATGGCATTTTTGCGCGAGTAAATCCGGACGGCTCGGGACATGGCGGCAAGATTTCGATCACCGCCCACGACATTTCGATAGTCGGTGGCTCGCAGATTTCCACGGAAACGCTGGGGCGTGGAAACGGGGGTGACGTGAAAATTGCTGCGAGTCTCATAACGCTCGATCGCAAGGGCCGCTATTTGAATACGATTTCGGCAGGCGTAAGAACTGGAGCCGTTGGAAACGGGGGGAACATCCTCATTGAGAGCGGTCGCATCAACATTCTCGGAGGAAGCGAAATCTCGGCCAACACTGCGGGTCTCGGCGACGGAGGGAACATTTCTATAGATGCGGGTAGTGTCTCGCTCGCGCAAGGCGGTCGCTTGCACTTCAATGGAATTGCCGCTCGCGTCTCGGAGGGCGGGATCGGTGAGGGTGGCAGTATCCGGGTTCGTGCCAAAGAGCTGCTCATCACTGACGGCAGCGCAATTTCCGCGACGACGTTCGGCGATGGTACAGGTGGCGACATTGCGATTGAAAGCGCGAAACTTCGCATCACAGCTGCTGATGTCTCGAATCAAGGTGGAATTTTTGCCAATAGCCACAGTGACACCGGTAGCGGAGGCACGATTGACGTCTACGCCGGGATTCTCGAACTCAGTGGCCGAGGTTCACGGATCGCTGCATCCGCATTCGATCTCGGATCGGCCGGTTCGATCCGGCTGGAGGTCGAGCGGGTGAACTTATTCGATGGCGCACTCGTTACGGTTTCTTCAGACCGCTCAAATGCAGGCGCGATCGAAGTCAACGCGCATCATCGAATCGAAATCGTGGGTGGCTCGACGATCGCTGCGTCCGCGGCGATGAGCGGGGGGAATATCACGCTCACGGCGCCTGATTTCATCTCCATCGATCACAGCACCGTGGCCGCGACCGCAGGCAGCGTCCGCTTGGCGGAGGCGGGCGGGGGCGCCGGGGGGAACATCACGATCGACCCCGAGTTTCTCATCCTCGACCACGCGACGATCAGCGCGAATGCGGCGGTCGGGCGCGGGGGAAACATTCGTCTCGAAGCGGACAACTTCTTCACGTCGGAGAGCAGCATTTCCGCGACGGGGCTCACTGCCGGGACGGTCGAAGTGGTCGCACCGGAACTCGATCTGGCCAATGGGCTTGCCAGTTTACCTGTCTCTTTGATCGACGCCTCGGTGCAGCTCCGCGATCAGTGTGCAGCGCGGCTCGGGCTGGATTTCAGTTCGATACTTGTGCTCGGGCGCGGCGGCGCGGAGATCGGGCCGGATGAGGCGCCGGCGATTCGGTCGGCGACGCGGCGGCGTGAAAAAGTGAGGCTTCCGACGCATTGACGCTCGCCGTAGAAGCACGGATTCGCACACTCGCACGCGTGATTTTTCCACCCCTCTGGAGACGACTGCGGCTGCTGGTGATCGCGCATTTTGGCGTGCTGCTTTCCGTTGCGAGTGCACAGCAGACGCCGAACAAGGAGCCACTGCCGGCCGTGGAGCCGCTGCCCGCGAATCCTGAGCCGGCGGGCGTGGAGCCGCCGCCGCTCATGCCGGAGGAGATCGAGCTGACGCCGCGTCCGACTGCGGCCGATGGGGCGGGGGAGATCGCCGCGCCGGTGCGGCTGCATCTCGAGCCCGCCGCGATCGAGCCCGTGCTTCCGCCGCTCGCGCCAGGCTGGGCGGATGAACGCCGGCTGGCCTCGGCGCTGCGAATCCGGGTGGAGAGGTTCGTTTTCAATGGAAACCGCGTCTTTTCCAACAGCGCATTGCAAAAGGTGGTGGCGCCATTTTCGAAACGCGAGGTGACGAGCGAGGAGCTGGAGGAAGCACGGTTGGCGGTGACGGCGAAGTATGTGGATGCGGGCTACATCACGTCGGGCGCAGTGTTGCCGGATCAGGATTTGAATGGTGGGGCGATCGAGATGGATGTGATCGAGGGGCGGCTGACGAAGATCGAGCTGGGCGGCTCCTGGTGGTTCCGACCGTGGTGGCTGCGGCACGAGCTGCGTCGCGCGGCGGGGAAGCCGCTGAATTTCAACCAGCTCAAGGAGCGGCTGCAATTGCTGCGGCAGGACCCGGGGATCGCGCAGATCAATGCGGAGCTGATGCCGGGCGGGAAGCTTGGGGAATCGATCTTGAAGGCCGAGGTGAAGGAAATTCAGCCGTTTCGGTTCGGTGTGGAGGTGAGTAATCGCCGCCCGCCGAGCGTGGGCTCGGAGATCGTGGATGTGTCGCTCGCCGACTTGAATCTCACGGGGCACAGCGATCCGATTTTCTTCCGCTGGAGCCCGGTGCACGCGGTCTCGGAGACGCCGGATCGGTGGGAGTTCAGCGACTTGGAAAATATCGAGGGGTCGTATCGTTTTCCGATTTCGCCGTGGCACACGACGCTAGAGGTGCATGGGAGCCGGTTCGATTCGTCGATTGTGGAGGAGCAGTTTTCGGCGTTGAATATCACGAGCAAAACGAAGCAAGTGGGCGCGACACTGCGACAGCCGTGGTGGGAAAGCGTGAATACGGAGGTCTCGACGTCGCTGACTTTCGACCGGCGCGAGAGTCGGTCGTTTTTGCTCGGGCAGCCGTTCACGTTGTCTGCGGGTGCGTTCGATGGAGAGACGCGCGTGTCGGTGCTGCGGTTCGCGCTGGAGGTGGTGAATCGCAGCCAAAAACATGTGCTTGCGCTGCGCTCGACATTCAATGTGGGGATCAATGAGTTCGACGCGACGCGCAATGTCGGCGGGGCGTCGGGCGGGACGGGGGCGGGCGCGCGGCGGCGGCTGCCGGATGGGCAATTCGTCTCGTGGCTGGGGCAGGGGCAATATGTTCGGCGGCTCTTCGACACGGACAACCTCGCGGTGCTGCGGCTCAACGCGCAGTTCTCAAACGACCCGCTGCTTTCGCTCGAACAATACAGCCTCGGCGGTGCGCAAAGCGTTCGTGGCTATCGGGAAAATCTGCTGCTCCGCGACAACGGCGTCTTCGCGTCTGCCGAGCTGCGAGTGCCCGTCTGGAGAGGAAAGGAGAAGAATCCCATCCTCACGCTTGCCCCGTTTTTCGACTTCGGGATCGGGTGGGATCGCGTGGAATTTATCGGGAAAAAGCCGCCGAAAAACCAGATCGACGACCGGACGGAAACGCTGACAAGCCTCGGCATCGGCGTACTTTTCACGCCATCGAAGTACGTGACCGCGCAAGTCTATTGGGGCTACGCGTTCAACCACAAAAACACCTTTAGCGACGGCAAAAACATCCAGGACTACGGCCTGCACTTCACGCTCAGCATCGCGGCATTCTGAGGTGCCCTGCTGTTCCTTTCGATCTGCCTCCGTGGCTCCGCTCTTCCCGATGCCGATCGCAACTCGCACGACTCTGGAGAACACAAAACCCATGATGAACTCGGTGAGTGTCCAGCCACGAAACCCCGTGTTTTTACGGGTCATGGGTAGCCTCCGTAGCTTGCTCATCCTCGTAGCGCTGGCATCGGTGTCATTCGCAAACGAAGCCGACGAGAGGCGGGCAGACACGGCCACGCAAGAGGGGGCTCGGCTGTTCGAGAATGGTTCTTTCGAGGCCGCGGTCGATCAGTGGAGGCACGCGGCGGAGTTCTATCGTCGCAGCAATCGGACCGCTGATCTCATCGACACGCTCGGCTACCTCGGCGGGTGCTATCACGCACTCGGGCAGCAGCGCCTCGCGGTCGATGCATTTCAAGAGGCGATCCAGCTCGCGCGAGACGCGCACGATCGCGAGCGCCTCGCGACTTCGCTGTCGAATCTCGGTGCGATCAGCATCTTTTCGCGAAGTGGTGAAGCCGCTGAGCAATGGCTCCGCGAAGCACTCGCTTTGGCGCGTGAAGAGAAAGCACCCGCGCTCCTTGCCTCCGTGCTCAATAACCTCGGCAACCTGCTTGCCGCGCAGGAGAAATTTCCCGACGCGCTCGCGAGCTACCACGAGGCGATCGCGTTTGCGGACGCCGCGGGTGAAAAAGAGCTGCAAGCGAAAGCACTCGCGAACCTCGCGCAGTCCGCCGTGGCCAGCGGCGATTTCGAGCACGCTTCAAAGTTCAACGACGCGGCGATCAAGGCTGCGTCAGCACTCCCCGACTCGCATAAAAAAGCGTTCACGTTTCTGCGCGTCGGGAAGACGTGGGAGGAGATTTTCGACCGCGCTCCCGCTCACGAAAGAAAACGTCGCGCCGCCGCGCTGAACGCTTACCACGCGGCCGCTGCAACCGCGGAGGAGATCGGCGATGACGGCGCCCTGTCGTATGCGCTGGGCTACAGCGGCCATCTTTATGAGCAGGAAAAAAGATCGGACGACGCGTTGCGGCTCACGAGCCGCGCGACTTTTCTCGCGCAGAAAATCCAAGCACCGGACATCCTCTACCAATGGGAGTGGCAGAGCGGTCGCATCCTCCGAGCCCAAGGCCGGCGCGACGACGCGATCGACGCCTGCAAGCGCGCGACAGTTTTGCTGGCAAAAATCCGCACGGACCTTTCCGCGCGGTTGGGAAATGTGAACGCCCACTCGTCATTTCGCGAGGCAGTGGGTGGCGTGTATTTCGACCTCGCGGATCTTTTGCTCCAGCTCGCCGACGGCATCCGCGACGAAAAACAACTCGCCGCGTGCCTCATGCAAGCCCGCGATGTCTGCGAGCAACTGAAGTCTGTTGAACTCGAAGACTACTTTCAGGACGACTGTGTGAGCCTGCTGAAGAAAAAGCGCGAGTCGGTCGAGGACGTCCTGCAACCCAAGCCCGGTGCCGACCCACACGGTGCAGGATCCAGGCTCGCGGCAGCCACGCGCACGACGGCGGTGATCTACTTCATCCCGCTCCACGACCGCACCGAGACGATCCTGAGCCTCTCGGACGGACTGCACCGCGTGAAGCTCGCCGTCGGTGCTGAGCGACTCACCGAGACGGTGCGCACGTTCCGTCAGCAACTCGAAAAACGAACCACCAACGAATATCTCGTCGGGGCGTGGCAGCTCTACGACTGGCTCATCCGTCCGCTCGACCCGCTGCTCGCGGAGCATAAAATCGACACGCTCGTCTTCATACCCGACGGCGCGCTGCGGACGATCCCGATGGCCGCACTCCACGATCGTCAGAAGTTCCTCGTCGAAAAATATGCCGTAGCCGTGACGCCCGGCCTCACGCTCATGGAGCCACGCCCCATCGCCCGCGAGAACCTCACCCTCATGGCCAGCGGGCTTTCCGACTCGGTACAAGGCTATCCGGCGCTGCCGTTCGTCGATTCCGAGCTAAAACAGGTGGGCGAACTTTATCGAGCCAAGCCGATGATGAACCGCGCTTTCCTCGCCGACAATGTGACGAAGGAATTCGACGAGCATTCCTACTCGATCGTCCACATCGCCTCGCACGGCGAGTTCAGCGGCGACGTGAACAAGACCTTCGTCCTCACCTACGACGACCACTTCACGCTCGACGCACTCGAAAAACTCATCCGCCCAAGCCAGCTCCGCGATCATCCCGTCGAACTCCTCACGCTCAGTGCGTGCCAGACCGCGGCGGGCGACGACCGCTCCGATCGCGCCGCGCTGGGACTAGCCGGGATCGCCGTAAAAGCCGGTGCGCGCGCGGCGTTCGCAACGCTCTGGAACGTTAGCGACCAAGCCTCCACCAACCTCGTCACCGAATTCTACACCACGCTGCGGGACCAGCCGCAGCTCTCCAAAGCACAGGCACTCCAAAAAGCGCAGGTGAACCTCCTCGGTGACGAACGATTCAGTCACCCGTGCCTCTGGGCTCCCTACCTCATCATCGGCAACTGGCTGTGAGTCGCGCGCTCAAGACCGAGCGCGGCAGGATTCCTTTCATTAACCGTGCAGGACGCGCCCTGAGGACGATCAACGTCGTCGCACTTTTTTGCGCGTCGAGATGTCCACCTGGGATTCGCTCGGGCTCGCGGAGACTCCGCCGCGACCGAGCACCAGGAGGCTGCTGAAATCCATCCCGAGGCGTCGTGCGCATTGATCTCGTAATTGCGCGGACGCATCGAGCAGCGAGCCGGTCAACACATTGAGTCCATTGGTCAGGTCGAGTTCCGGCGCGGCGATACTCACGGTTCCGGCGGTGGTGCCGGTGGCGGTGATCGAGCTTTCCGATTGAAATAAGAAATCGGAGACGAGGCTGATATTTCCGCCCTGTCCGGCGGCAGCGTTCGCGCTGATCGTGGAGTGATCGAGGATGATGAATGTGGGATCGATTTCGATGTTTCCGCCTGTGCCTGCAACTCCGGCGAGGCCGCCCGGATGCGTGCGCACGACGGCACCTGCGGTGGCGGAGATTTCGCTGTCGCGGAGGTCGACGAGGTTCGGGCTCGAGAGGCGAATGCTCCCGCCGTTGCTACCCGCGGACGCCGAGACCGTGCTTTCGCGGAGCTCGATGCGGTCGCCCGAGGCGAGCGAAATGAGGCCAGCATCGCCGACCGTTGCAGAGGTCGTGACAAGTGAATGATTCTGTAGGCTGATCAATTTCCGCGCGCTCACCGTCACGCTCCCTGCGTCGCCCACGCTGAGGTTTCCGCTCGCGATCCGGGCGTGGTCGAAGAGCCGGACATCGCCCGCCTCGATGCGGACATTTCCGCTGCGACCCCGGCCTTTCGAGGTCGCGGAAATGAGCGCGTCGCTGCCGTCGATCGTCAGGTCGTTCGTGAAGACGGAGAGGTTCCCGCCGTGCCCGGTCGCACCCTGACCAGCCTCGGCGAAAATGCCTGCGATCTGCCGTGGCGCGCTCTCGATCTTCACACTCCCCGCCGTGATCCCGATCCCGCCGCCGCCCGCATCGCCAAAGGTGTCCGCGCTGATCTGCCCGAGTTTTCCGAGATGCAGCAAGCCGCCAATTTGCAGGCCGATGTCGCCTCCCGCGCCGCCTCCGCGCGCCGCCAACGTCTCCGCGCTGATGCCCGTGAAGGCCCCCGAGTTTCCACCCGTAAAATCCGCACTTCCGGCGCTGATCCGCACCCGCCCGCCCGCGCCCGAGCCGAAGGTCGTCGAACTCACCCGCGCCCCATCTTCCAGCCGCAGCGCTCCGCTGATTTCCAAATGAATCTCCCCTGCCGCCCCGCCATTTTTCGTCCCGCGGCTCTCTGAAGAAATCAGCGAAGTCGGGCCGCGTACGGTCACGGAATCCGCAACGACCTCGACGGCGCCCGCAGCTCCTCGAGCCGTCGTCGTCGCGGTGATGCGGCCTCCGTCGATCAAAACCGTTCCGGCACTCACTTTTACCATGCCGCCGTTCCCGCTCGAGGTCGTGCTCGATTCGATGGACGCCCCGCTGCTCAAGCGGAGAAGCGGCGCGTCCACGAGGACCGACCCGCCGCGGCCACGCCCTGCAGTACTGGCGGTGATCGTGGCGCCGTCGGAGATTTCGAGGCTGCCAAAATGCGCTTCGATATTCCCTCCGCGCCCGATCGTTTCCGCGCCTACGACGTTTGCGGCGATGCCGGCGAAAAGGATCGGGGTGCCCGTCGAATCGAGGAGTTGGCTCTGCCTGGCGTGGCTGATTACCGCATTGTCGGCGGTGATGAAAACATCGCCAGCGTCGCCGCCGCCGACGGTGGAACTGGCGATGCCCGCGCCATTGAAAATGCGCAGATCGCCGGCATTGACGGTGATGCAACCGCCGCGGCCCGCATCTTCCCCGCCGACGCTCGCCGCGAAGATGCCGGTAAAACGGTCGCTGCCCGATCCATCCAATAAAAGTGAACCGGCGCGAATCTTCAGCGCTCCCGCGTTGCCGTCGCCGTTGGTGCTCGAGGAAATGACGCCGCCATCGCGGACCGTGATTTCATTCGCATTCACCACGATCATGCCGGCCGCTCCCTCGTAATCCTCGGTCTCGGCGACGATGCCGAGCGCGAAGTCCGTGTCGAAATCGCCGGCGGGTATTCCTTTTCCCGAGACGAAAATGGTGCCGGCGTCGATGCGCAAATCACCGCCGTGGCCGGTGGTGAACGTGGACACAGAGATGTTCGTCGCACCCTCCAGATGCAGCTTGCTCGCGTGGATTTCGATCGAACCGCCGCGCCCGTAAATGGTGTCGGAATCGAAGCCCGTCGGCCCGGGAACCGAGTTGGCGAAGATGCCGCTGAACTGGTTGAGCTGCGGCGCGTGGATGCTCAGCTCACTGTTTCCAAGCACGAGGATGTTTCCGCCGGTCCCGGAATTTTGAGTGCTGGAGATGATCGCGGAGCCGCCGGCGATTTCGATGCTTCTGCTCACGTCGAGAGTGATGTTGCCGCTTGCTCCCGCGTTTTGCAGTGGCAGGGAGTTCTCCGTGCCAACGGTCGAGACCGAGATAAATGAACCGTCAACCACCGCGAGCCGCGGTGCCTGCAAAAAGATCGCGCCGCCAGCTCCGGAGCCGGAAGTCCTGGAGTCGATCTGGGCACCCTCGATCACCGCGATCGTGCCGGTGGCAAACAAGCTGATGTGACCGCCATTGCCGCCGCCAGAGCCCTGCATGGTGCTAGAAGAGGTAAGGCCGGTGTAGCCATTGACGATGCTGCCTCGGAACAAGACCTCGTTCGCGTCTACCCGAATGTTGCCGCTGGTTCCGGGCCCGCTCGTATTCACACCGACGATGCTGAAGTTGTCCAAAATTTCGAGCTTTAGCGCCCGCAGCCCGATGTCGCCGCCTCGGCCGGTCGCCGTCGCGCTTTCATGGGCGATGCTGTTGAGGTTTCCTCCGCGCGAGATGGTGATCAGCGGTGCCTCCACGTCGAGCGCTCCCGCCGCGCCCGTGCCGTCCGAATACGTGCTGATTTCGCTGGTAAAATACGAGGCATCTGGTGCCCGCGCCGAATCCGTCACGAGCACGCTTTCTTTCGCAAGAATGTCGATGGCTCCTCCCGTGCTGGAGCTTGAAGTGCCGGAGCGAATCCGTCCCGTGTCGAGGACGAGCTTGCCGCCGCGGATGACCACTTTTCCTCCCACCGAGCCGCTGGTATCGATCGTCGCATAGCGGGTGAGGCGAGCTTCTCCCATCTGTCCGAACGTCGATACGTCCACGCTGCTGAGCGGGTTCGCAGGAGCGAGAACGACCAAGCCAGCGCTCCTGACACTCACGAGATTCACGCGTGAACCCGCGCCCCGGATTGTTGCGCCATCGAGCAGGAGATCGCCGCCGATGGCGGAAAAACTCTGACCGTCGGGGAGCAGCGTTTGCGTGTCCGTGAAGGTGATTGCGGCGGGCGTCGGATTCACGAATCCGAATGCGCTCACCGGCGCGCTCGTCAGCGTGAGGTCGTTGGTGCCGGGTCGTGCGTCGAAGCGCGCGGCGTCGGCGAGTTTTACATAATCGGCGGTGGTGACGGTGAAGGAGCCCGTGATGTCGAGGTGCGCGTTCGGGCCGAACATGACGCCGGCGGAATTGATGAAGTAGAGGTTTGCGCCGGGGATGGCGCTGCGCAGCGTGCCGTCGATGCTCGAAGCGCTGCCGCCCGTGACGCGCGCGAGGATGTTCTGCACGCTTGAAAGGCCCTGAAACGTAGCGCTTTCTCCCGCGCTCAAGTCGAAGCGATCGAAGCTGTGGAAAAGGTTTCCGCCGTGCTGCGAGCCAGCGGTGATCGTGAAATCGAAGCCGTTTTGCGTGACGCTCGTGCCGAGTCGTCCGTCTGGCGTGACGCCCCCGAGAACGGGCGCTGCGATGCTTCCCGCGAGAATCGGCAGCAATATGCCGAAGCGGCAAAAAATGCGCGGGAGTTCGACCGGAGGATGCATGGAGGGGGAGAGATACCACTGCAATCACTCGGCACAAGTGAAGAGGAAGATGCCGGCGGCCAGCGACCAAAGGAAAAAGACGACGCCGGGAGAGAGTGCGAAGAACCGTCCCACCACTGGATTTCCACGAGGAAGCATCCCTCGCGTTGTCATCTTCTGCTTTTATTTGAGTCATTTCAGACGGTTAGCGAGCGCGCCCTTTCGGGCGCGTCGTCATTTCTTGCTGAGACTCGGAGCTGCGGGTGCCGGTGTGGCGGGGAAAAGAGAAGACGCCGATCGTGACGCTCGCGCCGTTTTTCGATGTTGGCGTCGGGTGGGATCGCGTGGAGTTCATCGGCAAAAAGCCGCCGCGGAATCAGATCGACGATCGGTCGGAAACGCTGACGAGCATCGGGATCGGCGTGATCTTCACGCCGTCGAAATACGTGAGCGCGCAGATCTACTGGGTTATGCGCTAAACCGTCGTGACGTGGTGAGCGACGGAGAAAATCTCCAAGACTACGGGCTGCATTTCACGTTGAGCGTGAATGCGTTTTAGGGGTGGGTTTGGGTGGAGCACGCGACCTGCGTGCCGTGGCCGGTGATCCGCTGGGCACGCGCTTGTTGATGTGGGGCTCGCCTGAAAATACCCCAAGCCCACACGCAGCGCGCGCGACGCGTCGTCTGCAATCACGTGCTGACCGCTGGTTCACATAGAGCCGCCGCACGTTCTAAACTTTCTTGTTGACAACCCGTCAACCAGCTCCCTAACCCAGCGTGTGTGAAAACGGCTGCAACTGCTGGCGCAGTGGATGGAGCGCGAGGTTCTCTTGTTAAGGGTCTTCAAGGAAACTCCGCAGAGGCACATCTGCAGCGACGGAACGTCCCGCCCATGACTTTCCAACCGGCGCATCCACAGGCACGCGGACGTGTCCTTGCGACTCATCCCGACCCATCCAATACAATGAACACTCGCAGTCTTCTTCAAAATCAATCCTTCGTCGCGCTCGCCCTGCTCGCGCTGGCTTCCACGAGTCTCGGCGATGACGCACCCGTTACTTACGATCCGCCGCCAGCCTACCCAAAGGCGCAAGCGGAGAGCGCCAGCAAGCAAGAACGCCCATCTTACCACCCGAAAGGAACCATCCCCGGCGAAGTCCTCGACGAGGCGATGGGTGGGAAGACTATCAACGGAACGCCAGTTACCCCGCGTACCGCCGAGTGCTTTCCTGCGGAGCCGCGCGACTTGTTTTGGAAGATGGACTGGGTGGTGGGAAAGGACGGAAAATTCGGCCCGCTGGACTTCGATGAGGATGGAAGCTCGAAAGGAAAAGTCAGCGGTCTGAGCGACAGCGAGCGCGATGCAATCCGCGGGCGCAATACCTGGCTGCTGTGGGGCGGAGGCAACGAAACCTTTTGGAACTGGCTCCAGCAGAATGGCTATGGCCTGACCGACTACCTCATCCTCATGGATTCGCGCCAGCGCGCGAACCGCTTCAAGAGCGCTGGTTTGATTAACCAGCCCGGCTTTACATCTTCCGCCAAGACGATCCTCGGTCTTTACCTAGACCAACCGAAAGGCGGCGACTGGAGGAACGGGATGCTCCGTCCCCCGCCGCCGCGCGATGACAACGGCGAACCGATCATCTTACCCTACGAAGGTTCCGGCTACGATGAACCCGAGCCTGAACGCTACGACGCGCAAGGCAGGGCGATGGAAAAGCCAGTCTATCAGCCGAAGGCCCCTCCCGGCCATCCCACACAACTCTTCGAGCCATGGATGACGCTGGCCGACTGGGACAACCAGCAGAGGCGCGACGACAGCTTCAAGGACTACATCCCCGAAATCGTGCGCAGCAAGCTGCCGCAGGATGGATTGGATACCTCAATCTATGGCTATCCGAGCGGCATCTTCGGGTTGCGCCTCATGCTAAACCCCGATTTTTTCGCCAAGACAGCAAACGCCGCGGAGGCGCGCGCCTACTGGAAGAAGCAAGTCGAAAGCACCAATGGACGGTATTATACCGACACGAATATTAACGCCGACCCGAAGCTAGTCCGGCCATTCCGGGTGACGATGTCGTGCGGCTTCTGCCACGTCGCTCAGCATCCGCTGAATCCGCCGGTGGATAACGCGGAACCAGAGTGGGAGAACCTTTCCTCCATCATCGGCGCGCAATACTGGGACCCGCAGGCGGCCAATGCCAACCTGCGGATGAAGCCAGACTTCCTTTACCATTTTTTGAAAAGCCAGGCACCCGGCTCGATCGACACGTCGCTGGTCAGCACCGACCACATCAACAACACCAACGTCATCAATCCCATCTTCGACGTGCCATCGCGTCTTGCGCGCGCGCTCGAAAAGCCATCGGAACTCCAAAGCCGCGAGAACCTGATGCTGCCGAGTATCGAGAACCCCGAGACGAGCAGCAACCCGGATGGTCCCGTCAAGCAGCGGCATTTCCCGATGGTGTTGGGGCCCGGCGAAGATAGCATCGGCATCTTGGGCGCGTTGGAGCGCGTACCTCACAACGTCGGCGTCTTTCCCGAGTATTGGCTCACGACTGGAAATCTGGTGCTCGGCTACACGCCGCAGCGTCCGTTCAGTATCGAGGTCGGACGCGCGAACTCGGTTTATTGGAACGTGAACGTGAACTACCGCGTTCCCTACATGGCGAAGTTCTTCGACATTGGCTACAAAGGCATCGTGGCAAAAAGCACGTCGGGGATGAAGCTAAAGGATGCGCGGGAAGTCGTGCGCGCGGCGGATGGGAGGGCAGCCCTAGACGCCAGCGGAAAGGTCGCTCGCGAACTTCCCGGCAAGAAGTGGATCGAAGACGAGCAAACGCGATCCAAGCTTGTCACAGGCCGAAAGGTGTTCCTGGATAACTGCGCCATTTGTCATTCGAGCAAGCTGCCGAAAGGTTTCGACCTCCAGTTCGAGCGCGCGATCTCCACTAGTTGGGATAAAGCGCCAAAGCCGGGCGAGGGGAAGCCGCCCATCTACACGCTTCCGATGGAATACACGCACTGGGACGAGTTCAGGGCAAGCCCAGCGATGAAAGATTTCCGCGACAAGATCGCCGTGGTCGCTGGCGCAGCGCCGGAGGCAGGAAAGGAGGACGAATTCCTCAAAGACAACTTCCTTTCCAACGAACTGCGCATCCCGATCACTCTCACCGGCACTTACTCCGGGCGCGCGATGGCGACGAATGCGATGCGGGGAAATGTGTGGGACAACTACTCGTCGGAGACCTTCAAAACGCTGAAGTCGGTCGGAGACATTCGTTACTTCAATCCTTACAAAGTCGAGGCTTCGGCGGTGAAGTTCGATCCGTATGGAACGAATGACCAATACAACGATGGCCGCAAGATAGGCGGCCCGGGTTACTTCCGGCCGGCGACGCTGATAAGCATCTGGGCCACTGCGCCATTTTTTCACAACAACGCGCTCGGAATCTACAACCAAGATCCCAGCGTGAAAGGGCGGCTCGAAGCGTTTGACGACGCAATTCGCAAGCTGCTCTGGAACAAGGAGCGGACGAATTTCACGCGCGAAGGCAAGACTTACCTGCACCCCGGAGATATTCGCTCGGAAGGGAGCGAAGCCGCTGCCAACGATCCCGGCTACATCTACCGCCTACCGGTCGATTCTCGCATCCGATTCCAGCCGGGCTTCATTCAGCCGATCATTCAAGGGCTGCTCGTCGGCTTTGTAGGCAAGACCTTTGGCGCAATCCTATTCACGATTCTGAGTTTCTGGTCGTGGGTGGTCTTGACTTTGCTATTCGCGCTCCTCATCTGGAAAGGCCACACGCGACACGCGGGTATCTTGCTACTGTTGGTCGCGGTGGGAGTGGCGGCGATCGGAGTCATCGCCGAGAAAGGTGGCTGGCTCTGGCTGTATGTTGCGATCGTTGCGCTGGCGGGAATTCTCCTGCTGCTCGCGCGCGGACAATGGCGTTTTATTACACGTGCGGTTTTCGTGACCGCGACGCTTGTGACACTCTTCGCGGGCATCCTCGTGAACAAGTTTCTCACCGGTCACCTAAAGCAGGTGAACCCCGTCCTGGCGGTGCTGCCAAACTCTTGGTTGAACGCCGACTACAAAGGCATCGACCTCGGGCCCATCCCGCGCGGCACGCCGGTGAATCTTTTGATGAACCTCGATCCCGACCTCAAGAAGATCGGCAAGGTCGCACCTGCGCTCGTGGGCCTTACTCGCGCCATTTTAAAGATCAACAAGGAGCATCTCTCCGGCGAGCAGGCTTATGAGGTGTTTGCGAAAAAGGCGGGTCCGGCGTTGATGGCGGCGAGCAAGTGTCCGGACTTCGTGCTCGATCGCGGGCATTGGTTTGGCGAGTCGCTGACAGATGAGGAGAAGGAGAACCTGATCGTATTTCTGAAGACCCTCTAAGCCATGGAACCGCCGATTATCACCGATACTCCCGCTAGCGGAGTTGCACCTACGAACGATCCAAGCGCCGATCTTCTTGAAGGCGCGAAGAGTCCTGAGAACTCGAAGTTCGATTATATCATCGTGGGCTCCGGCGCGGGCGGTGGGCCTCTGGCGGCGCGGCTCGCGGAGGCTGGCAAGCGGGTACTGGTGCTCGAAGCCGGAGCGGATCCGGTCCAGAAGAAGTCGAAAGCTTACCCTGATGCTGGGGTCGGTGAGGTGACGAAGGTTCCAGGATACTATGCGGCGGCGTCGGAGGATGAGGAGTTTAGCTGGATGTTTTCGGTGAGGCATCACGCGGATGACGCGACGCAGGAGAAGGACGATAAGTATAACAAGAGCATCGATCCGAATACTGGGAAGCCGCTGAAGCCGAAGTTTCTCGACGCACCTTTGGAGGGGAGGAAGCAAGGTATTTTCTACCCGCGCGCCGCTGGAATCGGCGGATGCACGGCGCATCATGCGATGATTACTATCTGCCCGAATGACAACGATTGGAACTACATCGCAAATCTGACCGGCGATGCCTCGTGGCGGGCGGGTGCCATGCGCGGATACTTCGCGAAGATGGAGCGAAATCAGTATCTCTCGGCCTACGACCGTTTTTTTCGGAACCTGCTCGGAATCTTTTACAAAATCTACCGCTGGGTGGTGTTGTTGTTGGATCCGCGTGCGGTGCTGGATGATGGCGGGCATGGCTTCAAGGGATGGGTGCCGACCAATCTGATCGACCCTTTCCTCGTCTCGACGATCGCGAAGAACGACCGCCCGTTCATCAATGCTATCATACGCGCCGCGCTGGGCGTACTGCATGGCAATAACGCACTTGTCACGTTTCTGAAGCAGCAGATCGTGAGGTCGCGTGTCGTGCAGGCGATCGACTTCAATGACATCAACACGCGCCGAGCGAAGCCAGAAGGTGTTTTTTTAATCCCGCTCAGCATCGAGGGCGGGACCGAAGCCACGGATGTAGGAGAGCCGGGGAACGGTCGCCGGTTCGGCGTGCGCGAGTTCCTGCTCAACACAAAATTTAAATACCCGGACCGACTCGTGATCGAGACCGGCGTGCATGTCACCCGGGTTCTATTTGAGATAGACAAAGAGAGCGGTGTGCCGAGAGCGATCGGCGTGGAGTTTGCGCGGGGTGAGCACTTATACGAAGCGAGCCCGGTGCAGCAAGGCGCGCGGGGGGAGCGGTTCTCTTACTTTGCGAAGAAAGACGCCGGGGAGATCATCCTTTGCGGAGGCGCATTCAATACGCCGCAGCTACTCATGCTTTCCGGCATCGGTGAGGTGCAGGCGGAGGCGAGTGAGAGAGGTCATTTGGAGCAGGTAGCTCTCGCCGCATCGAAGGATGCCACTTTTCTCAAGGGACTTTCGAAAGCCGAGCGGGCTATCACCGAGAAGGGAGAGCTATGCGCGCTGCGCGATCGGAATGGCAGTGTGATCTATCGGGATGAGAAGCCTCTGCGCATCAATCTGCCGGGCGTCGGGCGCAACTTGCAGGACCGATATGAAGTCACGGTGGTCAGCGAGTTGGACAAGGATTTCGAGACTCTGAACAGCGTCTCTTTCGAGCCCGGAGATCCGGACGACCGAGCGCGCAGTGAGTGGGAGAAGTCGAAGACGGGACTCTACGCGACGAATGGCGGAACGCTGGCGGTGATCCGCCGCTCGAAGCAGGCGGCGGAGGCCAATGAGGTGGAGCCGGACTTGTTCACCTTTGGAGCGCCCGCAGCTTTTCGCGGCTATTATTGGAATTGGTCGCGCGAGCTTTTTAAAGACAAGATCGGCGCGACGGAGGACAAGCACCGGCTGTGGAGCTGGGTCATCTTAAAGGCCTACACGAGCAATCACGACGGGAGTGTGCGGTTGCGGACAGCGAGTCCTTTCGACATGCCGGAGATTTGCTTCGATGCCTTCAATGAAAAGGCAGAGGCGGCTCGTCCGCTTATCGGAGCGCGGAGGACGAGCGTGATCGCGGATTGTGAGGCGCTGGCTCGGGCTGGAAAGGCTCTGCCGGAGTCGCTGAAGGCGGAACGAAAGGCAGTCGAGGCGGAGTGGGCGGAGAATGAGGAAAAGCTGGTGAGCAGCAAGCGCGACCTCGCGGCGCTGGTGGATGCTGTGGCGTTCATGCGGAATGTGAATGGGCGGAACGCGAAGCAATTTGTCCGGGAGATTCAGCCGGGCGACAAGTATGAGGATAGGACGGCGGAGATGGAGGAGTGGATCAAGACGCAGGCGTGGGGGCATCATTGCTCTTGCACCTGCCCGATCGGGTCGGACGCGTGGAAGGCAAATACGGATGACCTCAAGGATCGCGGTGCGGTGCTGGACAGCCGGTTTCGAGTCCATGGCGTGAACGGCCTGCGCATCGTAGATGCGTCTGTGTTTCCGAAAATCCCGGGCTACTTCATCGTGGCGCCGATCTACATGGTGAGCGAAAAAGCGGCGGACACGCTGATCGAGGACTCGCTGACGGCGGTGTATCCCGCTCGTTTCGAGGAGGACGAAGCGGCGGCGATCCGCGCCCGGCGCGAGAAAGCCGCGAGACCTAGCGATCCCGCGGGCGAGGAGCGCGACGAGCGAAAGCTCCCCGCGCGGACAGTTGGGTTGGCGCTTTCGGGGGGCGGTATTCGCAGTTCGACTTTCGCGCTGGGCGTGATTCAGGCGCTTGCCGCGCGCAACCGAATCCGTGAGGTGGACATCCTTTCGACCGTCTCCGGCGGCGGCTTTGCTGGCAGTTTTCTCGGGCGGCTTTTCACGCGCGAGTCCACGAAGCTCGCGAAGGATCCGTGCGAGCGCGTGCAGGAGACTTTGAAGGACACATGGTCCGCCCCGATAGAGTGGCTGCGGTCTCAGGCGAACTACATTTTCGCGACCGGCACGACCGACCTGCACCTGAACCTCGCCGTGTTGTGGCGCAATCTCGTCGCCGTCTATCTCGTCGCCGGCGCGCTGCTTTTCACGCTCTTCGGCCTGCTCGCGTGGCTGCCGTCGGGGGGCGGGGGATTGCTGGATCGCTGGGGCGCGTTCCAGTTGCACGCGCTTTTGCGGGCGCAGTTGGGGGCCCCGGTCGTGTGGAATATCACGCTCTCGCCGTGGTGGTGGCTGCCGGTGCTGGCGCTCGGCGTGGCTGTGCTGCCGGCAACGCTGAGCTACTGGCTCGCGCCGCGGATCGGCTCGTATCGGCCCTATCCGTTCTTCTCGCTGCTCGCGTGGCTGGTGGCGCTCACGGGCGCGCTGATCGGGCTCGGCATTCCGCACGGTGCGCTCGTCGCGGCGGTTGCAGCCGTGGCGCTCATCCTTGCGTGGGTGTGGCAGGAAGTCGCGCGCTGGGGTGCGACGGAAGGCGCGGATTCCGAAGCCGAGCGGCGAAAGGTCGGCGGCATTGTGGCGAATCGCGTCCTGCGCTCGCTCGGCGAAGTGCTGCTCATTTTTGCCGCGCTCGTCGCGTGGGTCGTGCTCGATACCTTCGCGCTCCTTTTCGCGACGCACGGGCTCGTCCGCGGCCTGTCGATCGCGGCAGCTGCGGTCGCGCCGCTCATGCCGTTTTTACAAAAAATCGCAATGAACGCGAAGCAGGCACTCTCGCCGGGCGGCAAGAAGGAGTTCTCGTTGCAGGGCCTCGCCACGGCGATTGGGATTCCGCTCGCGGTGTTCCTGATCTTCGTCGTCGATGTCCACGCGCATAAGCTGGTCTTCACTTTCGCGGGCACCTGCTGGGCTGTCTTCGTCCTCAGCGTGACTGGATTATTCTCGCTCGCGATCGGGCGCGCGTTCGACTTTCTCAATCTCTCCTCGCTGCAGGCGACCTACGCCTCGCGGCTCACTCGCACGTTCCAAGGCGCATCGAACGAAGAGCGTGTCTATGCCTCCTCGAGCAGCGAAGGCCACGACGTCGGCGTCGCCCATCCGAACGACGACATCCCGTGGCACAAGTATCATCCCGAGCAGCAGGGCGGCCCGCTGCATCTCGTGAATGTCACCATCAACGAGACCGTCGATGCGGCCTCGGCGCGCGACATCCGCGAGCGCAAAGGCCTGCCGATGTGCATCACTCCGCACGGAGTCAGCGTGGGCCGGCGTTACTTTGCGCGGTGGTCGCGGCCGGATTCGCTTCCGTATTGGCAAAAGCTCCGCCGCTGGCTCGCGGGCGTTGATGGGGATGACTCCAAGCCGCTCCTGCCGAGCTTTGGGAGGCGTCGGGTGCAGGAAGCAGCGCCCGCGCTGACGGCGCTCGATGCGCTGGACGTGTCGAGCGATCCGAATGCCTTCCATGTCCTGAAGTCGAAAGAGAGCGGGAGCGCCGAGGTCGAGAGCCTGACTCTCGGCCAGTGGATCGGGATTTCAGGCGCGGCATTTTCCACCGGCATCGGGCGCGGCACAAAGCTCTCACTGTCGCTTTTCATGGGACTGGCAAATGTGCGGCTCGGCTATTGGTGGGACTCGGGGATTCGGAAGGAAGAGCGGCCCGGTCAGTATCCGGAGTCGGCGTGGCGCAGGCTCAAGCGCCTGCCGGTGACGGTTTTCCGCGCGCAAAGCATGTTGCTGGACGAATGGCGCGCTCGCTTCTACGGGCCGTCGCGTTGGTTCTGGTACCTAAGCGATGGCGGGCACTTCGAGGTCACGGCGCTCTACGAGCTGATCCGGCGACGCGTACGCTTCATGATCGTGAGCGAGGCGGGTGAAGATGTGGAGTATCAGTGGAACGACGTCTCGCTGCTGACTCAGCAAGTGCGCGAAGATTTCCGCGCGGAGATCGTATGGTTGGATATAAAGGGAATTCGGGACAAAGCGAACGCTGCGCTGAACCCTGTGCAGCTAGCGGCCCAGCAAGCATTGCCGACAGGCCAACGGTGCATGAATCGGTGGGCGCAGATAGTGAGTAGCCTCGGTGAGCATTGCGACGGTCTCGACCAATGGATTCAAGATTGGATGGATCCCGACCAACTCGGGACGTTGAACGACATCAAGCGCGAAGGCGGGCATCATGCGGCACTGGCGCGCGTGACTTATGCCGGAAGCCCGGATGTCTCGTGGATTCTTCTCTTCAAGCCCGGCCTCAATGACGGTTTGACCCAGGACCTTCTCAACTACGGAAAGGTCAACCCGAAATTCCCCCAAACACCAACGTTCGATCAATTCTTCGACGACATCCAGTGGGAGAGCTACCGCGCGCTCGGGCAGCAAACCGCGGCGAAGGTCTTGCGCTAGGTCTTGGCTCTTTCAACCACCACTCATCTTATGAAAAACATGCACGTTGCCTCCCGCGCCTGTTGGTTTGCTGCTGCGCTTCTTTTTTGCCTGTTGCTGCCTTCTGCGCGGGCTTCCGATCACGCGGACCCGATGAGCTTGAATCCTTTTCAGGTGCAAGCTTCGCCGGCGGCAAACATCACGGACTTGCACGCTTTCATCGTGGACAAGGCGGGCAAATTGGTGACCGAAGGCGATCCGTCGGCGACTGGCGATCAGCTCATCATCAGTCTCTGCGTGCAGCGGGCTTTGCAGCCAACACAAGTCTCACGGTTGGATTTGAAAGGGTTCAAGTTTCGTGTGCACCTCGACTTGCAACCGCCGGTGCGCTTTTTCGACGAGGCGCTGACTCGCGAGGGGAGGGACTACGTCGCGACTCTCGGTACGCTGAACAAGGAAGTCGAGAAGACCGCGGCAGCCTTGGACGCGGCTAAAAGGGCGGCGGACAAAGCGGGCGAAGACCGTGCCGAAACCAAATGGAAAGATGCGCTCGCAAGCCGCGGGACGCTGATTTCGCAGCACGAGGGGGATCGCTCGATGCAGGCGCTTTATGGCGGGATCATCGCGCCTCCAGATGCGATCGCGGATGATGCCCAGATGGAGTTCGAACTCGGTCTGGTGAAGGATGGCGATGCCTCGCAGCCACAAATCACGGGCACGCGATTCGATGGGATTCCGGGAAAGGTGAACGTCGTCGCCAAGGAGAAGCTGGTGGATGGAAAGGTGCGTATTTCCGGCAATGCCTTTCAGCGCGGTGTCATCAATGTGCAGACCGGCGTGTTCGACGATCCTTTCATCTTCCCGCGGTTCTTTCGCCGGAATGTCGTCGGCATCGTCACCAGTATCCCGCTCGCCGCGCTTCGTGATCCTGCGCGGCATGGCCCGATCTTTTTGTGGGCGACGACGCACGATGCGAAAGGCGTGCAGATCGATCATGTCGGGCGTTCGCTGCGCACGCAGCTTCCGCGTTTTGGCTATCTCAATACCAAGCACCCGGCGGATCATGTGAAGGTAATCACGCAAGTCCATGACAAACCGACCGTCATGGAAGATGTGCTGGCTACGATGCTCGCCCCGCTCGAGGCGCACCGGCACTACGACTCCGCGCCGGATGTGATGGTCTATGACCTGACGAAGCCAGCGCGCTTTCCAAATGGGCGCTGGTTGGAAGATGACGTTTCCAAGACGCTTGCGGATGCTGGAGAGACGCTGCTGCTGGAGCTATCCTATGCCGAGTCGAAGCAGTTCCCGCGGGCGACGACGAACGACAAGGAGTTTCAGAATAGCTTTCCGTATCTTGCGCCGCCTTGGACGAAAGAAGAGATCGAAGCAAGTGCGCAACGCGGCGCCACGATGGGAGGTTACCCGGTGCCGTTGGTAGGCGATCCTGCCGCGATTGCTTTCGCAAACTTTAAGCCTGCGACTTGGAAGACCCTTTGGCTTCTGCTCGTCGCGGGAGTTCTGATGTTCACGATACTACTGCTACTGACGGTGAGCTCGAATCTCACACGCGTCTTTGTCGGAATCGTTGCCATCATAACGATTTGCCTGCTCCACGCCGTCATCGCGCCGAATCTACCGACCGCGGATTTGAAGGCGGTGTCGCAGCCTTTCCATAAGCTCACTCGCTTGATCCTCGGGGTAGGTGTGATTGCGGTATTCGGCATTGCATGGATCTTCGCGCTCGGGCGTCGGTTCGGATATTGCAAGCGCGATCCGGAGCCGTTCCCGCCGGGAAACCAAGACGTGAGCGAAAGCGATCTTCCGACCGCGACTCACTGTTACGACGAGGTGAAGCGCGCGGTCTTTGAGACTCCTTACTATGGCAACGCGTGGGGCGGACCGGATCGGCGGACGTTGCCGGTTTATACTCAGACAGTCAGCAGCCTGTTGCGTGGGATTTTCCCGCTTGGGATGCGCATCTTCCGGCAGGCGGCCAAGCGCACTGTGCGCTCGCATGCCGACCTACGCTGGGGCGTCGACAACAAGGGCTTTCGACGACTGCTGCATCCGATGGGCATCTGCCTGAGCGGCACTTGGAAAATCGCCGGAGCGCCTGAGAACACGCGTTACACCGGATTCTTCGCGCCAGGGTCGGAAGGACGCATCCTCGCGCGCTACTCGACTGGTGGCTCGAAGCCTTGGGGCGGGAACTACCGCTCACTTGCGCTCGTCGGGAAAATCTACCCTAAAGGTTCTGGCTCGGAGGTGCCACTGGAGGGTCCGGCGCACTTCTTTACACAGGAGGATTTGGGAGCCAGTTTTACGAACAGCATTCGCGAGGCAATCATCACGAATTCGCCGCCAGTCTCGCCGTGGAATCGGGGCAAGGATGTCGTCTTTCTGCTCATCAATGGACTTACTCTGCTGCTCGCGGACACCAAGAACACCGAGCGGCAGCTCTATGAGATCGCGGAGCTTGGAAAGCCGAAGGAGACGCCGACTTCCTGCCCGCGTTTCATGAAGCTCACGGTATCCGCCGACACACCAAAGCTCGGTGGAGACGATCAGGATTTCCGTGATGAAATCATGGGGATCATCTACGACCGCGCCGACCCAAAGCCGAAGCGCAAGCTCGTCTTTGACATCTCGGTTTCAGACTCGGGGAAGAAGTGGAAACTCGGGGTCGAATTCCTAACAGGACTGGAGTGGACGAAGATCGGGCAGATCGTGTTCGACGATGCCGCGGCGTCTTACAATGGCGACTTCGTGATCCACTTTCACCACCCCGTCTGGCGCATAGATCGTAACGATCCAAACACGATCAAACGCGCGGATTTGCGCCGGCGATGAAGTCGTTCGTCGTCCGGTGCGCGTGGGGTGCCATCGCGGCTTGCGTCTCCGGTTGCAGTGTCACCGAGAGCTTGCGTGTCACATCGACGGTTTTGGTGAAAGTCCCTGATCCGGAGATTCATGACACCAAGGCGAGCGCCGATGGCTGGCATTTTCGCCATGTCCTCGCAGCGCCCGCCGCGGATCGGAGCCAGTGGTATGTGGCTTGGAACAACCAGAGGCCGTTACGCACTGGATTCATGAACCCTTACTGGATGCAGTTGTTCGCTCGCGCGCCGGAGATCGCGGACGCGACGAAACAGGTGCTCGGCTTTTACCCGATCCTGCTCGAGCCCAACCGCACCTTCGCGCGCTTCGCGTCGAAGCAGGGTGCGGAAATGCTGCCGGACAAAGCCGGTCTGATGCTGCGCGATAGCGCGACGCCGCTCGTTTACAAAAAGAAGCCCTCCAGCGCTTGGCCGATCGTCCGGGTTTCAGATGCCGAAGCCGGCTTGAAGTTCGATCCGCCGGGTCGCCCGGCGATCGATCCGGTCTGGTATTTGCGCGATCGTTATTCACAGCTTGCCAGCGCACGTGAGCGAGTCGGCCGCCCTGCTCCCGGCATGGCGATTCGGATCGGGCATCTCGACAATGGCTACGATGCGCGCCATGCTGGCCTGCCGGAGAATCTCGTGAAGGAAAGTTCTGAGAGTCTCAAGAAACGCGGTGCTCTTTCCAACGCGGTCGGGCGCCTCGAGTATGAAATGAGCGTGACTCGCGAGGAGGAGAATCCCGGCTCGATGAGCGCCGAAAGACTTCGCCCGCCGGATGCGCCCGGCATCGGCGCGGCGCGCGCGTCGCACGGACTCGGGACGATCGGCATTCTCGCGGGGCGCCGCGTGACGCTGCCGCCGCAGCCTGGCGTCGCGGGCTACACGGGATACCTCGGGGGCGCACCGCACGCCGAGATCGTCCCCGTGCGGGTCGCGCCGTGGGTCGTCTCGCTGAATACCGCGGAACTCGCCTACGCCATCGACTACGCGAGCCGTGAGCAGCATTGCGACGTGATCTCGATGAGCCACGGAGGCGCGCCGACGCAGGCTTGGGCGGATGCGGTGAATGCCGCCTACGAACGCGGCACGGCGATGTTCGCGGCGGAGAGCGACTTCTTTTCCATGGTCGGAAATCCCTTTCGGCCCGCGGGGATCATCCTGCCAGCGAGCCCTGTGTATCCCGCGGCATTCGGGCGGGTGGTCGGCGTCACGGGAGTCACATCCCGCGGTGGCAGCTACGGGAAAAACGATTATTGGCGGCTCGTGCTCCGCCCCTGGACGCTGCTGCAATGGGCCGCGCGCGGCAGCTACGGCGCGGACGGCACCAGCGCGGTGCTTTATCGGCCCATGCGAAAAGTCGATCCTGAGCAGGTGAAAGAGCAGGGCGAATTGCATGCCCAGCCAATTGCGGCTTACTCGCCCAATATCCCGTGGCTCGCGATCCGCAAGGAAGGCGGAAAAGAACGTGCCGATGCGCTCGATCTCGACGGCAGTGGGACCTCTGCCGCGACTCCGCAGGTCGCAGCGGCAGCGGCGTTGTGGCTTCAGAAAAATCGCGCCGAAATCGAGCGTGCAGGCGACTGGCATTCGTGGAAAAAAGCCGAGGCCGTCTATTACGCGCTACTATGCTCCGCCGAGCGCGGGAAGGGGGATCGTGCGGACTTTTACCTCGGCGCGGGAACGTTGAAGGCAAATCGCGCGCTGGATATCAGCTACCGCACGGCGACTGCGGCGAAGTATGGTGAAGACTTGCGGTGTGTGGAAGCGCCGCTGGATCGTTTCGACGGAAGCCGGAGCGTTTTCAGCTTTCTGGGATTGGGAACTCTCAAGCACGTCAGTGAGGAAAAGCGCGCGCATCTCTGGCAGCAAACACTCCGCGGCGAGTCGCGCGCCGACGCGCTCACCCGGCTGTATTACAATCTCGGTTTGTTGAAGGAATGGCACGGTGGAGATTTGCCGGAGAAAGACGACCAGTCGATTTACTGGGATCGAGCCAAACGCCGTGCCGCAAATGCGCCTGCGCGGCGGTAGAAAACTCGTTCCGGGAAGACGGGCCAGCCAGCGCTCGTAGTGCGGGGCTTGAAATTTCACACGAAGCCGAGGTCTCGCCCTTGACCCGCTCGCGTCGCGCTGGAATAAAGACCGCCCGCTTTTCCCCAACCCATACGCATGAACACCGTCACCTCCCTTAAAGTCCTCAAGAAGAACGTCCAGAAAACCGTGGAGGGCGAGCTTTCTCGCACCGGCGGTCTGTTGAGACTCGCGCCGTGCTGGGTGCCGCGCAGCTTTCTTCAGCCCGGCAAGCGGCTGAAACTCCATCCGGATGACCTTTACGCTTACGGGTTGAACCGCGGGGGCATCGACGAGCGGTGGTTTGCCAGCACGACTCCCGCGGCCAATGACAATCGCACTCCGGATGAAGGTCTGAGCTATGTGGTCGCTGGCAAGCAGAGGTTCACTTTGCAACAAGCCGTGGCGGAGTGCGGGGCGACACTCATTGGAAGCAAGATATGGAAAAAGTATTCCAAGTGGCCGGTGTATTCGAAATTCTTCGATAACATGGGGCCGATCCCGCACCACATGCACCAGTCGGCGAAGCAGGCGAAGCTGGTGGGGCAGGAAGGGAAGCCGGAGAGCTACTACTTTCCTCCGCAGCACAACAATGTCGGAAACAATTTTCCATATACCTTCATGGGCTTCGAGCCGGGCACAACGAAGGCGCAAGTCCGCAAGTGTCTGGAGAACTGGAACAAAGGTGACAACGGCATCCTCGACTTATCCAAGGCCTACCGTCTGAAGGCAGGCACCGGCTGGCTCATCGACCCGTGCATCCTGCACGCGCCGGGCTCGCTCTGCACCTATGAGCCGCAGTGGGGGAGCGATGTCTTTGGAATGTATCAGTCGCTCGTAGAAGGTCGCGAAGTGCCTTGGGCTTTGTTGGTGAAGGACATGCCGAAGAACAAGCACAAGGACTTGGACTTCATCGTGGAGCAACTCGACTGGGAGAAGAATGTGGATCCGCACTTCAAGGAGAATCACTACCTCGAGCCGATCGCGGTGGCGGATACCAGCAGCGAAGGATACGTGGATCGCTGGATCGTGTATGGCAAGGTCGATGGGGAGCAGCTTTTCACGGCCAAGGAACTCACGGTCGATCCGGGCGCAAAGGCGACGATCAAGGACAACGGCGCCTATGGACTTATCTGCGTTCAAGGCATTGGGAAAATCAACAACCAGCCGCTCAATAGCCCAAAGCTCATCCGCTTCACTGAGTTGACGGAGGATGAGTTCTTCTGCACGGAGACTGGAGCCAAAGCCGGGGTGACTTTCGAAAATTCCAGCACGACCGAGCCGCTGGTCGTGCTCCGATACTTCGGTCCCGAGGTGAATCCCGACGCGCCGGAGATGGGCGCATATCGGAAAGCGGGAAAGAAATAGGCGTTGGGATGGGAGCGGGGTTCGCAGCCTCTTCGCTCTTGTAGAAAATTGCGCGACCGGATTTCTCCAAAATCTGACCGGCAACCTCATGGACGGGATTGTTTCGGGCTCGTTACGGTTAGGTGTTGTTCCTCCCACAGACATATCCTGACACGCTCTCGGTTTCCCCCATGAAGCCCACCTCTCGCAAGCCAAAGGCACGCCTCCTGCGGGCGACGCGCTCGGCGTCTGCAATTCCGAAGGTGGCGCTGCTCATCGAGACCTCGAACGCGTACGCACGTGGGCTGCTCGAAGGTGTGCAGGATTATCTGCGAGGGAACGGCCCGTGGAGCATCCATCTCGCGGAGAGCGGACGCGGCGCGGTGCCCCCGGCGTGGCTTCAATCCTGGGACGGGGACGGGATCATCGTGCGGGGGGAAAATGCAGCGATCACGAGGGCTGTGGCGGCGACGCGGCTTCCGCTGGTGAATGTGAGCGCGGCGGTTTTATTGGAAGGGATGCCGTGCGTGGAGACTGACGATGCGGAGTTTGCCCGCGTGGCGTTCGAGCATTTCTCGGAGCGTGGGTTCCAGAATTTCGCGTTTTGCGGTGATGCGCGTTTTCACTGGTCGACTCTGCGTGGCGAGCATTTCGCGAAATGCGTCGAGCAAAACGGTCACTCGTGCCATGTTTTTGACGCGGGAGAAGCGGTAGGCGATGCGGACGTGGCGGCGATGGCGGGCTGGCTGGCGGGGCTCCCGAAGCCGCTCGCAGTCTTTGCGTGCTACGATGCGCGCGGGCGGCAGGTGCTCGATGCGTGCCGGAGAAAGGGGATCGCAGTTCCGGAAGAGGTCGCAGTGCTGGGCGTGGATAACGACGCGGTGCTCTGCGAATTGTCGCCGCCCCCGCTTTCCAGCATCGTCCCGGATGCGCGTGGGGCGGGGCGACAGGCCGCGCTGTTGCTTGATCGGATGATGGCCGGCGAGCATGTGGAACCGCGCATGTTTCTCCTCCCGCCGACGGGCGTGGCCACTCGGCAGAGCACTGATGTGTTGGCGGTCGCGGACCGGCAGGTGGCGCAGGCGTTGAATTTCATTCGGCGCGAGGCGTGCCGGGGCATCGATGTAAACGACGTGGCGCGCGAGGCTGGGCTATCGCGCAGGCTGCTGGAGACGCGATTTCAGGCGCTTCTGAAACACACACCGCACGACGAAATCATGCGCGTGCAACTCGATCGCGTGAAGGAACTGCTGCGCCAGAGCGGCATGACGCTGGCGGAAATCGCCGAGCGAACTGGGTTCCGCCATGTGGAGTATCTCAGCACGGTTTTTCGCAAGCGAAACGGCGAGCCGCCGAGCAGTTACCGGCTCCGGCATCAGGGGGCGCGAAAGTGACATTTTGCGCAAAACCTCATGTCAAATGCGTGAAGTCTCATTTTCGGAATTGCTTTCGTGAAGTAACTATCCCATCCGCCCGAAATCACGCCACCAGTCGTCGCCGCGGTTGCTCCCCCCTTTTCTGTCCCTGCCCCCCAACACGCCAAGCCCCTATCCGTCCATGAAAATCCGCCGTTCCAACCTCACCAGCAGCATCTCAACTCCCGCTCGCCGACGCGCGCTCGCGGGCTCGATCTCAACGCTCCTCGCCATCGGAGTCGTCGCAGGAGTCACTTCTTCCCAGGCAGCCGTTTACAACTGGGGCTCCGCCGGGGCAGGAGGCACCGGGACATGGATCGATGATAACGCCACGGCCAATTGGTTTTTTGGCGGATCGGATGTGCCGTGGGCGGCGGGCAATACGGCGACCTTTGGCGGTGCGGTGGGTGCGGTCGGCGTGAGCGGCTCCATCGCAGGAGTGAACGGCCTCACTTTCAATACGACTGGCTACTCGCTCACCGGAGGTACGCTGAATCTGACAGGAAACACTTTCACCCTCGGCACGGGCATCGCTGCGAGCATCGGATCGACGCTGGCGGGGACGGTCGGGCTGAATCTCACGGGCGGCGGAACGCTGACGCTGACCTCCACGACGAACACGCTCACGGGTGCCTACAACGTGGGAGTCGGTTCGACGTTGATCGCGTCGGGAGACACGTTTGCCACGACGGGGAACGATGTTGTGGTCAGTGGCACTTACGATCAATCCTCGACGACAACACCGGCAACCCTGCGCTTCATCAACAATCTGACTGGAAGCGGTACGATCACGAGCGCATCGAGTGCAGGCGGCGGCGTGGCGACGAGCATCCGGGTGAAAGCGGGCGACTTTGCGGGCAGCATCGTCGATGGCGGCGTGGGAAAACCGACGGCACTGCTTTTCCAAGCGACGGGCGGACTGTTGAATCTCTCGGGAACGAACACTTACACTGGCGACACGCTGATCCGTGAAGGGGGCACGCTGCGGATTTCGAGCGCAACCGCTCTGGCACCTACGTCCTACCTCCGCTTCGAGCCGGGCGGTGCATTGACTGCGACTCTGGAACTGAATTCCGGCAACCTCACCCGCACATTGGGAACCACAGTCGCTACCGGAACGAGCTTGATCAATTTTGGCGCGGGCACGGATTATCTGGCAGCCCTGGGTGCCGATCGCACCGTGAATCTAGGAGCTCCTCAAATCGTGTGGGGAACCACAGCCGGTTTCAACCCGACGATCTTGGGCTTCGGATCCGCGAATGCGACCAACAAGGTTATTTTCAGCACGCCTCTTTCATTCGGGAACGTGGCGCGAACGATCGACGTGCGGGATGGAGCGGCAGCGATCGAGGGGGAACTCAGTGGGGCTGTGACGGGTGGCGGGACGACGGGAGTGCTGACGAAAACGGGGACAGGTGCGTTGCTTTTGAGCGCCACGAATACGATCGCAAGTTTCCGAATCAATCAGGGGAGCGTGACGCTTTCGGGTGTCAATACCGGCAGCGTTTTCAACAGCATCGGCGTAAACGCGGGGGACAACGGGACGCTCAATTTGATCGGAGGCGGATCGCTGAATACGGGAGCGGTTGATTTCAACCTCGGGGATGTGGGAACGGCGCGCGGGACGGTCAACATGCAATCGACGGGAACGCTGACGATCGGCACGCTTTTCAACGGCAAGGGAATCGGAGCGGTCGGTGTGTTCAATCAGACGAACGGTTTAGTGAACGGCACTGGCGGCGGAGAATGGCAGTTCGGCTCTAATGCGACAGCGTATGGCATCTACAATTTGAGCGCCGGTATGCTGAGCCCTGCGAACAACTTCCAAATCGGATTTTCCGGCGCGGGCGTTTTCAATCAAACGGGCGGCACTGCGACTTTCACCGGGTGGCTTTCTCCGGCGCGAAATGGCGCGGCGAGCAATGGCTTGGTGAACGTGAGCAGCGGCGGTGTGCTGACTCACAACGGTGGCGGGGCGACTGCGTTTCTGGTGGGTGAGCAGGGTAAGGGTGTGGTGAATCTGCTGCCGGGCGGCACGATCAATGCCAACTCGACGAACGGCGCGGGACTGCGGCTGAGCGCTGCTGGGACAGCGCAGGGTATTTTCAATGTGATCGGTGGTGCGCTCACTGCGGTGCGAATCGGCGACGGCGGCGGGACGAGCTTCCTTTATCTGAACGGAGGCACCGTGAAGCCGGTCGCGAATGAAGTGAACTTCATCACGGGTCTGGACAATGCCGTCGTCGGGCCGGCGGGTATCACGCTCGACTCTGGTATTTTCGCCGCGACGATCGCCCAGAATCTCGCCGCGCCTGGCGGAGCGGGGATCGTTTCGATCCCGATCACGACGGGTGGCGCGGGCTACGTCGGCGAGCCGATTGTCAACATCACAGGTGGCGGCGGCACCGGAGCAACTGCGCGCGCGATCATCACGAACGGCGTGCTCACCGGATTCACGATTACGAATCCGGGCATCAACTACACGGGCGCGCCCGCGATCGTGCTCGCGGGTGGCGGTCCGACGACCGCCGCGACCACGGGTGCCGCGACGACCGGCGCGAATGTGACGACGGGCGGCGTGACCAAGGCGGGTGCTGGCACGCTCACGCTCTCCGGCGCGAATAGCTACCTCGGCGCGACAACGATTAGCGCGGGCACGCTCGGCGTTGCTGTCATTGGAAATGGCGGCGTCGCCAGCCCGCTCGGCGCTTCGTCGAATGCGGCTGCGAATCTCGTGTTTGATGGTGGCACGCTGCAATACACCGGAGCGACCGGCTCAACCGATCGCAATTTTACGATCAACGCCGGAAAGACCGCGACGCTCGACGTGAGCACGGCGGCCACTGCGCTCACCCTCACGGGCGGCTCCGCTGCGACGAACGGGAATCTCAACAAGATCGGACTTGGCACGCTGATCCTGAGCGGTGCGAATCTTCACACTGGGAACACGATCGCGACGGCGGGCGTGCTCGCCGCGAGCGGGACGCGCGTCGCCCCGTATGTGATCAATGGCGGGCGTCTCGCTCCGGCTTACCAAGCAGTAGGGACCCTCACGGTGCCGGCGCTCACTTTCAACACAACTGGCGGCGTGGATTTCGAGTTCAACGCCGGTGGCGCCGGATTGGCTAATGACATCATCGCGATTTCCGCCGCGAGCGGGCTGACGCTCGGTACGGCTTCGCTGAACCTCTACCTGACAGGCGGCACGACCCCTTTTGCCGAAAATGGGACGTATCCGCTGTTTACCTACAACACCGCGTTCAATGGTAGCCTCACCGGCGCATTCACAGTCGCGAACAGCCAGCCGGGGAAATTCTACGGGATCAACAACAACGTCGGTGCCTCGAGGATCGAGCTCAGCATCGGCGACGCAGTCGTGACTGCGTGGGCGACGGACGGCAGCGGTTCGTGGACCAGTCCGGTGAACTGGACGGGCGGCGTACCGAACTCCGCTGGCGCTTCAGCCACCTTCGGGTCTGTGCTGAATGCCCCGAATGCGCCCGCGACGGTCACGCTCGATGGTTCGAAGACCGTCGGGACGATCATCTTCGACAACTCAAACACTTACAATGTGACGCAGGGCACTGGCGGCACGATCACCGTGGACAATGGAATCGGGACCGCTGCGATCAGCACGGTCACCGGCAGCCACAGCATCTCGGCGCCGATTGCACTGGTGAATCCCACGAATCTGGCTGCTGCGGCGGGCACCACACTGACCCTCTTGGGGAATATCAGCGGCGGGCAACGCGTGACTCTGACCGGCGCGGGCACGGTGCTGCTCTCCGGGAGCAACGCACTGGGCGGCGCAGCCACGATTAACTCCGGCACGCTCGACGTATCAGGGGCAGCGGCGCTGAACGGTGCCACCTCGATCGTCGAGAAAAATGGCGGTGTGCTTCGGCTCAGCGGCGGCGGCTCGGTGACGCTCGCGCAGCCGATCGCGCTGGACATCAATGGCGGAACGGTCCGAAGCGTCGGCGACGGCACCAACAGCGGTACTGCGAATGGCACCGGGAACTTCGCGTTCGATATCGCCACGGGGACTTCTGCGAACTTCACGGGACTCGTGAGCAACAACGGCGGCACGCTGGTGAAACGCGGCGGCGGCAGCCTGACGATCAGCAACGCCGGAGCGAACGTGTTGGCAGCCAGCGGCGCGACGGGAATAACGGCAGTCTTGCAGGAGGGCAGTTTGACCCTCGATGGCGGTGCAGCCGCGACGTATGCGGTCAGCGGTTCCGAATTCGCGGTCGGCGACAACACGCCGAACCAGGTCAACCTCACACTGGCAAGCGGGACACTCAACGTCGGCACCTACCTTAGCATCGGGCGCGGCAACGGCACGACCGGCTTGAGTTCGGCGCTGAACATCACCGGCGGCACGCTGAACTCACAATATCTCTACACGGGGTTCGCCAACGGCGTTGCGGGATACAATGCAAACCCAATCATTAACATCAGCGGCACTGGCGCGGCAAATGCGAGCATCGGGGTGCGGCTGGCTGAAAGTCCGGGCTCTTTCTCGACGGCGACTCTCTCAGGCTCCGCGCAGCTGTTTTCCGGTGGGAATATCGAAGTTGGCTTCGGTGGGCGCGGCTTGTTGAAAATCGGCGCTGGCACCACCGCGAGCGTGAACCAAGTCCTTGTCGGCAACGCCGCTGGCGGCTCTGGCGCGATCTACAATCGCGGGACGCTAATCGACCGTTCGGGCGCGAGCGTGACGCACTTCGCGCTCGGCAATGCGACGAATGCCTACGGTTTCTACCTGCACGACACTGCTGTTCCGGCGACTTATCAAGAGGTTGGCGTCGGCGGCGCAGGGGGTGGCAGCGGGGTGTTCGAGGTTCGTTCTGGCTCGGTGACAGCGGCGGCGTGGTTGACTCTAAATCGCACGAATGCTGTGAATGCCACCAATGCCATGGTCCTCGTGCAAGGCGGCACGCTGACTACTCCGAATATCCCGGGCCATTTCTACGCGGATCAACTCGCTACTGTCCGATACAACACAGTCATCGACGTAGGGACGGGCGGGCTCATCACTGGCGGGCCGCTGAGCGATCTCAACTTGATCAACGCGGCCTTCGCAGGTGATCAGAGTTCCCTTACCGTGCATGATGGCGGGCAGGTTCAGCTCGGGCACATCTTCGCCGGGCAGGCGCTCGGTGCTGCGGTTGTCAATCTCAACGGTGGGAAGCTCATTGCTGCAGCCGCCGGCAACCTGCTCGATACGAATCTCGACGCCGTCCTCGTCCACACTGGCGGCGCGACGATCGACACGAACGGCTTCAACGTGACCAATGCCACCAACGCGCTCGTCGCCCCTACAGGCAACGGCGTCCAGTCGATTCCCCTCATCGGAAATGGCGCCGGATACATCGGACGTCCGATCGTGGATATCACTGATCCGACCGGCATTGGCGCGACTGCCGTCGCGAATTTTGACGAAGCAACGGGCCTGCTCACCGGCATCACGATCACGAGCCCCGGCACGGGCTACACCTCGCCGAGCGTCGTGCTCGTCGGCGGCGGCGCGTCCACGGCGGCCAGCGTCGGCAGCGCGGTGCTCGCAGCGAACGCGAATACCGGCGGCTTCACGAAGCAAGGCGCTGGCACGCTGACGCTCTCGGCGACGAACACGTATGCAGGGCCGACGGTGATCGAAGCGGGGACGCTGGCGCTGACAGGCAGTATCAGCGGCTCGACCTCGATCGACGTCCGCGGCGGTGCAATCTTCGACGTGAGCGGAGCAGGTGGCTTCACCGTCGGCGCGGCGCAGACGCTGAAAGGCAGCGGCACCGTGAATGGCGGAGTTAGCGTCACTGGCACCGTGAATCCAGGATCGAACGTTGGCACGCTGACGTTCAACAATCCGGTCGCTTTCGCGACGAATTCCACGCTGGCGCTCGATATCACTGGAGTCGCGACTTTCGACAAACTCGTCGCGCCGGATGTGAGCCTCGCGAGCAACACGTTCCTCGCCATCACGCTAGGCTACACGCCCGCCTACAATCAAAGCTGGCTCGTCGTGGACAACACGGGTGGAAATGCGATCGCTGCGAACTTCTTCACGCCTGGAGCCGGGCAGCTCACCGAGGGCAAACACTTCTTCGTTGGCGGACAGGAACTCGTCATCTCCTACCTCGGCGGCACCGGCAACGACGTGACCCTCACCGCCGTCCCGGAGCCCGGTTCGATCGCAATGCTGCTCACCGGTCTCGGCTCGTTCGCGGGCTTGCGACGTTTCCGGCGCCGCTCGGCCTGAACCGCGCTGAACTCCTCCGGGGATACGCCGACTCCGCCGCGTCGGCAAAGTTTATCAGTCCGAACGGGAGCTGTTTTCACCCCCATCTGCGTCCGGGGGAAACGCTCATCGCCGATGGCATGAGGGGCGAATCGAATTACATTCCATGATGCGGTTCCTCCTCTGCCTGATCTCCGTATTTTTCGCCGCGGCTGCCTCGGCGGGGATTATCTCGTTCTCAGCGAATCCGACGACATTCCTACCGGGGCAGGAGGTGACGCTCTCGTGGAGCGTGTCGGCGGGGGATAGCATCGCGATTTCGCCCGGTGTTGGGGCTGTGAGCGGCGCGACGGGGAGCGTGGTGGTGATCCCCAGCGGGACGACGACTTACACGCTCACGGATTCGACATCGGGCACGACGACGCAGGCAACCGCGACGCAGTTTGCGCCGCCTGTGCTGACGCATCGGTGGAGCTTCAATGAGGGGAGCGGAACGACGGTGCTCGATAGCGTGGCGGGGGCGAGCGGGAATGGGATATTGCGCGGGACGACGTTCACGCGGACGGCGTCGCAGGTGTCGCTGCCGGGCGGGGCGTCGGGCAGCGCGCCTTACATCGACCTGCCGAATGGAATCATTTCATCGCTCAACGAGGTGACGATCGAGGGTTGGATGACGCTCGATGGCGCGCAGACGTGGTCGCGGTATTTCGACTTCGGCTCGTCCGATCAGACGAGCAGCGGCGGCGCGGCAGGCGAACTGATCGGCCCCGGCCGGCCCGGCGGGAATAATACGGCTGGGTTGGAGTATCTCACGCTGAGCGCGCAGTCGGGGACGAACACCGCGCAGCGTCGGCTGGCATTCAAGCACAGCGGGACGGAGGTGAATGTGGATCTCACCGACTCGACGGTTTACGGCCAGCAGTTTCACTTTGCCGTGACTTTCAACGCGACGGGAAACAACGGGCAGCCGCAGCTCCGCTACTACAAAGACGGCAAGTTGGTCGGGCAGTTGAATACGTCGTATCGGCTGCAGACCATCGTCGATGTGAACAACTGGCTCGGGCGTTCGCAATTCACCGGCGACGCAAACGTGAACGGCTCTTATAACGAGTTCCGGCTTTGGAACGGACCGATGACGGACTCGGGGCTCGCGTCGAGTATTGCAGATGGGCCGGATACGGTGCCGCTCGTGGCGTCGTTCACGGCGTTCCCGAGCGTGTCGATTTACAGCGGGACGACGGTGCGGCTGTCCTATCTGCTGAGCGGTGCGGGCACGACGGGCTCGATCGACCAAGGGATCGGCGCGCTCTCCGGCACAGCCGGATACGTGAGCGTGACGCCGCAGACGACGACGACCTACACGCTCACCACGACGAACGGCGGCACGCCGCAGACGACACCTTTGACCATCGTGGTCGTGCCGGGCCAGCCGGTGTCTGAGAAGAGCGCGGTGACAGCGGGCTATCAGACGGCGACTGCGCTCACGCTCATCGCGCACGATCCGAATACCCCGCTGAATCAACTCACCTACACGATCGTGACGCCGCCCGCGCATGGCGCGCTGAGCGGCACGGGTACGAGTCGGACGTTTACGCCGGCGGCGGGGTATTCGGGTGCCGACAGCTTCACTTTTAAAACGAATGACGGCACCGCCGACTCGAACGTCGCGACAGTCTCAATCACGGTGAATCCCGCGCCGGTCGCGCCGACCGACCTCACCTTGAGCAGCGCGGCGCTGTTCACGACTTACGTCGGCGGCAGCTTTGCAGCGCGGCTGCAGGCGGTGGATGGGAATCCCGATGACGTGTTCACATTCACGCTCGTCGCGGGCGCGGGCGCGACGAACAACAACTACTTCACGATCTCGGGAAATCAGCTCATCGCCGCGCACGACTTTTCCGGCGACCTCGGACAGACCGTGTCCGTCCGGCTGCGTGTGACGGACTCGACGGGCAACGCTTTCGACAAAATCGTAACCCTGCCTGTGCAGGCACCCGCGCGGCATGTGAAGATCAACGAGATCAATTACAACCCGTCGCGCAACACGCTGCACAGCGAGTTCATCGAGCTCTACAATCCGCTCGCGACGGCGGTCGATCTGAGCGGCTGGCGATTTACGAAAGGCGTGACGTTCACCTTTCCCGGCGGCATGACGATCGCGCCGAATGGCTACGTCGTGATCGCGCAAGACCCGGCGATCATCGCGGGACTTTACGGCGTCACGGCTCTCGGTCCATTTGTGGGCGGGCTTTCCAGCGATGGCGACGACATCGTGCTGCGTGATGCGGGCGGCAATATTGTGGACGAGTTGAACTACGGTGTCTCGACGCCGTGGCCGATCCCGCCGAATGGCGACGGGCCGTCGCTCGAGCTGCTGAATCCTGATCTCGATAGTGCGCTGGGCAGCAACTGGCGGGCGAGCACGAGCCTGCCGACGGCGTTCACTTTCCTCGCGAAAAGCAGCGGCGGCTGGCGCTATCGGAAAGGGACGAGCGAGGCGTCGTCGCCGATCACGGCATGGCGCGCGGAGAATTTCGTCGAGGACGCGAGCTGGCTCACGGGCGCAGCGCCGATCGGTCTTTTCAAGCAGAACTCGAATACGCCGATTGCGTATCTGCCGGAGTTCAATGTGACACTCGGCACGCAGCTCACGGACATGGCGACGTTCACATCGAGCTTCACCGCGGCGTATCGCTCGGTGTTTTTTCGGAAAACATTCACCGTCCCGGCGAGCATCCCTCGCGCTCTGCTGCTGCGCGTGATGCACAACGACGCGTCGATCGTCTGGATCAACGGGCAGGAAGTCGCGCGCTTCGGTTTCACGCCGGGCGCGCCGACCGACCCGGCTTTCAACGACACGAATTACTACGAGCGCGCGAACGATCCGTGGAGCGAGCAAATCCTGTTGAATGCCGGTGCGCTGCTGCACGCGGGGACGAACACGATTGCGATCGAGGGCTTTGCAAAACTGCCCGCGCCGCGTTCGGCGCAGGAGGATCTCCCCGACTACAACATCTTCGATTTTTCGATCGACGCGGAACTCAAGAACCCGCCGGAACTGCTCGGCACTCCGGGCGCGCAGAACTCGGTGTTCGCCGCGAACGCACCGCCGGCGATCGAAAAAGTCACGCACAAACCGGACGCGCCCCGGTCGTGGGAGCCGATCACAGTGAACGCGAAAGTCAGCGATCCGCAAGGCGTGGGATCGGTGCAACTCTTGTACCAGACATGCGCGCCGGGCAACTTCATCCCGGCCACGCTGCCGTACACCGCGGCGCAGTTGGTCGCGAATCCGAACGCGTCTCTACAGCCCAACCCGGCATTCGAAAGCGTGGCGAATTGGACGACCGTGACGATGAGCGACGATGGCTCGGTGCCCGGCGACATCGCGGGCGATGGGATTTTCTCCGGTCGCATCCCGGCACAGCCTCATCGCACGCTGATGCGATACCGCGTCGTGGCGACCGACCTCGCCGGAGCCAGCATTCGCGTGCCGACAGCGGATGATCCGCGGAAAAACTTCGCGCTCTTTTCATACGACGGCATCCCGCCGTACGTGGCGAATGGGCAGCTCTTTTCTCCCGCCGCGCTCACGTCGTTGCCGGTCTATCAATGGATCACGCGCTCGCAGGATTTCTCCGCAATGCTCGCCTACAACGCCAGCGAGCAGATGGTGAATGCGATCGACCTGAACGCGTTGCTTGCGCGGCATTACGAAGACTGGGAGGGCGCTCTGGTTTTCAACACGCAGGTGATCGATCACGTCACTGTGCGGCTGCGCGGCGGGAACTCGCGCTACGCCGGGAGCGGCAAGCGGCACTTCCGGTTCAACTTTCCAAAAGGCTCGCCGCTTTATGCCGCAAACGAGCGCGGGGAACTCTACCCGCGACCGTGGGAGAAGATGCTTTTCAACAAAATGTTCGGGAACAAGGGGTATTACGATTTTGGGATAACGTATGAAGTCGGCGCGCAGCTCTGGCGCCAGCAGGGCATACCGATGCCGGAGAGCCATTGGGTGCATTTCCGTGTGGTGCAGGGCGCACAGGAGGCGCCGAGCGCGACGACCGGCGATTTCTGGGGGCTCTACCAGGCGCTCGAATTTCCTGACGGAAAGAATTTTCTGCGCTCGCGCAATCTGCCGCTCGGCAATTTCTACAAGATGAGCGATTGGACGCAGAACGGCGAAATGGGCGAGCGCTATCAGTCGAAGGACGCGCCGGATTTTTCCGAGGACTACGACAATGTCCGCTACAACGTCCACCAGACGGCGAGCCAAAGCTTCATTGAGACGTATGTGAACATGCCGCTGTGGTATCGCTACAACGCGGTGCAGGAGGCCGTGCGCCACTACGACATTTTCACCGAGCCGACCGGCCGGCATCGGATGAAAAATCTGATGTGGTATTTCGAGCCGCAGGCGGGCAACTGGCTCGGGAGGCTGTGGTTCATGCCTTACGACTGGGATGCTAGCTTCGGGCCGAATTTCAATAGCGGCTACGACGTGACGCACAACGCGATTTACGATCACGACAACATCTCCGATTCGCCGACGTGGCAGCTTCCCAAAGCCGACCGCACGAACATGAAAATCCAGCATCGCAACGCGATCCGTGAGCTCCGCGATCTCGTCTGGTATCGCGACGGTTCGACAGGACGCGGGCCACTCGACGACATGCTCGACGACGCGCTGGCGAGCATCAGTGCCTTCTGGCCTGCGGATCGCGCGCGCTGGCCCGCGACCGGCGCCGTCGGCGACTACTCCGCGGGCGCTCCGGCGAAAGTGCAGGACATGAAAAACTTCGCGTTCGTCGGATGGACGGACGTGTTCAATGACGGCAGCCCCTCCGTCGGCGCGGGCGGGCGCGCGACGTATCTCGACTCCATCTCGGACACGCTCGATGCCGGGCAGCTCCCGGTGAAGCCGACGATCAGCTACACAGGCGCGGGCGGATACCCAGTCGATGGGATCACGCTGCAATCGAGCGCGTTCAGCGACCCGCAGCCGGCGAATACATTCTCCGCGATCCAGTGGCGGGTCGGCGAGATCACCGACTCAACGGCGCCGGCTTACGATGCGAGTGCGGCGCGGATCTTTGAAGTCGAGCCGGTCTGGGACAGCGGCCCGCTGGTTACCACGAATCTCGGCATTGCCGTGCCCGGCACGCTGCTTCGAGCGGGCCACGCGTATCGCGCGCGCGTGCGGCATCAGGAAATCAACGGGCGATGGAGCCATTGGAGCGCACCGCTGCAGTTCATCGCGGGCGCGTCGAATTATCTGCAGGTACTGAAGGACAACCTGATGGTCGCGGAGCTGATGTATCACCCGGCGACGCCCAACGCCGCTGAGGCGGCTGCTGGATTTCTCGAGAACGATTTTGAATACATCGAACTGAGAAACATCTCGCCTGTCCTCACTCTGGAACTCGGAAACGTGCGGCTGACCAAAGGCGTCGATTACATTTTTTCGACCGGCTCGATCCTGCAGTTGCCGCCGGGCGCGCGCGTTTTGATCGTGAAAAATATCGCGGCATTCACCATGCGTTACGGTTCGGGAAAGCCGGTCACAGGAACGTGGGATCCGAACGACAATCTGGCGAACGGCGGCGAAGAGGTGAAGCTGAGCTACGGCGCCGGCGCGGCGATTCAGGACTTCACCTACGACAACAAATCCCCATGGCCGGTGCAGGCGGACGCGGGCGGCTATTCGCTCGTGCTGCGCGCGCCGGAGACGCGGCCGGATCACACGAAGCCGTTTAACTGGCGCGCGAGCTACGTCGCTGGCGGTACGCCCGGCGGCGACGACCGTATGACTTTCGCCGAATGGTCGGCGATGAACAACGTCACCAGCGGCACCGCGGACGACGACGGCGACGGCGTGCAAAATCTCCTCGAATACGTTCTTCGCGGAAATCCGCACGCCAGCGACGCGGGCATCCTGCCGGTCGCCGCGAATCAGACGATCACGGTCGGCGGGGTGGAGGATAAATATCTCACGCTCACATTCCTCCGTGCGCTTGGCTCCGACGAAGCGACGCTCTCCGTCGAGTGGTCGCCCGACCTCGCAACATGGAGTACAAACGGCGCGCTCGTCTCATCGACCGACCACGGCGACGGCACCGTGACCGAAGTCTGGCGCGCACCGCAGCCCACGAGCGCGGGAAAACAATTCGCCCGTCTCCGAGCCACGCGTCCATAGAGGTACGCAGCAATTGCGTCGGGATCACTTTGTGCGGCTACAAGGCCGAGCGTCTCGCTCTGAGTTCGCGACGGAAGTCGGAGGATGCTTCGGCGAGGCGGTCGCGGAGGCCTTCGGTCGAGAGGGGGTAGGCGCCGAGCGCCGCAACGGTTTGCTGCTCGAGCATGTCGTCGGTGGCGACGGTGAGATCGTACTGGCGGCCGTATGCGCCAGCCAAGCGCTCGATGATTTGATCCGCGGTCTGGCCAGTCGCGGAATACAAGATTTGGATGCCGCCGGGCGCTGAGTCGGGCGCGGCGGTGCCGCTTTTTCCATCGAAGACTACGACCACTCGCACCCCGCTCGTGTCCTGATATTGCGTCAGGATTTTCGCGAGTTCGTCGCGCGCGAGGATCATGCGGCGTGCGTGCAGCTTGCGAAGCTCGGGCCAAGCGAAGATGACGCTGTGACCGTCAACGATGAGGTATCGCATGACGAAACGAAATGCGCCGGAACGAATCCGTCCGGCGCTTTTTAAAAGATGCGGGAATGTGACCCGCGACGATTTTACTCCGCAGCCGCAGGCTCTGGAGCGGGCGCTGCAGCTTTTTCCTTTTTCGCGGCAGGCGCTTTTTTGGCCTTCGGCTTGGCGGCGGCGGCGAGTTCGAAACCCTTTGTTTTTTTGCGCTCGATGTAGGCGAGGCGGCGGCGGCGTTTGATGATTTTGTTCGATTGCTGACCCATAAAAAGTGCGTGCGAGATTTTGGCGGGAGGGAGTGTCTAGGGGATGTGTCCCGGTCGGTCAAACGCTTTGATTCGATCGCGGAGAAATCGGACGGCGGCGCGGTGCCTTTTTCGCCGTCGTGGACGCGGTGGGCTTGCGCGCAGGCGGTTCGGCGCTGCGGCTTTTCAGCGTCGTAATTTCATTCGAAGTGAGGATGCGGCATTCGCCGGGTTTGAGGTCGCCGAGTCGCAGGGCGCCGATGCGGATGCGGCGCAGTTGCATCACTTCGTAGCCGACCTCGAAAAACATTTGCCGAATCTGCCGCTTGATGCCCTGGCGCAGGATGATCTTCAAAAGCTGCGGCTTGACGATCGTGACGTGCTCCGCTTTGGCCCGCCCGCCCTCGATCTTGAAGCCGCGCAACAATTTCTCCCGATGCTCGGCATCGAACGGCTTGTCGAGCCACACTTCGTATTCCTTGTCGATGCGGTGGCTCGGATGCGTGAGTGCGAGCGAGAGGTCGCCGTCGTTTGTCACGAGCAGCAGGCCTTCGCTTTCCTTGTCGAGGCGGCCGACGTGAAAAACACGCGGCCATGATTTTGGGAAAAAGTCGAAGATTGTGCGGCGTTCGCGCTCGTCGTCCGCCGTGCAGACGATGCCGCGCGGTTTATACATCATCGCGGTGAGCGTGTGCTCGGCACGGACGACGCGGTTGCCGAGCTTTACGACATCGTCGGGAGCGACTTGTGTCGCGAGGTCGTCGACGACGCGCCCGTTGACCTTGACCCGGCCGGAAAGAATGAGTTCCTCCACTCCGCGACGGGAGCCGAGACCGGCGGATGCGAGAAAGCGATTGAGGCGCATCGGTTAAAGTTTTTCCGGTGTTTGGAGCAGGTCCGCGACGCGCGCGAGCAGCCGCCCCGCGCCGCCGCCATCCAGCACGCGATGGTCGAAGCTGACCGTGAATTCCGCCTCGGTGACCGGCGTGAATTGCGATGTCTTTTTGTCCCAGCTCGGCAGCACGCGACCTGCGCCCATGCCGAGGACGAGAGTCTGCTCAGGCAGCGGAATCGGCGTGGCCCACTCGAGTCCGAACGAGCCGAAATTCGTCACCGTCGCGATCGATCCGCCCTGCGCGCTGGGTGGTAGGCGGCGCTGCCGCGCGAGCTCGACGAGTTCGTTGTAGCGCACGACCATTTCGCGCAGCGGCGTGCGCTCGGCGTGGCGCAGCACGGGGACTAGCACGCCGTCCTCGGCCTCGACCGCGAAGCCGAGATCGATCGATTGCGGATGCACGATTTTGTCACCGATGAGCCGCCCGGCGGGCGCGGTGTGTTCGCCGAGCGCGATGGCGAGCGCGCGGAGGGCGTAGAGCGCGGGGCCGGCTTTTGGGTCGCTGGTTTTGCGATGCGCGAGCAGCGCATCGAGCGGCACGGAGCGGCCGACGGTCGCGAGCGGACGCGTCCAACTGCGTCGCATCGCATCGGCCACGGCGACGCGCATCGAGGAGGCGGGCGAAAGTTTATGCTCCTCGAGCTTGCTGATGAATTTCTCGAAATCGTCGATTGTCACGCGCCCCGCCGCGCCGCTGCCCGCGACGCCTGCGAGGTCGGCGGAATGCAGTCCGAGTTCGTTCATCCGCGCCTTCATGCGCGGCGAGAGATAGCCCGCGCCCGCTGCATTGGCGGGCACCGGAAGACCGCGCACGGTCGGCTCGACGGCTGGTTTTCTAGGCGGCACCGGATTGAAAATGGGCGCGTCATTTTCCTCCCGAGCCGCGACCGGAGCAGACGGCGCGTCAAGGCCGAGTCGCGCGGCGTCTTCATTCGTCACTTCCAAAAAAGCGAGCGTCGCGCCGACCGGATAACTCTGCTGCAGCTCGACGAGCAGTTCCGCGACGACTCCCCGGCACGGCGTCGCGACGCCCATCGTCGCTTTGTTCGTCTCGACGTCCATGATGTCGCGCTCGGCCTCGACGGTGTCTCCGACTTGAAACGGCAGGCTGACCACGGTGGCCTCGGCGATCGATTCGCCGAGCTGCGGCATGGTGATGGGAATGCGTGGCATGTCTGGAATCGGTTGAATTTTATCGCCGCAACAACTCGCGCATCTCCGCGCTGATCGCGGTGGCGGTGGGGCGGTGCGTGCCCCAGAGATTCGGATGAAAAGGGACGGGCGTGTCCTTCGCGTTGAGTCGGCGCGGCGGCGCGTCGAGAAGATTGAAGCCCTCGCTGGCGACACGCGCGAGCACCTCGGCGGTGACTCCGCCCCACGGAAATGCCTCGCCGACCGCAAGCAGGCGGCCGGTGCGCGCGACGGATGCAAGCACAGTGTCGGTGTCGAGAGGCTTTACCGAGCGCAGGTCGATGACCTCGATTTCCCAGCCCTCGGTTGCGAGTTCCTCGGCAGCGGCGAGCGACTCGTGGACCATCGCGCTGTACGTCACGATCGTCGCGTCGCGTCCGGCACGGGTGACGCGCGCTTTTCCAGTCGGCATCGCCTCGGTCGGGAGCGCCTCGGCTTTGAGGTGATAGTAGAGATATTTGTGCTCGCAGAAGACGACCGGGTCGTCGATCGCGACGGCCTCGAGCAACATGCTGTAGGCGTCCTCGACGGTCGCCGGAGTCATCACGATGAGCCCCGGATAATGTGCGTAGAGCGCCTCCATGCTCTGGCTGTGAAATGGCCCGCCGCCCGCAGTGCCGCCACTCGGGAGCCGCACGGTGATCGGGCAGGGGAGCCCGGTGCGCCAATGATACGTCGCCGCGTGGTTCACGATTTGATTGAAGCCGACGGTCGAAAAATCCGCGAACTGCATCTCGATGATCGGCCGCATTCCCCCGACCGCCGCGCCGATGGCCGAGCCGATGATCGCGTCTTCGCTGATCGGCGCATCGAGCACGCGGCCCGGAAATTCGACCGCGAGGTTTTTCGTGGCTTTGAACGCGCCGCCAAACTGGCCGACGTCCTGGCCGTAAATGTAAACGCGCGGGTCGTCGGCAAGCGCCTTTGCCTGCGCGGCGCGGATAGCTTCTAGGTAGGTGATCAAAGGGACGTTTGGCGAAAGTTTTCCGGGCTCAGCCTTCGCTCAGGTGTCGCGATGCGAGCGCGCACCAGTCTTCTTGGTTCGGGTCTGGCTGAGCCTCGCGGAGCGTGGTGGCGACGGCCTCGTCGGTCTGCCGCTGCGCGTCGTCGAGCCACTCGCGCAGCGTCGCGGCGCTGGCCCAGCCGGCTTCGAGTAACCGCTCTTCGGCGACTTTGATGCAGTCGCGGCCGATGTGTTTTTCTCGAAAAGCGGGGTCGATGTAATGCCCGTCGTCGTGCTCACCGTGGCCGCCGAGGCGGAGCAGCGAGCCGACGACGAGCTGCGGCCCGTCGCCACTTCGCGCGCGCTCCACTGCGCTGCCGATGACATTGAGGCACGCCTCGAGATCGGTGCCATCGACGCACTGGCCCTCGATGCCGTATCCGAGCGCCTTGTCCACGAGATCGCGGCAGACAAACTGCCGGCTGTTCGGCGTCGAGTAGGCGTATTGGTTGTTCGCGACGACCACGACCAGCGGCAGTCGCTCGACCGCCGCGAGATTCAGCCCTTCGTGAAATGCGCCCGTCGAAGTGCCGCCATCCCCGATGCTCGTCGCACCGACTGCACCCTCGATCCCTCGGAAACGCCGCGCTAGCAGTGTGCCCGCGACCGCGGGGATCATAGCGCCGAGGTGGCTGATCATCGGCAAAATCCCCTCGTGCGGACGCCCGCGATGCACGTTGCCATCGCGCCCGCGCATCGGCCCGAGACGCGAGCCGAGATACGTGCGAGTGCAGTCGAGCAGCGACTCGCCGAATGCGAGGCGCCCCGCCTGATCGCGGATGAGCGGGGCAAAAACGTCGCCCTTTTTCAACGACATGCCCGCCGCGACGCTGAGCGCCTCCTGCCCGCGGCCAAGGAAGACGCCGCCGAATATTTTGCCGCCGCGATACAGGTTCGCGAGCTTCTCCTCGACCACGCGGGCGAGCAGCATCCAGCGGTAGCTCTGGATGAAATGGAGCTGATCTCGAGTGTGCGCGGCGCGCGGTGCGTCGGTGGTTTGCAAGCGGGGCGGAGTCTAAGTTTTGCGCCGCCCGCCGCGCAATCGTTTCCCGCGTGTCGCGAGAAAATCGGCGCTACTCACCTTCGTCCTGCCCGCGCGCGCGCGTCTCGAATCTCGTGAACTCTTTGAGAAAAGTCAGCGGCACGTCACCGACTGGGCCGTTGCGCTGCTTCGCGATGATGAGCGTCGCCTTCCCTTCGCTCTCTTTTTTGTCCTCATCCGTGTCGGCGTAATACTCCTCGCGCACCAGCAGCCCGACGACGTCCGCGTCCTGCTCGATCGAGCCCGATTCGCGCAAGTCGCCGAGCCGCGGACGCCCCTTCGATTCGCCACTGCGCGACTCGGGATTTCGATTGAGCTGCGCGAGCACGACGACCGGGATGTTCAGCTCTTTTGCGAGCGCTTTGAGCCCGCTGGAAATTTCCGCGATTTCGAGCTGACGATTGTCCTGCGCGCGTTTGGAGGTCGAGCGGAGGAGCTGCAAATAGTCGATGAATATCGCCGCGATGTCATGCTGGCTCTTGAGCCGGCGGGCCTTCGCGCGCAGCTCGAGGATCGAGAGTCCGGAGGTGTCATCGATGAACATCTTCGCCTCCGCGAGCTGTCCACCGGCGACCTGCATGGAGCGAAAATTCTGCTCGCTCAGGAAACCGTCGCGCACTTTCGAAAGGTTCACTTTTGCCCGCGAGCATAGCAGCCGCTGCACGAGTTGCTGCGAATTCATCTCCAGCGAAAACACCGCGACCGCCTTCTTTTGCTCCACCGCGACGTGCTCCGCGATGTTCATCGCCAGAGCGGTTTTGCCCATTGAGGGCCGCGCCGCGATCACGATCATTTCCGCGCCGTGCAACCCGTCGGTCATTTTATCCAGCTCGGAAAATCCCGTCTCCAAGCCGGTGATGCTGCCCTTCCGATCGTAGAGTTCCTGGATCGAATGGATCGCTGACATCACCATCGTCTTCATCCCGACGACGCGATCCTTGAAGCGATCCTGCGCGATCTCGAAGATCTTCTGCTCCACGCCATCGAGGAGATTTGGCACGTCGTTTTGCTCATCGTAACCGCGCGCCGCATATTCGGTGCAGACGCGGATGATCTCCCTCAGCGTGAATTTCTCCTGCAGGATCTCGATGTAGTATCCCGCGTTCGCGGCAGTCGGCAGAAAGGTGAAAAGTTCCGTGATGTAAGCCGCGCCGCCTACCTGATCGAGGAGCGCATTGTCCCGCAGTTCCTGCGTCAGCGTGATGAAATCGATGGGCCGATTTTTGTCCCACATCTCCAGCAGCTTCGCGTAAACGACCGCGTGAGCGGGGATGTGGAAATGCTTCGGGTCGATCTGCTTTTCCGCGCATAGACCGCCGACATCGCGCGGCACGAGCAGGAAGGAAGACAGCACACCGCGCTCCGCATCCGGAGCCTGTGGCAGCATCCGATGCACGTCGGGAAGATACGCATCCTTCGTCTTCAGATCACCGCCACCCTTACCTCCAGCCTTCTTCGTGGCCGAGCCCGAAGTCGTCTGCGTGGCGATCTCAGCCATGGGAAAATTCGTTGGCGATGAGATTCAGGCGGATTCAACGACGCGCAACCGCACGCCTTCCTAAATCCTAAATCTCAAATTCTAGATGCAGTCACTTCGAGTGCTTCGCCTTCGGGCGTGCCTTGAAACCTTTGTCCTCTTCCTTTTCCGCTGCCGGAGCCGCCGCGACAGTCGTTTCACCCTTTGCCTTCACGGTGAGTTGCAGTTTCGCAGTCACATCGTGATGCAGCTTGATCTGAATCTCCTGCTCGCCAGCTTCCTTGATCGCCTTGTCGAGTTGGATCTTGTGCCGGTCGATTTCCGCTTTCGGCCCGAGTTCTTTCTTGATCCGCTCCGCGATGTCCGCCGCCGTGATCGACCCAAACGCCTTGCCGGTCTCGCCGGTTTCCAGCTCCATCGTGATCTTCAGCTTGTTGATGCGGCGCGCGAGTTCCTCTGAATCGTTGAGCTCGTTCGCCTCGCGCTCGGCGCGTTTCGCCTTGAGCCCGTTGATGCGCTTCAGCGTCATCGGCGTCACCTCGAGCGCCTTGCCCTGCGGCACGAGAAAATTGCGCGCGAAGCCGCGTTTCACTTTCACGATATCGGCCTCCGCTCCGAGGTGTTCGACTTTCTGTGTGAGGATGATTTGGGTCGTGGAGGCCATGATAAATGTGCGGTAAAAGATGAGTGCTGCCGATTTGCGGGGCGGTGAGGAAAGCGCAGCGCCCCCGCCTTGTCAACGCCGGGCGCCGTGAAATTTACAGCCGCTCCACGATCACCGCCTTCAGTTGCATTACTTCGGCTCCCGGTTTTTCAAGTGCGTCGATTCGCAGCGTGTTGAGCCCTTTTTCCAATTGCACCTCGCCGAGGGGAGTCGTCGCCCACTGCATCTCATAGACCTCTTCGCGCGGCGAACGATCTGGGGAGGGGATTTGCTTGAATGGCGTCGCTGCGAGCGTTGCTTCCCCGCTCGATTTGCCGACGGAGACTCGCACCCGAGCGCCCTCGGTTTCCGCGAGATATTGCAGCGTCACGCGATACGTCCCGTCGCGCACGGCATCGAGCTGCCACGCCGCGTGCGAGTCGAGCGAAGTCCAGCCCGTGAGCCACGCGTTGTTCGGATGCCGGCCGTTGAATTTCAACCCCGGCATCTCGCGCGCATCGGCGGCGGAAATCTCGACACGATCGTGTCCCTCGTAGCCGATCGGCACGGGCATCCAGACGAATTTCTCGGGTGCCACATCGCGCCACCACGCGTCGTATTTTTTGGAAAGGTCGCGCGTCAGCTCCGCCTCAGTTTCCGCGAGATCGTGCTTCTGCCCGGGGTCGGCCTGCATGTCGTAGAGTTCCCACGCCTTGCCGGTATTCACCGCGCGATACTGCGCGTTACGCACCGAGCCGGGGAAAGGCTTCGGCACATCGCCCTGCACGTGATGCACAAAAAGCTCGCGCTCGAACTGCGGCTCGGCATCCCGCGTTCCGCCCATGAGCAGCGGCGCGAGGCTGATTCCATCGAGCTTCGCGGGCGGTGGCGCGATTTTGAGAAGGTCGAGCAGTGTCGGCATCAGGTCGATGTGCGCGGCGATGTGCGGTGCCACATGTGGCGTGATTTTCCCGAGCCAGCGGATGAAGCAAGGCACGCGCACGCCGCCCTCATCGACCTGCCCTTTTTTGCCTTTCATCCCGTCGTTGAAGCGGAACGTGTTCGGCCCGTTGTCGGACATGAAAATCACGATCGTGCTCTCCGCGAGGCCGATTTCATCGAGCTTCGCGAGCACGCGGCCCACGTTGTCATCCATGTTCGCGCACATGCCATAGATGCAGGCGAGTTCGTCGCTGAGGCCGAGTTTTTTGTAGCGGTCGAAATAGGCGTCCGGCACCTGAAACGGCGAGTGCGGCGTGTTGTAGGAGAGGTCGCAAAAGAACGGGCGGTCACGGTTCGTCTCGATGAACTTCATCGCCTCATCGGTGAGCACGTCCTGCAAATAGCCGTGCGTTTTTTCTTCCGTCTCGCCGCGCAGCAGCGTCGTGTCGAAGTAGTTGTTCCAGTGGCCGCGGGTGAAACCGAAGAAGTCGTCGAAGCCTTGTCCTTGCGGCGATTGCGGCCAGTGCTCGCCGTTGTGCCACTTGCCAAAAAGGCCCGTGCGCCAGCCCGCGGCGCGCAGCACCTCGGCGAGCGTGAACTCATCCGCGCGCATCGACTCGCGCCCGCCCTGCACGCCCCAAGTGCCGGTCCGAAGCGAGTATCGTCCGGTCAGCAGCGAGGCCCGTGTCGGCGCGCAAACGGGGCTCACATAGAAGTGCGAAAACTGCGCGGACTGGCGCGCCAGCTTGTCGAGATTCGGAGTCTGAAGTTGCGGATTTCGGTGGAGCGAAAGATCACCGTAGCCCTGATCGTCAGAGACGATCAGCAGGACATTCGGCCGCTCCGCAGCGAGTGCGGCGGACGCGACGACGAGCAGGGCTACGACCTCAAGAATAGCCCGCCTCATTTTCCTGAGCGGGTGAGTTCCCAAGGGCGCACCTGGCAGCGCTCGGCCCACGTGTCGTATTTTGCGGAAAGATCGCGGACGCGTTCGGGCTGGTCGGAGGCGATGTTGTGCGTCTCGGTGCGGTCGGTTCGCATGTCGTAAAGTTCCCACGGGCCGGGGAATGCGGAGACGAGTTTCCAGTTTCCATCGCGAACGGCGCGGTTGCCCTCGTGCTCCCAAAAGATTGGCTCCGTGCGCTCCAGCGGCTCGCCGCGCAAGGCGGGAAGCAGGCTCACGCCCGCGAGCGGCGTGATGTCGTGACCGCCAAATGTCTTCGGGTATTCCGCGCCCGCCGCATCGAGCGCCGTCGCCATGATGTCGATGACGTGCCCCGTCGCTGCGATGAATTTCCCGCCGCCCTCGACGCGCGCCGGCCAGCGCACGATGAGCGGCGTGGAGACACCTCCCTCATGCGTCCAGTGCTTGTAGTAATGGAACGGCGTGTTGCTCACCTGCGCCCACGCGCGGCGGTAGCTGGAGTAGGAGTCGCGCGTGCCGAGTTCTGCGCCGGGTTTGCCGCGGTCGATTTGCTCGTGGCAGCCGCCGTTGTCGGAGAGGAAAAGCACAAGCGTGTTTTTCTCCGCGCGGCTCTCGCGCAGCGCGGCGAGCACGCGGCCGATGTCCTGATCCATGCGATCGATTTGCGCCGCGTAGATCGCCATTCGCAAGTCCCACTCATCGTGCTCCGCCTTAGTCATTCCGCCCCACGGTTTCACGGTGGGGTCGCGCGGCGGGAGCGGCGTTTCTTTTGGGAAAAGCCCCATCTCGATCTGCCGCGCGAGCCGCGCTTTTCGCACCTCGCCGAAACCCGCGAGATATTTCCCGCGATACTTTGCGATGTCCTCCGGCAGCGCGTGAAGCGGCCAGTGCGGCGCGTTGTAGGCGAGGTAGAGGAAGAATGGGCGCGCCGCATCTTTGCGCCCGCGCAGCGCCTCGACAGCGAAATCCGTGAACGCATCGGTCGAGTAAAAACCGTCCTCCGGCGGAGTCCACGGCTGGCCGTCGCGCTGCATCTCCATCGTCGTCGCGCCGGTGTGCTGGACTCCGCTACCGAAGTAATTCATCGCCCCGCCCACAACGCAAAAACTGCGCGCGAATCCGCGCCGATCCGGCCACGCCGCGCGCATCTGCCCGACGTGCCATTTGCCCGAAATGATCGCCTCGTAGCCCGCCGCGCCGAGCGCCTCAGCGATCGTCACGCAACTGTCATTGAGATGATCCGTGTAGGCGGGCGAGTTGAGCTTAGCGCGGATGCCGGCGGAATAATCGTCGATCATCTGCCCGATCCCGGCTTGGTGCGCGTAGAGCCCTGTGAGCAGCGACGCGCGCGTCGGGCAGCAGCGTGAGCTATTGTGAAAATCGGTGAAGCGGACGCCCTCCGCCGCGAGCTTGTCGATGTTCGGCGTGTGGATTTCACCTCCATAGCAGCCGATGTCGGAGAAGCCCATGTCGTCCGCCATGATGACGACGATATTTGGACGCTCGCCCGCCGGATGCTGTGCTGAGGCTACTTCCGGGGTCACCGGTTTCGCGGCGGCTGCGAAAAATGCCGCCCGTCCCGGAGCCTGCACGCAGCACGATTTCACCGGTGTCGCGGGCGCGTCCGCGGCGGAGGCGAAAGTCGCACCGAGCGCAAAAAGCACGGCGCACAAAAAGGCACAGAGCTTCATTCCAAATTTACTCCCAGCGTTTTGAGAAACCCGCGATCCGCCTTTCCACCCTGCACCGGCGCGGGATGCACGGTTTTCAGCAGCGCCTTCATCTTCTCCACATCGGGAGCGTGCGCCGCGTTCGCCGCGAGATTATGCACCTCCTGCGGGTCGGCGTCGTGATCGTAAAGCTCGTTTCCTTTCGCCTCGAAATCCCACTCCGTATAGCGCCACCGATCCGTCCGCACGCTATGCCCCGCGAAGCCGCCGCGCTGCACCTGAGTGAAGGCCGGGCGCGTCCATTCCGCCGCCGGATTCTCCAGCAGCGGACGGAGACTCACGCCCTCCAAACCCTTTGGCGGAGCCAATCCTGCGAGATCGGCGAGCGTCGGGTAAAGGTCGAGCAACTCCACCGTCCGCGCGCACGCCTTGCCCGCGTTCTTCATCCCCGGCGGCGCGATGATCACCGGCACGCGCGCGCTTTCCTCGAAGCAGCTCTGCTTGAACCACAGCCCGTGCTCGCCGAGGTGATAGCCGTGATCGCTCCAGAAAACGACGATCGTATTCTCGCGCAGGCCGAGCCGATCCAGCTCGTCGAGCACGCGCCCGATCTGCGCATCGACGAATGAAATCGCAGCGTAATAGGCCAGCTTGCACTCGCGCGCCTGGTCCGGCGTGATGCCGAAATACGGCCACGGCTTCGTCGATGCGAGCGCCGGCGCGGGGACGCTGTCTTTGAAGCCCGGCGCGATTTCCGGGAGCTTCATCGCGTCCATCGAGTAGCGCTCAAAGTAGCCGCCCGGCGTGATCCACGGGCAGTGCGGCTTGTAAAATCCGACGGCCAGAAAGAACGGCTCGTCCTTGTGCTTTTTCAGCAGCTCGATCGCCTGCGTCGCCACCTTCCCATCCGTGTGCTCATCGTCTTTCCCCGGCTTGTCATTCAGATACGCCATCGACGATCCGAGACCGCCGCCTTTCTTGCCCGTGTAACGGATCACATCGAGCTCCAGCGCCGTGTGATCGCGCCCCGCCGGGTTGTAAAACTCCTGCCACGACGCCGGATCATCCAGCCCGCTCGTCCCGATCTGCCCCGGATTTCCGTAGTGGTAAATCTTCCCGACTCGCGCCGCGTAATACCCATTCTTCCCGAAGAGCTGCGACAGCGTCACCACATCCGGGAGTCCCTGACGGAAGTGATATTGCAGGTCGAAAACCCGCGTCGTATCCGGCCGTAGCCCCGTCATCAAAGACGAGCGCGAAGGCGAGCACAGCGGGAACTGGCAATACGCGCGATCGAAACGCACACCCTCTTTCGCGAGTCGGTCGATGCTCGGCGATTTCACGAGCGGATGCCCGTAGCAGCCGAGGTCCGCGTTCATGTCATCGACCGCGATAAAAAGCACATTCGGCCGCTTTTCCGCGGAGAATCCGAGCGTGGCAGCGAGTGTGAAGACGAGAACGGCGAAGAGTGTGCGGATCATGGGGGAGATGGGTTGAAAGTTTGCGTCAAGCGAGTCCAAATCAACCAGCGAGAATCCGAGGCGTTGCGCATCTTTCGGAAGTCGAAGAGCGTACGAGCAATTCCGTGCGCTACCCGGATGGACTGCCGAACGCCTTCAGCAACGCCGACTGAAAAGCATCCTCGTCGATCGAGGTGACTGATCCATCGCGATACAGGACGAGCCGGGTGGGGGAGCGCTCTTTGCGGGTGATCGTTGTCGGCGAGGCGGCGAGGATCGTGTCCGCTGGAAGCGCGGAGAAGCCGTCGCGAGGGTAGTAAAGCCAGTCGTAGCGACGGCCGGAATCTGGATCCACATAGCGCAGCTTTGGGAGTGCTGCCGAGTCCATGTAGTCCAGAGTAAGTTTAGACAGCAGCGGGGGCAACCGATCTTCATGCTTTTCCGCGTAGAGGCTCAGCGCGAACCAGAACTGGCGCAGGTTCGCCATCGCCAAAACCTTCGGATTTTTCTCCGAGGTAGTGCTCCAAATAGGCAGGAGCAGGAAAAAGGCGATCACGCCAATCGTGACGAGGAAGCCTTTCGATGGTCGATATTTCCGGCTGGCGTCCGTGCTCATCCCTAGGTTTTGAAGATTTCGATATCGCCGTGCACGAGCCCGCGCTCGAGGAGGAACTCACTCACATCTTCCCGCGATACGTCGAGCGGGGCACCGAGCAGGAGCGGCCGTTTCCCATCGCGACGGGTGAGAATGAGCGTCGCGAAGTCCGGTCCGACCCGCCACGAGAATGTCTGGAGGTCGGCATAATTGGTCTGCGGAGCGGTATTGCCCTGCACGCGGGCGAGATACTTCTCATAAAATTGAACCTCCGAGGGGCACATGGAAATGATCCATGGCGCGAGGTAAACCGCGAAAATCCCGCCACCGAGGGCAGTCCCCAGTGCGGCAAGAAAGGGCAGCGGATGCCTGGGAGAAGGTGCGAAGCTGGACAGAAACCAACTGAGCATCAGAAACGCCGCGCAGAACAGCGTGAGCACGGGAGCCGACCACCAACGTGCGGCGTTGCGTTCAAAGTCACTTCGAAGCCGCAAGAACGCCTTTGGCTGTCTCCACCGAAAATGCTTTTTTGGCAGGAAGCGCATTGCGGCGGGCGTTCGCTGGAGGGATTCTCGGAGCGAAGAATCACGCTTCCGAAATCCGCGTCAACCTGCGGTCACATATTGACGGGTTGCGCGACGTTTCACCTCGCGTCCTCCGCCGCGAGCCACGCCGCACTCGGCGGCGCGTATGGGCGGAATGTCTCCAGCGTGCCTTCCTGTTCGTTGTAGAAAATCGCGCGGTGCAGGCCGAGAGCGCCGGCTTTTGGCGAGTCGATGAGGCTGGCGCTGTCGTTGGCGCTCATTTGGAAAACGACGCGCATTTCGAACTCGCTCAACGCCTTCCGATTCATCGCGCGGTTGACGTTATTGAAGGTGTCGATCGCCGCGACGATGTGGATGCCGTGGCTGCTGCCCTCGGTGATGATTTCATTGAGCTGCGCGCCGGGGCTGCTCTCGCTGTCGCCGCTGGAAAAGGAAAAGTCGTCTTCGTGCCGCAGCTTCTTGAATTTGTGCAGTCCGGCGATGAGCAGAAAAATCGGCGGCGGATTTTTCGGCCGCGAAGCAGTTTTGTCCGCAGACTCGCGACCTACCGATTCCTCCTCGTCGTTGATTTGTTCCTTCGCAGTAAAATGCTCCGCCCCGCCTCCGAGTCGCGCGCTAAGTTCGCCTGCGAGTTCCGCCATGACTCCGGGAATTTCCGCAGCCCCCACAAGCTGGACATCCGCGTCCGATTTCGAGCGTTCTCCAAGCCTCTGAATCGCCGCCGCCACCCCCTCGAAAAACTCCGCATCCGCGCTCCCCGGCGCCGCCGCGTGCAGCAAAATGAACCGCGCGTCGCCCGCCGGAAATTGCGCCGCGAGCCCGAGCAATCCGAGCCCGAGCATCGTCGTCGCCGACTCCTCGCGCTGCCCAACGATGAGCAAATGACTCCCGCTCTGCCGTCGGAAAATTGCCGCCGTCGGGCCCTTGATCGAGTTCGGCGCGCCGAGCCAGAACTTCGGATTGCTGATTGCCGATTGCTGATTGACGATTGAAGCGAGCGCCGCGTGCAGTTCGTCGTTCTCGCGGATATCCGCGGGCGCGTTGCCCTCGAAAACAACCGGCGAGCGCTGCGGAAAATCGTGCGCTCGCGCGAGGGCGCTCACTTTTTCCAGCCAAAGATCGCGCTCTTCGTCGGGCAGCCAGACGACTTGGAACGGGCTGTTCCCCTCAACCGCGCCGCCCGCGTCGTTGTAGATTCCCTCGCCCGGCCGCGTGAGGAGTCGCGGCGCGGAATTGGTGTCGTCCATGATGAGATACGCGTCCGCCTCGTTGCACTGCAGCGCGACCCGGATGACCATCTGCCCGATGGTCGCGCGCGCCAGGGAATACGCGCCGCCGAGACTCTGCGACCCCAGGATGACGTGGATGCCAAACGCGCGCCCCTGCCGCACGATGCGGTCGAAAAGCAGCGACGCCGTCTGCGCGACTGTGTCGTCCTCGACGAAAAATTCCTGAAACTCGTCGATGAGCAGCAGAGTGCGTGGGATCGGCTCGGTGCCGCCTGCGCGCTTGTATCCGGCGATGTCCTGCACGCCGAGTTTTCGGAAAAGATCGCCCCGCCGTTTCAGCTCATCATCGACGCGCTGCAGCACGCTCAGCGCGAACTCGCGGTCGCTCTCGATCGCGATGACGCGTGCGTGCGGCAGCCGATGCGCCGCGTAGCATTTGAACTCCACGCCTTTCTTGAAATCGATGAGGTAAAACTCGACCTGATCCGGCGAGCACGCGAGCGCGAGGTTCGTGATGATGACGTGGAAAAGCGTCGATTTTCCTGAGCCTGTCTTGCCGGCGAAAAGCGCGTGCTGGCGTGTCCCTTTTCCGATCGCGAGGTACTGATGCTTCGTCGCGCCGGTGCGTCCGATTGCGATGCGCAGTTCGTTGGTCGTGTCGGCGGTCCAGTGCTCGTCGGGCGCGGGAACAATCTGCGCGAACGGCACCTCCACGCGATTCGAGTCAATGCTCGCCCGCCCGATTTTATGCACGAGCGCGACCGCGAGTTCCGAGTCCGGCGGCGGATCGAGCTGCGCGATGGCGAGGTTAGCGATGAGAAAATTCGCTCCTTCGCGATGCAGACAGACGCTGTTTTTCCGCAGCTCGTCCGCGACGAACCCATCGGGCGACGCGTGCCGATTGTCCCAATGAATGAGCGTGAAAATCCCGCATCGCGGCCCCGCGAGCGCGATGCTCTGGAGCCGTCGCGCCGCCGTCTCGCTGAACTGCGCTGGAAAATCCGCGACCACAAGAAAGTGATACTTTTCAGCAACGCTGCCGGCCTGCGCGTTGTATTCGGTGATGCTCGCGTATTCGTTGCGCAGATACATCTGGATGACCTTCTCGATGTGCTCGCTGAGTTCCGAGAGCCGCTCCTCGATCTGGTCGCGCTGCGTCCAGATGCGGCGGTTCACGAGCGACTCCTCGTAGTCGGCGAGGTGCATGAGCCCGGCGAAATTTTCGCCGAGCCCGACCGGATCGAGAAAGGTGAACGCGAGCTTGCCCGGCGGCGTTGTGGAGAGCAGCCGGAGCACGATGTTATTGAGCGCGCCGACCGACGCGGAGTCCGCTGCTTCGCTGGTCTCGAAAAGGATCGAGCCCTGCTGCGGAAAGGTGAGCGCGAGTGGGATGGAAAGTTCGGTTGGCCTCGGAAATGACGCGAGCGACGGGACTGATTTTTGTGCAGTGGCGTCCTTTTCCGAGATCTCCAGCCGAGCGAATTTCGTCGCCGCCGTGAACTCCGAAGACGCCTCCCACGTTTCCGCAAACGTCGCATCCCACGGCGGAAACAACGCATCCGTCACCGCGTTCATCTGCGCGATCTCGTAGAAAAGCGGCGTCGTCTGGCGTTGCCAATCGGCGATCAATTCCGCCCAGCGCGACGACTGCTCGGCATCGAGCGCGGCGATCTCCGAGTCATGGGTCTCCGTGAGTTGCGCGAGGCGCGCGGTCGAGTCGCCGGTGAGCGTGGCGAGGCGCGCCTCGCGACCGGTCTCGATAACGCGCAGACGCGGCACGAGCATCGCGGCGTTTTGCGTGAAAATGCGCGGCACCTGAGTCTGGATTTTCGTCCGCGCCTCCGCCTCGAATTCCGCCTCAATCGTCTCCGAACGTAGCCACTGCTCGGCCACAACCGCCGCCGTCTCATCGAACTCCGCATCGAGCCGCGCGCGCTCCGATGTGCGGATCGCCTCGGCCGCCGCCTCGCTCGCCTGCTCGATCTGCCGTGCCTCGCGAAGCCCTGTCGCAATGCCGATCGCCGACGATTTGCTCTGCGCGCCACCGACGAGATACACGCCTAAAATCACTAGCACGACGAGCACCGCCGCCGCGCCGACCCCAGCAAACGAATGCGGCCCGAGCGCGAACGCCAACCCGCCGCCGACGAGCACCACCGCGCCGAGCATCGCCGCGAGCGGGACCGTGCCGAAGATGCGCGGAATCAGCGCCCCTGCGCCGCCGAGCATCGTCTCGATTTGCTCCAGCCGCCCCGCGAGTTCCCCGCGCAACTGGTCCTGATCGTAAGCCGACAAATCCCACTCGCCCGTCCGCGCATTCAGCGTCCGCGAAAAAATGCCGTAGCCCCGAAACGCTTTGCTGGCGCGGCCCCGCTGTCCGTCGAGCTGCGTGCGCTGCTCCGCCAGCGCCGCTTTGAATCTCGCAAACGCCGCATCCGCCGCCTGCTGTCCCGTCGTGCGCTTTCGCTCCGCGCGAAACTGCCGTTTCTGCAAATCGCCCATCCACCGCTGCTTCGCCTCCTGCGCGCGCTTCGGCAGCCCGCGGAGGCCGACCATCTTCAGCCGCTCCACGCGCGCCCGCCGCGCCTCGTATTTGTCTCGCAGCCACGCCTCGCCCTCCGCCGCGTCCGTCTGTGTCGCCGCGATTTCCGCCTCCACGCGCGTCCGCGTTTTCTCGCTGAACTCGCGAAATTTCCGATCGCTCGAAAGCCGCCGCGTCCGCAAATCGCCACCGAGTGCGCTCTCCCGCTGCGCGAAATCCGCGAGCACGGATTTCAACTGCGCGAGCAGCGCGAGGCTGCAATCCACCGAGAGATCGAGCGGGCTACTCACAGTCGGCGTGGACCTTTTTCAAAAGCGCACCGATATCCGCGATCACGAGCGACGCGCGTGCGATGTCGTGCCCGAGATGTTCGAGATAGGCCCTCTCGAATTGCTGGCTCTTCACATCGTTCCACGACACCTGCGTCTGCTGCCATTCGAACGACAAATCCTTGACTGCCTGCGCGAGTTTGGCCGCGCTGCCATGAGTCGAATTTAGCATTTAAGGTTTAGCATTCGGGGAGAGCTTCAAACGTCTGGCAATTTGCGTCGCGGCGAAATCCTAAATCCTAATTCGTCCCGTAGGCTTCGAGCGTTTTTTGCGCCTCGACGAGATACGCCAGCGCCTTCGGCATTTCGTAGTCGAGAAAATGGCGCAGCCCTTCCAATCGCTTCATCAGCGGATCAGCGACGCTGTCGTATTTGCGGCTCCAGCCCTTGATGTTGCGCAGCTTTTCCTCCGACTCCGCCGTCGCGCGCTTCCATTTTAGAACCAACGCTTCCTGCGCCGCCGAAGTCTGCTTGAGGCCCGAGAGTTTCGCGCTGAAAAGCTCCTGCTCCGCCTGCTCGAGCCTGCGCCTGCGTTTCTTCAATTCACCTTCCCAAAACAGCCGCTGATCGTTCTGAATCCATTGCCGCGTGCGCTTCACCGCATCGCCGACCTCGTCGATCGCCTGATGCGCCGTCGTAAGGAAAATGATCAAATTGCCTCGAAAATACTCGAGTGCTTCGACCGATGTGACTTTCGCCTGCTCAGCCATGTGGTGGGAGAAAAAGCCCCAATTTCCCGCGCCGGGAAAGCACGAAAAATGTGCACCCGCAAAGGCACGAAGGAAAGCGAGCGGCGGGTCGCCCGAGCGGGTTTAATCAATGGCGCATCCGCCTCTAAGCTGCGAATGAGCGGCGGTTTTAAACCGCGATGGGAGATTTTAAATCGCCAGCTCCGAGGTGCTACTGGATTTCCAGCGCGATCCCGGATTCGGTATCCGTCGCAAATGCCGACGCTCCGGCGCGGCTCTGGGTGTGGATTTTCTCGAGCTTTTTGCGCACATCCTCGGGCAGGGCTTTGCGCTGCTCATCGGTGTCGATGGGGCCTGTGAAGATCACTTTGCCATCCGCGTCTTTCGCGGTCAGCGTCTTCGTGCCGTCCTTCGCGTTCACCTCGATCGAGCCGGAGTCATCTTTCACGAGAATGTGCGCGCGGGCCGTGTTCCAGGTCGTCGTCGCGCCGTCCTGATTTGCAGTGACGCTCGGTGCGCCGCCGGGGCCGGACTCGTGGAGCAGGTCGCGCGGGCCGGGCGGGGGAGGCGGCAGGTCCCCAAAGTTCGGCGCTTCCGGCGCGGGCCCAGTGTGATTTTTCTGCCATTCCTGCATCCGCTGCTGAAAGCCGCGCATCCGATCCTGCATTTCTTTGCCGCGCTGCTGCATCTGTTCCTGCATCCGGCGCACATGCTCTTCCATCTCGCCACGCGCGCGGTCGAAATCGCGCGGCATATCACCGTGAGGATCGCGCATGCCGGGCTGTGGCATCATGCGCTCGCCGACTTTCAACGTCACTTTTTGCTCCTGCCCCTTTCGGACAATCGTGAGCGTGATGCTGGCGTCTTTTCCGCGGCTGCGAACCAGCGTGGCGAGGTGTTGCGGATCGGTGAGCTGCTGGTCGTCGAGCGTCTTCAGCACGTCGAAGCGCTGCACGCCCGCACCTGCCGCGGGACTGCCGGGAGCGACGTCCTGCACGACGAGTCCGAAGCCATCCGCGAGCCCAAGCTGCGCCGCAAGCGGCGCCGGCACTGGCGCGCTGACGACTCCGATGAATGGCGTGGGCTTTATCTCCGGCCGGTCGCCGCCGGGCCGCCGCTCCGACCCGCGCTCGCGGTCGCCATCGGGCCGCTGCCGCTCGCCGTCGCGCCCGCGCTCACGACCATCGCGTCCCCCGTTGTCGCGGCCTTCGCCTGGCTGGTCACCATCCGGGCGGCGGTCGCCGCGGGCCGGGCGATCGCCGCGGCGCTGTTCTGCCGATGGGCCGCCTGGACCGCCCGGACGGTCTTGACGGTCGGGACGGTCGGGACGGTCGGGACGGTCGGGACGGTCGGGACGCTGGGGCGGGCCGGGAGGCCGCGGTGGCTGATTTTCGGGCGCCCCGGCAGGCGGCGCAGGTGGCGGCACGGGGCGGGCTTTTTCTTGTGCTGTAGCGATGCTGCCGGTGAGGGCGGCGATGGCGAGTATCAGGTTTGTTTTCATAGTTTTTTAGGGAAAGGGTTTCACTGCATCGCGACAGGCACGAGCACGACATCTTCGCGGGGGATTTCCACCTCAACGGTGCTGCCGGTTTCGGGATCGGTCCACGTGTGGCGCTCGATGAAAGTGAAGCGCATCCGTCGCGTGGGCTCTTGGTCGTCATTGACGAGCAACTCTTCTTCCGTCGCATTCACAAGCTGCCGCGAAGTCGCGACCTCGCCGAGATCGCTGGCGGTTTCCGCCGCACTTGCGCCGGTTTCGACTGGCGCGGATTCATGGCTCCCGGGCGAAATTTTCAAAATCGTGTCGGCGTTGCCGGGCGCGCGAACCGCGAGTACGACGAGAAGCGCCGCGACCGCTCCGCTGGCGATCCAACCGAGCGCCGGGAGGATGCGCGAGAGCAGCCGAGGCGGCTTCGGCTGAGGGATCACGCCTGCGCGGGCGATCCCGCTCGCTGGCCGGAGCTCGCGTGCGATCCGATCCATTAGCCCTGCGCTCGGTGTGGCCGGGACGAGGGCACGGAGTTCATTTTCAAATTCAGACTCGTTCATATTCCTGCGGTTTCAGAATTTTGCGCATCGCCTCGAGAGCGTATCGGTATCGCGATGCGACGGTGTTGATGGAGTCGCCGAGCGTCTCGGCGATTTGGGCGAAAGTGAGGTCGCCCCAGATTCGCAGCACGAGCACCTCGCGCTGCGACTCCGGGAGGCGCTGGAGCGCGACGGAGAGTTCCGCGGCTTCCTCGCGGAGCTCGATCTCGCGCTGAAAAAAAGTGGGCTCGCTATTGAAGCTTTCCGCCGACGGATCGGCCTCCCGCCGCGCCCGCCGCTCGTCCTTTCGCAAAAGATCGAGCGCCGTAGTTCGTACTGCTGTGTAGAGCAGTGGGTAATGCTCCGGCTGCGCATCCGGCTGCTTGCGCCAGAACCGCACGAAGGCGGATTGCACGATGTCCTCGGCGTCCGCAATCGAGCGAACGTATTGCCGGGCGAAAAGCACGAGCTTGGGCGCGAGCTGCCGGTAGCAGTTTTTCCAGTTTTCGTGTGCATCGGTGTCGTTCATCGGGGACGCGTGGTGGAGGGTTGTGAGGCTCGTAGGGACAAGTAGGACCGTCTTTGACGAAGCTGCAATCGCTCCAGTCATTCAACGCCGCGTCGTGCCGGGATTGTCTCTCGAATTTTCAACGCTTCACCGATTCTCCGATGGCATCGTTCGTGCTGATAAAAATCACAACCACACAATCACCCATGCAACTCATGCCTGCTCCTGATCTCACGCCCGAATCCGAAACCGCGCCTGCGGCACCCGCGATCTTTCGCATTCACGAGCCTGCTGCCGGTCGAAAGCAGAAAGTGCTCATCCTTGAGGACGATCCGACGTTCAAGGAAATCATTACCGATTTCCTCACCGAGAATGGCTATGACGTGCGCGCCGTGCAGAATGGCGTGGAGGGCGTCCACGAGGTTCTCGCCGGCGATTTCGAAGTGATCCTCTGCGACATGCTCATGCCGACGCTGCCGGGCGACATGTTCTTCCGCGCCGTCGAGCGGATGCGCCCGCATCTTTGCAGCCGGTTCATTTTCATGACGGGCTATCGCGGAAATGTGAAGGTCAACGACTTCATCCGGCTCGTGAACGGCACGGTGATCACGAAGCCATTCCATGTGGACGACCTTCTCGAGCTGTTCGCATTCGTGCAACTCCGGACGACGCTCCTGGCCGCAGCCTGAGGAAAGAAATGCGCGTCCTCATCGCCGACGACGACCGGAACGTGGCGGACCTACTGACCGCGTTCGTCACGGCGTGCGATCACGAAGTCGTCGATAGCGTGACGAGTGGCGGGCTCGCGGTGATGCGGAGCTGCCTCCAGCACCGGCCGGACCTCGTGCTTCTGGACATCATCATGCCGAAGTTCAACGGCTTCACCGTCTGCCACCAACTCCTCAGCCGCGACCCCCTCGTGAAAGTCGTGCTCATGTCCGGCCTCGTGGAATCGAACTACCCGAGCGTCACGACCTGCGGCGCGCGGGATTATCTCCACAAGCCGATCCATTTTGCGCGGATGCGCGAGCTGCTGACGGCGATGGCGGCGTAGGGGAGTTATCCTCGTCTCGCTTTTTCCTTTTTCGCCTCGCAGTCGGCGGCGAGTTTTCGGAGGTCCCGCGAGAGCTGCTGTTCGAGTTCGTCAATCTCGTGATATTTTCCAGCCGCCTGCGCCTTGTTGATTTGGTCGCGCAGGAAGACTTCACGCTCGGCGGTCTTCGCCTTGAAAAGCGCGTCGATCTCCGCAAGCTCAGCTTTCTGAGCGTCAGTGAGTTTTGCCGTCGGCGATTGCTGCTCCAGGCGCTCCATTGCGAGTTCGTAGGCGGATTTCATTTTTTGAAAAAGATGAGGTTTGAGTGTTGGCCGCAGCTTACATGTGCTGCGGCACGCACGCGCATCTAGCCGCTGCCGCGCTGCATTTCTCAATCTTCAACTTTTCCTCAATGATCAAACTGCTGAGCACCGACTTCGATGGGACTGTCGTGAACCATGACGTAAAGCCCGCCGTCTCCGCCGAATTTCGCGACGCGCTCGTCGCGCTGAAAAGCAACGGCGTCATGTGGGCGGTGAACACCGGACGCGAACTCGCGCACATCGTCGAGGGGCTGCGCGAGTTCGCGTTTCCGGTGGAGCCCGATTTCGTCCTGACGGCGGAACGCGAGGTTTTTCATCGCGGCGCCGACGGGCAATGGCAGGATTTCGGCGACTGGAATGCGCGCTGCATAGTCGCGCACAACGAGCTTTTCGAAAGCGCCGGGCCGCTGCTCGACGACATCCACAAATACCTCACGACCGAGGTGAAGGCGCATCTCATCTTCGACGGCAAACGGCTCATCGGGCTCGCCACCGAAACGGACGAACAGATGGATCGCGTCTGCGAATTTCTTGAGACCGAGCGCTCGCGTGTGCCGGGTTTTCAGTTCATGCGCAACACGGTTTACGTCCGCTTTTGCCACGAATCGTACAGCAAAGGCACCGCGCTCGGAGAGCTCGGTCGGCTCACGGGTATCGACCGCGAAAACATCTTCGCGGCGGGCGACCACTTCAACGACATCCCGATGCTCGACGGCACGCACGCCCGCTGGACCGCGTGCCCATCGAACGCCGTCGAGGCTGTAAAAAAAACCGTGCGCCAAGCCGGCGGCCACATCGCCACTGCCCCATGCAGCGAAGGCGTGCTCGAAGCGCTCCGCGCCTTCCGTGCGGTGTGAGCGGGAGGAGGGTTGAGAGTTGAGCGTTACGAGGGACGGGCGCAACACCCTCCTCCGCCATCTGTCCGATCGGTCGAGGACCGGCGCGACGTCATTGAACAGCCCATCGCCGATGATCTCGACGTGAGCGGCTGGGAACTGCGCAAGGCGCTGCGACTGCTCCGCAAGAGCAACCCGCCACTGCTCGAATGGCTGAAGTCGCCGGTCGTGTATCGTCACGATCCGGTCTTCGCCGCTGAGTTCGGCGCACTCGCGACGGAGTTCTATTGCCGCTCCGGCGACTATGCGGTGAGCGCTCCGCGACACAATAGTATCGGCGCTTTCGCGCCAAGCGTTCGCCGCGACGCTGCTTCGCGCACTACCTGCACATGGCCTTCGGTAACTGGCGCGACTACCTGCGCGGTCGCAAGGAAGTGAGTCTGAAGAAGTATCTCTACGTCTTCCGTCCGCTGCTCGCGTGCCGCTGGATCGAGCGCCAGCTCGGCAAGCCGTTTCGACAAGCTCAAGGCCCTGAGCCCGCCGAAGGGGTGCCGATGCTCTTCGCGCAACTCGTGGAGGGCGTGCTCGACGAAGCCGACGTGCGCGCCGCGCTCGCTGAACTCGTCGCGCGCAAGCAAGCCGGCGACGAACTGGCCGTCGCGCCGCCGGTCGAAGCGCTCACGCGTTTCATTGAGGCCGAACTGCCGAGGCTAGAGGCGCTCAACGAGCCGGACGATGCCGCCGGCGAAGTGGAGGAGCTGAACGGATTCTTCCGCCGCTACGCGCTCGCAGCTTGAGAGGAGGAAACAACCACCCCGTCGGTGTCTGCAATTGGGCAGCACCGGCGGGGCATTTCTCCGTGATGTCGGAGCATCAGAAAAAGTCCGGGCCGTAGTCGCGCGAGCCGTGGATCACGCGCGCGATCTCCACGCCATGGCCGGTGAAAGATGAGGTAGTTGCCAACGGGCAGGAATCGCAGATCGGGTGCGAGGTCCGGTCGTGCCTGCCCGGCGTGCGGCTGCGTCGCGAGAATCTTGAATCGCTGCTCTACAGCGTCGAGCCAGCGGGCAGCGGCCCGCACGTCGAAGGAGCCGATGTAGCACCAGATTTCGTCAAGGTCGCGCTGCGCCGCCCGCGCGATGCGGTAGAGGCTCACGCCGCCGACTCTTTGCGCGTGCTGAGCAGTTCGCGTCCGCGGGCCTTCACGCCATCGAAGAATGAGTGAAGTTCCGCATCGTCCTTGCACTCGACGCATTCTCCGCGGTCAAGTTGATCGAGCCCGATTTCAATTTCCCGAACGAGCGCCGCGCGGCGCAACTCGCGAATATCCTCGCTTTGCTCGATCCACTCCGCGAGCGCGAAACGGTCATCCGGCGGAAGCTTGGCAGCTTCGGATTTGAGTTCTTCTACGGTCATGGCGGAAAAATACAGCGGGTTCTCACGACGGAAAGGCCAAACCTCTCGCGGGTGTGCCGACGGAGGCGCCGCTCATGCAGCATGTCGCCATCGGTGCGCAGTTCCGCGAACTTGTCGCGTCGCAGGCCAGGCCGTCGGCATGCAAGTCCACGCCGTCGAAGTGCGCGACGTGATGCTGCCGGGCGAACTGCGCAAGGCTTTCAGCGAAGTGCTCAAGGCCAAGCAGGAAGGCCAGGCCGCGCTCGAACGCGCCCGCGGTGAACGCCAAGCGCTAAAGCGCCTCCTTCCAAACGCGGAGCGGTCACTGCATAGCGGCCGGAGCCGCAATCCGCTGCGCTGCGCAACCTCGCGAACGCGGCGCGGCTCATCGAGGGCCAGCCGGCGCTCGCGACGCTCCGCTTCCTGCAAACGCTCGAAGCATCCAATGCGGGCCAGACGTTCGTGATGAACGACCTCTCGGCCCTGCTCCCGTCCCTTAGCTCGCGTGCCGCCAAGCCGTCCGCGCCTGAGCCGGGAGAAACGTGAACCAAAACTGTGAGGGGGGAACACAAAGCCCCGGCGGGGATTCGTCTCCGCCGGGGTGATTCCTCCTCACCGCCATAAACCCGATCCATCAACATAGAAAGGAGGTTCCCATGCATGGGAACGAAGTCTTCCAGCGCGTCCGCCACGCGCTCGCTCAGGTCGAGGCCGAGCGAAACGTGCGCGTGCTTTCGCGTGCGAACGCCATGCGCGGAAGCGCAATCCTGCAAACGCGGAGCGGTAACTGCATAGCCGCCGGAGCGGCAAAGCCGCAGTCGCGCGTGGGGCTTTGCCTCGCGCGACAGCGACTACGACGTGCGCTTTCTCTACGTCCACCGGCGCGACTGGTATCTGTCAGTCGAGGACCGGCGCGACGTGATCGAAGAGCCAATCGCTGACGATCTCGACGTGAGCGGCTGGGAGCTGCGCAAGGCGCTGCGCCTGCTCCGCAAGAGCAACCCGCCGCTGCTCGAATGGCTGAAGTCGCCGGTCGTGTATCGTCACGATCCGGTCTTCGCCGCCGAGTTCGGCGCGCTCGCGACGGAGTTTTATTCGCCGCGGCGCTGCTTCGCGCACTACCTGCACATGGCCTTCGGCAACTGGCGCGACTACCTGCGCGGTCGCGAGGAGGTGAGTCTGAAGAAGTATCTCTACGTCTTCCGTCCGCTGCTCGCGTGCCGCTGGATCGAGCGCCAGCTCGGCCAGGTGCCGATGCTCATCGCGCAACTGATCAAAGGCGTGCTCGACGAAGCCGACGTGCGCGCCGCGCTCGCTGAACTCGTCGCGCGCAAGCAGGCCGGCGAAGAACTCGCCGTCGCGCCGCCGGTCGAAGCGCTCTCGCGGTTCATCGAGGCAGAACTGCCGAGGCTCGAGGCGCTCAACGAGCCGGACGATGCCGCCGGCGAAGTAGAGGAGCTGAACGGCTTCTTCCGCCGCTACGCGCTCGCGGCTTGAGAGGAGGAAAAGCAAAGCCCCGGTGGGGATTCGTCTCCACCGGGGTGATGCTGCCGCGTTCCTCCCAATAATTCCATACGCACTAAAGAACTCTACCGCTTAGAATCTCGACATGCCCGAGTTCGATTCGTGGAAAAGCTACATGCAGTTCGCTGCCTCCGTTACCACGAAGTGGCGCTACGCACGCACTACCGAGCAGCAAGCGTTTCTCGACGCGGTTTTGGACAGCGCTTCCAAGAGACAAGAATTTGTGCCGTCTGGCGCTGAGCTCTGGCGTGCGCAGCTCGGTCATGGCTGGCGACCGATTGAACTTTATGATAGCGAAGAGACAAGAGTGGGTATAGCCCCGCACCTTTTTGAGCGGATGAAACCGCTTCCGTTCGAAGCAACGGAAGGGCGAGCGAATCCGAAGGGAATACCATGCCTTTACACCACCATTCATCGCGATGCCGTGATCGCTCGCGATACTGCGATTGCAGAGGTTCGGCCTTGGGTCGGAGTGCACGTATCGTTAGCGGCTCTCAGGACGAATCGGACGCTGCGGATTTTAAACTGCTCGTCGGCAACCCCGGGATACCCGTTCTATCTCGCTGAACCTGCTTCGGCTGAACGCGAGGAGGCAAACTGGCAATTGGTTGCTCAGGCCTTTTCGCAGCCCGTTACACGCAACGATTTTCTCGCTGACTACGCCCCAACACAAATCCTCGCCGAAGCTTTTCGCCATGCTGGGTTTGACGGTGTCGCATATCATAGCGCGCTTGGTCTCGGACACATTCTTGCAATCTTTGACGTGAACAGTGCTGACGTCGTCGACTGTCAGCTATTCCGGGTCAAATCAGTAAGCATCGTTTCAGAAGAGATCGGTTAGTGCTCGCGCGGATCTGCCAGAAACGTCGTAACCAAGTCGCTCGGGAAGTGATACTTTATTGGCGGGCCTAGAAGTGACCAGTAAGGCGGACGCTTCGTCGAAAATTGCATATCGCATCCGCGAAGGTGCTTGTAGGCAAAGAAAGTCGAAAATTCTGCCAGAAGGAAGACCCGCCCGTGCGGAGATTCAATTGGAGTAGGCTCGTAGCCGACGCACTCATCACCGACCATAATATCCTTAGCCGAATATGATGCTCTGCGGATCGAATGTGGCAGAGCGTAGGGTGACGATTCGATTTCAGCAATCTCGGTGCAAAGGTGAGGCGGACCATCCACCCAGAAAAGCGCTTCAGGGAAGCGCTGAAATTTAATTTCCGCAACGTCCACTACCTTTCCACTCGTTGTCGTAACTCTGCATCCGACGTTGCCGTTGATCGGATTCAACGACTCGGCTTTCGCGTAGAGAGCATCCGTCAGACGAGGGGGTGCCTCCGCGAGCCTCCGATACATTTCTGCTTTATCGCTGCCGATGTGATACATGTCCGCGCCGCTGTCATCCAGATAAAACAAGTCATTGCAGCGCTTGCAGCCCCAAAACGAACCACGACGCAAGGCCTCGCGTCGATACATACTCCGTGAGTAGGAGTGCAGGTCAGCGTCTCCTGCCACTGCCATACGCCAATTAAAGGCCCGAATACGTCCACCGGAACAGATCGGGCATCCGTCGGGCATAAGTGGTTGCGATCCTAGCGCTCGTCACCCGGCACTGGGGGTGCGTCGGGAACGCGGACCATGATGCGATCGAAGTCCTCCCAGTTTCCGCTAGCGGCGCGCTCCTGCACACTCAGGCCAAGCAACGGGAAGGCGACAGCGGCGCGCAGGGTGCGCGAGATGAGGGCGTCCACGCTGATGTGCTCGCGCTCGGCTTGGGCGAGCACGGCTTCGTGCAGGTCGTCGGGAATTGCGGCTCGGAGCGTCGTCATGGCTAATGTGGACAAGATGCGCAGAAACTCGCGCGGTGGCAAGACGGCGACTCCGTGCGCCAGCGCAGGGCGAAGGTGGCGGAGATTGTGCGTGGTGATGAGCCGTGCGCCGGATGTTTCCGCGAGCCGCAAAAGCGGTTCGTCGTCGGCATCGGGCAAGCGCGGCGGTTGTGGTGCTGGTAGTTGAAAGCAATCGGCGGCCTGACAGATGGCGTTGAGAAAACGATCCACTTCGTCGTGCGTGAGCGCGATCTCGGCGGCGTTGCGTTTCAAGACTTCCTCGTATTCGAGCAGCAGGTGATTGCTGAGCACGAGTCGCCATTC